>CAVZTX010000022.1:0-137889 GCA_963778375.1 uncultured Chloroflexia bacterium | reverse complement strand
TCAGATCAAAGAGCAAAACTGCACCCGCTGCGGCATCTGCGTAGAGGCCTGTCCGTTGCCAAACGTCATTGATCTCAAAACGCTCAAGGTCAATTACTCAACCTGCCAGCGCTGCCTGCTCTGCTATGAAGCCTGCCCCGAAAATGCCATCAGCGTCAAGGGCTATTCAGGAGCACGACAATGACGATAGTAGTAACAGGAGCCACCGGCTTCCTCGGCACAGCCCTGGTAACCGAACTCGTCAAGCGCAACCAATCCGTGCGCGTGCTCGTTCGCGATGAGAAAAAAGCTACGGAGCAATTCGGCGAAGCCGTGACAATCATTACCGGAGATATCACAGACGCTGCGCAGGTACAACGCGCGGTAGATGGAGCCACTATCATCTATCATCTTGCGGGGCGACTCTACCATCCCAGCGTGTCCACCGAACTCTATCGCCAGACGCACGTCGAAGGCACACGCATCTTGCTGAATGCCTGTTCAAGGCAAAGCCAGTTACAGCGCATCGTGCATTGCAGTACCACTGGCGTCCACGGCGTGACCGGCAAAACACCCGCAGGCGAAGACGCACCCTTTGCCCCGACCAATCCGTACGAGGCCACTAAATTGGAAGGAGAACTGCTCGCGCTCAAAGCCTACAAGGAGCAAGGCCTGCCCGTCAGCGTCATCCGTCCGGGACTCGTCTATGGCCCAGGAGACCTGCACCTGCTTGGCTTTTTCTCATCCATCAAAAAAGGACTTTTCCGCGTCATCGACGGTGGAAATGCGCTGCTCCATCCCGTTTACATCGACGACATGGTCTCCGCGTTTCTGCTCTGTGCGGCACGACCCGAAGCAATCGGCCGTAACTACAACATTGCGGGCGAGCGTCCCGTCACTATTCGCGAACTCGCCATCGCCATAGCGCACTCGCTCGACAAGCAATTGCCCAAGGGCAGTATTCCGCTCTGGCTGGCCAATCTCGCCTCTGACATCTTTGCCATCACGCCTGGTATGAAGGGCGAATCAGCGCCCCTCACCCGCAGCCGTGTCAAATTTCTTACCAATAGTCGCGTTTATAGTATCTGTCGGGCCCAAACCGAACTCGGCTACGCCCCCCAGGTTGACTTGGAGGAAGGTATGCGGCGCACCGCCGCCTGGTACCAAAAACACCATTTTCTATAAAATCATATATTCGTCCATCTACATATAACTATCTGTAGGGGCAGTGCCTTGTGCCTGCCCTTGCCGAAGATACTGCTGCCTACCTGTAGGGGCAGTGCCTTGTGCCTGCCCTGTGATGTGGAAAGGCTCGTAATCTGTAGGGGCAGTCCTGCCCATGGTGGGGAGGAAGGCGCATTCTTGTTTCTCTGGTCACAAAGGTGGCCTAAAAATCCGATAAGTGAGGTTTGCATGCAACAAGATCCGATATCAAGAGAACGAATAATCACCCGCCTGAAATGGATTCGGCAACTAGAAGTAAACAATCAACCAACAACCCCTATAGAAAACGAAGCTATCAAAACTTCGCGGAACGATATTGCTATGCAGCCGACACACTCAATGCAACCCATCTCACCCGCATTTAACCTCCCTTATGTTGCCAGATATAATCAAACCTCCGACCCATTACACGTGCAACCGGATACCGACGTCAGCGAGCAGATCACTGCCCACCTCATGCAGCTCAGCGGCAGAATACCGGCCACTCCCATCCTAAATCAATCTCAGCAAAACGATTGGAACCCACCCAACTCTAGCAATCTGGACGCCGAAGAAGGTTACTGGCCCGACGGCATTCAACAGACCGGCCCACTACCCGTCATCAACCTCTACGGCAGCGAACCCTTTGGTCGCACCCAACCTCTTCCTATAGCCAAACCAGTATCAGCAGCGCCAACCAAGCCACAACCGATCTGGAAAGCTATACTCGGCTCACCTGCGGCAAAGATAACCATCGGTCTGCTCGTTGGCATCGGCTTGCTCTTTCTCGTCTCACGTTTCGTAGACATTCCCACCACCATTCGTATCATCAAGCAAAGCCTGAGTACGCCTCGCGGTATCATATTAGGTCTCCTCTCAGGCGTCGCCTTCTTGACTGCATTCTCCATCCGAGGCGTTCGCTGGAAACTCTTCTTAAATCCCATCGGCCACGTCAGTACCTTCAAAGCTATCCAGCTCTTCCTGGTCGGTATATTCTTAAATTTCTTATTGCCAATCCGTGGTGGCGAAGTAGCCAAAAGCCTGATGCTCAAGCGCGTTGCTAACATTCCTATCAGTCGTTCGCTACCAACCGTTGCCATGGACAAAGCCCTTGATCTCATGCCCGCGCTCTTCATCATGGCCATCGTCCCACTGTTGGGCATCCAGATGGACATCAAACTCTGGATCGTCCTGGCAATCGTTAGCGGACTCCTACTATGCCTCATCTTCTTCGTCATCCTTGCGGCCTGGAAACGTACCGCTGCCATCGGACTACTCCATAAAATGACGCTGCTGCTCCCCAAATCCATTGGCAGCAAGATCGAAGGCTTCGCCACCGGCTTTGTTGACTCCCTGCTCATGGGAGCCAGCCAGCCCAGAATCTTCGTCCCTGCTATCCTGCTCACCTGCGTAGCAGTCATCTTCGACGGCCTCTTTGCCATGCTTGCCTTCTGGACCATTGGCTTCCCCATCTCCTTTGGCACCGCCATCTTCGGCTATACCGTCTACAACATGTTCTACATCCTACCCACCCCTCCCGGACAGGTTGGTAGCAACGAAGCTGTAGGCCTGCTCGTCTTCTCCGGCCTTCTGCACCTGCCAGCCGACAAGGTCACTGCCATGTTCGTCTTCTCACATCCCTGGGCCGCTCTCATCATGTGTACAACCGGCATGGCCTGTCTTAGCGCCCTCGGCCTCACCCTCTCCAGCGCCATGAAAGTTCAGACCGAAGGCGAAGCCGTCCTCTCTCTTCAAGCACAAAAAGTCATGGCCTGAGTAAAAAGGAGAACACTTATGAAATTAGCGATCTTTGGATCCACCGGACGCACTGGCCTTCCACTGCTTCAGCAAGCACTAGATGCTGACTATGAAGTAAATGCCCTGGTACGTACACCTGCGAAGATGTCCATCCAGCATCCTCGCCTCACATTAGTACAAGGCGATGCTATGAACCCTGATGACGTTGAAAAGACCATCCAGGGAACAGATGCCGTAATTAGCGTCCTTGGACCAAACAAAGCTTCGCCCAAAAATATGCAGACAGTAGCCATCGAGAACATTGTCACCGCTATGCAGAAGTACGGCGTCAAACGCCTGGTAACGTTGACAGGTGCCGGTGTAGACGCTCCCCAGGATCAACCCAAATTGATGAATCACCTCATCAAGTTTGCCCTCAAAACAATGTCCGGTGACGTGTTGAAGGATGCCGAACGCTATGTCGAGATTATCAAGCAAAGTCCACTTGATTGGGTTGTTGTGCGTGGTCCCATGCTCAACGAAGGTCCACATACCGGCAAGTATCGCGTTGGCTGGGTTGGCGTCAATACCGGGGCGCGCATCTCACGTGCCGACGTCGCGGATTTTATGCTCAAACAAATCACCGACAATACCTACCTGCACCAATTACCCATGGTGAGCGATTAGAAACATGAATGTATGAAGCAGGGTGCAGAGGACGACCGGTTCCTTGGCGCTGAATGGTAAAATTTCATAGAATCTTTCAGCTTCATATGATAAAATAGGCCTGTAGTACCAACGTATGTGCTGATGTGCTAATAGTAATAATCGTATAAGTTCATACTAATGCATAGGAAACATTCCTGGATGTAGTATGCCATCTGCCTTTTAACCTTCTCGTAATCCAACGCTGGGGATACTCATCGAGTGTGTCCCTGGCAAACATATTGCTCTATTTACTCAGCATGGAGAGCACAAAGGCTATGGAAGAATCGCAAGTATCGCATCAAACACAGTCTACAAATTCAGCAGATCCCGCAATGAAACGTATTCGCATACTATTAGTAGACGACCACGAAGTTCTGCGCCAGGGTCTCTGCCTGATCCTCGCCCAGGAAGATGACTTCGAGGTCGTAGGAGAAGCCGGAAATAGCAAAGCCGCCGTCACGCTCGCCATGGAGTTACAGCCCGATATCGTCCTGCTCAACATCTTCTTAGGCAAAACCAACGGGCTGGATATAGCCAAGCAACTACAGCACATTTGCCCCAACACCCACATCGTTATGTTCACAGGCTACAGCGAAGAAAACCTGCTCTTCGACGCTATTCGCATGGGCGTACACGGCTATCTCCTGAAAACCATGCCCGTTGACGACCTGATCTCTGCGCTGCGAGCCGTCCAACAAGGTGAGCGCGTCATCGGCGATCCCCACGCCGTCACACAAGTCCTCAATGAATTTAACCGCCTCACCAAAACCCAGAACCGTCTCCGTTCCGGCCTTAACACCGTCGAAATCGAAATCGTCCGACTGGCCGCCGAAGGATGCAGCAACAAAGAAATCGCATCCCGCAAATTCTGGAGCGAAATCACCGTCAAACGCAAGTTGCAAGACATCTACCGCAAACTCCAGGTCGCCGATCGCGCCCAGGCCGTCGCCGAAGTCATGCGCAAAGGCCTGATATAACCGAATTATGCAATCTTCAGCACAAATTAAAGAGGAGTCAATGCTCATACCATCTCACTCCCAACAATGGAATACTCCACCCTCCACCTTCCAACTGCACTCAGACGAAATCCATGTCTGGCAAACCCCCTTAGTCGTCCCCAAATCCACCTTCCAACAACTCACATCCACCCTCTCCGAAAAGAACAAACCAGAGCCGCATCGTTCCACTTCGCCAAAGACAGCACCCGCTGGATAGTAGCCCGCGCCGTCCTCCGCATCCTCCTCGCCCGCTACCTCAAAACAGATCCCCACCTCCTCGACTTTGACACCAACCCCTACGGCAAACCATTCCTAACACATCCAACCCTACCCACCCCTCTGCAATTCAACCTCTCCCACTCCCAGGACCTCGCACTCTACGCCTTCACCTACACCCGTCACGTCGGCATCGACATCGAATACAAGCGTCCCGGCATCGACTACGACGCCCTCGCCCGCGTCAGCTTCTCCCCCAACGAACAAGCCGCCCTCTACTCCCTACCTGACCCACTCAAACACGACGCCTTCTACAACTGCTGGTCCCGTAAAGAAGCCTACATCAAAGCCCGAGGCAAAGGCATCTACATCCCCCTCGACCAATTCGACGTCTCCCTCCTCCCCGGCCAACCCCCTGCCCTCCTCAACAGCCGCGAAGACCCCCAGGCCCCCATTCGCTGGACCCTCCACGACCTCCCTCCCATCCCCAACTACGCCTCCGCCCTCGCCACCGAAGGCCACAACTGCACCCTCACCTGCTGGCACTGGCACCCCTAAACCCCAGCGTCAATTTCCCAAAATCTCCTCAACTGTCCGTAGGGGTGGGCCTTTATGGTCGCCCGGGTAGCGCTGGACGTCCTCGTGCATTCCTACCTCTCCAGGTAAACCGAACGAATATCATCTCGCCCCTGTTGACAAGTACACCCTTATCAGGCAGAATAGGAGTGCAAGGGACTTCGCCTCTAAGAGGTAAAGCAGGAGTGCAGAGGGCAGCAGCCCTTTGCCGGGGTTCGGGGTGTCCCCGAAAATTCTTTAATTAACTAAGGAGAACCGCCACCATGGACACCATCCGCATCCTACTCTGCGAAGACCAAACCCTCATGCGCCAGGGCCTCCACACCGTCCTCGAACTCGAACCCGGCTTCCAGGTCGTCGGCGAAGCCGCCGACGGCGAAGAAGCCATCCAACGCTACAACGACCTCCAACAACAAAACAACGGCCCCGACATCGTCCTCATGGACATCCAGATGCCCCGCAAAAATGGCGTCCAGGCAACCGCCGCCATCACCACCGCTCATCCCGGAGCACGCGTCATCATCCTCACCACCTTCGACTACGACGACTACGTCTTCGAAGCCATCAAAGCCGGAGCCATGGGCTACCTCCTCAAAGACGTACCCGCCAACGAACTCACCTCCACCATCCGCAAAGTCCACGCCGGCGAACCCTTCATCCAACCCACCGTCGCCAGCAAACTCCTCCTCGAATTCGGTCGCAAAGGCCGTCCCATCTCCACTCCCACCAACTCACCCTCCCAACTCACCGAAGAAGAACTCAGCACCCGCGAAATCGAAGTCCTCAAACTCCTCGCCGCCGGAGCCAGCAACCGCGACATCGCCGACAAACTCGTCCTCGCCGAAGGCACCGTCAAAAACCACGTCTCCAACATCCTCAGCAAACTCCACGCCGAAAACCGCACCCAGGCCGCCAACATGGCCCGCGAACGGAAGATAATCTAGTATTTTCCGATAATGCCATCAACATCCGTAGGGGCGGGAGTGGTGTTGCGCGGAGTGGGGGACCTTGTGTCCAATACCGTTCAAATAAGAGCAAGAAGGTTCCGATGTGACATACTGAGGAAACGAACGTCTTCAAGATGTCACCGGAAAGGAACCGCCTGATGCCCTTTAGCTTACGTCAATGGAATGCGGATGACAAGTTCTGCCACGCCATCAACCTGGACGTGTTCAGCGAGCTGTATCCGCTTGAGACCGTCAACCAAGTTCTCAACGAGTGCCATGCGATGGAACAGCGTGTTCGCAAACTCACGATGAGTGCCGTAGTCTATTTGGTAATCGCCCTGAGCCTGTATCCACGCTTGTCGCTGGCAGCAGTCTTCCGACAACTGGTGCGCGCCTTGCGTTTCTTGTGGCCGGATGCTAACTTGGTGCTCCCAGGGAAAGGGGCCTTGAGTTCGCGCCGGACGCAGTTGGGAACCACCCCGCTGCGTCGGCTCTTTCGGCGGGTCTGCCATCCGATGGCCACGGCGCAGACCAAAGGAGCCTTCTGGCGTGGCTTTCGGCTGCTGGCCCTCGATGGCACCCTGCAAGATGTGGCCGAGACGCCCGCCAACGTCAATTTCTTTGGCCGTATTAGCAGTGGCAAGAACAGGAGCCCCTTTCCCCAGGTGCGCTGTCTCTATCTGGCCGAATGTGCCACCCATGCGATCGTCGATGCTCTGCTGGGGCCGTGCCGCGTCAGTGAGCATCGCTTAGCTTGGCCGCTGGTGCGCAGCATCCAGGCAGGGATGCTTGTTCTGCTGGATCGTGGTCTCTTCAGCGGCGCCTTGCTGCATGGGCTGCGTCAGCAGCGCGCCCATGCGCTCAGCCGCTTAGAAAGCCATGTCTTGACCAAGCCCTACCGGCGCTTGCAGGATGGCAGCTATCTCGCCTGGTTATTTCCGACCTCAGGTCCCACCCGTCAGCCGCTCTTATTGCGCGTCATCCCTTACCACATCGCCGCTCCGCAGGTGCCCGGTTCCTGGCAGCACGGCCGCTTGGTGACCACCTTGCTCAATCCTCGCACGGCTCCGGCCCACGAGGTATTGCTGCTCTATCACGAACGCTGGGAAGTGGAATTGGCCATTGATGAGCAGAAAACCCATCAGCGCTTGGCCAACATGCCCTTACGCAGTCGCACCCCTGCAGGCGTACTCCAAGAGCTCTATGGCTTGCTCTTGGCTCAGTATGCCATCCGCTTTCTCATGCATCAAGCCGCTCTGCAAGCCGACCTGGACCCCGATCGCCTCACTTTCAGCGTGGCCCTGCAGGCCATCGATACTGCCATCTACGAGTTCGCCTTGCTAGCTCCTTGCGACCATGCCGTCTTACTGCAGCGCCTGCTCGCCGCTCTGCGCGTTGACCTCTTACCGCCTCGTCGCTTACGTTTTGAGGCGCGTGTGGTCAAACGTCCCCTCTCTGCCTTTCGTCGCAAACGGCCCTGGCATGGTCCAGGCATCCATCTCAAAGGCCTCCAGGCCCATGATCTCCTTCTTATTTGAACGGTATTGGGACCTTGTGTCCGCCCGTTTCAGGATTCGCTCAATCTTCACGATCTCCTGAAATGCACAGCCTCTATTCACCATCAATCTCCCCACCAACCATCAGCAACCACAAACCCTCATAAGCGTAGTCATGTCCAGAACGTCTTAAAATAGAATCAGTTTTATCAAACTCTGGATCTTCAATAGCCTGGAACAATTTTTCTGCAATCGTTTCCTTAATGCTAGGGAAACGATGCCCTAGCTGTGCTAAGGCTTCCGCACAGGCATCCCGTACCTGACGCTCATCATTTAGCAACCCACTTAAAAGACATTGGATTGTCAACTCGTCGCCTCTCCCTACTTGGCCTAGAAGTCGGGCTGAATCCCACCGTGTAAGTGCATCATCAGCTTTAAGTACTCCATCCGATAGTATCACCATTACCTCATCTGACAATTGATTTAATTTACCTAAAGCTAGAGCGGCCTCAAAGCATGCAGGCGAGTTGTCATTCGAGATGGTACTGAGTAGAGAGGGTACAAAGCTCTCTGAAGACTGACTGAGTTGTCCGAGACTATACGCAGCCCAGTAGCGTACTCTTCCATCGTCTTCATTGAGGAGTCGCAGCAAGGCAGTTACAACTTCACTAGAAGGCTGACCTAGCCTCCCCAAGCTTCGTGCTGCCTGCCAACGGACTTCAACATCATCATTATCATTGATTGCATGAAGCAACGCAATTATAACGTCTATGGATGGCTGAGCTAATCCTCCTAATCCGTAAGCCGCGTAATATCGCACACTAGCATTCTTATGGGTAAGAGAAGTGAACAAGAGGTTCAAAACTTCAGGTGATCGTTGATCCGAGTTCACCAAAGCGCGTGTCGCATAGATTTGGAAGCGCGTAGAAACATGCTCATTAGCGAGAGAGCTGAGAAGAGTCTTGATAATGCTGGTGGAAGCCTGACCTAATTTCCCTAGACTATTTGCTGCCATTATGCACACGTTTTCACTAGCATCATCCAGCAAATGAAATAAGGCAGTCACCACCTCCACCGGCGGCTGATCCAATTGTTCTAAACCGAATACTATACTTAAACGCATACTTGCGTCTACATCTTTTAGGGTATCTAGCAGGGCAGTTACGGCTTCAGGTGAGGCTCGGGTCAATACGCTCAAATTCTCTATTGCTTTACTGCGGATCCATTGATCTGTGCTGTATAAAGCGGTGATGAGAGGAGAGATCACCTCGGATGGAACCTGACCTATATAGCTCAAACTCTCTGCTGCCCTACTAGATACACTGAAATCAGCGCTGTGTAGAGCAGTAATAAATAAGGGAAGCAAAGCTGTTGCTACCTCACACTCTTTTATGTATTCCAGTCTTTGATACAGCGCTTGCAGATAACGACTAAACTTACCAGCACCAGCTCGATGCAGTAGCTCATCAACCAATCGCCCCACCAACCTCTTCATAAACCTCGGCCTCGCAGGAATATTATCTCCCAAACACCGCAACGCGAACAAAAAATCTCTCCCTAAGCAGATCCTCATATGGACTAGGCCTAAACCCAAGCTCCTCCGCTTCCTCACCCTCCGCCATAATCGCCGTCTCCAGCAACTCCGCAGCATCATCAGGAGAATCTAACCCTACAAATCCTAGCGCCAACAAAATCGGCTCTTCCCAACGTGGTTGATGCAGGTGCTTGCGAATCAGCTTTGCCCGCTCTTTGCTGCGTGCAACCAGGTAGCGAGCAGCATAATATTCCTCAAAGGTCAGATGCATGAAACCATAGCGCCTAGGTGCTCGCTCCACAAAGATACCCGTATGTTCGCGTACCGCCCGCAGGAATTTTTTAACCTCGCCCTCAATATCTAGGTTATCTTCCTCCCAGTTTAATCCCTTGATGCGTGCCCATTCTTGCCCCAGTTCTCTATAAACCTCTTGTTCAGTAGCAATACCTGTAGACTTCTTCGCTATGCAGCCAGTAGGCCAATCTCCCCAGCAATCGAGTCAGATATCTATCCTCCACCAGTTCTGACTCTGGCACTCCTTGGGCAGTGCGCCACGTGCGAGCCAGCGTATCTGCTGCCAGTTTATATAATTCGATGCGCCTCTGTGGCAACTGCGCACCCGTCCGGTGAATCAACGCCAGCGTGCGCAAAAGCAGCGGATTAGCTGCCAGCCGTTGTACCCCTGGCGATGTTTTCACCGCCTTCATAATCGCGTCAATCTCACGTTGTGCCACCACCTGCCGTGCCTCCGCTGATAAATCCGGCGTTTGCGCTGCCTCAACCGCCGTACACCAGCGTTCCAGGAAGCGGCGTATCTGCGTCTCATCCATCTCCTGCACTGTGTAGTGCGCAAACGGCTCCCCTAACTGGGCGCTGCGATAGCCAGCAATCCGACTGGTAATCACAAAGCGATTAGGCCGATTGCCATGATAGCGCACAAAATCCTCGATGCGCTCTACTACTTTCCGCCTATCATCCGCATTCACAATTTCATCAAGCCCATCCAACAGCACCAGGCAGTTTCCCGTAGCTTCAACTCACTTGCCAGCAAATCGGCCACTCCAGACTTCGGGCACTCATGCAGCGTATAGTAATCTGCCAGAAACTCACTCAGCGATTTCCCCTTCGGCATCCCATGTTCAGCGTAATCCGCGATACGAATAAGTATGGGAAAACGCACAACCCCCAGATCAGCCCCTGCCTCACTTCGACCGTTATACAATGCCTGCGCATGCTTGAGTGCCAGGTATCGCAGCAGCGTACTTTTACCGCTCCCCGGATCGCCCAGGATCACCACCCGCTCATGACGTTTAACCACCTCGGCCAGTTCCAATACCTCCCCTGGCACATTTTTAGCATCGATCAGCCGTCCCTCAATCCGCGCCAGCAAATGCTCGCGTTGATCCTCTATCTCCTCGGCCCGCAGACGTGTACTGGCCGTCTTTGCCTCCAATTCCGCCAGTTCCTTTTCCAGCAGCCGGCGGTCCACCTCCCCTGGCGTCTTATCCCGCTGTGCCCTCAGCGAAATATACACCTCGTCCAATTTCACCTGCACCTGCCGCTGCGTCTGAAACGTCCCTCGCGGATCCAGGTACAAATTGCGCTCAATCAGCCAGTGCAAGTAATCCCGACGCGTCCCCGCTGTCGCCTCCTCCGCCTCTAACTTGCGCCGGATCGCCTTCAGATCACTCGCAAGCTGCTCAAACGTCCGGCTATCATTCAAATCCTGCAGTTCCGCCTCAGCCTTCAGCGCCCGCACCATATCATCTAAAAAATCGTTTGCTGCTGGCTCCAACTCCCTCACCAGCGTCGTCCGTCGCTCAGGCTTGCCAATATTCAGCGAATCGGCCCAACATATCGCCAGTTCGCTCGGATTCGGATGCCCATCTCGCACCAAAAACTCAGCCAATATTGGCGCACCCTCGTGCTCCAAAAAGCTCGCATTGAACAACTCAGCCGCCCATTCCGGGTGCTGCTTCTCAAACCTTTTATAAGCCTTGCCCAACGCCCGTTTGAACGCCTGTTGTTTAGGCTCCAGTCCCAGCTTATCGCGCGCCCAATCCACCACCTTACTCTGCCCCTGGTCGAGAGCATATTTAAACACCTTCTGTGCTATGGTTGCCAAGACTGTCTCTGCTATAGGCATATACTACTCGCACCTTTGCTACCAGGCTTGCCTGTTGGTGGTTCCACTCAAAATAGGGGACACAAATCGTATATGGTAGGGGCACCCCCATAGGCGTTAACATAAGCCAAATCGTACGTGAACAAGAGAACAAAAGAGCAGAGGCAAGCTTCCTCATGATAGAGTAAGACAAATGACCACTTACTTTGCCAGGAGGAACCGATGCCCCAATTACCACATAATAGCGTGCCAGACCTCTCGTCGCAACTGCAGGCACTCATCCAGCAAGGCTGGGAGCAGGAAGTCATCTCCCAGTTGCCCGCCGACTATGAGCAGCAGGCGCGCGTGCTGGGGGCCTTTGTACGGGCCCGCGGCCTGCGCTGTGTGGCCGACTTGCTGCGCGGGCTTCTGGCCTACGTCTTGTGTGCGCCCTCCGTGCGCCAGTTGGGGGCCTGGGCGGTGCTCATTGGTTTGGCCAACATTTCGCATGTCGCCTGGCAGAAGCAGTTGCGCAAGGCGCGTAGCTTCCTGTTATGGCTGCTGATCCAGTGCCTGGCCATCCCGACCCGCGCGGTGACGCTGCCTGTGCAACGCATTGTGCTCATCGATGCCACGCGCCTCAAAGCGCCAGGGGGCACCGGTGACGATTGGCGTGTGCATCTGGGCTATGATTTGCTAGCCGGGCGCTTGCTGGATGTCAAAGTCAGTGACCGCCACACGGCCGAGGGCTTCACGCTCTTTGTCGTGCAGGCCGGCGATGTGCTGGTCGCTGACCGCGGCTACTGTCGGCGCAAGCAATTGGCCTACGTCGTGCAGGCGGGTGCTCAACTGCTGGTGCGCCTGGCCGTGCATCAGGTGCCGCTGCTTGATGGGCAAGGCACTCCCTTCGACGTGTTGGCCTGGCTCAAAGCACAGGGCAGCGGGCAGCACAGTTGCTCCGTCGCCTTTGAGCACGAAGGGCAGCGCTTTGCCGGTCGGCTCATTGCCTGCTCACTCCCGCACGAGGCGGCCGAGCGGGCGCGCAGCAAGGAACGCAAGAAGGCTGCCAAGCAGCAACGGCAGCTCCAAGCCGAGACGCTCTACCTATGCGGCTGGCTGCTGCTGTTCAGCACGCTCTCCCCTGAGCAGTGGAGCGATGCGCAGGTGTTGGCGCTCTATCGCGCAAGATGGCAGATCGAACTGGTCATCAAACGCATGAAACAGCACCTCAAGCTCGCTCAGCTCCGTGGTCAGAGCGCGCTCACCAATGAGGCCACCATCCTAGCCGTGCTGCTGGCCTGGGCTTTGCTGCAAGCGGACGTCCAAGCTGTCCGCGCACACCTCACTCAGGCGGCCGAGCAGTGGATCGGCTCCCTGGATGCGTCGGCTCCTGCGCAGCCACCAGTGCCACCGGAGCCAGCGGACATCGCTGCACCGGGTGCGCCTCCCAGCCTACCCACCGTGAGCAGTTGGAGCGTGACAGGCTTGTGTGCCCAGACCTTGCGGCTGCTCGTGCAAGGCTATTGGACCTTCGCTCACCTGCGCAGGTGCCTGCCGTTTCTGCGCCGCTTTCTCAGCAGTCGCAGGCGCCAGCGCATCCATCAGGAGAGCACCATCCGTCACCTGCTCGCACTGGGCGGGCAGATGGCTTCTGACTCGTCTCTTTTCTTTTGTTCAAGTGCTTAAGTTAACGCTTATGGGGGCACCCCTTGCGGGTGCCCTGGGGGCTGGGTGGGGCGGGGTTGTGACTCTTGCATACCTTCAAAAAGTTGGCTGAACTGGGCACTACTCATATACCACCGGCCACAAACTCATAATCGGAACCTCCCACCCGGGAAAGAGTTCTGGAAGAGTCAACGTATCTCCATCTCGTAAGGTCGTCACTTGGAGTATAGACTCACCTGTATCGGCATTTTTACTCAGCCCACCTGCGCGGTACACATGGACGGTATGCTTATCGGGATCAATGAGGATACCCACCTGTACCCCCTGACTCAAAAAGAGCGCTATTTTCTCCTCAATCCCACGAACACGGTCTCGGCTCGATTTAATCTCGACAATTAGTTGGGGAACGACCGAGAGATAGCTTCGAGGATTTTGCTTAAGTTGCTCACGTGAGACAAAAGAGACATCGGGAGAGAGCAAGTCGCCATTGGGCATACGGAAACCTGTACTTGAATCCAGGACGCGTCCTAAGTTATGGTTATATACCCAGGCACTTAGTAGTGTAATGAATCGAACTCCAACTTCGCCCGATACACTGTCTGATGGGCTCATAACAATAATTTTTCCTTCTCGCAATTCGATTTGATGGTCAGGGTAAAGCGCCTGAATTTTTTCGACATCGTGCAAACTCATAGACATGGCAGGTATTCTTTCTCCTCAAAGGTTAGACATTATGTATGTGTTGCCATCTTCTCGCCATTTTATAGAGCATAGCATATGGTTCACAAAATTTCTATAGCGTAGAGTTAAATTGGAATGAACCCCATTCAACCAGACCAACAAAAATGTCCCGATGTCCCCAGTCCCCGCACTCCAATTTCTCTAGACACTGCCCTCAAACCACGTAAAATATCCGGGTGTCAAAAAAGCAAATGAATCTACCAACTTTCACCTAGCCAAAAACCGGAAAGAAATACGAAATGCGAGACTTAGCACACCGTGTACTCAACATCGCTCAGCAGCTTGGCGCAAGCTATGTAGACGTGCGCGTCATGGAACGAACCACCGAAGGCATCGACGTTCGCAATGGCCGTGTCGAAGGCGTCTCCAGTGGTATCAGCAGCGGCTTCAACGTGCGCGTCATCGTTGATGGTGCCTGGGGTTTCGCCAGCAGTGCTAACATGGACGATGCCGAAGCCGAACGTATAGCCAAGCAGGCCGTCCAGATTGCCCATGCCAGCGCACTCGTAACAGGTGAACCCGTCATCCTCTCATCACTTGCACCCCAGCATGGCTTCTATCGTACACCCATGCAAAAAGATCCCTTCAGCATACCCTTGAACCAGAAGGTGCAATTGCTCGTTGACGCCGACGCTGCCATGCGTTCTGTAAAAGGCGTCTCATTGACAAGCGGCAGCATGGAATATTCGCGCGAGCACAAACTCTTCGTCAGTTCCGAGGGGAGCGAAGTTGAGCAAGAACTCTATGATGTTGGTGCGGCCATCGATGCCAGTGCCGTGGACCACACCAGCAGCGAAATCCAGACCCGCTCCTACCCCAACTCCTTTGGTCGCCAGGCCGGAACGTCCGGCTACGAATTCATCGAGGCCATGCATCTACCTGACCACGGTGCTCGCATTGGCGAAGAAGCCGTCAAACTGCTCTCCGCTCCACAATGTCCCAGCGGCGTCACGACCATTATTCTTGATGGCCCCCAGGTTGCCCTGCAAGTCCATGAATCCTGCGGCCATCCCATCGAACTCGATCGCGTGCTCGGTATGGAGGCCGGTTTTGTCGGCAAAAGCTTCCTGACAACCGATAAGCTCAACGGCCATTACCGCTACGGCTCTGATATTGTCAATCTCACCGCTGATGCCACCATTCCAGGTGCTCTCGGCACCTTTGGCTGGGACGACGAAGGCGTCCCCGCGCAGCGTACCGCTATCGTCACCAACGGCATCTTCACCGGCTACCTCATGTCTCGCGACACCGCCCCCATGCTTGGACTCACCAGCAACGGCTGCGTTCGCGCCGACAACTGGAACCGCCTGCCCATGATTCGCATGACCAACGTCAGCCTTGAACCCGGAACCTGGACCCTCGCCGACCTGATCGCCGATACCGACGACGGCATCTACATGAGCATCAATAAAAGCTGGAGTATCGATGACCGCCGCCTGAACTTCCAATTCGGCGTGGAACTCGCCTATGAAATCAAAAACGGCAAGCTCGGCCAGATACTCAAGAACGCCAACTATACCGGCATCACCCCTCAGTTCTGGGGTTCATGCGACGCCATCTGCGGCCCCGCCGAATGGATCGTCTGGGGCACACCCAACTGCGGCAAAGGCGAACCCATGCAAACCATGCGTACCGGCCACGGAGCCGCCCCCGCCCGCTTCCGCAACGTCCAGGTCGGCGTCGGCCGCTGGTCATAAAGAAAGAGCAGCAAAAAAATGTATTCCGATGAAACAACCGTACGCGCACTGCTGCAAAAGGTACTCAGCTTCTCACAAGCAGAGCAAACCGAAGTGCTCTATCTAGGCACCTCAAGTGCCCTCACCCGCTTCGCCAACAACTTCATACACCAGAACGTCGCCGAAACCAACCACGAACTCCGCGTCCGCGCCGTCACAGGTAAACGCATCGGCGTAGCCACCACCAATCAACTCGACGACGAATCCCTGCGTCGCGTCACCGCCCAGGCTCGGGAAATTGCGCGCATCTCGCCCGAAAACCCCGAATTCCATTCGCTGCCCTCACCCCAGCCCATCATCGCCGCACCCACCTACAATGAACGTACCGCCAACTTTACCCCGGAAGAGCGTGCCAGAAACGTCGGCATCATCGTACAACTGGCAAAAGAGCGCGGCCTCGAATCCGCTGGCGCATTCTCAACCGACACAACCGAGATAGCTGTAGCCAATTCCCTCGGCGTCTTCGCCTACGAACCACGCACCGAGGCTGAGTGCCACGCCGTTGTCATGGCAGATGCCCAGGGTTCCGGCTACACCCAGCGCCTTGCCACCGACGCGTCCACCATCAACTTTGAAGCCATGGCCCATGAAGCAGTCGAAAAGGCCCAGCGCAGCCGCAATCCCATCGACTTCCCCATCGGCGAATACCCCGTCGTGCTTGACACCTACGCCGTTGCCGACCTCTTGCAGAACCTCATCTTCATGGGTCTCTCCGCCACTGCTGTCCAGGAAGAGCGCAGCTTCATGAACGGCCAGTTCGGCAAACAACTCGCTGACCCACGCGTCACCATTTATGACGATGGTCACGACCCCGCCGGTCTACCGCAGGCATTCGACTACGAAGGCATGCCCAAAAAGCGCGTTGTCATGTTCGATCATGGCATCGCCAACGCCGTTGTCTACGACTCCTTTACCGCAGCTCGCGAAGGCGTTCCCGACACAGGCCACGCTTTACCTGCCCCCAATCCCTGGGGACCTATGCCGATCAACACTATGATGGAGGCAGGCGACAGCACCCTTGAAGAACTTATTCGCGGCATCGACCGTGGCATCTATGTCACCCGTTTCCACTACACCAATACCGTCCACCCCGTCAAAACCCTCTTCACTGGCATGACCCGCGACGGCACCTTCCTCATCGAACACGGCGAACTAACAAGTCCCGTCAAAAACTTCCGCTTCACCCAGAGCATTCTCGACGCCCTCCAAAACGTCCAGGCCATCGGTCGCGAACGCATCCAATGCCGCGACTACATCCCAGCCGTAGCTCCAGCCCTCCGTATCGCCCGTTTCCACTTCACCGGCGTAACTGGCTCTGGCGCCTAATGGCTAGGGCTATACCAGAAACTATGTTGCTAAGACCGTGTATGGTAGGGGCGGGGCTTGCCCCCGCCCTGGAAAGCTCGATTGCCCTCGCTCGTAATACTCGTGTTACAACCATCCTCCGCGCAACGTCTATTTATAATAGATGTTATACTCAACTACTCTCTGAAACACCAAATTGTTGAGAGGAAAAACCCTATATGATTGGATCACTTAGCATAATAGACTTACTCTTTCTCGCCACTATCGTCCTCCTCGTCTTTAATGGTTTACGTAATGGAGCCGTCTTCAGCCTGTTCAACTTGCTCAGCATACCCGTAGCATTTTTTGTCGCTTACGCATTCGGTCCCCAATTCACAAATCTGCTTGCCGCCAACAAGCTTCCTGCAACACCCCTCATCGCCTATGTCGTCTTATTCTTCGGTGTCGTATTGATCTTACACATCATCGGTACCGTCGTTCGTGGCGTCACCTCTCGCCTACCCCTGATTGGCATCGTCGACTCCATCATCGGTGGCGTAATCGGATTCGTCGAAGCCTGGGTCTTGTGGCTTTTGCTACTGATCGTGCTTCACAATTTTCTCCAAACCGCTCGCGGCATTTCCATCGCCGACCTCAGCAGTTGGCAAAATTTCTATAATACAACCGTCTCGCACAGCCTCTTTGCCAACGTCAACAGCTTTTTCGTAAAAACCTTTCCCAACGTCGCAATCCCCCAACCCTAAGCTGGACATCGAGGAATGTCTCCATAGGGGCCACATTTATGGCACCCAAGGTGAGGTGAGGCAATCGTTCCCGATTTCGCCGCCAGTACCCTTAATGATACTGCTGGCGAATTACCCTTGGCTAATCGTCTCGTTCGTAGGGGCCAGATTTATCGCGCCCCTGAGGCTGGGCGGGGAAACCGTCCCCCAATTCGCCGCCAGTACCCTTAATGATGTAGACCCAGAAAATCGACCATCTTGCGTTCTAACGATAAGGTGTTACAATAAGTCTATAACTAGTGAAAAAACACAGTGGAGGGTAATTACGCCAAAGCAAGATCAACTTATTGAAACTCGCTCGCATACCAGGCTTGAAAACGCGTACCTGGTAGCCGTAGAACACGATCAAAGTGAAAGTTTATGGAGTGTTGAAGACTCACTAAGCGAACTGGCAACCCTGGCGCGTACCGCCGGAGCCAGAGTTGTCGGCTCAATGGTCCAACGTCTGCATCATCCCGACGTAGCCACCTACATCGGCAAAGGCCGTGTCCAGGAACTCAGCGACCTCGAAAAGCAACTCGGTTTTAATCTGGTCATCTTTGACGATGAACTCTCCCCCTCGCAACAGCGCAATCTCGAGAAAATACTCAATGCCCGCATAATCGACCGCACCGCGCTCATTCTCGACATCTTTGCCCAGCATGCCCGTACTCGCGAGGGACGTTTACAGGTAGAACTTGCCCAGTTGGAATATCGCTTACCTCGCCTGACAGGACGAGGTACAGAACTCTCGCGCCAGGCAGGCGGTTCACGCAGCGCCGGTGCTGGTGGTGTCGGAGGCGCAATCGGCGTACGCGGCCCCGGTGAAACAAAACTAGAAATCGACCGTCGCCGCATCCGCGGCCGCATCGCGGAACTGCGTGAAGAGATTGAGGGCGTGCGCGAGCAGCGCATGCTCCATCGCCAGCAGCGAGCATCCCAGGCTATCCCCGTAGTAGCCGTCGTGGGCTACACCAATGCTGGCAAATCCACCCTCTTCAACGCCCTCACCGAAGCCGAGGTAATAGCAGAGAACAAACTCTTCGCTACCCTCGATCCCACAACGCGCCATATCGTCTTACCCGGCAATCAAGAAGCCTTACTTACCGACACAGTCGGTTTCATCCAGAAACTGCCCACCAAACTCATTGCCGCCTTTCGTGCCACCCTGGAAGAAGTCATCGACGCTGACCTGTTGCTGGAAGTCGTCGATATGAGCCACGAAAACGCTATCGAGCAGAGCGAGACCGTCAGCGAAGTCCTCCATGACCTCAATGCGGGCAACAAACCGCGTGTTAGTGCCCTCAACAAAATTGATCTACTAGATGATCCCTTCGATGTCGATACATCCCTCTATCCTAACGCAGTAGCCGTCTCCGCCCTACAAAAAATAGGCCTTGATGCCCTACGCGAGAAGATTGCCCAGGTCCTCGCCGAAACCATGGAACCTCTACGCGTCACCATCCCCTACGACAAAAGCGAACTCGTAGAACTCTTCCACCGCCGAGGCCACGTCGACTCCGAAGAACATCGCCCCGAAGGAACCGTCCTTACCGGTCGCCTTCCTCGCTCCCTAAAAGGTTACTACTCGCAGTATTGTTGTAGTTGAAATGAACTTGTAATGGCCCTGATTTCCTATTAACCTTGAATACAGAAACTCCCTATGTTATGCTCAAATAGATACCCATCTATACATAACATACCGAAAAAGAGGTAGGTGATGGCAGAACAAAAACAGCAAAACTCTTTCATCCCTTTGCGCCTTCGTTTTCGTTCAACCTCTGAACATGCACAATTGGAGCGGGAACATACTGCCATCCCTGCCAGACCCTCAAATGGAGGTCACTCGATGCCCAACCCACACACGCTACACCTTCCAACCGAATCTGCACCACAACAACATACCCGGCAAATCAAAGAATTGATCCGCCTGGGCAATATGTTGCGTGCGGAACTTGGCCTCGAAGAAGTCCTCCAACAGATCGTCTCCTCAATCAGCACCTGCACCGGTTTTCAGAGTGCCTCTATCAATCTCATCGACGAAGAAAGTGGTTATCTCGTAGCAGTTGCCCACATTGGAACCTCCGAAGAAAATGAGCGTCTTATCCTCGAAAGACGCATCAGCGTTGAGCAGATATTGCGCGTAATGCGCCCCGAATTTCGTATCAGCCACAGCTATTTTGTTTCCCACGAGCACTTCGATGAATTTGCCGACATTCCGAAAGCCGTGAATAATTCCATAGACGACCATCAACCGGGAGGTTGGCATCCTGAAGACGGGTTAATCGTGCCACTATTTAGCCCACGAAAGAAAAAACTCCTGGGATTCCTCTCGTTAGATGATCCCGCTGATGGCAAGATACCGACCGTCGAAAGCATCGAAATGGTAGAACTCTTTGCCAACCAGGCCGCCATCGCCATTGATAATGCGCGTATCTTCCAGGAGCGCGAAGCCGAGCGTATAGCGCTCGAAGAGGCAATTGTCCAACTGCGGCAAAATCTGGAACCGGTACAGCGTGGCGATTTGCGTGTACGTATTCAGTCCTCCCATGAAAAATTGCAGCCCGTCGTAGAGGCCATCAACATAACAATCGAAGAGATTAGTGGAATCTTAGGCAGTGCACAAATGGTAACGCAGGCTGTCGACGAGCATGCCCAGGACGTACAGCGCAATACCGAATTGCTCGTACGCGATACCAGCCAGCAGGAGCGTCAGGTCCATTCGATCTCGCACGTAATCGATGAAATGGCCAACACCATGCATCAAGTCTCCGAACACGCCGAAAAGATATCGCAAGTAGCCGTGGAATTGATGGACGTGACCCTAGAGGGGCAGAACAAAGTTGATCGTGCAACCGAAGGCATGCGACAGGTACGCGAATCAACCATGCAATCGGCTCGCATCATGAAGCGCCTTGGCGAAAGCGGCCAGGAAATCAACGACACCGTCCTTGCCATTACCGACCTCACCACCCGCATGAACCTGCTTGCACTCAACGCCGCCATCGAAGCTGTGCGAGCTGGTGAGCGCGGCCAGGGCTTTGCCACTATCGCACAAGAAATCCGCACCTTAGCTGTCTCCAGCGCCGAGGCCGCCCGTAAAGTAGCCACTCGCATCCGCACTATTCAACAAGAAACTGCAACCGTTTCCCAAAGCGTCGAACAAAACATCTCCCAGGTCGTCATGCAGACCGAGCTAGTTACCCAAACCGGCGTCGCCCTCGATGCCATCAGCGTAGTAACTGAACAAATGGCAGACCTCGTCCAGGGTATCTGCTCCGCCGCCGACAGCCAGGCCCAGGGATCCCAACTCGTCGTCCATTCCGTTGAAGAAATCTCCCGCATGACCACCGACATCACCAATCATATGCGCTGTATGCAACAATCCCTCGCCCACCTCGTCGAACTTACCAACTCCCTCCGCTCCCGCATGTCCATCTTCCGCCTCAACGATCAATAATTGGGGCTTGGGCGAATACTAAACGGCAAAGGCCGCACATCGGTGAAGAAACTCCACCCGTGCGGCTTCACTCCATAAACCGTTTTATGCAAATATAGGGGGCTAACCTTACATCTCTACCAAATGTCGCCTAGGATGAGTGAAACTCACCCACACTGGAACGTTACCGTCGCCACATTCTTCGGCCCCACAAAGTAGAAATTCGTGTACCCTCCGCAGAACTTCGTCGTAATTGTCACCTGCACACTCTGCCCCGGACTCAAATTCCCATTTGCCGGACTAAATTTCGCCGGAAAATCACTACGCGTAAACCAGTGCAGCGAACTGCTGGCACTCTTCACTTCTGTCAACCTTACATGACAGACCGAAGTTCCGTTGGACAGAATCCCTTTACAATTGATCCCATCCCCCGGAATACCCACATTTTTCGGCACCACTTTCAGCAAGTCCGACGATGAGGACGAGCTTGCCGCAAATGCTGATGTGCTCACGCCAAAAGCAACGAGCGCGATAAAGATAGCCACAAACCCCCATCTCAGGCCCCCAAGCCTTTTAAGGGATTTCTCAGAAGAAGTTGACCTTGATTCGCGATGAAACATAGTTGTTTGCTCCTTACATTTACTCATGACAATATAGACATATACAGCCAGGAGTTTAACGGTTAGCCCCCTACACCGCCTCAATACTATACTTGCTTATGAAGGAGAAAACTATGGAATGGCTCACATTGGAGATGTGGCTTATGTCACGCAGCAAGTGTGATCTAGATCACCATTTAATGCTCTTCCCTAATTCCTATACCAAAACTGATCCCACGCCTGCCAGAAATTATCTCCCGTCGAAGCCACCGTTCTTGGCCCCTCAATTCGCACCCCCGCTCGCCCCACAAAGTCACTCACCCTATCAGGCGTAGCAACCTCCACCTTGAAAGTAACCGGCCCCTCCAACTTATAAGGCTTGGGCCAGTGCCGCATACTCACCGCCTGCGCCGTACGCATCTCAATCAATGAACAGGCATCTTTAGGAGCCATATTGATTGCCGAGAACCTCCCCAAACCCTTCTTCACAGGGGCTGTCACCACCTCTTCACCAAGCAGCGTCGTCACCTCGCGACACGTCGCCTCGTCACCCGAAACGAAGATTGCAGGCACATCCCAGCAGCCCGCGATAGCCGCCAGAATACCACTCTCTCCTACCAGCGTATCGTTGATCCTGGCGTTATACCATGCCTCCGACGAGACCGTGTGACACAACACCCCATCCGGCGTTCCCGCCATTGCGTGCGCCCCCACAAAAAGAATAGCATCGCAACCCTGTTCAAAAGCCTCGATATAGCGTGCCCAGGGATAGCCAAAGACATATTGTGCCCCCGACTCCAGACGATCAGGTAGAAAACTTTTGAAGCTGAATGCCCCGCCCGCCCCATGGCAATCAACCACCACAATATCCCTTGCCCCAGCCGCACGTGCGCCGCGCACCGCCGCGTTCATTTCATCGGTATATAGTTTCCTGCACTCCTCGTACATAGGCTTACCGGCAGAGACCTGCTCCCATGTCTCGATGCAAGAGATACCCTCCATATCACAGAAGATCACAACCCGCATAACTGCCCTCTTTCAAATGTTCAGATACCCTTAGGCTTTGGCCTGGTTCTGGCCTTTGGTTTACGGCTCCTATCCTTTACAACCGGCGGCTCATACTCCCGGAAAACCTTCTTGCCGATTTTCCACCCGAAATAGCCAAAGATAGTCATCCCTGCAATCGCAACCAACGCCAGGATCAGACGAATAATCACTGTGAAGCTGCCCTGTAATGAGTGTACGAACGGTCCCCCATACAACTCACTCAGGATAACAATCACCAGGCTAAGCACCAGGCCGACTATCACACCAAAACAGCAGCCCAGCGGCCCTCCATTCGTCTCTCCCTGCGCCTCTGCTGGAAGTGCCGCTTCAGGAGCAGTAGATGACCGCTGCTCTTCTGCTTCTTTCTCCTTAAGCATCCAGCCAGCTACTCCACCAATGACAGGGGGAGTAGGTGCTGACTGCTCTTCTGTTGTTTCTGTTGGCTCGTCCAAATCAGGGAAGGACTGCTCATCTCCCATTCCCTCGTCAAGGATTGCGGGAACTTCCTCCATGTGCTCCGTGTCTTCAATATATTCTATTGGTTCCGAGTCCCGGTTATCTTCTTGCATAGGTTTAAATGGTTCCAAACTGGCGATCCCCGGCATCTCCCAGGCCCGGCAGGATGTATCCCCGATCGTTCAGGCTTTCATCGAGCGTAGCAATGTAAATATCAATGTCAGGATGCGTCTGGGACAGCTTGAGCAGGCCGTAAGGCGCTGCAATAATGCCTACATAAGAAAGGCGAGGAATCCCCCGCCGTTTGAGAACATTGATAGCATCAATGGCCGATCCTCCTGTAGCCAGCATCGGATCTACTGCATAAGCCACCTGCAAATCCACCTTGTGTGGAAGCTGGTTGTAATACTCCAATGCCTGCAACGTATTTTCATCGCGCCGCAATCCCAGGTGCCAGATTTGCACATCTGGTATAACCTCGCGAAACGCCTCTGCCAGCCCAAGCCCGGCCCGTAGTATCGGCGTCACACCAATGCCTCCCGCCAAACGTTGCCCCCTCATTGGTCCCATTGGCGTCTCAATCTCCAGCGGTTCCAGCGCCAGTGATGCCGTCGCCTCGTAAGCCAGCAGCGCCCCAATCTCCTTCACCAAGCGATAAAACTCCGGTGGCTGCGTGTTCTTATCTCGCAGCGCCGTCATCTTGTGTGCCATTACAGGATGCGTAGAAATGTGAACACGAGGGAGATTGAGCACCTCGTCTCGTGTTGGCTGCGGCACACCTTGCATTGGGAGGCTTGGACGCCCACCACTTTGCGTACTTGTCTCGGTCATAGGTCTATCTCCTTACTGTTTCTTCCTAATCTTAGGACATTGTACCAAAGTTGTGTAGGGAGCGTCGAGTCTATGCTATACTACCTTCATGATAGTAGGAGTAAGCCAGATCACGCTGCACCTACCGGGATGCCATTCATTAAAGGATAAACGGCAGGTCATCAAATCTCTGGTGACGCGCATTCGTCATCAATTTGAAGTCGCGATTGCCGAAGTCGAGGAACAAGACCGCTGGCAAATCGCCAAACTTGGCGTGAGTTGCGTTGGCAATAGTAGCCAGCATGTTGACGAAGTGCTTGGCCACGTACGGCGCTACATCGAAGAAACCCGCCCAGACGTACTCGTCACCGACGCTGAAACCGAAATAATGCACTGGTAACAAAACCTATGTCTGAAGAACCTACGCAGTCCTCTGTCTATGTGCTTGGCGTGCGAGTAGACCATCTCACACAGCAACAGGTACTGGACCGAATTGAACAGATGGTTGCCCGGCGTCGTGCCAGGGGCAAGGCAAAGCATTGCCAGCAGATTGTTACCGTCAACACCGAGTTTGTAATGGCAGCCCAGCATAACAACGAATTTCGCAAGGCCATCAATACTGCTGCACTTGTTCTTCCAGATGGCATAGGCATAGTCTGGGCCACACGTTATTTAGGTCAGCCCACCCCTGAGCGCGTGACCGGCACCGATACACTGGTAGCCTTAGCGCGGCGTTGTGCAACATCTGGCTATCGCCTTTACCTGCTCGGTGCTGCTCCAGGAGTGGCCGAAAAAGCGGCAGCACGTTTGCAATCGCTTGCTCCTGGCCTTCAAATAGCGGGTACATATGCTGGTTCGCCCGCGCTTGTCGAAGAAGATGCCATCATCGAACGCATCCGTGAAGCTCAGGCTGATGTGCTAACAGTAGCATACGGCGCTCCCGCCCAGGATCTCTGGATACATCGTAATCTTTCGCGGCTACCTGTGGCCGTAGCTATCGGTGTCGGTGGGGCATATGATTTTGTTTCGGGCCGTCAGCGTCGTGCACCTCGTGCAATGCAAGTCATGGGTCTTGAATGGCTCTACCGCCTATATCGCGAACCATGGCGCTGGCAACGTATGATGGCTATCCCCGTATTCATCGTGCAGGTTTTATTGAAGGGTCGTAAGAAATAGTATGTCTGAATTGAATACCCACTTTAACATAGCCCAAACGCGTATGCGTTCGCTCATTGACAGCTTTGCGGGCAAGCGTATGCTGGTCATAGGAGATATGGTCGCCGATGAATATCTCATTGGCAGGCCAACACGTATTGCACGTGAAGCGCCAGTATTGATCCTGGAACTGGACGAGGAGCGCACCGTTCCAGGCGGCGCAACCAATGTCGCGGTCAATGCCCGTACCCTCGGAGCCGAAGTCTTTCTAGCCGGTGTCGTTGGCGATGATCTTCCTGGACAGCGCCTGCGTCGTGCTATCAATGATCTTGGCATGCACCAGGAGGGCCTTGTAACCGACTCGCATCGCCCTACTTCCACAAAGACGCGTATTCTGGCAGGCAGTCCGCAGATCGTTCAGCAGCATATCGTGCGTATCGACCGCGTTGATACCTCAGAAATAGGCCAGCCCAGCAAGGGCAGCATCATGAACTATATCCAGCGCGTGCTGCCTACTATCGACGCGGTTGTTCTCTCAGATTATGAGAACGGCGTAATCAGTCCTGATATCATTGAAACCTGTATTCCCGCTGCCCGCAAACTCAATAAAGTGATCGTAGTTGACTCCCACGGATCGCTCTTTCGTTTTCAGGGCGTTACCGCGCTTACCCCCAATCAACCGGAAGCCGAACTGACGCTGGGTATGACGATCTCATCTCAAGTCGACCTGGACGAGGCAGGCCAACGCCTACTTGAAGGCAGCCATGCGAAGGGCGTTCTGATCACTCGCGGCAGCGAGGGCATGAGCCTCTTTGAAGTCGGCATACCACCTCTGCATCTCCCTATCCATCGCCTCGATCATGCTAGCGAAATCGTTGATACCAATGGAGCAGGTGATACCGTCGCCGCAACCTTTACCCTCGCTCTCACTACCGGTGCGAGCATGGCCGAAGCCGCCTACTTGGCAAATGCCGCTGCGGCGCTCGTTGTGCGTCGGCTCGGTTGTGCCAGCAACACACCGGAAGAATTGACAGGTGCGATACCATAAGCAAGATGATCTATACTACTCAAAATAAAATACTGAGCCGGAAAGAGCTAGTGACTGAAGTACGACGCAGGCAGCAGGCAGGAGAACGAGCCGTCTTTACCAACGGCTGCTTTGACCTGTTGCACCTTGGCCATGTGCGCTACTTACAAGAAGCCCGCTCTCTAGGCGATTTTCTAATCCTTGGCCTGAACAGTGATATCAGTACACGTACGCTCAAAGGTCCAGGCAGACCTTTGGTACCGGAAGTCGAGCGAGCCGAAATCCTGGCAGCGCTCACAAGTATTGACTACGTAACCATCTTTTCCGAGCCAACGGCAGGTCCTCTGGTCGCGCTTTTGCAGCCAGCTGTCTACGTCAAAGGTGGTGACTACGCCAGCATAGATCGCAGCGCACCCGATTTGCCTCGCCTGCCTGAAGCCAAAGTGGTCCACGAGTACGGCGGCACCGTCCGTTTAATCCCCTACCTGCCGCACCACTCAACCACTGAACTGATAGCAGCAATCAAACAATTGCCTGAACCAGGGACGTGATTTCCTGTAGGGGCCGATTCATCGTGCCCACCGCCGATGTATCGGCTTCAGGCTCCCGAACAATCTTGATAATATATCGGAGAGATTATCTCTAATGCCAAAAGAATCTATAGAAAAACAACCCGAATCAATGAAATCAAAGCCTGCGCTTGATACAGTACCTGTTGCGCAAGCAGGAGTAACAGACCAGGACGCACCATCGGTGCCTATTGTAGAGCAGTCAGCAGAGAAGACCGCACCCAGCGAGCGCCGCGAAATTGCCAAATCAGCCTCCCTCGTCATGCTTGGCAACCTGGGCAGCAGCATTATGGGTATGGTACGTCAGATCGTCGTGGCTGCCCTCGGCACTTCCATCGCAGGCCCATTCAACTCGGCGCTATTGCCCGCTCAGACTTTCAATGACTTCTTGATCAATGGCTCCGTCAGTGGCGCACTTATCCCCACCTTCAGCGACTACTCAGCACCCGAAAAACGCAACGAGCTGCGCCGCATCGTCTTTACGATAGTCAACCTGGTTTTTATTGTAATGTTCATTACCGCGGCTATCTTTGCCTTATTTTCAACGCAATTTGTTGATATTCTCGTACAGGGCTATCAAGGCGCTCAGAAGCAACTCACGTTGCAATTTGCCCAAATAATCTTCTTCTCTCTGCTCGCATTGGGACCCTTCGCCGTACTCCTGGCAGCGCTCTACGCGCTCAAGGAATTTGGCTGGCCTGCCTTTGCTACTGTTTCCTACCATGTTGGCATCATCATTGGAGCCATTGTCGGCGGCATCCTTGGCGAACGTTATCTAGGGCACCTTGGACTGGCTTTCGGTGTACTGCTTGGTGCTGTCGGGGAGATTGCCCTGCTCATTCCAGGCATGCGCAACCAGCATCTGCGTTACCAGTTTGTGCTCGACCTCAAACATCCTGCCTTTCAGCGCATCCTCAAGCTCTACGCGCCCGTGGCGTTCAGCTTCCTCATCAGCATGGGCCTCATATTTCTCGATCAAAACCTGGCATCACGTACCCCATGTGGAGTTGTTGGAAACTTTCCCATCCCTCACAATCTCGACTGCGGAGCAGCCAACTATACCGCCATGCGCCTTGCAACAACACTCATTCAATTTCCCGTCGGTCTGGTTGCCGCGGCCCTGGCATTTGCTGTCCTTCCAACACTCTCAGCACACGCTACAGCCGGTGATACCGAACGTTTCAAACAAACGCTCCGCCTTGGCCTACGTGTAGGCTTGCTCCTCATGATCCCCGCCGCTGTTGGTCTCATCGTCCTGCGCGAGCCAATCGTCGATCTACTCTTCCGCCATCACAACTACACCCCTGAAAACGCCGCCCGTACGGCCATCGCCCTGCAAAACTACGCTTATCAGCTTCCCTTCGTCGCTATGGACCAACTCCTCATAGCCGCCTTCTACGCTCGCAAGAACACCATCATCCCTGTTCTCGTAGGTGTCGTAAGCATTCTTGGCTATCTCTCCATTGCGCTCCCCTTCTGGAGCACAATCGGCATGCCCGCCCTCGCCTTCGCCAATACCGTCCAGAATTCCCTCCATGCCATCATCCTTCTCATCCTCTTGCGCATTGCTATCGGCTCCATCCACATTCGCGAAACCATCCCCACCGTTCTCAAAATTCTCCTCGCCGCCGCTGCCATGGTTGCCGTCGCCTGGGCCATGCAAGCCCTCCTCAGTCACATCGCCCTATTCTCCCTCGGTAGTCTATTAGGACAATTGCTAACGGTATTAGTAGCAGGTGGTCTCGCATCTCTAGTCTATCTTGGCGCTGTTTTATTGTTGCGGGTGGAAGAGGTTGGATTGGTGAAGAACGCGTTGATAGCGAAGTTGGGGAGAAGATAGAGACAGGTGTGCAACTCGTCCAGAGTGTGAATGCTCAGGAGGAACATACGATTAATGGATCGAGAAGATCGTTCAAAAGGAGTCCGCTCGCTCTGGACAAACCGCGATTATGTGTTACTGTGGATGGGGCAAAGCATCTCCTCGCTCGGAACGGGCATCTCGCAGGTGGCGTTTCCTGTTCTTATCTTCGTACTCACCAACAATCCTGCCGTTGCCGGACTGATGTTTTCCGTCGGACAATTGCCGTATATTCTGTTCAGTCTTCCGGCAGGAGCTTTGGTGGATCGCTGGGACCGCAAGCGGGTCATGATGGTTCAATCCATGCTGTCTTAGCAATCAGAACTTCTCGAAGAGCCTCTTCAGGAGTATCTCTGAAGGCAGAAAAATTTCAGGTCAGGAATATCTGCAATGTACCCTTCGTCCTCGTCACTGTAGAAAATGTTGATGTGGTAATCTTTCATATCTATTCCCCCATCTTGACAGCCAGCTTGCTAGTTCCCTGATGTGAGACGCAGATCCTCAACAACCTTGCGAATTCCTTTCGCTACATCCAAAAACGCATCATCGCGATTTGACCATGTAGTGATCGGTTTAGCATTCCGAGGCAATCCTTGCAACTTTCCAAATGGAGCGCTATACCAATCGCAAGGACGCAGAATAACCGGAATAACGCGAGCCTCCCTTGCTTCGTGTCTTTCCATTGCTCTCTTCATCTCGGTATCGTAGCAATAGTCCGAGTCCATAAAATCTGGACTCACAAGCAGCAAGATGACCTGAGCGCTATTCAAATGCTCATCAATCGCCTGCTTCCACTCTGTACCGGCTTTGATGTCCCGATCGTACCATTCATTGATGAGGCCCTGGCGCTTCATCAGCTTCAGTTGTTTCGCTAGCTCGTTCCTCAGCGCTTCATCTTCGTGTGCATAGGAAAAGAAGATGTCAATCACTCACTCACCTTTACGTCCGTGCAAATAAATCGTTCTCCCCAGGCACATCCGGTCCAACCCGAGAGGCCGCCAGTTGAAAGTACGCATAGTCACGCCATTTGCGCTGTATCTCTTCAGGCATTTGACTAAATTGGGCACCGGAATTTGCCTGAGTGCGATGCAGAGACCAGGAGCGATCCATTGTTTCCCGCCATGGCTTCGCCTCAAGTCGCACACTGATCAGTTCATCCGGCATGCCGAGTTTTTCCGGATCAACTCCCCTGAAAGAACCTTCGTCCTGGAAGTTCTGCGACCTCATCCATTCTCCCATTTCGCGAATGATGCTGCGTGGGAATGCTCCATAATACAACTTGGAAACGGCAAATGCTGGCCCAAGTTCTGGATATTGCGCACCATCTGCCGCAGCATGGAAAGCGCTCGTCGTATGCCGGTAAATAGCAATATGATCAGGATGTCCATAACCGCCCGTTTCATCAAAAGTTACCATCACCTGCGGACGAAATTGACGAATAATCGCTACAAGCTTCCCTACCACTTCAGCAGCATTAGCTCGTGCAAATGCGCGGGGGTCTTCGTTCTCAGGCGTACCCGCCATACCCGAATCACGGTAGTCCAGAAACCACAGATTATGCACGCCCAGAACCTCAGCCGCTGCCCGCATCTCACCTTCACGCACCTGCCCCAGATTTTCAGGCGTTGCCAGAGCCGGATCAGCAATTTCGCCAACCTCACCTCGTGTAGCACATACCAGACCCGTTTCAACGCCCACCTCGCTATACTTCAATATTGCGGCGCTCACTACTCCCTCGTCGTCGGGATGAGCAAATACACCAAGTAACCGTTTTGTTGACATTGTTTCCAATCTTTCTTATAGTATCTTCAAAGTGAAACTTTGACCTTACTGTACCATTCATGTCGAAAGTCTGTCAATCAACCCGGTTATTATCAGTAGCCTGACATCCTGTAAATAATGTGTCATCCCGAGCGGAGCGAAGGATCTCTTTATGTTGAAAGCCTATCCATAAAATGGAATTATTACACTTATCCTTAAAGAATAGAACGAGTATTTACAATATGACTCTATCTTTTCTATGAAAAATGTGTTACATTATGCTTAGGGTGGAAGGGTTGGAAGCGCTTGAAAGGCATCTTGTAGTATATGTTTGAAAGACTGCCATCCGAAAATCTCAAAGAGGGAGTAAACCAATTATGGCAAGAACATTACTTGATAAAGAATTGCAAGAACTGGATGCCCAAATTATACAGTTGGGTTCGCTGGTGGATGATGCTCTGGCAAAGGCCCTTGAAGCCCTGGAAACAGGAGATCAGGCCAAATCGGGCATGGTGATCGAAGCTGACGCTATCATTGATAGCCTGCGGGCTGCTATTGAAGAACACACAATTCGTCTCTTGACGCTGCAACAACCGCTTGGCGGACGCGATTTGCGTTTTCTCACCTCGGCACTATCGATGGCAGGCGATCTTGAACGTACCGGTGATGGTGCTGCCGGCATTGCCCAGATTATCCTGCGCATGAACCCACTTCGGAGTAATGCACAACCTTCTGAAGAAGTAAAGATTACTCATAAACATGCTGATGATAATGACGATGGCGAAATCTCCGAGGCATCAATCCTGCGCGGAATGCTTGATTTGGGCCAGGAGGCGCGCCGTCTGCTCCAGGGCACAATGGAGGCTTTCGCTAACCGTGATGTCAATGCTGCCAGCTACATCTGGGAAGAGGATGATGTGGTGGATGTGCGTTATCATCTCGTGCGCCATGACTTGATGGCGATGCTGGAGGGCGCTCGTGCTATTCCTGCCCTGCACAATGATCCCCGCATTTTACAGCGTGCCACCTACCTCCTCTGGATTGCCCATAAATTGGAGCGCGTCGCCGACCATTGCACCAACATCTGCGAACGCATCGTCTTCATCGTCCAGGGCGAGACCAGCATCAAACGCTCGCAAGAATAATCAGTTTACATGTTGGATGTGGGCCTGAATAGATGCTTACCCTTTGATAGCCAGCCAGAAATAGTTAGCCAATTGTGCATATCCTGAAGAACTGGGGTGGAAACCATCTCCACTCACATATTCAGGATGTGCCGTTATTTGGCTTCCCAAACGAAAGAGGTCCACCAGTACCGTCCCATACTGTCCCGCTAATTGTGCAATACCGGCATTCCACTGTGAAATTTCTGCGCGAGTACGTGTTTTCTGTGCGCTGGTCTCACGTGCAAAAGCAGGAAGCAGCGTCAGATCCGGCAAATTCGCCATTACCAACCGCGCGTGCGTACCACTATGTAACTGCTGTAGCAGCGTGTTCAGATCACGCATATAATCCTGGTAGGTTACCCCACCAATAAAATCATTCGCGACCAGCCAGATAGTAATCAGATCGGGTGATGTGTTCAAGGCAAGCGGCAACTCTTTGGAGAGCGCCTCGTGTAAACGAATACCGCTGATACCCAGGTTAATCAAATGCGAGCCTTTAGGCAGCCGTGATGCTACAAGGGGCACATAGCCCTGAGAATCCGGCGCATTACTTCCTACTCCAACCGCGTCCGAGGCTCCCAGCGCAACATAGGTCACTGGCCCATCCAAAAAACTACTCTGCGTAGGTTGTGGAATTACAGTCGGAGTTGCTGAGGTTGTATACCTGGTACTTGGAACACCCTGTGCCCCGTCTGTATTACAGGCAGAAAACACGAAAGTAAGCGCAATTACCGGTATCCATAGATATTTTGTTGATGGAAATACTTTCATCCCAACATATATATTTCTAGCAAAATTTCAAATCTCATGTAAATTGGCTATGGCATATTGTATCACACCTCGCAGGATGCCCGATTCCACTCAGCCTTTTGTGAGCTAGCTCATAGTATTCTTTCCGCCTGTATGCTAGATTACTAGCGAGGACTGCAAACCTTTATGCTATACATTTCAGGCAGTTCACATAAACATCTATATATGAGGAAAAACTTATGAAATTTACTCGCTTTCGCTACCTCTTATTCTCCCTGTTAGGCTGCTGCCTCGTCATACTGGTTGCCGCCTGTGGCAATCCTAATACGAATCAAAATTCAAGCACAAACTCTACAGCTTCTTCGAGTCAATCTTCGACAACATCCACCCCACCCACTAAAGGTGGGGCTACCGGCACGCCAACTACCTCACCTGTTACTACCACCGTTCCTATGCCAACGACATCAACCTCTTGTCCTGCGCCAGGAACAGGGCGTACCGCCGTTACTGCTCCGCTTGCCTTAGGCTCTCATCAGAATATTGTCTACCTCGTCGATCAATATCAAGGGACTACATTTGTTGGTAGCACACTCAGACGCTATGATGTCAGCACCCACAACAAGACCGACATTGTCACGATCAATGGTGCGGTCATCGATGATCCACAGATCTCAGCCGACGGACAATGGCTGCTCTTTGTTTCCAGCGTGGGTCAACAGCATAAGCTGCAACTGGTTCGCATGGATGGCAAAGGCCTGCAAACGCTCTATTGCGCCTCAAACATGAGTCTGGATCACGTCTTGTTGTCCAGCAACCAGAAGTTAGCCATATTCAGCAGTCTTAACCCTAACAACAATCAAGGTGGCCTCTACCTGCTCAACCTTATTACCGGAACAATACAGTTAGAATTAAAGCCAACCAATAGTGGACCACCGCTCAACTTAGATAATATCGGCATTCCCCTTACCTGGCTCGATAACACGCACATCTATGTGAGCTTTACTACTCAACCAATAGCGCCCATCGATATGCTCGGTATTCTCGACACCAGTCGTGGCCCAAATCAGCAGATGAGCGATCTCACCACCGTCTTTCAAGACAAAGTGAGCCAGACCTTCAATTATCCCTGCTGGGACGCTGATAGCAGCTACAATGGCTCAACCCTGTTTCTCGCTCAATGTAGTGGCATCTCTGCACCCAACTGCAGCGGATCATGTGCATTAGGCACACGCGAAGGCCCAAGCACCATCAACACAGAGCCTGGAACTGCTGGTTCCCAGAAGACCATCTTCACCAGCCAGACGCTTGGTATAGCAGCCATACGGGCCATCTCCAATAGCACCCTGCTGTTGCAAGTCGAAAACTTCAGCATGAATCATCAGGTCGATACCAGCCAGAACGGACTCTGGAAGCTCAATACCGATGGCACCGGCTTAACCCGCCTCACCACAGAAGCCAACGGAATCACGACCTCCCTGTGTCCATATACCCAGAACCCCTGGTCGAACGTTTCGCGCAATGGTAGCCTGTATGCCTTTGAGACGAGCAACACCAGCGCCTATCCCTCTACCTACACCCTCTTCTATGGTTCGCTGAATGGAAGCACACCTACATCATTCGCCTCCATCTCTGATGGCACCCAATTGTCAATAGTCGGCTGGACAACGATGTAATCTTAGCATATGTACCAGGGCGGCTATGGGAGTTGCTCTATTACATACATGTCACACCGGGATTGTGCAGTATCTCACAGTCCCAGCTGTGGAGCACTTCATAGTATTGTTGTACAGAACCTGGTACAATAAATTTGTGAGTTAGATCACATTCGTCCGCCCCATGCCCTTACGTTTTTCTGTCATCGCAATAACGTGACACCATGCCACGAGAAAGTTCAAGGAGGAACCAATTGATGTTTCATCTCGCACGTCGATCACCGAAACTGTCTACGAGAGCAACTCATGCTCAAGCACACACTTCCAGGTTTGCCTGGGCAGTTGCCGCACTCTCAGGTGTTGTCCTTGTTGCCGCTATGGCTCTCTTCCCTCTACAGGCTGCTGCCGCTCCTTCAAGACAGGCAGGGGCATTCTCGTCGTCGACTCATCCTCCCTTGCTGAAGTTGGTACCGAAAGTAGTAGACCCCGATCACCCTAATTTCTATTGTCAACCGCACTTTCCTCCAGGTGCGTTCTGTCATGTGAGGCTGACAGAGACACTAGGTTCTAGCGGTCCTCTTCACTGGTTTACACGCGCTGATGTTTCTCTTAAGCCCCATCCGTCAAGTGGGAACCTATCTCCAGGCCAGAGTGTAGAAGTAATGATCACGGTCAATCGAAGTACCTGTCTCGGCGGTCCAAGCGTCTACTTTATAGGACCCAAAAACCTTGTGAGCGTTGAGGTTTTCTGTGATTGAGGGCATCTCCCATCTACAAGCAGACGAGAAATTAGTCTAAACGCCAATGTAATTACTAACGAAAACCGGCTCCATGCAGGGCGGCGTGGAGCCGATTTTCATTTCAAGAGCCTTGCCCAACGATATCAGAGGTATTACATCATTCCTCTATCGGCATGTAAAGAAGTTCCACAACCCCTAAAGGTATTCTCCTAATCCCACTCATGGAAGCCAATTTGAAACGTAGGAGAGCTATGCTGCTCCCTTATCAACCATCTCCAGTTTGCCTGTATTAATATCAATCACCATCCCATGTACCGGAATCTTTGGAAGATAGGGACTGTTACGAATAACCTTCACCACTTCCTGCACATTTACATGCACATCATCGAATGCCCCTAACCAGCGTGTCAGGCCCTGCACATCGCCCAACCCTTCTTTCTCTATCAACCCCTGTGGGTCAACGCCCAGCGCCTGCATTGATGCCGTCAATGCCGTCGGATTCGCGTGTGCAAGTCCACACTGCGTATGTCCAATCACGGCAACCTCCCGCACACCCAACAGATAAATTCCCCCTGCAAGTGACCGGATGAGGTCATTCGCAGCCCCCGCGCGTTCGGGTTCGGAAATAGTCGCCCCAGCCGTCCGCAGTTCCAGCACATCGCCCCGTTCCAGGCCAAGCGCTTGCTCAAACATCTGCACCAACCGGCAATCCATGCACGTTACCACAGCCATATGTTTACGTGGTGCATGCCCAATGATCGGCAGTGGTTGCTGCTGCAAAAACCGCTCGTTATAGGCCAGTATCTCATCTATTACCATGAAGCATACAAACCTTTCATTTTTCTCTTTATTCGGGCTTACTCCCCTTGCACCGCGGAATAACTCGCTTTCCCATTGAAGTTATACAGGTTCTCCGTCTTAATAAAGTCAAAGCCCGCATCTTCAATACGCGAGAGCAACCCTATAATCTCTGCGTGGCTAACCATATCGCCCCGATTTGGCGACATAAAGCGGCAACGCCAGTGGTCGGTGCAGAAGGTTTCCGGCATACCTCCCGGCCACACCTTCGCACCTCGGTTCGTAATCATCGTCAGTTCAAGCCCATCCCCGCTGACCTGCTTAAATGTCTCGCCCAACTGGTCAGGAGTTCCATCATGCCAATCTAGGAACACATCTACTCCTACCAGATCCTTCCTCTCAAACGGTTGGTTACTGGCGATATAAGCGCTGGATTTCTCCTTTGGCGCTGAACCGTAGTTCACCTCCTTGAGAATATGCGGCTTCTGGCCCAGGCGTGCAACAACAGCAGCGGCAAACTCCTTTGTGCCTACCTTCTGCTTGCTCACACCCTCTACAAAGATATCGTAGGTATGGATGCCATCCTCGATCGTACGCAGCCAGGCATTATGAACCAGTGTAGCCACGTCCGGCTGATCGATATGCACCAGCATCATTACCGCCGCGAGTAAGAGACCTGAAGGATTGGCAACGTTCTGACCCGCGCGCCGAGGAGCCGAGCCATGGATCGCCTCAAACATAGCACAGCGATCACCAATATTCGCCGAGCCAGCCAGACCAACCGAACCGGCAACTTGTGCTGCCACGTCAGACAAAATATCCCCATACAAATTGGGTAGCACGATTACATCAAATGCCTCCGGCGTATCGGCCAGTTTGGCCGAGCCGATATCGACAATCCAGTGATCGCTCTCTATATCGGGATATTCTGCCGCAATCTCATTGAAGACGTGGTGGAACAAACCATCCGTAAGCTTCATAATGTTGTCTTTTATGAAACATGTAACTTTCTTTCGATCATGACTTCGAGCATATTCAAAAGCGTAACGTATAATCTTTTCGCTGCCAGGACGGCTAATTAGCTTGAGGCTCTCTACCATATCATGCGTCTGGCGATACTCGATGCCCGTGTACAGGTCCTCTTCGTTCTCGCGAACGATGACCACGTCCATCGTCGGATGTTTAGTATCAATAAAGGGATAATAGGAAACGCAGGGCCGTATATTGGCATACAGCCCAAACATCACTCGCGTTGTGACGTTCAGACTCTTGTAGCCTCCGCCCTGTGGAGTAGTGATTGGAGCCTTCAAAAAGACCCGTGTGCGTCGTAGAGATTCCCAGGCACCCGGTTCAATGCCCGCGTTAATACCGCGTAGATAAACCTTCTCGCCCACTTCGACCCTCTCGATATCGATGCGAGCACCGGCTTCCGCAATGATGTGCAGAGTGGCGTCCATAATTTCTGGCCCAATACCATCCCCGTAAGCAACCGTTATTGGTGTATTGTTTGACATGAAGCACCTTCGTTATTTGAAATAAACTTGTGACCTAACTGTTTCAGTTTAGCATAGCCAGGGCTAGACGTACAAGCATTTAGCAAAAGAATCAGACCAATTACAGCAAGATTGGTTATGCTCTTCAACTAATCCGTAAGCCCCAAAGTATCGCGGCCATCACAGATTTATCAGCCTGCTCTGTACGTTTCTAAAAAAATCTGCTATAGTTGCTTGCATATCCTGATCTATTATGCTGTCTTACAAAAGGTAGTTTCGTTGAGCGACAAAGTACCACCCGCAGGACCAGAAAACATAGACAATACAACAGGCTATATTGGCGCAAGCCCGCCGCCAGGCCAACTTCCACCGAAGGGCGAACGCCAGTGGATTGATCGGCCTGAACAATTGCTGCGAGCAGTCAACCAGCTTCAGCAAGCCAGTGTTGTTGCCATTGACGCGGAATTTGCCCAGGTACGTTCACGCACTCAAGGTGAAGTTTTGACCTCTTCTCACCGCCTTGCGCTCCTGCAACTAGCCATCGATGGGCACTGTTTTGTCGTTGATGCTCTGCGGTTGGCTGATCTTTCGCCCCTCGCTACAGTGGTTGAAAATCCAGATGTCATCATCTTGCTGCACGGTGCGGGTGCGGATTTGCGCGTCATGGCCGATCGAGGTCTCAATGTAGCCCACTACTATGATCTGGAAGCTACCAGCCGCGCCATCTTCGGTCAACATGAGTCCTCGCTTGCTGCCATGTTACAGCGTGCATTCAAAACACGCCTCGATAAGAGCTTGCAGCGTACAGATTGGACGCGTCGCCCACTTCCAACGGCCATGATTGCTTACGCTGCCCGTGATGCCGAAATGACTCTCGCCCTTTACTACTGGCTGAACCAACACTACCCCTGGGCGCTGAAACTCTATGAGAGTACCGGTCTGCAAGAACCTGTAGCTCCCTGGATTGAGCCATTCCTGCGTGGTTCATCACCCGTTCCACCGGAGGTAGCTCTTGCCGACGCAATCAAACACGGCATTATTCGAGATGAGGAACAGGTATATGCAGATAGCAGAGCAGCGTTAGCAAACCTCACAAACCCTATGCGTCGTAGCCGCTTGTTACGCCTCATCGCCGATCTCTCGCTTGTTCAACTTGCGCCCGATATCGAACCATTGCTGCATGCACCAACCGCAGATGAACGTGCAGCCGCCGTACGAGCATTAGGTCGGCTGAAAGTTGAGCGGAGTAAAGAACTGATTCGCCCCTTGCTGCAAGACCCTGTACAAGATGTGCGGAAAGCAGTGCAACTCGCGCTGCGCGACCCCAATACTAAGGAACCTCGCCCACAAACCGTCTCCCCCACCCGGCTCGCAGACGGCGCGCGCAGTTGGACCGTTGGCGAAACAACCAACTCCGATGACGATGATGATTGGAAGGCGCGTCTGCGCTCAATTATGGGTGAATAAGCGTTCAAATCCTCTCAATAATGGTCGCAATTCCTTGTCCCACCCCAATGCACATCGTCGCCAACCCGTAACGTCCACCTCGTCTCTCTAATTCATGCAGCAACGTCACCACGAGCCGAGCTCCACTACACCCCAACGGATGCCCCAGCGCGATAGCTCCACCATTGACGTTCAGCTTCTCCTCGTCAATCTCCAATTCGCGCGCACACTGCAAGACCTGGACCGCAAATGCCTCGTTTAGCTCGATCAGATCCATATCTCTGATGCTCAATCCCGCACGCTGCAAAACCTTGCGCGTTGCAGGAATAGGCCCTAACCCCATATATGCCGGGTCAACGCCCGCAACCGCAGATGCAACAATTCTCGCGCGCGGTTGCAATCCTAACGCCTGGGCACGGCTGCGTGACATCATTACCAGAGCCGCTGCCCCATCGTTGATGCCGGATGAATTGCCCGCCGTCACACTTCCATCTTTACGGAAAGCAGGTTTCAGCGCTGCGAGTTTCTCTAGCGTTGTATCTGGCCGTGGCTGCTCGTCCAACGCCACCATCACCGCCTCACCCTTCTTTTGCGGAATCGTCACCACCATCAACTCAGTCGCAAACCGTCCACTTTGCTGTGCCGCAACCGCACGTTGATGGCTGCGCAATGCGTAAGCATCCTGGTCGGCGCGACTAATTTCATAGCGCTCTGCGACATTCTCAGCCGTCTCCCCCATACTATATGGATGATGCACCGCCGACAAACGTGAATTGATAAAACGCCAGCCCAGCGTCGTATCTTGCAGATTGATGTTGCGGCTAAAGGCGCTATCCGCCTTGCCCACGACAAATGGCGCCCGTGTCATGCTCTCCACGCCCCCGGCTACAAAGGTATCACCCATACCCGTCGAAATAGCCTGGGCAGCGCTGTTCACGGCTTGCAAGCCCGATCCGCAGAGTCGGTTGACCGTCTGTCCCGCAACCTGTATAGGTAAACCCGCCAGCAGTAGCGCCATACGTGCCACATTGCGATTATCCTCGCCAGCCTGGTTTGCGCAACCAAGAATAACATCTTCAATACTGCCTGCATCAACATTTGCTCGCCGTACAGCTTCGGCTATCACCATTGCGGCAAGATCATCTGGACGTACATCCTTGAGGCTCCCCGCGTAACGCCCGATAGGCGTACGAACCGCCGACAGGATAACCGCATCTTCCATGGCGTTATCTCCCTTGAAACTCTGCTTTGCGTTTCTCTATAAAGGCGCGCGTGCCCTCGCGCATATCTTCGGTAGAGAAGAGCAAGAAGAAATTCTTACGTTCTAGCTCAAGGCCCTCTTCCAATGGGGTCTCGAAAGCGGCCAGCACGGCATCTTTTGCCAGGCGTGCGGCAATTGGTGCCCGCTCGGCAACCTCTCTCGCCAGCTTTATCGCCTCATTCAGGTGTTCGCCCTTCGGCACGACGCGGTTCACAAGCCCATGTGCCGCCATCTCCTGTGCGCTGAATTGAGCACCCGTCAAAACCATCTCCATTGCCTTATACTTACCTAGCGTACGTGCCAAACGCTGCGTGCCACCTGCTCCAGGAATAATTCCAAGCAAAATCTCCGGTTGCCCAAATCGCGCATTCTCTGATGCCACGATCATATCGCAATGCATCGCCAGTTCGCAGCCCCCACCAAGCGCGTACCCACCAACCGCCGCGATCATTGGCGTATGAATGCGCCGAATGCTCCCCCACGCTTCGAATTCGCCAAGCATCATCTGGATCGGTGACTTGTCCGACATCTGCTTGATATCTGCCCCGGCAGCAAAAGCCTTTTCCCCTGCCCCTGTGATAACAATACAACGGATCTCCTTATCGCGATCAAACTCCTCCAATGCGCTAGCAAGCTCACTCACAAGCTGATTATTAAGCGCATTCAATTCTTTGGGACGGTTCAGCGTCACAATGCCGACGCGTCCATCGCGCTCAACTAAAATGAATTGGTATTCTACTGGCATACTTCTCCTCGTAAATATATGCGTTGCCCATCAAGATACGCGGTTTATGATTGTAGTATATCACCCTTTCTCTTTACCTCGTCCACACACCCTTTGGATCGCACTCCCTAATAACCCTCAACTCATCCTCACTCGGTAGCACCGTCTCCGCGCAATCAGAAGCCAACCTCAGCGGCCAGCCCGTCTGCTCCTGCACCTGCTCAATTGTCGTACCAGGATGGTAGGACGAGAGCATTGCCTCGCCATTCTCACGATCAAACGTAAAAACCGCCAGCGTCGTAATCAGCGCAGCGGGACCACCTCGTGGCAACCCGACTCGTTTGCGCCATCCCTCGCCAGCCAACCCATGTTCGTCGGGATAGCCATAACCGGGACTGGTCACAAAGTCTACTCGTTCACGCAGCCGGTGACGGTCATGCTGCATGATAATCGCCAGCCGCTGCGATAAAGAGGCAATATCCCCACCTCCGCCGCTCCCTGGTAAACGTACGGAAGGATGCTTCCAATCCCCAATCATGGACGTATTCAGGTTCCCGTAGCGATCAACCTCTGCACCGCCAATAAACCCTAGCTGCACTTCTCCTTCGGCCATCAGACCCATCAGTGTGATTGTATGCGTAGTCCATAATGATCCCGTAATATTTGGAGCATCGCCCATCGTATAAAGCAATTCTGCCGAAGGCTCGTCACGCAGAATACCGGTCTCGAACAATCCTACACAATGAGGTGCATGCGTGCGTTTTGCCAGAGCAAACGCGATCAGGGGCAGACGCATACCAACAAATACATGTTCATTATCGCGTATCTGCCTTGCCGCACAGACAACCATCAATTCTCTCGCCGTATACTCCATGATGCGCCTCCTCAATATCCATAATCCACTTGAACTGCATAGCGGTGCTCTTTGACGCCCAGGCTGCGTAAGCGTTCCTCACCCAGCTTCTCTATATACTCTGCACGTGTCGGCAGCCTCAACACCCACTCGTCAAGCCAGTCCTGGTAGCCCTCCAGTGTGCGTGTCCGCTGGTGATACTCATGATAAAACGCGTGATCGCGATTGTAGTAGCCCTGCACGGTTGAAGGATGTGCTCCCCAAGGCTCATGCACAACCGCCCGCACCTTGAATGCTGGCCCCAGTACGCGGTTTGGATCGCTCAAAATAACCTCTCGCGATACAATTTCCTCGGTAGTCAGGATCACATCGCGTGCCGCAAGCATTGCCTCCTCACATATGCCTATATTGCCCCACAGGTGAGCATTGCCCTCTTCGTCGCTGCGCTGCACATGAATAATCGTAACATCGGGACGAACTGCGGGCACTAGCAACAAAGGCGTTCCATCCAACGGTGAAGATTCCTGGCGAAACGTCGGATTCTGACGTGGAATATCGCTGCCCAGCAATGTGCGTGTTGGTATGTAAGGAGAACCCAGGCTCGCCGCCAGCAATGCCAGGCCAATCGTAAAATTACTATGCTCCTCAGTCACAATTGCTCGTGGGATGCCATGCTCGATAGCACGACGGTAGCAGTGGGCAAGCCCTTCGCTGACATTGCCGACCCATGCCGCCTTAATCTTCTCAACACAACCAGCGCCAATCAATTGATCGAACAAAATGTCCGAAATGGGCCCGATCAAGGTCAAATCGCGTCGTTGCTGACGGATGATCTCATATCCCGCCGCAAACGGAATGAGCGGTTCCAACGCCAACCCCAACGCAACCGACGATCCATCCGGTACATACCGTTCTATTGCTTCGGCCATAGATGTAAGCTTACTCATGACGGTTTATACTCCACAATAATATTCGCGTAATCATCCGAAACGAAAATGTCGTCATTTGCATCAACTACCAGTCCTTGTGGCTCAATGAACCCTGCACTCGCCAGCGTCTCATGCTTGCCAGTTGTAAGGCGTACTCGAATAAGCGCATGGATTGAGGGTTTTAGATCAGTAACAAGCACATTGCCATGAGAATCGAAGGCTACATCATCCAACATACCAAAACCTCCCATATGCGTCAGCTTTCCCGTTGTGGAAATAGTCCACAACGCACCACCACACTCATCGGCAACATAGATCGTTCCCTGCGCATCGACCGCCGCTCCCACCGGTCGCACAATACCTGATGCCAACAAAGTCAGTATTTTCCCATCTAGGCTCATGCGGTAGACGTTCCCAATCGGGCTATCTGGCACAATAATCGTGTTTGTGGTAGGGTCTAGAGCGATGCCATCAACGCCATCTTTACACTGTGCCGTACTCGGCGTCCCCGGCAATGTCCGCAGTACAATTGCGGATTTTGATCCAGGTGCAACGGAGAGAATGCGATTGGTGCGCTGTTCCGCAATAATCATCGTACCATCTGATAGAACTACAATACCTTCCGGCCCTGCTAGTCCACTGATAAGTACCGTAACCGATCCATCAGCATTCAAGCGGCTGACTGTTCCATTGTAGAAGTCACTGAATAACAAACGTCCCTGCTGATCGAAGGCCAAATCATCTGGTCGCCCCACTCCCTTCAGCACCACCGTGCGCGTATAATGGGTCGGTGTTGTATCGATTGTGCTGCTTCCAGTAGGTGAAGGTGAGGCAAAGGGGATGGTAGGAGTGGGGGTGCTGGCAGGATAAGTAGTAGCAGGTTTGTTGAGTGAGCCACAGGATGCAAGTAAAACGAGGCAAATAAATACACTGATACATATAACACTGGTACGATGCCTGAACATATGATATCCTTCTCATGGCTTTATAAAAGCGAGTTTCAAGTGCGCAGTATCGATTTTATTTTGTGCCACTGTTCGGGGAGAAAATAAACCCCTTTGGTATTATCATTCTTCCAGGCCAGGTTTTCAAGTTAAATATCTCGTCTCATACTTCAAAAAGCACGTTAACCCTCAACAGGAATCTCTTCTTCTAATAGCTGGTGCATCGTCTTAAGTGGAGCGCCGCTAGCCTTTTTTCGCATCATAAGCATCTCAGCAGCGATACTCAAAGCGATTTCATCAGGCGTCTCTGCTCCCAGGTCCAGTCCAATCGGCGCGTGAACCTGTGCTATGCGTTCACGTGGCATGCCTTCATTAAGCAGATCCCGGAAGATGCGTTTCACCTTGCTAGGGCTGCCGATCATCCCCACATAATTGGCATTGGTCTCCAGCGCCGCCCGCAGCGCATCCTTATCAAGATGGTGTCCGCGCGTGACGATAACAATCCAGCTTGCTTCGTCCGGCTCCAACTCACGAATCGTCTGCGGTATATCTCCAAAGGTGAGTTGTACCTTGTCACCAAACACATGTGGATTAGCCAGGTCACGCCGGTCATCAACCACCACAATGCGAAAGTCAAGCGAGCTTGCTAACCGGGCCAGCGACTGAGCCACATAGCCGGCTCCAGCAATAATCAGCCGGGGTTCAGGGCGCAGTACATCAATGAATAACTCAAGCGTTGCTCCACAACTCCCAACCGCTTCGCCCTGATCAGCATCCAGATGCAGATGTGTAGCGTACGAACGTCCTTCACGCAGCGCCTGCATTCCCAGTTGCGCCACTCGCCCATCAGTATTCGGCCCCGAAAAACTCCCACTTGTCATGCCATCAGATCTTACCAACATCTTGGTTCCCACCCCACAAGGAGCAGCTCCCACAGTTTTGACAACAGTAGCTACCGCAATCCGTTCTCCCCGCTGCAACGCTGCCTGAATCTCATTGTAAATAGTTGTGGAATTCATCGTCTTCACCTGTCATGCTTGCTTTTGCTCATACACTGAGTACTACTACGTACATAATACAACATGCAGAGATGGGCAGACATTCCGTTTAACTTACCTTCTTTTGGCATCTCAAAAAGAATTTATCAATAACCCTACTTGACGTAATCGGTTACACAGGGTATAATGTTAGAACAAAAATTCTAGACAACATACGTGAAATAAGCAAAGAGGAGTGTCCAATGAATGAACAAATGAACCAGAATGACCGTGATGAGCAGCGTCTCCGCACCTTCAACCCTAACGATCATGTAATGCAGATCAAGAACAAAGGCGGTGCCGCCGATTATCTTCCAGTCCAGTGGCGTCTCGTCTGGTTCCGTGATGTATGTCCAGAAGGCACCATTGAGACCGAAATAGTTCAGCTCGATCTTGATCGCGAAACCGAGGAAGAGACGTTTGCCTGGAACAGCGAAACACGGCGTAGTGAAAAAGTAGTCAAGCGTGCAAATGGCTTTGCCCTCTTCCGGGCTGTCGTCAAAGATGGTAAGGGGGGTATGGCAACGGGCACAAAGTCTGAGAAAGCAGCGAGCTTCCCCGACTACATTGAAAAAGCAGAAACCGGAGCTATTGGACGTGCCTTAGCAGCGCTCGGATACGGCACACAATTCGCGCCAGAACTCAATGAAGAGCACCGCATTGTAGACGCTCCCGTAGATCGTAGTATTCCATCATCCGATAGCAATGGCAGCGCCCGTAGACCCCTCGCCTCAGTTCATCCAACGCTCCTGAGCAGCAATGGCAAAACCAATGGAAACGGTCATAACTCAGGTGCAGCTACTGAGGAAAAGGGACCCGATGCCGCCGCTACAGAACAGCAATTGACAAGCATTCGTAAACTCTGTCAAAGCCTGGGCAGACCTGAACCTGAAAATCAGGAGACAATGAGCTATGCCAGCGCCAGAGAGCTGATCCAGCAACTCAGCATCGAGTACCGGCAGAGCCGCAAAGCCTCCTAATAGTTAACCCGGGTGGTGCCATTTACGAAATGTAGTGGCACTCCTTGCGGGTGCCAGGATCTCTTACTCATACAGGTTTCACCCTTCTAGGAGGAGATACAATGACCTTAACGGAGCTTGAACACGCTCAAAATCGTATGCAGCAGCAGTGGCACGACCTCGTCATGGCAGAGCAAGAAGGTGCTTCATTGCAGGCACTTGAGCAAATGTACGACTCCTACATCCTTTTCCTGGAGGAGTACAATCGCTGCTCTGAAGCTTACCAGCGAGAAAGTCGGACCAGGCGCGGCTTTGCACCTCACCTAAAAAGGATTACCAAACCTATCTCATCCCACGTGGATGACAACCACGTAAAATTAGCTTCCTAATATCTGTAGGGGCGGACTTTATGTCCGCCCGCTCCTGGGTTGAGTGGCCCTCGCCTTTAACGCTTCCATGAACGCCTACGAGGTTTGCTCCACCCTGTTGTTTACCTACAGTCTTCCCACAAAATCCGCCAGCGCACTCGCCACAGCTCCAGGTGCGTCAAATAAAATCAAGTGACCTGCTCCAGGGATAATTACCAGGTGTGATTCCGGTATATCACGATGCAGGCGTTGTGCAAGTTTGAGCGGCATCTGCTGATCAAGTTCGCCCCAAATGATCAGCGTCGGCTTGTGCATAACCTTCAGGTCAGATGCCACAGAATTAGAATAGCTCGGAATCAACAGGCGGATATGCTGGAAAAGCACCTCCTTGCCAATCTCGCTATTCCAGGGACTCACATAGTCGTTCATTGCGTCGTTATCGAATTGCTTGCTATCATGGACTCCGTTTGGCAGGGTTGAGCGCAAGTTCTGGATCATGTCTTCGAGCTTGATATGTTTCGGTGCATCGGGGTCCTGGTTCTTTTGCATATCCGGCAGAGGCCAGTTCGGTGCAAAGCTATGCTCGTAGCAGATCGTATCAATCAGTACCAGTGCTGCCACACGCTCCCTACTTAGGCGCGTTGCCAGCACCTGCGCGACACCGCCACCAACTCCATGCCCGACCAATATAATATTCGTGAGATTGAGTTCATCGAACATCATTTCCAGGCAATCGGCCTGTCCCCAAATGGAAGTATCCGCAGGCCAGGGATGTTCTGAGAGGCCATAGCCAAGCATATCAATGGCATAGACCGCCCGATTTGCGCTAGCAAGTTGCGGCAGAACGTTTTGCCAGGCAAACGCCCCAGCGGGAATATCATGGAGCAAGATTATCGCTCCATCTGTACCATGTTCAGCACCCTGAAGAATGTAACTTAGGTTATAGTGAATGACATGTGCTACGTGCCGATCCTGCACATCGGCAACCTCAGAAGTATTTTTCGCCATAAAACCCTCTCTCTTTGCTCGGCCCATTTAACCCAGACCTAAAGCAAAATAGTGTCTTTGGCTATAGTATAGTGCAAACCTATCCCCGTTTGTAAAGAGCGTGTCTGTAGGGGCACTCCTTGCGAGTGCCCTGAAAAATCTCCTCTTGCAAATGCTCTGAAAATCTCCCCTTGCAAATGGATGGCATCCTTGCAAATGCCCTGAAAAATCTATCCTTACAAATGCTCTGAAAAAACTTACATTCTTTTGTAAAGTGCAGGCACATTGTAGAATGCGCTGAATCCTGCATAGCGTGCCGTCTTCTCGCCAAGTTCCTCTTCGATAACGAGCAGGCGATTATACTTGGCCACCCTCTCACTGCGTGCAGGTGCTCCAGTCTTGATTTGCCCCGCATTGGTGGCAACCACCAGGTCGGCAATTGTGGTATCCTCGGTCTCGCCCGATCGATGTGAAACGACCGCGGTAAATGCTGCCCGTTTCGCCATCTCAATCGCTTCCAATGTTTCCGTCAACGTACCAATCTGATTGAGTTTGATTAAAATCGAATTCGCCGAGTGTTCTGTAATGCCCCGTTGCAGCCGTGTTGTGTTAGTTACGAACAGGTCATCGCCCACAAGTTGCACCCGATCTCCCAGGCGCTGGCGTAGATGTGCCCAGCCCTCCCAGTCGTCTTCGGCCAGTCCATCTTCAATGCTAATGATCGGATACTCATTAATCCACTGCTCGTAAAGAGCAACCATCTCGCTCAACGTCAGTGTTCGCCCTTCTCGCGCCAGCACATACTTTCCATTTTCATAGAACTCACTGGAAGCAGGATCCATACCCAGGCAAATATCAACGCCCGGTTTGTAGCCCGCCGCCTCAATAGCAGCCACAATGACTTCCAGTGCCTCACGGTTAGAGCTAAGTGATGGTGCGAAGCCACCTTCGTCCCCAACGTTAGTATTGAGTTTCTTATCGTGCAGCACCTTCTTCAGCGCTTGGTACACCTCGGCTCCCATGCGTAGGGCCTCGCGAAAGGTTGGTGCACCCACCGGCAGGATCATGTATTCCTGCATATCGGTCGAATTATCCGCATGTTTGCCGCCGTTCAAAATATTCATCATCGGAACAGGCAGCGTTCGTGCTGACACGCCACCTAGATAACGATAGAGGGGTTGTTGCAGCACGTTAGCGACCGCCTTCGCTAGCGCAAGTGAAACGCCGAGGATTGCGTTGGCTCCCAGGGAACCTTTGTTTGGCGTTCCATCCAGTTCGATTATCAATTCGTCCAGCGCCACCTGTTCGGCCGCGTCAAGTCCAACAATCGCATCATGGATAGTCTCGTTGACGTTCTCAACGGCAATAAGCACGCCCTTGCCCCCATAACGACTCTTGTCGCCATCGCGCAGTTCTACAGCTTCGTGCGCGCCCGTCGACGCACCAGAAGGAACAGCCGCGACACCACGCTCCCCACCCAGCAGCAGGACCTCAACTTCAATCGTAGGATTACCCCGCGAGTCAAGAATTTCACGCGCTATCACGTCTTCAATCGTGGTAATCCCGGTAATGTTGTTTCTATTTAACATAAAAATACCTCCGGCGTATATATTTTCCTTGCTGAACCATTGTATATCGGAGACATGAGGAGAGGCAAGTTATGCAGCTTTTACCTTTGCCAGTGCTCGTGCCAGCACTTCTGTATGTTCTGGCAGACCCGCCGTCACACGTAGAAAGTTTTGCCGGTATGGGTATTGGAAATAGCGCAACATTATTCCATGCGTTTCCACCGCAGCACGTATACGTTCCATCTTTACCTCTTCCTCGCGTACACGAGCTAGGATGAAGTTTCCCTGCGAAGGAAATGGCTCAAGGTAGGATTGAGATGCCAGCACCTCAAAGAGTCGTTGGCGTTCCTCAACAATACGACGTACGTGGTCCTGCACATCCTCTAAGTGTGCCAGCGTCTCGATAGCAGCAATATGACCTGCAACGTTTACCTCAAAAGGACACTGCGCCCGGCGTATATATTCCGCAATCCATTCTGGGAAAAGTCCATAGCCAATGCGCAATCCTGCCAATCCTGCCCATTTGCTGAATGTACGTAGAACGATCAGGTTACTATAGTGCGGTACCAGGTGCGCAAATCCCCTCGGGGAATCCGAAAATTCGATATACGCCTCGTCAACCACCACAATACAACCCGTATCGAGCACTCTCAACAGATCCTGCTCACGAACAGGATTACCTGTGGGATTATTGGGCGAGCAGAGAATGATCATCTTCGTCACAGGCGTAATCGAGGTCAGAATTGCATCGACATCTATTTCATAGTCAGCCCTACGCGGAACGTCCAGCACATGGGCACCACAAAGCGTTGTAACAAACGTATACAGTGAGAAGGTCGGAGGACAACAGATGATAGAATCTCCTCGCGAGAGAAAACTATGCCAGAGTAGATTAATCAGTTCATTACTTCCATGACTCAGCACAATATAACGGGTGTCAAGCCCGGTATAGGCAGCAAGTGCCTTACGCAGATCTGTAGCATCAGTGTCGGGGTAGTTGTTATAATTACTATAGTTGCCCAGTGCCTTCATAACGGGAGGAACTGGACCATAAGGACTCTCATTGCTATTCAATTTGATCAAATCTTTAACGGGAATATTGGTGCGTGCGCTAAATGTCTCCAGCGACTCACCGGGGACGTATTGTGCAATGCGGTCCAGTTCTGGGCGCACACCGACAATACATGGAGATTGCGTAGTCATACCTGCTTTGTAGTTGGAAAACGGTGAAGCCTCGTTTTCAACTGTCCTTTCCATCTTCGTCTACGTACCTTGCGATTGGATGACTGTTCAACATCGTTTCCAACCGCCTTTCCATTTTGTCCTATTTCTCAGCGTCCGCATCCACAAAAATCTGCGTAGGACGACGAATCAGGGTATTACGAGCTGGCGAACCTCCGAAGCCATTTCGCAATGGACCGGAGTTTCTTGTAGCCTGTATCGAGGAGGGCTGTACCACTGGCTGTATAGTAGGAGTCTCAGGTGAACGATCCCCCGAAGGTTGCATCATCTCTAAACCACGACGCAGAGTCATCATATCTCGCAGGAAACACGCAACTGCGGAAGCAGCAGAGCCCTTTTCTTTCGAAAATTCAAATCGCCGGTTCGTTGCCTCGCCCGCTACTTGAGCAGCCTGCGCCATCGGATCAGATGTTTTGGCAGCATAAGCATCCTGGAAAATATCCTCCCAACTTCCCCATCTTCCTCGCAAGGGCTTCCAACCAAGCTGGCTATCGCTAACGGTACGCCATTTCTCCTCAGTGAACTGTACCCAATCATCCAGAAGACGGGTAAAGGCATCCAACTGCTGGCGGAGACGCTCTTCCTCCTCGCGTGATTGTTGGGGAAATGACTGCGGAAATGCTTGTGGAAATCCCTGGGGAAGTCCATCAGTATTTTGCCCGTTGGCAAAGCCGTTCCCATTATATTGCGGAAATCCCATTGTAGGCGCACCCGCCATGCCGGGAACAACACCTGAACTTGCTCCAGGGTAGAAGCCTGAATTTGCACCTGGGAAAATACCCGAACCGGTCAGCGCTGCAAAGTTGGGCGCAACCTGTCCATTAGGCATGCTCAACATCGGTATTTCGGTTCCCGCGGGAAGTTCGCCAATTACATGAATACCGCTCGCACTCAGGACGGGACTCATGCTCATAATCGTTGACCCTTCCGGCAGTAACATACCGTCAGCGAGGGAGGGTAATCCACCGATCACTATCTCTTCATGGCCAATCGCGTCCAGAATCCGCCATGCAAGACGAGGGTGCTTGATAGCCCACCAGACGCGGCGCAAGATAAACGTGCTTGCAAACGTAAAATTAACCACTAACCAGACGATACCGCGTACAGCCAGCCAGTTCACGAGCGCAACGACAATAATCCAATACCAGCTATCGTGTTGCCCTGCTTCTTCGATGAAAGTCAGTACGGCGGCTACAGTCAGGCTAGGGTCGCGTAACGGATTGATAAAATCGACAATACGCCAGAGCCATTTTCGGTCTGTCTTTGCTTTCAAGATCCGCTCCTCTCAACTTTGCCGCTGGTCCGACACGTCGTCTTCCATAGGGGCACGACTCATCATGCCTTGTGAACTTCTTTCCATTACTCAAAACGTATGATATGGGTTGTCCATGAGGGATTCGGTACTATGGTACCGAAATTGGTTACTCTAGCCATTAGCATGTCATACGAATCTCTGATGCAACACATAAGATGGTGCTTATAGAGAAAGCTACTTAAGCCATGCAAAATGTATCTTGCTTTGCAAATCCCTAAATATATCTATTTCCCTTAAATATTTTGCCGTTGCATCTCCAATAGCGTTGTGATGCCCTGTTCCGCAAGCTCTATCATCGCATCCATTGCGGCACGACTGAAAACGCCTCCCTCGCCCGTCCCCTGTATTTCAATAAACTCGTGTTCTGCCGTCATTACCACATTGAAATCAACATCCGCGCGCAGAATCTTCTGCGTAACACAGGTCAAGCAGCATCTCTCCTGCCACGATACCAACGCTGATTGCGGCAACTGCTGTCCGTAACGGATGTACTTGCAGCACACCACGTTTCACCAACTGTGAACACGCTCGATGTAACGCTACATAAGCCCCGGTAATCGACGCTGTGCGAGTGCCTCCATCAGCTTGTAACACATCACAATCAAGCGTAATAGTACGCGGACCCAATGCTGCCATATCAACAACGGCACGCAGTGAACGTCCAATTAGCCTCTGAATCTCCTGCGTCCGCCCGCTTACCCTTCCATCACGTTCGCGAGAGCTACGCATATGTGTTGCGCGAGGCAACATGTTATATTCTGCGGTAACCCAACCCTGCCCTTTCCCCTCCAGAAAAGGCGGCACTTTCTCTTCGATACTTGCCGCGCAGAGAACCCTTGTTTTCCCAGCCTCAATTAAAACCGATCCCTCAGCGTAGTCCAGGTAGTCAACGGTAAGGCGTACCGGTCGAAGATGAGTCTGAGAGCGTCCATCAATACGTATTATCATCAGAACCCTTTCGTACTAAATGTAATACTAATAATAAGGGTAACATTTCTGTTTGGTTACCCTTTGGTAATATTGAGCTAGGTAATCCCTCCCATAATTGCCCCAAAATATGGTACCATAACTAGGGGCCTGTCGTATGCATCGCCATGCGTATTTTGTGTTCTTGTGTCATAGTGTAGAAAGGACTGGCTTATGCCCACGCCGATGACGATACATGCAACGCCACAATCGATTCATGCTAACCGTCTCATCATTGCCTCAAATCGCGGCCCGGTCGAATATTACCTGACCCATGATAACATTTTGAAGCACCGTCGAGGCGCAGGTGGTATGGTGACGGCGCTCATTGATGCAGGCAATCGTATGCAAGTGACCTGGGTCGCGATGGCGATGACCGAAGGTGATCGGAGTGCTATAAAAGAAGCTCAGCAAAATGGTGGATTACTTCAGTCGCCTTTGGGTAGCGGAAAGTCCAGGGGATTCCCTCAAAAGATGCAGCTCCGCTATGTTGCTATTCCTAAAAATGCCTATCGTAAACACTATGAGAAGATCAGCAATCAATTCCTCTGGTTTTTACAGCACTACATGTATAACCCTAATGAGGACTCTGTTCATGCCCCCCAGATTCAAGATGCCTGGATAAATGGCTATTGCGTTGCGAATCGTGCCATTGCGAATGCCGTATGCGAAGAATTGAAACGTGAAGATTCTTCTGCCGTTGTTATGTTACAGGACTACCATCTATACGTAGCTCCAGCGATGATTCGCGAATGTTATCCATCTACCATCATCCAGCAGTTCATTCATATTCCCTGGCCTGATGTCCGCTGCTGGCATTTCTTGCCCAGCAACATCACCCAGGCCATCTACAGCGGTCTGGTTGGCAACGACATCGTCGGTTTTCAGACCGAACGTGATGCGCGGAACTTCCTCGAAGGGGCGCGCACTTTGCTCGATGGGGCAAACGTCGATTTTGAAGACGGCGTTATCTGGTTTCATGGTCGCCACACTCAAGTACGTGCCTATCCCATCTCCATCTCCGTCACTGAAGAGCGCCGCACTGTCCAAAGTGCTCCTGGTAGGCGCGCCGCCGATAAAATACGTTCCTTGCTGAATGAAAAAAATATCATGCGCGTGGATCGTATCGAGCCTACAAAGAATATCGTGCGTGGCTTTCAAGCCTATGCCCAGATGCTCGATGAACATCCCGAACTACTTGGCAAGGTCAACTTCTTCGCCTTCCTTGTGCCATCTCGCCAGACCTTACCCGAGTACAGGCGCTATAGTTCTGATGTCATGAAAATCATCGAGGAGATCAACGCAAAATACGGTACCGACGAATGGACGCCCATCACTGCATTCTGTGAGAATGATCGCACGCGAGCCCTTTCCGCCATGCAGTTCTACGACGTGTTGCTGGTGAATCCCATTATCGATGGCATGAACCTCGTTGCTAAAGAGGGACCCGTCGTCAATGCACGCAATGGTGTGCTCGTCCTTTCTCGCACCGTCGGAGCCTTTCAGCAACTCGGCAAGGCCTGTATCCCCACCTCTCCAACCGACATCATGGAGACAAAAGAGGCCCTCTACAAGGCTCTGACATTGCCAATAGAAGAACGCAAATCCAAAGCTAAACTAGCCCGCCAAATCGTAGAACGCCACGATCTCAACGCTTGGCTCAAACGCCAGATTAGCGATATCAACGAGCTACTCGATCACCTTCCGAAGACTGTCAGCACACAGACGGCCAATCAGGATACTACGGACCTGGTAACTGCGGGGTAATTAACACGGAAAAAGGCATTTCGTCCTGGAGGGGAGCGCATCTACTGCTTTTGCACGTCAAATTTCATCAATGTTCGCACGATTTCATGCAATAGATCGACCATTCCCCTCACTCCGTGCACTATCATATCTCCATCTTCAAATAGAGCTGGCAACGTGTCTGCATGTTGCACGACGATTGAAAGACCCGCTAGACCCTTCTTCCGAAGTTGTGATATTTCCTGAATAGCATCTAAATCAGTCCGATCATCTCCCGCAAAGATGACTCCATGTAGCCCAAAACGCTGCACGAAATGACGTAAAGCATCCCCTTTAGAAACCGCCAGAGGCGTTTTTAGCTCGACAACTTTTTTCCCTTCACTCAGCCGCATATTGACAGAGCGTGCAGGCTGCTCCAACAGCGCAAAAATCTTTCGCCGTGCCTGCTCTGGATTAGGGGAGAGACGATAGTGTATTGATCCGCCGACTCGTTTGTGCTGTACAATGATTCCTGGCATTCCAGCGAGTTCCTTGTCAGCTATGTCCAGTAAATACTTGCCCGGTTCGATATAGGCCAGGGCCTCTGGTACAACATGTACAGGATGCGAAGAGGGTAATCCATCGCTCCATTCTAGCCCATGTGTGCCAATGTAGGTCAGTCCATCGACCTTGATCATTGCCGCCCCATCTTCTACAGCACGACCGGTTATAATTGCGACATGAGCATATTTGCGAGCCTGTTCTAAAAGAGATGCGACACCTGGATAGAGTTCTGCATCATCGGGTGTTGGTGCGATTGGGCTGAGGGTGCCATCTATATCAAGTAGGATGCCGAGTGGTTGTTGTGTCAGAACAGTTTGGATATTCAATACTGAAGTACTTATGATAGATCTCCATTCATTATCTTTTTTATTGGTCTTTTCTTTACATCTTATCACGGATAGACAAAAAATGACCAGAACCCTTTTGTAGGAATCCTGGTCTTCTCAGCAGTCATTATGCTTCCCAACTAGGATGATGTTTCATCCTCTTGGGTATTCTCTGCCTCAGCCTGCTCTTCCCAAAAATCGTTGATACCTAACCTTTTTTACGCAACATCGGCAGCACATCCCGTCCGTAACTCTGGAGGAAGGCACCTTGATTAGGATCAGCCGAATGGAAGTAGAGGTGATCGAACCCCAAATCGATATACTGCTGGACGAACTTAACATGATCGTCAGCATTGGCTGAAATGCAAGCCGCCTTCTTAATCGTATCTGAGCCAACTACTTCGCCATTCTCAGCAGACATCTTCGGCGTGTAAATCTTCTGATCAAACAAAGCCGGAACATATGTGCCCGCCCAGTACTTTTTCTGGTTCTGGATAGCCGCCTCAGAATCATCGGTATACTCGACATTGATTTCAATTAGTCGCGGCATACGTGAAGGATGTTTCCCTGCCTCTTTAGCAGCATCCTCGAAATTCTTGATAATCTGTTGGTACAGTTCTGGCTGCTTGCCACCAACAGAAATGATTCCATCGCCATATTTACCCGCAAACGTTGCGCTGTTTGGAACTAACGTGGAAATATAAATTGGAATTGGTGAAGCTGGCGGCGTAAAAAGCTTCGCTTTGCGCGTCTGGTAATACTTACCCTCGTAACTAACCTCCTCACCGCTCCAGAGCGCACGAATCAGATCAATTGCCTCGGCCAATCGTTCCTGCCGTTCCTCATAACTTGGCCACAACCCCGTCGCTGCAAACTCATTCAGTGCCTCACCTGTTCCAACGCCCAGATAAGTGCGGCCCGGCGCGAAACATGAAACCGTCGCCGCCGCCTGCGCAATAATAGCAGGATGATAGCGCAGAATTGGGCAGGTAATGCCCGTTCCCAGTTCTATACGGCTCGTCCGTGCCGCCACAGCTCCAAGCCATGTCCATGTGAACGCCGCCTGACCCTCTTCACTCCACGGATTAAAGTGATCGCTCACGTCAATCGAGTCGAATCCCGCCTCCTCGGCAGCAATTGCATAATCGAGTAATTCAGTTGGCGGAAACTGCTCAGGCCCCGCTTTCCAGCCGAAATGTACCATGATATTCCTCCTATTATTTAGCTTCTACGGTGCTGTTCGGAAGCACCCTAATAGACAGGTCAGATGTATCCTTGTGCTCAAGGGGAGCGGCAGCTGACCACCGGTTTTCCTGCCACGCTTGAGGGGACTGAAACTACATACAATTAGTCTTTAGAGATCACGGCTATAGTGCTCGAATGGTTTCGCTGCCTAACCTCTTGAAGCCAGGATATTACCAGGATAAGCGCTGCTCCACTTGTCGTATCCTGGCCCTCTCAATTTTCCTCAACAACACCTCCTCGACATACTTCAAAGGATACGTATAGTGGCATGCAACGTCCTCCGCCCTTATCACTTCTCCTGCCTCATGCTTACAAAGTATATCCGCGATCACCTCCTCATCTGTATACAAATACCTTTGCCCAGGCTCACTATGGCCTCGTCCAAGGCGCCTTTCGAGCCAGCAGATCATCTGGTCAAACTGAAAAGTGCCATCCGCCAGCACCTTTTCCTCAATGTCAGCATTCAACCTGCGTAGGAGCTTATAAAAGAAGTGCATACGAGCAACCCGAATTTCATGCCCAAATTGAAAGACGGCGTAGAGAGGACTGTAACGAGCGTGTTCTAGCACAAGCAGCGTCGCCAGCCGATTCGCCTCGGTCATATAATAAAATGGCCTGCGTAAATACCTTGGATCAAACATCCAGGGTGCACGTCGCATCGCCATTCCCATGAGCAGCCAGGGATCACTCGTCCAGCTAGCGTGAATAAACACTTCGGCCTGCGCCACATCGCGAACCCTCCCACTACGAAGCCCATAGCATTGTGGAATAATGCGGAATGCCGCAATATACTCGAGCCGATCTGCCATATCCTCGTCAAATTGTGCCCGCTGCTTTAGCGCACGTAGCACATACTTAGCCCGCTCGGTATCGCTAAGCGCGTAGTAGCGGCAGTAGCGCGGGAAGCATATCGCTATCCACTTCCAAATGACATGGAATGTTCGCGCTTTGTATTGCACAGGCAATGCTTCTATGTGGGATGAGTTGCCACACAGCGCTGAAAGTAATCGGCACACGTTCCGTAATAAGCCTGATAAGTTCAGCACCTATTGGTACATAGAAGACGAAACCTGGTAGTGAAATCGTTGGAGGTCCAACAACAACCCAAACCAGCAGCGTACTCAAGCCCACATTCACAAAATCACCCACCATATTGATAACCTCGCGAACATACGTGCTCTGGGCAGACTCATAGCGAATGTTGAGTACAAAGAAAATGAACAGCTTCATAAGATATGGAAGCAGACCGAGTGGTGCCCTCAATAGGGACAGAATATATGCAGTAATGTAAGCTGCTACTCCAAGATGGTTCTCGAAGAGACGAAATCTCAATGGTTTCTGCGACAGATCGGGTAGCAAGAGTGTGTAGGAAGCTAGCTCAACGACAAATACCATGGAAGCTACGATACCGAGAATTGGCATACGTTCTCCTTACATTATCTGATGCCTGTTCTATCTCTAGCGAGAACAGACAAGCTCTCAGAGAGTGTACTAGAGTTAGTAACCTACTTCCATGTTTTGAAAGTGCACGAGAAAGCACATGAGTGCCTAGTCAAAGGGCACAATGAATAGGCATACAGAAATCCCCCTTTACGGACGTCTCATAATCCCCCGTACCAGCCGGATCTCATCATAAGAATAATCATCCCCCAGGAATTCCTTCACAGGTTTCAGCACGTCGCCTCCTAATGCTTGCAGCGCATCGAAAATCACCCTTTGTCGTTCGGGTGAAAGCAGTCGTTCCACATCAACGTTCTCTCCCGCCTCAATCAGCTCTGTAAGGTGGTTCATGATCGTGCCCGTTTTTAGGTTCCGTTCCCGGGCAATCTCCTCAATGCTTCGTCCTGCGTTGTATAATTCCAACGTTTGCCGGTGTGTAGAAGGCCCTCTGCTAAGTTGCGGAGCCGCAACCTCTTCCTTTTTCTTCCCCTTCACTTCCTCCGCCGGTTCCAGGCCCATCTCCAGATGATGCAACTCACAATATGCTCTAATTTCCTCCGTAAAGGGCCTGAAGTACATTTCTAACTTACGGCTCCCAACTCCAGGAATTTTGGCAAACTGTTCCTCAGTTTGAGGTCGCTGTTGCGCCATCGCCTGCAAGCTGCTATCTGGAAACACCACATAAGGCGGCACTCCTTCATCGTCCGCAATCACTTTGCGCAGATTGCGAAGATGCCGGAACAACTTCATCTCCTCCGGCTCTAATTTATATTCCTTGGTATCCTGCTGCATCCTATCTCCAGCACCTGTCTTCTGCTGCCGTACAGGCGCGGCTGCAATCTCCACCCTGCGCTGTTTTCGTGCTACCTCCGCTGAAAGCGAATTCAGTTTGAGTACAGGATATCCGTCGGTCGTTTCGCTCAACAATCCCTGTTGCACCAGCGCTCGACCAAGGCGCATCCATTCGTCTGTACTCAGATCTTTCCCACTGCCATAGGTAGGAATCTGGTTGTGGCCCATATCGCGGATCTTCTGTGTGTTTGCCCCGCGCAGGACATCGACGATGTGCCGCATCCCAAAGCGCTGCTTCGTTTGGTGCACACACCACAAAAACTTTTGTGCATCGACCGTGCGGTCCTCCATCGTCGTAACTGGCCGCAAGCAATTATCGCAGTTGCCACAGTTCTCCACTTGCAGCATTTCCCCAAAATAAGCAAGCAGGACGCGGCGGCGACAGACACTACTTTCCGCGTAAGCCACCACCTGCTGAATTTGTTGCCGCGCAATACGCTCTTCCTGCTCATCCGTTTTCTGAGCAAGTATAAACTCGAACTTCGCCCGATCACCATGCTGAAAGAAGAGCACACATTGTGCCTTCTGTCCATCGCGTCCCGCTCGCCCCGACTCCTGGTAGTATCCCTCCAGGCTCTTTGGCATATCATAGTGAATCACGGCGCGTACATCCGGCTTGGCGATCCCCATCCCAAACGCAATCGTCGCCACCAGCACAGGCACATCGTCACGCATGAAACGCTCCTGGTGCTCAGTCCGTTGCTCACTTGTCAAACCTGCGTGGTACGGCAGTGCGCGAATGCCATCCCCTCGCAGTGCCTCGCTCATTGCATCAACATTATTGCGACTCAGGCAGTAGATGATTACCGGCGCGTCTGGCTGTTCGCGCAGCATTTGTACCAACTCCCGATAAGAACCCGAATGCTTTTGACGCACTTCATAGTAGAGGTTAGGCCGGTTAAAACTGGCAATATGTATATGTGGATCGCGGAGCCGGAGTTGAGTAAGAATATCGTCGCGTACCCGTTCCGTTGCAGTCGCCGTCAGCGCAAGCATTGGAGCACGTGGATAACGCTCGCGCAAGTAACCCAACCGTCGATACTCAGGACGAAAATCATGTCCCCATTCGCTCACACAGTGCGCCTCGTCAACCGCCAGCAAAGACACACCCACCCGGTTATCAACCTCGTCAAGCAGAGACAAGAAATTAGAGGCAAAAAGGCGCTCTGGAGCCACATACAGCAGTTTCAGCTTCCCATTCAGAACATCTCGCTCCCTCTGAACCCGCTCGCTAACACTTAAAGCGCTATTGATAAATGTAGCTGCGATGCCGTTCGCTTTCAACCGATCCACCTGGTCTTGCATCAGCGCAATCAACGGAGAGATCACCACCGTCAGTCCCGGCAGCATGAGCGATGAAAACTGATAGATAAGCGACTTCCCCGCTCCCGTCGGCATCAGAACAAACGCATCACGCTGGGCAATCACCTGCTCGATAATCTCATCCTGGCCTGGTAAAAAAGCATCATGCCCAAAATATTGTTTAAGCGCATGCTCCCCATGCTTCCTATGTTCCAAATGTTCCAGCACGCCTCAACTCACTCCTGACTGACAAAAGGTCCCGATTCCCTCGGCGGTGGTGGTGGAGTATTTTCTTGCGGCATCCTATATGCCTCTGGCGAAGTATAATCACCTTGTGGATAAAACGGCTTATATTCCTGTGGAGGAGGTGCAACATATCCCTGCTGCTGTGGATAAGGCGGCATATAGGGAGCAGGTGGTGGCATCTGTTGTAGTGGTGCCCGTCCTTTACCAATAGCACCGCCAATCGATCCAATCCCCAGCCCGATCAATGTGGCTCCTGCCACTACCACCACCAGAAACAGAATCACACTGATAATCATCAGATTGTTTGTCAGCGTAAAACCCTGGTACAAATTGTTCGCCGCCATCTGCTGCTGCAACTGCGCACGAAAAGCATCAATATTCGTCAGATAGTAAATAAGCAGCGGAATACACGCAATCGCCGAACTCAGCAATCCCACCAGTAAACCTGCCACCAAACCCGTGCTCACCTTACCCGTACGACTAGAAGCCTGATAACCCGCGTAACCGGTGAGAAACAAAAAAAGAAGGACATTAACAATAAGCCCCACCCCACCTAATAGAAAGGAGAGTATAATCTCGACAATTCCCAGAATCACGCCAAAAAGCAATCCATTTTGTAGAGCGGGGCTGCCCCGACTGGCCTGCATATCCTTCTCCCAACGCTTTTCAAGTCATACATCTACTTGCAGCCATCATACAGCAATTTCTACAAAGAAACAAGCCAGTTGAGGCAATTCCCATAGGCATAAACATAAGCCATTTTCAAGTGCAGGTGCCAATCTCATCCTACTCTGTATTAGCTTGGTAGGTCGCCTCGTGTATAGTAGAGCACTCCCTTGCGGGTGCCCTGGTGGGGCGGGAAGTGGCTTGTGGCCTAGCCGCGTTTCACGCTGTCCCAAACGTCAACCCCAACTCCTTCAACCACTTCCGATAAGCAATATGCGTGCGGTCCGACCGCAAATGTAACTCAGCCTGCAAATCAAGGGGTAAAAGCTCTGGCCTCTGCGACTCCACAATCGGAATATCCTGCTTAATAATCTCATCCTGATACTGCCTCATCTGCTCATCGGTCAGCTCCCCGTAATCCATCGCCACATACATCCAGGCAATCGACCTGCGTTCAGCTACAGGTGTAATCGTAAAATACATCGCAAAACTCGGGCCGCTAGAAGACTTCACAAAATATGCAGTGAGTGGCCGCATCGCCTTGTACGTGTACATCACCCTCGCACCCTGCCCCGTACCATCAGGATCAGGCTGCCAGACAGAAATATCCTTCGCCGTCACACCCTCCGCAGTTATTTCAACCGTGTAGTCATTAATATCCGCGTGCGCAGGATCACCTAAATATCCCTGATGCACAAACGGGAAATGCGTCACATCCAGGAAATTTTCAATCGCTCGCGGTCCACTCGCATCAAAAGCATATGGCCCACAGTGAACCTTGCGGAAAGCCGGATTTTCCCACTGCGGAAAGGTCGCTATCTCATGTGAAGGATTGCCGAGTGAGACCCATACCCAATTATACTTGACCTGAACAGAATACACCTGCGCACGTGCCTTAGCAGGAGGTTTTTGATCTGGATGCGCCGGAAAACGAATACATTGCCCCTCCTCATTATATGTCCAGCCATGATAAGGACAAATCAGCGTGCAGTCCTCCACTCTCCCTAACGATAGCCGCGTCCCCCTATGAAGACACACATCGCGCCACGCGTGAACTCTCTCACCGACCCGCCACAAAACAATATCCTCATCTAAAAGACGAACCGTCATAGGCTTCGCCTCCGGCAAATCCGGCGCATACGCCACCACGTGCCAATCATTGACAAGCACAGGATCATTCAGCATTGCCATTCCTTTCCATATGCTGTATAACGCCCAGCTACTTTATAGCATCATAACACATCGCAAGAGCCCATTCCGCATTACCGCTTTTCACCCACCCTATCAGAACAGAATCCTAAGATGAATCCAAACACAATCTCAGGCATACTCACAGACACAGATTTCCTTCTGCTCAACACCGCAGAAGGCAAGAAAACCCTGCAATCAATCCCAATACCGTCTCAAATAAGCAACCTGGGCACCCTCTTCCAGCAAGCTGTACTCGCCGGTCTCAGCATAGTATGGGTAATGCCCAACAGCAAATTTTCGCGCGACATCACCCCTTCACTCCTGGAAGAAGTCAACACCGTCTGGGAAGTAGCCGTCACCTCCAGCCCACTCGATCCGTCACGTCCCATCTATGCACAAATCTGGCGCAAGCTGCCCTCTGGTCGGCAAGGCCCGATACTAACGCTCACCTTCCCTGAATATGCTGGATGGAACTGGCAACTGCCCGATGCCTCGGCCCTGCTCGCCACACTCACCTATCTCGAACACACACTCGGCATCCCTGTAAGCTGTTCGCCCCAACAACTGGCACTCGACCTTCTCAAAACCATGACCATTGCAGCAAATCCCTCCTGGACATGTCCTCCCACAATCGACCTGCGCACCCTGCCAAGCCATAACAAACAAATCGTCCCAATCCGCGAAAGTGCTCAGCTCCTGGTATGGATGCGTCCCCTTACCATCCAGGAATGGCGCATGAAATATCTGCATAAGTACGAGCATAATCGGCTCGACCTCGAAGCCTGTACCGAAGCCCAGCTTGGTGTAGGAAATCCGCTCTACTCCCCCAATGGACGAGCCTACGACGGCAAACTCCCTGGCATCTGGCGTGTCAAAGTAGAGACCGCCGGATCGATTTTCGACGGCAAGCGCCTTCCCATCTGCTATCACGCTGAATGGATGAGCACACCCGAAATCAAATGCTGCGCCGACATCGCCTACTCGGTGGAGGTGCTCGAAGGCTATTACTGGCCCGAATCACACCGCATCCTTGAAAGTTGGGCCACCACACTATCCAAGGCCTATCAACGCCTGACCATCCCCAACACGCCCTATCGCCATACCCACGCACGAACCAATGCCATACACACCATCTCCGCTATCCCACTCCCTACCATAGAAAACCTGATCGACGAGAAAGCCCCAACCACCTTATACCGCCCTGACTGGTGGGCACAGATCATCGGTCAAAGTCGCGCCATCATGTTCACACATCTCGGCACCCTCGTCAGGCGAGGCTATCTGCCCATACTAATCGACCGCCATGCCTTATGGTTTGTCTCCAATGACCCCAATCCCCTCACAGCACTTCCTACTCCCAATGGCGGCTTCAAAACGGCTTATCAAGCACCACTCGCTCTCACACGTGAAATCAAAGAAGCCTTTCGGACAGCGAATTGCCCTGACCAATTGGCACAAATGCTGGATGCTACTGATAGGGCAACCTGAATCGAAACAGCGACCCCTTCCCTTTCTCACTTACAACCCACAACTCCCCCTTATGCCGTTTAATAATCTCGTGCGCGATATACAACCCAATCCCAAGCCCCGGATACGTCCTCTCCTCCGGATCACTCACCCGATAGAAACGATCAAAAATATGACCCTGGTGCTCCTTCTCAATCCCAATTCCAAAATCCTGAACCTCCACCACAGCCACATCTTCCTCCGCTATTAATCGAACAACGATGCTATTCGCCGCTGGCGAATACTTAATCGCATTAGTCAGCAGATTAGTAAGCACCTGCCCAATACGATCTTTATCCCCCCTGACAGGCCGAGCAATTCGGCCCTCGACCTCAATACGATGTGTCCGCGTTGTCAATTGGATTTGCTCCACAACTTCTTTGACAACCTCATTCACATCAAAAAAATCTTCCTGAAAATCTAATTTTCCCAGCTCAATCCGAGTTACATTCAGTAGATCTTTAATCAGCAGAGTGAGTTTATCCAACTGCGTATCCATCTTCTTAAAGTGATGAGCCAGGCTATCATCGCCCCGTCTTGCAAGTTGCCTCTGCAAAACCTGCACATACAGCTTCAGTGATGTAACCGGCGTTCGTAACTCGTGCGAGGCAATCGAAATAAAATCATCCCGCAACGTAATCGCTTTTTGCGCTTCTTGATACAGCCGCGCATTATCCAACGTTAAAGCAATCCGCCGCGCTAGCTCCTGAGCAAACGCAAGATCATCAGACGTATAGTGTCGTTCAGGTTGAACAGAGGAAAAGGTAATCGCCCCGATCACCCTATCACGTGCGATCAGTGGCGTACCCATATACGATTTGAGGCCAAGTGCATGCACAACTGTCACTATTTCCGGATTATCTTGCCCCGCTTGCTGGATCACCCCTTCGGAAACGTGAGACATGAGTTCAGATTGGCCAGTCTCGAGTAGCCTCTGTAAACCGCTAGTGCTATTAGTCCGATCTTTGTACTGTTCATACAGCTCTCGTACTAACGCCACTTGTTCAGGATCAAAATGGTTGACCGCGATTTCTTTAATCTGCTGCTGCTCATCAAGCACCGCAATCCTGCAATAATCAGCCACCGCTGGCACAATTAACTGCGCGATCTCTTGGAGCGTCACCTGTTGGTTCAGCGAAGAGACTAACTTTTCACTCGCCTCGTTCAGGATCCTCTGTCGTTCCTCCACCTGCTTGCGCTCAGTAATATTGCGAAAATTGCCCACTATCGCGGAAATCCGCGCATCATGCAGATAGTTCGAGCCGGTAGCCTCAACCCACACCCACGAGCCATTTTTATGCTTCACACGATACTCCAGCGTCACCTGTCCGCCAGGCGTCATAAGGAGAGCGCCAAACTTCTCCATAAAGCGGGGAAAATCATCGGGATGCAGATAAGGTGCTGCACTCGTCCCCTGTATCTCTTCAGGTTTATAGCCCAAAACCCGTTCAACCGAATCACTCGAATACAGGATAACCCCCTCTGCACTGATAAGCTGAATGGCATCCGCGCTATGTTGAATCAAGGCACGAAATCGCTCATCAGTTCCCAGGGTTTCCTGCTGTACTGTATCTGTCATCCCCTGCTTGTCATCTACCCCCATCTTCTGTCTCCTCAATTTTACTGCTGACATTGAATGCCAAGACTATAACATTTCTGTTCTGCTTTGACAAAGTGAACAATAGAACAGATCATTGCCCATCCTCGCTTGCATTTTCACAAAGAAATTTGTATAATGTTACTATATTACCTTGGTACAAACATAACTAGGTAAGACCCTTATGATTGCTAAAAAGAGGAAAAACATGAATCGCTCAGATAACGAGAGGAAGCAAATCGACCCGCACCTTATTGAACGCGTGCAAACCGGAGTCCGAATGGAGAAGCGCATGGTCAAAGTACTCAAAGCCCTGGCCGAATATCTCGATATTTCCCTCGGCGATCTGCTAGAAGGCATCGTCCTGCACGCATTCGCCGGAAAAACCCCTTTCAGCCCTCACACCCTCGAACAAATCGCACGTCTCAAAGAGATCTACAGCATGGACTACGGTATTGAAGCCAGCCATCGCTTGCGGGAAGCAGTCTCTGAAGAAAAGGAGGAAGATAATAATGCGCTTTAGCCTCTTCTCCATCCTTGATTATTACGAAGATGATTCGCGCACGCTCCCCACTCTCTACCAACAACAACTTGATCAGATTGTAGAGGCCGATCGCCTCGGTTTTGATGCCTACTGGATCGGTGAACATCACGGATACCTCACTCCACACCTCGCACTGGCCTGTCCCAATCCAGCCATTCTATTGGCCGCTGCCGCGCAGCGCACGCAGCGCATCGGCCTCAACACAGCCGTCGCCAACCTCTCGCTGCGTCATCCCTTGTTCCTCGCCGAAGACTATGCCATGGTCGATCTGCTCAGTCAGGGACGCCTGGGTCTAGGCATCGGTCGAGGCAGCTATCCGCACGAGTACGCCGCCTTTGGACAGAACCGCGAAGAGGGTCCGGCACGCTTTGCCGAAAGTTGGGAAATTATCCAGCAAGCCTGGCGAGGAGAAACCATAACCTTTCATGGTCACTATTACCAAATCGAAGGCATGAAGCTCAACGTCCTCCCCGTGCAGAAACCGCTTCCCCGCTACTGGTTCTCCGTCATGAGAGCGGAATCGTTCGCAGCGCTTGGCCGCGCCGCGCAGCCCATCATCACACTACCCCACCTCTGTTCTGACGGTCTGCAAACACTCACAAAACTGGCCCATGAATACCAACAACACTACCTCACCGCCGGAGGCGACGTCACCCACTACGAACTTCCCCTCATCTTCTTCACCTGTGTTGCCCCCACCCGCACCGAAGCCCAGCAACAAGGCAAACAAGCCCTCCTTCGCTATCTCATTCACCAGCACCCCCACATCGACCCGCATCAAGCTCAACATCACCTGCACCAATTGGAGGAACGCAATCAACTCTGGTTTGGCACCTCTGACGACCTCATTCACTGGATCAATCAGCATCAAGCCAACGTCGATAGCCGGCATTTCATCTTCTGGCTAGACTTCGGAGGTATGCAGCCCACCTCAATTCACCGCTCAATGCACCTGTTAGCCCAGGAAGTCATGCCTCATTTTAGCGCCCAAAGGGAATGATATTTCGTAGGAGCCGCGATGGGACTTACTCCTCACCTTGTAATCTTCGTCGGCGTTGTTCTGGACTCCAACGTGTCAGCGTCAAAGTCTCCCCATCATTTTTTTGTTCATAAAAGACCGTAGCAATATCAAAATCCGTCTGGTAGCCGAGGGACACATAATCAGGACTTTCCGCGCTTTGAAGCCACTCCGCCAGCTTCTTCTGCGCGCATTCCTCACACAGAAAGTGAAAGAGTGACCTCTCCTGTTCATCGCGATGTTCATACTCAAACATAGGTGTAGCCTGCTTGCACCTGAAGCAGACCCGATCCCATAACTCTTCATTTCTGTTATATCGTTTGAGACTCCAAATCAATACCCCCGTTGGTATCCGGCCCATGAGTAGCTCCTTATGATAGGAACAGAAGAAACGCTGTTCACCACATCATCCACATGAGCAACACCGCGCACTCCAGCATCTTCTGAGTATACCATATTCAGCCGCCTCATCTTTTACGCAACCTCATCCTTAACCGCCATCGCCTCCACCATCCGCCCTTGCGCACGTGTCGAACGCCGTGCCAGCAAAGCAGCCGGAATGCGATACACCTCTTTTGCCAACCCCAAACGTTCCAGCGTCCAGATCACATAACCCGACAGATCAAACTGCCACCAATGCAACCCATGGAAAGCCGAACGCGGAAACGCGTGATGATTGTTATGCCAGCCCTCACCGAAACCCAGCAAACCCACCACCCACTCATTATGACTGCGATCATTCGTCGCAAACTCACGCTTCCCAAACGTATGGCACACCGAATTGACGCTCCACGTTACATGATGCGTCAGGAAAATGCGCACCAACCCACCCCAAAGCAGCCCCGTCCAGCCACCAATCGCAAACGGAATAGCAAGCGACAGCACCACCCACAGCAAAAAGGTCCGACTGACGAAGACCACCATCCGATCATTGACCAGGTTCCGGCAATACACATTTGGATCAATCGTCTCATCTCCCAACAACCAGCCAATATGCGCATGAAAGAACCCCTCCACAGGGCTATGTGGATCACCCTCCCGATCCGAATGCGCATGATGCTTAATATGAATCGCCGCCCAATCAAGCGCTGGTCCCTCCAACGACATCGACCCCAGCACCAGCAAAACAAACTTCACCACAGCATTAGGCCGAAAACTCCGATGCGTCAGCATCCGATGGAAGCCCACCGTCACCCCCAACGCCACCAGCGAATACATCACCCCCAGCAACACCAAATCCGAAACATGCACCGCCCGCTGCCACAACAACACTACAGCAAGCACCGTAGCCACCAGAGGCAGAATAACCACAGTGAGCACAACACCTTTAAATCCACTAAACGACTTCAAAAAATTCTCCATTCTTAACACGTTCCATCGCAAAAGTGGAACAGTAATAAGAGCGGAATGTATGAGCAATTGTTTCAGCGCGTTACGTGAAGAGGTAAATTCCCAGTGATTCCCCATATCTTTTAAATCATTCATAGTGCAAACTCAAGAGAGATCATCGGGAATGGAGCAAGTTTGCTGGACGACTCGGAAGGATATCGGTCAGGGTTGCTGAGGATCCTGAAAACACTTCTTGCAAGGCAGTGAAGGAAATCGCGCTCGACCTTGCTCTTGCAGCCTGCACAGAGCGTGGCAAGAGCAAAAAGAAGACTTTTTGCCGGCAAGAACGTATATGAGGAAAAGGAAAGTCTGCGATCTGGATCAGCGAACAGAGAGTGGAACAGGTCATCTCAGCAGAAAGTCAGAGGAAGGAAAGACCAATGCGTGTGCGATCTCTATTCGTTCGGGGCGCAGGAAGCGCTGCGGCCTGCGCTGCTATTATCACAGGGCTGCGCTATCGCAGGTGGAAACAGCGCCTGCGCCAGCGCTTACAGTCTGAGAGTTGCCTGCTTGAGACGAGCCGAGGCATGGTTGAATATCAGATGGAGGGAGCCGGCCCAGTCGTCCTCGTGCTTCATGGCAGTCCAGGCGGCTACGACCATGGGATGGCAGTGGCACATTTGCTCGCTCAGAGCGATTTCACCTTCCTGTCCCTCTCCCGTCCTGGCTATCGCCGCACCCCATTGAACAGTGGCCAGACGCCAGAAGCCCAGGCAGATATCTTCGCAGCAACCCTCAACGCCTTGAACGTCTCGCAGGTGGTGGTCATCGCGCTCTCAGGAGGCGGTCCATCAGCACTGCAATTTGCCCTCCGCTATCCCCATCGTTGCCGGGGGCTGCTGCTGATCTGCGCCCTCGCCCACGCCTCTACCGAAGAGGGGGTGTATCGCTCTCTCCCGCCGGGCCAGCGCCTGCAAAGGTGGCTGTTCAACCACCTCCTCGACTGGGATCCAGCGCTCTATCTGCTCTCAGCTCTCTCGAAGCGCTTGCCACAGGAGGTACAATCAAGTGCGTTCGAGGCCCAGTCAAGTGCGTTCATCGAGTCACTCGTGATGAATTCTCAGCACAGCAGCGGCTACCGAAACGACATGCAGCAGTTCGCGACCTTGCCAGCCTATCCTTTCCAGGACATTGTGGTCCCGACGCTCATTGTGCATGGAACAGCCGATGTCGATGTGCCTTTTCGGCAAACAGAAGAGCTCGCGAGCGCCCTTCCACACGCACAGTTGGTCGCCATTGAGGGAGCGGATCATCTCTCCACGCTGGCGAGCGAACGCGCCCTTGCAGCGATCCACCGCTTTCTCCAATCACTGCCATCTGGCGAGGCTCTTCACGCAAGTGGAAAGAAAGAGCAGTTGGAAGAGGAGTGACGGCAGGTCGAATCACGCGGCCTTTTCGGGAATACTCAGATGAGCTTCGTAAGCGCATTAGAAATAGGCACAGACCCGCTCGGCCAGTTGTTTCACTGAGAGCGCCTCTTTGGGTTTCACCACGGCCCGTTTGCCATGCACCCACTTTGGCTCAATTGGGTTGAGCCAGGGACTCTTTGTCGGCAAAAAGAACGGCAAGATGCGTACCCCCTTGTTTTCTTGCTTGACCTGCTGGTTGTGCTCGCGAATCCAGGTGCGCACCTGCTTGCTTCCATGCCACGAGGCATTATCCCAGATCAGGAGCCAGGCGGTCTTGCCCTGTTTGTGCAATTGGGTACAGCACCACTCCAGAAATTGGGTCGTGATGTCACTCACAGGGCGTCCCGTGACAAAGCGCATCGCCATCTTCTCTCGCGCTGGATCGTCGACCGTTCCTTCTTGCCACAACACCCCGTAACAGGCCAGTGCTTTGGGATCAGGGTCGCCTTTTTTCCAGGTTTGCTCTACCAAGTGGCTCGGTTGATCCTCGCTTTGCTAGGCATGCAGACGTGGAAGCGCAAACCTGCTCCACCAGACTTCATCCAGAAAGCCGATGGCCCAGCCAGGTTGCTGACTGGCCCACGCGATCAAGCGGTCGCGCGCGTTTTTTTTGATCCGGTAGGAAGGATCAGGGCTGGTAATCCAATGCTTGGCTCGCTTCCAGTTGATCCCCAACCGCTTGAGCGTCTGGCGAATCGTCTCAGCACTAACCTGTGTCGCTGTCCACCCCTGCTCAACACACATGACCGCGACAAGATCCAGTGTCCAGAGGCTGGTCTCCTTGCCAAAATCACGAGGCGGACGGTGCAACAGGGCCTTGAAGGTGTCAGCATCGATGTTGCCCAGCGCAGTACGTAATCGGTGAGGACGATGGGACCCGGCACGCAAAGCCTCTCCTCCATGCTGGTTGAAAGCATGGATCGCGTTCCGGACAGTTTGTTCGTCGCAACTGAGGACGCGGGCGATGCTGGGTACGCGCTCCCCGCGAGCGGAGGCCAGCAAAATCTGACTGCGACGTAACACAAAGGCATCGGAGGAACGTAACCCTGCTTCGATTTGCTGGCGTTCTTCCTCGCTCAGTGAGCGCACAAAGATGGGTTGTCTCATGCTGGCGAGTATACCATATTCCCGATCATCTTTCTTGAGAATGCAATAGGCAGCGAGTTGACGAAAATGCGCCTTTGCTCTGTAGGGGCGGGAGAGGTGTTGGGTAGAGTGGGGGACCTTGTGTCCGCCCGTTGAGGAGACCCCACCATGATTGGGTTCTTGCTAGCAATCATTCTCCTTCATCGCTATTTTGTAGGATTATAGTATGGCTGAGTTTACTTAATGAAAAGGAATTGCCGTGACGTGCTGGTGGAGGCAACGTAAAGCTGTACAAATTTGCACGCGTATGTGAGGCTAATTGTTGCGCTGAATTGCAACCAAGAAATTAGAAAATTTCCCGTTCCTACTAACATGAAAAAACAGCAATTATATTGTACCTGAAAATTGCAAAATTATGCTTAAGGTAGTAGTGTATAAACCGATAACATGCATTTATGGGAGCTTCAGCCGAAAGGCCATGAAGAAGAACTTGGGCTGCCAAAGCTTAGATGCCTAAATTTGGCCCAAATTAGTGGCAATTTGCTCACATGGCTTAAGAGTCTGTAGAGTGAACCGAGCCACCGGATGAGTAACAGTCAATTTGTCCTCGTGAGGATCATAGCTCATTCTGTGAAGGTAGACCTTACCTTATTAGGAGCATTATGCCACTAATTTGGGCCAAATTTAGGTAGCTAGAAGGGTAGGAGGTCCTATCTTTGTCCTTCTTTCCCCCCAATCATCCGTGTTATATTCAAGAAAGCAGAGTCACGACACAGTACGCTGTCGAGAAAGGAGCGGCCTTCTACCGGGCCAAATGGCATGCGGAGGTATGGTGGTATAATCTTCTTACTTCTCGTTCTACCTGTCACAGCAGCAGGATGCCAGTTAACGCAATCCGCATTCACCCGCGCAGCCGGAAACGCTGGCTCAGCCTTCTCAGCCGCTTCAACCACCCTTACCTATCTCCACGAAGGGAAAATCAGCAAGGCATACGCAGCCTCCAGCTTTGTGAACTACGCCAGCGAACTTGACGGACTTGACCAAACACTGCCTTCTCAAACAGGAACTCCCGATGCAGGAACGCTCCATCGCCTGCTGAATCTGTACAAGCCCGCGATACAGGTAGTCGATTCTCCTTGTCTCGATACATCTTGCGACTGGCGTGCCCAGGTTGCTGCCCTGGATCGTGCAAGCAAAGCATTTTTAGAGGTAGGCAATTCATGAAAAAGTGGTTCGGACTCGCACTCGGCATTGTGACGGCAACCGGTGGATTCCTTGATGCAGGAACTGTTGCGACCTCCGGTGAATCGGGTGCAAAATTTGGATTGGGGCTGATCTGGGCCATTTTAGTCGCTACAGTAGCGGTTATTTTGCTGGTGGAAATGAGCGGACGTTTTGCTGCGATCTCGAAGAAGACATACGCCGACGCCATTCGCGAAGAATTTGGTTTCAAGTTCTATCTTCTGCCACTAATGAGTGAGCTTATTGCGGAAAGCCTCCTGCTAGCCGCGGAGATTGGCGGCATCGCTATCGCGCTCTCCCTCTTTACAGGCATCTCGTGGCATTATCTCTTTCCGGTGGCCGCGCTCCTCGTCTGGATAATGGCCTGGCGAGCACCATTTAGTTTAATCGAGAATGGCCCCGCTCTGCTTGGTCTTCTCACACTATCGTTTGTGATCGCTATTGTTGCCCTTGGAGGACCGCCTAAGCAGCTTCTGCCAACACTCTGGAAGCCGGAAATTAAATCAGGAGAACTTGCGGATTATCTTTATCTGATAGCAGCAACCCTCGGCGCGACAATCAGTCCCTACCTTTTGTACTTCTATTCGTCGGGAGCGCGCGAGGAGAAGTGGACGGGCGGTTCGCTGCTGCTCAATCGAGTGACGGCCATCGTCGGTATGGGTTTCGGAAGCCTGGGATCAATCGCTCTGGTAATCCTTGGAGCTATCGTACTGCAACCGCTCAATATCAGTTCGAGCACGCTCGGTGAACTTGGACTTGCGATGGCGAAGCCCTTCGGACAAATCGGGGCCTATCTGTTCGCTGCTGCGCTATTTGCGACCTGTCTGGGAGCCGCTCTTGAGGTCGTGCTGGCGGTCTCCTATAATATCGCGCAAGGCTTTGGCTGGGAATGGGGGGAGGATAAAAAACCTGTCGATGCACCCCGCTTCAACCTGGTATTGCTGATCTTTCTATTGATAGCAGTCCTCATTGGATTGCTTGGTATGGACCCCCTTCAGCTTGCGCTGCTTGCTTCAACGGTTATCGCTCTGTTTCTGCCGTTTTCACTGTCGCCTTTCCTGGTAATCATGAACGACCGGGATTACCTGGGTGACAAAACCAACGGGCGCTTCACGAATATCGCGATGATTGTTATCTTGATCATCGCATTCCTTGTGGCTATTGTATCGCTCCCGCTTGAGATATTGACCGGAGGAGGATAGCATAGATGCCTGATTCAGAGGAACAGCTACTTGTGATGCGAGATTTCATGGATTCGCAATTAGAAACGTCCGACAAGCGTCATATCGGGCGGGTAGCCGATATCGAGGCAGAATGGCGCGATGATGGCAGACTTGTGCTCGTAAATATCGTTACGGGTCCAGAGGCGCTCACTGGGCGCGTTGCCTCACACCTGCGACCGATTGCGAGATTTCTGTTGCGTGGCCGCTTCGAGCATCATATTCCACTGAGCGACGTTGAGAACGTTGGGCCGACACTCCGCCTGCGCAAAAAGGCAAAGGACTATAGCGTGGGCCAGTCTGATCGATGGATTGCAGACCATATCCTGCGCTGGATTCCAGGGAACGGACGCTGATGTCACACAGAAGAACAAGCATTGCAGATCTCATAGGAAGTAAGATTGTTACAGCCGAAGGCAAGCGGATTGGGCGCGTTGTCGATGTTCAAATTTCTACTGGTCCTGAACACGAGGTGTCTGCATTGATCTTCGGTAGGTATGCATGGCTGTATCGCTTCCATGTGCTCCGGCCTTTTGCAAGCACATTCGGCCTCCATCACCAGCCAAAAATCGTCCCCTGGAGCGCCGTTGATCGATTTGAGCGCTTCGTAGTGACACTGAAAGCGGGGCAAGAGTCTCGTATCAAAACCGGCTCCAAAGATTTGCACGCGTAGCAGCAACATGTATGTCACTATGAGGCTAACTACCAGCATGCCCTGCCGATTTGCCAGTCTTCCTTCTCCCTTCTCTCTTCTTCCTCGGCCCATACACTCGCTCCGCCATCCCCTCCACCGCCTCCATCACCTCCTTCAAAACCGGCTTCTGCGCAAAAAATATCACCTCACTCGCCACATCCGAAAACGCATCTTCCGTAATATTCAGCCCCTTATAAACCAGCAACAGCAAATGAGCGCAATTAGCCGCCCGCACCTTCTCCACCTTTCGCCGCAGATAGTTTGGATGCCAGAACCCAACCAGCTCGATCAGAATACGTCGGCTCTCATCCTTCGTATCGATCAACACAAAATCCGGCACCATCACCGTATCCCCCAGCAGCAGCAACTCACTTTCACGCTCTAGTCGCCAATGTCCGCGTTTCCCACCCATCTTCTGCTCGAACTCACCCGCGAAATCCGCCTCCAAACGGCTATCAAACAACCCACTCTGCTTAAAATGCGACCGGAACGCGGAACTCGAATCCAACCGGTACGTCACCGCCTTCCCCGCTTGCGGAGGATGCACCGCCGCGACCATATTCCACTGCTCGCAAAGAAACAATGCGGGCAGAAACGCCGCCATCTGTCTCCCATAGCGCAGCGTAGAAGACACAAACGGCGAAATCGGCCCATCCAGTTCAATGCGATACCCACCCTCGCGCCTTGGCTCCGCCCAGAACATCAACTTGAAAAATTTGATATATTTCCACAGATCCTTATAGTTACTCGCCGCCTCAATCGTAATCGTCGACGCCCAATACAGCACCCCTCGTGCCAGCTCCAAATTATAGCGACTCAGTAATCCCTCCGGCGTCCACTCCGGTCCCGCATCGCTAAGCACATACGTTGCCGGTCGATCCGCGAACAGCGTTGCCTCCACCAACTCCGCAGAAATACCCAGTTCATCCGCCACCTTCCCCACCACCTCATAGCGCGTCTGAGGATGAAACAACTGCGGCGTCTCAAATGCCGGACCATACGCAAAAAGCCGTTCCCGCAACTGCACCGGAGGCAGAGGAGTTTCCACAGGACAAAAAGTCGCCGCATCGCTCAGCACCTTTGCCAGCCCACGCACCACAATATAATCCGTACGATCCCCCATATAACTTTCCAACGTCCTATCCCACGCCTCCAGCGACCGCCCCACCTGCCCCCGAAACAAACCAATCAGCTCCCTCGCCGTTTGCAGCCAGAACGGATCACGCTCATTCAACAGATCAATCACCAACTCCGATCCCCGCAGCCGCAGTTTTGGCCTGACCAGGTCAGCCGTCAGCATCAGCCGTCTCCTGTCCTCTACGCCGCCTTTGTGCCTTCGCCTCTTCAATCGTCTTACGCGCAATCACCTCAAACAGCACCGCCTGCTTATTCTCAACCTTCCGCAACACCCGTCCCAGCCGCTGCACATATTCGCGTGTACTTGACCCGCCGCTCAGCACAATCGCCACCTTCGCCTCCGGCACATCGATCCCCTCGTTCAACACCCGCGATGTGACAATCACCCGGTAGCGCCCCGCCTGAAATCCATCCAGAATCGCCTTGCGTTCCGCCGCGCTCGTTTCATGTGTAATAGCCGGAACCAGATGCCGCCGCGCAATATCATAAACAACCGCGTTGTGCTCAGTAAACACCAGGATGCGCTCAGTCTCATATTCCCGCAGCAGCGCATCAAGCGCGGCAAACTTCCCCTCGCAACTTCCCAGCAACTGTAGCAAGCGTTGCCGTGCAAGCAGCGCCCGCCTTGCCTGCAAATCACTCGCCGAAAGCCGCATCAACTCCATCAACCATCCAGGTCCATGACTCCGCTGTAACTGCCGCGAGCGCACAAATCCTGTGTAGATTGCATAGTCAGCATCATAATGAGCGCGTTCTTCCTCTGATAAGATCAATCCGCATCCGCTGTGTCCGGTAATGCGCCAGTTGCTGCCCAACCAGGTCCTCAATCCGCTTCGTATACACAATTGGCCCAACCAGATCATCCACACGCCAGCGTCCCTGCGTCTGCTCATGCTCTTCAGGATACGTTGCCGTCAGCCCCAGCCGCAGCGGTGCCGGTGCCATCAGCGCCGCCTCACCCCACGTCGGCGCAGGCAAATGATGCACCTCGTCAAAAATAATCAGCTTGAACCCATTCCCATGCTCCGCTATCAAATCCCCCGCCGAGGAATAAGTCGTCACCGTCAGTGGCAAAACCTTCTTCTCCCCACTGTAATACACCCCCACCTCAGTCGCGAACGCATTCACCAGCCGCGCATACCACTGGTGCAAAAGATCAATCGTCGGCGCAACCACCACGCTAGAACGGTTCACCCTATGGATCGCCTGAATAGCCACAAACGTCTTACCTGCCCCCGTCGGCAGCACAATGCTCCCGCGCTGCCCAGCCGCATCCCACGCTGCCAGCGCCTCCACCTGGTAATCATGCGGCACCCGCGTCTCCTGCATGTCCAGATTGAGCGCCTGCCAGCGTGGAACAGTATCCCGCACATCCTGCTCCTGCAAGTACGACTCCAGCGTACCATAATGATACCCCTCGCACCGCCATCGCTCTTTAATCAGCTTAAACGGTGCCGGAGGTCGCTCTTTTGTATCCACATCCCGCAGGACGAGTGTGCCACCTGAATAGTAAACCGACTTACTCATGCACTATATAATAACAGACTTTTGTTCCAACCGCTATGCCCTCCATCCTTCCAGATCTTCCGTAGGGGCCGATTCATCGTGCCCACCGCCGATGTATCGGCTTTGTGCCCATCCCTATGTATCTGCTTCATTTCTGAAACCTCATTATTTGAAACCCATTCGCTTCCTACAGGTAGAATCAGCATGATACAATAGTCACTGTTCAAATGATCCTTCAAAAAAGAGAAAGAAATCAAAAATGACCCAGTTCTCTCAAGGCAACGTCCATGCCAACGGCATTACCATCCACTATTACCGCGCTGGCGATAACAATAAATCATCCATCCTCCTATTGCATGGCATCACGGACGATGGCCTATGTTGGTCGCGTGTAGCCCACGCCCTCGCAGACAACTACGACGTTATCATGCCAGATGCACGCGGTCATGGTCGCTCTGACGGCATCGCCACCGGTTTCTCAACCACCATCCTCGCCGACGATGCAGCAGCAGTCATTCGAGCGTTGAGCCTGGAAAAGCCCTACCTGTACGGACATTCCATGGGAGCAAGAACTGCAGCCATGCTTGCCGCCAAATATCCCAACTTGGTGCGAGCCATCATACTCGAAGACCCTCCCTTTATTGATAGACCCGTAGTCCAGGCGAATGAAGGGCAACAAGACCAGCAGTGGAGGCAATTGCTCGAATCTCTCAAGACCCTCACACCCGAGGAGCGCATCTCTATCGGCTTCGCTATCAATCCCAACTGGGTCGAAGAAGAGATCATCCCCTGGGTCGACTCCAAAACCCAGTTTGATACCAGTGTTACGGAGCATACAGCAACCATCCTCAGCGATCCCTGGCGTGAGATTGTTACCCGCATCGAGTGTCCCATCCTGCTCATTACAGGTGATCCCCAGCTAGGCTCAATCGTTACACCTGAAACGGCCCACGAAGCAGCGCAGTTCTGGAAGCATGGAGAGGTCAAGCACATCAGCGGTGCTGGCCACAGCATTCACCGCGACCGTTATGAGGAGACAATGGCAGTAGTCCGGGACTTTTTAAATAAAAACTAATCTGCCAGGTTATGGTCAGTCCGCTTAGGCTTTGAGGAGAACCACGCATGTCCCCGGAACAGAATACAGCAGGAACCGATACTACTGGCGAATTACCTTTGACTGCTCGCCCCTTTCGTAGGGGCCAGATTTATCGCGCCCCAGGGCTGGGTGGGGGAACGGTTTTCCCCAATTTGCCAGCAGTATCAGAGCCTGAAAGGATGTCCCAGGTAGCAGCATCCGTTGAGGTGCTGGTCATTGGTGGCGGAGTCATCGGCAGTTCCATCGCCTACCACGTCGCCCGTCAGGGGCGCAATGTCCTCGTCGTGGAACGCAATGAGGTCGCTGTTGAGCCAGCCGCCTCCTGGGCCAGTGCCGGGGGAATACGTCTCTGGGAACAAAACCCTCCTGAAGCCGCTCTCGCTAGCGCAGCCCTCGCCCGCTGGCCGACTCTGACAGAGGAACTGGAAGCCGATCTACAGTATCGTCAGGGAGGTCACCTGCTGCTGGCAGAGAACGAGGGCGAGGCCGACCACCTTCAAAGCTTTATGCAACGCCAGCAAGAACTGGGATTTGCGAATTTATCCTTCGTGGAGCGAAACGAAGCCCTCCGCCTCGTACCTGGACTGGGGCTGCATGTCGTGTCTGGCGTCTTCAACCCGGATTGTGGTCACGCTGATCCACGGCTCACCACCCGCGCCTTCGCGGCCGCAGCCAAACGTCATGGAGCCATCTACTGGACCGGCACTGAATGTCTTGCTCTCAAACGCGTCGCTAACCGTGTCGTTGGAGCACAGACCGGACGCGGCTTCATTCAAGCTCAACATGTCGTACTCGCCAATGGTGCCTGGAGCCGCGATCTAGCCAGTTCTATTGGTATCCAATTGCCGTTACGCAAGTGTGTCTTGCAAGTGCTCCTCTCCACTCCTGCTCCTCCAGGTATGCTGGTACCCGTATTGAGTGCATTCGGTCGCGCACTCTCGCTCAAGCAGCTTCCAGACGGCGCATTTGTACTGGGTGGCGGTTGGTTAGGTGACCCTACCCCCGATGGTCTCTCCTACACCCTACGGCAAGAGAGTCAGCAGGGCAACTGGGCGGTCGCCTGCGATCTGTTTCCCCCAGTAAGCCAGCAGCGACTTGCGCGTGCCTGGGGTGGTCTACAAGCCCACACCCTGGACGATCTTCCCTTTATAGGCGGCTTTTCCCAACTCGAAGGGCTAACACTTGCCTTTGGCTCCTGGTATGGCTTTGCACTGTCTCCCGCCATCGGCAGCTCCGTAGCCAACCACCTCGCCGGACTTCCCACCCCCGAACTGGACCAACTCACCCCCAACCGCATCTCCCATTTTGATCCAGCCCAAATCGAAGCATTCCTAATATCGTCATCCTTATAGAAACCTCCTATCTATCCCCATCACGGTTCTCTACGCACTTAAACCCTCCCCAGGAGCAAACCCAATGTCCCAACTGTCCCATATCCCAAACAAGCGAGCACAGTCGCTTAACAACAACAAAAAAATCACAACTGTCCCAACTCCCTCTCCCAGAACAGACACACGCAGGCGAAACCATATTCCGCAAACCCTTGCCACTCCTGTTGATATGCTCATCACATACGCAATATAATTTCCTTATCAGCAACGAGAATCTTGCTTTTCAATGCATATGAGTAGTAGGAGACATGTATGTCAACATCAAGTCAGCTCAGCAACATCAATTGGGATGCCGTAGACGGCGAAGTAATTACCTATCTGCGTGACATCCTCCGCCTTGACACCCGTAACCCTCCCGGCAACGAAAACCGCGCCGCTGAATATTTGCATGGAGTACTCCAAAAAGAGGGCATCGATAGTGAAATCATTGGTCCTAGTCCCGACCGTGGAACTATCGTAGCGCGGCTCAAAGGTGACGGCTCCGCCTCACCGCTGCTCTTGATGTCCCATACAGACGTAGTAGCCGTTGAGCCTGAAAAGTGGACACATAATCCTTTTGCAGCCGAGATTGCCGATGGCTTCATCTATGGCCGCGGCGCACTTGATATGAAACACATGGTCACTATGGAACTGATGACTATGCTCCTGCTCAAACGAGCCAACGTGCCGCTTAAACGTGACGTGATCTACATGGCTGCTGCTGACGAAGAAGTAGGCGGCCAGCAGGGTGCCGGTTGGGTAGCTCAAAACCGACCAGAATTGATTCAGGCCGAGTATGCCCTCAACGAAGGCGGCGGTAGCGGTATTGAAATCAATGGCCGTCGCTATTACCTTGTGCAGACGGCAGAAAAAGGAGGCGCACGTTTCCACCTGCGTGCAAAAGGTCGCCCCGGTCATGGCTCCGTCCCTCACGACGATAATGCCATCCTCAAGCTCGCGGAAGTGCTTATTAAACTGCGCAATCATCAACCGCCAGTCCACTTCACCGCCTCCCTACGCGGATTTATCACAGGTATCGCAAGCGCACAGCCCCCGGAAATCGCCCAATTATTCCTTGCTATACTCTCCAGCGAAGAGACCGCCGACGCTGCGATCGATGCGCTGCCTATGGACGACCTGCTTAAATATGAACTGCGAGCAATGACCCGTAACACAATTTCACCTACCATGCTCAAGGCAGGCTCGCAAATCAATGTCATTCCATCAGAAGCTGAGGCATCGCTTGATGGCCGCGTCCTTCCTGGTTGGACATCTGAGATGTATCTCCAGGAACTCCGCGCCATTTTCGGCGAAGAAATTGACATCGACTTCATCCACCCCTCCGATGCGTTAGAAGCCGATCCGGCATCTCCTCTTTTCGATGTAATCAAAGCCATAGTAAAGGAACATGATCCCGAAGCCACCGTCATCCCAACCCTACTCACCGGCGGAACCGACGCCAAACACGTCGCCAACCTTGGAACCAAAGTCTACGGTTTCGCCCCAGAACTCTACATCCCCGGCCTGCACGACTGGGACCGCATCCACGGCCACGACGAGCGCATCAACATCCGTGCCATGCAATGGGGCACCCGTGTCCTCTACGATGTCGTATCGCGCTTCGCCAGCAACGGATAGGAGGAAAAAGATGCAGATTGCGACACAACCATTTGGCCGCACCGGTCACATCAGCACCCGCACCATCTTCGGAGCTGCCTCACTCAGCCATGTCACACAGGAGGAGGCAGACCGCACCCTCGAGGTGCTGTTGCAGTATGGAGTCAACCACATCGACGTAGCAGCGAGCTACGGCGAAGCAGAACTCCGTATTGCCCCCTGGCTGGCTCGTTATCGCCCACAGTTCTACGTAGCCACTAAAACCGATGCTCGCACAGCGCAAGAAGCGAAAGAAGACCTGCAACGCTCCCTCAAGCGCATGGGCATCGATTACATCGATCTCTGGCAATTGCATAACCTCGCCGATCCCATCGAGTGGGATACCGCACTAAGCCCTGGCGGCGTAATCGATGCTGCTGTCGAGGCCAAACAGCAGGGCTTGGTACGGGCTATCGGCGTTACCGGTCATGGTTTACAAATTGCCGCTATGCACAGGCGTAGCCTTGAACGTTTCGACTTTGATTCCGTACTCCTGCCTTACAACTATCTCACCATGCAAAGCTCCTACTACGCCGAAAACTTCAATGCGCTGCTCATAACCTGCCAGCAGCGCAATATCGCCGTACAAACGATCAAATCCATTGCCTACAAGCCCTGGATGGGCCGCAAACACACTCGTGACGTATGGTATGAGCCATTGGAAGACCAGCAGGATATCGACATGGCCGTGCACTGGGTCCTGAAGCGAACAGGTATCTTCCTGAACACGGTTGGTGACATTCACCTGCTTCCCAGAGTGCTCGACGCTGCCAGCCGGTTCCAGCCCGATTCACCGGCACCCACCGACGAACAAATGCAAGCACTCGTTACCCGCCTGGGTATGGAACCACTTTTCGTATAGCAAGGTTGGTAAACTCTATGGTAGACGAATCATCTCCTATTCAAGATCAAGTGTCAGCGCTCAAGGCCCGTGTTTTCGCTCTGGTCCGCATATGTCCTGCCGGTCGCGTCACAACATATGGATGGATAGCAAAAGCAGTTGGCTACCCGCGAGGAGCACGTATGGTCGGCTGGATCATGAACGAATTGGCGGAAGGCGTGCCCGCGCAGCGCGTCATCAATAGTAAGGGCGAATTATCGGGAAGCTGGGCCTTCGGCTCACCCGGACGAATGCGCCAGTTGTTAGAAGCAGAAGGGATCATCTTCTCAGCCGAGGGACGAGTCGATCTCAAACGCTATGGCTGGGACCCTTCACGCGATCTGCGTGAAGAGGAGATGCGTGCCATTCTAGAGAATGCAGACAACGAGCATTATGGGGTCAGTTCACAGCTTCTTAGGGTTGATGCGGAACGATCCTGCTTCGCCTCTACGCTCGTCCTGAGTCTAAGAAAGGGAACGCATTACTGAGTGAACATTTTTCCGCTTTTCTCCACATAACAGGTATATAGATAGCAAGTACAGGCTGATGTAAGGATTATCAGCAGCTTGCTTGATGTACAAGTCTATTTGGAGAGAGGAAAGTATCTAACATGATCCAGATGTCACAAGCGCGTAACTCTACAGGTCTTGCTCCATCTCAGTTGAAACAGCTTTGCCAGCCGGAACATCTTGAACGTACATTACACCTCCTTTTCTATATGAACCATTGGGCTAAGGCGCGAGAACGCCTATTTTTCGTTGACCGCCAGGGACTCTATGCGGTGAAAGCGGCGTTATTGCAACAAGCCTATGAGGTTGGAGCAATTGAAGCTACCGCCTACATCAACGGAACACCCGGTTTCGGGAGGGACCTCACTCTCGCTATTGCCGCAGACGTAGCAGCAGAGGGAGTGATAGAAGGCACTTATCTCAGAAAGTTAGATCCCGAACGACTAAGCCTCATCTCCTTTCAATACACGAGTCCAAGAGCGCACTATGTGTTCCACCTTCCATTTCGTACGGCAGAAACCTTTCTTCCGGCACAACAAGTTCACAGACTGAAGAATTCCTCTGCGGCTAGCCACGAGTTTGGTGAATACTATGGGCGTCCTATCACTGAATCAGAAAGCTTACAGAATCCAATTCGCGAAATCCTATGGGAGCTGGGCGTCGATATCGCAGCTATCTGCCCGCGTCAACTTAACAATAAGCAGGACTACGAACTGGCGCAGATTATGCGTAACAACCCCTGGGAAGAAGATTGGCACTACAATGACGAGGATGAGGAGCTAGATTGACATTAAACGTAACCCTATGCGTAGATATCTTTGAAAGATTGCTTTTGAAAAGACATGAAGGACATATACCTTGAGCATACAACCCAATCAGGCAGGATCGACAACCGGCAAAGTGCAGGTTGGTGATGTTGCCCCCGACTTTACCCTCCCCGCATCAATGGGCCAACCTGTCAGCCTCGCGAGTTTTCGCGGCAAAAAGAATGTCGTCCTCTACTTCTATCCCAAAGACAATACCTCTGGCTGCACCGCTGAGGCATGCTCCTTTCGGGATAATTACGAAGTCTTCAAAGATGCTGGAGCGGAAGTAATCGGTATCAGTTCCGACTCCGAGGCATCCCATCAGCGCTTTGCTACGCGTCACCATCTCCCCTTTATCCTGTTGAGCGATAAAGGGGGCAAGGTCAGAAAGCGCTATGGCGTTCCCTCAACCTTTGGGTTGCTACCCGGACGTGTGACCTACATTATCGATAAACAGGGGATTGTGCGGCACATTTTCTCTGCACAATTCACTCCGCAGAAGCATATTGATGAAGCACTCAAAGAGTTGGAAGCGCTACGTTAAAAGCACGCGTAGCAACTATAATGCCTTTCTTCCACGTTCACTCTGCTCTTGCAGGTACTAATAGACCGGTCAACTTCTCGCCTATATCCCATATTTGCTGCTGCAATGATTTATCGTAGGAAATGGGGACCGATGGCTTCTCCTTGCACTTGTCAAAGTATTTGCCTGTTACACCTTCCACTTCTGGTGAGGTCGCCAGGTAGAGTGTGGTTTTAGCACCTTCCTCGGACTGAATGAGAAATCGTTTGAAGATGCTTATCAAGGGCCGGGCGAATGGCTGTGCGAAAGGTGGAACCGCATGATCCATGAAGTTTGTTGCCACTACTCCCGGGTGCAAAGCATTTACAGTCACGCCCGTTCCTGCAAGTTTTTGCGCCAGGGCATAGGTGAAGAGCACCAGAGCTGTTTTAGCCTGTCCATAGACCTGAAAGATGCGATACTTTTTTGTGCGCTGGAGATCATTCAGGTCGATGGAATTTGTCTGGGCGTCCGAACTCACATTGATGATACGAGCGGGAGCACTTGCCTGGATTGTATCAAGCAGCAGGTTGGTGAGTAAGAAGCTGGCGAGGTAATTGACGGCGAACGTCATTTCGATGCCATCAACGCTCATTTGGCGTTGGGGGACAGCGCCTCCCGCATTGTTCACCAGGACATGCAGATGGGAATAGCGCTGCTGAAATTCCTGGGCTAGTTGCCGGATTGCTTGTTGTGAGGAGAGATCAGCAATCATCAGGTCAACCGCATCGTTGCCACTTTGCTGTTGAATTTCACGTTGAGTCTCCTCTCCCTTCGCACGATTCCGGCACACCATTACTACTGTTGCGCCCATTTTTGCAAGCTCCAATGCGGTTACCTTACCTATGCCAGAGTTTGCACCGGTCACCATGCAAATTTTGCCTTGCATATTTTTATCCAACATTGACATGATAATGTCCTTCCATATTAGTGTCCCGTGTTCCAATCGCAAGCAATCACAGATACTCTTCTTTATTGCGCTACAGTTCGAAATGTGATCGGCAAATGTTTCACTCCAAACACCAGGTCACTACCTGTGGATTCCAGCGGAACATTACGTACTCGTTGAATGTCATAAAATCGCTCAAGCAGCAAAGTGAGCGTAATTTTAGCTTCCAACCGAGCCAGTGGCGCGCCCAGGCAAAAGTGAATGCCATGTCCAAACGCGATATGCCGATTGGGCGTCCGTCGAATATCGAAATTGTCGGGATCGGGAAACTGCGCTTCATCGCGATTAGCGGAGCCAATCCATGCCAGCAACATTTGACCGGCTTTTATCTCCGAATCGCGAATGGTAACATCGGTCGCTGCCCTACGGTACATATATTGTACCGGCGAGCGATAGCGTAGTACCTCTTCAATAGCCCCTGGTATTAATTCAGGGTCAGACCGCAATTGTTCCATAACTTCGGGATGTTCATCGAAGCAAAGAAGTGCATTCCCAATCAGATTGGTTGTGGTTTCATTGCCTGCGACCAACAGTAAAACACAGAAACCTAGTAGCTCTTGCTGGTTGAGATGCTGTCCATCGATTTGAGCATTCAGTAAAGCGCTGATCAGATCATCCTTCGGTTCCCGACTGCGCTGGGCAATCATATTGAGGAAGTACGCGCCCATTTCTAGTTGCGAGTTGCTGTATTCACCATTGCCCGCACCTACCACCGCATCTGACCAGATCTTGAAGCGTTTCCGGTCTTCATGTGGGATGCCTAGCATTTCCGCAATCACGGTTACGGGAAGTGGATAGGCCAGGTCATCGATAATATCCATGCGTCCCCGCTCTGCAACCTCGTCTAACAGTGTGTTGACAATAGTTGTGATCCGGTCGGATAACTGTGCTATGCTGCGAGGGGTGAATGCCTGGGTCACAAGGTTCCGCAGTTGTCTATGGCGTGGCGGGTCCATACTAATCATACTTGCACTCAATGGATCGCGTCCCTGATCTCCTCCGAAACCTGAAGAAAACGATGAGTAGTCAGAGAGTACGCGTTGGACATCCTCATATCGGAAGACTTGCCAGAACCTGTACTCCGGGTTAAAGAAGACTGGATGCTCTTCCCGCATGATACGATATCTGGGAAAAGGGTTGAGCGCTTCGTTTGGTCTTGTGCTCTGCATTTGATCTATCCTTTAATTTACTGATGTATCGTAACCATTATGATACTATTAGTATCATATGATATAATATAGATCAAAAGTGAGTTAGCAGTCAAGAAGGGACATGTGAAGGTGAGCATGGAAGTTCAGGATCGCAGAGTCAGACGAACGCAGCAGTTGTTGGCTAAGGCGTTGATCACGCTGACCCTGGAAAAGGGCTATGAGGCCGTGACTATTCGGGACATTACGGAGCGGGCGGATATTGGCTATGCCACCTTCTTTCGTCATTACCGGGACAAGGATGATTTATTGCAGGATGTGATGGATGTTGTGCTGGCTGAGTTCATTGAGTTGCTGCCGACTGCACCTGCTGATGATCCGGCCACTATTGGGGTTCTGCTGTTTCGGCGTGTTCAGGAGCAGAGCGAGATGGTGCGTGTGCTTTTAGGCAGTCATACACTGCTTCCTCGTTTGATTGAGGCTGCTACGAAAAATGTTCTGAGCGATCATAAGGCACGCTCGGATAGTACTGTGCCGCCAGAGATCGTTGCGCATCATATTGTGACTTCGACGATCTCGCTTGTTCAGTGGTGGTTGGAGCATGGGATGCCTTATCCTCCGGAACAGATGGGGAGGATTTATTATGAGTTAATCCAGCATCCCACGACTAATGGATCGTTCTCGTCCTAAAAATGCTCGTTGTAGGAGAAGCATTTTCGCGATTGTCATCGCAGCTATAATCCGAACAGACTCAGTAACGCAGTTCTACATCCCCGGCGCTCTTCTAAAGTTACATTCGGTGCGGACATAAGCTGCTTCCATTGAGCGTCTCCACTAGTGGAAGACACCGGCATCAAAGTCACTTGTAAATGCTGCTTCGGACGTAAAGTAATGGTAGGTCGGAGTTCAGGTTTATAACTGGGATCAGGCTGCGGTATATAGCGTTGGAGGATGCTCGTGAGAATAAGGCGCGCCTCCAACTGTGCAAGTGGCATTCCAATGCAGGTACGCGGACCGCCTCCGAAGGGGAAGTACGCTCCAGGGGGGAGCTGCTGACCATTTGCGGGGTCCCAGCGTTCGGGTTTGAAAACCTCCGCATCCTGCCAGATAGCGGGTAAACGATGCATAACCCATTGACTCAAGATGACGAGCGTACCAACTGGCAGATGCACACCATCCAGTTCAACTTCTTTGGCAACGAAACGCATCTGCATCCAGGCTGGCGGATAGAGACGCATCGATTCATTCAACACCCAATCAAGATAGGGAAGTTTAGCCAGGTCCTCAAGTGTAGGCTCACGACCGGCGAGCACCGAGCGGATCTCATCCTGCAATTTGATACGCACCTGCGGATATTGTGAGAGCAGGTAAAACGTCCAGGTCAGCGCAATCGCCGTTGTCTCATGACCCGCCGCGAGGAAGGTAAGGATGTGATCGTGAATCTGCTTTTCGCTCAGTTTCTTCCCGGGTTCTTCCCCGCTCTGCGCCGACATCAGCATAGAAAGAATGTCATTGTAATCGTCTGTATGGTCACGGCGCTGAGCTATCAGTGTGTAGATCAGCATATCGAGCTGGCGCGTGGCTGCCATCCGCTTTCCATAACCGGTGACGGGATTGTCGATGCGAATATTGAGCAGGTCCTCGGCCATGCTTGTCGAACTTCCCAGAATGCCGTCGAAAGCGTCACTGAGTGGGCTAAGCTGGGATGACAGATCGATACCGAAGAGGCACTTGCTCACAATACGCAGCGTCAACTCTTGCATAGCTCGCGACATATCGATGGTATCACCTGGTCGCCATGTCTTCAGAAGTTCTTGTGTGTATTCCTCTATAATCGTCGCGTAGCCTTCGACCCGCTTTTTATGGAAAGCTGGCAACACTGCACGGCGCTGCTGGCGATGCTTCTCGCCATCGATGGTCAGCAATCCTTCACTTGCGAAACCGCCCTCGCTATTCTCCGAGAGCACTCCGCGATTCGAGAAATTGCGTGGGTGTTCCACCAGCACATAGTGCACATATTCCGGGCGGAACAACAGCACCGCTGGATTTTTTCCAAAGTAGATCGTTGCTGCATTACCATATGTGCGTTGCAACTGTTGAAAAAAGCCAAGTGGGTCTTGCCTCAACGAGAGAAGATTGCCAAGATAGGGCAGACTTCTAGGGCCTGGGGGGAGCGTTATCTTTGTTGGATGTATATCTTGTGTGGTCGTTGCCATCTATTTCTGTTCTCTTTTCTAGTAGGCTGTTTCAATGCTTACCAATATGTATCATAGAACAGGAAGAGTTAGAAAGACAAATGGTTCTTTGGTGCGCTTGACGGTGCAGATTGCGGGGTGCTATGTTCAGAGGGGATAGTAGAACCATCAGAAAGGGAATTTGATTTATGCAAGATAAGGATGTAGCTCGTGGAACTGCGGCCAGGAATATTTCGATGCGAGAGGGGATTGGGCTGGTTGTGTCGGGATGGAATGCGGCTGAAGCGGTATCAACGATTGTAGCGGCGGAGGCTGCTGGCGTGCGACAGGTATGGATGACCCAGAGTACCCCAGCACCAGATACTTTGACGATATTTGGGGCGGCCGCTGTACGGACTAGCAGTGTGAGGATGGGAACGGCGATTGTGCCTATCTATCCACGAAATCCTCTGGCACTGGCACAGCAAGCACTTGCACTGGGCGACCTTGCACCTGGGCGAGTGCGACTCGGAATCGGGCCGAGCCATAAGCCGACTATGGAGAATGTTTACGGTATCCCCATGACGGCTCCACTGGAGCACCTACGCGAGTATGTGACCGTGCTGCGTACAGCCCTTTGGGAGGGCGAGGTTGATTTCCAGGGACGCTTCTACAAAATTAAGACGACGTTGCAGCGTCCGCCTCGCACTCCTATTCTGATCTCGGCTCTGCGCGAAGGGGCATTTCAACTGGCGGGAGAGGTTGCGGATGGCGGGATCTCCTGGGTGTGTCCCGTGCAGTATCTGCTTGAGAAAGCGCTGCCAGCGTTGCGTGTGGGGGCAACGAAGGGAGGACGCCCGGTACCGCCGCTTGTAGCCCATATTCCGGTAGCTCTCAGCCATGATCGCCCGGCGGTACTGGCTGCGGCACGTCAGCGGCTAGCTCTGTATGGGCGGCTTCCGTTCTATGCTAATATGTTCGCTGACGCGGGCTTTCCCGTCTCCCCTGATGGGACGATGTCCGATGCGCTCATCGATAATCTGGTTGTCTCCGGCGATGAAACCGTTGTGGCGTCACGACTCGCCGAACTTCTGGTGATGGGCCTGGATGAATTACTTGTGATGCCTATAGCGGTTGCGGATGCGGAAGGTGAACTGGTGCGGATTATGAAGCTGATTGGGCAAATTTAGTGTTCAATGGAGGAAGAACAATGAACCACGAAGCCTTGGAAGCCCCGCACAAAAACATCGATTTCGTAAGCTACTCCGATCAGGGTGGGCGAGGCGATGGAGTGCAGATCATGGTCTACAAAGGACATGCCTATATTGGTCACATGTTTAGCAACGGCGTGACGGTTATGGATGTGAGTGATCCCAAGCATCCCCGACCGGTTAATTTTATCCCGACACCGCCGAACACATGGTCGCTCCATTTGCAAGCTTTTGATGATCTGTTGTTGGTTGTCAATGGTGTAAACATTTATTCGCCCAACATTCATATTGAGAAAGCTGAGTACTACAGCCAATCCTTTGCTGATACCTTCGGCAAACAGAACCTTGATTTCTCGGCAGGTATGCGTGTGTTTGACATTTCCAGGCCAGATCAGCCGCGCGAGATCGGCTTCATGCCGGTAGAGGGATTTGGCTTGCACCGCATCTGGTATGTCGGGGGACGCTACGCCTATGCATCTGCTTCACTTATAGGCTATACCGATCATATTTTCATTGTCATTGATATGGCAGATCCAACACATCCAGGCGTAGTGGGACGCTGGTGGATACCAGGCATGTGGCGCGATGGAGGCGAAACGCCTACCTGGCAACCCGGGAGGCGTTATGCGCTGCATCACGCGATTGTTGCCGGAACAACAGCTTACGGTTCGTGGCGAGATGGTGGGTCTGACATTGCTTGATGTGAGCAATCCGGCCTTACCTCAACTCATTGCACATCGCAACTGGTCTCCACCCTTTGGAGGTGGAACGCATACCAGCCTACCGTTACCTGAGCGCGATCTCGTCATCGTTGCCGATGAAGGCGTTGCGGATAATTGTGCAGACCAGGTCAAGTACACCTGGGTTGTCGATGTGCGTGAGCCAACGAATCCCGTGACGATTGCGACTTTTCCTACACCATCAGAGGAAGACTACTGTGCGAAAGGTGGGCACTTTGGCCCGCATAACCTGCATGAGAACCGCCCCGGTTCCTTCCAGAGTTCAGAATTAATCTTCGCGACCTATCAGAATGCTGGCGTGCGAGTATTCGATGTGAAAAACCACTTCCGACCTGAAGAGGTAGGCTATTTTGTCCCACCTGCACCCCAGCGTATGTTTGACCCACGACCGGAAAGCGCCCAGGTCATCCAATCGTGCGATGTGTTTGTGGATACGGAAGGCCTGCTCTACGTGACCGACTATAACGCGGGATTTTACATTCTCGAATATAAAGGAAGATAGTCAGGTGGAAGACAGCAGAACTACTGTGTATGTTGGCATCGACATTGCCCTTGCGCCAATGGTGGCGTTCGATGTGCTTGTTGAGGAACTTGCCATGGCTCTTATGCGAGAGAGGATGAGCTTCGAGACAGGTGCAAATGGACGCATAGTACAGGATGGGTTTGGGGTGGGGCGTGTCGTCTTCTGGAAACCCGGTGAGCTGATCCTGCTGGAGTGGCATCAAGCTAACTGGAATCCCGAAGAGTTGACGGAGGTCGAGATACGATTTGAGGCGATCGATGGCGGCACACGGGTGAAGCTCTCGCATTCGGGCTGGGGCCGACTGATCGGAGATCCAGGTGAGCTTATGGGCTGGTTCGCCAGTGAGGTGGCCGCACCACTATTCCAGGCGACGGGCCCCAGCGGTTTCGGAAATTGGCTGACGGATCGAAGGGCTCGTCGTCCATCAGGCACGCAATCACGCGCCATCTACCGTGACCCGCTCTACCACTACCCCAACTTCTATGTGATTTTAGAGGAACTGGCGCTCTCCCCCGATGAGTATTTGTTAGAAGTAGGCTGCGGAGGAGGTGCACTACTGAAGGAGGCACTTTCGAGCGGGTGCCGTGCAGCAGCTATCGACCACAGTCTTGCCATGGTCCGACTCGCACAGGAGGTGAACTCCGATGCTGTGGCGGAGGGCATGCTCAAAATTCAGCAAGCAAGTGCTGATCAATTACCCTTTCCCGACGCAACGTTCACTTGCGCTGTGATGACGGGTGTCCTTGGTTTTCTGCCCGATCCGGTTGCGGCACTGAGGGAAATCCGGCGAGTGCTCCGTGAAGGTGGCCGACTCGTCGTGCTGGGAAGCGACCCTGCGATGCGAGGAACGATGGCTGCCCCCGAACCGATGGCTTCACGGTTGCGATTCTACGGTGACGATGAACTCAGGCAGTTGGCCGAAGATGCTGGCTATAGCAGGGCGAGGGTAGTGAGGCGAGACCTTGAGCCGTTTGCCCGGAAGGCAGGCGTGCCAGAAGAGCATCTTGTATTTTTTGCGGGACCAGGTACGCCATTTCTGCTTGCTCAGAAAGGCTGAGCAGTTACTCCGCCCCAGCCCAGGGAGCCTGATAATGAATGTTCACGAGTCAAACCGGCTCTGTCATGCCAGGGCAATCGCATCTAAATTCACCAAAGACGGTGATAAGCCATTTCATAATGATGAGGCTTTACAAAGCTCAACTTGTAGACGTCCTCTCCAGGCTGCACTAAAAATTAGATGCGATTGCCCTGTCTGTCATGCTGAGTGAAGCGAAGCATCTGTACCCAGCGAGAGATGTTTCGCTTCACAGATCCTTCGTTGCACTCAGGATGACAAATCAGGACCGATGTTGGTTGGTAAATTTCATCATCGGCCCCTACAAATACGAGTGGTTATGCATCCCACGAGTGTGTAGAGGACGCGAGTAATCGCGTCCTCTACAGTGATTACGCCTGTCCGATATCTGTAGAGCTAGTTGCGCTCTCACCCTCAGTTGTCGTCTGACCCTGAGTTGATGATCCGTAGATCATATCGGAAAGCTCTTTACGCGAGCGATCGAGGAATGAGCGCAGTTGTGTCAGGCGCTCTTTGTTCTCGAACGTGCCCCGGCTGGCAATAGCGAAGAGGCGTGCTACTTCCGCAGCCTCGGAACGCAAGGCTAGAAGTTCATCGGGGATACCCCAGTGGCGACCTGGGCCGAAGCCGAAACCGAAACCGAAGGGTCCGCGAGGACCATGCTGACCGTGATGTCCCCAACCGTGCCTGTGACCAAATGGGCCGCGAGGACCCTGCCAGCCACGAGGGCCACCAAATCCGCGTCCGGGACCGAAGGGTCCACGGTGGCCTTGTCCCTCACCGGACATCCAGGGAGGCGTCCAGCCTTCCCAGTTTGCTTCCTCAGGGGAAGGCTCAGATTGTCTGTTAAATTCACCAAACATTGTTCTTAATCTCCTTTCAAATTGAGAGAACTCATGCGATATATCGCATTCATCAATTGTAACAATGCGATATATCTTTCTATTCCAGTATACGATATATCGGTATAAAAGTTGTAAGAAGTTTTAGCGTTTGCGGTTTTTCTTGCGAGATTGTTTGGACATCTTCTTTTTGGATTTCTTGTGAGAGACCTTATGCTCGTGATATGTTTGGGAGGAAAACGGGGAGGAGGTTATCTGGTTGTTGGAGGGAAAAGGTAACTCGGGTAATCTTCTGGATCGACTCTGCTCTACCTCTTCACGGGATTTCAAGCCCAGGTCGACCTGTACGTCGTTCCAATCTCCCATAATCATGAGATCAACACGGTTTGCTGCAAATGCCTGCTCAATAAGAGGGAGGGCTTCCATAGCTTGGAGATCCACCAGGGCCAGGATGAGGAAGCCATTTACGCCGTAGTCGTTTTCTTTATAGCGTTCCAATTGATCCATGAGAATTTCAATACTCTGCGAACGAGCGTCGGGCCAGCGCTTTGCTATGTGTTTTATGCATGAAATCGCGTCAATAAGTTCGGACTCGCCATGAGTGGTGTCAGACAGATACGCGGCCAGTGCTGGAAGGGCTGTCGGACCGATCATGCCAAAGATCTCTGGCAATTCCTCCGTGACCCAGTCGTCGTATTCCAATTCTTCGAACAGCGAGAGGAGGGGCTCAATTGCTGCTTCAGCACGAAGTTGTCCAAGTGCACGCCAGGCATGAGTGGGAGCCCATACTTCTAGGCTATCGGTATCGGCCTCGTTCAATTGTTGATCTGTTGCCATACGGATGAGGTCGGGGATGTGTTCCGGGCCGAAGCCCAGTTCAAGGTAGTTAGGCCATTTATCGGGAGGCGTGAGGTGAGCTTCGCCGTAGGTGAGTAGTTGGTTTACGGGCGGAGGATAGTTGCTTGTTTTGGATGACTCCATAGAGGGCTCCTTCGGTGTTTCAACCTTATTGTGGATTTTCTTATTTCTCGCTTCCAGTGTCTACTGTTCTAAATTTGTCACCTGCTGTTTCATTAAACCATCACTGTCAACTTGCCGACCGGACTGGTAGAGCTCTCCCTTAGCACGTCGTCTAGCAAACTCCACCAATGGCGATCTGCCCTAGTGCATTAGGAAAAACACGCCGTAGCAAATGCCCTGCACCACGTACAACCCAGAATCCTATCCTCTGCCTAATACCCCATCTTTGCTCATAAGCCTTCCTTATATCTGCTGGTAGTTGTCCAACCGTGATCAGTCTCACGATTGCCCATAGGGGTTTGATCCCCTATGTCCGCAATTAGGGAAGTGCGGTGCTAACAGTGAACTACAAATTATAGTAGAACGATCAAAAATGCTGGTGAATCGTAGATATATGGGTGCGCAACTTGACAAGGCTTAGGGAAGTCCCTACAATACGCCTATTCCAGGGCTGGGTTAGAAGATAGATTGCATACGTTTATGAGCATAGAAGCACTTTAAGGAGGAGTTTGTGGATGAACAACTATGTAGGTAGGCAACTTGGTAACTATCGCCTGATCCGTTTGTTGGGGCAGGGTGGCTTTGCGGATGTCTACCTGGGTGAACACGTGTACCTCAAGACGTTAGCCGCAATCAAACTCCTTCAGGCGCGCCTGGCAAGTAATGACCTGGAAATCTTCCTTAAAGAGGCGCGGGCTATTTCGAGCTTGATACATCCTAACATTGTGCGGGTGCTGGAATTTGGTGTAGAGGGAGGCACCACACCCTTTCTCGTCATGGATTATGCTCCAAATGGTACGCTGCGCCAGCGTCACCCTGAAGGGACGCGTTTAGCGCCAGCAACGATCGTTCCCTACGTCCGGCAGGTTGCAGCGGCTTTGCAGTATGCTCACGATAGGAAAATCATCCATCGTGATATTAAGCCGGAGAACATGCTGCTGGGTCAGAATAATGATGTGCTGCTGAGTGACTTTGGCATTGCTGTGGTTACACAGAGTTCGCGCTACTCCAGTACGGAGGATGTTGTTGGCACGATTGGATATATGGCACCAGAGCAGCTTAATGGCAGGCTTATGCCGGCCAGCGATCAGTATTCCCTGGCGGTTGTTGTGTATGAATGGTTGAGCGGAGAGCGTCCCTTTCGTGGCTCGTTTCCAGAAGTGGCAAGCCAGCATCTGCTCGCGGTACCAGCTCCTTTATACGAGAAAATTCCGGGAATTACGCCTGCTATCAACGAAGTGGTGCAGAGGGGATTGGCTAAGAATCCTGAGCAGCGCTTTATGCGTATCGAAGCTTTTGCCAATGCCCTGGAGCAGGCGTGCCAGGAAGTGCGAGCAGGTCAGTTTACACCACTACTACCAGGAATGTTGTCTCCTCTGCCCGCTACACCCGGCGGCACTCCACCCGTTCAGGGAGGGATCATCTGGAACGCTCCTGTGAACCAACCGTCTTCACCTCATCAAAGCGGTAATTTTGCTGCTCAGGCTCAAGGTCCAGGCTGGAATACTCCCATGGGAGGTCAGCCGTCTTCGCCTAATTTTGTGCAACCGACCCCCCAGCAGTTCCAGCAACCAAACGGACCGAATTGGGGTTCAGCGCCAGGTCCGCTGTCACCATCTTCTCCTAACTATGGAGGTCAGCAACCTTTTCAGCCTCAGTCTGCCTCGCAGAACTTCCCGGGGCCGTTTGGGGCTGCTCCAAATGATCCCACATTTGTGGTAAATCGCCAGGGACCTCCTTTCCAGAATGCACCCATGAATCCTGCCGGTGGTCCTCCACCAAGTCCAGGTATATATCCTGGTCCTGGCGGATCACAGCCGCCGAAGAAAGGTGTTTCAAGGCGTACTGTCATCATAGGTCTGGCGGGAGTTGCAGGGGTGGCCATTGTTGGTAGTGTTGGTCTGATACTTTCGCAGCACCATGGAAGTGGTACGGCCCTTACGCCGACTGCTACCGCTACCAATCCCGCCGCGAACAATACAACGCCGACTGCTACTGCGACTACTGCTCCTACTGCCAGTGCGACCGATACAACTCCTGGAGGGACGCCTACTACTGGGTCAGGCGCTCCAACCATCCCTGGAGTGGTCTCGTATATTGGACACACTCGCTACATTACAGCGGTGGCATGGTCGCCAGACGGAACGATGATCGCTTCTGCTAGCGGCGATAATACGGTGCAGGTGTGGGATGCAACCAATGGGAATAACATCTACACGTATTCCGGGCATAAAAATCCTGTCAATGCGGTCGTCTGGTCGAGCGATGGCAAATACATCTATTCGGCCAGTGATGATGTACAGGTGTGGCAAGCGACGAATGGAACCAGTTTGTTCTCCTATGTTGGTCATAATGCTACCGTACGCTGTCTGGCATTATCACCCGATGGTAAGCGTATGGCCTCTGGAAGTGATGATTCGACTATTCAGATCTGGAATGCCTCCTCTCCTACGCGCTTCTCAACGCACCAGGCGAATGCAGGGGTAAAGGCCCTGACCTGGTCGCCCGATGGAAGGCGCATTGCTTCCACACGGAATGACGTTGTAGATGTATGGGACTCGAATACGGGCAACACGATCAATACCTACACCGGACATTCCGGCAACAACGTCAACGCAATTGCCTGGTCGCACGATGGCAAGCATGTGGCCTCCGGCAGCGATGATAAGACGGTGCAGGTCTGGGATGCTGTTTCATTAAGTCCGTCGTATACCTATCAAGGTCATGCACAGCCGGTGTATGCCGTGGAGTGGTCACCCGATGATATACGCGTTGCTTCCGGCAGTGCCGATAAGACAGTGCAGGTCTGGAATTCGGTCAACGGTAACAATCGCTATGTCTATCATAACCATTCAAGCAGCGTCAACGCTGTCATGTGGTCTCCAAATGGCACGCACATTGCTTCGGGCAGTGGTGATCCTAATACCTCTGATGGTAGCGATGACCATACCGTGCAGGTCTGGCAACCAGGTTAAAGCAATGCCTTACATTGGGTAAGGAGCGATGTCGCCGCGAACCGTGACCCATTGGGTTTCAGTGAACGCGTCGATGTTCCATTCTGGACCGCCGAGGCGCGACCCTGTACCTGATGCGCCGACACCGCCGAAAGGAACAACTGCTTCATCATTGATGGTCTGATCGTTAATGTGGACGATGCCACTGGGAATACGTTCGGCCAGTTCCAGGCCCTTCATTACGTCCCTGGTAAGAATGCCGAGCGACAAGCCGTATTCGGTGCCGCTTGCGAGAGCCGCTGCCTCGTCGAGGGTTGAGAAGCGCGTCACGGGTGCTACCGGGCCAAAGATCTCGTTGTCATAGGCTGGCATGCCCGGTGTTACGTCGGCGAGGACGGTTGGTTGATAGAAGAGCGCCTCGTACTTGCCTCCGGCCGCGAGTCGAGCACCGGCGTTCACGCTGGCTGTGACGAAGCCATGGATTTTATCCCGTTGATGCTCGTCGATAATAGGGCCGAGGACGACTTCTTCCTTCGCGGGGTCTCCTACGGGCAGGTGGTTGGCGGTAGCAGCGAGGCGCTCGACGTAGGCATCGGCGATGCTTTCATGAACGAGATGACGGCTGGTGGCCATGCAGACCTGGCCTTGATGGAAGTATGATCCCCATGCCCCGGCGGAAACGGCGCGATCGATGTCAACATCGTCGAGGACGATCAATGCACTGTTGCCTCCGAGTTCAAGAAGCACCCGCTTGAGATGTCTGGCGGCCAGTTCGGCCACGTGACGACCAGTGGCACTCGCGCCTGTGAAGCTAACCACTCGCACGTGTGGATCGGTGACCAGTGCCTCGCCGATGTCGGCTCCTCCTGGCAGCACATGGAATACGCCTGGAGGTAGTCCAACTTGCTCGAAGACGCGGGCGAGGGCAACTCCACCGCAGACCGCGGTTCGTGGGTCTGGCTTGAGCAGGACGGCGTTGCCGAGTGCAAGAGCGGGAGCTACTGAGCGAATGGATAGAATGAGCGGGACATTGAATGGAGCGATGACGCTCACGACACCTGCCGGTAAGCGGCGGGCAAGGCTTAGGCGGGGCGCTTCCGACCGTAGCAGTCGCCCATAGGGCTGTGTGGCTAGGGCCGCGGCCTCATAACACTCATTGGCGGCAACGTGGAGTTCGAAACCGGCCTTCGGTGCGGTCGAACCGGATTCGCGGATGATCCACTGCTGTACATCTGCGGCTTGCTCTTCCCAGATTTGGCCGGCGCGGCGTAGCACTCGTGCGCGAGCGTCAAATGGAGTACTAGCCCATGCTTTCTGAGCCTCTGCAGCACGCTCAGCAGCTTGCCGCACGTCCTCAAGGCTAGCACGGCCAACAACGCCTAGTTGATTTCCTGTAGCTGGCTCAATGACCTGGTATTCACCACCAGTTGGTGCGATCCACTCGCCATTGAAGATTTTTCCAGCCCAGACTTGCGGGTCCATTAATTTCGTGGAAGAAACGGTGGTCATGGAAGTGTGTCTCCTCGTTCTTATGGTCAACAATCTTATTGATAAGATATGATGCAATATGAAGTAGTGTCAAATGAAGTTTCCCTGTTCCATCCAGGGCCGCTACTATTGAGAGTGGTGGCTCATTGCCTGTGCCCGACAAAATTGCGGTGAGAACTTTCATAAGGAGGAATAGAATTGACGATGCGATGAAATGAGAGGCGGGGAAGGGTTGCCTCTTGCTTGCTTAGAGTATACCCTAGATTTGGGAAACAAGCAAGGGGTGTTTCAAATCTTTGCTGTGGATTGATGGAGGGCTATGCTATAATCTGTTCATCATTAATTCACAGAGGAGCAGCGTGTCCGATACCCACGATCCCTATCAGGCGTTACGTTTTAGTGGTTTCCGTCTTTTACTTATAGGTATTTTTATTGCCGGGCTGGGCGAGAGGATGATCGATGTAGCCATTGGTTGGGAGCTTTACGAGCGAACAGGCTCTGCCCTTGTGCTCGGTGGCGTTGGGTTGGCGTTGGTGATCCCCGTTATACTCCTTTCATTGCCAGCGGGGCATATTATTGATCGCTTCAATCGGAAATATATCGTCATCATTTCCCAGATTATGCTGGCGTTGGTCTCGGTTGGGCTGACGGTCTTATCCTTTACACATGGATCGTTGGTGTTGATCTATGGCTGCTTAGTGCTGTATGGCTGCGCGGCTGCTTTCAATAGCCCGGCAGCTTCTACGCTGGTTCCACAGGTTGTTACGGAAAACGCTTTCGAGAATGCCGCGACGTGGGATAGCAGCGTTGGGCAACTGGCGTCGGTAATTGGCCCGGCCTTGGGGGGTCTGCTGATCGCTGTGCTAGGGGGCGCGACGTTCGTGTATGCGATCAATGCCGGGGGTATTCTGGTCTTCGTGTGCCTGCTCTTCTTTCTGCGTGAGATTCGAGAGGCTGCTCCCAGGGTTGAGACGACGACGCTGCAGTCGCTGGGAGAGGGGTTGAAGTTCCTACGCAGCACGCGGGTGATCCTGGCTTCGATTACGCTCGATATGTTCGCTGTACTGCTGGGAGGCGCTACAACGCTACTGCCCATCTATGCGAAGAATATCCTGAATGTTGGCCCGGCGGGACTGGGTTGGCTGAGAGCCGCGCCATCTATTGGGGCGTTGTGTATGTCGTTTGGAATTGCGCATATGCCGCCGTTCAAGCGAGCCGGAAGAACACTGCTACTGGCTGTGATGGGTTTTGGCGTGGCGACGATTGTCTTTGGTATATCGCGCTCGTTCTGGCTGTCACTGCTAATGCTAGCCTTTCTAGGTGGATTCGACAATATCAGCGTGGTGATTCGTAGTACGTTGTTGATGACGCGCACGCCTAATGCCTTGCTTGGTCGCATTTCGGCGGTCAATTTCATTTTTATTGGGGCATCTAATGAACTGGGCGGATTTGAGTCGGGTTTAGTGGCGCAGTTCTTTGGGCCGGTTATCGCGGTAGCGGGTGGTGGCATTGGGACGATTTTGGTGGTGCTGCTGGTGGCTCTGGTGTGGCCGGAGATGAGGCGGTTGGGGGGAATGAGCCCAGAGGTGTGAGGTGTCGGCAAGAGGCGAGGAAGTTTGTCTCCTTGGATTTGGAGAGGAAGCAAGGGTGATTTGAGTTTTTGCTGATGTGGCGATTTTAACGGAGGGAGTTGAATAGGGACCCGTTGGGGTATGAGGAGTAGAGAGGATGGAGATTTGATGTGGTATAAAAGATCTATCCGGGCCTGGGCTGTGAAAGCCGGCGCTCTTCAAATTGCGATTGGTCAATTAAAATACGAGCGAGGTCCAAAATCTCTTCGCTTATGCTTACTATTTGTGAGATTTTCCTTAGTATCTCTTGATGTTGACGGATCCTGGTTTTCGAAGATGTTCGATAGCTCGTAGCGTATGCATTAACAAGCGCTGATGTTGAATTAATCTGTTCGTTAATATGATACAGTGCTACGATGAGTGGATAGCGGAGTGGTACTACAGATACGGGGAGATGTGTTGATTTGCCTAACAATGTACAAAGTTCCAGAATCGGCTCTTGTACCGCTTCCAACTTGATTATGAAAAGTTCCCCTTGATCGGGCCATAGCTCTTGTTCATTACTGAAAAAAGTGAGTAAATCATGTAAATATGTTTGTTTAGAAACAAATGCATGCAGATACCTTCGTGCTTTAGTAAGGAAATCATTCAGTGAAAGCTTTGGTAAGTTGTGATCTTTGGGTCTTAGGCTAGCGACCACTCTGCCTCTGTCTTCACTCATAAGTTTCACCTTTCTAATGACTAGAACATCTGTACCATCCTTATCAATTGTAGCATATTTATTTCAGAAGTCAATATGCTATCCTCTGTAAGCGACGGTATTCTGTTAGAAGTATCTGATCTATCCCCTTAGAAGTGCTTCAGCGCTTCCGTAAGAGACTCTTGCCAATTGATTATAGCAGTATAATAATCCCGGCGTGCGTTTGCCGAATTGCTATCATCTCGATTGAGCATATCCGATGCAACGGACAATTCTGCCCGTGCTTGCCGCGTGTATGTTTTTATAGCTACTAGTGATCGTGCCTGAGCTGGTCCATCGGATTGCATACTCATAGTGTCTAACCCAGAAATTATGTTGCGAAGGTCGCCTTCGAGCACATTCAATACATCTATACTGATCGTTCGCATGTCAACCACGTCTGGTAACTTACGAATCTCGTCAAGCGTGTGTTGGTAGACCTCAAGTTTCTGGTTGTCTGTTGACGTACCGAGGTCAATACCCAGAGCATATGCATTGTGTTGCAGGAAGCTATATACTTGCATCGCGTAGTACTCAACATCGCTTGACTATGCTACTTTATTGATCCTCTGCCTGTACTAGCTTCCAAAGTATCGAAGTGCCGTCGAGAGATACTCCTGACACTTAGTAAGTCGTTCAAAGAACGCATGAGTTGTGCCTCTTTTTTCTAGTACAGTTGATGCGTCATTTAACTCAGTACGGGCCTTGCGTAGATTTTCAAGAATTGCACTTACTGATGCCTCTGATCCGAGGTCTCCAAGAGATATCCCGCGTATTCCCTTTATCACATCAAGTACATCTTTGATAAGTATTTCCAATGCATCGAGTGTCAATTTTCGAGTATCACCTGTATCAAGCCATTCTTCGATCGTTTCGAGGGTAGATTTATACAATCGCACCTTATCTGTCGATGGTGTTTCTGCATCGTCGGGATTAATTCTGAGCTTTTTTGCCTGATTTGCGAGATTTGACACTGGAACCTACTTGAGAACGCTCTCTGTTCATAGATGTGTCTGAATATCATCACCAAGTTGTCTTAACTATTAAGATGGGATTCAGGATTCTGGGTGCGCTAGCATGATTCTGTGGAGGACCGCATCAACTTCTAGCATCTGCCACGTGGCTTTGTCGTAGAAACGCACTGCTGCGATCAGGCTTTCTATACCTCCTGGATAGTTAGCGCACGCCTCGACAATGTTTTGCACATCGATATCCTGTCGTGAGTCCTTAATCCTGGAATTTCGGATATTTTCAGGCAGGCGCCTTAGTACTGCCTCCCTTCTGTTGCTATCGCTGATGCAAGGACATTTTAAAAGGCTACTGGCCAGAGCATCTTTATCGGGGTCTGAGAGCTTTATTGGCTGTCTCTGGATAGGTACAATTTGCCCTCGAGCGTTCGAGTCATCTGGCGTGATCGATAGATTAGTCTGAAGTGTGTCCACTTGCAGGTGGACAGGTGTTTTTGTTGGAGCGATGGATGTATAAATGGATTGTACTTCTTTCATACTCTGCTGTAATAACTCAAGAGAGCGGAGCATTTGTTGACGCATCAAAGGTTTAGATAGTGTCTTGCCATTATTAGGGAATGCGGCAGCATGTGTCTCTAAGTCTCTTATATGCCGTTTAATTGCGAAGAGGCCAATTGTAAGCTTGAGTAGTTGTTGTGGAGATACGTCGGCTCCGCTGAGCGAAGTTTGGTCGATAGTTGCGAGTAGGTCGGAGAATTTATCGGCAGATTCAGCTAGCTCAACGATGGACTTGATGGTTCTCTGATGCTGATCGGGCCAAATAAGCTGTCCTTTGATAAATGGATTACAAACTTCAACAACCCTCGTGTGCATTACTCCTATGTCATCAAAGTACGTATGCGCCATTGTGTAGAAATCATCTACAACAGGCTTCCAGAAATGCACCGGATAGACAATTGTGTTAGCGGCTGGTTGGATTTCCTGAGTTGCATCGACGCCTGGTAGCGGCGGTTGCCCGGTAATGCCCCAGAGTAACTCTTCAAAAGGGTCGGGTTCCTGTTTGCGAAAGTCGACCCAGCTCATCTCCTCGAGAAAGATTGGAAGCTCCGGTTCCTGAGGAGCATCGGGAAGGAGGACTGGAATAACAGGACAATTGCGTTTCTTAAATTGGCGTAAAAGCGCGTCCATTTCTGAGAGATGCCATGGCCCCATTCCTGTCTTACCAACAAATACCGCCGCCGATTTGATTGTGCGTATTTGTTGTTCTAGCGCTCTTTGCCAGGGAAGACCAGGACGCAACTCCCACACATCAAGCCAGGGGAGAATACCATGTTTCTTTAAATCCTCTCCGATCTTTTTTACTGCCGTTCTATCTCCACTATTGTAGCTCAAAAAGACATCGAAGTCCTGAGTTTCGATCTTGTGCTGAAGGAGAGAAGAAGGTTGAATGTGAGCAACGTCAGGTTGAGTTTCCCGTACAAGAAGGATATCAGCTTTGTTATTCTCCTTGTTAGATGGATTATCTATCGTTGTTTGCTGTATCTGCCCCAAAGGAGCAGGTGTTGATGCTGGAGGTGAAGATTGTGATGAATTCGTTCGCTTATCTACCAGCAGTTGTCGTAATTCCTCTAGTTGAGTCTTTAAGGGTATGGCAGGTGGTACTCGTGCTAATGCGTTATCGATAAAGGTTAAAAGCGCCCATGTGCCGTCTGAGAAGCGCATTTCAGCTAACCCATTCACAATAAAAGTAACATCAGCTTGAGCATCTTGATTGTGACGAACCAGATGGCGGTGACCCTGAATGTTCTGTATCAAAGAAGTGCGCACGGCATAATCATCCATACCTGATACCTCTAAGAGTTTTGTAACCAACCTGGAATGAATGTTGTTATCCATACGTTTCTGTCACCGATCCTGAACTCAGGCCCCCATAAAAAGAGGAGCAGGCTTGCAAAGCCTAAGTACAGACCATTGTAAAATTATTGTTTCGCTAGGGTATGCTCCTAACTCGGTCCTATCCTTCTACTCAGAAGGAATGTTTGGTTGGCTCTACTATGAAAAATCACTGTGTTAGGTCGAAGAAAAGGTAGATCCCCATATCCAGTATTTGAACAAATTTTCGTGTCAATTGCGCTTGAAGTGGAGTTATTTTAGAGAACTTTTGCAAAAAGTTCTACAATACTTATGTGATTATAACATATAAGCCCTTGTATGACTAGTCTGGAAAATGGCGAACGCGCAGAAAACTATGCTAAAATCTGAGCGGTAGGAGACGGCGGATACAATAATGAAAGACCTTGCATGAAGCATTGCCTAGAGCTATGATTCTCAGGAAGGGAGGTTTCGTGTATGTCTACCATCGAATTTGGTCTCATGCTTCAGCCGTTTCCCCTAAACTTTCCAGGGAGCGAGCTATTCGAGTACAATCGCGGCTTGATTCGGAGGGCGAGGGGGTTTAGTACACTATGGGCAGAGGATCATTTGCAGTTGGGGGAGACGGCGACGCATGAGTGTTTGACGACGTTGAGTTATTTCGCGGGGGAGTTTCCTGCGTTTCGCGTGGGGGCGCTGGTGTTGTGCCAGTCGTATCGCAATCCGGCTCTAGTGGCGAAGATGGCGGCTAATCTTCAGTTGGCTTCGGGTGGGAGGTTTATTTTGGGGTTGGGGGCGGGTTGGAAGGAGGATGAGTACGAGGCGTATGGGTACACGTTTCCAGATACGCGGACGCGGTTGGAGCAGTTGGAGGAGGCTGCGATTATTGTGAAGGCGATGTGGGCTTCGGCTCCGGTGACGTTTGTGGGGAAGCATTATAGTGTTCGGGATGCTTATTGTGTGCCGAGACCGGAGCCTGCTATTCCGCTTCTGATTGGAGGTGGGGGTGAGGAGAAGACGCTGGCGATTGTGGCGAGGCGGGCGGATTGGTGGAATTTCAATTCGTGTACGGTGGAGGAGTATGCGCGTAAGGTGGCGATTTTGAGAAGGCATTGCGAGCAGGTGGGGCGGGATCCGGCGGAGATTAAGCTGACGTATTTGAGTACGGCGAGTGTTTCGGAGAAGCCGGATCAGGTGGTGCGTAGCGAGCAGAAGCATTTTGTGGCGGGAAGTAGTGCGGAGGTGATTGGGGAGTTGGAGCGGTTCCGCGAGGTGGGAGTGACCCATTTTATGTTCCGGTTTTTGGATCCGGAGTCGTTGGAGCGGTTTGTGGAGACGGTGGTGCCGCATTTTGCGTGATATGGGGTGTTTTTGATCATACAAATTATGCGAGGACGTTGGGTTGGTCAATCACCCACAGCCACGTGCCATCAGGTTGGCGGCGAGCGACCTCAGTTGTCGCTGTCTTCATCTTCATCAGGTTCCCATCAGGACCCACGCTACTTGTTGTAAACTGAGTAGAAGTGAGTGCGAGATCACCGTTGTGAATTGCAGCTTGGGTTTCCCCTGCAAACGTTGGCTTTCCAGCGAACAGTTGCCTATACGCTTGACGAAGCGCCTGGGTTCCGCTAACCACCTGCTTACCTGGGCCAACCAGCACCGCATCGGGTTCATATAATGCTACCACTCCCTCCACATCTCCGGCGTTGGCTCTTTCCAGGAAGAACCGGTTCAAGTCTTCAGGCTGTCTAGCTTGCTCTCGGTTTTCGCTCTGACTCATCCTATATCTCCTCAATAATTTCTTTTAATAAAACGTGAGGTTTCATACGCAAATCTCTTCTAAAAGATATGAATTAAGAAAGCAATTGTCAAGACGTTAAGGAACGCAAAGAGTCACCCAGTACAGCAATAACTTCTGCTATAGATGATTGCCCTTGCTATCGGTCGTTTCAGGAGTGGTACTCGTTTGATGGACCGCAAGATGCAGTATACTGGTTATAGTCGGTGGTGACGGAAGGTTTCAGGGATGGAGCCTTGGGTAAGAGGATGGCAGATTTATCCGTGTATAGTAGGGCGATTACTTGCGGTCACCCTGCCGGATTGTACTTGAAAGGAGAAACAGACGTATGCTAGATAGCCCCGAGGCGAAAAAGATCTTTAAGGCTTGTAGTCGCTTTCTGACGCATGATTATCCGAAGTCGGCGCGGCAGGTATTAGGTGAGTTGGCGGAGGTGACTGATCCGGAGTTGGAGGTCGATCGGTATGGGCAGGGAGAGGTGATTGAGCGTTTTGAGAGGGAGGTTGCGGCTTTGTTGGGGAAGGAGGCGGCGGTTTTTATGCCAAGTGGGACAATGTGCCAGCAGATTGCTTTGCGCATCTGGGCTCAACGAAAGGGAACGTCGAATGTTGCTTTTCATCCGAAGAGTCACCTGGAAATCCACGAGGCGAAGGCATACCAGCGGCTGCATGGGTTGAATGGCATTCTGATCGGGTCGGGGGAGCGTTTGCTGACGCTGGATGATCTCAAGGCGGTTGCGGAGCCAATGGGAGCTTTGCTGCTTGAGTTGCCGCAGCGGGAAATTGGCGGGCAGTTGCCAAGCTGGGAGGCGTTGGAGGAGATTGTTGGGTGGGCACGGGAACGAGGGATAGCGTTGCATCTGGATGGGGCGAGGCTGTGGGAATGCCGACCATTTTATGGACATGAGTATGCTGAGATTGCGGGGTTGTTTGATAGCGTGTATGTTTCCTTTTACAAAATTCTGGGTGGAATTGCGGGATCGATTCTGGCGGGACCAGCAGACTTGATTGCGGAGTCACGCATCTGGCAGCGCAGGCATGGAGGGAATCTTGTCCATTTGTATCCCTATCGTGCTTTCGGCTCAGAAGGGATTGAGGGAACGGCTGGGACGGATGGAGGCATATCACGCGAAGGCAAGGGAGATTGCGGCTGTGCTTGCGCCATTTTCGGAGATTGAGATCGTGCCAAATCCTCCACATACGAATATGATGCATCTTTTTATACGAGGGGAACGGGAGAAGTTGGAGATGGCTGCACTGGATGTAGCCCAGGAGACGGGCACGTGGCTGTTTTCCTGGCTGGCTGCCACATCGATTCCTGGTGTTGCGAGGTTTGAGTTGACGGTTGGAGAGGCCACGCTTGATTTGAGCGGCGAAGAGATTGGTGCGTTATTTGAGATGCTGTTTAGGAGGGTAAGGGGGTAATTTGGCGATGTGCGCGGTTTGGCTTGACGATTGGCTTTCCAGCGGGTATAATGCAATGGTTATGACTGTTTGCATGGCTTGGGACGGACTGGTTGTACGTGCTGTTCCCCGGTAAAGACGCTAAAGAGTTCTGAGCAATCCTCTATAGATTATTCTCTTCCTGCACGCATGTTTGTACTTGATATCAGCTTGCAGCATTGCTTCCGTATCCTACGGCCTGCTTCTGATACTCCCTGCTGGTAATGTGCCTTGAGGGAGTTATACTGCGCCCAAGAAGGGCGTATGTCTAACATCCATCCAGATCGCGCCGCATACGGCGGCGAAAAAAGAAAAAGGGATTTTCGGGTGGATGTCAAAAGTATTGGCCGAAAGGGTTTTTTAATGTCTTCTTTTTATGATTTTGTTTTGCAGTCGGCGACGCGTGAGGTGCTGGCGAATATGGAGATTGTGGAGCCGACACCTGTTCAGGTTGAGGCGATTCCGGCGCTGCTGGCCGGGAAGGATGTGGTTGGGCAGTCGGCTACGGGTTCGGGTAAGACGCTGGCTTATGGGATTCCGCTGGTAGAGAGATTGTCCAAGGAACGTGTGGTGCAGGCGTTGGTGCTTGTGCCGACGCGGGAGCTGGCTATTCAGGTAAATACTGTGCTTAATGATCTGACAGCCGGTCGGCGGCTTTCGACGGCGCTGCTGGTGGGGGGAAGGGCTTATAGTAGTCAATTCTCGGCGCTGCGGTATGGCGCGCAGATTGTGGTGGGTACGCCGGGACGGGTGAAGGACCATCTTGATCGCGGCACTTTGGTGCTGAGTCGGCTACGGATGTGTGTGCTGGATGAGGCTGACCAGATGTTGGATATTGGTTTCGCACCTGTGATTGAAGAGATACTGGCGACTACGCCTGAGACGCGACAAATGGCGCTCTTTTCGGCGACAATGCCGGACTGGGTTGAGATGCTCCAGAAGAAATTCCTGAAAGACCCGGTCAAGGTTGAGATTACGCCTGCCATGGATATGCCAAACACGATTGAACAGATTGCGTACCAGGTGCCGCAGGAACAGAAAATGGCTGCGCTCTGTACCCTCTTGCATTCGGCGGAGGGAGAAAGTAGTCTTGTCTTTGGCAAGACGAAATACGGTGTTGAGAAGTTGGGAAAACAGCTCAGCAAGCTCGGATTTACGGTGGGAACGTTACATGGCAATAAGAGCCAGAGTGCGCGTGAAAAGGTGCTTACGGCTTTCCGCCGGGGACAGGTGCAGACGCTGCTTGCTACGAATGTGGCCGCACGCGGGTTAGATATTACGGGAATAGATCAGGTTATCAATTACGAACTACCGGAATCGAGCGATCTTTTTACGCACCGGATTGGCCGTACGGGTAGAATGGGGCGACAAGGCAGGGCGATTACGCTGCTGGTGCCGTCAGATGTTCCCAAGTGGCGACGGATGGCGCGCAATTTGGGGCAAGGAGTGGTATTGCGGAAGCTTGTGATTGGGGAGGATGCTCTTGCGGCACCGTCCGAAAGTCTCGAGGCTTCAAGAATGCAGGAGGACGAGCGACCAGAGCGACCGGGACGTGAGTATAAGAAACTCCCGCAGGTAAATCTTGATGCTTCGAGCTTGCAGGAACATGAGCAGAAGGGCGAGCGACGAGAGCGACCCGGACGCGACCGTAAACATGCTTCGCTGGATCAAGAGCGAGGCAGGCGTGTACAACCAGAGTATGATAGTGATACGGCTTTCGATATGAAAAGGAGACCGAAAGGGCGTGTTGCCAGCGGAACACGTGGGCGCACACCTGCATGGGAGCTAGAAGGCTCATATTCCGGTAAGGTGAGGGATGGCAGGAGGGGAGCGGAAAAGCAGTATCGCATGGGGGGAACTTCGAGGAAGAATGATGCGCGTGCTTTGGTTGTGAGTACGTCGGAATACGGGACGGACAGAAGAGGGCCAAGAGCGGTAACGGGAGCAAAGGGACGGCGGGGGTCTGCTGCAAGGCGTTCTGCGGGCCGCTAGATTTTTTGTGAAGAAGGAGACTTCTATTGCAAAACGATTGGTATTCCATTGTGCGAGATTACACGGTACGGCTGGTAGGGATACGCAGCGTCAATTCGAGCGAGGGCGAAGTGCGAGTTGCTGAAGAGGTGCTGCGCTTGCTCTCGGCTGATGGGCTGGAGGGCGCGTATACGGCGATTGGGCTTGATGCGATTCCTGGCGATGCGTTTGGTCGTCAGAATGCCTATGCTTTCCTGCGCGGGAAGAGTTCACGCACGCTCGTGCTGCTTGGGCATATGGATACGGTGGATACGGCGGATTATGGGCCGCTTGAAGCATGGGCGCTTGATCCTGCTGGACTTGCGGAACGGCAAGAGATGCTGATAGCATTAGCGCCTGGCCTTGCTGAAGACCTGGCCGCTCACCCGGGCGATTGGATGTTTGGGCGCGGCTCGGCAGATATGAAGAGCGGGGTCGCTGCCAATATTGCGGTGATGCAGCATCTGGCTCGTATGGCTCGTGAGGGGCGGCTGCCGCTTTCGGTTGTAATGCTGGCAACGGTCGATGAGGAGAATGAATTGGCGGGTGTGCTTCAAGCGATACATTTCCTCGCACGATTGCGCGAACGGTATGGCCTGGAATATGTTGGCGCAATCAATACCGATTACACGACTGCGCGGTATCCTGGCGATGCGCACCGCTATATCTACACGGGCACTATCGGAAAACTCTTGCCGAGCTTTCTCGTGATCGGACGTGAAGCGCATGTTGGCATCCCTTTTGATGGTGTCGATGCTAATTTGCTGGCTGCCGAGTTGATACGCACCTTTAGTATGAATGATGAGCTATGCGATGCGGTAGACAATCAACGTACGCCGCCCCCAGTTACACTGCATGCGAGCGACCTCAAAGCTCACTATGATGTACAACTCCCGTTCATAGCCTATTTTTATCTGAATGTCCTGACATTTTCCACAGAACCAGAACAGTTATTGACGCGACTACAAGAGATGGCTGAGGAGGTCATGGATGCGGCATTACGGCGGATTGACGCTGCTGAGCGTCGATGGAAACAGACAAGTGACGCTTTGAAGACAGAGTCAATTCAGCCGCGTTCCGGCAGTGTACTGACCTATGCTGAATTGTGTGCACATGTGGTACAGCGATTTGGGCAGGAGCGGCTGGATGCTGAATTGGAGAAGGCCTGGGAAAGCTGCCCACCGCAGCTAGATGCTCGTGAGCGTGCACTTCATATAGTACGCAATGTGTGGAAATGCAGCGGCATGTCTGGGCCTGCTGTCGTTCTGTACTATTCGCCGCCGTATTACCCGCATGTGGCGGCAATCCCGTGTGCATTACTCGATGCCGTGAATGCGACGGCGGAGGAGCATCCCGAACTGCACCTGGTGGTACAGGAGTATTACCCGTATATCGCGGATATCAGCTACCTGCGACTTGATCCTGGGACAGATGTGACGGCTTTGACGACGAATATGCCGACCTGGCAGACAGACAAGCCGCAGCGCTCTGGGGAGTACAGCCTTCCCCTGGATGCTATCCAGGATCTAGGTATGCCGGTGGTCAATCTTGGACCATATGGGCGTGGGGTTCATCAATCCGGCGAGGCGGTGCTGATGTCGTATTCGTTTGGGATCGTGCCACAATTGCTATGCGAGGTGATTGAGCGGTTGGGATGAATCCTTTTACCTGGAAAACCTCTGAGCACTGCGTGCTCTGGCTTTGGCAGCCTCTTCTGTACGGTCCCTTGGTGATGCGTGTGTCTCGAGCGAACTGAGCAGGGTACTGGAGGCGGCTGTTATGGCGTCAACGGCGGCAAGGAATGCGGCTTCGTTGGCTTTGGATGGCTGGTTGAAGCCGCTCAGCTTGCGCACGTATTGTAATGCGGCCATACGAATTTCTTCCTCGGTGGCGGGTGGTTCGAAGTTGAAGAGTGGTTTGATATTTCTACACATACGTATTCCTTTTTCATGCGCTTGAATGAGATGGGTACCTGCTGGTAACGTGATCATTATAGCAGATGGAGAAGTAAAAACTTCTTCTAGCCGTCTCTCCTTCTCCAATGGAGCGTTCTTCACTGATCTATTCTTTTCGATCTGGTTGTAAGCGGCAAATTAACGCGAACTGCTCCTCTTAATAGGAATTTAGACAAAGAAAGATTGGTTTCTATAGTGTAGAGGAGTTTTAAGAGCGATGAAAGGAAAGCGTAATGAAGTTACATGCTAAAGGATTGAGCCATCTTGGCTTGAGAGTTACTGATCTAGCGAGGGCAAAACGTTTCTATGTTGATACGCTTGGAAGCCGGGTGGTGAGGGAAATAGAGGGAGCGTTGTTAATCGATATGTATGGAATTCTGATCGGGTTGTATGGGAGCGATTCATACTCTGCGAGGCATGATCACTTTGATCCGTTTCGAGTTGGTCTGGATCATTTCGCTCTAGCCGTAGAAGATGCAAGCATGTTAGAAGGCATGAAGCAGGATTTAGACGCAGCGGAGGTGCCTAACCACGGAGTTGAGGAAGATCCTGAGACGCATGACAGGTATATCAGCTTTCATGACCCTGATGGCATTGCCTGGGAGCTGTATTGGATCTCAACCCCTGACGTGTAAAGCATAGCTGAGCTGTTGCTTGGAAAGAGCTTATTACTTTATTGTCCTCTTGTCTATTACTCGGCGGGCTTTCACGTCGAAGCGTTCCAGGGTGTTTGGCTCGACGAGTTCGATGTTCAGACGAACACTTGTTACGGCGGCAAGGTGATTACTGGCGTGTCTTTGCAGGTGTGCCAACTTTTCGGCGTGTTCTGACGACTGGAAGAGATTGCAGGTAATGTGGAGCATACTCTACCAGGACGGTGGCCTCGTCCATCTGTGCCTTGCGCTCGAGCACTATGCGGTGTTCACTGCCGAGGTCTGGAATTTCAAGGAGGGCACGCTGGATCGTACTCGGATAGACGTTAACACCTCGAATGATGAGCATGTCATCGACTCTGCCATAGACACCATCTGGCAGACGAGGATAGGTTCTTCCGCAGGGACAGGGGTCTGAAACCATGCGGGACTCGTCGCCCGACCAGAAGCGGATCATGGGCTGGCCCTTACGGTTCACATGCGAATAAATGACGGCACCACTCTCTCCTTCCGCAACTCGCCGAGTCGGATCGTCCTTTGCCACTATTTCGGTATAGACCTCATCGTTGATGACGTGCATGCCGCGCTTTTCTGGACATTCTACATTTGTTGCCCACGGTGTCGTCTCGCTGGTGCTGGCGCAGTCGAGGGCGGTGATGCCCCATCCCTCTTCCAAAGCTTTTTTAGTACCTGGGATTCCCGCACCGGGCTCGCCGATGAAGATGCCGAGGTGCAGAGGTGATTGGGCAGTATCGAAGCCGAGACTGCGGGCTACATCTAGAAGACGCAAGGCAAAGGTTGGCGTGGTTACCAGGACGGTCGAGCCTACCTGGTACATGAGACGGATGTGGCGCTCGGCGTTACCGGCACCAGGAGTAAAGGCCTTTGCGCCAATTTTTTCGACGCCCCAGAGCGTTCCCCAGCCACCCATGAACATGCCAAGATCGGTTGAGATCTGCACGATGTCGTTTGGACGGACGCCAGCAGTATAGAAAGCCTGAGCCATAACTTCGCGAATGTAATCCAGGTCTGCACGCGAGAAGAGGTAAAATGTGGGTCTCCCGGTCGTGCCGGAGGAGCCGTGGATGTGGAGACCGTCCTCGGGATCAAAGCCCAGGTAGCGGCCAAAGGGCGGATGCTGCTCTTGCTCTTCGCGGAGCATATCCTTTGTAAGGATGGGAACCTTGCTCGTGAAGTCATTGAGAGTCTTTACGTGCGAGGGAAGAAATTTGTGACGGTCGTAGAACTCATGATAAAAAGGCAGGTTCTCGTAGACATAGGCGAGCTGTTCTTGTAAGAGATTCAGGATGATTTGTTCCCTTTCTGCTCGGATCTCTTGTTTCCTTTGCCTCATTCCAATACTGGCGGTATTTTGACATTGGCTGTACTCCTCTCTCCTGCTGGTTAGGCATGCTAGTCTGAACTCGTTGAGACAGAATTGTCGCGAGTTGAACGCTGGGATATACGCTCTTCTATGAATGCCGCGATATCCTCGAGGCGGGAACCTGGACCGAATATTGCGGCCAGCCCAGCATCGAGCAACGGCTTTTCATCCTGGAGTGGAACGATGCCTCCAAGCAGCACCGGTACGTCGTCTATGTTCTGATCCTGAAGACCTTTCAGGATGCGAGGAACCATAATCATGTGATTGCCCGAGAGGCTGGAGAGGCCGAGAACGTCGGCATCCTCCTGGATCACGGCCTCAATAATGCCTTCGGGCAGTTGATTGCCAATATAGACAACATCCATGCCGCGCGTCATGAGGTAGCGGGCAATGATAACTGCTCCACGGTAATGGGAATCCAGGCCAACTTTGGCGATGACAACCTTGATTTTCCTGCTCATTTGCTACCTCGTTTTAGAGTAAGGGTTGACGCCAGTTCGCCATGGAGCGAGCGAAAGACATCGCAGCACTCACCCAATGTGGCACCACTCTTTACTGCCTCCAGGAGTGGAGGAAGCGTATTTCTGTTGTCGGTAGCCTCATTACGCAGAGCCTCCAATGCTTGCTCTACCTTGAGCGTGTCGCGCATGGCTCGCAATCGTTCGAGCTTCGTTTTCTGGCGTTCCACTGTTTCGGGTACGCGAAATATTTCGATTTGTGCCGTTGTACTGTCCTGGAAGCAATTGACGCCAACAACTTTGCGCGTTCCATCAGCTATTGCTAGCTCTCGCTCGTATGCGTTGCGCATGAGGTCGCGGTGAACCCAGCCCTGCTCTACCGCTGCGACCAGACCACCCAGGCGATCAATCTCCTCAATGTAGTCCATAATGCGTTTCTCTATTTCTGTTGTAAGGGATTCTACATAGTAGGATCCTGCGAGGGGATCGATGGTCCTGCTTGCTCCTGTTTCATAGAGCAAAATCTGTTGGGTGCGTAGCGCGGTGAGGGCCGCGAGCTCCGAGGGGATGCATAAGGCCTCGTCGTAGGCGCTGACGTGGAGAGACTGAGCGCCTCCCAAAACAGCGGCCAGAGCATGATAGGCTGCTCGTGTGATGTTATTGAGCGGCTGTTGAGCGGTGAGGGCTGAGCCTGCTGTTTGCACGTGGAAGCGCAGCATTGTGCTCTTGGGGTTTTGAGCGCCGAGCCGTTCTTGGAAGAGATGAGCGTAGATGCGGCGCGCTGCCCGGTACTTGGCGACCTCCTCAAAAAGATCGTTATCGGCGGAAAAGAAACTGGAGAGCCTTGGCGCAAAAGTATCAATATCCTGCCCTCTGTGAAGCATCTCCTGCGCCGTTGCAAGGGCGTTGGCTATGACAAGACCCACCTCTTGTACGGCGTTCGCCCCGGTCTCACGATAGTTATAGCCTGTGTAACTGATGGGATTCCACTTCGGTACGTGCTGAGTGGCAAATTCGACAACATCGAGGGAAAGCTTAAATGAAAAGTCTGGATGGAGGATATTAGGAGCTGTCAGGACAACCGTTTCCATCAAGAAGTCGTTCTGAAGCGTGCCTCTGAGCTGATCCCATTGGTAACCAAGCTGTTCTGCTGCCGCAAGGTACATAGCAAAGATGACTCCGGCTGCTACCGGGTGGGAGAGTACGAGTGAGTTGCTGACCTTGTCAAGGGGAATACCCTCATAGAGCCTGAGCATGTCGTCCAGGCAGTCAATGGCAACGCCACCTTGACCGGCGTCTCCCTCCGCTATAGGAGCATCGCTATTGTAACCCCGATTAGTTGCGTAATCGAAGACGGTGTTGGTACCCGTTGCTCCCTGTTCGAGCAAGAAGCGTAGGCGCTGGTTGGTATCTTCGGCGGTGCCAAATCCTACAAGCTGCCGGATGGTCCAGTGTTGTCCATTGTACATGGCTGGATAGATGCCACGGGTGTACGGCGGCTGGCCTGGAAAGCCAAGCTGGCTCATGTAGTCGAGTTCGGCAATATCGTCCGGAGTGTAGAGTGGCTTGACCGGGATGCCGGATTCGGTTTGGTTCTGCGCAGGTTGTTTTATACTAGGGTCGTAGGATTCTTGCAGCCAGCGCTGGTATTCTGCCTCAAGGTTAGAGGTGTCCTGTTTATTTTCTTCCTCTGGATCTGCCATACAAGCTACTCCTTCTAGAGATCAAGGATCTCGTTTCAACCTCGATAGTTAGCAGATCAGGATGCTCATTGAGGCCTTTGAGGATAGAATATTGGCCTGTGAGGAATGGGCACCTTGTTTGATGGAGGTCGGACATGACGGGTATTTCAAGGAGATGCTGGTTACGAGCAATCATTGGAATACCCTTGGACAGACCTTTATGCTTTTACTATACACTTAGAAGCAGGCGGTTTGTCAAGTGTGACTGAGTGACGGAACGGAGAATAATTGGAATAGTTGCCCAGAGCAAATATGTTCTTGCTAGTAGGGAGAGTTACAGTGGCTCTCTCTACAATTTTATTGGTTTTCACTACGCTAGAAGGAAGATTTGATTAATGACAACCTGGAATGAACGAAACAAAGGGGTTATAGAGGAATTTCGCGCCAATGGGGGCAAGGTGAAAGGCTGGGGACCATTGATTCTGCTGACGACTACAGGAGCTAAAACAGGTCAACCTCGCATAGCTCCCTTGATGCGGGTGGATGAGGGTGATCGCCTACTTGCGGTCGCGTCCAAAGGAGGCGCTCCGAAACATCCAGACTGGTACCTTAACCTGCTGGCTCATCCAGAGGTGACGGTCGAGGTTGGTGATGATAAATTTACTACGACTGCACGGGTTCTCACAGGCGAAGAGCGAGAGCAGGCGTTTAAAAGAGCAGTAGAGGTATTTCCGCCCTATGGTCAATATGAGAAGAAGACGGCACGTGAGATTCCTGTGATTGCTCTGGAAAGGCCAACTAAGTAAGCCACCCGATGAGGTACGCAACTGCGTGTTTGATTTTTTGTGTGTTGGAGACGAACCTTCTCGCGTAGAGTAGAAAGGTAGCTCAAGATGTCGAATTCATGATTCCTACCCGCGTGCTTGGCCGACAGGGCTTGATCGTCTCAGCCCTGGGTCTTGGATGTATGGGCATGTCGCAGTCATACGGGCCAGCAGACGAGCGTGAGTCCATCGCGACGATCCAGCGGGCGATTGAGTTGGGGATATTCTTTCTTGACACGGCGAATGTTTATGGCGATGGGCACAATGAGCGGTTGGTTGGACGTGCCATCGCTGATCGACGTGACAAGGTGATTCTGGCAACCAAATTCGGCTTGAAACGCGATGATGGGAGCATGGAGATCAGTGGGCGACCGGAGTACGTCAAAGCCTGCTGCGATGAGTCGTTGGCGCGTCTAGGCGTTGAGTATATCGACCTCTACTACCAGCACAGGGTCGATCCGGATGTGCCGATTGAGGAGACGGTAGGGGCGATGGCTGAACTGGTTCAGGCTGGTAAGGTGCGCTACCTGGGGCTTTCTGAGGCCAGCGTCGATAGTCTCGAACGGGCGGCAGCTACCCATCCGATTACGGCGCTGCAAAGTGAATGGTCGCTGTGGTCGCGTGACCTGGAGGATGAGGTGCTGCCGGTTGCGCGACGGCTCGGAATTGGAATCGTGCCCTACAGTCCTTTGGGACGTGGATTCCTGACCGGGGCAATTACCAGCCCGGACGATTTCGCTCCTGACGATTTTCGACGCAATAATCCACGCTTTCAGGGTGAGAATTTCCGTCGCAATCTGGATCTTGTGGCCGAGGTGCGCCGTTTAGCGGAGGAGAAGCATATCACGGCGGGGCAGTTGGCATTGGCCTGGCTGCTGGCACAAGGGGAGGATGTGGTGCCGATCCCTGGTACGAAACGTCGGGAGAAGCTGGAGGAGAATGTGGCAGCTTGCTCTGTCAGGCTCTCGTCAGAGGATTTGCAGCGGCTGGAGTCGGTTGCCCCAAAGGGGGCGTGGTCGGGTGCTCGGTATGCCACTGCTGGTCAAGGTACGTATGGGACGAGCCGGTCACGAGCTTGAGGATTGGGTGGCAAATTCTAGCCATTGAACCCTGCTAAAATCTTGCTGCGTCCCTGGAAATATTTCGAGTTGAGGAATTACGTTGTCGTTAAAAAATTAAGAAAAGGAAGTTGTTTGCATGGAAACATTTGATGCGATTCGTACTGTGTTGGCAGTGCGGAGTTTTAAAGATACGCCTATCCCTGAATCTATCGTCCGGCAAATTGTTGAGGCGGGTCGTCTGACTGCCAGTAGTCAGAATGGCCAGCCCTGGCACTTCATCGTTGTACGAGACAAGGAGACCTTGCGCCGACTTGGGCAACTCGTACGTACGGGTCCGTATATTGCGCAGGCACCACTGGCGATTGTTGTGGCTATGGACCAGAGCCGCTTTGATGTCTCCGATGGCAGTCGCGCTATCCAGGACATGATTCTGGCGGGATGGTCGCAAGGTGTAGGTTCAAACTGGACTGGCTTTAATAATCTGCCGCAGATCAATCCTGTGTTGGGCATTCCTGAGAATGTCTCGATCCTGGCGATCCTTCCGTTCGGCTACCCAACCGAAGCTGTGGGGAAAGGTCAGAAGAAGCGCAAGCCTCTGGGCGAGGTTGCCTTTAATGAGCGCTGGGGACAACCATTTAAATAGGTGATGTTCTCCTGGCAGGCTTTTCGCTTTGCTTGTCAGGAGAAGTATCACAGGATCATGCCGCCGAACGGAAAATCCGTTGACCTGGATAGCTTATTGCCCCCGAGTATACCAGGTACCGCCATCGGCATACACGTTGGCTCCTTCACCCCAGATCACAAAGTTGACTCCGGTGGAGTTCACGTCCATGCCAAGGTAGTCACCAAACGGGAATCGATAGCCCAGCGGTGTCTTGTAGCTGGCACCGCTGCCACGGTTCGACAGCCGCACGGCGCTGCTCCAGGAGATGCCGCCATCGGTTGAGCGAGCGTACCAGGTATTCCAGGCATGCGGGCCATTGCGGTTATCTTGCCAGACAATGCGGAAGTCACCTGGCGTTGGACCAGTCCCAAGCTCTGGCGAGGTGTTGTCTCCCAGGGCATTGAGCACCAATGAGGCTGTCCAGGTTACTCCGCCATCGGTTGAGCGCGAGACGTAGAGGCTGGCGTTGCCATGCACGGCATCGTTTTTAGTGTAGGTGAACAACAAATTCCCCTGTGCGTCAGCCGTGATCGTGTCTTGCGGGGCATAGAAGTCCGGATAACAATTCTGCACGTTGCATGGGAGGCCCTCCTGGCCTGTTGCAAAGTAATGGTCTCTCCAGGTATTCCCCCCATCGCTAGAACTGAGTAACTCCACCTTCGTAGGACCGGTCTGCTGGCCGTGGATGGTGATTTCTCCGCCCACCGCAAAGTATGCCGTGCCATTGGGGGCAACGATCCCGCCATAGGAGTAGTACCAGAGCGATTCCGTTGTAGCCAGTACGGGCCGGGCAAAGCTGTTGCCAGCATTATGGGAAACGGCCACATAGAACGCCAGCTTGCCATTGAAGCCGATATACACGTCTGTCCCACTGCTAGAAATGATCAGGATCGGCTTGTCTCCATAGTCCAGCTTGCCCTGGATGGGAAGGGAACGGCTCCAGGTCACCCCATGGTCTCTGGACTTGGTGAAGACGATCCCCGGGTTGTTAAAGCCATTCAGGCAGGCCACATAGATCGTCCCGTCCTTGCTTACTTTGATCTGGGGATCATATTGCCAGGGAGTACCACGCAACGGGCAGATAGGTTTGGAGGGTCCCCAGGTAGTACCTCCATCGCTGGAGGAGCGGAACAGGATTTGATACGTTACTTGATCGCTGGTGAGCTGGTAGACCCAGTTTGAACTGGGGTCAGCGGCTACCGTCGGTTCCCAGTAGATGTTGCTGGTCGTTCCCCAACGTTGCTCAGTGTCGAAGTGCGCTGCTACCTGAGCGTGGACGCCAAGGGCAAACAAGAAGTTCAACACGACACCCAGGATCACAGCGATGGGAAGCCCAGAGCGTATACTTGTTAGGCGCATCTTTGTCATTCTCCTCCTGGCTATCTGCTTGATTGCAGGTCTTCTAGACCATTCTGAAAGAGCCATTAAGGCAAGTATAGGAAAGGCACCAGCGATTTGTCAAGGAAATAAAGTCTGGTAATTACCCATAAGCCTACAAGACAACGCATGTGGGCCTCAGATCCTCGCTTCGCTCAGGATGACATCTGCTGCCAATGTCATCCTGAGCGAAGCGAAGGATCTCGTGCGGACTTGTGGGTAATCACCACAATAAAGTTTCCTATTCACAATGAGAAAGGTTGAGTCAAATCTAGCTGCCCGGCCAATTGAGGGTAAGAAATGCCATCCTGTGGTATAGTAAAGCCAATCTTTTTCTGTAACAAGTAATCCAGGTATCGAAAACGCTCTAAACCAACTTTTTGGGAGAGAAGCCCAACCATGAAATTTGAAATCCTGCGCCTGATGGCACAAGATTACGCTGACCGGCATAAAGAACCACCACCGCTGCCTGCAACGATCGATACTATGGCATATGCCTACCAACGGATTTGCCAGGAAGAAGATCCCTGGACGGCCCTGGGAGATTTTTCCAATGCCTGGTATGGTTATGCAAAGCATATCCGACCTGATCTGGTAAAGATCCTTTAATCAAGCCAGAGCGGGAAACCGAATGGACCCGTCGTTGGGGAGCTTTTTGCGCCGCATCTGTCGAATATCTTTGTGACCTCCATCACCAACCCTGCCCGCAGTGGGTACACGACTCCTCCTATATTCTCGATACTCCCTGGTGGTATACCCAACGTGCGAACGATCCAATGCATCCGAGAACATCACGAGGAGAATCGACACCGCCACCTTTTGCTCGTCGCAACATCTTTTGCAGTAATCGGCTCTATCAAAATAAATACGAGATGTACGAATGGATTCAGGAAGCCATCGTCAAGGGCATAACGGACGTGCATGAAATCCAGCGCTATGCCCGACAGAAAGAAATCAGCTTGTACGGAGCCTGAGTCCATGCAAGAAACTTCTGCTGGTGAAACCCTGCTCATCAGGAGAAGTATCACATGATCACACTTCCGAACGGAAAACCCATTGACCTGGACATGCTTGAAACAGCGATGGAAGACTCGGACCTGGCGAACAGGTATTTCTTGAATCTGGTCTCAGGCGAAGTGGTCTTCTTTTCAGACTATTCTGGCCTGTCCGACGAGGATGAACGCTTGTTGGAAGAAATCGATGGGAGTGACGACTACGTTGCCATTGAGCGCATCCCCTCCCATGAAGCCTACCAGTGGATGGTCGATTTCGTGGACGAAATGGTCGCTCCCACCGACGAACATGCCGCCGAAAAATTATTCATCGCATTAAACGGCAAAGGTGCGTTTCGCCGCTTTAAAGATACGTTACATCGGGTCGATGAGAAATGGCTGCAAGCATGGTATCAGTGGAGAGAGAAGCGGGTGAGAGATGCTGTTGAGGAGTGGGTTAGGAGTATTCTCTAGCTTGCTTCTTCCTACTCTATCTGTTGCGATGAGTCTACTCTTCTTTAGAGAGTGGAAGAACATTTGTAAGTTATTCCCAAAACTACCGCTTGGAACACTTGAACGGGTATTATGGGCAAAATAAGGTCGTTCTCTAAACCATGATTATTTCTGTCATCAGTAGTGGTTTGCTCCTATAAGACGGCTGGAATGACTCTTCTCAAAGGACCTGTTTTCCGACAGGATGACCCAAGTAGCGAGCATGGTTACTACTCATTATTAAATTTCCCTAACTTCTTTAGAAGAGCATTATAGTTTTCTCTCATTGTTTGAGTTTCTGGGTGCTCAGGTCCGAGCACCTGCTCGTAGATATCTGAGGAGCGTTGAAGCAATGGTTCGGCAACCTCATATTTGCCCTGCACAATATATGCATACACGAGATTGAGAAGACTTTGCGCCGTCTTGATATGCTGAGGTCCGAATACCTGTTCATAGATAGCAATGATTCGCTGATAAATGGGGCTCGATTTGCTCATATTTGTCCTGCTTTTTATAGAGTAATGCGAGATTGTTGAGGACACCTGTAGTGTCAGGATGCTGGGGTCCGAGTGTCTGTTCGCAATTAGCTAAGGCGCGTTGAAGTAATGGCTCAGCAAGGTCATACTTGCCTTGCTGATCATATAGCAGTGCGAGTGAGTTAAGAGTCAATGCTGTGATGGGATGTTGAGGTCCGAGTGTCTGTTCACAGATGACTAAGGCACGTTGGAGTAATGGCTCGGCAAGCTCATACTTTTTCTGAGCCATGTAGAGGGCAGCTAGGTTGTTAAGAATGGTTGCGATATTTGGATGTTGGGGTTCGAGTATCTCCTCATTTATAGTTAAGGCGCGTTGAAGTAATGGCTCAGCAAGGTTATATTTTCCTTGGTTCTTGTAAAGAAATGCGAGGTTGTTGAAGCTTTCTGCTGTACTAGGATGTTGGGGTCCGAGTATCTGCTCGCGAATAGCTAAGGCGCGTTGGTAATATGATTCGGCAAGCTCATACTTACCTTGCTTTACATAGACAGTGGCTAGATTGTTAAGAGTGGTTGCGGTAGCTGGATGTTGAGGTCCGAGTATCTGCATACGGATGGCTAGGGCTTGTTCATAGTATTGTTTGGCAAGCTCATACTCGGCTTGCCTCTCATAGAAAAACCCAAGATTATTGAGACTACCTGCGGTGTCAGGATGCTGAAGTCCAAGCACCTGCGTACGAATGGCTAAAGCGCGTTGGAATAGTGGTCCAGCAAGGTCATACTTGCCTTGCTTTTCGTAAAGAAACGCAAGACTATTGAGGGCGTTTGCAGCGGCTGGGTGCAGAGGACCTAGTGCTTGCTCATAGAGCGTTGATAAGTACCGCCAAATCAGTGTTGCTTGTGGGTATAAGCCGTGGTCACTATAATACGTTGCTACTTTCGTAAGGATTTCTAAGGACTCTGAAAATGTAAAGTGCTCTTGTTCTATTAAGGAAACACAAACTTTTGCATGAGGGAGATATGGTTCGCATTGTTCCCAGGTTTCGACCTCGAACTTTTGGAAAAGCCTTATTCACAGCTCGAATAGTATTCTCGGCCCATTGCAGATACGTATGCCTTTCCATCCTATCCTTAAGGACAGCTTGCACCAGTCGGTGAATGCTCACTTGCTTCCTCTCTGTGTCACGCCGCACAAGAGAGAACTGAAGTAACTCTTTGATGGCCTGCTCCAAAAGAAATTCGTTCCCTACAAGCGTACTTATTGCCGATGTTTTAGGAAAAATATCTTGTATAAGAAGCTCTTCGGGAATAGCGTCGGGGTCAAGAAAGGCACAGAGCCGTAGAATATCAGCAGAGGCAGGATTGGTGCGCTCGATATGCTGAAAAGAGAGAGACCAAGTAGTTGCAACCGATTCGGGATACTCCGTCTCTAGCTTCCCATGTAGCTGTAATAGCTCCTTCCTATGTGTTTGGTAAAGTGAAAGATACTTTGTCAAAGTACCTTCCGTCTCTTCGATATATGATCCTGCTTGGTCGAGGGCGAGAGGTAACCCTCCGAGTTCTTGTACAATGGCTTCGGCCTCTTTGTATTGCACATCAGTTGCTCGCGTAAGCGGCTGCTCTGGTGTGAGTATCTTCGCGCTGCGGAGCAGTAAAAGGACACCCTCATCCTTATTCATGGTGTCCACTTCAACACGTTGAGCTATCTTTCCTGTTGTGTGAGTGCGTGTAGTGAATACGATATGCCCCTGATGTACTGTGGGTAAAAATTCGCTCACTATTGTCAGGTCATCGGCATTGTCCAAAATCAGCAACCAGTGTGTATGCGTTGCCAACCAGTGTTTGACATCTTCTACTACAAGGTGTTGCTCACCCTCTTCTCGTTTAGGAAGGTGAAGTAAATTCGCTATTGACACGTAATCCAGTGTGAGCGTCTCATGATTAGTGGCTCTAACCCATAACACTGCTTGATAAGCATCTCGATAGGTGTAAGCGTATTCAACAGCAATTTGCGTTTTACCAATGCCACCAAGTCCACTGATAGCTTGTGATTGGGTCAAAGCAGTTGCTTTAGTGAGTGAGAGTCGATCATGAAGTAGGTCGAGCAGGTCTTCGCGCCCTGTAAAGAAGGGATTGCGTTGATAAGGAACAGTCCAAAGAGGCGATGTTCCTTGTAACAATTCGCGTACCCATTGTTCATGAGCAGCTTTTATAGCTTTAAGGCATTCGACAGTATATGTGTTTGGCTGATCATCTATCAATTTGTGATAAATATTGCAGAGTAGTATGAGATTGTCATACTCGTCACGTTGCTTAGATGTAAGCGGTGAATCACCACGTGGTCCATCTGGTTCTTTTGCAACGATATGGCATTCTTGTCCAACAAGGGATGCACTATCAACAGTGTTGCCGTCTATAACGAGTTCACGTCGGCACCCAGGAAAAGCACAGAGACTCGCGGCGCGTCCCCACAACATTTTATGAGTTTTAGAAGAGACCTGACGCCTATTCTGTATAGACATGTTAGATACAAACTTCTTCCTGAAGAGATGAACTTGCTACGTAATAGTAAACAATCTTGAGGAATGTTTTGCAAGTGAAATGAGAGATGAGGATGGAGATAGTCGAAGTCCTTGTTAGCACGTTTCTAGCTGGGTTTTGTTCTTCTTTCAGGCGTTTATCGAGCATAAAATGGTACGTTTTTGTTTATGATGCCACCCTGAATGTTGTGTTTGGGTACATAGCAGAAAAGTCCAGAAGCTAAGTCTGAACTGAGATTAGCATCTTCTCATTATACGTCGTTACGCAACATTCGAGATGGCCTCCTTCACATGCCACCCCTTTCAGCCGAAATGGGAACGGATTTATTCACATGGGAACGCAATTATTCAAATTCTACAACAGTGTTCAGGAAGAATAAAGTCGCCGACTCAGGACCATTATTTTACGTGCATTAAAGGATTCTTCAGGCGAAATAAAGTTGCCGACTCAGACCTTGTTCTCAAGGAGAAAAGGAATCAGTTGAGCCACTAATGACACTCTTTTTTGGAACCGATATTCTCGGTAGCCAGTACAGGGGTCTCCAAATGAAAATGACCGAAGTCTATGGCCGACAACCGGTGCAGGATTACCTCTTTCTACTGCCGCCAAACGTCGTAGCCGCCAGGCCACTCCGGTCATCACAGAAAAAGTCTCCGGATCAGCAGACTGCGTTTTATCAGGTGCCATTGGTCGACGAGTAACCACGCCAGGCAAGCGTTGTTGGTTATCATCAACGCTTGTGCTAATACTTCGCGCAGGTTCACGTCGGCTACACCAACGATTGTCCTAACACACCTATGCTTTCCAGATAGGTGCGTCGCGCCGAACAGCTCTCATTCAAGAAGGAGACGAGTTGTGGGTAAAGGCCCTTGAGTTCTTCAAGGGTTTGCACGCCTTCCTGATCGGTAAAGGGAATCGCATGCAGAGTCCGTACAGAGAACGTAGTCGGGTCCCAATACTCCTTTTGACTTGGATCCAACAATGTTGAACAGGAATATTGCAGTAGATAGAGGCCGAATGTGGACGAAATGATAGCGATCACCATCGCGCACACTGGCATCAGCAGATCCTTAGTCCTGATCATCAGGAAGACCGCCGATTCATAATGCCCTTGCTTTTCGCTGATCCCACTCAATACTTCACGGGTCTCGTAATTGCCCATGAAGGCTAGCTGCCAGGAATTAGACTTTACCTGTTCGGTTCGATAGGTCAGCCTCAGTCCTACTGCTTGTTTGATCTTCGATGCCTGAATATACTCTGCCAGTTGGAGGTTAAGGGGGCACGCCTGGATCGATTGACGCTTCAGGCTGATAATTGCTACGCCATCTAAGTGGTCATGATAGAGACGCTTCTGCTCCTCACACCACTCATAGACTTTCTGCGTTAGCTTATCGCCGAGGGCCATCTTCGCCTCCTGATTAGGAGCCACATAATCCATCTTCAGTGGCTCATTTTGCAGGATAGAGCGGATATCTGCGATGAATTGGGGAACTTTGTCGGGGGTCGGTTTGAGTTGATCGACGGTCGTCTCCTGTATCTTTACCAGTGCAGATAATACCTGAGTCGGGCGCGGCGAGCGTACAGTTGCCAGCACGAGAATTCCCGCGTGGAAACCACCGGTAACCGGCGTTTGTTCCAATCCACGGTCTTTCGTGATCTCGATTGTATTAGTTATCGTATATGAGATCAACGAATCAAAGGTGATATGCTGTTCGGATGTCGCAGCTTCACCGCTCAGGCCTTTGATCAGGCAATATGAAAAGATGCCATGTCCAAGCTCCGGATCTTCATGGGCGTACTGGTCTTCTTCACACGCCGAAAGTGTTGCCCAGCCCTTTCCCTCGACCAAGAAATGCTTCTTGATATCCGGCCCGACTGGCGCTGTGCGTGCGCCAATATGCCCTGAATGGCATGCGTCGAAAAACCGCATTATGAACTTTGCCCTGGACTCACGAAAGTAATTGTTAATCATATCCATTGGGATACTCGTGTCAGCGACAACCTGTGTTCGGAATTGCTGTGTCAGCAGGTAGCTATCTTTTGGGTCCCGTGTGCCATGACCGGCAAAGAATAGGAGGATGGAGTCTTCTTCAGTGGCGCGAGAGGCCATGTCGGAGATGGCGGCCAATATATCTGAACGTTCGGGCTTCTTGGCCTTTTCGTGAGGGCCGTCCGAGAACAGGACGACGCAATCTGGGTCATAGTCGCAATATGTTATGAGCGCATCGTAAAATGCTTCTGCATCCGCCGCGCAGAACGATAAGTTCCCAATACCAGTTCCAGAATAATCATTAATACCGACGATAACAGCATGCCGCTTCGACTTGCTCACCCCCGCGCTTCCGTTTGCTCGGGCTGCCTGTGCCTCAACCACCATGATGCCTCCAGTTTTCTATGGAAAATGGGTATTAACTATACCCATTTGAAAAACGATGACATGCCATTATACACACCTCTTGAGCCGCTATGGCACATATCTGGCTGAAAGTACTATCCGCTATCAAAGGGACTCTCAAACACGGTTCTATTTGATTATTTTATATGTTACTTCTCAGTTAAAGATGAGTTTTTAGTAAAGAGATCATCTTTTACGCGCACTCACTTTCACAAAAAGAGGTTTGCTTGTGGTCGAAATCATTGTTGCCCTTATTGCCGTTTTCGGCGCTGTATTACCCTATCTGTTTCAGAGAAATAAAGAGTTAAACCTCAAAATCGCCGACCAGAAGCGCGAGGCGTATACAAACTTCCTGACAAACTTCACAAAGGTATCAGTCGCTGTCACGCATGATGAAGATGTATCGGGAAAAGAGGCAGACCTTGAAAGGATGTTAGCCAGAGATCAGCTGCTGCTCTATGCCAGCGACGACGTCATTAAGGCATACGATGCCTGGGTTAGATTTTCAGATAACAACGAAGAGCATGATTATGACAAGGAAAGTGAGTTACTCAGTCTTATCTTCCTTGCCATACGTAAAGACCTACTGGGCAAGACCAAAGTTACGAAAGAGAACCTTGAAAACCTGAATCCCTTTAATCGGGGCTGAAAAGTACTACGCGCTGTGGGCTGCACCCCTGTGAGCACACCACTGCCAAAGTCAACATCTCCCAAGAAGTGCTGTATACTACAGCCAAGTGAACCAGACAAGGAGATGTCACATGCGAGGAAGACCACATAGCCGAGAGTTTAAGTTGACCATTGTACGTCAATTGGCCAGTGGAGAGAAACGGCCCGCGCAAATCTGTCGAGAACACAACCTGGCAGCTAGTATGGTGGCACGTTGGCGACAGGAATATGAGACACGCGGGGAAGCAGCCTTCAGTGTCCCACAGTTGAGCCAAACACAAGCATTAGAGGCAAAAGTGGCAGAATTGGAGCGTTTTTGTGGACAGTTAGCGATGGAGAATACTGTCTTAAAAAAAGCCTTCCAGCAACTTCCATCCAAGCACGGCACGCCCTAATCATGCAAGCAAAGCAGGAGAAACCACAGATGTCCATCCGTCAGTTGTGTCGTCTAGTGAGTGAGCCTTCAAGCTCGCATCAGTATGTCAGCCCTCGGCAATCCCTATGACAATGCCAAGGCCGAAAGTTTTTTCAAGACCCTAAAACAAGAGGAGGTGGATCTCAAGCAGTATCAGACCTTCGAGGAAGCCCAAAGCACCATTGAACAGTTCATAGAAGATGTGTATAATACCAAACGACTCCATTCGAGTTTGGGGTATCTGCCACCTATCGAATTTGAGATGGCATATGCCCAAGAGCTACTTTGTTGACTTTGCCTCTGGTATGCTAATCTGGGTTCACTCCAGTATGCAATAATGCAGTCCGCAACTTTGTTAGTTGTAGACAAGCAATTTTTAGAACGGATATCCCAATAGCCAGTACAGGGTTGGGACAACCACTACATCCAACGCATTCTGGATGGGGTGAATGAGATGCGATTGCCCTGAGAGGAGTACCTGTTCAAATAAAGTGCAGTGGGGAATGTTGTATACTAGCAGACCGGTCAAACTGACTGGAAGAGACCAGAATGAGTAGAAGCATAAGCGAAGAAAGAGCAGAAAATTATGAGCAACACGAAATTAGACGCGTATTTATTCTTTCCGGGTCATACCCAGGAAGTGATGGGGTTTTACAAGAGCGTTTTCGGTGGAGAGCTAGCCATAACAACCAGGGGGGACGTTGATCCAAGCGCATCGGGTGATGAAAAAAGTCAGGTCATCAATGCGTCGTTGTCTGGCGGCGAGATTAATCTCAGGGCAAGTGATAGGAGTGATGCAACACTGGCCTCACAAAATTGAGTAGCCCTCTCAATCATCGGCTCCGATGAGGAGAAGTTGCGCAAAGTGTACGCCGACCTGAGTGCGGGTGGTTCAGCTGATCATCCACTAGAGAAAGTGTTCTGGGGCGATACTTTCGGAGGTCTTACCGATAAATATGGCATCAACTGGCAGGTGAATATCGAGGCGAAGAAGGAGTAGGCCAAATTGATGGCTACAGTATGGCCAGGAAGCTGTTAAAAAACGGCTTCCTGGCCATACGCTTAGGTTGCAGGAGCATCAAGAATTTTTCAGACGAAAGACAACTACCTATCGACTCAGTATCACCGCTTAACTCGTCGTATTGGCAAAACCAAAGCGATCGTGGCGGTCTCCCACGCCGTGGCCGTGAACTTCTACCATGTGATCACCAAGCGTATTGCCTATCAGAACTCGGAGCGAACTACTTTGACACCTTAGATCGCGAACGTCTCAGAAAACACACAGTCAAACGCTTAGAAGCCTTGGGTTATGAAGTGACTCTGACTCCAAAGGAGGTGGGCGCATAAACGGAGAGATGCTCCTCCTTGTAGACGTCATACACTCTTGCAACAGCAAGCAGTGTCAGGGATGTTTTGCCAGTTCTTCTCATCTGCCGATTAGGAGCAGCATCTCACTCCTCTTTGCAGACTACTTTCGAAGGAAGTAGCCAGCACAAGGATATGACAAGTCGTAGTTTCGAACCAGTTCCCTTTCACCTCACCCCTCAGGGGAGTACATTTTCACTTCAGAACCATACAACATTTCGGGCGTCTGAATATAAGCAGAACCCACAGAGAGTTGTTCGATACGCTCGGAGAGGTCTTGTCCTTGCCGTCCACGAATGAAGCCTGATACCTTACGTGACTCAGGATAATTCATGCGGAAGATGATTTTGGTTCCTGCATTACTCAGTACATCCGGGTGAAAATCTCCTATTCCCTGGCTCGCAACAACTACTGAAATGCCGAATTTGCGTCCCTCTTTCATCAATTTAGGTAGTGTGATATCTTTAGCCAGGCGATGCGCCTCATCGAGTACAATGGCTAATCGCAGTTGTTTCGCATATCCCCAGCGGAACATATCTTTGTAGAGTTTACGTAATACAAAGGCTCCGATAGCCATTTGTAGTGTTTCCGCGAATAAATTGTGTAAATCAATAACTAACCCGCTGCGCACAAGGGATAACAGGTCTGCTGATTGTTCTGCTGGACGGAAGAGATCCATTTCAAGAAGTGGACGGCAACGAGCAGCAACATTAGCAACATGACGTGCTTGCTCATTCTGCTCAATGCGCTTCAATACATCTTTGAGCGTTGGATATTCTAGCATATGGGTAATATCGTCATTGCCATTATCATCAAAGCCTCGAGCTTTATATGCATCTCGAACCGACGTGTAGACAACGTCTTTCTGCATCTCACCTAGCCCGGCTACATATGCAAAAATCTCTGCTACCGCCAATGCATTCGCCATCCATCCTCCTTGCCCATTTTCTGTTGTGCATTCAAAAGGTGAGAACGGAAGCCCTCTGGCTGCGTCCAACACATTAGGCGAATCTTCCTTTACAAAAATGCCCTGGGACTCGGCAAACTGCCCATGAAAATCCAGGACGAGCGCGGGAACATTTTGCTTGCCTAGTTCAGACAATATGCGTGTGGTTGTCCATGATTTTCCCTGTCCAGGAATACCAAGAATGAAAAGATGTGGGCTTCCTTTCACGCCAGGATTCCAATTCACCTGTTCGCCTAAAGCTTCCCCCAAAGGGATAACAACCTCGGTAGCATCAATGTGATTTTGAGTATCTACAGATTCGGTATCGGGAATAACAGGAGGATCATCGTGTTGGAGAGGCCGGGTCTCTGAGCCCGGGACTTCCGGCCCACGCAAGCTCTCCTGTCTAGTAGGAAGATTATCTGGGTGCTCCTCAAAAGTTGCGCTTCCTGCCCAGCTTTGCGCATTGGCAGAGCGAGAAAGAGCAGGAATGAGTTCTGTTTCATCTTCAAAATTGGTAGCCGTAAGAACAACAACCTTTGCATCGCCAAGTAATAATGGTTTACGTGGCTCATTATCCAGACTGACAATATATCCTTCGTAATTCGATCTGAAAGCCAGTCCCGTTTTTTCCAATCGTGTAAGATGTTCTAGGAACGAACTTTCGGCTTCGGGATCGAATAAATTGTAGCGGCGAGAACGCTCAAAGTAAAAGCGCAGCACATTAGCCAGGTAGGAGCGTTGTAAGGCCCCATCGACACGCTTTTCATTAAAGAAGCGATTCTCCATTGCTTGCTTGGATGCCTCCATTTGCAAGACCATATCTTGCGCCAGCTCCTCGAGCGGAACCCGCCCCCTGCGCCATTTTACCTCTATGAAGGTGGCATCTACGATGTTTCGTTTCAGTGAAACAAGCATGAGATCACAGCGCCGCTCTCCGCGCAATGGTCTGCCAGAACCTTCCTGCGAGAAGAGGCGGGGATAAATATCTACCGGAACAAGGACAGCTTGCCGCAGCTTTTTATTCTTTTGCAGCCATGCAGTGACAACACCCAGCCCTACTGCCGCCGCCGCGCTGCTGGGGGATTCGAGCGCATCAAGCGCAAGACGCCCGGAGATTGTTTTCAAGTAATGGAGCAGATGACTGACACTCGTATCAATATTAGAAAAACCGAGGTCATCCATGGCCTGGCTAAGCAAGGAACTGATCTCTTCGTGCCAGGCGGTTGTCACCATCATACGATGCCCCAGTCCCTCTGTAAATTCTGGCGAGTAATCGAGGACATACTTACGCGCAACCTCATCCAGGCCCTGCTGGTGAGGAGAATCATAATAGTCGAGAGTGAAGAAGCGATCCAGGGTAATAACCCAGTTCGTATTGACGTGCAGACGTTCGAGTAAGTCGCGCTGTTTTGCGGCAAGACGCACTTCTAGCACAGGTCGAGTATCAGTGGGACCACCGAGCAGATAACCACCTGCATTCAATAGGGTTGTATGCAATTCCATCAGGGTCTCACTATATCTTGGGCCAGCAGGATGTGGCTCCGGCTTCCTTACCCCCTCCGTCACGATTTGGTGTCGCCAGAGCAGCCCTTCGCTATCTGAGATAAATTGCGAGACAAAACGATTGACCAGTCCATAAAGCGAGAAGCTGCTGGTATCGCCTCCCGAGGTATCCAATGATGGAGACGAGGCCACAATAGCAGGCCGGGTGAAATCGGTGATTACCGCGATATGCGCTTCTGGCGGCGCGGCTTTCTCTAACTGGCTCATGGCGCGGGCGGTCGTTGTCAATCCAGGAAGGAAGTGATCAACTTTTCTTCCGAAACGTTGATCGATTTGCTGCTGACGCACCTGTTCCAACGCTTGAAAAGTACTTTTATGTCCATCTTCGGCATAGGAAATAATTTGAAACGCAGGCAGGGAGTGTATCTGCTCAGGTTCCTCAGCAGAAGTTTTCGTGGACAGCAATTTCTTGATAGCTTCCGCGAAGAAATCGCCCCGGTCAGGATTAATAAGCGTGGTGACAAGAGTTTCGGCATAAGGATGCGATTGATGAAATTTCGCAAGGTGTTCCGCCAGTTGATCTGGTTGAATATCGCCAACACTTGCCTGGTCAATACCAGTATCCAGAATTATAGCCATATCTCCATAACGTCGGTGGGGATCAGGGACACCTGCTGGGAGAGCAACCCCGTGAAAAAAACGCAAATTCTGGAAAAAGGTAAAAGCTGTTGTAGAAGCTGCCGCATGGTACGCGAAGGCAGGCACATTTGTGGGTACTAGCAAACGCAATGCTTGCAGATCAATGCTCTGTTTACGTTCGCGCAACGGGTATTCGAGTAGTTGCTTCTCCCATTCATGCAACAGTTGTGTATAACTGGCAATCCATGCCACGCGAAGGGGATGCGTTGGCAAAATAACAATTGCTTCCTCAGCCGTTTCTCCACTACCGGTATTCCTGACGAGCAACGAATCAAATGAGAGAGCTTCGCATAATTCTGATACTTCAACGCGATGAGATACGAGATCATCAATAAGTTCACGATATGCCTGAGCATAGCGCAACGCAGAAGCAGCAAGGTCGGGCGTCCAATCGACGGCCTCAATAACGTTACGAACATCAGATTGCTTTAGTCGCTTAAAGAATGCCTCGCGTGCACGCCAGAATGGCAACCACGACTCAGCATTTCCTGATAGCAGAGGATAAAGCGTAAAGCTTTGCTTGTCTACAGGTCGTACCTCATCAACATTCAGGATGAAACAACCGCCTTCACGCGGATTGGCAAGAACCTGCTTCTCCAGTTCAAAAAGAGAGCTATTGAGACCAATATTGAGTATGCGATGATCGTTCAACCGCAATCTGAAATACTCCAGGTCTTTATTGATCCATTCCGGTTCTGTTTCGGCAAGTACAGTTTCGCGCATTTCGGCTGCGACTTCGAGCCGACCGAAGGCAAGCGTTGGGACCGTTCGTAAGCTTTTTCTCGGCGGTTCAGGTAGCGGGTCTCCGACGACTTTGACCAGGAAAAATTCATGGCTGTCAGCATAGAAAGCTTGACCTGTATCCCGGCTAATAATCTCACTCCCATTTGCACTTAGTGGAGCAATCCTGATACATACCCCGTAGTCAAGTGGCTCGTCAAAATCCATATCCAGCTTAATTGTAATCGTTCGCCGACTACCGGCAACACTGCGTTCCTCAATACATTCTTCAAATCCATTTTCGCTCCCAAACGGAACAATACCGATACGCCATCGGCTCAGTTCCTTTGGCAATTCTGGTTCCGTCTTCCAGCGAACGGTGATGGTTTCTTTTGCGCCGTAGCGCGCCAGCAGGCTACCCTTTGCCCCATCTGGCTGACTTAGATGGCAGTAGCGTTCGACCTCGCCTCTGGCGTTTACAAAAGGCGTTATACTGACAGAGCGCATATCGCTGGGGTCAGTTTTAGGGAATATCCAGCGATCAAATGTCAAGGACTGTTCTTTTCCGAGATCACGAGACCACAGTCGCACATCATTCATGGCACGTCCATGAAAAAACTGTATCAGTGCTGTTGTTGTTAAGCTATCTACTTTTATGCTTTGAACGCGTTCGCGTGTTGTTGCCCCCAGTTTGTTTGGACGTGATAAGCTCAAAACACAGTCGCGGTTGTTATCGAGCCTTGATACAAATGTGTCGCTGGCATCGGCAATGAGTCCAACTCGCCAGAGTTCCAGGCCAGGTTGTGTTGTTTCGCCTGACTCCATGCGTCTCAGTAATGTGAGTGCGAAATCAAGACGTTGCTCATCGCTTACACCTGTGAGACCACGCAACCGCGCAAAAACAGGGCGTACAACAGATTGGAGTTCGGAGGAAAGCTGAGCGCGAACACGCTCTAATACGAAGGCATGTAATGCTCGCCCATCGATAAGGGCAAAAGAATTGGCGATTGAACTATAGGCAGCATCTACGAGATCAGAGGGGATAAACAAACAAAGAGGCTGCTGCTTACGATTACGAAGCTCAATGGCCTTATCCGTTGTAATGAATATAGCGTTGTTTTCCACAGGCGCTTCGTTTGAGACAAGAATATGAAACTCTATTCCCGGAACAAGTTGCTGCTGTGAAATATAATGGCAAATGCGCAGGGCCTCGGCACGATCAAGAAAATCTACCCTGGCGCAGTGACCTGGCTCTGCATCTTTTAAACGGGCGATAATTTCACGCGCCAACAATTCTACTTGTAGCGTGCTTGTTTGAGGTGCATCTATCATGGCCTATATCTCCGCCTTCATTAACTCTTTGCTCGTATAGGGAGGATGCAGACGTTGGACTGTAAAATCATCGGAAAGATCGCGGAAAATTCCCATTTGGCGCAGACGACGCAACATGGCACGTAGATTATCACGCGCCGCAGCGACATATTCCGCACCTTCAAAGGGCGATGGCGGCCGGTCAACTAGAATGCCGAAACGTTCTTCCAGAAATTGCAAAAAATCCTGTAAGCGAATAGGTTGCAATTCCTGGTCTCTCCGGTCCTGATTAGTAGGCGGAGAAAGCCGTACCGCGGCCAACTGCACTAACACAGCAAGCAGATCATTCGTCGGCGCATAACGCCAGGACTTACGGCTGAGCGTTGTGCCGCGTAACACTCCTTGCGGTTTCTTCATTCCTCCAACGCCCCAATACCATCGAACAAAATGTTCAATTGCATCTCCTTTTTGGCCCTCTACCAGGAGACTCACCACACGTTCAAGATTACTTTCTGCCGTATTTACAAAAGCATCTAACCAGTGTGGTGAGTCTGAATCATCATCGCCTTCACTAGTATTCTCTACCCGTATCCTATCTTCATCAAAACCAGCAGCAGCATCAATACCTAGGCTAAGAGCAAGGTCATTATTTAATATGAGCAAGCCTTGCAAGTATTCCGCCCCTGAAATCCCCGGTCGCAACACATCTTCAATGATAGAACTATAGCGGGGGTTACGCTTTAGTTTCTCTATATAGATGTCCAATTGACGGAGAAGCAAGTTAGACGACAAAAATTGCTGGTAGGTTTCAATGTCACGCCGTACACAGGCTTTTGCCATCTCCTGACTATATCCGCCTGAGGATTCTGTAAAATCCAGGTAGAGTTGCGGAGGAGAGGGTTCTGCTTTATCAAGCATTGCGTTGGGCAACCTCCCAGGATGTTGTACCAAATTGTTCACGGCATTGACCAGTTTGAGCGTGTAATTGAACAGTTCAAAATTAATCAGAACGAGTAAATGGTGAGTAAAAGCCTGTATTGGCATCGTGGTATGATATTCAAAAAGATAGCGCAGGAGATCTGTTGCAAGCTCTTTGGTAAGCGCAGGACAGGGACTAGAAACATTCTTTTCCCGAGTGATTCCTGGTCTAGTATTTTGAAAGCCATCTAAAAAAGCAATAGAAAGACGTGTCAACGTATCTAATCTGGTTTCCCCATCATAGGCACCCCCTAATTCGGGGATGCTTTCAATTATCACTCCACGCCCAAAAACCATTTTTACAAATTTTCGAAGCTCGTCATCTGCTCCAAGACGCTCGCGCAATGCCTGATAAATAAATGTATCAGCGCCTCTTTGACGGCCTCCGGCAACAGGGAAGCCTGGTTTGTGCGCAAGAATTGAAAAAGGGACAATGGATGTAATTTGCTCCTCAATACGATAACGTCCTACACCTCCTGTGGTAATCAATGTTGTACGCACAAGGCGTTCGAGCACTCTTCGACCTTCAAGGTCGCTAAATCCTTCAAGGGCAGGGTGTTGAGCTAAAGCATTAATAAACTGAGCAATAGCCTTTGGGTCATTTGTGCGTCTTGCTTTTCCTCGACCCTGGGCAAGGATTGTAAAGAAAAGAGAAGACAGAAACAAGTCGATATCGAAATCATTCATATCTATAGTACAGATGCGCGGGAATTTTACGCCGACAATATCTTTGGGTAGCTTGATCTTCATGGGATGACCTTCCTTACTAACTATCGCACCCTCTCACGCACAACTTTATTATCGCGTTGGGTAATGTAATGAACGCGATGTTGATTTTCAATGAGAATCAGGTCACGGGTTTCGCGCAGGAGCAGAACATCTTTGAAAAGTTTAAGGTCTTCAAGGAGCGGCCTGAACTCTGGAGCGGTTGGCTGCAAACCATCAGCCATACGCATGAGTAGTTCAAATAGGTCGAGGGTGATATCCAGGCGAGGGAGGCCGGAATGATGTTTCAATACAACGTTCTCAGGAAGCCTCTCGATCATATCAGTACCCTGTGGATGCTCCACTTTGAATTCAAATTCCTCGAGAGGAAGTTGTTTGAGGACAACTAACTGCTGTTCAACTGATGAGCTGACTTTTATGCTGAGTTTTCCTGCTGGCACCTCTTCTATAACACCATCCGAGCACAGAATGCCAAGGGCTAATCTTTTGCGAAGTTCTAGCATCTCTTCAACGTCAAGACGCCCATCGAGCAACCTCATGAAGAGTTTAGAGTGCTGGTATGGGAGCAGCGTCAACCAGCGCACCTTTGGTACTACGGAGCCAGACTCGTCTTGCGTAGCCGCTACAGGCTTGCCCGCGTCAAAATATAAACGCCGCTTGAAAGCCGCCATCCAGATTGTTTCATTCTCAAAGCGTTGAGGTGGGAGATCTTTTTTATCAGCAAAAAGGAGGATGCGCTGCTCAGCATCTTTCGTAGTCTGGTGGAAATGCAGGAAACGATCGAGGTGCGGATGCGGGAAACGCGCGGGATCGAACGGCATAAGATCAGCCAGTAATTCATCGTGTTGCTCTAGAGGCGCAAATGCTGATTGCCAGTAGGCAGAGCTTATAAGCGATGCGCCCGCGTCTGCTCCATGCCGCGCACCATGCACTTGCTCGCAACTTTTGTTACCAGTAATCAGGTACGCAAGAGCCGAACGTAGATCACGCATGGTAGTATGCCGCTGGCGTCGCAGGTGCGAGAGCAAGAAGAGAAACTCGAGACGACTTATAACCCTTGACTTGCGTAATGCAAGAGCATTGTTTTTCATAGGACAGACCACTTTGGCCGCGCAATCCTCACAAATCTTCCATTTGTCGTCTGCAACCAGACTCTGCAACACTTGCCGGAAAACCGAGTCCCCCTCCGCGTCTGGCAAATTCACAAAGGCTCGTTTTTTCAGGTCTATGACCCAAACATCTAGCTCCTCAACGTCACTGGCGTTTCTCGCATGATCTATCTGCCTCGATAACCAGTGAAAACGTTCTTGCTGACGTATAAAATAGTCGGCAAGGCGCCCATCATTGATAGCAATCAGCGCGGTCAGGTTTGACGCAGGTTTATTGTTTCCTTCCAAACCTTGCAACCTCTCGGTAAGTTGCTGGTCTGCGCTCAGACCTTGATGCGATTCTGATGCATCGTAGCAACTGCGGTAGAGGTGTCCATCCCATTCCAATTCCCAGCCACTCTCATCTTTTTGCAGAATTTTTGCCTGCTGTTCCTGTAAGCGCTGTTGCACTTTTTCCAGAAAGGCTGTTTTCCCATCACCTGGATTGCCACAGAGGAATACCGCCTTTGGCTTTAGTTCAAATATGGCTGGCAATAAGTACTCATCTAGCGCAGTAGGCACATAAGTTTCCCGCACAAACGCTGTGTCTAATCCCCGATTGTTTTTATTGCCTATATCACTATTGCGATAGAGACTACGAACATCATTGACCCAGGGGTTAATATGCTCTTGTAACGCTTCTTCCTCCACAGGTTCTTCTTCTACGGCCAGGAGGGCTGTTTGTAGTTCTTGCCGTATTTGTGCAACGGTTGCCGGACGTTCAGCCGGATCATTTGAGACAGCTCTTAACAATACTGCTGCCAATCTACGCATCTTGGCGTCGACAAACTGCTCCAATGGGATCAGATGTCGTTGATTGCCGTTTGTAATGCTAAAGGGCATATAGCCAAACAGTGATTTAAATAAAACGACCCCAGCAGCATAACGGTCGCACGACAAAGGAAAAGCAGATGATGAAGAAACCGAAAACGTCTCGGGAGGAAGAAAAAGCGGCGTCCCGGCAGCCTTCCCTGACGCACCTTGCCGGATAGCAAAACCAAAATCGATCAACACCGGACGATTATCAGTTTTGTGGAGAATAATATTTGCCGGTTTAATATCTCTATGAAGCAGTTGTTTTTCTTCAAGCGCCTCCACAGCGTTCAATAAACCCTGGGCAAATGACCACCAGCGCTCTAGCGGCCAGGGAAACTCCATCTCGACCTGCTGTAATGTGGGGCCAGGAATATACTCCATTTTGACATGGACATCATTTTGAGGAGGATAAATATCAAAAGCATACGGTAAATATATGCTATTAATGCTTTTCATGGTTGCAAACTCGGCAGCGGCTTGCTGCAACACCTCAGAAGGGCTGGTATACTGTTTCAAGGCATAGAGATCGCCCGATTCGAAGATTATATCACTCGCAAGATAGGTATTTGCCATTGTGCCACGCCCAAGCAAACGGTGTACCTTGTAACGTTTATCCAGTGTTGTTCCCTCAACCGTATCGACCTGCATCTCTTGATGCAGACGGCGAGCAAGATTATTCAAGCGAGCAGATATTTCTTTAGCTGAAGGAGACGGTGTTCCTTTTGCAGGAGTGAGAATCTGTTTGAAAAGGGTGGCGAGGTCGTTCGCTAGTTCAGCAGACAGAAATGCAGACCATCCTGGTTGTTGAGGAAAGACTATATCGCTTTCCACATTGGCACGAATATCGGCGAGAGGGACACCTGATAGACGTTCCAGAAAGACTAATGTCAGGCTAAAAGTATCTGTTTCGGAGGTGGCATAGCCAAAACCAATGGCAAGCTCTAAAGCAGCATAGGGGTCTTCGATAGAGAGAGCATCGAGCGAGGGAGCGATAGAGTTTGCGCCAACACGAGCCGCGTAAAAATTGGTAAAGACGACTTTGGGCGGCTGTATGCTCTGAACATAAATCGAGTCCGGTCCAATGGCCCGGTGTAACACATTTTGCCCATGAATCTGGTCCATCGCTTTAAAACAGGCGGCTGTGAGTAGTAGTTCCTGGTGAAACTCCTCGCGTGTCTCTGGCAGCGGATAGATACTTAATGGCTTGCCTAGTGGTGGCATAATGGGCAGGACGAGGAAATCCTCGGACCATCTAAAAGGAATATTGACCAGAGGGACAAGACCCGTGACATTTAATTTTTGCAAGGCGAGACACTCATGCATGTAAAAATCATAGAGTGCCTTTGAATCAATCGGGTCTTTGGTGAGATCATAGACCATCAAGTGCAGCAACTTATCTGGACTGCCATCCATTGTAGCATTAAATAGACGAACCCCTGGACGAAGAGCGACGGCATCGACAATGGTGAGAGCCTCAATTTTTGTGGGTACCTGCGGTCGATTTGAGAGGTCGAAAAGAGCATGGCTTACACGAGAACACAATTGACCCACAAGAGGATTGCCTCCCTGTCGATCTATCACCTGTAGCCGTTCGCACACATTCTCTAATAAGAAAATACCATTGCCAGCGCGAAAATCATGAATTTGCGGAAGCTGTTTTGATTCGGAGAGAAGGACCCCGCCACGAACATAATGTTCACCGTCTTTTAACGGTGTTACTTTCCAACCGATATGACCGGCCAGCACTTTTGCTATGTAGTCAGCTTTTGCGAGAGGGCTACGCATTGAAAAGCCATCCGCCCTTACCCACAATTGATCATTTCCTAAAATCCTCCCCCTCCATGACTTTTCATCAAGCAAAAAAACCCAACGATTGCCAATTACAATGAAGTCAATTTCGTATGAACGATCGCCCTTGGGTAATACTTTGTTACAAATCACAACCCAATCTGCTGGTAATTGTTGCAAAGCTTTGGCAGCTCTACGCTCACCTTCAGTGGCAAACGGCCCAGCGCTCACTAATTCAGCCATACAGTTTCCCCTTTGTAATGAAAGACAAGGATGGGTAGCAACCTATGTAGGAGATGTATCAAAGCAGCGTTACTCGTGTGCTTTATGAGATTCATTTGATGGTGACTTCCTTTGATAGTGAATCCAAGGTCTCTATCATTCACCATCAAGCAAATGCCTGCCTGGCCCGTTTTTGTCTCGTCTGAATAGAGCACGGAAAGGTTTTGTTGCAGTGGATATGAAACACATAATGCTCTAAGACATTGCCCAACATATTCCCGCAGGTGATTTTCATCTTTGAGGTCGGGATAGGCTTCACGCCATTCGCGTATTATCTGTAGACACACACTAACAGCATCGTGGGGAAACTTTCCTGTGCGTAATTCTCGCAAGTATACTTCAGAAAAAAGCTGCTGGTTAATGATACATCGTTTAGTTGTGAACTTTTCGATCTCGATCATATCTCCGCACCTCTTTTCGTTAAACAGTTTAATTTTGAGACAAGAAGCTTTTTCATTATATCATGCCTGTCTGTTGAATAGTGGAGATTAGCTGATTTTAGCATGCAGAGTGAGAGTAAGCAATTATCTGACCCAAGAATAGCTAAAAATCTCTTCCTGAACCCTGCTTGACTTTCAACTTGCATCCTTGGTTTTCCAAATAGTGTCAATCATCATAGCTTGTTAGATACGCGCA
>CAVZTX010000021.1:0-297462 GCA_963778375.1 uncultured Chloroflexia bacterium | reverse complement strand
CGGCTTTGTCTTCGACGAACACTACCTCGGTCATGACACCGGTGTGCAAACAACTGTTTTCACACGCAATGGCTCATTTGAAGTATCCCCTGAGCCGCATCCCTCATCGTTGTATATCACCCGGCGCATTAAAGAATTTCTTGATGGCACAGGCTTAACGGCAATGATGCATCCCATAGCGGCACGAGCAGCGACCGAGGATGAGATAGCCGTGTACCATACGCGTGAGTATATCGAGGGCATCCGTGCCCTCGCGGCAGGTGAACCCGTACAAGACTCGTGGGGCGAGATTGACGACGAAACAGTAATCAGCCCTGGCTCGTTTGAGGCAGCACTTTACGCGGCAGGTGGGTCAATGAATGCCATAAGTGCCGTGATGAATGGAGAGGTACGCAACGCCTATGCCCTCTTGCGTCCACCCGGTCACCATGCCACCCGCAATCAAGCGATGGGCTTCTGCATCTTCAACAATACCGTAATTGCCGCTCACCATGCGCGTAACACATTTGGTCTCGAACGCATCCTCATTGTTGACTGGGACGTGCATCATGGCAACGGTACCCAGGATGCATTCTACTCCGACCCCGGCGTCCTATTTATCTCGCTTCACCAGGAAAACTGGTATCCAAAGCTCTCTGGAGAGTTGGAGCAAGTAGGTAGCGGTGCCGGTGCTGGCTATACCATCAACATCCCACTGCCAGCCGGAACCGGTGATCGAGGCTATCGTGCCGCGTTTGAGCAAATTGTCCTCCCCATCGGCTTACAATATCGCCCACAATTAGTAATCATCACCGCCGGTCAGGACCCTAACTGGCTCGACCCCCTCGCCCAAATGATGGTCACCATGGATGGCTTTCGCCAAATGTCTGAACTCATAGTAAACCTGGCAGAGGAAGTCTGTGACGGGAAGTTAGTCATGTTACAAGCAGGTGGATATAGTACAGCCTACGTGCCATACTGCACTGTCGCTGCCGTTGAGCCTCTATTAGGAATTGATGTTGGACTTGTTGATCTGTATGCCACATCGTGCGGAGCTAGAACGCTGTAAGAGTGTCTTTGCGAGCGAGACGAGGAAGGCGATTGAGGAGGCGAGGAGGTGGCATAGGGGGTGGTGGAGGATTTGAGGGAAAGATTTTCGTATAGCCATAGACTATATTAACGTTTTACCTAACATGATAGATTGAAGCTCATATATTTATGCTACTCTGAAAAAAAGAGTGGTTCATTTCTTGAACGTGGCAACGACCTGATCCTGATGGCACAGGAGGAAATGAAACAGCAGCTCACGGCTAAAGACTGCGAGCTGCACGGCAAACAACGAGAAAGCAATTCCGTCTTTATTTGTTTCCTTTCTGTGCTCTTTTGTCTGCTGCGCTTTGTGCACGAGAAGCGAACCCACTTTTGTCTGTCTCGCTCTTTGGATGGCGATCACCCGCGCTTTGAATACGCGCGGCAGCTTTGGGAGTCATATTCGCTTTTGATGAACCCCCGGATTTTCCGGAGCTACTTTTTCCCATGAGAGTTGCTACCTCCTTTCTTCTCGGTATTGCGGTTTCATTGATTCTTGTTCCCTGCTATCTCTGTATGCCTGATTAGTTCCAGTAACTTGGTGGCAGGAATGCATCAGGCACATAGCCGTCCTCTCCTTCCTCAATATCTGGCCCAAAGGTTTGGAGGAGGAGCAGTCGATGTGAGGGGTGGGGCTTCTGACGTAAACGCTCCCATCGACTATATGTCCCAGGAGCAATCCCTAGAAGTTCAGCGGCCTCCTCGATCGTGAGTCCTTTTGCCTTGCGCGCATTGCGTAGTTTAAGCCAGATGGCAAGAAAGATAGCAAAAAGGGCAGCGAGCGTCTGGTTGAGCAGGTTCACAAGGTATTGGAACTGGTGCATGATTCTTTTTCCTCCGGTTTTTCGCTCTTTATTGAGCTTCTTTCTCATTGTTGGTGATATCGTAACAGAATTTCTCCCTCGTGAACATGTCGTTTTGCGGGAATATTTGCCCTTCCTAGCAATCTTTGATGGCAAAGTACTCCAAAGGAAAGCCTGCCTACTCCACCTCCATCCTTGGTGGCCCTTTCCTAATCCTTTCCCTATACTCCTCAAACGACCCTCTCGAACGCCTCAAATTCTATCCACCATGTCGCCCCAGCCTCACTATATGGCCGCACAATCTCTGCTCCCTTGCGTGGATCACCAGGGGTCTCCCCATTCACAGCGATATCGAATGGATCGGCACTCTCACGATAGGTGTTCACGTATGCCACGATCTCCCGTATCTCTTCAGGCGTCAAAAGCTCACCAGTTGCCTGATTGACAGTCATAAGATAAATACCGTCCCAACGTGCAGCTCGCCGGAAAGGCTTTCGCTTAGGCCAACCTCCTGCAATCCAGATCGGGATTCGAGGAGATTGAACTGGCTTGGGCAGCATACATACATCATCAACCTGGTAATGCCTGCCCTGAAAGCTGAAAGTTTCACCGCTCCATAGCCCCTTTAGTATCTCCAAACCTTCATCCAGTTTTTCAGCACGAATCTTGAGATCAAACTCATCTCCAAATGGTGTGAAATCGCGTGCCTGATAACCTAACCCTGCCCCAAAGATGAGTCCGCCCGTTCGATAGGTGATCGAGAGTAACCACTTCACGGGCTACCTGCCAGGGACGACGGCGAGGTAGGGGTGTGAGCATAGCCCCAATTCGAATGCGTTGGGTCCGCATCGCAATGGCGGCCAGAGCAACCCAGGGGTTTATTACCGCTGTACTGAATTGATCTTCCGCGAAGACGATATCCCAAAGAAAAAAACCATCCCAGCCTGCTTCCTCGGCTTCGGCAGCGAGGTCAGCTAGTTTATGTGGGTCGGCGTATGTTCCGGCGGTTGGTATGTCAAGGCCATATTTCATGGCAGTTGATCTCCTTTCGTCGATGATATAAGATCATATGCACAAATCATGCCTCTTGAAAGTGTGTCTGTTTTTCCGAGGAAAGTATACCCTCCGTTTCTTGACATCTTCTGTCATATTTGGGGAAGGAGATTTTCTGTGTTCAATGTCTGCCCTAAGTGCGGTGAATACTCTGTTGAGAAAACCATCGATCCTTCTGGCCCTTTTGCTATTTGCCCATTCTGTGACTATGCGCATCCATTTCTCCAGCAGCCTCTTTTCATCATTACGGGTGCCAGTGGCTCAGGCAAAACGACGGCCTGTCTTGAACTCCTTCCTCTTTTGCATGAATGTGTCGTTCTAGAATCAGATATTCTCTGGGGAGCCTTTCCAGCTACACCAGAGGACAACTATCGCGATTATCGCAATATGTGGCTGCGGGTTGCCAAAAATATTGGACAGAGTGGGCGACCAGTAGTGCTGTGCGGAACTGCCATTCCTGAACAATTTGAAGGGTGTCCCGAACGTCGGTACTTCTCAACACTACACTATCTGGCTATGGTTTGCGATGATGAGCTGTTAGAGGAGCGTCTCAAGCAGCGACCAAAGTGGCGTCAATCGGGTTCTATAGAGGTTATCGAGGACATGATTCAATTTAACCGCTGGCTCAAAGAACATGCCTCAGCAACCCGGCCACCAATGACTCTCTATGATACGAGCTATCGGTTGATTGTTGAGACAACAAACGCTGTTGCTCAATGGATATGTCAACGCCTGACATAACCTTTCTTTATTTTTCTCCTGGTCAGAAAACTTACTTCATGCTACTGGTATGCCCAAGATGCTTCCCTCATCTAGCCCGAAAAAACAGGTAATGAAACAGGTAATTCTACAGGGGTGTTTTCGTCCTGCGCCATGTAGACTATGAGCAGAACTCCTCGCGAGAAGGACAAAATGACTAATGACCATTCATTGTGAGAGAAGCATGAACCATTAATGAAAGGAACAGACGATGATACAACAGGCCGAGACCTTTCTGGATACTCACTCGCTTGGGCATACCTCGCTGCTACGAATGTCCTCTTCTGATGGGGCATACATCGCTGTGGCGGATATCAAACGCAAGCCACTCATCACGGTCTCATGCGTGGAGGATGAGCAAATCATTGCCACCTACCTTGACCACCAGGCAGGACTCTATCGACGCATGCCGATGATTACTGCTATTGCCTGGTCACCAGACGGGACGCGCATTGCATCAGGAGCGAATGACGGGTCGCTCCACATATGGGATGCGTATCACGCTTTTTCCCTGCGCACTCTCATTGACCTGAATGAAGGATTCCCGGTACGAGTTATCAAATGGGATGGCAGCACACTCACGGCTCTATGTGGAGAGATTACGCAGGTGTGGCAGGTATGATTGCCACGCTTGCACGTCCCCTCACACTTCCTGAGGTGACGCTACAAGCGCTCTGGTCACTGTTGGCCGACAACGCACATACGGTTGTGCGGCATGAGGCGACGCTGAGCGCAGCACAGACGCAGACGGTATTACCACCGGGTGTCCTGGTACAAAAAACCATCACAGTGGAACTAGGTGATCTCCAACGAACACGCCTGCTGTGGACGGGCGCGGGTGATTTTTGCATCGAACGCAACTCAATGCGATCACTCGCAGGGATTTTAGGGGTTTCGCTAAGAGCCGTGAAAGGAGCGACAATCAATCCCCGGCATGTCGATCCTCTCACAGCTTATGGAATGGAACTAGGGATGGTGTCGCCATTTCTGGTTCCAGGTTCGCCCTCGTGCCTTACAGGCATCGTAGTGCAGCGTTGGCCGGTCGCCTGGGAGACGACGATGCAGATTGCCATCTCGCTTTCATGCTACGAGAGCCTCATCATTCCTCTGACGGCACTGCGCCCATTACTCCGTGCTACCATGTATTGGCCTACCCGAAGATACGACTGATCGAGATGGATTGAACCGTCTCGCTACATAAACTAAAGCATAGCTACGCTAGCCGAAGCTACTGTCGGTTCCAATCTCATCCGCATGCCATACTTTGGACGCAGCGTCACACGTGGCTGTAGAACCACAGGAAAGCCGGGCACAAGTTCTGGTGTGTAGCTCTGAAGAATTGTCGCGAGCAGTAGCTTTGTCTCCAATTGTGCAAATGGCATGCCGATGCAGATGCGCGGGCCACCTCCGAAGGGGAAGTAGGCAAATTGTGGCAACTTCTGCCCATTTGCCGGATCCCAACGCTCCGGTCGAAACACCTCTGGATCGCCCCAGATGTCGGGAAGATTGTGGATGACCCACTGGCTGAATATGGCTGCTGTGCCAGCCGGGAAGTGATATCCGTCAAGATCGAACGCATCAATCGCTCGCCGTCCCTGTGTCCAGGCAGGAGGATAGACACGCCATGATTTATTGATGACCCACTCGAGGTAAGGCAGATTTGGCAAATCTTCTACGGTTGGAGCACGCCCGGCCAGAACTGTATGTAGCTCCGCAATCAGCTTCTCTCGGATCGCATGATCTTGCGAGAGCAGGTAAAAGGTCCAACTCAGTGTATTCTGAGCAGTCTCATGTCCCGCCGCGACAAAGGTGAGCACTTGGTCATGCACTTGCTTGTCCGTCATCGTATTACCCTCATCCTGTACATGTAGCAACATAGACAGGATATCGCCGGTATCTCGTCCGTCTTTACGTCGCTGCGCAATCAAATCATACACGAAACCATCCAGGGTACGAATGCCCGCCATCCTCCTACCATAAGCCGTGAATGGAAGATCAATACGCAATCTCTGTACACCAAATCTCGTCGGGCCGTTGTTAATCACTTCGTTGAATGCATGACCCAGTTGAGCAGCCTGAGCGGCTGAATCAACATTGAAGAGGGTTTTTACGATGATGCGCAGCGTCAGTTGCTGCATAGCTTGAGCAATATTTAATTCGGTTCCAGGTTGCCAGTCTGCCAGCATCTCCTGCGTGAGTTGAACCATGACATCTGCGTAACTCTCTACATGATGCTTGTGGAATGCTGGCTGCACGAGTCGGCGCTGTTGACGATGAAAATCTCCTTCTGTGGTGAGCAAACCGTCACCAAGGAAGAATCGTAAATTTCTGCCGCCTCCAAGGTTGGGTTTGACGAAGTTGCGCGGGTTCTCCGTCAGGAAGTAACGCACATGTTCCGGGCGGAAAAACAGCACAAGTTGTGTCTTTCCTATATGAATGGTTGCCATACGTCCATAGGTTCGCTGCAATTCGCGCACGAAGGTCAATGGATTGTGCTGAAATTGTAAGCCGCTACCGACAATTGGCAGCCCTCTAGGACCCGGCGGCAAAGTGGATGTATTTTGCATGATAGTATTATCCTTCGCTCAGTAGCTGCTCTGGCAGACCATGGCGTAACAATTGAAGCAACTGCTCAGCCATCTCGTCAGGACCCGGTTCCTCGTGTTCAAACCACCAGAAGTTACCCCGAGTAATCATTCCTGTAATAAAGCGGGCCAGCAGAGGAATGTGGTAGCCATCGAGGATCCCGTTGATATTAGCTGACTTCAGTGTATAGGTAAGACCTTGGGCTAGGTCAGACAGTGCACCGAAAGTGCGCGTGCGTGTAAACTGCCCTCCACCGGTCAGCGCAATCTGGAACAGTTCACGATGCTCATAGGCATGGCGGAAGACCGTACGTATGACCAGCGGTATTGTGTGCTGGTGGTGTCCCTGTTGCAGTGTATTGGTGATTTGTTCCCGCATCTCACGAAACCCTTCATCTAGAATTGTATGAAATGCTTCGTCTTTATCGCGAAAATGCAGGTAAAAGGTGCCAACCCCAACATTAGCTTTCTGGGTGATACCAGCAATACTGGTGTCGTGGTATCCCTTGGCAGCGAATACTTGTCGGGCTGTCGCCAGAAGGTCAGCGCGAGTGCGTGCTTTACGCCGTGCGCCTCGACCTTGATTTTCGTTTTCATTGAGCATTGCTGTTTCATGCATATCGATCCAGCGGAATTCGCTATGCTTCGACCATTCGAGTTGCGGGGCATCGAGATCCCTTCCACTTCTACGAGCACATTGAGTTCACGTTTGGCTTTCTGGTCAGTCATCCAGTCGAACTGTCCTAAAATGGCAACAATACGTGCGAGATGCCATCCTGTTTCTTCAGCAATTTCGCGTTGTAATGCTTCGAGGAGCTTTTCTCCGGGCTCAACATGTCCTCCAACAATATCCCAGCATCCAGGGAACAGTTGGCGCTCTTAAGAGCGTTTCTGAACAAAAGCTCGTCCCTGGGGATTTACGATCACTGCTCCAATTACACATTCTTTGCCTTCGTTTTGGGCTATATCTTGCTATGCTTGCAAGTTGGAAAGGTCAAGTGTGTTTGATCCCATCGTATGAATGCTCCTTATCTTTTTCGAGCGTTAATTCATTCCAGTTCCCAAAGTTTTGGCCTCTGCCAAATACCTCCTTGAGCGCCTGAGTGTCCTTTTCTCCTATACCAATTTCCAGGTAGAAGCCGCCTGGTTTCAGAACGCTGTGGAAGAGTGGATAATCAGTAGGGCCTCGCCGGCAGTACACTACGTCAAAGGCAAGGTTGTCATCAGAAAAGGAGTGGACATCTTGCTCTAAAAAAGTGACATTGGTAGTCCCCGACTCTTGCCGAAAATTCATAGCCGCCTTGAGCATACCTTTTGAGATATCAATCGCAACTATGAGTTTGAAGTAGTCTGCGACCGAAAGCGTAAATCGTCCATCAGCACATCCAACATCTAAAGCCGTTTTATCCTTTCCACTCAACGCCAGGAGATGCTGCTTAAAGGTTGCCTCTGGGTTCCCTTCAGGAAATTCGTCAATGTGCTTTGCCTCGCCGCGATATCCACCAAATTTCTTAGCTATTCTATCGAAAAATGTAGCTCCAGGTGTTTTATGATAGGGCTTACTCATGGGGCCAGTATATCACAAGATGTGGAACAGCATTAGAAGGAGGGTATACTAGAGTTGAGACGAGTGTTGTGGCTGCAACATGTGCATAGTCACTCCCTCGCTCATTTTACCCCAGATCAAATGTTGTTACCTCGATTTGGTTCCCGTCAGGGTCAAAAAAGTAGAGCGAGACGCAGATCTTGTGATCCGACTCCTTAAAGGTGATGCCTCGTTCCTCCAGTTCTCTGCGGGCCTGTTCAAAGTTAGTGCGATCTACTCGCACTGCAAAATGCTCATTGAGGTTATGTGGACGGATACTCTCACCGCTTGCTGGCAGAAACAGCGCTACCTGGACATCCCCTGTTGCCATAACAACAGGATCGCGCTTTCCTGTCCATACATCCTGGTAGCGACGTTGCATACCTAACACTTCCTGGTACCACTGCATTGCGCGTTCCATGTCTTGCACAATCAGTGCTACATGGTCAAAAGCCTCGATCTGGAACATATTTTTCCTTCCTGTTTTCTATCTCTAGAAGTTCATAGGATGAGCTTTCCCATTGAAAGAATGAGGGCGCACTCTTGGAGAAAAGTATACATAAGGAAGGTGATACATGAGTATGTCCAAAGGACGGGTTCGCTCGCTGTTCTTCTGTACAGGATGTGTAATTTGACACGAATTCGTTGCCCATTTCGTCTCGTTTGTATCCAATTACTAAAGTAAAATATAAGATAACACCTCATTGAACCGAATAGACAGTGGAATGTATTGACATTCCATATCATTTTGTGTAATGTAGAGATATACCTTCTTTTCTGTTCAAAGTAGTATTTTCTGAGGAGGAACGTTCATGCCTGTCTCTTGCCATCTCCGAATCTTGCTCGCTAGGCTCAATGTGGAACGTGCCAAGCGCGGGAAAACCGCTATCAGCTTACGTCGCCTAGCCGAGGAAAGTGGCATAGCCTTGAGTGCCTTAGTGGCACTGCATACAGGGAAAAGTCACCGCATTGATTATGCCACTATTGATCGGCTCCTCACCTACTTCAATCGCTTCTTCCCAGTCAGTGTGAATGACTTGCTCGTCTGGGAAGCAGCGCAGGAGGATGAGGTATCGATGGCTGGAGTGTAATGGACTGAAATCAGTGGAGGGAAAACTATGGCTGTACGCGACATCATTCTGATAGGGAATCCGATTCTAAGACAGAAGGCTAAGAAGATTTATCGCTTTGATCCATCGTTGCAAAAGCTCGTCGATGAGATGTTTGAGACAATGCATGCTAACAAGGGGATCGGGCTGGCCTCTCCACAGATCGCGCTCTCCATCCGCCTGTTTGTCATTGAATGCGAAGATACTGAGACAGGAAAGCATTCTAAGATTGCAATGGCCAACCCGGAGATCATCAGGGCCGAGGGAGAGCAGCAGGGCGTTGATGCTTGTTTGAGTATTCCGGGCTATTATGGCGTCAATGTCCGGCGTGCGGCTAGAGTTGTGGTGAAGGGGCAGGATGTGCGCGGCAAGTCGATTCGGGTCAGTGCGGAGGGGTTGTTCGCCTGGGCGCTCCAGCATGAGATCGATCATCTTGATGGTGTGCTTTTCCTGGATCGCCTTGACTGCCCCGAAGACCTGCATGAGGTTCGCTCAAATGATCTTACGGAAGAAGTAGGTCGGGCATGATTCGTAGTTGAGGTGCAGTATTACATGAGAGTAACAGATCTCTTTATCTATCCTCTTAAGAGTTGCGGCTGCATCACCTTGAAAGAAGCACGCATTGCCGCGCGAGGTTTTGAGCGTGATCGCCGTTGGATGCTGGTTGATGAAAACGGCACGTATATCAATCAAATCATGCAGCCACGTCTGGCTTGTGTTTCGCCGAAATTCACCTCGGTAGGGTTGCAGTTGCAGGCCTCTCAGATGGAAATGCTCACCGTTCCCTACGAGCCAGAAACAAATCAGCTGCTGACGGTGAAGGTGCTCAAGAAATTCTGTGAGGCAGTTGTTGTCAATACGCAAGCCAGTCAGTGGTTTAGTGACTTCTTACATCAGCCCTGTCAACTCGTCTATATGCCGGAGACGACACAGCGACCAGTCAATCCTCACTATGCTTTGAACCAGGATATCGTTAGCTTTGCCAATGGATATCCGTTTCATATCATTGGGCAAGCATCCCTGGACGCTCTCAATCAGCGACTTAGTCATCCCATTTCCATGAATTGTTTCCGCCCCAACATCGTCATTGCAGGAGCAGAGCCTTTTGCCGAAGATCACTGGCAAACGATTCGTATCAACAATCAGTTCTTCTATCTCGTGAAGCCCTGCAATCGGTGCGCAATTACGATGGTGGATCAGGGGACGGGTGAAAGAACGGGCAAAGAGCCGCTCAAAACATTGAGCAGCTTTCGGCGTTTCGAGAAGCAGGTTTTCTTTGGCCGCTACGTGCTCTCCAGTTCTATTGGTGGCATGGTCAGGGTGGATGATCCTGTCGAAATCCTTTGAATCCAGGCAGAAATTGCTCTTTTCAAGCAGACGTAATGGCCTATAGAATGAAGGAATAAACAAATCTTCACAGCTCAGGAGGAATTGCAATGGAAACACAGAATGGCTCTGGTGGGAGCGCCGATCCTGAAACCGACCAGCCGCGTATGTTTGGTGGGCACCTGGAGCCGGTAAGGCTTCCGTGGAGGTGGGCTATCGAGCGACTAACCAGCGCGCGGAATTATTGGATCGCGACGACTCGTCCTGATGGTCGGCCTCATAGTCGACCGGTATGGGGTGTCTGGCTGGACGATAGTTTCTGCTTCAGTACGGGTTCAATTGCTGCACTGAATTTAGCCGTCAATGCCACAATTACTGTTCACCTGGAAAGTGGGAGCGAGGTTGTAATTATTGAGGGTATAGCTGAAACAATTAGCGATATGGCTCTCTTGGAGCATATTGTGAACGTTTACAATGCAAAGTATCGCTCGGACGTGGATCCCAATAATTTGCCGGGACCATTCTATACTGTTCGACCTCGGGTTGCGTTTGGCTGGATTTCTGATGAGTCTGGTTTTGATGGTGGGGCAGCTTTTCACGGAACCGCGACGCGCTGGCGGTTTAGATGACTACTAGTTGAAACAGAGCTTGCTGCTCACCTCGGGCCATTTTGCAATCTCTTGATAGTTTTTCTTACAATTCCTCGCAACTTCCCTGCCGCACAACGCGTCGTATTAAGTGAAGACAACGGGAAGTCAGCGGAACGTTTCTTATCGTGGGACCGTTGCAAAATCTTCGTGTTGCTCATTCAAGTCAGCGATTTAGCAATGGATTATAAGCAAGAGATAAATACACCTCAATCACCTCGAAAATCGAAACGTGAGAAGCGTCCTCATTCGGCCAGAGTAGTCGTAATAGTTGTGCTGGTGCTGCTTATGCTGATCGGAGGAGTGGCTTCCTATGCCTACTACTACTTCCAGGCCAACATACAGAGCTTCCTCTCCACCATGATTTATCCCGTGCAGCGTGGCAGGGATGAGCCGCAACTTGATGCTGCTATTCCTAGTAACGGCTCGGTGAGCGGACGTGTTTGGAATATCCTGTTGCTGGGCAGTGACAACGACCAGAAATTCAATTTCCCAGCTATCCTGACCCAGGTCATGATGATTGTGCATGTGGATACAATTCACAATACCGTGACAATGCTCTCCATCCCACGTGACTCGTGGGTCTCTGTGCCGCAAGTTGGTGGAATGCATAAAATCGACCAGGCATTTTTGTTGGGAGCAGAGCAGAACAATAGTTTTGATAGCGGTGTACAGTTGGCGCGTACAACAATCGAGCAAGATTATGGCATTCCCATTGATCGCTATGCCTGGGTTGGCTTAGATGGCTTCAGCAAAGTGATTGATACACTGGGCGGCGTCGATGTCGATGTCACGCACCCTATTGTTGATGATAACTATCCCGATGATACCGGAGCCAATGCTAACAATCCCTATGCCTACAAACGCCTCTATCTCGCTCCTGGGCCACAGCATCTGAGCGGCGAGCAGGCGTTGGAATATGTGCGTTCGCGTCACGCCGATCTTGTGGGCGACATTGGACGTACGCAGCGACAGCAGCAAGTCCTGGAGTCGCTCAAACCGAAGCTCAATTTGACCGGTGTCCTGACGAAAATACCGCAATTACTCTCTGATATGAAGGGTTCCCTCTATACCGATATCAGCGAGCAGGAGTTACTCGGCTTTGCCCTCTTTGGGCGTACGTTCCCGACCAATCACATAAAAAATATCACGCTAGGCCCTGGCCCTGGAAATCAGGACTATGGCGATGAATTTACTGCCTACGATCCATCACTGGGAGCGGATCAGGATGTGATCATCCCAAACTGCCAGAATATCCAGTTGGTGGTCAACAGCCTCTTCGGCCTGGGTAACGCGCAAAGTTGTAACGTGAATGGATGAGGTGCTCCCCTGGACAGACTGGGGTTTGGGATGGCATGGCTCACTGTAGAAACACTTCCGTTAAACGGTTTCCTTTTGCGCGATCACATGGAATACATGCCAATGCTTAAGCGTGCCTGAAGCAGTAGGACCTATTTTGTCTTCTTCGCTGAACTCTCTCACCGTCATATCGCTCAATAGCTCATCAACTTGCTCTTGCGTCAGAAAAGTCATATTGCGTTCGGGCGTATTCCATTCGTCGTGGATGCCGAAAAATTGCCCGGTAAATATTCCACCTGGCTTGATGGATTGTTTGATGCGGGTAAATAGATTGGTGAAGCTTGCCCTGGGGTTAAACGGCAGCGAGAACTGGGAACTGGCGAGATCATAAGCTTCATGCTCGTACACAAAATCTTCAAAGGAGCTTTGGACGACTCGCAGGCGCTCTTGCGCGAGTTCACTGAGTATTGCTATTGCATTGGGGTCACTATCGACTGCGGTGACATGCCAGCCTTGTGCTAATAAATAGCGCGTATCTCGTCCTGCGCCACATCCTAGATCAAGAGCCTGTCCTTTATGACCAAGTAACGTTACTGCTTTCTCTACCTGAGACCAATGTGGGTGGTCTTTGGTTCGTTTGTAGAAGTCCGACCATATGAAGTCTTTCATGTGTTCCTCCTGCATTTCTTATATTTACGAACCTTGCTTGGTAGCAAGTGATGAGGTGCTCCTCCGCTTGAGCAATCTGCGGATAGTGCTGACGATACAGATTCAAGGCGTGGCAACTTGCAACGGGGATAAGACGCCCTTGTAGAGGGAGATGACTCAAGCTATCATCTGGCCAGTTCAATGTGTACTTGTGGTCAAAGTAATGGGTGACGTAGCCTCCTGATTGCGGTTCGAGCAACACTATCTCGATCATGATCTTTTCATACAGCACTGCTCGTTTATGCGAAAATCGCTTGCCTGATATGGGAGACAGATCCTGTGTGCATGAAAGCCAATGATTCAGGTGGTGAAAGTTGGGGGCAAGGTACAAGAGATCCACATCTCCATGCTCTCTGGGCGGACACAATCCCCACAGTTCTTCAGCCCAGCCACCAGCAAGCCATATAGGCATCTGTACCTGAGCGAACCGTTGCATAACAGTAAACACAAAGTCTAGGGCGTTGCTTGTTAATTTCAAGATACCTTCTCTCGCTCCTACAAAACCAGCACTCCCATCATAACAAACACGACAGTTCCAAACACCACAAAATCAACCATTCCAAATGACTTCTCATGCAATGGAGTCTGCTGACCATCCACCTCATAACCACGTGCTTCAAGTGCAATTGCCAGATCAGAAGCACGTCGGAATGTCCCTTGCAGAAATGGAATGAAAAGAGCAGTCAGGCTTTGCAAACGTTCGCTTAAACTACCGCGTGTAAAACTTGCACCTCGTGCAGTCTGGGCCTTGACGAGTTGCTCAGCCTCCTCAATAAGGGTTGGGATGAAGCGCAAGGCAATTAGAGTCATCAACGCGAAGTCATCTACAGGCAGCCTCAAGCGTCTCAATGGAGAGAGCAGCATTCTCATACCCTCGATTAGGGCAATGGGCGAAGTTGTCATTGTGAGCAATATTGAGAGCGCGTAGAGCAGCAGGAAAACGAGGAGCACGCCCATCAGGATCCATACACCGTCAGGGGTAATATGTATAGGCCCAATTGGGAAGGTGCTGGTTGACGTAATATTGTGTATTACCCATAGCAGGACGACTGCAATGAACGCAACGATTATCACTATTGACCGTAACACACGCAGCCAGCGTCGTTGCTGCAAGCTCCGTAAGCCAGGAATAGGAATCAGGAACAGGAGTATATAGATGGTCACTATGACCATGTAAGTAAATAAGATCGTGCGCAAGAGGCCGTAAGAGAAAGGGAAAGGACCAAGCGTAGCAAGTGATCTATTTTGGGAGTCAGGGTAAAATATGGCAGGGATGGCACTGATAAGAGCGAGTATCACAAGTATGCGCATGCGTTGCCACATCAGGCGGAGCGATATGCCGGATAGAGCTACTCCAGCAAATACCAATAGTACGGCAGCTATGTATGGCACAAAGTCCAACTCGTTCTGGTTGGCTATGACCAGGCATACGATGACGGTTAGCATAATCAGCAGCTTCGTTCTGGCCTGCAAGCGGTGAAGTATAGTATCACCCGGATAGTAGATGCCTAATGAGATGTTTTTAAACATGTCTTCTCTTAACCACCAATAACATCGGAAACAACTGAAACAAGTGAAACATTGGAAACATCTGAAACAATCAAGATCGCTATCCTTTATGGTAACCGAGATTTCTTGCATATATCTTCTAGCACTGCAAATGCCTCTTCAAGCGTGAAAACGTTCTCAGGAATTGCCATACCTTCTTTACGTAGCTCCGTGAGTAGTTCGCTCAGTGGTGGTGGCATTAATCCCCACTTACGCAAAAGATCGCCTTGAGTAAAGATGCTGCGTGGCGTTCCCTGCATGACCAGGTGTCCATTATGCAAGACGACTAGCCAATCAGCTAGCGTTGCTACCTCCGCCATATCATGCGATACCAGGATAATCGTCACTCCGTATTCCTCCTGGACACGCCGTAGGTATGAGTAGAACTCAGCTCGTGCATCTGCATCGAGCCCAACGGTTGGCTCGTCGAGTATCAGCACGCTTGGAGTCATTGCCAGCACGCCTGCCAGCGCGACACGTCGCCTCTGTCCACCACTTAGATCAAACGGAGAACGCTGTCCAAACTCACGAGCGGGTAACCCTACCATCTCCAGGGCACGTATCACACGTGTGCGTATCTCGTGTCGTCCAAGTTTCATACGCCTGGGTCCGAAGGCTACGTCGGCAAAGACTGTACGCTCAAACAGTTGCGTTTCTGGAAACTGAAAAAGCATACCAACACGCTGGCGCAGTCCTACGAGATCTGCCCCCTTCGCGTTGATATCTATCCCATCAACAATCACCGTTCCCTCAGTTGGGCGAAGCAATCCATTAAAGTGCTGTACAAGCGTCGATTTGCCGGAACCGGTAACCCCAATAATTGCCACACAGCTTCCATGCTCAATCTCAAGATTGATATCGATCAGCGCCGCTTTCTGTAGGGAGCCAGATGAGTAAATATGAGAAAGATTGTTAGTGATGATGATCGAATCAGTCAATGCACAATCTCCCGCGCAATCGCTTCCACTGTTAAGGCATCTTGTGAGATAGGGAAACCTGCATGACGCAGTCGACCCGCTAACTCGATAGGTTCAGGAATCGCCAGTTTGAGTTGGCGTAGCCGCTGCAGATCGGCAAAGATGGCAGCCGGTGTACCTTCCATGACGATCTGCCCTTGCTCCATAACTACAATACGCTGAGCCAGCGCTGCCTCTTCAAGCAAATGCGTCACCTGAATAATCGTCAGACCATACTCGGCGTTAAGTTGATGGAGTAATCCCACAATTTCAGCCCGCGAAACTGGATCGAGCTGTGCCGTGGCTTCATCAGCAATGATACATTGCGGGCGTAATGCCAGCACTCCCGCGATTGCCAGCCGTTGCCGCTGTCCACCCGAAAGCCGGTGAGGCGGTAGCCCTTGCAGATGGCTAATGCCCACCGCCTCCATCGCATTTTCAACGCGCTCATGAATAAGCGAGGGAGCAACCCCACGTACCGTTAGCGACCACGCCACGTCATCTTCAACAATAGTCGCGATAATCTGGTTATCGGGATTCTGGAAGATCATGCCCACCATATCTCGAATCGCTCGCTGTTTGGCCTTGTCACGCGTATTCATTCCTCCCACCAGCACCTGGCCACTATCAGGAACCAGCAAAGCATTGCAGTGACGAGCGAGCGTCGATTTACCACTGCCATTATGCCCTAACACAACCAGGTATTCTCCCTGCTGCGCCGAGAGGCTCACATCTCGTAGCGCAGGGAGAAGCTGAGCTTCATGTTTGCCTTGCTTTTGGATTGGATACATGTAGGTAATATGCTGTATATCGATAAGGGGAGATAGGCTCATACTTTCGCTCGATACCTTCCAATACTTTGCCTGCGAGCTTCTTTGATGATCGCCCGTGCCGTCCTACGTTTCCCAATACCGAACTTATACGCTACCTTCATCAGAGTATGCAGAATCGATTGGAGTATGGAATATATTACACCACTAGGAAATGGTCTCACATCATGTCCAAGCAATCGAACGAAGTAGTTCGTGACATAGTATATGACGATAACCACCGGCCACATAAATAACCATAAGGACACGTACCAGAATGCCAACCAGTAGGTAAATGCCAGGTTAGCGATGGAGTTGACTATCGGATAGACATGCTGCTGCCAGGAATTGTGCAGCCCAATATGCGATGCAATGAAATTTATGATCGCAATGAAGCTCACATATGCGACGTGAATGGGCTTGATGAGGCTGATCAGTGGTAATCCCGCCGTCAATGTAAAAAGAATGAGGGTGCAGAAAATAGCGAGTGCTCCGGCTGTTACGCCAACGAATAGAATGACAAAATGGCGCAGGCGATATTTCATCGTCAGCCCAAGAAACAGCCCGCCTATACCCTCTAGTAGCATACTTGCCAGGTAGTTTGGACCGGTCATAATGCCCACGATAAAGAGAGCGACACACAGACCCATCACCCCAGCATACAGCCTGCGCCGTAGCACGATAATGGTAAACACGATAGGGATGAGAATGCGTAGAAAGCCTTTCCCAATGGGAAGGTACAGGCTAAACAGTTGAAATATAACGGCAATATCTGCCAGTAAGGCTCCCTCCGCTATTTCAATGGCACTCAGTTTCCGGGGCATTTCTTCTCCTTAGTGTTGTACCTTCATTTTAGCATTGGTAAGCAATTTGCGGCGGTAGCGTGTTTGTTGCCATGCCAGCCAGAGAATGCCAACAACCGGGGAAAGGCCAATCAGCCAGGCCAGCCATAGTGGGATGGGGCCCGGCCCAAGCACATTGACGTCAAAACTTACCGAACTCTGCCCCCATGGGCCATTGAGTTGAACAATGATATGCCAGGCTCCCCGAACAGGAAAATTGATCGTGGCCGCCAGCACTTTCGGTTCGTCGGTAAAAGCATTGCTAATAGCCAGGTTCCTTGATTCCTGCGTGGCATCAGTGCCTGGGCTTGGTTGGGCGATCACACGGCCCGTCGGATGTATCGTGCTATCATGCGGGAGTACAGTTAGATCGAGTGGTTGGTCGGTGCGAGGTGGATCCTCGAAAAGGTTGATATCGACAGGGTAAGAACCAAATTTGAACGTCATGGTGCGTACCGGTTTCCCATTCGCCAGTGCTACTCCTGGTGACAGTATAAGCAGTGCTGCAAGGGGTAGGACGATGCGGAGAATAACTTTACGCATAGCAGTTGCCTCCAACCGGTTTCAGAAACCTGCTTGCTTGCATTAGCGTGTGCTCCAATGCCAGATATCTCCCAGACCCGCTGCCAGGACGGCTCCTAGCGCTCCGGCGATAGCCGCAGGAAGTATACTTACCACGACTTCAAGCCATGTCGGTTGAAGCACATAGACGTCTAATGGTAGGGGGAACATGGGTGTAACGTTGGCAATGAATAGAACAATCAGTGGGGGGATGATTGCGCCAGGGAGCGCTACAAATGCACCTGCTAGCCACACACGTGGCGTGACAGTGCGCAGTGCATCACTGTTCTGAAAGTGATGGCGTAATACGTAGTATGCAAATACGGCTGAGACGATAAAGACCAGCGGTAGCAGTACCGTCGTTACGCTGAAGATAGGGACGCGCCCTGCGCGGAAAGCTATGCCCTGCTGGGCCGCGCTAACGCGAATGGCCCAGGGTACAAAGGATTCTGTAAAGAGCGCGTGTGGTATAGCGAGCACTGAAATAAAGATGGCTGCTCGCGGTTGTCGAGTGAAGAAAAACGTTCCGATCAGGCACATACCTCCATCGATTGCCAATGGCAGAGGATAGGTTGGGAGTTGAAATGAGCCGATGACAATCGGAGGAAATGCGGTCAATGCCGGCAGCGATAATTCAAGAAAGGCTGAGATGAGTATGAGCATGCCCCATTCGAGTGCGCTGAATCCCAGGAAACGACGACCGGGATGCTCCGATTGACGGTCGATAGCAGCTTCAGATGCAATAGTGTATAACAATCCGATACCGGCGAGTATGCCGCCAATTGTTCCCATGATGTGGAAAGGTGTCCACAACGTAATATCGATGCCATACAACTCATGCCAGTAGTTATCTAGCGGTGCAGCAATGAAGGCGATGAGTGCGCCGAATCCTGTGATGATGTTACCGAGCGGTGCATGAAAGATTCCAAAGATACTTACGGTCGAGGTATCATCAACGCCAGGGGCTTTTCGCCAGTAGCGTATTGTACTTGTCAGTACGAGAATAAGGACTATCAGCCCTGCACCACCTATGCCGGTGTACATGAGATCATGGGGAGGAGTGAAGAATTGATCGCGTCCTACAATCGTATGCCACTCTCTATCCCATGCGAGGCCTAGTTCTGTTTGCAAGAGAAGGTAGAGTAGGATCCAGGCGCTTATGCGGCGAATCTTTCGCTCGGTATGATCGGCTGGCTTTTGTATCTGAGCATTAGTTACCTTCTCACCCGTACGAGCTATTGATTGTGCCAATTCAGGTCTCCTTCTCTCTCGTGTTCTGTCTAACGTTATCTCATAGGTGGGGCAAAACGAAATGTAGCGGTAACCCTTGTAGGCGAGGAAGTCTGCTGGGCTTCCGACAGGGTCTCTCATCCTTTAATTGATAATGACGAACTACTGGTTAGAAGGTTTCATCTCCTACATTTTAACCCAATAGTCTATACTTGCCGTCCTTTAAAAATAACTCATCATCGATCCATACCTCACCTTGTTGACGCAGATCGTAAACCATGTCCCAGTGCAGCGCGGAAATGTTGATTCCACCCAATTCAGGATAGCTGCGACCCAATGCTAGATGGACTGTGCCTCCAATCTTCTCATCATAGAGGATGTTGCGCGTAGCTTCATTGATACCATAGTTCATGCCAAAGGCGAATTCACCAATCCTGTGTGCTCCCTCGTCGATGTTGAGCATGCTCAAAAGGTAATCTTTATTTGCGGTGGCATATGCTTCAACAACGCTCCCCTTTTCAAACCGCAGGCGAATGCCCTCAACTGCATGTCCGTCATAACTGGTGGGCAAAGTAAAACGAATGGTTCCCTGCGCGGTGTTCTCAATTGGGCTACAATAGATTTCTCCATCCGGAAAGTTGATATGTCCATCAAGGGCCAGAAACGGACGGCCTTCTATCGAGAAAGTTAGCTCGGTATCCTCGCCCAGAATACGCACTTGTTTGCGGCCTTGCAGCCATGTTATGAGCGTCTTTTGCTGCTCCGCCATCTCACGCCAGCAATCTACCGGATTAGGATCGTTGAGCATTCCCGCGCGAAAGACAAATTCTGCGTATTCATCCAAAGACATATTCGCATGTTGCGCGTAGGCCTGTGTAGGATATTGCGTATAGCACCAACGCATCAGTCCCTTCGCCGCTCGTTGTGACCATAAAGTATCTATCTCATAATAAGCCTTGCGCCTCTGGATAGCACGCACGGGGTCTACTCGCGACAGGCGACGTGTATTGGTCTCTGCGTCAACATAGAGTAAACAATCATAGCGTTCGGTAATCAATTGTGTCACTGGTGAAATAAAGTTAAGCTGTTCTTCATTTGCCTCTTTCAAATAAATTTCGCGTGCTTCCTCCATATCAATAAGGAGTTCAGGGTAGGCTCCTGCTCGCACTACCTCGCGATACATCTCACGTAACAGGGGAATGGCCTCGACACCCGCCTGAATGGCAACAAGGTTACCCGGTTGGACGTTGAGTGAGTAGCGTATTAATACTTGTGCCAGGCGGCTCAACCTACTATCAACGAGAGGCATGATGTTCTCTACTCCTGCCTATTGCTTTCAACAAGCAACTCTAACTTCCCAACATTTCTCCTGCCTGAGTATACCCCAAAGCAAACCCTTCTCAAAGGTAGGGTCGAATGTGTTATACTCTACGTAATGCCAGTACCTTCAGTTATGCGAGGAGGTCCCCATGGAGCAAAAGCCACGTGCCCGGTATGATGAATTCGCAGAACAGTTCACATGCGTGCTACACGATCACTGGCCCGATATTCTCCAGGTTATCAATCGTCAATCTCCCCGTATTGCGGCACTTTTGCGGGTGGCAACGCCATCCGGCATGAAACGCGTGAACGGAGGCTGGCACATTCAAGTAATGGCAAGGCGTGTGGTGCAGCGCGATAAGCTGCGCCAACCCCGCGATAACGAAATAGTGGCCCAGGCGATACGACTATGGGCGCATTCGGTGGCACAACTCAAATTGCCCCGCGTGACGGTGAACTTTGATATGTAATCGCCAGGACTGCTAAGGCTTTAGAAGGAGCCTGGTATGTCTGCTGCTCAACCTAAGACGCGGCGGCGTTTTCCCGCCCTCAACCCCGTAGTTCTTCAACATCCCTATGATCGGGCCGCACTCAACACTTTACAAAAAATACCCGGCCTCGATATTGTTGTGCGTAAATTCATCGAGATGTTCCCCGAACGCGTTGCCTACATCCAGAATGTCGCTCAAACCGTGCGCGTCTCGAACAAACAATGCCCACAATTGTATACGCTTCTGCAAGAAGCTTGCACCATCTTGGATATGCCTGAACCAGAACTCTATGTCGCTCAATCTCCAATTGCCAATGCCATGACAAGCGGCCATAACCATCCCTATATTATCATCACCACCGGTCTCCTTGACCTCATAAATCAGGATGAACAGCTTGCGGTAATCGCTCATGAGCTTGGCCATATCAAGTCAGGCCATGTACTCTATAGAACGATGGCCATGGGTATCGGCCTGCTAGTTACTCTCGTTGGCGATATGACGTTGGGTATTGGTCGCCTGGTTGGACGTAGCCTGGAAGGGGCGTTGCTAGAATGGAGCCGCAAGTCGGAGTTTACGGCTGACCGTGCCGCTCTTTTAGTGGTGCAGGATCCCCAGGTAATGCTGTCATTAATGATGAAGTTCGCGGGTGGCACGCTCTTTCAACGTCACGAGATGAATGTGGAAGAGTTCTTGAAGCAGGCCGATCTCTACGAAGAAGTAGACACTAACATGCTTGACCGCATTTATAAAATGATGCTCGTGGCCGCTGTAAGCCATCCTCTTACCATCGTTCGCGCTCGTGAGATCGTGAACTGGTCAGACAGTCAGGTATATAAGGATGCCCTCGTAGGACGCTATCCACGTATGCGGGAGTCGACTCCGAACTATACCAGCGCAAAAAGTAACGGCTCCACGCCTAAATCATCCTCGACTTCCAACCTGGTAATGTGCCCGCACTGCGGACGCGAGCAGGCGAATCGCCGCTTCTGTAGCCTCTGTGGAGGTGCGATATCGTAAATAGTGAAAGGCCGGATACTCGCCATCGCCTCACCGGTTACCTGATGGTGATGTCCGGCTCAGCACTCTTCGGTTTCAATGGCAATCTCTCTCGCCTGCTCTTCGATGATGGTGTCTCACCCCTTACGCTCGTCGAATTTCGTATGCTGATTGGCGGTGTATGCCTGCTCCTGGTGCTTTTAATAGGCCAGCGCCAGGCGCTGAAGTTACCACGTCATCAATGGGGTTGGATCATTACCTTTGGTCTATCTCTAGCCCTGGTAACCTATACCTACTTTGTTGCCATCAGCCGTTTACCCCTCGCGATAGCACTGATCATCCAATTTAGCGCCTCGGCCTGGCTAACGCTCGGAGAAGTGATCAGGTTCAGGCGCATGCCTTCAACATTTGTGCTCACCGCACTTGCACTCACCTTTGCTGGCATCATTCTGCTCACAGGCGTCTGGCGACTGAGCCTCAACGGTCTGGACAGTATAGGATTGCTCTTCGCCTGCCTCGCTATCGTAGCCTACATCTTTTATCTCTTACTCGGTCGCCATATTGGACGCAGTTTACCCTCGCTCACTACCACTACCTATGGTGCATTTGTGGCGGGCGCATTCTGGTTAATCGTACAGCCGCCCTGGGCCATTCCAGCCAATACCTGGACTCCTCATCACCTACTCCTCATCACCCTCGTTGGCATCATCGGCATGGCGATTCCCTTCTCTCTTGTCGTCGGTTCATTGCGCCGCATCGATGCCACGCGTGTCAGCATCGTCAGCATGCTCGAACTCGTCGCTGGTGGCATTATTGCCTACTTCTGGCTCGGCCAGCACCTCGACCCCTCGCAGATTGGAGGCTGTTTGCTAGTGCTCGTGGGACTGACTATTCTGCAAGTGGAGAAACCGAAGATTCAGGCGGTAGAGTAGTGTTTTCTTATAGCCTTAGAATATTGCTCTGTGAAGAAGACACCACTATTAACAGCGCAGCAAAATTGAAGTCAAGACTGTGATATACTTCCATTACCAAAGAAAACTGTGACCTGGACCTTAACCCGCTAACATTTCCACTTGCAGCTTCTTGCTTTGCTGCTTACATCCTCTTGATTGATCTCACTTACATTTCACAATGCCCTGTTGTGTCCGTTTTACCAACGAACATTGGCGCACGGGTATTCTATCCAAAGGAGACTTATTATGCCCGATCTCAGACCAACTATTGAGCGAGAACAGGTGCCCGCTTTGTTGCAGCAGTATTACACAGAACCGGTTACTGATCTAGCACCTGTTGAAGGTGGTCAGGTAGCACGTACCTTCGCTTTTTGCAGCGGCCAGCAGAATTATATCCTGCGTTTTATGGATGCCAGTAATATGCCGATTAGTTTTGCGAAAGAGGCTTTGCTTTCGCGGACGATAGCTTCACCACAAATTCCCATTCCACAAGTATTGCAGACGGGCCGCTGGCGGGACATGCACTTTGCCATCTCGCGCAGGATACCGGGCCAAATGGTGATACAGTTGCCAATCCAGGAGGTTATGCAACTCACGCCTGACATCGTCGCAACCCTCTATGCCATTCACCAGATTGATGTAAGCCAGACGAAGAACTATGGGGTCTTCAATGAGCAAGGTGTGGGGAACTATACCGATTGGCGGAGTTTCTTGGTTCAGGTGAAAGAGGAGGAAGAGGACTGGGACTACTTCGGCAAGTGGCATGCTTTGTTCGAGAAGACGTTTCTGGAGCGAGAACTTTTCGACGATCTTTTTCAACGTATGGTGAGCCTGCTCGACTTCTGTCCTACTGATCGTTACCTGGTGCATGGAAATTATAGTCTCCGCAATATTCTCGCGCACGAAGGGAAGATTACCGGTGTGATCGACTGGCTCAACGCGAGGTATGGTGATTTTGTCTACGATATTGCCGGTCTAGATTACTGGATTCCAGAACTGCGTATCCGCGAACTCTGCCAGCAGTATTACCAGGAGCGTCAGGGTTCCATTCCGTTCTACCAGGAGCGTGTGCTGTGTTATGAGTGCTATATTGCTCTGAGTGCCATGCGCTTTTTTGCGAAGAAAGAGGACGAGCAAGCCTATCAGTGGACGTGCGATCGTGTTCTGCACCTGTTACACCATTCAGCTTGAAAAGATTCGCATTTCAGAGTCGTCCTTAACTGGGGTAAAGTTATATCAGAGGAAAAGCCAGCAGACGTGTGCCAAAATAAGAGGGGCATGACGATTAGAACCTTTCTTGGTTCATGGGAACGAACCTCACTTCATCGAGGTTCGTTCCGCTGAGAGTTGCTCCGGTAAGCTTTGCTCCGCTTAAATTGACTCGACTAAGATTGGCCTCGCTCAGATCGGCTCCTCGAAAATCTGCCATATTCAAATCGGCAACACTGAGGTCTGCTCCAACAAGTTTTGCTCCTCTGAAATTGGCCCCGAGGAGGAATGCCAGGCGGAGATTTGCTTTGGAGAGGTCTGCCATAATGAGGTGTGCACGACTGAGATTGACTCCGCTCAAGTCGGCTCCTTGCAAATTCGCACTGTTGAGGAAGACCCCACCGAGGTAGGCTCCACTCAGAAAAGCACGACTGAGGTTGATGCCACTCAGGTAGGGCACATGGAGTTTGGTCTGGCTCAGGTTCGCCCCCGTGAGGTCAATGACTTTGTTTGGATGCACTTTTCTCCATGTATTCCAGGCCTCTACTCCCTGTCGGAGAATCTCAAGCTGTTGCTGGTCTGCCATACGATATCTCTCCCATCCCTCGCTTGCTGCACCGTGCCTTCTTCAATTTTAAGAACTGTAAATCTCTTATCTAGTATCTATAACGTTCAAAAGGATGAACGGTAGAATAGTTCGTGAAGGCGTAAGCAGAGACGGGAGAGTAAGATCAGAAGTCAGTACATTAATTGCTTTTGCTATAGACTCCCTGCTGTGTGTTCGCGCCCATTTGGTTGCGAAGAACGGACATAATCTCGGCGGCCTTATCCATAACCTGGTGGTTGTCCAAAGAGCGTGGGCGCGGCAGATCAATACGGAACTCCTCTACGATTTGACCTGGCCTCGGTGAAAATAGCAGCACGCGATCACCAAGCGCTACAGCTTCGTGCACATTATGCGTGACAAACAGCACAGTCTTGCGGGTGGATGCCCAGATCAGCTCCAGTTCCGAGTGTAGTCGGTCGCGTGTTAAAGCGTCAAGCGCGCCGAATGGTTCGTCCATGAGGAGCACTGCCGGATCAATCGCTAGTGCTCGTGCAATGGCTGCACGTTGGCGCATGCCCCCGGAAAGCTGGTACACGTAACTTTTCTCGAAGCCTTTTAAATTCACCAGTTCAATGAAACTTCGTGCAAGAGCAGCCCGTTCCTTCGGTGGCATACCGACCTGGCGCAGACCAAACTCGACATTGCGCTGGACGTCAAACCACGGAAACAAGGCCGCTTCCTGGAATAACAGGACGCGATCAGTGCCTGTGTTATCTACCTTGCGTCCATCGGCCCAAATGGTCCCACTCGTGGCGGGCTCCAGACCGGCGATAATGCTGAGAAGGGTGGACTTACCACAGCCACTGGGACCGAGCAAGCATACGAATTCACCTGCTGCCACGTCCACATCGACTGGGCGCAGTGCCTTAACGGTACCTTGCCGCCCTGGGAAACTCTTGCTCACCCCCTCGATCTTCAGCGGAATACCAGTCGAGGTTGGTTGCTCAGCATCAGGAGTTTCTTCAGGACGTTGATTACTCTTTGTTGACCGGAAAAACATTTGTCTTGTCCTCTCTTCCTTGCTTGGATTCATAGGTAACCCAGGATAGCGAGACGATCAGTGGCGATTTTCGACTCTTCGTCGGGAGTCGCTTCGGCTGAGAGATAGCCGAGTTCAATCAGTTTAGCGAAAATGCGCTCGACGCTCTCTTCAATGGTCTCTTTGTCCGTCTCGATAACCAGTTCAGGGTGTTCGGGCTCCTCGTAAGGGTCGTCGACGCCCGTGAAGTTTTTGAGCCTGCCATCTTCGGCAAGCTTATACAGTCCCTTTACGTCTCGCTGCCGACAAATTTCGATAGGACATTTGACGTAGACTTCGACGAAGTTGCCGATCTGCTGACGAGCCCACTTGCGTGCTTCACGATAGGGTGCGATTGCTGCCGAGATGCAGATCACACCGTTGCGGGTCAGCAGACTACATACAAAGGCGATACGTTTGATGTTGGTATCACGGTCTCTGCGGCTAAAACCCAGCCCCCTGCTCAGGTGGGTGCGTACGATATCGCCATCCAGCACCTCAACACGGTATCCCTGGGCTCTCAGGTAGCGTTCAACATGGTCGGATAGGGTGCTCTTCCCTGAACCGGAAAGCCCTGTAAACCAGAGCGTAAAGCCTTTATGTTGCATGATTTACCTCCTCTTGTTTTCGCTTTTGCAACTGGTAGGGGTGTGTGAAAAACAGATTCCCTCAGCTTGCTCTTCCTATTTGCTTTGGTCTATTCAAGGAATATCTCTCAGTAATGAAGACAATAACATATTCTTCATCATTCCCGCAAGTAATATAATATTATTCCAATTTATTATAATAAGATTGAGATTTATTAGAGGATTTATCAAAAAGAACGAGGCTATAGAGAAAATCATGACGAATGAAGTCATGGTGAGGGTAAATATTGGTGTTTATCAAGAGCGTTTTAGAGAGAATGAGGGGCTGAATCAGGAGAGAAAGAATCCTTGCCCTAGTCGATCTTGCGGGTCAATAATGAACTCGTGACGACCCGTAATGTACGCTTTCCCGCTCACTTCCGGGATGATTGCATCATATTCCCCAACCTGGTTTTCCTGTCACTCTCCCTCCAAATGTGCTGGCAGCCCCCAGGATGCTTTCAATGATGATCTGCTGATTATCAGCAATTTCGCCTCGAGCATGATGAATAGCCAGGCGAGCAGAAACACCGGTTCCCGTAGGTGAGCGATCAACCTCTGCATCGGCAAAGATACAGACGTTGCGGCTATGATGCGCAGGATCTTCAGGCGGACCGGTGAAAATCGTGCCATAAAGAAAACTCAGATCCTCTTCAACTGGATGCTTTGAGGGCAGGACTGCATTGACCGCCTTCGTAATCGTATCCCCTGCTGCCGCAAGCTGGTTTGCATGTTCAGGCGTGATGCTCAGTCCTATCTGTGCGGCAGATAGAAAAGCATAGAATGCACCTCCAAAAGCGACATCGACAGTTATCTTCCCATATTCAGGTACATTGAGCTCCACATCGCGAGCATACAAGAATGAAGGAACATTCAAGAATGATACATATTCCACGTGCCCGCTGTCATCGAAATGCGCTGTAGCACGTACCAACCCTGCTGGGGTGTCAAGGTTCACCTGCGTATGCTGGCCTTTCGCTGGCAGAGCACCTGTTTCAAAAAGAGTAGTCACCAGTGCAATAACACCATGACCGCACATCGTACTATAGCCCTCATTGTGCATGAATAAAACACCAAGATCCGCCTCGGAAGTTACCGGCTCTGTGAGTATGCATCCATACATGTCGCTATGCCCTCGTGGTTCCCACATCAAGGCTTTTCGAATGTAGTCTAGGTGCTGTTGCATATAGCGGCGTTTTTCCAGAATCGTATCACCAGGTAGTGGAGGTAGGCCTCCCGTCACGATGCGCAATGGTTCACCTGCTGCATGTGCGTCAATCGTGGTGATTACTGTTGCTTCCTTAGCTGGGAAATACTCGTTCCAGTTGAGTTCCATCCTCTTCCTCCTATCTCAAACGATCTCTTTATACAATGCCAAATGAAGAGCAAGAAAATATGAGGGCAGTAGATTATATCACTCTTAAGCAGGAGGTAGAACCCTTAGAGCTTCGTTACTTGTTTTAGATGTTTGCCGTGTTTTATAATGTGTCGCTGGATATCGATGTATATCAATCTAGATGCGATCTTCCGAGTTGGTAGACCGCAGAAAGAGAGAACAATATGCCACTGACGAAACGACAGCGGTCCGCCCGCGAAAAGCAACGAACTGAAGTGGAGAAGGAGCTTACACATGTTGTGCGAGAGCTTGACCTGCTTGAGCAGCGCAAGGTTCTCATAGAACAGCGACTGGCATTGTTTCAACAGCGACGAGCATCTCTCGAAGAGGAGCTCGTCGCTGTGAACCGCCAGCTTGCTGTCATGAAAGAGGAGACGACGATTGGATAGAGTCTCTACCCGGAACCAGAAAGTCCTGTAAGCTGGGGATAAAGACTTATTCTGTGCGTATCTTCTCCGCTCGTTCTTGATGTAGTACCTGGTATCGCTGAACCCATTCCTCAGACAGCGCATCGGCCTGCCTCTGCATATCTGGTTCTGCAGCTACCAGGTTTTCTGTAATGTCGATATGGAGGTATTGAAGAATATCCAGAACTGTTGCTTGAGGATCTGAAGTCCACTCCTCGTAAACCACTGTGAGTGGCTCGATGTTGCACTCCTCGAAGTACTGTTGCCATGCAGCATCGTGAGCTATTAATTGTTGTAGCAAGTGTTCGATTGCCTCATAGTGAAAGTGTGGATCCCTCACCAGATGTGAAAGCTCGCCCGTAGGAGCTTCACCGGCTTTCCAGGTCCACGTTTGGATCGCTTTCCAGAGAGAGACTGCCTGCCGCAGCTTCTCCCGTCGCCTGACCCAGATGTAGTGTAGGTTGGGAAAGGCCATCGAGAGGAGATTCGGCACTACCAGCCCTCTATACTGCGGTAGGCCTCGCAAATTATCGATAAAGTAATCAAGATGGCCCCACATCAACTTGGCCCCAAAGACACCATTAGGGGTTGTATTCTCCTCTATGATCTTCTGAAGATAGTCTGCATAGGAAGAACCTTCCCAACTGCTAGGTTCAATAGGTTCACTATCAGGCCATGGCATAGTCAACAGTTTTGTCACATCGGTAGATTCGCCGGTTTCGAAGTAATCTTCTGGCCGTACGATGGGGGGCTGAAAATATTCTTCCGGTTTACCTGCGATGCCTGTATTCGTCAGGATATGACATAGAAATGTGCTTCCACTGCGGGGAGTTGCACACACGAGGTAGCATGTATGTGGTTGCATGGAACCTCCTCATGAGGGAAGTGAAAAACAGGCTCTCCTAGCCTGCTCTTTACTGTCTACACTTTCCTGTTTTGCGAAATATCTCTCCAGTTGAGACAATAACATATTTTTGATATTCTTTCAAGTTATTTAATGCATTCGTTTCGGTTATAGAATTCAAGTTAATTTATTAGGACAAGCTATAGCTTATAAGGGTTTCTGCTGTTATAATACCTATCTAAACTAGAAGGAGTACCCGAATGCATCCAAATATTCTTTATATTCACTCTCACGACACAGGTCGCTATGTTCAACCCTATGGCCATGCTATCTCAACACCCAACATTCAACAGCTTGCCGAAGAGGGCATATTATTTCGCAAAGCTTTTTGTGGGGCACCGACATGTTCTCCGAGTCGTGCTAGCCTGCTGACAGGGCAATATGCTCACTGTAATGGTATGCTTGGTCTTGCCCATCGTGGCTTTTCCCTGTACGATTACAACCAACATATTGTGCACACACTGCGTAAAGCCGGATATTATTCGGCCTTGATCGGGGAAGAGCATCTCTCGAAATCTCCCAATGCGAGTGGCTATGATCGAGTTTCTAAAATAGAAGGCTACCAGTCTGCCATAGTAGCACCCACTGCGATTGAATGGCTGAACAATGGCCTGCCGCAGCCTTTCTTTCTCTCCGTTGGCTTTTTTGAGACCCATCGTGAATTTTTAAAGCCAAGCCTCGTAAAAGATGCAAAATACTCCTTACCTCCAGCCCCTTTGCCAGATACTCCTCAGACCCGGCTCGATATAGGTTCCTTTAAGACAAGTGCCCGCGAATTAGACAAGGGTATAGGATCTGTGCTTGAGGCATTGGATGCCAATGGACTTGCTGACAACACATTGGTTATCTGCACGACAGATCATGGCATTGCCTTCCCTCGCATGAAAGGGTACTTGACCGACCATGGTATAGGCGTGATGCTTATTCTGCGAGGTCCGGGCGGTTTTACAGGTGGAAGTGTTTGTGATGCACTCGTTTCACAAATCGATCTCTTCCCTACCATTTGTGATCTGCTCGGGATTGATTACCCCCAGTGGTTGCAGGGAACATCTATCTTGCCCTTAATTCGTGGGGAGATCGAGCAGGCCCATGATGCAATTTTTGCGGAGGTGACGTACCACGCTGCGTACGAGCCTATGCGTGCAGTTCGCACACAGCGTTGGAAATACATCCGTCGCTTTGATCATCATCTTGGCCCGGTTTTACCAAATTGTGATGATAGTTTAAGCAAAGATGTGTTGATACAACACGGATGGCGGGAGCGATCAAGACCTTTAGAGCAACTCTATGATCTGATTTTTGATCCCAATGAATCTAATAATATGGCAAACGACTTGTCGGTAGCTGTCGTGTTGGAAGAAATGCGAACTCGACTCGACGACTGGATGTACGATACCAACGATCCTCTACTACGTGGTCCCGTTGCTCCTCCTCCAGGTGCCGAGTTGAACGACCCAGAACAACTGTCGCCTTCCTATCCAACGCGATTTGTTTGATTCGTCTAGCTACCTCGTTGTGCTGAAGCCATTACCGTGCTCACATTCGATGAAGATCATGGCAGCGCTCATCAACATACTCCATAGGTAATCTCCCGTACGGAAGGGCGTGGGTGTGCCAACTGGAAAGAATAGCGTCGCGTCTTTTGCAGCACCATTTCGGTATGATCCAGTCCATGGGGCATCATACCATTATGGAGGCGTATCCATTCGTAATAATGGTTTGCCAATTCATGAGCCGCATATGCATGTGTTTCAGTGTTTTTGAGTTGTTTTTTCGCATCAGTGTCACTGAGCAATACGAGGTTACACCAATCCCCATTACGCAGTTCAAGTGAAGAATAGCTGAGAATACCAGGGATCTGTATCAACTCCTGAACTAGCTTCTTATCGACCATCGCAATAGCGTCAATGACCGATGTATGAAGATGCTTTTGTTTCCCGCTGATAAAGCCAACAAAGCTGAGGCTGCGCTTTAGTAAAAGCTCTTCATACTTATAAATCACGATACGATGTGTGCGTCCTTGACGTTCTTGTAGCATGTAGTGCAAAGGTCGTGGCGGAGATGTTGGCTCTTCCAACTGATGGAGCGTCAAATGCAATCGCCGGGCCATATGTCGCAGTACCAGAAGATCTAACTTCCCCTTCGTGACATACACAGAGTTATCTCCTATATCTTGTTTGAAAGCCCTAGTCTGCTGATACATATTCTTTCTCCCTCGTAGTAATCACAACCTTGGTGAGAACAATAACATATCCAAATCATTCTTTCAAGTTATTTTGTATATTCCTTTTAATTATAATAAAATGATATAAATGTCATCCGTTCCATTCCATTAGGATATTTTACTAATAATCCTTGGATATACATTAGAACCAAATCCATATCAATTTCTTATAACCAAAAAGAATGTCTCAAATGCCTTGAAGGAATGATATAAATATGTTATTGTTGTCGTAATGAAGCTGAGGTTTCACATAACAGAAAAATATGTTGTAACTATGGTTGCAACGATACCCTTCGTTGTGTGTAACCATTGCTAGTGTTGCATATTGTTCCCATGATCTAAGCACGATGTTGTGTCATACTTTGGTATTTTTTGTCTTTTTGGAAAGACTCCGGTCGGGTGGACGTAACTGAAATTACATACACCCTAGATTAACGGCTATCAATGCCGATAGTCTAAGATAGTGCTCCCAATACCTTCAGAAGTGTGGGAAATGGCCGGAGTAGCATGATGCTACGGAGGGAAGAGTGGTGCACTCATGGTTATTGTTCCTCTACAAAGTGCCGCATGAGCCAAGTTCTCATCGCGTCTATGTTTGGAGGAAGCTTAAGCGCCTGGGGGCGGTACTATTGCATGACTCCGCCTGGGTTTTGCCGATGACTCCACGCAGTCAGGAGCAGTTCCAGTTACTGGCAGCAGATATTGCCAGAATCGGCGGGGACTCTGTATTGTGGGAGGCTCGACTGGCGGTAGGCGCACAGGAAGATGCCTTGGAGCGTGTGCTTCTGGCACAGGTGAGCGCGCCTGCCGATGAAACTCCAGTAGAAGTGGAGTGAGAGAGCAATATTAAATGCCTCTCTCGACTGTCTTGTCAATGCTCAACAAAAGGAGAAGATGATGAAGAAACTGTTTGCGAATTGTTCCCGCGCCATTGCATTGTTCGTAGTGCTTGCCCTTGCGCTCGTAGCATGCGGTTCTCAGGGTTCGAACAGCAATAGCAATGGGCCGCTGACTGTGCACCTCGGCTATTTCGCGAACCTGACTCATGCTGTTGCAGTAGTCGGTGTGGCGAATGGCACCTTTCAGAAAGAGCTTGGATCAAATGTTACGATAAAGCCGGTGATCTTTAATGCGGGCCCTGCGGAAATCGAAGCGCTCTTTGCCAATGATATTGATATTGGCTTTGTTGGCCCCAGCCCGGCTATTAATGGCTACGTGAAGAGCCATGGTCAGGCTCTGCGCGTCATCGCTGGTGCATCGAGCGGCGGGGCCTTGTTCATTGTGCGACCGGGAGCCAATATTAAAACCGCTCAGGATCTCAATGGCAAGAAAATTGCCGATCCCCAACTCGGTAACACACAGGATGTAGCCCTGCGTTATTACCTTCAGCAGAATGGTCTCAAGCCAACCGACAAAGGTGGAACCGTCCAGATTACTCCAACGGATAACGCCACCATCTTGACCCTGTTCAAGGAAGGCCGGATTGATGGAGCCTGGGTTCCTGAACCTTGGGCTACACGCCTGATTGTAGAGGGAAATGGGCAAGTCTTTCTTGATGAGCGCTCTCGTTGGCCGGATGGAAAATTTGTGACAACAAATGTCGTTGTCAGTACAAAATTCCTTAACGCACATCCAGACGTGGTCAACAAGTTCCTTCAGGCGGATGTTGATACAGTCAACTATATCCAGGGTCATCCTGACCAGACCAAAACCATTGTGAACAGTGAGATCAAGCGCATCACAGGCAAGGGACTGCCGAGCAAGGAGATGGATCTAGCATATACCAACCTCGATATTACTTATGATCCACTGACCAGCACATTCGAGGAATCCGCGAATAGGGCCTATGCGCTGGGCTTCCTTGGCAGCAGCAAACCAGACCTGAACGGCCTTTTCTACCTGGGTCCTCTTAATCAGGTGTTGTCGTCTAAAGGCCTAGCGCAGGTAGTAGGTCCATAACACGAGGAAAAACACTCAAAGCAAGCAAGTTAAAGCCTTACTGCAAGTGGGTAAAGCAGAGGGAAGAGCGAGCCGCTCGGCTTACTCTTCCCAAACACTCTGTTTTCGACATCACGTACTCATAAGAGAGGATAATACACATGCTTTTTCAGTCACTCTTGACTCCAACGCAGCGTACGAATAGTGGTAGCCTGCCAACTCCTGGTGGTATGCCACTCAAGATTGAAGGTGTAACCAAAACCTTCCCTGGGCGAGGCGGCATCGTTGAGGCGCTGCGTCCCGTGAATGTGGATGTGGCTGCCGGTGAATTTGTGTGCCTGCTCGGTCCCAGTGGCTGCGGCAAGTCCACGCTCCTCAGTATTATCGCTGGCCTTGAGCCTGCCACGAGTGGGACGATCTACGCCGATGGACGCAAGGTGCAAGGCCCTGGCACCGATCGCGTCCTGCTCTTCCAGGAAGCTGCCCTCTTCCCCTGGCTCGATGTCCAGCATAATGTCGAGTTCGGTCTCCGTCAGGCTGGTATGTCCCCTAAGGAACGAGCTGCAACCGCCCGGCGCTTCATCGAACTGGTGCATTTGAAGGGCTTCGAGAAAAGTTATGTGCACCAACTTTCGGGGGGCATGCGCCAGCGTGTGGCCATTGCGCGTGCGTTGGCAATTGACCCTGCAATATTGCTGATGGATGAGCCATTTGGTGCCCTTGATGCCCTGACACGTGATCTGCTGCACGCGGAACTGGAATTGATCTGGGCCTCCACGCGCAAGACCGTACTGTTTGTTACGCATAATGTGCGCGAGGCAGTAGCTTTAGGTGACCGCGTGCTGGTGTTTTCTCCCAGGCCAGGCCGCATTGTGCGTGAGTTTTCAGTTGATTTACCTCGCCCTCGTGCATTAGAAGACCATGCCCTGGTCGATCAGGCGAAAGAGATCATGTCTGTGCTACGCGATGCCATGGGACATTCTGAGCAGGAGGTGGCTTATGGCCAAAACAGCTAACGTAATCGCGCAACGCCAGTGGTGGAGCAGTCTTCCTTTGGCTTCAGCCGGACGACGCATCGCATTCTACGCACTCTTGCTGATTGCATGGCAGCTAGTTGTTAATAGTGGTATCTGGCCAGACTACCTGTTCCCAGGACCGCTAGCCGTGCTAAGTGCGCTGGTCGGCGGTTTCCAGGGTGGTCTCTACCTGCAAGCCGTGTTCGTGAGTCTAGAGCGACTCGTTATAGGCTATGGCATTTCCCTTGTCATTGGAATGGTGCTCGGATTGCTGCTTGGTCGTTTTCGCATCTTTGAAGAAACCTTCGGCTCACTGATACTGGGTCTTCAAGCCTTGCCAAGTGTATGCTGGCTACCACTCGCAATCTTATGGTTTGGTCTATCCGAGCAGGCGATCATCTTCGTTGTCATCATGGGCGCACTTTTCTCTATTACGCTTGGCGTCGATGCCGGTGTAAAGAATACGCCTCCCATTTACGTCAAGGCCGCCCGGAACCTCGGTTCGGGCGGGATCGCACTTTACCGTCAGGTTATTCTACCCTCAGCCATGCCCGCCGTCCTGAACGGTCTCAAGCAAGGCTGGACCTTCGCCTGGCGCTCCTTAATGGCAGGTGAGCTGCTGTTTTATACCCTAAGCCTGGGTAATCTCCTGCAAACTGGTCGCGACCTCAACGACGCCTCACAAGTAATGGCCGTAATGGTCGTCATTATCGTGATTGGCGTAGCCATCGATAGCCTGATCTTCGGCCCGCTTGAACGGCGCGTAAGGGAACGCTGGGGCTTGCGCCGAGCCTAGCCATTTAAGAATCAAAAAAGCCAGCCGAGTAGGGATTGTTCTATCCTTACTCGGCTCTTGTTCGTATCGCAAAAATCCAGTAAGTTATTCCTATCACATTCCCACGCTCCACATACCGTTTCATCATCTCCAGCAGCCGTCCACTTTCACGGCGAATAGTGCTGACAACAAGAGGCTGCGCGGCCCCGAGGATGCCATGGAGGGTAAAAGTGACTTCGCGCATCACATGCGTCGCCTGCCCATCGCTTCCAGTCGCTTCAAGCGCATAACGAACGCGCACCTCCAGCTTTCCGGTCAGCAGCTATTTCCCCTCTCTTCCGGTTTTTCAATAAAACACTGCATAGTCTAATGTTCTGACACAGTTCATATGGTATGCTGACTTCGTGGTCTCAGTATAAGCAACTACTGCAAGAATTCCTCGCCCTCTGTAAAAAGTGGTAAGATAAGGACGACAGAACCACAGGTTTACAGACTATGAGGGAAAACGACTGCATGCAAATGAGTGCCAGGAAAAAGGCAATAATTATTGGTGGAGGGATCGGGGGAGTTACGGCTGCCATAGCTTTGCGGCGGGCAGGTCTCGATGTGACGGTGTTTGAACGGGCCGATGTGCTGCTTGAGGTGGGATCGGGGCTACCGTTGTGGCCGGGCGCTTTGAGAGGTATCAAGAAGCTGGAACTGACCTCTGTTCTTGGAGCGTTAGGCCCATCTATCGGAACTGGAAATATTACTACCTGGCGGGGCGAGGTGCTGGCAGACCTGAGTACAGCAAAACGCCTGCAACGCCTTGATACGATTAACGCCGTAGTGCACCGTGCGGAACTACTTGATCTCCTGCTAGAAGCGTTAGGGGAAGACAAAGTCCAGTTAGCGCGGACGTGCGTAGGTTTTACCCAGGATGATAATGGGGTAGAGGTTCGCTTTGCAGATGGACGAGTGGAGCATAGTGACTTGTTAATTGGTGCGGATGGCATTCATTCCGTCATTCGAGCACAGATGTTTGGACGAGCTATACCGAAGTATATGGGATACACTGCCTGGCGAGGGGTGGCCTCAATTGCGCGTACAGACCTGGCCGGTTGGACGTGGGGCAAGGGCTATCAGTTTGGAGTATTTCCCATGAGCCGCAATCGAGCGTACTGGTTCGCCCAGCGTAACACTCGTGAGGGGGAGCATGATAAGGCAGGCGGGAGAAAACACGAATTGCTGGAACTCTTTCACGACTGGCATGATCCCATTCCGGCGGTCATCGAAGCCACGGATGAGGCACATATCCTGCGGAACGATATCTACCAGACAAGGCCATTGCGCCATTGGAGTCGTGGCCGGGTAACACTGCTGGGCGACGCAGCTCACGCCATGACGCCGAATCTTGGTCAAGGAGCATGCCAGGCTATTGAAGATGCAGTGGTTCTTGGAGATTGCCTGAAGGCAGAGCTAAACGTCGCCACCGCCCTCTTGCTGTATGAAAAGCGCCGTATCAAGCGTACAAGGAGGGTAACATGGCTATCAGCATTGATGGGTCCTGCGGTACAAATAGAGAATTCCATGCTAGCAGGCATCCGTAACGCAATGGTGAAGAGGCTTCCTGTTGGCCTCTTCGTCGAAAGCCTCATGTGGATACTCAACTATACCCCCTGATAGAGAAACCCTTAGCGAATTGACTGCTCCCTATGATTAGCTGGATTGGCACGCTCCTGACGATAACTCTCCGAATAGGCCTCGATGACAATATCACGAATCTCTTGTGGGTCGTCCGAAATGAGGAGCAGACCAGCATCCTCTGGAAGGATCATTTCAGAGGTGAGCATAACCTCCCGAATCCATTGAATCAGGCCTTCCCAGTACTTTGAGCCGTAGAGGATAACGGGGAAGTGGCTCACTTTCTTGGTCTGAATCAGGAGTAGAGCCTCGAAGAGTTCATCCATCGTGCCAAAGCCGCCGGGAAAGATCACGAACGCCTCTGCGTATTTGACAAACATCGTCTTACGTACAAAGAAGTAGTGGAAGTCAATAGAGATGTCGAGGTATGGATTTGGGCCCTGCTCAAAGGGAAGTTCGATGTTGCAGCCAATCGAGACGTTGCCGCCTTCCTGCCCACCTTTATTGCCGGCTTCCATGATTCCAGGACCGCCACCGGTAATGATGCCAAAACCTGCCTCTGCTAGTAAGCGGGCAGTCTCTACTGCTGCCGCATACATGGGACTATCCGGTTTTGTACGTGCCGAGCCAAAGATGGCCACGGAGGGTGGAATATGGGAAAGCTCATCGAAACCCTCGACGAATTCGCTCATAATGCGGAATACGCGCCAAGGATCGGTGAGGGTAAAATCGTAGTGAAGTGCACGATCAAGGGCATGCTCTTCTTCTTTGACCTGTTCTTGTGGCATAGGGTCCGCAGGGCTGACCAGCGGCTGCGTTGGTCGATGGAGCAATCGCTCGTCTTCAGTTGCCGGACGGTGGCCTTTCGCTGAGGGGCGGTAGCGCGGAGATTTTCCATTCTTCCGGTTGTTATTTGACATACTATGATTGTTGCGACTCATCTTCTGTACTCACTTCTTCCAAATTATCTATTTGGGTTGTTCGCCGCTTCAAAATGACGGTGGCGAGTGGTGGCAGTGTTAGGAGAATAGAATGGGCACAAGATTGCCAGCGAGTCAGTCCACTTGGCATAGGTTGCTTGTTCTCCAGCCCGCTACCGCCATAGCGAACGGCATCACTATTGATTACTTCATAATACTCACCCGCGTGTGGCACGCCTAGCCGGTAACCGTGACGTGGCACAGGAGTGTAATTACATATAAAGACGAGCGTATCCTGCTCTTTTTTACTCCGGCGCATAAAGGATATGACGCTGTTGTCGGAATCGTGAGGATCTATCCAGGAGAAACCCTCCGGCTGATCATCCAGCTCACTTAATGCCTGTTCCTGCTGATAGAGCAAATTCAGGTCGCGTACGAAGTCTTGCAGTTGGGCATGGTGCGGATCACTGGGTGGCTCAAGCAAGTGCCAATCAAGACTTTCCGTGAAATTCCACTCGTGCCATTGCCCAAACTCTCCACCCATGAACAGCAGCTTTTTCCCAGGGTGCCCCCACATATAGCCATAGAAGGTACGCAGATTGGCGAACTTTTGCCAGAGGTCACCGGGCATCTTGTTAATCAAGGAACCCTTTACATGCACAACCTCGTCATGAGAAAGTGGCAGCACAAAATTCTCATTGTACGCGTACATCAGCGAGAAGGTGATGTCATTGTGATGATAGCGTCGGAAGATCGGGTCAAGCTTCATGTAATCGAGCATGTCGTGCATCCAACCCATATTCCACTTCATGCTAAATCCTAGCCCTCCTACATAGGTCGGGCGAGATACCAGGGGCCAGGCAGTGGACTCCTCGGCGATAGTCAGTGTTCCAGGTTCTTCTGCATAGACTGCCTCGTTCAGTTGGCGAAGAAAAGCCACCGCCTCCAGATTCTCCCGGCCGCCATACTGATTGGCTATCCATTCACCAGACTTACGCAGGTAGTCAAGGTAGAGCATTGATGCAACCGCATCGACGCGCAAACCATCAATGTGATACTCCCTCAACCAGAAAAGTGCATTTGCGATGAGGAAGTTCCTCACCTCACTGCGCCCGTAGTCAAAGACGTATGTACCCCACTCCTTGTGCTCGCCCTTACGTGAATCGGCGTATTCATAAAGGTGGGTACCGTCGAAGTAACTGAGTGCGGTACCATCTTTGGGGAAATGCGAAGGGACCCAGTCTAGGAGAACACCTATGCCTTGCTGGTGCAGGTAATCGACGAAGTATTGAAAGTCTTCAGGCGTACCAAAGCGGCTCGTTGGTGCGTAGTAACCGGTAACTTGATAACCCCACGAACCATCATAGGGATACTCCATAATAGGTAACAATTCAACATGGGTAAAGCCCATATCTTTGACATACGCTCCAAGCGCGTGAGCCAGCTCACGATAGGTCATAAAGCGATCTTCTTCAGGCTCGCCTTCCTTATGTCGTTCAGGTACATGCCGCCATGATCCAAGATGCACCTCATAGATCGAGATGGGAGAGCTTAGTTGCTGGTGTTTGTCACGCACCTGCATCCATGCGTCATCTTGCCAGTGGTGCTGGTAGATATCCGTGACAATGCTCGCAGTTTTTGGCCGCAATTCCATAGCAAAACTAAAGGGATCGGTCTTATCAACAGCGTAGTTATTGAATCGCGAGTGGATGGCATACTTGTAGAGTGCACCCACGTGTACACCCGGTACAAAGCACTCCCAAACACCTAAATCGTTGTGCCGCAGGTGCATCAGGTTGACCCCGCGATTCCACTCATTGAAATCTCCTATGACGGAGACAGAGAGCGCATTAGGTGCCCATACAGCGAAATTGACGCCTTCCACACCGTTGAGAGTACGGGGGTGCGCACCCATCTTTTTATAGATGCGGTAATGTTTACCCTGGCCAAACAGATATAGGTCGAAGTCGGTAAAAATTGAAAGCGTATCCAGTTCTATTATTGAGGCTGCATCGGGTACGTCGTCATGTTGCGGTACTGTCATACCAGGTATCCTTGTTGGTTTAATACGTTTATATATCCTTTATTAGGATAGCATACGTATGAAATTAGCCACAATTTCAGCCCCATCAATAGGCCTAATGGGCCGCATAGCTCTACTCTTTTCACGTTTTAAAGTGCTATAACGTATCATGCATGATGGTTGAGCAATATGCTGTTGAGGGAAAGTAATTATGTTATCACTCGGTGATTTAGAAAATTCTTATAGTCATGGACTACACCGCAGTATTGAACCGAAGAACAGTCTACCACAATCCGCCTGGAAACTCGATAACACCCCTCTCGCTCGTCCTACGGAGACACTCATCAATGTTCACAAACTGCATATCGATTCTGCCAGCTTCACCCAGATTGCGAAAGTATGTGGGCGGGACCCAGACAGGATGAGCAAACATATCCTCGATATCGTAGCCCAGCGGGGAAAAATGCATAATCCTGTCACTGGCTCAGGCGGTGTGCTGATTGGCACGATCGAACAGCTCGATGAACCATTTGCTATAAAACATGGCCTGACTGTAGGAGATGCTGTGATTAGCTTGACGTCATTAAGCTGGCTACCGCTATACCTGGAACGAATTCGTGCGGTGCATCTAGACCGTTCTGAAGTAGATGTTGAGGGCAAAGCAATTTTCTTTCGTAACAATCCGATCACTAAGCTCCCAGGCGATCTACCACAGGAGCTTGTAGTTGCGGCATTAGATGTTGCAGGTGCTCCTTCTCGTGTGTCATCTATGGCTCGCCCAGGGCAGCGCATCGCCGTACTTGGAGCTGGCGGCACAGCCGGGCTGCTAACGCTGTGTGCATTGCGTCAAACCCTTGGTACTAATAGTGAGATTGTTGCTATAGAATATAGCAAGAAGGCGCTACAAGATGTTGCAGCCCTGGATGCCGCCGACGTGCTTATACAGGGGGATGCAACACACCCACTAGAACTAGTCGAGCAGGTACGGAACGCTAGCAAAGGCCACGAATACCAGGCAGACTTCACGATTAATGTCGTCAATGTTCCCAATACTGAATTCGCTACGATTCTACTTACGAAAGCGGATGGGCGTATTCTCTTTTTCAGCATGGCTACCAGTTTCACTACGGCGGCGCTAGGAGCCGAGGGGATGGCTCGTCAGGTTGAGATGCACCTTGGGAATGGCTATATGCCAGATTGCGGAGCCTATGCTTTGCAGTTACTGCGTGACTACCCAATCCTGCGAATCATCTTTGAGCGACGATTTGGATAGCTAGAAGGAAGATATGACGAGTGATCTTGCCTATATTGTAGCCCAGGCCGATATCTCACGTCTCTCTCTGATCGGTCTCGCAAAGAATGTCGGTAAAACGACCGTGACTAATCACTTGCTAAAGACATTGCTGGGCGAGAATTTATATCATTCCAGCGAACTGGCACTAACTTCCCTTGGATTAGACGGGGAGGCAGTCGATGCGCTGACGGGCCTAGCAAAACCAAGATATATTCCACAAGCAGGACTGCTGGTGATTACTACAGACAACCTGCTGCGTCAGGCCGAAAATGGAGGTGCAGAGGTTGAGCGACTTTTACAGTTGCCTGGTAGAACTGACTTGGGCCCTGTGATGCTTGCACGTGTACTACACCCCGGACGCATTGTTATCGCTGGTCCCACTTTACTACGTGACCTACGAAGCGCCCTTGACCGATTGCATGAATATGGCACTCGTTTAGCCATTGTGGATGGAGCGATTAACCGAGTTGGAACTGCTGCTCCCGATATTACAGATGCATGCATTCTCTGCACTGGTGCTAGTGTAGCTGCTACACCGGAACTTGTTGCCCGGCGCACCGTCGACGTATTTCGTCGTCTGACCACACAACAGACACAATGGTTTGATGCCTATAGGAACTGGCATCCGCATGTTCGCCTACTCGCTTTCTCCATTGAAGATAATGAACTGGGAGAAATAATTTGCTATTCCGGCACATTTGAAGCTTCGTTGGAAGCTCAATGGATAGTCGCTCATATGCAAAACCATCCACGCTCTGTCTATCTGCTGAGAGGTGCTTTTACTGAAGAACTTTCTCGAGAGCTATTAGCGCACTTGTCAGGGCCTAAGAATATCTCGACTAATCAAGCTGAATTGGTGGTTGCAGATGCAACAAAAATATTTTGCCATTTGGCTGTACTGCTGCAGTTAGCCGGACAGGGATTATATGTGCGTGTAGTTGGTTCACTTCGTATTCTAGCCTTAACGCTTAACCCTTATACACCAGAATATGTATGCACATCTCGCGAGCTACTGGATGCTCTCACTAAGGAATTGCCTGTGGAGCATCCACCTATTCTTGATGTAGAGTCAGGGCTATCCGAGGATCGGAGTCTGTAACCCACCAACGTATCCAACACTAGAAGGAAGACAGTTACAACCGGTCACTAGTGCTGTCTCACCTTTTCACTAGGTACGACAGTCCGGTCAAGCGGCTCCGATCGGACTTGTCGTCAGGTGATCAAATGTGATTTTCCTAAAGACCTGTTCCAAACCTCCAAAAATACGTTAGAATAGATGTCATAGAAACGAATAGAAAGGAAGATTTCTATGACTATCGATTTGAACAAAATGAGAACTCGACTTGAGGCAAAACGAGATGAATTGCGGTCAAACCTGGCAGGTTTAACGGAGGCACATCCCCAACCAGTTGATCCTATTGAGGCAAGTGATGGCCCTCAAGATTTTGAGGAGACTGCGGTTGACTTTAACGAGACACAAGCTGAGCAGTCAATTTCGGTCAATGAACAGGCATTACTCACTGAGGTAGAGGCTGCACTACGGCGCATTGACGAGGGAACATATGGGAAATGTGTGAATTGCGGTCAACCTATTCCTGAGAAACGACTGGAAGCGATTCCCTGGGCATCGCGTGACGTGAAATGCGAGGAACAGTTAGAGCAAAGAAACCTCAGCCAGGAAGAACTCTATCCTGAACAAACTTCTTAAGATCTATACCCTGTACAAACAGTACAACTGGGACAACTGATACAAGTGTCACAACCGCAACCACTCATCACTCTCTGGGTATTATGAGTGAATGTCAGACTAAGCCTTTTCAAGCAGCGATAGATCGGGTACAATACACGTACTCGTTCTATCGCCGAGGAATTTGAGAAAGGAAGAATACACTATCGTGGCTGCAAGGCATCTACGGATATATGATGGGTTGGCATTGCTTGTCGTGATTCTCGTTGTCGCTCTCGACCAGTGGACAAAGGCACTGGTCGTTGCTAACTTGACTTTAAATGGAACTCCGACGACGCTGATTGGGAATTACCTCACACTCTACTACATTCGGAATAGTGGGGCAGCGTTTGGTTTGTTTTCGAATAGCCTAGTGCTCATTGTACTCATTGTGACCGCAATAGTGGTGATCTCCTATCTCTATCTACGCTTTCTGAATACAGGAACACTAGCGATCAAGCTCATTTTCGGCATGATTATTGGTGGAGCGTTGGGAAATCTGATAGATAGAGCTCACCATAGTGGCTATGTGGTTGATTTCATCTTCTTCCGCATCCCTCAGATCGGTTTCAGCTTCGCCATCTTTAACCTCGCAGATGCCTCTATCTCTGTGGGAGTATTTTTATTATTCGTAATGCTACTGTTTGGGGGATTTCGTAATGTTCCTGGAAAAGAGGAAACAACCAGTACTATTACTAGCCCGAAGATTGCAAATAGCGCGAGTGGAGCGCAGCGCACTACAGAGCAAGATGTATAACTCTCAACCATCAGTTCACCACGAGGAACGCACATTTAATATCCAGCCGGATGAAGTGGGTCAGCGGCTGGATCGTTACCTGGCCTCTATTCTAAGTGATATCTCTCGTACCGCAGCACAACAACTAATTGTCGGCGGAGCAGTGCTTGTGAATAGACGAACCAGTAAACCTGGTTATGCCCTGAGGAATGGCGACGAGGTAGAGGTAATGTTGCGCATCCCAAAACCGCAGTCAGATAATTCTCAGCCACTGGCTTTGCCTCTCGATATCATCTATGAAGATAACGATTTGCTGGTGGTGAATAAGGCAGCGGGAATTGTGGTTCATCCCGCACCTGGACATTCCAACGATACATTGGTCAATGCGCTACTGGCATACCATCCAGATGTGCAAGATGTCGAAGGCGATACGCGGCCAGGAATTGTTCATCGTCTTGATAAGGATACATCTGGCCTGATTCTCGTTGCTAAAAACGGGCGTACGCAGGTAGTTCTGGTAGAGCAAATGAAACGACACGAGATCACCAAACGTTACCTTGCTCTTGTGGAAGGAGTCGTAGCACTCGATGCAGGCAGTATAGATGCTCCTATAGGTAGGGATCCACGTCATCGTCAGCAAATGGCAATTACGTCTACCAGCAGTAGAGAGGCTCGCACTCACTTCCGTGTGCTGCAACGCTTTATTCGCCACACATTATTGCTTCTCCAACTGGAGACGGGGCGTACACACCAGATTCGGGTACACTTGAAGGCGATAGGTCATCCCATTGTCGGTGACCCAGTCTATGGAGCAAGTGGAACGCATCACAGCCACGCACTTTCACGCCAGTTTCTTCATGCCTTTCAACTACAATTCGCTCATCCTATCACAGGCTTTCCGATGGAACTGGAAGCTCCCCTCCCTCAAGATCTGGAAGCGCTGCTTCAAGACGAAAACTTGTGAAAGCTTCTTGTAGTCACCTGGAAATTTCTGCCCGGCCTATGCTATAATATGAGAGTCGAACAGATTTGGAAATCCTCATTCCTAACAACTTTCACCTTCGGTAGGTTGTTTTTCAACCGTTTCGTTAGCAACTCTTCTATTGTTCAGCAAGCAATCCATTTGGGCAACACTCCATCTTATTTCATCTTAAATTTTTTCAAGCTCTGTACAATATCTTTGTATCTTCACGTATCAATTATGATGCCTAAAAAACGTGAGTGATGTGGTTTTGGTCCTCCAGCGAATAACTGGTATTTCTTCCCGTAATCGAAGAATTAAAGGTTTAGCTTGAGAGGAAAGGAGAATCTGGCTATGCCAATCTTGGAAACAAGTGATAATGTAACTCCTCGTAGTGTATTACGTCATCGACCCATAGCAGGTGATGCCTCTAAATCGGGGTCACCTGCTATCGTGACTACAGCAGCAACTCCCGTTGTGCAACGTGCGTCACGTCCACGTCCTCAACCTACAGAAAACAATGATGAGGTAGCGGAATGGCAGCATGTTGAGGGCGATGACGAAGATGAAGTACAGGAAAATCGTCCGCGTACCGCAACACGGCGAATCCCTGGAATGCCCAGCAATCCTCCGAAGACCCCACAGTCGAAGGGGATGCCAATAGAGCGACAGCACCGACTGCGAGATTTACTGCGCCAGGGACATCCACTGCTCTACCTTGGTATTGGTATGCTTGGGATGCTTGCCCTCTGGACGGTACTCGCTTTTCTGGTCGGCTGGGTCGGCACAACCCTTGACGACATACACTATGGTCGTCCACGTACATTTCAAATCGATGCAGTTGTAGGGCACAATGACTCGGCTACTTCGCCAAGTCACTTCATCGCTATTAATCTGAATGGTCATATTGAGGTCATTGAAATGCCTGGTGGCGATGCCTCACATGCGCGCATCTACATAGGTCCGCAACTGTATGGTACTGGCGATGAACTGGTACCGGTAACACTCAGCTTCGTCGATGTCAATGGTGATAAGAAACCCGACATGATTATCCGTTTCCAGGGAACAGAGGTGGTGTTTATTAACGATGCTGGAGGTTTCCGTCCACTTTGGCCCGAAGAGCGAAATCAGGTACAACAGTTCCTACAGCGGCTTGGACATTAGTAACATCTGTAAACGGGTGGGTCGTCTATGCTTAAGCACATCGAGCAAGATCAATCCTTCATTGATTGATGCCTACATGAATAAGTTGACATAATATAGAAAGCCACTCTGCCTGATGCCATCCCTTGAGGTAGGGAGGTAATCATATGCAGAGTGGCTTATTTGCCGCTTCAATCGTCTCTAGTCTTGACTTTCACTGAAAGACTCCTATACGCATCTTGAAAAGGGAAAGCAACTATGCTTCGCTGGTATAAAAAATATTTGAAGATTGAAATACATGGAATAGGGGCTATTATCATCATTGCCGTGGCCGTTTTACTGCGCATCCTGTTGATTGCTCAGGGTTGGCCAGGGATGAGCAGCGACGAAGGTATTTTGGGTCTACAAGCTATGCATATTGCTTACCGAGGAGAATCGCCAATCTTTTATTATGGTCAAGACTATATGGGCACCATACAGGCATACCTTGGCGCAATTATGTACCATCTGTTTGGTATCTCGTCATTCTCTTTACGTCTTGGATTGGTCTTCTTGTTCGCTTTGTTTATGATCGTAATGTATTTCTTAACTCGCCTGCTCTTCACAAAAAATATCGCCCTCATCTCCTTGGCATTACTTTGCTTTGGATCCACTGAAACATTCATGCGTCAACTTAGGGCTATTGGCGGCTATCCTGAGACAATACTTTTTGGTGCACTTATGTTTCTACTAGTCATCTGGCTCGCTCTATCATTTCATTCGGATGTAAGTACTGCTGACCACAAGAGACGTTTTGTAATATACGGATGCCTGGGACTTGTTGTGGGGCTTGCCATCTGGAGTGATATGTTGGTACTTCCCTTTGTTCTTATGACTTTGCTGTTTTTGTTGCTTTTTTGTTGGAACGAACTGCGAACACGCACGACTCTCTGGCTCCTCATAGGGTTTTTGATCGGCTTATCGCCATTACTTATCTTCGATATAGAGCATCCAAATCAGAATTCTTTTGTCGCCTTGCTGCAACTTCACAATACAGGTGGTACTGCTACATCTCTTCCATTTTCTCCTTGGGACCAGCTTCTTGGGACAGTTCTGGTGAGCATTCCTCAGGCGACAGGAGCATCGCCTTTGTGTTCCATTTCAGCTACGCCAGGACAATGGAGGCAGCAGATTTCATCGTGTATGATCTTTCAGGGTTTCTGGGGACTGGCTTTTATTGCTCTTTTGAGTATTGCCACAATTATAGCGATATGCGTGCTGCCAAATTGGCGCACTATTCTCAATCCTTCGTCTGCTCTTACCCAGAATGAGCGCCATCGCCTGGTATATCATATGGCCCGTCTTTTTTTACTGGGGACCGCAATATTGACGCTGCTTGCCTACCTCTTCAGCCCAGCACCGGCATTGGTACCTGTCACCTCTTCACGTTACCTTATTGGCCTGCTTGTCGCTACTCCCGCACTCTTCTGGCCTCTATGCTCCCATATTCGCATAGGCAGATTTGTGTCGTTTTCTAACATTGCGTCCATACTGAAATTGGGTGTGTTACTTTTTATCTTTGCTGTGTTCATAGAGGCAACGGCCAGCACCTTCCAACAAATACCTTATGTACAAAGAGTTACTCAGCAACAGTATGTGCTGATTGATGATCTGCTACACATGCATGCCGTGCATATTTATTCCGATTACACGACATGTGATCGCCTTATCTTTCAAAGCAAAGAGAGGGTTATCTGCAGCGTGCTTGATAATGATTTGCATACCGGGCAAAATAGGTATCTTCCTTATCAGACAATCGTGCAGGGTGACCCGAACGCAGCGTACGTGCTCCCGATTGGTTCTCCACAGGATGAGGCTTTCGTACAAATGATGGCGACTTCAAGTGTGCAGTATCGTCATTCCTCGTTTGAGGGATATGATATCTATCAACGTTAGAACTGACTGGTTTTCAGAGGGTCTCAAGTGGATTGAGCTTTCCAGATTGAAAACTGTGGCAAACCATTCCAGTTACCTTATGAGGATTTGTTCTAGAAAACCTTGCATTCGTACTGAAGACATGCTACAATTCACAAAGGCACTCTTCAAGATAACTAGTCTTCTCTCGAAGTCGTTGTGCGAATTTTTAATGGAGGAGTAAACCTGGTGTGGACAATAAGAAGTGCGGAAAATGTGGTCAGATAAAATCCCTTGGCGAGTTTGCCATCAGTAAGAAGAAAAACGGTGGTTATCAACATTGGTGCAAGCCGTGTGCGAATGAGTATAACAGAGAGAGAAATCAACGCCTGTATACCGAGTCTTTTGTAAGAGCTAAAAACCTGAAGCAGCATTATGGAATAACTTCAGAAGAATACCAAGTACTATTTGTGGCTCAAAATGGAGTTTGTGCCGCCTGTGGACGCCCCGAAACGGGTTTAGATTACAGAACTGGGAAGGCAAAGAATCTTCATGTGGATCATTGTCATAAAACGGAGAGAGTACGGGCGCTCCTCTGTAAAGAGTGTAACAACGCGCTAGGCCTTTTGCATGATGATCCAGAGCGCATTCGTTTGCTGTTAAAATACGCGGAACTCCATCAGTCAAGTAATAGCGAGCATGAGGAAGGAGCCGAATAGTGAGACGAGATCTGGTCATTGTTCCTGAAGGAACGACTGAAGACAAGCTGATCGAACTGTGGGTTCGCCTCAAAAAAAGTGAGCATACTCAGCGGGCATATCGGCATGACATCGAGATTTTCCGCGACTTCGTCGAGAAGCCCCTGGCGGAGGTCACGCTTGAGGACGCACTGGATTTTTGCGATAACCTTGATGAGCTTGAGATCACGAATAAGCGTGGCGAGACGAAGCCTCTAGAGGATAACAGCAAGCGGCGTATACTCAACTCGGTGAAATCGCTTTATAGCTTCGCTTATACGTCGGGTATCTTCCCTGCGAATGTAATGGCTGCTATTAAGCCACCTTCGGCTAAAAGTGCCATTTCTCAACGTATTTTACCGGAAGCGACCGTTCTTAAGATGATTCTATTGGAGTCAGATCCCCGTAATCATGCCATTTTACATACGCTGTACGCTGCTGGACTGCGAGTCTCTGAGCTGTGTAACCTGCGCTGGCGTCATGTCATCCGCCGCTCAGATGGTGTCCAGCTCGATATTATGAGCGGTAAAGGCGATAAGCAGCGGCATGTGCTTCTTTCAGAAAGTTCCTGGACGGTTCTTTCAGCCATCCGCGAGGGGGCTTCGGATGCCGATTTCGTGTTCCAGTCGCGCCAGGAGGTCTCGCGTGAGGGATATTATAAAGGAACTCGCCTGGATACGAGTACTATTTTCCTCATTGTTCGACATGCAGCTAAACAAGCTGGTGTTCCTAACTGGTTTGAGGTTTCTCCTCACTGGCTCAGACATTGTCATGGATCGCATGCCATTGATCGAAAGGCACCACTTACTGTGGTGCGTGATACTCTGGGCCATAGCAACATCGCGGTGACGAATGAATATGCGAAAGCGAGACCGGAGCAGAGTTCAGCCCACTACCTACCCTTGTAAGGACACAGAAATTGTGAATGTTACATTATGTAAAGTCATAATTGGCTTCCCTAACCCAAAATAGGAGTGAGGAGAAATGGGATGATCATTGCAATATAATCGCTCCCGTAGCATTATCGATTTTAATAGGGACGGCTGTTAACGGTGTGTTAGTTGGTCCTTGAACAACTGATGCGTTGTTTGCTGGATCGAATTCTGCTCCGTGACAGGGACAGAGTAGGAGCTTACTGCCGGGGTCATACTGGACCGGGCATCCGGCATGGGTACAGGTTGCGTCGAAGCAGGCGAATTTCCCATTGTCCAGGTGAACGAGAACGCCTGGATCGCCGTTGGATGGGATGGTAAATGTGACTGCGCTGTTAGTTGCTACCTGGTTGGCCTGTGCGATGGTCGTCGAGGAGCTAGAGGAGCCAGTGGCTGTTGCCGTTCCTGTGCTACTACCGCTACCAACACTAGGTGCGGCTGGGTTAAAAGTAGCGGTACTATCATCACCTCCAAATAGGTGCAATGCTCGTCCAACGAATGTGAGACCGAGCATACCTAAACCACCTGCAGCCAATCCCCATAAGAAGGTGCGCCGATTCATTTGTGCGTGCTGCATGTGTGCCTGTCGGGCCTTATAGCCGCTTACCTGTCTGGGCTGTTGGGGAGCGTTTCGATGCTTAGCCTGATTCTGGGGATTCATAACCTGATGAGGCACTTGTTGTGGATAACCACCTACACTGCTGCTATAGCTTGGGAGCTGTGACTGGTTTGATACATTCGATGTTAAGACTGGTAACTGTTGCGTTTGCACTTGTGAAGGCACTCGCCCTACTCCAAGTAGGAAGTTTAGAATCCTTCCAGCGGTCGCTTGAGTCTCTGGTGCCAATCTATCGAGAAAACGAGGTACCAGGAATGCGTCCAGGGAGGGCAGACCACTCTTTAGTGGGCCAGCTAGTAGTAGTGTGGTCCAGGCAAAGGCGAAGACGATATCTGCCCCATAGAAGTATGGATAGACATGCCAGCTCGCTGATAGGAAGAACATTAGGCTCAGGAGCATACCGAAGAAGGAAGCTGGGCGTAGCAAGAAGCCTAGTAAGGCACCAAGACCAATTGCTATCTCACCAAGCGCCACTAACGCGCCGAAAAACGTGGCATGTGGCACTGCAACTCTTATGAGAAAATCGTGGATTGGCGATCCATTCGCAAAGGCGATGATTTGTTTCCCGATATAGCCGATGGCTGATTTGTTGAAATATTGGGGATCTGTCAGCTTCTGTATGCCAGCATAGACAAAGGTAACGCCAAGAAAGAGGCGTAAGGGAAGCAATATGTGTTCTGCTGTCCACATGTTTGACCATCGAGATGGTGAAGCTGGCGCTGTATTGGGAAATGTATTAGGCGCTGGAGTTGTGTTCTGCTGATACCAGTTAGGTTCGCCTGTCCTATTTTTCGTATTTCCTGTTTGTTTCATTATTATTTTCCTCAGTATGAGTTCCGTTGCCAGAGGTGGATGTATCCTTCCTTGCATCTGGATCGGTAAGTCTTGGCAACACACCATCTGTATCGTTCACCGTAACAGACCCATTCTCATAAATTATACCAGCGGCAATCTCCTGGGTGTGCTGTTTAATTTCCATATCACCGTTGTTAACCAAAGACGTTTGCAATCGGATCATCTTCTGCTACCAGGATACGCATGGCTTACTCCTAAAAAAGCGGTTCTCATGTGTGATACAATCATAAACGGAATTTAGAGGAATAGTTTAAATCACTTTGGAATGTGTTCTACTAATTGGCAGGGGTATGTAGTTTGTATTCTAATGGCTATAGGAATTATTCCCTTATAGGAACCAACCTATGAACAGATTTCAAGTGTATCCAGGAACTCCTCAGCATCAACGTCTAATGGAAGCCATCGTGACTTACTATGCGAATGATTCTCGCATTCTGGCTGTTATAGTATTCGGATCGCTTGGACGTGGCAACTGGGACCACTACTCCGACTTAGACCTTGATGTAGTAATTGCTGACGATGTGAATATTAACGTTACTCACGAATTGGAACGTTTGTCTGATTCTTTTTCTGATATCGGAGAGCATGCAGCAATAATCATCCCAGAGGGTGAGGATGCTGGGAATATTGTGCTCAAATCGCTAATGGGGATTTCTATACGCTATCACTCCCTACACTCTACCAGTCCAAATATTGTAGATAGCATGGTAGTCCTCACGGGACAAATTGATGAGGCGATTATCAAAGCAGCAGGTAAGGCAAACAAGCAAGTAAAGGACGTTCCATTAAGTCGACTGTTGGATAGTGATGTGCGCTACGCTGTTGAGACAGATAGAGCCATACAACGACAGCAGATCTGGCTAGCAATTGAAATAGAACATCACATGCGAGGACTTCTTGTGGAACTGTTTGCACGAACACATGGTGGTTTACGCCCGATTCACACCTTTCAGAAAGAAGCAGATGCTAGCCTACAATCCCTCATGGGTTCGACCTTACCCCAATTTGATCTGCCTTCTGTACAAAGAGTGCTCATCAGATTTATAGATATTCTCGAGCAAGATCTTGGACATTTCACAGCAGATCAGATACGACTTACGAAGGCGCATCTACAAATATTGGGACTGATTCGAGCAAGACAAGCAAAGGTGAGCTTGAAGGATACATAATATTGTCTCTTTTTACTCCGATATTATGTGATAAAACTATACTATCAAATAGATTGACAACATCGTAGTAATATGTTAGAATGCCAATGGTGGTTGTTTGAACAACTAACCATAGAGAGATTTATATTACAAGTCAGGATTGCTTTCTGAGTGGTCCTTGATAAGGATACAGTTTATCCCTAAAAAGGAGAGATAGTGTGGTAGAAACGCGTGAAGAACTGGAGCATAAGGCGTCTGCACAGTTCCGTCAAATGATGCATAGATTCAAAGCAAACTGTGCCCCTGTTTGGATGAGCATTGATCTTACTGTGCCTCAGCTTCGAACGCTGTTTATTCTGGCAGAAGGGGAGCCTCTGGTTATAGGGCAAATTGCTCAGCGGTTAGGTATTGGCTTATCAACAGGTGGTCATCTTGTCGATCGACTTGTGCAGGCTGGTCTGGCAGAACGTACGGAAGATGTGGAAGACCGCCGACGCACACTTGTACGACTCACTCAGGCGGGTGAAGACCTCTCAATACGACTGCTCAGTGGTATACAGCAAATCCCCATCCTGATCCAACAGTTAGACGAGAGTGACTTGTTGGCGCTCTTGCAAGGTCTACAGGCGATCAACCGGCTTGCAGAGCAAAGGGCTGATGCGATTAGTATTAACTAACAAGTGAAAGATCACTTGATCACTACCTGAACCTGGCCTAAGTGATGACGATGGAATATCTCACTCATATAAAATTGTTGACGAAATGTAAGATAACATAGCAAAAAGTTTTTATACTCTTGTATATAAGAGAAAAACCGATTGCTTACTGTGACTAGCATTTACAAAAAGTTACGACTCACCTCAAATAGAGGAGGAACATTATCTGATGGCACAAACACAAACCGGGTCGGCGGCAATGGCGGCCCCTGAGCCACAGGCGCTGAGTGCAACCCTTAGCCGACAGCGACTTGTTATGGTTCTGATTGGCGTGATGCTTGGCATGCTGCTAGCTGCTCTGGATCAAACGGTCGTTGGCACGGCGCTGCCGCGCATTGTTGCTAATCTAGGCGGTCTTGACCATTATGCCTGGGTGGCAACTTCATACCTACTGGCATCTACAGTCTCGATCCCCATCTACGGCAAGCTCTCTGACATCTACGGTCGAAGAATTTTCTTCATCGGAGGCATGGTCATTTTCTTAATCGGTTCGGCTTTGTCGGGTACAAGTCAGGACATGACACAGTTGATCATTTACCGTGGCATTCAGGGCTTGGGGGCTGGTGCGCTGATGCCCATAGCCATCGCCATCATCGGCGATATTTTCCCGCCTGCCGAACGTGGAAAGTGGCAAGGCTTGATTACGGCGGTTTTCGGTCTGGCCACTATCGTTGGGCCAATTCTAGGTGGCGCAATTACCGACAATTGGGGCTGGCGCTGGGTCTTTTACGTGAATATGCCTGTAGGTGCCCTCGCCATCTTGACAGCAGGGTTTGTTCTGCCGAAGGCCTTACGCCGCGTGCATCATACGATTGACTATGCAGGCGTAATTGCCCTGGTCGCATGTGCTGTACCACTGCTACTGGCTTTCTCATGGGCTGGCACACAATATGCCTGGAACTCCTGGCAAGTCATTGGCCTGTTCGTCTTTTCCGCTGTGGCATTGGTTGTCTTCGTCTTGATCGAACTGCGGGCAGCCGAGCCGATCATCAGTCCTCGCCTCTTCAAAAACAGCATTTTCCTGATCTCAACCATCGCGATGTTCCTGCTGAGTGCTGGAATGTTCGGGGCAATTCTGTACCTGCCGCTCTTCGTACAGGCCGTAAGTGGCAATAGCGCGACGAATTCAGGTATTGTACTGACGCCTATGATGCTCGGCTTCATGTTCAGTAGCGTTGTAGGTGGACAAATTCTTTCGCGCACCGGTCGTTACAAGATATTGGCCATCTTTGGCTTCGTAGCCGCCTCAATTGGCATGTTCCTGCTTTCGCGCATGAATGCAAGCATATCCGAGGGACTCATCTCTGTCAACATGATTGTTACTGGATTGGGCATAGGTGTAATGATGAGCCTCTTCACTATCGTTGTGCAGAACGCTTTTCCATTCCGGCAACTCGGTGAAGTTACCGCCGGTCTTACCTTCTTCCGCTCTATCGGCTCAACTATTGGCGTAGCGGTGATGGGTACGATCATGATTAACGGATTTCAAGGTTCCTTGCAGAGTAACTTGCCAAAAACGATCGCAAAGCTCATACCACCATCGCTCCAGAACCCCCAAGTGCTCCTGGATCCAAACACTCTGGCGGCTATTCAGCACAAGTTTGCTTCCTTTGGTGCTCAGGGCCTGGCACTCTTTCATCAGTTTTTCGAGGCTGTGAAGGTAAGCTTGGCTAGTGGTATCGATAACGTTTTCTTTCTGGGCTTCATTGTCATGCTATTGGGTCTGGTCTCGGTACTCTTCTTGCGTGAGATTCCACTACGTCGAAGCAATACCGGGCAAGCGGCTGTGGCTGCGCAGGCAGCAACGGCTCCATCATCGGGCATGAATCGCAGCCGGGCCTTGCTCGGTTTGACAATGGCACTTATCGCTCGTAAGGCACAACAGCCCGAGGCTGATCCAAATGTCCTGGCAACGCTCTCGTCTGCTGTCGATGGAAGCTACCCTCACGATTGGAGCGACGAGCAACGGGGCAAGGCTGTGGCCCGTGATATCATTGAACCTATGTCTATCGCGCTTCTGGCCTCCGCTATTAGTAATGGCAATGGAGGAGTACACACGAATGGAGCAACAACGGAAACTCACGGGGAAGCTGCTTCTGAAGTAGACGACGCTTTCCCGACAAGCGGTCTAATTGGTTAATGTAGCGTACATATGCATATAAGCATATGTTACTAGAAACACGGAGGTTTCATCCATGCGAACAACGCGACCAGCCATTGGCAAATACCTCGTCGGTATGGTAGCAAGTCTGCTGCTCCTGCTAGCAGGAGGTTGGTTGATCCTGGCACCATTCGCACTTGGCTATCAGCGGTATGGCGCTGATTGGACAAGTCAGACGGTCAACGACTTCACGGTGGGTATCCCCGCGGCTGTTGTTGCCCTAGGAGCCTTTCTGCTCTTTTTCTTTGCACTTCTCGGAGCTTTACGAGCTGCTGGCATGCTTGCAGCGCGACAGCGGTCACAACAGACTACAACTGCTCCTGTAACGTACCCATCACCTACGGGAGTGCCACAGACTCCAGGGTCAAATCAAAGTGATCTTGATCGCACGCTAGCGACGTTAGCTGCTGCTCTGGCTGCCGATCTGACTACACGTCGCCAAGGTAGCACCGATCAACAGGCTGATCAGTCGATTGAAACAATCGTCAATAGGAGGGAAGTATAATGCGTCCAAGAGACCTTATGAGGCAACTCATTCCGGTAGCAAGCTATGTATTGTTTCTCTTCTTTCTCGCAGGCATCTGGTTGGCTATGTCACCATTCGCTATGACGACGCAACCAGCCGGAGCACACTGGATTGCCTCGACGATCAACAACGTTACTCTTGGCACTATCATGATTGTCGTGTCATTGGTTGGCATTCTGGGATACGCAGGCCTTGCGCTGCGGGATATCATTCGTGAGGCACAGGCCAAGCAGGCGACTGATGAGATGGTAACTTCTAGCTAACCAGGCGAGTAGCGAATTCATTACTTACTATTCCAATATCAGCCGTCACCCCAGCTATGTCTTGTTGCTGGGGTGACGGCTGATACGTATTGAAGAGATAGAAGGTGGGCAAGCATGCTAGCGGTCATGTTTTATGGACCAATGGATATTCGCCTTGAAGAGCGCCCTATCCCTCAACCGGGATCGGGAGAAGTGCTCCTGCAAGTCACTGCTGCTACGACCTGTGGTACAGATGTGAAAGCTTATCGACGGGGACATCCATTGCTCTTCCGCCAGACACCAGCAGGCTTTGGGCATGAAGTCGCCGGAATAGTGGCAACTAACGGCACAGGAGTCACTCAATGCACTGAAGGGGATGCGATTGTTGTTGCAAATTCTGCCCCGTGTCAGCAGTGTTTCTATTGCCGACGTGGACGATTTAGCCTTTGCGAAGACCTGCTCCTGCTGAATGGAGCTTATGCCGAATATTTACTTATCCCTGAACGTATTGTGCGACAGAACCTGCATCAGCTTGCCCCAGGAACCTCATTTGTAGCAGCAGCCCTGACCGAACCTTTAGCCTGCGCTTTACATGGTATAGATGCCAGCGCGATTGCTGAAGGAGATACCATTGCAATTCTAGGGTCTGGCCCACTGGGACTATTACTGGCAGCGGCAGCGAAGTTACGGGGCGCTCGTGTGATCATTACCGGACATGGAGAAGAACGTTTGGCTCTTGCAAGGCACTTTGGCGCGGACGTAGTTATCGATGTAAGGACAATGGAATCGCAAGTGCAGTGTGAGATGGTACGCAAAGAGACGGATGGTAGGCGTGGAGTTGATGTTGTCATCGAGGCGGTTGGAACACCAGAGACATGGGCACTTGCCACCTCTATGGTGCGTCCGGGTGGATTGGTCAACTTCTTCGGTGGATGCGCTTCAGGAACGCAGGTTAGCCTGGAGACGCGATCTCTACATTACAGTGAGTTGACCTTGAAGGGCGTTTTTCATCACACTCCTGCCTACTTCACGCAGGCACTCAATCTGATTAACAATCATTGTATCGATGTTGAGGCATTGATAACTGCACGTGTTCCTCTGGCAGCTACACTGAAGGTATTCGATCTCTTATTGCATAAACGGGGCGTTAAGTATGCACTGATTCCCCCTGCTTTTCAGCAGTTGCTTGTGACAGGAGCAGACCTTGCGTAACCATTTGAGTATAGATATCAATCACTTGCTGAACGGTGAGCCGACCATTGGGTCGAAACCATTGTGCCACTTCCGTGCACATCGCAATGATGGCATATGAGGTTACTTTTACATCACCTGGACGGAAGACATGTTGCTCCATTCCCTCCCGCAGTAGTTCCTGGAGTAAGGACTCATACTGATCGCGCATTGAAAGAATGTACTGGCGATTCTCGCCCTCGAGCGCCCGAATTTCTGTATCAATGATAAAAAACTCCGCTTTATAGGTGGTGTGGAGACGAATATGGTTAGCAACTGCTTCATGAAGACGCTCTACTGGACTTGTCTGCTTACGCAAAATACGTTCCAGATTCGAGTTTAATTGGCGCATGTAGGTTTCCATAATTTCCACCAGCAGGGCCTGCTTATTCGCATAGTGGTAATAGATACTTGCTGCTTGAATCCCGGCTATGTGTGCGATATCGCGCAATGGCGCGGCATGGTAGCCATATTCCGCAAACAACTGCACCGCGGCAGATAGAACTTTATCTCGCACTGAACGGCTCTCAGGCTGCATATCGGTGTCCTCTTTTCTGTCGATATACTTTCTCTCAGTTAAAGGAAAGTGACAGTAGTCACACTAGTGACGGTTGTACTCATGCAAAAGCCCAATTTTTAATTCACCCTAGCATGGAGTTCATTCTGCTGTGCGAGTTTTGCGTTGCCTGTCGGCTTTCACGACTGTGGTACCGATGGCTCGGCCAATCAGAATGGGCTGTTCGAGTACATCGGCGGCGGAATCGCTAATGTCCCGGCGTGCTGTGATGACTTTGCGAGCTTCAAATTCCATGCGGCGGGAGGTGCGTCCTATGCGAGTGACACGACCGACTACTTCCACGAAATCTCCGGCGAAGATGGGAGCCAGGAATTCGACGTTTTCATAGGCGACCAGCAGCCCTTCATCTCCATCGCAGATAATCGCAAGCTCGGTTGCGACATCGCCAAAGAGAGAAAGCATGTGCGCTCCATTCACCAGTTGGCCTCCATAATGAGCATCGCTGGCGCTTAGTCGTACGCGTATTTTAGCGGTGATTTCGGTTGACATCAGAATTTCCTTTTAGGGAAGCGCAGAGTCGAAGTTGGATATGACGTAAGTATGCATCAATACCAGGAGAAAAGCAAGATGAGGTACCAGAAGAACAATGCATAGATGGGGTTCATTTTAAATTCTCGACATTCACAGAAGCTCATGTTATAATTGGAAATAATCCACTCATCCTTTACTCGCGGCATTCTTCTAACATGTAGAGAGGAGGTGCGAAAGAGCTTATTCTGTTCATTTCCATGTACATCTATTTTATCTTTTATCCAGTTTCATCAAGGAGGATTTTGCATGGCAATTAGGACAGCCGAAAGACAGGGATACTTCACGGGTTGGACAGTCAAAAGAGAAGGTGTCATAGCTCCCGATGAGCGACTTCCCTGGGGACAAACCATTTTTATCGGCCTACAACACGTGCTGGCAATGTTTGGCTCTACCGTTCTTGCACCTATCATTATGGGATTTGATCCCAACACAGCAATTTTCTTCTCCGGTATCGGTACGCTCATCTTCTTCCTCATTGTGGGCGGACGTGTACCTAGCTATCTTGGTTCAAGCTTTTCCTTCATCGCGGTCATCCTTGCTGCTACACACTTTTCGGGTGTTGGGTTAAACCCGAATATTGGAGTAGCGCTAGGAGGCATTATCGCCTGCGGTGTGGTCTACGCTATCATTGCGCTCATTGTCATGTTTACCGGATCAAGATGGATAGAGTTCTTGATGCCTCCGGTTGTGACAGGGGCAGTTGTGATGGTCATTGGTCTCAACCTTGCGCCCGTGGCAATCAACGATGCAAGTGGGAGCGGTTTTGACGCGTGGATGGCAATCGTAACCGTGCTCGCCGTTGCGGCAGTGGCCGTCTATACTCCCGGGTCGTTACGTCGTCTGCCCATCCTAATTGGTGGCATTATTGGCTATCTTGCCTACTTGATCTTTGCCAACGGTTTTGGACTGGGAAAAGCGATTAACTTCAGTGGCGTGGCAAATGCAGCGTGGATTGGTCTGCCGCATTTCACAGCACCTACCTTTAATGGCAATGCTATTAGCCTGATCGCACCCGTCGCGATCATCCTTGTGGCAGAGAACACAGGCCACGTCAAAGCGGTAGCTGCGATGACGGGGCGCAATCTTGATAGATACCTTGGACGCGCCTTCATGGGTGATGCGATAGCGACAATGGTTGCAGGATTTGGAGGTGGAACAGGTGTAACGACGTATGCTGAGAATATCGGCGTGATGGCGGTGACGCGCATCTACTCCACGCTCAACTTCCTTATAGCGGCTGGTGTTGCTATTCTTCTAGGTTTCTGCCCGAAATTCGGCGCGTTGATCGCGACCATTCCTTCGGGTGTTATCGGAGGGCTTGCTGTAGTTCTCTTTGGCTTAATTGCTGTCACGGGTGGGCGCATCTGGATACAAAATAACGTGGACTTCTCCAAGAGCCGTAACCTGATCACGGCCGCGGTGGCGCTGACAGTAGGGGCCGGTATGATAGCCGTTCGCGATGTCAGTTTCGGCTTAACGATTGGCAACTTTACGATTGGCGGCATTGGTGTAGCGACGTTCGGCTCCATTATTCTTTACCAGATTTTGCGGGAACGCAATCCACAGCCTGAAGAGGCGGTTACTGCTGATTTGGCCGTTGGGCTTAATCCTGCTGACGAAGGTGAGTTACAGCCGGGAGCCGGTGAATAGTAACGGCCTATTTCGGCAAATAAATCGGATCTGATGTTCCATTGGCATGGTACAATTCTGGGTAGCATTATCGTTGATACGAAGATCTGGAGTTGTGCCATGCCAAACTATTCTACTGCCCCGCAGCTTACTGATAATTATATTACCTCTGTATGGGAAAGCTTGCCGCGCTACATGCGCCCTACCCTGCTCCTACCAAGCCCGATACTTTCTGCGCAATTGGGTTGTGATATTACGATAGCAAGTGAGACGTTTCAGTATACGGGCAGCTTTAAATTTCGGGCTGCCTATAACTTACTTTCCAGTATTCCAGAGGAGCGGATTGTTACGGCTTCGTCGGGGAATTTTGGGCAGGCGGTGGCTTATGCTAGCAAACTGTTGGGTAAAACGTGTACTGTGGTCATGCCGAATACTTCGGCCCAGGTTAAAATTGCGGCTGTGCAGTCGTATGGTGGGATCGTGGATTTGATCGACGTACGAGAAATCAGCCGGGCGGACCGTGTGCAACAACTGCTGGCGGAACAACCTGGGGCATTCTATGCGCAGGCCTACGACGACTTTCGCGTTGTTGTGGGAAACTCCACCCTTGGCAAGGAAATTCTGAGTGCGGCTGATTTCGACGTAGTTGTGGTACCTGTTGGTGGGGGCGGTCTCAGTTCAGGGCTAGTTTTGGCACGCGATCACCTGAAGGCGCGTACAGAAATTATTGGCGCGGAACCACTCCCCGGAAATGATGCCGCGCGTTCTTTGCATAGTGGTCGTTTGGTGCTCAATGAGCACGAGCCGCCTACTATAGCAGATGGAGCGCGTACAGTAAGTCTTGGTGCGCTCAATTGGGAGATATTACAGAGTGGAATTGCCGATATTATTGAAGTGCCTGACGACCTAACGCTGGCTGCTCTGCGAGACTACTTTTATTATGTCAACTTGAAGGTTGAACCGACTGGTGCACTTTCCCTGGGTGCGTTGCTAACGCAGTCTGAGCGATTTCAAGGAAAGCAGGTGTGCTGCATTGCGAGCGGAGGGAACGTCGATCCTGCTGTATATGCGCAGGCGCTTTTAGAGCAATAGCCGTTCTCGTTGTAATTAGGGGCAATATGCGCGAAGCTGACATGAAGTGCAATGTAGCTGTCCGCTTGCTTTCTCCATCACCTAACCAAATTCTCCTATAAGCTGCTTCCCACTTGCCTTTTCCCGCTTTCCCTGCTAGACTGACTCGTAGCAGAAAACTCGCAGCAGAAGATGTTTTCTGCCGCGAGTTCGCCTCTCTGCCCCTCTTTCTCCAGGATATGTTTTCACCAATCTCTAGCATAAAAGTCCTCTCTTTCCTCGTTTCTTGAGCATCTTTCACGTTTGCTGTGAAGAGAGCCAAGCGGGAGCACACGTTGACAGACGAAAGATGATACCAGCAGCGTATGTGCTTCCCCTTCCTTAGATAGAAAGAAGAACTGGAGAGATGAAGGCCAATGAAACGTCAATGGGACATCGAAGAACTGATTGAACACTTTACTCTGGTTCCCGAGGATCTGGAATTCCTTGCCAATAAGACGGGCCCGACTCGTCTTGGCTGCGCGCTCCTGCTCAAATGCTTCCAGTATGAGGGGCGTTTTCCTCCCGCCAAGCATGACATTCCCCGGTCCGTGGTGGACTATGTGGCGCATCAACTCAAGCTCGATGCGGCCCTGTATGCCCAGTACGACGGGGAAGGGCGCACGGTGAAAGGGCACCGGACACAAATTCGCGAGCACCTCGCGTTTCGGGAAGCCACCAACCTCGATACCGAGGAGATGACGAGTTGGCTCGTCACCCACATCCTTGCCTCTGATCAACACCTGGAACATCTCAAGGTGATTGTGACCACACGCTTTCGCGAACTCAAGATCGAGCCACCGACAACCGACCGCATCGAACGGCTGATTCGCTCCGGCTGTCACACCTACGAGCAGCAGCTGTTTGCTGAGACCCTGCAGCGCCTTCCTCCCTCAACCTGCAGCTTGCTTGATGACTTGCTCGCACGGAGTGTTGCTGTCGCCGAAGAGGAAGAACAAGTCCAGGATGATGAGCTGCCACGCGCCGTGGCGGAAGCACTTCGGACTCCCATCACCTGGCAGGACTTGAAAATCAGTCCTGGGGCGGTCGGGTTGGAAAGCGTGCTACATGAAATTGACAAGCTGCGCGTGCTCTTGCAGCTCGCTCTCCCCGCCGACCTCTTTGAACAGGTCTCCCCCAAAGTGGTGACGCTCTACCGGGAACGCTCTATGAATTGCGCCGCCACCCTGATGCGACACGCTACACGCTGCTGGCAGCCTTTTGCCAGCAATGACTGGGAGAAGTGACCGATAGCCTGGTCGATCTCCTGCTGCTGGTCATCCGCCGCATCGGGGCCAAGGCCGAAAAGCACGTCAAGAAGCAGTATCTGGACGAGATCCAAACCGTTGAGGGCAAGCAGCGGTTGCTCCGCCAAGTCGCTGAAGCAGCCCTGGCAGGAACAGAGAAGACCATTCGGGCAGGCATTTATCCCGTCATGAGCGAAGAGCAATGTAAAGCCATCCTCAAAGAATATCAGGCGAAGGGAGAGTATCATGAGCAGGTCTACCAGCGCATGCGCGCCTTCTATCGCGATCATTATCGGCGTATGGTGCCGCTTTTAGTCAACATGCTCGATGTGCGTTCCAACAACACGGCACATCGACCTGTTGCCGATGCGCTCGTCCTGGTCAAACGCTATGCGGGGACTCCCGGCGTCTATTACCCTGTTGACGAAACGGTTCCCATTGTCGGGGTGGTTCGTCCGATGTGGCGCGACCTGGTGCTGGAAAAAGATAAGGAGGGAGAGCAGCGCATTAATCGGGTCAACTACGAACTCTGTGTGCTGGATGCGCTCCAGGAGAAGCTGCGTTGTCGCGAATTGTGGGTCGTTGGGGCCAATAAATACCGCAACCCCGATGATGACTTGCCCAAGGACTTCGACGACAAACGCACGGAGTACTACCAAGCATTAGGACAGCCTGAAAAGGCAGAGGAGTTTATTAACACCTTGCGCCAGCAGATGATCGAGGCGTTGACCTCATTTGACCGGGCTCTGCCGAAGCTCTCCTCCCAGGTGCGCATCCTCGATAAGAAGGGCGGCTGGATCAGCCTGACCCCGCTGGCCCCCCAACCGGAGCCGCAGAACCTGCGCCGCCTCAAGGCCGAAATCACCAAACGCTGGGGCGTGACCTCGCTGTTGGATATTCTCAAGGAGGCGGAGCTGCGCATCGGCTTCACGAAGCACTTCAAAAGCCCTGCGGTCCGTGAGGTCCTTGAGCGGGAGATCCTACAAAAACGCTTGACATCTGGGGAGAAGGCACGACCACCTGTGCCTCTGACTCCACACAGTTCGGGGCCTGGGATCAGAACTTGATGACCGAGTGGCATTTACGGTATGGAGGCAAAGGAGTCATGATATACTGGCACGTCGAAAAGTATGCCACCTGTACCTACTCGCAGCTCAAGACCTGTTCGTCTTCCGAGGTAGCGGCGATGATCAAAGGCGTGCTGCGGCACTGTACCCAGATGAAGGTCGAAAAGCAGTTTGTTGATACGCATGGGCAGAACGAGGTGGCCTTCGGATTCTGTCATCTATTGGGTTTTCAGCTTATGCCCCGCCTCAAAAACATCTATGCCCAGAAGCTCGCTCACCCCGTGAGCGGGGACCCGGACGCCTATCCCAATCTGCAGCTCATTCTCACACGCCCCATCGACTGGGACCTGATCAAGGAACAGTACGACCAGATGATCAAATACGCGACGGCCCTGCGGCTCGGAACCGCCGAGACGGAGGCGATCTTACGCCGGTTTACCCAAACGGAATTGCAACATCCCACCTATCGGGCCTTTGCCGAGCTCGGCCGGGCCATCAAAACGATTTTCCTCTGTCAGTACTTACAATCAGAAGCCCTGCGCCGGGAGATACATGAGGGTCTGAACGTCATTGAGAACTGGAACTCTGCCAATAGCTTCATCTTTTACGGACACAGTGGGGATTTTGCCACCAATCGCCTCGATGAGCAAGAGCTGGCCGCGTTATCGCTCCACCTCCTACAAATTTGCCTGGTCTATGTGAATACCTTACTGATTCAGCGCGTGTTAGCGGAACCCAAGCAGTTCCAGCAGATGAAGAAAGAGGACTTTCGAGCACTCACACCGCTGATCTATAGCCACGTGACCCCGTATGGTCTGTTCCGCTTAGATCTTTCTGAACGAATGAGGATTGAAGAAGAACAGTCCGCATAATGTGTACATTTTATCTAGAACTCCCAGCGAGAAAGGAAACCCTACCATATCTTCCTCGGTTTCATACCAGGTGATGCGCTGGAGAGCGCATGGTGTCTTGGGAATGAGGTGTCGGAATTTTGATAATTCTGTGGGCGTCCAATCCCTTTTTTGAGGCAAGAGCCGCTCTTCAATGCCCGCATGTCCCGCAAAACGACTTGTGCCATGCAGACGCCCAGGCCTAACCATCTGTTGTAGCATGTTACTGCGCGGCAGTCACAGTCGGCTGGCGCAGACCAGCGATGAAGATCTGGAGCAACCGGCGAAAGTTCTCATTGAGATTCAGGAAGGATCCGAAGCCGCCATCACGCTCAAGCGTGGCGAAGCCGTGGACGACGCTGCGCAGCATGCATACCGCATGGTCAGCATCTTCACCAGTCAGGTGGTACGCTGAGAGCGTTCGCGTCGCGATCTCGATGAGTTCGCTTTGGGCGGCCACAAGCGCACCGTCGGTCGGCATCCAGCACTGTGGCCGCGTAGAGGCCGGGATGCTCCTCAACAAAGGACCGATAGGCATGGGTCAGCACGAGTACGGCCGCATCGCCCGCTTGGCCCATCACCGCACGCCCAAGCCGGTGCGCCGGCTGGCGAGTTCCCAGCAGTGCCAGCTCCCGTCGTAACCCTGCTAACCCATCAACGTAATTGGTAGATGGTGGAAGGCCGTACCCCGATTTGAACGGCCAGCTGCGCTAGGCTGACCGCCTCCAGCCCCTGGTGATCCGCAAGATCAGCAGCAGCCTGCACCACCGTGACACGATCCAATCCCGCTCTAGGAGCCATGAGACACTGACTCCTTTTCCTGTTGGAAGAACGAGAGGAGTAAGGGTGTTACCTGCTCAGGCATCTCGGCATGGGGATAGTGTCCCGCTCCCTCGATCATATGTACCTGGGCGTGCAGTGCGGTCCCAACCCACTGCGCTTCCTGTGCTGGTTGTTTGAAGTCCGGGTCGCGTGTACCCATCACAACCAGCGCCGGGGTGTGTACCCGATCCAGCCGGTCTCCGGAAGCTTTCTTGGAGGCCATAATCATGTGTCGGAGCGCCGACATCCGTCCAGTCTCTCCCAGATTGCTTCGCAAGTGCTGGACATATTCCTGCCAGTCGGGTGGTCGGCGTGTGGGATAGAGGGTAGAAAAGTACCACATCCAGGCAGCACGCCCCCAAGGCCAGGCAAACAGTACCGAGAAGAGCAGATGTCCCGGCCAGAGGGGACCGGTATCATGAACAAATGGGCCGATGAGCACCAGGCCAGCAACCAGTTCGGGAGCCTCAGCTGCTGCCCATACCGCTGCACCGGCAGCCATCGAGGTTCCCACAAGCCAGGCAGGCCCAGCGTTCATATGCTGGACGAGCGCCAGGATATCAGCGCCGACGCCAGCCACCGTGTAATCCGGCCAGCCCACACTCGTTTCGCCATGCCCGCGCACATCCATCGTGATAACGCGACAGCCTGTTTCGACCAGTTGCGGGACCAAAAAGCGGTACTCCTGGCGCACATCGCCCATTGAGGGGATGCAGACAACCAATGGGCCTGTTCCCTGCTCATCATAGGCCAGCTTTCCCTCAGAAACGGAAAGATACTGGGTACTCATCTGTCGTTCCTTTCTACGACTCAATCGAATAGTAATAGTTATATTATCATTGAGAATACCATTTTCATGCCAAGATTTACACAAGTGCCTGTCCCTTTTATCCCGGTCGATCATTTTCTCAGACGCCGTCAATGCCTGCTTTTTTCAAAAATGTCAGCGATTCATCCCAAAGCAGCTGTTGAATCGGGACATCGTCCGCAATGGGATTGTAAGGATGCGGCTTGCATTTCTCGAAATACTTTCCCGTCACCATGGCAACCGATGGGTCGGAGGCCAAAAAAATCGACGTGCGAGCTCCTTTTTCCGGAGAGAGAAAGAAAAGCTGAGCGACTTTGAACACTGCTTTCAGCAGTCGATTGTCCCATCCGCCCATTAAACCGGTATCAACCATGCCGGGATGTACACTATTGACCGTGATGCCATCGTTTTTCCATCGTTCACTCAAGGCTCGGGTGAAAATCATCGTGCGCAGTTTGGTCTGGGCATACACTTGGGACCACGCATACTTCGGTTTGACGAGTGACAGGTAGTCGCGAATATACACCGCTTTTTCATGGACGTTTGAGCTGATAATCACCACTCGCGGATGCGGAGCCTTCCTCAAACTCGGATGCAAAACAAGCGTCAGCAAAAACACCGCCAGATGATTGACGGCATAGGCATCTTCGATTCCTTCGCTCGACTCGTGATAGGTGTCAAACAGCCCCGCCGCGTTATTGATCAAGACATCGACGTGATCGAAGCGCGTGCGAATTTCATCGCAGGCCCGGCAGACCTGTTTCATTTCGGTCAGATCTGCCAGGACGATTGCAGGTGTGGGTGCGCCTGGAATTTTCGAGATCTCTGCGACGACCTCAGCCGCTTTCGATTGGTTGCGCGCAACGATCACCACTTGTGCACCTAACTTTGCCAGGCCAATGGCCGTTGCTCGCCCGATGCCATTGGTTGCTCCAGTGACCACACAAATCTCGTCATGCATGGCCGACTCCTCAGGGACGATCTCTTTCACGGATGCTCCTCCTTTCGGTCTCACGAATCTTGACCGTAGGCCTGGGGCTGGAAACCCTTGAAGAAGAGCCAGAATGGCAGCACCAGCTCAAAGAAGAAACCAGGGATCGTGAGATAGAGGCCAATGTGGATCCCGAAGATTTCAGCGATTTGTCCCGCTGCGAGACACGCGTAGCCGATCACGCCCGAAATCGCCAGCCATGCGGGGATCAACCGGGTGCGGAACAGCAACGCACACAGGAAGAAGGCCCCGAAACCGAGCACTGCCTCGCCAATCTGGTAGGCCATGGTGTTCGACTGGACCAGGAGTGACCCGAGACCTTGGGCCCACCCCTCCGCGGCGTGCTGGCCCAAGGGAACGATCATCAGAAGAGCGAGCGCCCCGAGGCTCAGAAAGACCACCTCGACAATCATCGTGGCCAGGTAGCCCAGCGCGGTTCTCTTTCCGTGCTTCTCCAGGATCGGGAAGAATAGCACCGCCTTCCCCACATCCACGGCGGTGTTCAACAGGATCAGAAAGGCTCCGAGGACCAAGATGGTCTTGTTTTGCGGAGATTGTCGAGAGAAAGTTAGGGCCGCCGGTAACGGAAGTCACCAGGACACTGCCAACTCCGTAGAGGAGGAATCCCGCAGAGAAACAGCGCCCCGATCACCCTCGAAACCGTCATGCGATGCCCCGTCAACACACTCCTTTTCAACGATCCCCCAGCACCGACCAGGTCGGTGCTGCTTGTACTGCGGGATGAAATAACCTGGTTCATTGAATCCTCCTTCGATTCCAGACAGACAGTGTAAAATTTAGAATTCCCACGTTGGGATTTACCGTGAGGCTTTGTTGTTCTGGTCCACCGTGATGACCACTTTTCCTCGGGCGTGTCCTGCTTCCAGATACCGGATCGCGTCTGCAACGTCACGTAACGGGAAACGTCGATCGATGACTGGTGTCACTTTGCCGGTTTCAAGCAGCTCTTTCATGAAAATCAAATCTTTTTGGTTGGGTTTCGCCAGCAAGTTCCCCATTTTCTGACTGCTTTTCCTTGATAGCCAGGTCCGAGGAGCATGGCTTGGAACATTTGCGTCATGGACCCTCCGCTCATGACATAAATGCCCTGGGGACGTAAGGCGCGCTGGTACGCTGAAATCGGATGATATCCGTTCGCAGCAAGAATCAGGTCATATCGCTGTCCATTTTGGGTAAAATCCTCTTGCGTGTAATCAATGACCTGGTCTGCCCCAAGCGAGCGCACCATATCCACATTCCTCGTACTGCACACGGCAGTCACTTCCGCCCCGAACGCTTTGGCAAGCTGCACCGCAAACGTCCCCACGCCACCACCCGCACCATTGATCAGCACTTTCTGCCCTGGCTGAATGTGTCCTTTATCGCGCAGCCCCTGCAAGGCGGTGACGGCCGACACCGGGACAGTCGCGGCTTGCTCGAACGTCAACCTGGTGGGTTTGGGCGCTACGGCATGTTCAGGAACAGAAACATACTCGGCAAAAGCGCCAAAGCCACACGCGGATACGTCCCCGAATACCTCATCACCGGGCTGAAACTGCGTGACGCTGCGGCCCACTGCTTCCACCCGCCCCGCGAAGGCCGCGCCGAGTATGGTGTGTTTTGGTTTGAGAAGCCCATACGTGAAGCGCATCAGGAATGGTTTCGCACGCAGCAGATGCCAGTCACCCGCAGCGGCGGATGCCGCATGAACTTTTACCAGGACTTCATGGTCCTGCGGGACCGGCTTTGCGACCTCTTTGAGCTGAAGCACATCCGGTGATCCGTAGTGTGTGTTGACAATGGCTTTCATGGTGTTTCCACTCTCTTTACGGTCTCCTTGAAACTGGTTTCCCTGTGGGGTCTTTGAATCGGTCTGTGTCATAACAATACTCCTCGTTGAATGCTACTGATACGTCTTCTTGAATTGGACTTGAATAAACGATGGTCGCCATCCTGTCAATTTACTGTTTGACATCTGAAACATCTGTCTGGCTGGGTTTACCACGATTGACCGAGACCAATGGCATGCCTAAATCACGCACTTTTCTGAGCACTCCATGCAAGGCAGCCTGATCGACCACCGGGCCGGTTAAAAGCGTGTCGCCGTTGTCTTCGAGCGTCATGGTCAGGCCCCCAAACCACTCTGTCCACTCGCGACCCAGATGGCCCTTGATTCTGATCTGATAGACCAGTAGTTGAGCCTCTTCACTTCCTGAGTTGAGTTCGTTTGACATGACCCTTTCCTGGTGTGGCTGGTCATCTCCGTCTGTGCCACTTGCTTGATGTAGAAGTCGTGTATCTTCTATGCAAGGAGTATAGCTGCTCTACGGGAGGAACAGGGAGATACTAAAGGAGTGTTTGGGGTATGGTTCTCTCTTCTCTATGGGAGGAACGGAGAGACTGAAAGGGGTGTTGTGGGAGGACTGATAGGTTGAGATACCTGGTGTGCGGGCCAGACTACACCAGACCCAACTCGCGGGCCCGTGCGACCGCTTCGGTGCGCCGTTGGACCTGCAGCTTGCCAAAGATCGTCCGATTGTGCCCTTTCACCGTGCTCAAGGCGAGGAACAGCCGCTCGCACATCTCCTGATTGGAGAGTCCTTGCGCCATGAGGTGCAGGACTTCCAACTCGCGTGGGCTGAGTGGCTCAAATATTCGCTGGGCAGGTGGAGGCAGAGCAGAGGTGTGTTCGCGCTTCTGCGCGTCCGCTTTACATACCGCGAGCAGCTTGCTGGTATAGTCCGGCAGCATCCCACTTCGCCGAGGCGATGGACAAGAGATGCGCCATCGGGGGACCTTCGTCGACAAAGAGACGGATGAAGCTGCCAGGTGCGGCGAGCGCCAGCGCGCCACCGAGCAGGTGCACCGCCTGGTCCTTGTCGCCATGTGCCTGCAGAGCGACCGCCTGGAGCACCATCACCTTGAGCCGTTCATCCGCCCACCCCTTGTCCTCCACGAGCCTCCGCCATGGCAAAAGCACCGCCAGTGCGGCGGACGCGTCGCCCTGGGCCAGGTGGACCCGGGCCTGGCTGAGTGGGAGGTCATGCACATGCGCCAGATGAGCGGCCGCCACCAGATGGCCCTGGCGAAGCAAGGTCAGCACTTGTGCGGCAGCAACATCAGGCATCCGAAACGCGAAGTGATGCCGGCGCACGAACGCTTCAGCCTCATCCAGCACAGCGACCGCGCCGGACACATCGCTCTGGGCGAGTTTCAGGCGGGCGACAAACACCCCGCAAGCAGCGATGGTGTCGACGTTTATCTGCTGCGCGAGCTCGGCACTCTGTTGTGCATGCTGCGAAGCTTCCTCCAAGTCATTCCATTCGTAGAGGATACGGGCCAGGCCAAGATGCGCTTCGCAAGCCATCCCCTGCGGCGGATCACCGGCCAGTTGCAGGACGCGTCGGTAGGTCTCAACCGCCAGAGAGAGCTGGTTGTCGGCTTCCTGTACCTGGCCCAAATTGATAGTAGCTGCCAGGGTGTAGATAGAATCCCCAAACGACTTCCCGAGAGCTATGACTTCGATGTAGGCCCCTCTCGCCGCGGTACGGTCTCCCTGGAGCTGATAGGCATACCCCAGCGTCCAGGTTGTGGCCGTGCGGACGGGCAGGTTGTCGGGGTGCAGATACTCCAGGGCGCGGCGCGACTGGGCAACGATGGCTTCTCCGTCGTGCTGAATGACAGCCAGCGTCGCCCGCATGGAGGCAATACGTCCGATCAGGTCTCGGGTTTTGTCGTCTAGTTCGGTGCGAGGCATCGCCGCTTCAGCAGCTTGTAATTTCTGTTCGGCGGCAGTATGTTGCCCACCAAACAATAACGTCGAGGCATATATCACCCACAACGAGGGCCTGGCATCCAATGTTGTCCTGGGCAGCGACTCTAGCCAGTTTCGTACCGGGACACCCGCACCACGAAAGTGCAGGGGCATCCCTTCGCCTTCAATCAGACGCTCGGCACGCGCAACATCATGGGCGGCAGCCGCATGGTGAAACGCGTCTATCTCCAGTCCATGGTCTTCATACCATTGGCTGGCACGACCGTGCAATGCAGCCACGTCCCATACGTCATCTTCCGTAGACGAGGCGCTTCTCTCCTGCAGTCGCTGTCGCAGCAACTCCGCAAACAGATGGTGATAGCGGTACCAGCGCCGCTCGTTGTCCAGGGAGACGAGGAACAGGTTGGCGTGTTCGATAGACTCGAGGGTTGCTTGCCCGGAACCAGTGGGGGCAAGCAGCACGGCATCACAAAGCGAGCCTGCACATCCGGTCGAGGAGTGACGTGCGCAGCAAGAACGTCTGGATGCTTTCGGGCTGCTGCCCGAGGACTTCTTCTACCAGATAGTCCAGCACGAAATGGTGGCTGCCGGTGAACGATCGGATGAAACCAGCGGCGTCTTGCTGTCCTTGCAGGGAAATCGCGGCCAATTGCAATCCGGCAATCCAGCCTTCGGTGCGACTTGCAAGTCGCGCAATGTCTTCTGCCGAGAGGGTGAGGCCCATTCCCTGGGTGAGAAAGTCGGCGGCTTCGGAGGGGGTAAACCGCAAATCAGCGACGCGCACTTCGGTCAAGTGGCCCCCGGCGCGTAAGCGGGCCAATGGCAGCGGTGGATCCTCGCGGGTGGCAATGACCAGGTGCATCAGAGGTGGCAGGTGCTCGACGAGATAGGTGAGGGCCTGGTCAATCGGTTGGGCATCAAGCACATGGTAGTCGTCCAGGACGAGGACGAAATCTCCTCCGTCACGCCCATGACTTCCCACGTCGTTGGTGAGCAGCGCGAGCACGGTCTCTGCTGCTGCAGGGTGTGGCATCTGCAGCAGGGTCAAGGCCCCAGCCCCGAGCTGGGGGTCAAGCGTCTGGAGGGCGGCAATGAGATACGAGAGGAAGCGCACCAGCTCGTTGTCCCCTGCTTCGAGCGAGAGCCAGGCGACAGGCATGCCGCTTTCGACGAGCCACTGCGCCAGCAGGGTCGTTTTGCCAAACCCCGCAGGTGCCGAGACGAGCGTGAGCGGACCCCTCATTCCCTGCGTGAGTCGTGCAGCCAGATGGGGGCGGCGCACGAGGTGTGCGCGTGGCAGGGGTCGATGGAGCTTGGTGGCGAGCAGAGGGATGAGTGCATCGCTCCTCATCCCAGGTGCTGCGGCTTGCGCCGGGGGACGCGCCTCGTCCGCATCGGTGTCAGGTGCGGTCTCAACGAGCGCAGCAGCCAGTGCCTGGGCCACGGTCTGGAGACGCGCCAGCGTGAGGGTCTCGGACTTGCCTAGGTAGCGCGAGGAGAGCTTGCCGTGCTGTTTGCGGTAGGCTTTCCAGTACCAGCCCCCGCGCTTGTGACCTGCCCGCTCGCGGCGCGCGGTGAAGCTGCCGGTCTCACTGACGAAGGAGAACGTGGAAGCGGTTTCCAACCAGGCAAACCAGGCCGCGGTGCCCACGGTCAGGACCTGCTCCTGCCCGTCCTGCCGATAGATCAGGGTCTCGCCCTGGATAGTGGGAGTCATGGCCGACTCCTCTCTGCTGTTGCACAGCTGCTCATCACGATCCGGTTACCGGACATGCTCACGGTGACACCCCAGTATAGCACAGTTGGCGTGATGTTCGGTAACCGGGCAAAAGCCGAGACGAGAAGTTCTGGGCAGTCCGAGAGGGAAAAGAGAGCAGAGGGCTTTCCTGCACCTGCTCGTCAGGTCTCCGACTCACCTCGAGAAGCAGGAGGTCCATGTGGGAATGAAACGGGCGAAACCGGTGCATATCTGTGGGTGACTGGTGCCTCAATCAGCATCTTCTGCCTGATCTTCTAGGCTTTTCTTTTGAACAGATCACTCTCTACTGGTTTGGGTGGGTCGCGAACAACACGGGGGGAATCCTCCGGACGGCCATGGTACATATCCTGTCCTGATTGATTACTCAGCGTTGGGATGGGCTGTCTTCTTCACAACCGATCAACGCGAGACCGTAGAGATCAGTCGGCATCCCTGACCAACCGCGTGCCCCATCCACTGCCGAGGGATCACGCTTGCTGCTGCAACGTTCACATTATCCCTTCATCAGTCTGAGCTTTTCTTTCACCTGCGCACGGCTGACCTGGGTATACCTGACGGTTGTTTGGATAGCAGGGGTTCCTTTCATAGTGACGTGTCCCAGATAATAGGCCACCTCTTCCAGCGTCCATCCAGCCTCCCTCGCTCAATGCGCAAAATCGTGACGCAGATCATGAAAGGAGAGATCAGCAATGAGTTCCCACTCCTCCTTATTTGCCTGTCGTTTGAGGTTGCGGAACCAATGGTGAATGCCATCTTCTGTGAGACGTGGACTTCGTTGCGAAGTGAAGACGTAGACGCTCTCCGACTCACGACCACCGTGCTGGATGTAATCATACAGGGGACGACGTGCTTCGTTCAGGAGATCAATGTCCCGGAATTTTCCCCCTTGTGTCCAACATGCAGCCAGCCAATCTTTGGACCGACGTGGGTATGCTCCATGAGCAAATACGCAACATCACTCACTCGACACCCCGCCCAATAACCCAAAGCAAACAGTGCCTTGCCGCGCACGTCGTCGGCTTTCTCGACCAGGTTACGAAGCACAAAGCGTTGATCCGGTGAAAGAATACGAGGTGCGAGCGTCTGCTGTGCTTTGATTTCGATGCCACTGGTCGGATTGCGTTTGAGGGCTTCTTTCTCATCGATGAGCCATTGGCAGAAGTGTTTGATCACCGATTTGACCCGCGTGCGATGACTCACACTATACCCTTGTTCTTTAAGCAACGAGAGATAGCCTTCCACCACGGTAGCGGTGAGTTGGTCAGGCCGAAAGTGTTTGCTATTTCCGGGTCGCCTAGCAACCCATGCGGTGAATTGACGCAAGATACGCATGTAGGCATCAATAGTACAGGTTGGCGGAAATAATCTATGAGTTTATCCCATCAAGGCTTTTCCTTGGTAGGTCCATTTGAACGGCTTGGCCATGGTGCGGTTATAATAGTCGATGAAAGCCAAAACCTTGATCTGCAGCTCATCAACAGAAGTGAACGAGCCACGTTTGAGTAACTTCCGAACTAAAATGCTGAGCCAGATCTCGATCTGATTGAGCCAGGAACTGTGCTTGGGCGTGTAATGGAAGACCATCCGGTGAGTTGGATCACTCAAAAAGGCGGCCCGGCTGGGCATGGAAGCCAGCATACCGCTTTTGCCTTTGATGCCTAACTCCTCCTGGATCTCACTGAGTTCAGCCACAAAGCGGACCAATGCTTCGGACTGATGGATATTCAGGTGGTCACAGACGACATGCCACCGGCTTGCCTTTGGATCAGTGGCCACCACGGCTTGCAGATGAGCGAGAAAATCTTCCTCGGTGCGTGTGGCTCCACAGAAAGGAGCCAGGACCTCTCCGCTGACGACATCTCGACTCAAGATAAAGGTACGGGTTCCATGACGAATATATTCAAATTCACGACGTTCGATTTTTCCAGGGCACAGAGGCAATCCTGGATGCTTGCGTTCGAGGGCCTGAACTCCCGTCAACTCATCGGTACTCACGGTGCGCTCTCCCTGTTTGGCTAGCTCTGGAGCTTGCTTATACACCTGGCAGGTCGCTCCAATGGTAGCCTCTCGATCAGGGTCGGCAGGAGGGGTGAGCCAATAGCGAATCAGATGCGGCTTGAGATCCCTTTTTTTAACAGTTGAGAGGCATGCCGTGGAGAAATGTGCTCGATAATCCCACGACGCTCTACTTCCTCGGCAATTTCGCGTCCTGTCCAATGGCTGATCGGACGTTCCTTTGGTTGCTCGCAAGCCATCGCCACCATCTGACAGATTTGTTCGGCACTGATCTCTGAGGGCCGTCCTGGACGCGGCAGATCCGAAAGTCGTTCCTCCACTGGCAGATCCGAGAGTGCCACCGCTTGCAAGCCAATCCAGCGCATGCGCCACTGCCGGACTCGGTCCACACCCAGACCCACTTCTCGGGCGATTTCGCTATTGCTTTTCCCATCGGCAGCCGCCAGTACGATCCGTCCTCGTAACGCTATCTGTTGGGGAGTGCTATGACGACCTACCAGCTTTGCTACTTCTTCGCGTTCCTCCCTCTTTGCTCAAACTCAGTGCTGCTGCCTTCGGACCTCTCATTGATTGTCTCCTCTTTCTTTCCAATTCTCCTTTCTATTTTACTACCATGTTATTTCAGCCGCAATGTACTAGTGGGTCAACCCGCAATTGAGTAGCCATAGGAATATGGCTTGTTAGGCTCAATGAGCACTCAATCAATGGCAGGTTATTTGCCAGTTGACCCACTAGTCGCTTCGTCGTGCTTGGTGAGCCAGGTCTGCTGATAGCTCAGGATCCACTCTTCATTTCCTACGTTCGGAAAGGGAACAATGTTCGACGGCTCCGTCATTTTTCGTCATTTCCCCCGGTAAAATTTTCTGCCGCGAGTTTTGCGTCCTCATTTGTTGCCATGCTGAAGGCTTCCATGTGCATCTGAGCATGACCCGAGTTGCTCAGAGAGGCAAGTCCACCAGGAACTCGTAGCAGAAAACAACTTCTGCTGCGAGCTTTCTGCCGCGAGTTTATGTAGCGGCGACGGGGAAAGATTGCAGGTGGAAAGAGGCCTCAGTGATAGGTATTCTTGAATGGTCTAGAAGCAACCGAGCGGCTACTTTGCACTTCATGTCAGCTTCGCGCATATCACCCCAATTATGCCGGATAAATGGTCAGGTTAGAGAATGTTGCCTGGGCATCGGGAGGAGATTTTGGGAGATTTGAGACAAATAGGGCAACCGAACCGCTTTTGTAATTGTTATCGGTAAACTTGCTGAGCACTTGCCCATTGGCCATGAAGGTCATATTCTGGCCTTTTGCGATAATAGTGATATGGTTGGCGATTCCTTGTTTCTGAATAGAGGCATTGGTACTGTATGCGAGTTGGGTGCTCTGGGTGTTGCCACTGCCATTCAGCACTCCCTTAAAGATTGCATAAGTGCCATCGCCATAAAGTTCAAAACGGTAGTAGGTACCTAATTGGCTGTCCTGACTTGATCCACTTCGGATATATATGCCGTACCCGTTATTTGGGTCTCCCTTAGAAAGCATAGCATCGACGGTTAATGTGAAGTCGCTAAAAGTTTTTCCAGGAACAATTTCCCACAGAAGCGTATTGTCATCATCCTCAAGTGCGATCTTTCCCCCGCCAACCTGTACTGAAAACTTGCCGGGATTGCTGGTAAGATCCCATCCACTGTTATTGTTAGCAAAGGAGTCTTTGAATAATGGTTTGCCAAAGGGAGTTGGAGTTAAAGTAGGCTTAGGAGTGAGGGTCACGCTTACGGTTTCATTATTTTTGTTACCCAGAAATGCGTATCCTAGAAATGCTCCACTAATGAGAACGATGATCAGGATAGCGAGGCCTATAATCAGCCCTAGCTTAGGACCACCTTTCCGAGCCGGGGGGTGAGGCATTTGATCAAAACCGGAGGGGGAAATATTCATTCTGCCGGGCTGAAGGCCTCTCGTGATAATAGGTGACGAAAGGGAAAAATCATATCCCTGCTGAGGCGCATTGTAGTAGTTGTTCGGATAAGAGGATTGCTGAGGTGAAGAATATGCGCCATTCAGGCCATGAGAAGCAGGCAATAGCGATGCTTGTCCCCATTGCTGTTCTCCATACTGCCCAGTTTCATATGATGCTTGGAGCGATGGCGAACCTGTATCCCATGCTATGGGAGCAACAGGAGGTTGCGCTTGCCCATTAAAACTATTTACGGGTGGTAGCCCATTATGTACCCCACAATTATCGCAGTATACTTCGTTGGGTGAAAGCGGTTTACCACAACGCTGACAGGTGCGGGTGTATGGTGGCTGCATTGAGAACATACAAGAACCCCCTTATTGTGTTCTGAGTACATATCTTATGGTCGAGTATCACATATTACCGCTTGCATGTCTACAAAGTAGTATGTTTGGCCTACGATTTTTCTCTATTGTTGATTCTCGGATGCGGATGACAGAGTCTGCAGCCTAAAAGGAGAAGTCCACCGATGCCATAGTAGCTTCGGTGGACACGTGGCAGAACCTGGTTGGCGTCTTCGGCTAAGCTGTTCCCTCTTGACTCTCACTGACAGTTTGTGTCGCCTGCACAGTCTGTCCCTGAAGATCGGCTTGGTGCTGCCGTCTCATTTCATCTCCCCGTTGGCGAGCATGGCGACCATAGAGCATGGTGATGATGATCAGCCCAATAGTGATCCCGTAAAGGACGATTGGGGCTTTATGCGTTTGATTGTCCTCGTGCTTCCTTCAACAATTCATAAACGCGACAGGGATGTAGTGGCATTTCACGTACGTGCACTCCAAAGGGTGACAAGGCGTCATCGATAGCTGAGGCGAACAGCGCAGGGACGGGGATGACGCCTGCTTCACCAGCTCCCTTCACACCGAGTGGGCTAAGGGGGGATGGTGTCTCGACGTGATCGACCATTATAGGCGGAATCTCGGCCGCAGTCGGCAGCAGATAATCCATGAAGCTGGCATTGATGATTTGCCCATCTTCGTTGTAGACGAGTCTTTCAAAAAAGGCTCCGCCGATGCCCTGAGCAACTCCGCCGTGAACTTGCCCTTCCACTACCATAGGGTTAATCACCTTCCCACAGTCGTGCACTGCTGCGTATTTGACGAAATTGACCATGCCGGTTGTTGGATCAACCTCGATGATGGTTCCGTGGATGCCGCTGGCAAAGCTGCCGTGTGGTGGACTGTAGAATTCGGTAGCTTCAAGACCGGGTGCGCCGCGCTCAGGCGGCAGAGCTGGGCCTGGACGTGGGCCTGCTAATCGCATGGACATGAGTTTACGGGCATTTTCGCCGTAGGCATAGCGCAATGGATTGGCAGAAATGGCCACCTGCCCCAATGTCAGAGCACGATGTGGTGCGTCTTTGACAAAGACCTTGCCGTCGGCTAGCTCAATGTCATCGGGAGAGGCTTCAAAGAGGTCGGCAGCGACGCGTTTGGCCTTCTCGCGCACCTTGACGGCAGCAAGATGCATGGCGGTGCCTGCAATGGTAGCAGCGCGGCTGGCATAGGTGCCTACTCCCCAGTAGAAGGCCTGGGAGTCGCCTGTGGTGATCATCACATCGGATGGATGGACACCTAGCTGGTCGGCAACGATCTGGGCAAAGGTTGTATAGTGAGCCTGACCCTGGCTAGTGACACCTGTGGTCGCAAAAACACGACCGTCAGATTCTACGCGCACTGCGGCTCCCTCGTAGGGGCCGATACCAGTGCCTTCAACGTAACAGGCAACACCGATACCGAGATAACGTCCCTGCTTACGGGCTTCTGCCTGCATGGCTGGGAAATTATCGTAATCGAGCATAGCTTTTAGCTTGTCGAGTCCGGCCTGGTAGTTGCCACTATCATATTTTGTGGGGCCACCATCCTGGTAAACCAGCCCGACATCCCAGGGGAATTCGTCGGGCTGAATGAAGTTGCGCGAACGGACCTCTAATCGATCAAGGCCAAGTTCGCTGGCAATTCTGTCCATGATGCGTTCCATCACGAAGACTGCATGAGGCCTTCCCGCGCCACGATAGGGACTGACGGGTACTTTGTTGGTGTAGAGTACCTTGAACTCACTGAAATAGTTCTTCAGACGATAGGGGCCGGGCAGCGTGCAAGCTGTGATGATGGGGACAATAATGCCATAAGGCGTGTAGGCCCCCGTATCATGCAGGAATTTATCGCGTACCGCAAGCAGCGTGCCCTGATCATCGAAGGCGTACTCTACTTCGTGAATCTGGCTGCGTTCCTGGTTCGCCGAGATGAAATGCTCACGTCGATCTTCGATCCACTTGACGGGTCTTCCAAGGTGAATGGCAGCGAATGGTGTGAGAACCTCTTCGGGATAAAACATCATGATTTTGGTGCCGAAACCACCACCGACATCTGGCGCAACCACACGCACCTTGTGTTCGGGAAGCTCGAAAATAGCTGCCAAGCCGTTGCGAATGGGAATGGGGCCCTGCGTCGATATCCAGCAGGTGAGCATACCTTCATGAGGATCCCAACGAGCTACAATGCCCCTGCATTCCATAGGCATGGCTGCGCCGCGGTCGATATCGAAGGATTCAGAAATAACGTGTGGGGCACTGGCGAATACGGCATCAGGGTCACCAACGGTTTGTACCAGATGAGCGGCAATGTTGTCAGGCACGTCAGCATGCACAAGCGGAGCATCTTCTGCGGCGGCAACTTCGAGGCTATGGATGACGGGTAGAGGTTCGTATTCGACATCGATCAAGTCGAGCGCGTCTTCCGCGATATAGCGGCTATCGGCTACGACAAAAGCGACTGCTTCACCGACATAGCGTATTTCCTGAGAGGCGAGGGGAAGCTGCGTGCGGGGCTGCGTTAGGGCATGATGTGGCACGAGTAGAGGGGATGGTTCCAGGACCTTACCGAGGTCGGCGGCGGTCAGTATCAGGTGAACGCCAGGGAGCGCACGAGCGGTGCTGGTATCGATATGCACAATGCGAGCGTGTGCGTGAGTGCTGCGCAGGACAGCAGCATGGAGCATATTGGGGAGATCGATGTCGTCAACAAAGTTGCCTTTGCCACGGAGCAAGCGGGGATCTTCTGTGCGTTGAACGGGAGCGCCAAACCAGCGAGTTGCCATTATTCCACCTCCAGAGTTGCTTCGCGAAGACGCTCCGCGGCAAGTTTGACAGCTTCAACGATATTTTGATAGCCTGTGCAGCGGCAGAGGTTGCCGGAAAGCCCATGACGGATCTCTTCCTCGCTCGGATTGGGATTCTCATGCAGCATTGCGTTCACCGACATGATAATTCCTGGGGTACAGAAGCCGCATTGCAGGCCGTGCTTCTCTTGAAAGGCTTGTTGAATAGGATGCATTTCGTTACTGACTCCGGCCATGCCTTCAATAGTTGTCAATGCCATACCATCGGCCTGCACTGCCAGCATAAGGCAAGAGCGAACGGCTTCACCGTTCAAGGAGACGGTACAGCAGCCGCAAACGCCATGCTCGCAACCTACATGTGTGCCTGTAAGGTGAAGTTCGTGGCGTAGAAAATCTGAGAGTAGCATGCGTACCGGCACTTGCCGTTCATAGAGTTGTCCGTTGACGGCAACGGAGATGGTACGTTCTTCAGAGAAGGACGGAGTTTCCTGGGGTTCTTGCATAGTGCCTACTCTTTCTAGTGTTCACGCCGCTCCCAGGCGGCCTTGAGCACTCGTTTGGTTAGCTCTGCTGTGAGAACGCTGCGGTATTCGACGGTAGCATGCACGTCGCTCATATCTTCGCTCACAACTGAACGGGCAATCTCTGCAGCGCTATCGAGAGTCGAATTGTCAAGCGTTGTACCTATAAGGGCATCCTCAATGGCTCGTGCGCGTACTGGAGAGCCTGAGATGCCGAGGTAGGCGATATGGGCCGACATACAGCGGTCATCCAGGGTAGGTGTCAAGACAGCGACTGCGCCTACCAGGGCATAATCTCCTGCGCGGCGAGCGAATTCCATAAAGGCCCAGCCTGATTGTGGAGGAATCCAGGGAAAGCGTACTTCTGTCAACATTTCTCCTGGTTCAAGGGCAGTGGTAAGATAACCTAGGAAGAAGTCCTCGGCCTTGATAACTCTTTCACCGTGGGTACTCTGGATGAGCACTTCGCCATTGAGGCAGGTGAGGAGCGCGGGTAACTCGGCAGATGGATCGGCGTGGGCTATGCTACCTACAACCGTGCCACGATTGCGTATCTGCATATGTCCGATGTGCTGGATTACTTCGACGAATAGCGGGTACTTTTCTTGCACGAGGGATGAACGTTCGATCTGACGCTGGCGTACGGTGGCTCCAATCGCGAGATAGCCATCTTCGGGTTCAATATAGTTCAGTTCTGAAATATGGTTGATGTCCATGAGATAGCCAGGCGCGGCCAGGCGCATGTTGAGCAGCGGGATGAGGCTTTGTCCCCCTGCTAATACTTTGGTGTCCTCTCCGTACTGGTTGAGTAGGGTGAGCGCCTCGTCCAAGAGGTCGGGCGCACTATACTGAAAACGCGGTGGTTTCATATTTGTTTTTCCACCTCCCTGAGTAAAGTTTGTAGCTGATTGGAATAAGGCCAATATACCTTTGCAGAAAGGTATGGGATGATGAGATTGCCGTTGTATTCCCCCTTCAGGAATATGCATAAGATTACGGCGCTGTTGGGGTTCTGTCAAGTGCTTTGTTGAGACGTTCGGGACATCGGGGACATTCGTGAAATTATTGTGGGTTTTCTGTTTGTGATGCTGTTTGCCTGATTGTGGCCATTGACTGCATGGTTTGTTGTTTGAGAATGCCGTTTGTGTGGCAGGAAATTGAGACCATCGGGACATAGATGTTGTGTTTGTCTCTTCATGCATATCATCTGCTTGGTTCGCGACATTCGTGAAATTATTGTGTTTCTCCTCGTCTTGAATATCGTTTGCCTGGTTCGGACATTGGGACATTCATGATTTTTTTGATTCGATTTGAACATTCATTGAGAGGATTGATGAGCATGATTGTTAATGGAGCTGGGGACATTGGGACATTCGTAATGTTTTTTCGTGTGGTGTGATTCTGATACGGCAGAAATGCACGAGTGGGGCCAAGGACATTGGGACGTGTATGTTGGTCTGGTTGGACGGGGATCAGTAAAGCTGATCGATGTTCTATTTTGGATGAGGCAGTTGGGACAGGGGGCATGGTTGGTTGCTCCTGAAGAGGTGAGGCGGATAGAGCAGGACGACGGTGCAGAGCGGATTTCTGTACTATTGCAAGTATACAATGTAGCAAGCAAGCTGTCAATGGATTGCATGTTCTGGAGCGCATTGCATATTTTTGCAGTGAGCCCACATAGCATCCGCAAGGGATGCCACTACCAACTACGAAGGCCGCATATGGCTAGGAGTCAGTTTTCCTTGTCTGAAATGTCCTTGGTATCTTTCAAAAGAGAAAAAGGATGCTCATGGTCAACATAACCCTGCCAAATCGCCGACTGCTCTTGATGACGTTGGGCTTGATGTATATCGCTATCGGTATACTGGGCGCTTTACCGGGAGCTTCACTGCTGCGATTGGCGAGCAATACGCATGTCTCGCTTGAAGTGGTCGGCTCCATGTTCACACTCTCAGCCTTTGGCAGTATGCTGGGCATCATTCTGAGCGGATTCCTGATAAGGTATCCGCAACCGAAATATCTGCTCATGCTGGGACTGCTTATGCTGGGTTCTGGTTCTATGACGATCGCTCTGACCAGTTCATTTGCCGTGCTACTGTTTAGCCAGATAATGATAGGACTGGGGTTCGGCTGCATTGACCCCAGTTTGAATACTATTGCAACGCTGGCTTTCGAGGAGACGTTGAGTTCAAAGCTGAACACATTTCACGGGCTGTTTGGCCTGGGGTCCCTGCTCGGACCTTTGTTCCTTGCCTTTGGGCTGTACTTTTTCGAGAGTGTGAAGCTTTCCTATTTCGTTGGCGCGGGCGTTGCGACGATCACCATCCTGTTGTTTCTTTTGCAGCAGGTTCCCGAACTGGCACGTTGAGCAAAGAAAGTGAAGGGAGAGAGAGAAGCAGGCAGCGAGCTGCGAAACGTGCTCAGAGAGGGATTTCTCTGGTTGATGGTCTTACAGGTGAGCCTCTTTGCAGCCGCTGAGATCGGCTTTGGCAACTGGATCGTTACGGTGGTCAGCCAGCGCACTGAAATTTCCCTGGCACAAGCTGCCACTGTTGCGACCGCGTTCTTTCTTGGTTTGACGGTTGGACGGTTTGGTGGCGGGCAGGTGCTCAGGCGTAGCTGGATGAGTGAATCGTCCCTGCTCTCTACGGCTCTCTGCGGAGGGATTGTTTGTGGCACTATTGTGGCACTGTTTCTTAGCCATGTGCTTGTCTCCTACGTTGCAAGCGCACTGGTAGGCTATTGTTATGGGCCACTCGAACCCAGCATTATGGCTATGACCTCACGCCGATTTGTACATATGATTGGTTCGGTCAGTGGGATGCTGATCTTCAGTACTAATTTGACTTCGATGATTGTTCCGGTAGTTATGGGTCTGCTTATTCCAGCTTTGGGGATTAACTGGATGATGGCTATTCCTACTTTGTGCTGTGTGTTGGCTGCGGGGCCGATGGTGGTTGCCAAGCGTGTGGAAGCTAAGGCGTAGAGCGATTAGGATGATGGGTGAGCTGACGCTTGGGGTACTTGCAAGGAGTCTGATACGAGATAAGTCAGAGTGTGGAAATAGCAGGGTGAGAGGAGGTGAGGACTAGTGATAATGAGAACAGCATCTCTTTGCTGTTCTCATTATGAGTTTTTCTTTCCCTGCTGTATGCTGAGCAAAATGCGGTCTGCGCTTTGCTACTGTCACAAATCCCCTGTTTCATCGGTCTCCTTTTCAGAAAACGAAAGGAAAACGATTATGACACAACCATCTACACGTATTATTGTTCTTGGCGCGGGAATTGCGGGCTTGCTCTTTACCCTGCGTCTGTCCGGCAAAGTAGAACGCTCCTCTGTCCAGATTACCCTGCTCGACGAAGCAGATACCTTCATTGTACGTCCGAGACTCCATGAGTTTGCCACCAATCAGCGCATTTTCAGTCGCCCGTTTCGAGAGATTCTGCGCAAAACACCGGTCCAGTTTGTTCAAGGGCACGTCATTAGCCTTGATCCCAGCCAACGCCGCATCACGGTCCAGGATCAGCACCAGCAGGAGCACGAGCTAGGTTACGACTACCTGGTCTATGCACTGGGGAGCATGACGGACCGCCAAAACGCACCTGGAGTGGATCAATACGCCTACAGCCTCTCGGCAAGCGGTCCATTCTCAGCTTCAGCCTTGCGCGAGAGGCTCCCCGAAATAGAGGCAAGAGGCGGTCGGGTGGTGGTGTGTGGCGGAGGAGCCACCGGTATCGAAACCGCGGCGCAGGTGGCAAGCGTCTACCCTCACATCAAGGTCAGTCTGGTGACGCGAGGGGCATTGGCCCACTCCTGGAACAACAGCGTAGGCGAGGCGATCCGGCGTAGACTCGTGAGCCTGGGCATTAAGATCATCGAGCAGAGCCAGGTAAGTGCCGTGCGTGCTGAAAGCGTGGCTCTGGAAGGGGGACGCGAGCTTACCTGTGACCTGTGCATCTGGACATCAGGCTTTGTAGTACCGCCTTTGGCAAGGGAAGCGAGCCTCTTGGTCAATGAGCGCGACCAGGTTCTCGTCGATCCCTATCTGCGTTCGGTCTCTCACCAGGAGATCTACGCGATTGGCGACGCGGCCTCGCCCGTCGAGGATCCAGGAGTAGCGCATGTACGCATGAGTGCCTTCACTGCGGGGATTATGGGAGCTCATGGCGCTGATTGTTTGAGCGCCATACTCGTTGGCAAGACGCCCAAACCGCTCAGCTTCGCCTACCTGGCTCAGGCCATTGCTCTGGGGCGACACCATGGGATCTTCTTCCCGCTTTCTGCTGACGATAGGCCCAGGTCACCCTACATCACCGACCGGTTGGGCTCTCTCACGCGCAATGCGGTAGTGGGCTTTGTCGTGACAGCCACGCTTGCGCAGCATCGCTTTCCGGGCCTGTTTGCCTGGCTGGGGAAGGGACGATATGAGCAGGCACAGCGTCGCAAGCAAATCCTTGAAAAGCTCCCTTCGCAGCCAGCGCATCACCTCTCCTGAAGGAGAAGGAGGAAGCTGCTCATACCCTTGCGGAAAACATAGGTACGCAAACGAAGGGAAGCAATGCTCTGAAACGACTCAACGCCACCAATAGGCGCAAGCGCAGCACCAGTCGATGCGCCTGCATCATATAATGAAGGAGGAGCGCCATGACCCAGAGAAGCAGCGCATTATCATAGACGGAAGGTGAGACTGATGGACCAGTTTGAGCAGTATCGCCCCCTCATGTTCTCGATTGCATATCGCATGTTGGGGAGCGTGACCGAGACCGAGGATATCCTGCAAAATGCGTACTTGCGCTATCGTGAGATGCCTGCTGGCTCGATTGCTTCACCCAAAGCCTTCCTGAGTACGGTCGTAACCCGACTGTGCCTCAATCACCTGCAAACCGCACATGTGCAGCGCGAGAGCTACCTGGGTCCCTGGTTACCTGAGCCATTGTTAACAGAAGATGATCCTACATCCCCAACCAGTCAGGCCGAAAAGCTAGAGTCCATTTCGATGGCCTTCCTGGTTCTGCTCGAACGCCTGACTCCGGTAGAGCGAGCGGTGTTCTTACTACGCGAAGTCTTTGACTATCCCTATTCTGACATCGCAGAGATCGTCGGCAAAGACGAGGTAAGCTGCCGTCAGATCTTGAGCCGGGCCAAAAAATTCATTGCCGGAAACCGCCCGCGCTTCACGCCATCGACCGAGCAGCACCATCAACTCCTGCAGCAGTTCCTGGAAGCGGTCGAAGAAGGTGACCTCGATGGATTGACCCAGTTCCTGACCTCGGATGTCACTCTCTCGACCGATGGCGGCGGCAGAGTCCGAGGAGCCGCCACCCGCACCGTGCAGGGACAAGAGGCAGTCGCGCGGTTTATGATCGCTTCCATGCGTTTTATTCAGGCAGCATTCACCTCGGAGATCACGCAAGTGAACGGAGAACCAGCCCTGCTGTTACGCATGGATGGTCATCCCTTCTCGGTGGTCTCTGTGACTATAGACCAGCAGCGCATTGTGGACATACGAGTGATTGCCAATCCCGCCAAGCTCAAACATCTTGAGCAATAACCCGATGCGCAGGAGATAGAAATTATGGCAAAAATAAGGAGTTATCCCGGATTCTCCACTTGAGGAGTTTGAACGTCCTACGCTTAGCCATCCTGTGTTTGTATTGGAAAGTAAATTGGGCTAAAAATAATCGCACAACTCTGTGAAACGCGTAAGGGTCAACAACTTTCCCTTCCCTACAGCCATCAACTCCTCGAGTTCCATATGCCAGGTATCGTTATGGGGTATAAATACGGCGTTCAGCCCGGCAGCGAGCGCGGGATTGATATCGGAGCGAGGTGAATTGCCGATCATCCAACCTTCACCTCGCGACAGACAAAATCGCTCCATCATACGGTGGTAAGTATTCACATCTTTTTCTTGTACCACCACCACCTCTTGAAAAAAATCCTTCACACCTGAGCGTTCGACTTTTGGTTCCTGCTCATCAAGGCTGCCCTTGGTCAGTAGGAACAAGTCATGATGCCCAGAAAGATAGGTGAGGGTCTCTCTGACACCCTCGATCAAGTGAATGGGGTGCAAAGCCACCTGCATACCAAATTGTCGCACCTGCTCTATATCCTCATCTCGAAAGGGTCGTTCTGCCACTCGACGGTAGGTCTCCAACAAGCTGCGCGTAAAATTCGCGACACCAGAACCCATCAACCTCAATCCCTCGTCGATCACCTTACGTACCTCAACCGGGGAAAGCTGCGAGTGGTTCAGGAAGGTAATGAAAGCATGAATCGCCCGTTCAAAGTAGATATTATTGTCCCAAAGGGTATCATCGGCATCGATAAACAGATGCTGTCGCATAGTTTCTTTTCTTTCTCAGTGTTACTTTGATTTCGTGATTGTCATTCCTAATTAATGCTTGTTTGAGTCGCCATGTCTTTCTGCGCAGTCTTTTCTTTTTTTATTAGTTCGTCATACGTATGATGAAATTATATAACGTATGTAGCAGGTGTCAAGGCAGTTTTAGATTGCTTTATAACAGTCTTTAAATTTATCCCTAGACCTACTTCCAGCATTCAAATACCGAGGGATGCCGAAATAAGATATACTGAAAGAACAACATAACTCTTATTTCAGCCAACTTTTCTGCCCTGGCAACGCAGACCCATTCAAACTTCATCCTAAAGAACAAAGAGAGGAGATACCAAATTGCCACAACAACGCTTCACCAATAAAATAGTCATAGTGACAGGAGCAGCACACGGTATAGGACGAGCCATCGCCCTAAGATTTGGCAGCGAAGGCGCACAGGTCATCGTCAATGATGTCAACGAACAGGGCGTCAATGATACTGTGCAGGCTATTACTGCGCAAGGCGGATTGGCTGTTCCTGGCGTTGCCGACGTTTCGGATAAGGGGCAGGTTGACGGATTGTTTGATAGGGTGCTTGAGCGGTTTGGGACGGTGGATGTGCTGGTGAATAATGCGGGGTTAATCAATGTCGAGCGTCACTTTCTGGAGGCGGATGAGGAGTGGTGGGATCAGGTGTTGGCGGTTAATCTTAAGAGCGTTTTCCTGTGTTCGTTCCGGGCAGCTCAGGTGATGGCACGGCGTCATTCGGGGGTGATTATCAATATGTCGAGTGGTGGGGCTACACGCTCGCATCGGGGGATGGCAGCGTATGATGCATCAAAGGGGGGTATAGAGGCGCTTACACGAGCTATGGCGCTCGATCTTGCTCCTTATGGTATTCGCGTGAATGCGCTTGTACCTGGTTCGATTGACTCGCAGGGCATGAGCGCGGAGGTGAAGCGAGAGAGGGGAGAGGTTGTACCACTGAGGCGCGTGGGCGAACCTGAAGATATGGCAGGGCCTGCCGCTTTTCTGGCTTCGGATGACGCGGGCTATATTACGGGGCATATTTTAGTGGTTGATGGTGGTCTGCTTGCACAGCAGCGCTCGCCACAAGTCGATATTTTCCCATTGAGTCGCTATCCCAAATTGGAGGTTAACTAATGGAGGACTCCTCCGGGCATTACAGGATAGGCGTGGATATTGGGGGCACGTTCACAGACCTGGTTGTATTCGATGACGCTAGCGGCAGTTTCGCGGTTGGCAAAACGCTTACCACGCCTCGCGATCCATCTCAGGCAGTTGAAACGCTCGTAGTGGAAACACTTGAGCACGAGAGGCTGGCTGCAAGTCACATCCGGCAACTCATTCATGGTACTACCCTGGTAACAAATGCGATCATTGAGCGTACTGGCTCACGTACGGCATTGCTGGCTACGCAGGGCTTCCGCGACTCGATTGAAATCGGTTGAGAGAATCGCTACGAACTCTATGATCTGATGCTGGAAATGCCGCAGCCGTTGGTGCCACGCTACCTGCGTTTTGGAGTGCCTCAACGCACGCTGGCCGATGGTACGACACTCCAGGAATTGGATGGTGCCTTTGTTGAGAAACTGACCCGCGAACTGATGGAGAATAAGGTTGAAGCGGTTGCCATTGCGTTTTTGAATAGCTTTACTAATCCTGCTGCGGAACAGGAGGCACGTGCCATTGTCCAACGCATCGCGCCAGGTATGCGAGTCGCCATCTCGTCAGAGGTGGTGCCTGAAATACGCGAGTTCGAACGTACTTCGACGACGATTACGAATGTGTATGTTCAGGATCGGGTTGAGAAATACCTGCGCGAGTTACAGACGCGCCTGGAGCGCATCGGTTTTTCGGGCAATCTCTTTCTGATGATTTCCAGTGGTGGAATTGTGACGGTAGAGACGGCCAGTCGCTTTCCGGTGCGCCTGCTGGAATCTGGTCCGGCAGCGGGTGCATTGGCTGCGGCCAGCTATGGTGCGGCGTGTGGGTATGCTGATTTGCTCTCGTTCGATATGGGGGGAACTACCGCCAAGTTCTGCGTGATTGACAGGGGTCAGCCGTTGATTGCCCATGAATTTGAGGTCGATCGTAGGTATCGCCTCAAAAAAGGGTCGGGACTGCCGATAAAGCTGCCGGTGATCGAAATGATTGAGATTGGCGCGGGAGGTGGCTCAATAGCTCGCATAGACCCGATGGGGTTATTGAAAGTTGGGCCGGAGTCGGCGGGTGCTGATCCTGGCCCGGTCTGCTATGGATATGGGGGGACAGAGCCGACGGTGACTGATGCCGACCTGGTGCTTGGCTACCTTGATCCCGATTACTTTCTTGGAGGCCAGATAAGGATAGACCTGACGGCAGCTCGCCGAGCTATTAAGGAACGTATCGCTGACCCGTTGGGTCTTTCGATTGAAGAGGCTGCCTGGGGCATTCATCAGATTGTGAATGAAAGCATGGCGAATGCCGCACGCATTCATACTCTGGAACGGGGTAAGGATCCGCATCGTTTTCCCATCTTTGCTTTTGGTGGTGCAGGTCCAGTGCATGGTTTTCGCATTGCGAAAGCATTGGGATCGCCTGCCTTCATCGTACCGTTTGGGGCGGGAGTCATGAGTGCGGTTGGTTTTCTCACGGCCCCGCTTGCCTTTGACTTTGTACGATCATGGAGGAGTCGCATTGATTCGTTGGATTGGCAGGAGGCCAACAGGCTGCTTAAGGAAATGGAGGCAGAGGGAGAGGCGTTGCTTGAGGAATCTGGGGTGTCACCTGAATCCATTAGCCACCAGCGGATGGTGGATATACGTTATGTGGGTCAGGGCCACGAGATACCCGTTCCTCTTCCAGAGGGGCAGCTTAGCAGCGATAGCATCCCCGCCATCGTCAAGGCTTTTGAAGAGGTGTATCGTCGCCTCTATGAGAGGCTGAGTGAATCTGTGCCGATTGAGATTATTAACTGGCGCGTGACTTCATCCAGTCCGATTCCGCAGGTACGCTTGCAGGTTGGCGGTCGAGGTCTCGACGAGAGGGGCGCGATAAATCTGGCCCCTACGAAGGGGAGACGGAGGGCCTATTTTCCTGAGTTGGGGGGGTATTCGGATGTGGCGGTCTATGATCGGTATGGTTTGGTACCGGGTGCGAGTTTTGATGGACCGGCTATTGTTGAGGAGCGGGAGTCGACAGTGATTGTGGGGATGGATTGTCGCGTACGGATTGACGAGCAGTTGAACCTTATTGTTGAGGGAATGTGATAATTCGCGGTAATGGGTACAGAGATCCTTCGTTGCACTCAGGATGACAGGGGAGGCACTCAGGAGGATAGGCAAGGCGATCGGATGACTGGGTGCCCTAGTGAGGATGGTATGAAATGACGAATAGTATTGACCCGATAACGCTGGAAGTGCTGTGGAATTGGTTGCTTTCGGTGGTAAATGAGCAGCAAGTGACGCTGATGCGCACGGCTTTCAGCACGGTTGTGCGCGAGTCGCAGGATCTGGCGTGTGGGGTTTTTGATACGCGTGGCTCGATGATTGCACAGTCGCTGACGGGTACTCCTGGGCATATTAATGCGATGGCGACTGGGGTGCGGCATTTCTTGAAAGCGTATCCTCCTGAGATGCTCGAACCCGGGGATGTGTTGATTACGAATGATCCCTGGCAGACGGCAGGGCAGGTCAATGATATGACGGTTCTTTCGCCAGTCTTTAAAGACGCTCGTATTGTCGGGTATTTTGCGAGTACGTGTCACGCGCCTGATATTGGTGGGCGCATTTTGTCGGGCGATGCACGCGAGGTCTACGAGGAGGGTTTGCGCATTCCCATCACGAAGCTGTTTCTGCGCAATGAGCCTAATCACGAGCTTTTTAAGATTATCCGCGCGAATGTGCGCACTCCAAACGAGACAATTGGCGATCTTTACGCCCAGACTTCTTCAAATGCGGTTGGGGCACGAGAACTGCTGCATTTTATGGATGAATTCGGATTGGATTCGATTGATCCGCTTGCCGATGAGATCATTTCGCGTTCGGAGCGGGCGATGCGCGAGGCGATCCGTAAATTTCCGAATGGGCGCTATGAGAACGAGTCATGGGGCGATGGTTTTGACGAGCCTATTCGTATCAAGGTTGCGGTGACCATTGAAGATGAGGACATGTATATCGATTTTGATGGCTCGTCGCCCCAAAGTTCGCGGGGTATTAATGTTGTGATGAACTATACGCATGCCTACGCCTCGTTCGCGATCAAGGCGGCGGTGAGTCCAGAGGTTCCACATAACGAGGGGGCATTTCGCCCGGTGCATGTGAGCGCGCCGCCTGGATCAATTCTGAACTGTATAGAGCCTGCACCGGTTGCTTCGCGTCATTTGATTGGACATTTTCTGCCGGGGGTGATCTTTGGGGCATTGGCTCCAGCAATGCCAGGGAAGCTGATGGCTTGCGGCGCTGATCCGATCTGGATTTCTGTGTGGCATGGGAAGTGGCCTGTATCGCAGGAGTCCTTTACCTTTAGCTTGTTTCAGTGTGGAGGTACTGGGGCACGAGCGATTAAAGATGGGCTGAATACGACGGGATTTCCGAGCGGGGTCGCGGGGGTGCCAGCCGAGGTGATGGAAAGTTTAGCGCCGCTGATTCAACATAGGCGAGAGTTACGCACCGATTCGGGTGGGGCTGGAACATATCGCGGAGGGTTGGGGCAATGGACGGAGGTGAGTTACCGAGGTGATGCGCCATGGGCGGTTTCGGCACTGGTTGACCGTACACGCTTTGCTGCTACCGGGCTTGAAGGCGGGAAAAACGGTGCATTGGGCGATTTTATTGTGAATAATACAACTCGGCCCCAACCAAAGGCGCTTATTTCTCTTGCATCCGGTGACTATGTTCAACTCAATCCAGCGGGTGGGGGTGGTTATGGAGATCCTTTGCAACGGTCTGCGGAGTTAGTGCTGAATGATGTGGTCAATGGGTATGTGTCGACTTGAGGCGGCGGAACGGGAATATGGGGTGGTTATCCGGTATTTGGGGAGGCAGGAGCAGATTGTGAGGCCTCCGGAGGTATATGAAATTGATCTGGAGGCAACAGCGGCATTACGTACGGAGAAGGAAGGTAGCTGACGTTCCGGGAGATTCTTGTTTTCCTCTTCAGAATTAGGACATCTTCTCACCGCTTTTGGTGGTAATCTGTGAAAAGAAGAAAAAAAGGAGGAAACATTATGGCTAAACAACCGATAGAGACGACGTTCCGCACCGTTCTGTGGCGGCAGTTCGGCGCGGCCATCGATATGCTTGAAAACGCCCTGGTGGCTTGTCCCGCCTCGCTGTGGAGAGAGAGTGTCTTTCGCACCCCCTCGGACCACCCTCAGCCGTCGGAAGACGCAGGATTCTGGTCGATCACCTATCACATTCTCTTCTGGCTCGATTTGTATCTCACCGGCTCACACGAAGGCTTTGCTCCCCCTGCACCGTTCATCCTGAATGCTCTTGACCCGGTCAGTGTCTTTCCCGACCAACCTTATACCAAAGAGGATCTCCACGACTATCTCGTGCATCTGCGCCAGAAGTGCCAGAAAACGATTGCTGAGCTATCAGACGAGCAAGCGTACCACCAGGTTACCTTCCCCTGGCTCGGAGGAAATTCTATGAGCTTTTTAGAACTCCAATTGTACAATATGCGTCACGTGCAGGAACATGCAGCCCAATTGAGTCTCTTTCTCGGACAGCATGCCATTCCCGACGAGGCGCTCGACTGGGTACCGTGTGCGAAGGATGAACCTGGCCGTTGAGGGCGCGGAGGTGCGAGTGGGCTTCCCAACTGGGCATTTGGGTCAGCCAGGATAAGGAGCCTGAGTAATGCCCCCTTTCATCACTATTGCTGTCTTGATTGAACAACGGCGATTCCTAGTCGGGAACTCTACCGGCTAATCCTGCGTCTAATGGCTGCTGGTTAGCGACAATTTCTTGCTCTGCTCTTCTCATCTTGCGTTTCATGGTGGCGGCAGCATCACTATCGCGGACGGTGAGGCCAATTGTGGCGGCGATAAGTGCGAGCATTGCAGCGGCAAGGAACGCGGCGTGATAGGCTGCGAGATTGGGCACTACTGTACCCTTGGCGGTTACTTGTGTCAAGCCTACGGCACTGATAACGCTGCTGAGTAGGGCAACGCCAAGCGAGGATCCGGTCTGCCGTTGAGCGTTGAAGAGTGCCGATGCCTGGCCGGTCTCTGCCGATGAGATGGTGGCGAAGGCGGCTGCTTGCAGCGGTATAAATGCAAAGGCCATACCTGCTCCTGTAAGGAACATCAATGCACGCATGAGCCAGAGGTCTGTGTTCTGTCCTATCAGGCACATCAGCGCCATGAAGATGGCAACGGCGGTGAGTCCACCAGCGAGGAGTCGGCGCGGTCCGACAATGGGGTAGAGACGTGTAACGATCTGGGTGGAAATGAGTACACCAATCGCTTCCGGGAAGGTGGTCAGGCCGGAGGTTAGAGCTGAGACGCCACGGGCTTGCTGGAGGAAAAGCGGTGTTGCGTAGAGCAGACCAAGAAAACCTGCGCTGGAGAACAGCGAAAGCAGGTTACAGGTGCGGAATACTCGATTGCTAAACAGGCGTAAATTCAGAATCGGATGTGTTGATCGCAATTCGACAAAGACAAAGGCAACCATGATGATGAGACCTAGCGGCCCAGTCACAAGTATACCAGCAGATGTCCAGCCGTAACTTGGTCCTTCACTCAGAGCATACATGAGCAGAGCGAGGCCAATGCCACCCAGCGCGAAACCTGGCAGGTCGAAATGTCCCACACTTTCCCTGCGATACTCCTGTAAGAAGAAAAGGCCAAACAGGAAAGCAGCAATGCCGATGGGAACATTGACGTAGAATACCCAGTGCCACGACAACTTGTCGATGAGCAAGCCACCGATCACGGGGCCGGAAGCAGGTGCAATTACGGTTGGTATGTTGAGTATGCGTGATACCTGTACGCGCTCATCTGGAGGGAAGGTACGATAGAGGATGGCGGTCCCTACTGGAGTCAGTGCGCCTCCTCCCATACCTTGTATGAGGCGAAATCCGATCAGCATAGGTAGGCTCGTTGCTAATCCACAGAGGGCTGATGCTACAGTGAAGAGTGCTAGAGCGCTCAGAAAAATGCGCTTGGTGCCAAAGCGATCACCCAGCCAGCCTGAGGCAGGGATAATAATGGCGAGGCTGACAAGGTAGCCGACGACAACGGCGTCGATTGAGGTGCCTGTCGCGTTGAACTGGCGACTTAACGTGGGGAGAGCCACATTTACGATGGTTCCATCCATGATGCTCATGAACATACCAGCGACAAAGACGATACTGACTGTGATTTTCGGATTGATAGAAGGACGCTGCATGCATTAGGCTCCGATGATGTGACAAAAGTTTGTTGGCTTTTCGTATATTGTAGTCTCATTGGGAAGTCAGATGTCCAGTCACCGATCATACATGCGAAACGTATCACCTCTATACGTAACTATGTAGGGCTGCTCGTGAGCCGGGATGGCCTGCGTTTTAGGGAGAAGTATAAGCATTGCGTTGGGAACAATGCCTACACTTCATTATGAAAATACTTGTGAATACGCAAGAAGAAAGGAGAATTTATGCAAGCTGTGGTATGGAGAGGCGATATGACGGTTGATATTGAGACGGTTGAGGATGCGCGTATCGAGGCAGCAACAGATGTTCTGATGCGCATTACTTCAACTGCTATTTGTGGGACAGATCTGCATATCTACGAGGGGCGAATGGGCGAGGTGAATGGTATGGTGATTGGGCATGAGCCGTTGGGAGTTGTTGAAGAGGTTGGTTCGGCTGTTGTCTCGATTCAGAAAGGGGATCGGATTGTCGTGCCGACGCATATTTGCTGTGGCTTTTGCTACAACTGTGTGCGAGGTTATAGCGCTTCCTGTTTGGTGACTAACCCAGGTTCGGCAGGGGCCGCATATGGCTATCCGGGTATGGGAACCTATAAGGGTACACAGACGGAGCTGGTGAGGATACCTTTTGCCGATGCGAACTGCCTGCGTCTACCTGGGGAGCCGGGTGATGATTGGGAACATGACTTTGTTCTGCTGGCGGATGCCTTTCCCAGTGGTTATCATGCGACCGAACTTGCTCAGGTTTCGATAGGCGATAGCGTGGCAATTTTCGGAGCAGGATCGATCGGGTTGCTCGCGGCCTACTGCTCGTTCCTGCGAGGCGCAAATGAGGTTTATGTTGTGGACTATATTCCTGAGCGGCTCGAAAAGGCGGGTGAGCTTGGAGCTATTCCGATTGACTTTCGCGTTGGCGATCCGGTGGAGCAAATTCGAGAGCAGAGGAGTCGCAAACGTAAGAATGCAGGAGCGACGTGGAGGGGTGAAGACATCATGGGCGGAGTCAACTGCGGTATCGATGCTATTGGTTTCCAGGCTCGTGACCGTTCCGATCCTAGCCGCGAGAAGCCAGACCAGGTGATTCATGATCTCGCTCGCCTGATTAACCCAAATGGACGGCTTGGTATTATTGGCGTTTTCCTGCCTGATGACGCCAAGCCCGTTGGAGAGATTGAAAAGCACGGCGATCTCAGCGTGCCGTGGCAAACGTTGTTTAAAAAGAGTATAACTATTGGCATGGGACGGGACAATGATGAACGATATAACACGCAGTTGCGCGATATGATTATTAGTGGTAGAGCCAAGCCTAGCCAGATTGTTTCACATCGTCTGCCGCTTTCACAGGCTCCTGATGCTTTCAATAAATTTGATCAGCGTGTTGAGGGTTATATCAAAATCGTCCTAGACCCAAGCAAGTAGATCGTTTTCTGTAAGAGGTGTAAGCATGCGAACAATTGCGATTGAAGAACATTTCCTGGCAGATAGCTTCAAAGAGATGATGCGGAGAAATACTTCCGGTGCCGGTCCCACTACCGAGCAGCAGATGAAGATAGCTGATCTTGGCTCTCTTCGATTGAAGGATATGGATGCCGGGGGGATCGATCTCCAGGTGATCTCTCATACGTCGGCGGGTATTGTGCCAATTCCGGGTGAAGAGGGTATAAGGCTGGCAAGGGAGGCGAACGATCAATTAGCTGCCGCGGTTGCAGCTCATCCTACTCGTTTCGCCGGATTTGCCACTTTGCCGATGGCAGAACCAGGGGCGGCAGCAGAGGAATTGGAGCGATCAGTGCGTTCACTTAGGTTCAAAGGCGCAATGATCAATGGCACGACGAATGGGAGGTTTCTGGATGATCCTTGCTTCTTACCAATTTTGGAGAGGGCTGTAACCCTGGATGTGCCGATTTATATTCATCCGGCGGTGCCACCTGCGGCTGTGAGAGAGGCATATTATACAGGTTTCGATCCGGCGGTGAACTTCGTTTTGGGGACTTCCGGTTGGGGCTGGCATTCGGAGGTGGGTATTCATGCATTACGGCTGATTCTTGCTGGAGTGTTTGATCGCTTGCCGAGCTTGCAAATCATTATCGGGCATATGGGAGAGATGATTCCTTTTATGCTTGCACGTATTCATAATGTGCTCACGCCCGTAGCCAAGAACCTGCAACGCCCAGTGCCAGAATACTTTTTGCAAAACTTCTATATTACGAACAGCGGTTTCTTCACCGATCCACCGCTTTTACTTAGCTATGCAGATTATGGGAGCCGACCGCATCATTTTCGCGGTCGATTATCCCTATAGTAAGAATGAGCAAGGGCGAGCATTTCTTGATAGCGTATCTATCAGCCCGGCAGATAAGGAGAAGATCAGTCATGTGAATGCTGAAAGACTCTTGAAGCTAGCAGAGGTATAGCGTTACTAAGAAGGAGCTTGGATGAATCGAGCGTTTTGTCTGACTCATACCGTTCGCTACGATGAATGCAATTGTGATGGCGAACTGACGCCAGCAGCTTTTTTGCGCTATATGCAAGAGATCGCGTCGCGTGATGCTGAGGATGCTCAGCTCGAAGGAGAGGGTTACTGGGTCATCAAAAGAACGCTGATGTCCTTTGCCAGACCAATTCCTATTCATACTAGGCTTGAGTTAAAGACATTTGGTATTGGCTTCTCACGTATTACGGCGCAACGTGGATACGAGGCACACCTTGCCAGCGCAACGGAAGATGAACCACTAGTTTCGGCACGTACGCTCTGGGTATACGTTGATCGCAATGGACGGCCAACGCGCTTACCGGATCGAACGGCCCAGATCTGGCTGCCTGACGGGGTGCTACAGCCCCAAGCAGAACAGCCCTTCCCTGCCTTTCCTGAGCACCTGCCTATTACGACTTCGGCAGTGGTGCGGTTCTCTGAGATTGATCTTATGCAGCATCTGAATAACGCTTCGACGGTGGAAATGTTGGATAACTCGAGTTGGGAAGCATTGGCCAGAAGCGAGATCACTCCTGTGCTAGCCAGGTTCACAATTCGTGATTACGACATTGAATATACGGATAGTCCTCGTTTCGGTGAACAGCTGGAAGTGCGGAGCTGGTTTGAACCATTCCCTATAGCGGGGCAGGAATTTAACAGGTTCCAGCAAATAACGCGCGAGGGCAAGACGATGGTACGTGCTCACTCTCGCTGGCTCTGGCAAGCTACGTAAACTTGTGGTCAGCCCACTTCTTTGCCCTTTCCTTGAGGCTTTTTCCGAGAGTACAATGGAGAGTAAATTTTTTTCGATCATTTTTTAGGAGGATATGTATTGATGGACCCAGCTATCAAGAAAAAAGTGTTACGCACCTTCACATACGGGCTATATGCTGTGTCATGTGCCAACGAGGGTGAGGTCAATGTATTTACGGCTAACTGGCTTACCCAGGTATCATTTGAGCCACCGTTAATCGCTGTTTCGGTCGAGAATACTTCCAAGTCGTTGCCAATGATTCTGCGCAGTCGCGTATTTACTGTTAATGTGCTACGCGCCGGTGACCGGGAACTGGCCGGGAAGTTAGGTAAATCGGCGCTGCAACATCCTGAAAAAATGAGCGAGATCGAATATGATTTAGGTGCAAATGGGTGTCCTATTCTGCACGAGGCATTAGCGTGGGTTGCTTGCGAGGTACGCAACACTGCTCCTGCGGGTGATTCGACACTTCTCGTTGCTGAAGTTGTCGATGTTGGTATGTTAGGAGAAGGACAGGCTTTGACCATGGCCGAAGCCGGTTTCCGCCACGCGGGTTAGGAATGAACTTGTCAACTTCGGCATCCCTGCGCTATACTCAACGAGAGGTACCGAACTACACATCTTTAGTAAGGAGCTATCTGCATGCAGAATGGGAGCCAGGCCTCCTTGAATGCTGAAGCAAATGGTACGAACTGTACGTTTTGTCAACGTAACGATATTGCTTATGTTCTCAAAGAGACCTCTAACTTTCTTGTAGCTGCCGATCACGCTCCGTTGGTTGAAGGCCATCTTCTTATCATTCCAAAGCAACATTACGCGTGTTATGGAGCTGTTCCCGCTGAGCTTGATGCAGAACTGTTCGCCTTGAAGCACGAGGTGCAGCAGTTTCTTGATCGCTTCTATGCCCCGATTGTGTACTGGGAACATGGGATTTTCAGGCAAACGGTTTTCCATGCCCACTTGCATTGTTTTCCATTTGGCGAGGCACAATATGACTCTGTATTAGAATTGTATAGTGCCGTTGTTCGCTCACAGGATGATATACGCGCATGGTATGCGGCATATGGCCATTACTTCTATATGGAAGATGCTCGTGTCGCGCTTCTTTTTATGCCGGAGGCTGAGCGTTATCTGCAAGTCATTAAAAACGTTTTCCAGCAGGGCATACGATCGCGCGGTGGTCATGGTGGATGGCGTCCGCCACAACAGCGGTATGAGGAAGGTGCTCCATTGATAAAGGCGATGGTTGAGAAGTGGCACACATTCCAACAAGGAGTTCACTATGCCAATGAGTCCAGTGCATGATGAGTTCATCATCGCCGGAGACCTTACATTTCATTACGCCCAGTGGGGTGAGCAAGGACCACCTATCGTTTGTCTTCACGGTATTACAGCGAATGCCTTCTATTTTCAGGCCCTTGCTGATGATCTTGCTCGCGATCACCGTGTCTTTGCCTACGACTTGCGTGGGAGAGGCGATAGCGATAAGCCTGAGCAGGGTTATGACGTGCCCATCCATGCGGCGGACCTATCAGAATTGATTGACGTACTTGAATTGGAGCGTCCCATAGTGATTGGACACTCATTCGGAGCACTTGTCTCGCTGTATTTCGCGGCGCATTATCCTGAGAAGCTCAGTAAACTTGTTTTGATCGATGCGGGTGCACCGCTACCATGGAAGACAGCAGATGAGCGGCCTACATGGTTAAGTAATGCCCTTAACCGCCAGGGAATACCAGTAGCTTCATTTCAAGAATATATCCAGCGCCTGAAAGCAGCGCCGTATCTGGGGCCTTACTGGAACGAGTACATGGATATTTACTTTGACCATGATGTGCGTCGCCAAAGTGATGGATCAGTCGTATCTAAGACTTATCGCGAGGCAGGACTTACAGATCAATTGTATCTTGAAGAAAAAAATCGACCGGAACAACAATGGACGCGTGTGCAGGTACCAACGCTCTTGTTGCGGGCCGGGCAAGCATGTCTTTCTGAAGGTGACCAACTGGTGCCCGAAGAATTGGCAGAGGCACTGTGTCGCGGGATAAAAGACTGTCGTTACGTGAATTTCCCATCGCTGAACCACTATACAATTAATTTCGGCGTTGAGAGTGGCCCTGTACAGGCGGTACGAGTTTTTATAGGTAAGGAGTAGAGTCAATGGCTATACGAAGAATAGGAGTCGTCGGATGCGGATTGATGGGCGGTGGGATTGCACAAACCTGTGCACAATCAGGTTACGAGACTGTTGTACGCGAGGTCAACCAGGAATTACTAGACAAAGGTCTGAAGCGTATTTATGGTGCATGGGATATGCTTGCAGGCAAAGGCAAGATTACCCAGGGGCAGATCAATGAATATCGCGGTCGTTTACATGGGACACTGGATCTGGAGGACTTCGCCGACTGTGATCTGGTGATCGAGGCCGTGATCGAGAACATGCAAGAGAAACTGCGCCTCTTCCCTACGCTTGATCGCATTGTGAAACCTGAAGGGCTGCTGTTGAGTAACACTTCATCACTCAATGTCACGCAGATGGGTGCGGTTACAAAACGGCCTGATAAGGTGTGTGGACTGCACTTCTTCAATCCAGCTCCTGTAATGAAGTTAGTGGAGGTCGTGCGCACGATCTCGACATCGGAGAAGACAATTGAAACTGTGAAGCAGTTCGCTGTTTCCCTTGGGAAGACACCGGTGCTGGCTAAGGATACGGCGGGCTTTATTGTCAATTTCCTGCTCATCCCGTACTTGATAGCGGCGGTTCGTATGTTAGAAAATGGCATGGCTTCGCGCGATGATATTGATACGGCGATGAAGCTGGGATGCGGTTATCCAATGGGGCCATTTACCTTGCTTGATTATGTTGGGCTGGATACTACTTTATGGGCGGCGGAGGCTATTTATGACGAGTACAAGGATCCTCTGTATGCGCCTCCTCCACTCCTGCGGCGCATGGTGCTTTCAGGGATAAATGGTAAGAAGAGTGGCAAGGGGTTTTACGATTATCAGTAGTGATTCTAACAATATATGACGAGCGGGTCTGGATGCTTGCGGCATCCAGACCCGCTTGTCATATTGAGGGTACCGTCACATTGAAAGCATGTCCCCATCGGAAGCTGGTTTTTCTGAAGCTCCTCCATTCTTAGCTGTTTCCTCATTGTTGACTGAGGAGGCAAGGAGTAGAACTGAGAGCGGCTCGATGACATCATGCGCTACCGCTTTGCCACGTTCTTCGTCACTCCACTCGTGGGGATAGCGACCGTCAACGGCAGACGAAAGGGTTGCTAAGACCTCCGGATTGGCCTTGGGCTTTCGTGCTTCGCGAGCGATGAGCGCCAGTGTCAAACCAAGCAAAGCCCGACTACGACTGGCAGGTACTTCCTGTGGCTTTGCTACAACCACCCCTGGAACAGTGTTTGCTGCTGCACGGCGTGCATTCGGGTCGTATTTGCCAGGCCAGCCAGGAAGAAACAAGGCTAGTATGGTCGTGACAACCGCGATTACGAAAGTCGCCAGATACGCGTGCTCCAGGCCGGTAATATACTGGTTCTGGAACGTATGGAAACCCTGTACAGCAACCGCGCGGGCTGCGGGTGGAAGCGCCGCCAAATTTGGCGTACCGCCATTAGCAATTGAGGCAGGTATCACAACCGTCAACGCCGTCGTTAGAATGGTCGCCAGCACAGCTACGCCAATGGACTGCATAGTCTGACGTGTTGCCTGGACGAGCGGTGTTGCGCGATTGATACGTCTCAGTGGTACATCTAGCAATGCCGCAAGCTGGCTGTTCTGGATAATCAAACCAACCGCGATTCCACGCAAAGCCACAATGAACATGATGAACACGAGGCTGGTATTAAGTTCAATATGTGCGAGCTGGTATGTATTGAAAGAGATGAGCAGAAAGCCGACCACAATCGGAATGCGTGGGCCAACACGATCCGACATACGTCCGGCGATAGGGCTCACTATTGCTGAAGTTGCGGCCATCGGCAGAAGCAGCAAGCCTGCCTGGAACGCAGTTTCTCCGCGTAGAATTTGCAGGTACAATGGTAACAAGAATTCCGCACCGAACAGAGCAATTGTTCCCACCAGGTTTGCAACGTTGGCCAGGGCAAAGCTAGGAATGCCAAACAAGCGCAAATCCATAAGTGGATCAGCCGTGCGCAATTCGACTACAGTAAAGATGAACAGCGCAGCAATACCGATTGCCAGGGTCGTGATGACTTGCGGACTGCCCCAACCTGTGTTCTGCCCACCCGCAGTTGACGCGGCATAGAGAATAGCGCCAAATCCAAGCGCTGAGAAGAACATACCAGGGATATCAGGACGCACACTTTTCGATCCGCTTTTCTCACGTAAGAACAGCGAGCCGATCGTCAAGCCAATAGCCGCTACCGGAAGGTTGACCAGGAAAATCCAAGGGAGCAGATTATGATCCACCAGAAAGCCACCTACAAGCGGTCCCAGAGCTGGCGCGAAGACCATGACAATACCGAAAATTCCGAAAGCGGCTCCACGTTGGCCGGGAGGAAAAGCACGGAAGAGCATAGCCATACCAAGAGGTAAAGCGATTCCACCGCCCAGCCCTTGTATGCCACGTGTCACAATCAGCAAAGGCAGGGAGGTTTGTGATGCCGCCAGACCGGAGAGCAATGAACCGAGGGCAAACAAGCTCAGGCCTGTCAGGTAGACGCGCTTAATGCCAAAGCGATCGCCCAGGTACCCCGAAAGGGGAGTGGCAATACCCAGTACCAGGGTATACAAACTGATCACCCACTGGGCCTGATCGGTGGGTACGGCAAACTGGACTTGTAATGTTTTCAGCGCCACATTGATGACAGTAGCGTCAAGAATGACAGTAAACAGGCCAATGACAACCGTCCATAGAACGCGCCACTTATAGCGCATCTCCTCTCCCCTGGGGGCAAACGAAGGCGCAGGCGACGCGCTAGGCACCGCATCCATAAGAATAACTCCTTTATCAATCGATCAAAAACAGCAAAAAACTTAATCATTATCGCAAGAACTTGCAGATGGTGGTGGCGCTATGCCATAGAGTAACGCATGCACAATTGTCAGAATAGGATCGTTCATTTTCATTCCAATTTGCTGAGCATCTTGCCAGAGATCATCATTGAGGTCCATAGCGATCTCCAGGCGAGAGAGTGCGCTTAGAAACAGGTATGTTGCTAGATTCGGCGATACGCCTCCTTGTTCTGGCGTCAGTAAAGAGTCAGAGTGTTGAGCATCCTCAAAAAGCGTTCTTATCGGCATTACAACGCTCTCCCGAAAAAGGCCTTTCAAGATGCCGCAGGTCTGCGGACTCATCTCGTGCTTCAATTCGTGAAAAAAAATTCCGATATTTCGCGATGAAGATCGGCTCAGTTGGAGATAACGCATTATCTGGTAGAGGCGTTCCTCCACGCTATCTTGATGACGCGCAACAATCTGCATCAGGGTAGACCGCGTGGTCTGTGCATCTTCGCGCACAATCTCCAGGTATAACGCCTCTTTATCACCAAAATGGTAATAGAGGAGCGGCTGTTTCACACCACATGCCTCAGCAACCATACGGGTTGTCACAGTGCGATAGCCAAGTCGTGAGAACAGGTCTCGCGCAGCATGTAAAATTGCCTGATGCGTTTCTTCCGCACAAGCACGTTGAAGTTGATGTCCACGTTCCTCTGGCATGTATGCTTTTCTTTATCTCCTAGTACCAGATTTTTTATCCTTTGATAAAATTATACGAGGAGAAGCAAAAAATAGCAATTAAAATTTGGAGAATCTGGGCTTGTTGCAGATGAGAAAAGCTAAACATTGTTACCCGGTTTACTTTTCCCTTCAAATTCAGCCGTATCAGTTTGTACAGAATTTTCGTGGCGATCTCTCAGTATTGGTAAGGGCGCAGTGACGCCGTTAGAGGAGGTTGTATGCGTGCGGCTGGCAGGATGCGCACGCTCGAGTGGCAACTGCTGATGATGGTACAGCCGATTGGAGAGCAGCGCGTGGTTGGAGGTCATGGCGACCTGCATTGACTCAATGATACGTTCCAACTGATCGATACCACGCAGCACTTCCTGCATTGACTGTGGATTGTCATTGTAAGGCAGGGTTTGTACCTGATCTTGCTCGCTTAAGAGTTCTTCACGTAAATCGTGAAGTCGCACTGCAAGCTCTTGCTCCAGGTTACTTATTGCTGACTGAGTTGACTCGTGAAGCACTGAAAGGCGCTGATCCAGGGCCTTACCAATGACATCTGATAGGTCTTCCCAGGAGAGGTCGGTCTGTACCTCAATAGTGTCAAGCTGAGGAAGGGCTTCATCAATGGACGTTGCCATATCATCAAGTCTTGGATGTGATAATCGCTGGTCAAGGAGTTGCTCGATACCAAGCAGTTGAGCGGCAAGCATACTATCTATGGTACCCTCAATGTGCTGCTGCCTCTGCTCAACGTCGCGGTTGAATGCCGAAATGATGTGGGCTTGCTGCGTACTCAGGCTTTGGCTCAGCGAGGCATGAAGAACATTTTGTTGCTCGGTCATTTTCAGTGAAATGGTACGTAGAATGTCCTGCTGGACGGTGGCAAGACGCTCCTCCATATCGCGACGGAGCGCACTGATACGTTGATCGAAAGCTCGCTCAATTTCTTGACTCTGCGCCGACAGCCTTTGCTCCAAAATGTTGTTGAAGGACTGCAATTCATCTTCTGTAAACGACATAGCAATACTCCTTCTTTTTGCGCTATCACCTGATCTTTATTTCAGTAATTGTATGCCAAAGTATAGAAGTTTATCTATGGACGTGTCAAACTATGTAAACAATAACCCCCAAGTGGGCTATTGCAAACTGTATGATACAACGAGCAAAAGTCAGCAATTTGGTTTGCGATAGCATGGATTGACTTGCTATAATGAGGCAGATTGCACTTCAAAGATAACTGATGATTTGGTAGCTATTACGTCTGGAAACGGAGAAGCTGATATGCCGCGTGCTATTGATTTTCATGTTCATCTCCCAACTACTGAGTTTATGCAGGTTACGCTTGGGCCTTATGCACAGGCTGCTGAACGTTTTTTTCGCACTGAAGTGAAGCTCAAAGATATTGAGCAGCTCGCTGCCGACTATGCAGAGGTGGATATGATCGGTGTACTGCTGGCCTGGGATGCGGAGACTGCTACGGGATTGCCTCCGTTAGGGAATGATTATGTCGCGGCAATCGTACAGCGCTATCCGCAACAGTTTATTGGTTTTGCGAGTGTAGATCCGCACAAGGGCAAGGCGGCGGTGAAGGAGATGGAGCGGGCAATTAAAGATCTGGGCCTGGCTGGCGCGAAATTTCATCCCGGAGTACAGGCATTTTATCCAAACGATCCCACCTTTTACCCCTTGATGGAGAAGATTTCAGAGCTAGGTGTACCTGCCCTTTTTCATACCGGCACGAATGGGCTGGGAGCGGGTACTCCTGGTGGTATGGGCATCAAGTTGGATTACACACGCCCTATTTATCTCGATTCGCTGGCAGCCGACTTCCCCGGCCTGACGATCATTGGAGCCCACCCTTCCTGGCCCTGGCACGAAGAAATGCTGGCCGCGATGCAGCACAAAACCAACATTTATAATGATTTGTCCGGCTGGTCACCGAAATATATTCCACCATCCCTGCTACAGGAGGCAGCAACACGCCTTCAGGATCGCTTCCTCTTCGGCTCCGACTACCCCTTCATCACGCCGCAACGCTGGATGAAGGATTTTGAGGCGCTCAAGATCGAGTTCAAGCCGGAGGTGCGGGAGAAGCTGTTCTGGAAAAATGGGCAGAAGTTGCTGGCGCATACGGCTGTCGGGAAGATACACTTCTCCTCGTAACGCGGTCAAATTAATCCGCTGCGAACAGCTTGAGCGGCGGCGGCAGCCCGTCCCGGTACCTCCAATTTGCTAAAGATGTTACTCACATGCCTGTTGACTGTACGAGGGCTGATAGCAAGCGCTTCTGCAATTTTGCGATCAGTCTGGCCTGTTGCTAGCAGATATAGGACTTCTCGTTCCCGCTGAGTAAGCTGGCTCCGGGTAGCAAGCATCGCTTGTTCTCCTTTCACTGTTCACGCAGTCTGACCAGGATGTGCCTGAGCGTCTACCCACTAGTATAGCCTGTATGACCCTTTCGAGAATGGTTCAGGTGGCTTATCACCCTCCTCCTTAAGCTCAGATGAGTTCGGCAATGCGGGCTGCGGCCCTGGCGGCCCCATCGTTTTCAACGTCGCGGTACACCACTTTCCTACCAATTTCCTGCGCGATTGCGGCCGCGATGACTTCTGGCGTGGCCTGTTCGAAGTCCATACAGCGGCCGGCCTGGTAGCGGTCAAGGCGGTGTCGCACGTGGAAATTCTGCTCGAAATGGTGGCGCAGGGGAAAGTACAGAAACGGGCGCTTGTTGGCGGTCAGCTCCATGGCCGTGGTCAGTCCGCCCTGCACCACCGCCAGATCACAGACGGCGAGGTGACGGTACAGCTCGTAGACATAAGCGCGCACTTCAAGTCCCTCCACGGTGGGCAGCGATTGCGGATCGATGCGGGGCCCGGCCACCACGATCATGCGCAGTTCAGGTACGCGCCGCTTCGCCTCGGGAAAGGCCACCATGACCCGCCGCAAGAGATGCAGGCCCACCCCAGAGCCGCCGACCGCCACGATACACACCTTCTCATCGGATCGGTAACCCAATTCAGCCCGGATCGCCTCTCGATCAGCAAAGGCCGCCGGATCGAACCCTGTTATGTAGCCGGCAAAGTCGTAGTGCCGTTCTGTCCAGGCCCGGATGGCCGGGAGATCCGCTCCGAAGGTGTCGGGAACGATGTCCTCGGGGTTGCCCACGAAGATGGCCCGGTCGCGCAGCCGGGGAAAGCGCTCGATGTGCTCGATCATCTCGGCATTGTAGTCAGTGGTGAGGAACGCTTCGTGCGTCCCACCATCTGGCATGGGCAGCCAGCCAACAAAGTCCGTCAGCCAGACGTAGGCGGCGCGTTTCTCTTCGGGGTTCTCGTGGAGATAGTAGTCCAGCTCCCAGGCCTCATCGCCGATCCAGAGGTCATATTGCTCCTCGTTCACCACGTCGTGGAAGAGCATGTAGTTGGCGACGAGGATCTCATCCATGCGGCGCCAGGCCTGGAAGCAGTGCAGGTCATGTTCGGCGGACTCGCTCTCAATATGGCGCGACTCGTTCGCCAGGTAGGCGCTGGCCGGGTGGATACGCTCGCCACGTGCCTTGAGCACCTCGGTGACCGGGTGCTGGGCCAGCCAGTCGATCTCGAGGTCGGGCCGCAGGCGGCGCAGCTCGTCAGCAATAGCAACGTCACGCTGGGCATGCCCCAGCCCGATAGGTGACGAGATGTAGAGGGCGCGCTTGCGGCGCTTTCTGCCACGCCGCCAGGTCAAAGTGGGCGCAGGCGTGGGCTTGATGAAGTCGCGCAGCAGCAGGTTGACCTTCACCGGGTCGCGAGCCTGGGGACAGTGCCCGCCGCCCTCGATGGTCACCAGCGTCCCGCCCGTGATCTCGGCCAGCTTGGCGCCTCGCGCGTGTGGTTGGATGGCATCCTCATTACCGTGGATGACGAGCACCGGGCAGCGCACATGGCGGGCGAATTCCTCGGCAGTCTGTTCGTTCACCGCATAGGGTGCAATCTGGGTCGCGACCAGCACCTGGGGAGTGGTTTCCAGTCCCCAGCCCACGGTGTCCTCGATCTGCTTGGTGGAGTGCGGCTCCGTGAAGATATGTGACATGAAGAATTCAATAAAGCCCCGGTAGTCCTTGAGCCAGTAGTGGCGATTGAATTTGGCCCAACCCTTGTCGGTATCTAGCACCTCATCGAACGAAGCATAGACCATGCGCTCTGGATGAAAGGGGGTAAGGGGAAGCGTCGGGCCAATAAACACCGCCCCGGCGACTCGCTCAGGGTGTTCGGTGGCCAGCAGCAGTGCCCAGCATGCACCTTTCGAGAACGCGATGAGGACGGCCTGTTCTGCCTCTGTGGCATCCATCACTGCCAGCGCGTCGGCAGCGAACTCCCTGTCGCTATAAGCCTCTGGAGTTACAGGCCGACTTGAGCGGCCATTGCCGCGCCCATCGAAGGTGATGACCCGGCAATGGCGGGCAAGATAGGGGATCTGCGCCTTCCAGATGCGCGAGTGGACGATCGACCAGGTGGGGAGCAGAAGCACCGTGGGCTCACCCGTTCCAAAGACTTCATAAAAGATTCTGACTCCATCGCGCTCGATAAAGCCCTCTTGATCAGGGTAACGTGCCCTCATGTGATGCTCCCTCCTTTATGAGTATGAGCTATTTCATTTGCTGTCAGCCCCTTGTGAATAAGCGTGTCCGGTCATTCTCTTCCAAGTATGTCTGATAAGGTGCCTTGTAGAGAATGGCAAATACTAGTCAAATATGCATCAAGTAGTATCACGCAGGTTGCAGAATTCGTTCGCTCCATGGAAGAGAACTCGATATGAGAGCCTTACTAATCGTTATTTAGCTCTGCCGAAATTTTCTCCAACCGCTGGAGGAACTGGCGGTCTCCGATCCGCTCGAGTACGGGCCGGGCGCGTTCAAGCTCTGACCGATCGCCTGTTCGCTGGGCAAGTACAATGCGCATGCGCGCCACTTGCGGGATCAGACCATAGGCTTCCGCCTTCTCAATGGCTTCTGACAATCGTGCATTGTCCCCTTGTGCAAGCGCTTCGGCGATTTCAAGCATCTGTATCAGCGGATCGCTCGGCAGGGAGAAGAACAAAACACGTTGCCGGGCGATGAGTACGTGTGAAGCGGCTATCCCCCGATGGCTCAGGAACATCAGTATGGGAATGGTCCAGTCATCACTGGAAGGATCAAAGTTAAGGTGACGCGGGTCGTCTTCTCGGTAGGCAGCTAGCAGGGCGCGGGCATTAACCTGTTCGCTCGAAAAGCACCGTTCCAGCACTGAGATAGCAGCATCAGCGCGAGCCGTATCCTCGCGTGCCAGGGCGATATGCAGCGCGCAGATATAGCCCCCTGCAACATGCGTGTTCGCGCCAACGCCGTACTGGATCTGTTCCCAGATGTCTTCAAGCGCGGGCATGAACTCATTGATCTCGGACCAGCGCCCACTGAAGAGGAGTGCCCAGGTGGCAATGGCAATCGAGGCATCAAAATGCACTACCGGGTCACCTGGTCGAAGTTGTGCCAGCGCCTCGCGTACGATGGTAATACAATGGGAAAGTTCACCGAGGTTGAAGGCAGTTGTCGCCATCAATTGTACCGCATCAGCGCGTTCAACCAGAGGCAGATCGGAGATGCTCAGCCGGCGCTGTGACGCCTCCAGCACGTCATGAAGGGCACCAATCCTGTATGAGAGCACGATGTATCCATCCAGCGCCGCGCTGAAGGATACCGAATCGCTTCGCTCCTCGAAATGTGCCGCCGCCGCGAAAGCCAGGGCTCGTCCTTCGTCCGCTTCTTGCATCGTGCTGTTCTGTCGCCAGGCGAGCAGCCTGATGCCGGCGAGGTGGACTCTCCAGAGTTCGTCCTCGTCTCCCGTCGCCTCGGCTAGCCTTCGCGCTTCAGCCAGCAGGCCATCCAGTTCTTCCTGCGGGGGCCGCGCCTGAACGTCCCAGGCGTTCCACCGGGTATAGGCTACGAGCAACTTGCGGAGCAGCCTCACCCCGACCAGTGGGTCCTGCACCTCCATCCTGCGCCAATATGCGACTGCCTGGCGATAGGCGTCAACAGCGGTATGGCCCTGGAGAAGAGCGTCGCCAAGTCGTTCATAGAGCCGCAAATGCTCTTCCTCGGGAGCAAGCTCAATGGCGCTTTGTAAATAGGCATGAGCCTCAGTCAACGCCCCGGAACGGCAGGCGAGCAGGCCCGCTCGTTCCAGGGAGTGGACGACGCGATCGAGTTCGATGGGCAGTTCCATGGGCACTTTCGATTGCTGTGCGAGCCTTACGGCCTCTCGGTAGTGGTAAGCGATCAGTTCTGTGAACGCATCCAGCCCTTCAGCCGCAGACTCTTCAAGCCACGCTGCAATTTTGCTATGAATGCGCGCGCGCTCCGAGCGGGAGAGTGTCCCATAAGCCACGTCACGAATGAGCGCGTGGTGGAACGTAAAGGCGCCATCCGCAGTCTGCACAATGAGATGGCGCGTTATCAAGCCATCGAGCGCTCTGTCAAGCTCGGTTGTGGTCAGGTCTTCCAGGCAAGCTCGCAGCGTTGCAACACGGAAAATCCTGCCGACGACGGAAGCGACCTGCACAATGGCTCGTTCCTGTGACGAGAGCAGGTCAAGGCGGGCGAGTACCGCTCCGTGAACTGTATCTGGCAGCATGTTGGCTGAGACACTGTTCTCCGCTATTCCGCGTACAACTTCCAGAGCAAAGAAGGGATTGCCCCCAGAGCGCTCAACAACCCGCTCACGAAGCGCCTGATCCATTCCCGCAGCCACGTGCTTGACCAACTCCCGCGTATGGGTCTCAGTGAGTGGTTGCAGCATCAGAGTGGTGAAGTTCTGCTGCCCTCCACCCCAGGTGGGACGACGATCAAGTAACTCGGGTCGGCTTAGAACGAGCATCAAGAGTGGTGCTTGCACGCGCACATGCATGAGGTACTCAACCAGGTCAAGCAGGCTTTCACTCGCCCAGTGCAGGTCCTCGAACACCACAATACGCGGCGCCTGGCGGACGAGGGCCTCGATGAGCAGGCGCCAGGCAGCAAAGATACTCTCGCGGTCAGAGACCTCCTCCTGCTCAACGCCCAGCGTGGTCAACACAAAATCAGCCAGTCGTGCAGCATCTTCAGAAGTCTGTCCCCCCTGTACAAACGCATCGGCGACCTGCTGTTTGCCGATCTCTTCACCCAGCAGTCCGGTCAGCAGCCCGCGCAGGGGCCAGTAGGTCAATGTCTGCCCATAGGGTAGGCAACGCGCAGTCGCGACCTGGAATCCCTCCGCCGCATCAAGATGAGCCAGAAACTCCTCCAGCAAGCGCGTCTTGCCGGTACCTGCTGGCGCCACAATTGAAATGAGATATGCCCGCCGTTCTTGCAACGCGCGCATTCTCTGCAGGTCGAGTTGCAGCACATCTTGCCGTCGACCAACCAGTGGCGGGCGATCAATGTTCCGTACATGCCTCGCTTGCGAGAGGGAAAACACCGGTAGAGGCTGGCGCTTGCCTTTTACCTCGATATGACGCAGGTCGCCAAAGAGGAAGGCGTTCCAGGACGCACTAGCTGTCCGTTCGCTGACAAGAATCTCACCTGGACTTGCTGTCTGCTGTAGCCGGGCTGCCACGTTCACAGCGTCCCCGGTGATCTGGAAATCGCCGTTGGATGAGTCACCGGTGGCCACCACCTCGCCCGTATTGGCTCCCATACGCAACAGCAAGTGCTTCCCCAGCAGGAAATCATCCGTAACAACCTGGCGCAATGCCAGGGCGGCAGCAAGCGCTCGCTCGGCATCATCTCCATAGGCGCGCGGCAGGCCGAAGACCGCCATTACTGCATCGCCCGTGAACTTCCCCAGGGTGCCTCCATGATGACTGATGATACGACGTGCAAGCGCATAATAGCGGCTCATCAAGGCGCGCATATCCTCGGGATCGAGTGTCGTGGACTCCGTTACATCGGCAAAGAGGATGGTCACGAGCCTGCGTTCTTCCGCTTTGCGCGGTGCTTGAGGAGGGGGAGAGACTGCGTCCTGGCCAGGCGGTAGTGAGTGGGGAAGAATGGGCTCCTGGCTATCAATGGTCTCATCCTGCAGCAAGCCGAGTTCACTAGCGCCCTTGCCAAAGAGGGCGCAGAGTTGCTGTCTGAAGTGAGGGGTGGGGAACGTGATACCCCGCTCCCATCGACTCACGTTGAGTGAGGTCGTTCCTATCCGATCAGCTACTTCTAATTGTGACCAGCAGTGCCGTTCACGTTCCTGTCTCAACTGCTGATTTGGGGTCGCCTGAGCAGCTTTTTTCACCGCTGGTATCCTCCCTTCTGCCTCCATTCGCCTCCATCACCCTATCTACCCTCCTGAGTCTGACACGACGTTTGTCGAGGTCATTGTATCAGATTGTCCCGCATCGAGGCAACGCGTCCTTTTATTCTGTGTGACAATACTTGACTACTACTTGATTAGTGGTTGCCATTCTCTACAAGCTGACCTTCCGGGCATACTAGAAGTGAGGAAGAGCATTTCCTCACTTAAAAGCTCACGCGCTAGGCAAGACCTTTTTCCACAATGATTGTAAAGCGTGTTACACAGTCCATACTTCTCATGAGAGAATCAGAAAGGAACGACGCACATGACAACACAAGCAGGTAGCAAGTATCAGTTGGAAGGACGCTTATTAGAGGTCTGCACATGCGGTGTCCTGTGTCCATGCTGGGTAGGGGCGGACCCAGATGGAGGGACGTGCGATTCCGCGCTCGCCTGGCATGTCGACAGCGGCAGCATCCAGGGCGTCGATGTCTCCGACCTGACTATTGCCTTGAGTGTGCATATTCCAGGGAATGTCTTCAAGGGGAACTGGCGGGCAGTGGTCTATGTCGACGAAAAAGCGACGCAGGAGCAGCAAGATGCACTGTTGGCGGTGTTTACGGGCAAGATGGGCGGTGCAATTGCCGATCTGGCCGCACTGATCGGTGAGGTGGTTGGGGTCGAGCGAGTCCCCATTACCTTTACGGTCGAGGGAGGCAGAGGCACACTTCTCATCGGGCAGACGGTGCAGGCAGAGTTAGTGCCCTTGACTGGACCGACGGGGGAGACCACCACGCTGCACGAGAGCGTCTTTTCGACCATTCCCGGCTCGCCAGCCTATGTGGGCAGGGCTGAACACTACCGTTCAAAGGTGCCCGCGCTGGGGCACGACGTGAACTTGCAGAACCATAACGCCATCCAGGGCACCTTCCGCTTCGTCGCCTAGAGAAGGAGGGACCCGATGCAGGCTACACAGATTACAAATTCCAAAGAGGCGAAAGTTCGGAACCGACAATTGCGTCGGGTCCCCATCCTGTGGCCCTGGCTGCTGGTTGCGCTTGCCTGGGGAGTGTTGGTACTGGCCACGCTTACGCACCAGACCTACTTGCTGGACCATCACTACCTGCTGCAATCCAGCGGTCTTCCCTGGCTGGCAGCCTTCGAAGTCTTCCTGCTGTGCTGGCAACTCATGACGGTGGCGATGATGCTGCCTTCCAGTATGCCGATGGTCCAATTGGTGGTGTATGCCGGGCGTAGACAAGCGCATCCCATCAAGGTCCCCCTGGCCTTCCTATCAGGCTATGCAGCGATCTGGACCGCCTTTGCCGCCGGGGCTTTCGTCTTTGATACCGGCGTGCATCGCCTGGTGGCGCTGTGGCCCTGGCTGGCTTTTCATTCCTGGCTCATCGGTGCGGTCACGTTCGCCATTGCTGGTTTGTTCCAGTTCAGCCCGCTCAAAGAACGCTGCCTGGATATGTGCCGCACGCCACTGGGGTTCTTCATGCACTACTACCGCAAAGGTGTGGGTCCGGCGTGGCAGTTGGGCCTACGCCATGGCGGGTTCTGCCTGGGATGTTGTTGGGCCTTGATGCTCGTCATGTTCGGCGTAGGTGTGGGCAACCTGGCAGGCATGGCCGCGCTCACTGGTGCGATGGTGATCGAGAAGACCGTGCCAGGCGGCAAGCGTTTAAGCCCCTTCATCGGGATCATCCTGCTGCTGCTCGGCATATTGTGGCTAGCACACCCTACCTGGCTGCTGAGGGCGGGCATATAAGATTCCTAAAGAGGGACTTCATCCATGAATTGGCTTCCTAGAGAGGTGAGCAAACCTCATGCAGGAGGTGGTTTCTATTCTTTTTAGAAGCTAACTACATCTGCCTCTCAGGCAAGAAGTGCTCGCAGCTCCGTGAGCAATGGTGCCAGACTAGCAGAGCAAAAAGGAACTCTTGAATAGATATATGTTAAAAGCTTGTCTGGCTGGTCACCACGTTACATTCCTGAGAGTCTGCTGTCGTGAGGCCGCCACGCGCTTGCAAGATCGTTTCCTTTTCGGCTCGGATTATCCCTTTATCACCCCCCAGCGCTGGATGAAGGACTTTGAGGCGCTCAAGATCGAGTTCAAGCCGGAGGTGCGGGAGAAGCTGTTCTGGAGGAACGGACAGAAGTTGCTGGCGCATACGGCTGTTGCAGACATGCATTTTTCATCGTAACGCTTTGCGAAGCTGCCATTTGAGCATATTGCCTTCTGGTTCGAGGCGATGCATGCCTACTTTTTCGAGCACTCTGATGGAGCCGATATTGTCATTGAGACACTCGGCAGTGATCACCTTGATTTCCTGTGTTTGAAAGGCCCAGTCGATGAGACAATGTGCTATCTCGGTAGCATAGCCGTGCCCTTCATATTCGGGGATGATGGAGTAGCCAATCTCGACCATTCCCTGCTCGTTAGGCGCTCCGTGGAAGCCTATAGCGCCGATCGCTACCTGGTCGGCTTTATGAATAATGATTCCATCCCAGACGTGACGTGCTGGATCTTTCTCCATCGCCTCGATAAAGAAGGGCAACGCTTCTGTCATATCAGGACCAGGCCAGGAATCAGGTACGTGAATCCCAAGGATTTGTGCTAGGCTCGCTTTCTCAGTGAGGGTTACCTTCTTCAGTTCCAGTGAGAAAGGAAGCAGTTGAAGACGGTTCGTTTCTAAAGTCTGCACGTTGCATTTTCCCTTTCAGTTGTTCTCTAACCCCTAGCTCATGGGTACCCTCATGGAACTTATGCCTGTATTTTCCCAAGGAAATCTTCGTTGTCTGTTTGCCGATATGCAATACTCAATCCTTTTCCGATGGGAATGACGAGATGATCGAACTGGGGCAACGTCTGTACAGCAGAAAGATACCCCTCAATTTCCTGGGGGTGTGATAAGACATTATCGGCAAGTAGGAAAGCATCTGGCGACAGCTTTGGTAGCAGGAGTGGGAGTTGGGATGGTGCGCTGAGACGGTCGGCATCGAAGAATACGCAGTCAAATGGACCGGAAAGCGTGGCTACTATCTGAGTAGCATCACCATGGATGAGATCGACTATTTCACGCAATCCAGCTCGACGGAGGTTTGTATCGGCAAGCGCCAGTTTGTGTTCATCGCGGTCTATGCTGGTAACATGACCGCTTATCTGATGCGTGGCCCAGGCAAGCCAGATGGTGCTGTATCCATTCGAGGTTCCAATTTCGAGCAACCTCGTGCGTCGGCTGCTACGGATCAGAATACTGAGCAAGTGGGCAGTTTCTGGTTCCAGGTTTAGCATCTTCTTGCTACGGTCTTGTTCCTGCGCATCATTGCGTCGACCTGTCTCTTCGAGTTCGGTAAGCAATTGGCGAAGAGCGGCTTCCATATGTGATTTACTCCTTTTGCTCCTTCTTCGGTCGGTTTCTTCTGCTGTTACCATCTATCATAGTTGGCATATTGGATCAGTGGCAAGGGCCATTTTCTGCCTAACAGATACTTCTATTGACATAGAGCGAGATAATAGTGGAAAACCTCAGCGCAGAAAGAAGATAGAATGTATGGCCAATAAACGCAGACGATCAGGCGGAGCGATCACAGTTCCCGATCTCCCGCAACAGAAACTTGAGAAAGCACCGCCTGGCGATTGGCTTGAAGATGGCATGAATTGCGCTCAATCCATCCTCGTGCGCAATGACTTGAGCGGAAGAAACATTCGTCATTTGTCCTTTGACCAGATACTTTTTGAGCAGGTTGAACTGAGCAGAACCCACCTTGAATATGTACGCGTCCTGGATAGCCGCTTCCAGGCCTGCGATTTCGCCAACGCGAAATGGATGCAAGCTGACTTCGCACGAGTAGAATTCCTTGGTTGTCACCTGACTGGTTTTCAGGCAAATGAGGCGCGCTTTCAAGATACATTCTTCAAGGAGTGCATGGGTCATTACTTTCAATGTGCCCTGACAAAGTTTGAAGCAGTACGCTTTGAGAACTGCGACTTAAGCGATGCGAACTTTTTTGAGGCTGATCTTTCTGGGGTGCTGTTTGTGAACTGCGATCTCAGCAATGCTGATTTCTCCGGCGCCAGGCTAGTAGGTGCGGATCTTCGCGGCTCAAAGATTGATGGTATACGCGTTAGCTCACGTGAACTGCAAGGTGCAACGATAGATCCAATCCAGGCACTAGCACTTGTGCGCGGGATGGGCATCAGCGTCAAAGCGCCGGAAGAGAATCCGTAAGCACATTGAAAAGAAATGCTATTGAGTAGTGGAAGATCATCACAAGATTTCACAGCAAATGGCTATAGGAACTGAGAAGGCTTGAGTCAATAGAGGTGAATTAGCATACTCACTTCCAAGGAAAATGAGTATGCTAATTCACCTCTGGTTCTTGCCTGATGCAGAATCCTACTTCTCAATCAGAACTGCGATTGCATTGCGGCACTGCCTGTGAAATCGGATGTAAGTGGCTTGACACCGGCAGGTTGCGTCGAATCAACCTGATAGACAACCGAATCGCGGGTTGGGACGCGCTGGTTGGGTGATGAACCGTAGGTCACTGGCGGGTATAGCCCTCCTAGATTAACGGTTTTTAGCGACTCGAAGGCGTTGAAAAGGCCATCGCGGCTGATATCGTTGTTGTCCAGGGCCTTTTTCAGAATAGCGTAAGTAATCCAGGACTCAGTATAGCCGAACTCGAAATAGCCGTCCGGTTTCTGATTCGGGTAATATTTCGCGACGTCCTGAAGCAACTGCGCCATACCTGGCACACTTGTATCTCCCCATGCTGCACCCTGAGCTACGACCCATGCGCGATCCATCAACGGTTTCAATGCAGGAACGGCCAGCAGTCCTAACGCGAAGGCTGGACTTTGCAGAATCCACTGGGGGCTATAGCCTAGTTGATACGCTGTACCAATGATGCCCGCAGTCACAGTTGGAATGGTGGTCAAGAATACATACTTCGCTCCAGCCGCTTTCATTTGGGAGACCTGGGCGACGAAGTTCGTATCTGTTGCGGCATACGATGCCTGACCCACATCATGCAGATTATAGGCGGCAACCGCTTCTTTATAACCCGTCAGTCCATCCTGGCCGTAATCATCATTCTGGTAGATGATGCCGGTGGCGGGATTCTTGACGCCGAGCTTGTTAACAACATAATCGAAAGCATTCTCGACCTGCAGGCGATAAGGCGTACCGACAAGAACGAGATACTTATCACGCGCTAAAGCAGAAGAGAGAGTGGCAGCGGACACTAGCATATGATCAGCCGTGGCCAGATCGTTGATGGCAACGGTCGGAGCCGTCCCCAGGCTATCAGCGATCATCGCTACCTGGGTATGAATCTGATTGTATTTCTGCACCTCGAGTTGTGCATTGTACTGCGTGTCTTCCTCAAGAAATTTGACCTTGAAGCCATCAATCCCCCCATTATCGTTCACATGATCGAAGTAAGCTTTCACACCGTTCGCCAGGGGAATGCCTATTGGGTCCGCAACTGGCCCAGTATAGGGTGACAGAATACCAAGCGTAATTGTTTTGTTGGTGACATCAACACCAGGACCAGTTTTTAACACAGTTGAACCGGTGGTTGTACCGCTGTTGCTGGCGCAGCCGGAGAGAACCAACAGGATAGCGGCAAGGGTAAGTACGCAAGTATACAGGAGCTTTTTGCTTACCATGAATGACACCTCTTCCTCGTACAATCGAGATAAACGTTGACTGAGAAGAATACGATGCGGCTTCAATCTCATTTCTGATGTGTATGACCTGCCGAAAAATTTATGTGCTTTCATCTGTTGCAGGTGCCGCACCCTCAAGATGTCTCTGAGCATCGGAGTCCGGCAGGTCGGTTATCTCGGCGAGTTCACCTCCTTCCCCTTCTTGCCTATTGAACTTGTGCATCAATTTCTGCAGCTTGTGTACCAGTCCGATAACGCCTCCCGGCTCGAAGAGCAGGAACACGATAATCAGCAGGCCATAGATAATAGCATTCAGGTTACCGCTCGTCAAACCACCTGAATTGGTACTCTGTGGCAGCAGAGAAAAGTGATCGATGACCTGTGGAAGTCCGAAGACAAAAGCAGCGCCCAGAATTGAACCCCAGATGACTAGCGATGCCACCGACAATAATAGCGGCAACGAACTGGATAGAGAGCGTCAGGTCCCAGTTATTGGGTGTGATATAGCTGGTGTATGAAGCTAATAGAGCGCCTGCAATCCCCGCTAGGAATGAAGAGAGAACGAATGCACCCATTTTCGCTTCGAAGAGGTTGACCCCCATGATGGCCGCGCCGACTTCATTGTCACGCACCGCCTGGAAGGCACGTCCGGCTCGCGAGCGCATCACATTGCCCACAAAGAGCGCTGACAGTCCCAGGATAATGAGCAGCAGCAGAAAATACTGCTGGCCTGGAGTGAGTGCAAAGCCAAAGATGGTGTTATTTTGCTGGTTGAAGGAGAAATCGCCGAAGGCAGGAGCTGGAAAGCTACGACCTTGCGGGCCACCCGTTATAGCATGCAGGTTCATAAAGAGATATTGCCCGATAAACACCAGGGCTAACGTTACAATACCCAGGTAGAATCCTTTGAGCCGCAACGCTGTCGGGCCAATCAATGCACCTACCAGCCCAGCAACAATACCTGCTGCCGGGAGCCAGATCAGGAACGATAGACCAAATCCCTGTGGATCAAGTGGGCTTGTGGGTTGATCTCCGCCGAGCAGTGCTGCGGTATAGGCTCCGATGGCCATGAAGAATGCAATTCCCAGCGAAATCTGACCGGTATAGCCAGAGAGGACATTCAGCGCTAGCGCCGCGATTGCAGCAATCAGCGTATAATTGACAATCGTGAGCCAATCTTCACTAGCGAAAGTGAAAAAGAGAATCACAACGAGCACGCCTATACCCAGGGAAAGCCAGCGAGAGATACTTCCTAACAGAAGTGGTGGCTGCGCATCCGTGCGCGCATTCTTGCCTGTTACTGAAGCCCTCATATCCGCTCCACCTTTCGCGTGCCGAATAGACCATAGGGTCGAATGAGCAAGACAAGGATCATGATCAGGTAGGGAGTAATTTCGTGAATACCAGCGCCCAGAATATTGGCTACGTGACTTTCATAGCCTGCAGTGAGCACTTGAACTACACCAATCACGATACCACCTACCACGGCACCACTCACCGAATCGATACCGCCTAGAATGATGGCAGGGAAAGCGACGAGGGCTGCACCTCCAAAGGTCGGGTCAATAGCAAATAGAATCAATCGCGAGAAACACACCGCCAAGGGTGGCGATAGCGGCTGCGATGCCCCATGCTAGCGCGTAGACGGTACGGATATTGATACCGACCGCCAGCGCAGCTTCCTGGTCGAGGGCAGTAGCACGCATGGACAGGCCATATTTGGTATAACGGAGGAAGTAAAAGAGCGCCGCACATAAGACGATAGTGATTACAATCGTCCATAGGTCGTTAGCTCCAAAATGGACGCCTCCAACGTTGAAGCCACTAGTGATATCAAAGGGAGAAGCGGCGGGAATAGGGTTTGAACCCCATCTGACAATGACGGCAGTACGCAGCACAATATCAAGCCCAATAGTGATCATCAAAATAGAAAAGACGGGGCGTCCAATCATGCGACTCAGAACAAAGCGCTCAAAGAGCAGACCAATGAGCACTGTAACGACAATGCCCAGGATTAGGGCCAGTAGAAATGGTAGATGCCACTCAAAGACTCCGGCTGAGACGATATAGGCACCTACCAGTAGCAGTTCGCCTTGCGCAAAATTAATGACTTCGCTGGCTTTGAAAATAATCGAAAAACCTAGTCCGATGAGTGCGTAAATACAACCCTGCGCGATGCCAGCAAAGATCAGTTGAATGAAATACGCCATGTTGCCTCCTGTGATAGGCGGATTCTTCGCTGCGCTCAGAATGACAGTTCGGGATTTGTCATTCTGAGCGCAGCGAAGAATCTCTCGCAGTTAATCAGGGAATTGAGCGGCTATTGTCGTTTGGAACCGACATAGAGTCGGCGACTTTACCTCCAAATTCTTCACCGAGGTAGGCTTTAATCACATCAGGATTAGCCTGAACCTCTGATGGGGTACCCTGCGCAATGATGCGACCGAAATCGAGCACAAGCACGCGGTCGGCAATGCTCATGACAACCGCCATATCGTGCTCAACCAGGATCTGCGTGACGCCAAGCTGTTCTTTTACATCGAGAATGGCAGATGCAATATCTTCTGACTCCTCAACGCTCATGCCGGCAACCGGCTCGTCGAGCAGTAGTAACCGAGGTTGCAGCGCCAAGGCACGGGCGAGGTCGGCACGCTTTTGCAGGCCATAAGGCAGGCTGCGCAGCGGAGAATGGGACCAGCGTTCTAGCTCTAGCAGCCTTAGCAGGTGCAGGCAATAGGCGCGATTTTTCTTCTCTTCGTTGCGAGTCATGCCGATATAGATGCCACCAAGCAGAATGCCACTGCGCATACGCGTATGACGACCAAGCAGGAGATAATCTAACACAGTAGTATTGGGGAATTGTCCAAGGTTCTGAAAAGTGCGGGCGATGCCCATGCGTGCAACCTGGTGTGTTTTTAAGCGTAGTAGATCGTGTCCATCGAAGGTTACCTGGCCAGCAACGGGTTGATAGACACGCGAGAGCACATTAAAAAGCGACGTTTTACCAGCTCCATTGGGGCCGATTATCGCGAACAATTCTCCGGGTTGCACCTGGAACGAGACATCGGTCAGCGCTTTAACACCGGCAAATCGCACCGAGATTCCTTCAACTGAGAGTAAAGGCGGTGCGGCGGTAGTTTGATCGGGCATGTCTACATGTGCGTTCGCAGGAGGATCAGTCATATGACCACTTCCTTTCAGGTCGGCGTAGACGAAGCGTTCCAATATGACTGCGCTCTCCCCCTTCGTGCAGGCCAAGGTAGAACTTCCGCACACTCTCATCCTGTAAAAGTTCTACAGCAGGCTGTGCCAGCACAACTTTGCCAGTTTCCAGCACATATCCATAATTGGCAATGGAAAGGGCCATCTGCGCGTTTTGCTCAACCAGTAATACGGCAGTTCCACCGGCATTTATCTCAGCGATGATGGTACGAATTTGCTGGACCATGAACGGAGCTAGACCGAGGGAAGGCTCATCAAGTAAGAGTAGCCTGGGGTTTGACATCAGACCACGTCCAATCGCTACCATTTGCTGCTCACCACCTGAGAGGTAGCCGGCATGACTTTTCTGGCGGTCACGTAGTACCGGAAACAGGTCCATTACACGGTCATAAGCGCGACGAACGGCAGCGGAATCATGTGAAGAGACAGCCCCGGTGCGCAGGTTCTCATCGACGGTCAAATCAGCGAAGAGCCGACGACCTTCTAGCACCTGGGCAATGCCGCGCCTGACAATTTGAGTAGTATTGAGACTGTCGATTCGTTCACCGTCGAAGAGAATGGAGCCACGGACAATGCTTGCTTTGTGAATGCTGAGTAGTCCGGTGATGGCACGTATAATAGTCGTTTTGCCCGCACCGTTCGCGCCGAGCAACGCTACTACTGATTTATCTGGCACTTCTAGCGAGACGCCTTGCACAGCAGGAACAGTGTTTTGATAGGTAACCGCGATATCCTGGAGAACAAGCATGGTATGTCTCCCCTCAATGTTGGCAGTAATTCAAAATTCGGGTGAAAAATAGTCCAAATGGATGAGCGATGCATATAACATACTATATACTGTTTCGTGAGTAATGTCACGTGGATATTGTTGTTATTTGATGATGCCATACTGGACTTTTAGCAGGAGGATACGCTGTACTGATTGGTTAATGCGTTCGATGGTCAACTTACCTTGTGACATAGCTTGTTTAAAGCCTGCGATTACATCGGCTACCTGACTGGGTGTATAGGGGCCTTCTACCAGATCATCGCCAGCAAGGATAGAAAGAACGGCGGCCTGGCTCAAGGTCCAACTTTGACTAATGCCTATCATATAAAGACCATCGGTGATTACCACGCCATCATACCCTAATTGTCCACGGAGAATACCGTTAATGGCCTTTGGAGAAAGCTCAGCGGGAAGTGAAGGATCGATAGCGGGCATGAGAACATCGGTAGTCATGATCATAGCCGGGTGATCTTTCGCAATCATCAATTTATAGGGAGCCAGATCAATATTTTCGAGGTCTGCCATGCTGCGATTGACTACAGGTAGCCCTGAATGTGGATCAGAAGTTATCGCGCCCAAACCTGGGAAATGTTTCAGACAAGCGGCCACACCATTACTTTGTAAACCATCAAGATATGCACCTGCATAGGTGGCAACGGTCTCTGGATCGTGGCCAAACATGCGAGTTACTAGCACAGGTGGATTGACGGTTTGTACGTCAACAACAGGGGCTAAGTCAGCGTTAATCCCCAACTCAGCCAACCATTTAGCGGCCTGAGTACCCTGTGCTAATGCTGTATGTGGATCTCCTGTTGCCGCCATCTCTGCCGCGGAAGGCAGGTAACCATGAAATGTGTACAATCGATTCACCAACCCCCCTTCCTGATCCGTGCCGATCAGTAAGGGGATTTGGGCATCATTCATGATTTGATGTGATAAATTGGCGACGTTACTGATAACATTGTAAGGAGGATCGAAGTTATGGTTGCTTGCCTGGTATAAAAGACCACCGACAAATTGCTGCTTCACCATGTATTGGAGGCCGGTATCCTGATAATTGTTACCAAGGTACTCTACAGCAATAAGCTGACCCAATTTCTGGTCCAGCGACATACCGTTCATAATGCTCTGAACTTTTGCTAGTTGGGAGCGAAGTAAATCTTCTGCGGGGTTGTCGTTGTTATCAGTTTTCGCCGACCCAGTCTGTGAGGTTGGAGATAACAAAGATGAGGTCACAGTAGGAGTATGAGTACTAGAAACGTTAGCGCCTGCCTGACCAGCACAGCCAGAGAGGAGTAGTACCATGCAACACATGACAATAGTAAAACTGACGTAGATGGTGTTCCAGCCTCTTTTGCCCGTCGGCAACAAGCGATCAGAAACAATATGTTGCAATTGCATTATAGCAGGCTCCTCATGTCAACAGAAAGAGGTGAAAAGAAAGTAATATAATCCTCTCTAATAAACGGAACGTCAGAGGAGTAATAGAAGTAACCAGCTTTGGTATCCCCAAATATAGCTATGGCTGCCTGCATTCATTCCATCCTGACAACTAATTCCTGCGCGATATAGCTGGCAACGGCTGTAGCGGTCGAGCCGGGACCAAAGCCAGCATCATAGCCTAGTTCTTTAGCGAAGGTGTGGGAGATACGCGGCCCTCCAACGATAAAGAGATAGCGATCGCGTACGCCTTCGGCCTCTGCCAGTTCGATCAATTTCGTCAGGTTATGGATATGTACGTTTTTCTGGGTCACCACCTGCGAGACAAGAATTGCATCTGCTTGCTCTGTTGCTGCCCGATGCAGCAGCGCTTCGCAGGACACTTGCGCTCCGAGATTTAAGGCGCGGAAGCAGGGGAAGCGTTCCAGCCCATAGCTGCCAGCGAAGCCCTTGGCGTTAAAAATGGCATCTATACCAACGGTATGTGCATCGCTTTCGATAGCTGCGCCAATCACAGTCACCCGGCGCTTTACACGCTGCTCAATCAATGCATTGATTTGATGAAAATCTAGTTCGTCATGTGCCAGATCGTCGACCAGGATGTGCTCGATATTCATCGTATGTGTGCAAGGGCCATAGATGATAAAGAAAGAAAACTCTTTGTCAATGCTTTCGGCATGTGCTATCAATGGATTGCTGACGCCCATTAGTATAGCGTAGCGGCGAGCCGCCTCCCGGGCACGAGCATTGAGGGGTAGACGCAAGGTAAATGAAAGCTGTACCATACCATCGTTAGCGGTATCACCATAAGGTCGTATTTGCATGAAGACCTACCTTGCTAAAACGCGTGTTGTGTTGTCAGTATAGCATGGAAACAGGCAAGGTACCAGTTCTTTGGTTAGATACCATCTCAACATTATGATATACTATCTCCATATAGTTTGTGCCTCCTTGTTAAAGCAGACCTCAGGAGCCATACCAGCATGACAAATTCTACCGAAAAGATCGATGCCATCATTATTGGAGCAGGGCATAATGGCCTTGTAGCGGCGGGATATCTTGCCCGTGCAGGGAAAAAAGTGGTTGTGTTGGAGCAGCGTGACCGTGTGGGAGGGGCTTGTACTTTAGAGGAGCCATTTCCAGGGTTTACTATGTCCCCGTGCGCCTATGTTGTTAGCTTGCTGCGCCCTGAGATCATTCGCGACCTGGAACTACATCGCTACGGTTTTGATGCTTATGTCAAGGACCCACAGATGTTTGTACCCTACCCGGACGGCAATTATCTCTTCTTTCGAGCCAGCACAGAGAAAACTATCGAGGGCATTCGCCGACTTTCGCCACACGATGCTGAAGCCTATCCCAAATTTTTACAGTTTTTTGACCGAGCTTCCGAGATTCTCAATCCTATTTTGCTGGAGGAACCGCCATCGGTGGCAGATTTGGCGGCACGATTCCGAGGTGAGGATGAAGAGATTTACAAATGGCTGATGTTTGGCAACCTGTATGATATGCTGGCCGACTATTTCGAGTCTGATTATCTGCGAGCAGCCTTTGCAGGACAGGGCGTGATTGGTTCATTCATTGGGCCTAAGACTCCTGGATCAGTGTACGTCATGTGGCATCATATGTTTGGAGAGATCAACGGGGAACAAGGTATGTGGGGCTACGTACGAGGTGGCATGGGACGCATCAGCTTTGCAATGGCGGCATCTGCCGAGGCGCATGGTGCAGTCATTCGCACAAATACGCCCGTTGCAAAGATTCTTGTGCATAACGGACGAGCAGAAGGCGTACGCTTAGAAAACGGCGAAGAATTGCGAGCTGCTGCTATCCTCTCAAACGCTGATCCGAAGCGAACCTTCTTGCAGTTCTGTGCGGATGCGGAGCTTGAAAGAAATTTCCTCAAACGTATCTCGAAGTTCAAAACAGATAGTGCTGTAATAAAGATCAATGTTGCGTTGAAGGAACTTCCCAGCTTTAGCTGTCTGCCTGGAACTACACCTGGATTGCAGCATGCTGGTTCATGTGAGATTAGCCCAACGCCCGATTGGGTGCAGGAAGCATACGAGGATGCGGCACATGGAGAACTTTCACACAAACCGTACATAGAGGCATATATGCAATCCGCTACAGACCCATCAGTTGCGCCAAATGGCTTGCACACTATCTCAATGTTCTGTCAATACGCTCCCTATCATCTGAAGGGCAGGGAATGGTCGGATGCGGTAAAAAACGAGATGGCGGACCGCATCTTTGCAACGATGGACCAGTTTGCGCCGAACTTCACTGATGCGGTGGTCCATCGCCAGGTGCTCAGCCCGGTTGATATCGAGAAGCGTTATGGTATGCCTAACGGGAATATTTTTCATGGTGAGATAACGCCGGACCAATTGTTCTCATTGCGTCCCACAACAGAGTGCGCACGTTACCGTACCCCCATCAAGGGGCTTTACCTTTGTGGTTCAGGCACCCATCCTGGAGGTGGTGTGATGGGTGCGCCAGGACATAATGCAGCCAGGGCATTGCTGAGCGATTGGACGGAACGGTAATGTATATTTCCCCGTAAATCGGGGTTGGCTAGTGACCAACACATCGGTACTAGCCGCAATCAGTCGGACCCTACGGTTCATCCGATCAGATCATTATCTGGCAACGACGCGCAATGTACGTAGTTCTTCCTTTGAACAATGTTCTTTCGTAGCACGGTCTATCAATGTGTAACCGACGCCAGGGATGGTCAGAATATAGGAAGGATTACTGGGATCTGGTTCTAGTTTCTCACGTAAGTGGCGGATATGCGCCTTGATCAGGGATTTGTCGCCTTCGTCACCATAGCCCCAGATGTGAGAGACGATATGATCAGCCGTACAGACGTTATTGGCATTGATAGCTAGTAAATGCAACAACTTGCTTTCGGTAGGGGTCAAGCGGGTAATTTTGTCAGCGAAGCTAACTTCGTTTTGCAAAGAATCAATACAGATTGGGCCAATGTTGATAATAGACGAAGGATGCTGTGAAAGTGTGGGACGGCCACGTCGGCTGAGGGCATGAATACGCGCTAAGAGTTGAGAAGGGAAGAACGGTTTGCGCAAGTAGTCATCAGCCCCGGATTCCAGACAATGGACCTCATCCTGTACGTCCTTGCTATCAGTCAGCACAAGCACTAATGCATCGTGCCTGAAGCGCATCTCCCGGCACATGGCTAATGCATCGACATCCCCTAATATAGTGTCTATAATGACAAGGTCCGGCTGCTCTTCCTCCCAAATCATCATTGCTCGCTGACCTGTATAAGCCCGGTGGACTTCATAGCCTAATGTTTTGAGCCAGGCCGTAAGCATTTCGACTACATCACGATCATTATCAATAACCAGCAATTTCATAAGCTTTTCCAAATCCTTTTGTTAAAGCATTAGTACCTTCTGAAATGTAGTACAAATAAATGTGCTTTCCAATACTAAAAGAGTTAAGAGATGATTATAGATGGATAAAATTAGTGAAGATTTCTCAATGATTACACAGGTAAGAAGCAAACAACCGATCAGTGAGCCATAGTATCTAGCATCGTTCTTATGAACATTACCGCAACGGAGAGCCAATCAAACGAGCGGGTCCAGTTTACCCATTCTTGCTGCGTTGGCCAGGCAGGCCTATAACGTGGGATCATTTCCTTCGGCATCACAATGGCCCACTTCGTTCCTTCGCCTAACCCACTGGGAGTGATGCGGGCCATAATGTTGAAAACGTTCTCGTTGGGAAGGTGTAGTTTCCAATCCGGCATCATCTTTAAAAGTGGGTCGCGCCGCCAAATACTAAACAGTGCAGGGTCTTCGGGGGCTCCACTCTGCGAACGCTGAAGGCTGATTACCTGACCAACCACTACTGACCGTTCCCATTCTGGGAAGCGTAGCCAGACGGAATAGCGATATATATCAAGTCCTGAGGCGGTGACGAACGCCCGATATCCTTCGCGTTCAATACGGCGCTCGGTATCGCTCTGCCACATTTTTACCATGGCATCGAGCCGCTTTTTCTTTTCCTCATCGCTCAGGTGAGTAAAGGGACCAGTATCAGGTGGATACTGTGCTTGCATCTAAAACTCCCAACCCTGTAGGAAAGTAGCGTTCCAACCAGGATTTCAAATCATCGGCTAGCGGCGCAACAAACTTACATAGGACGTTATCGGGATAGCGCCGTAGTTCAAGGCAATATGCATGTAGGAACTGTCTCTGCAATACTGCTTGAGTTGTTCCAGCTTTAGCAGGTGGCGCGTAGATTCGGTCTCCGACAATTGCATAACCCAGGGCTGCGAGATGAGCACGAATTTGATGTGTACGACCCGTCACAGGACGAACCTCTAGCAGGACAAACTCTCCCTCAACTGCCAGTATCTTCAGTATTGTGACTGCATCTTGTCCATTGGGGCCAACAATACATCGTCGCCTCTCGCTTGGATCACGTTGTAAGGGACCGTTGAGGAGAACTTCATCTCCACAAAGGGATGATAGGGCAAAAGAGTTATTCAAGAGAGTTTCCTCATAGTCGCCTTGTCGTCTTGTTATGCGAAAATCGGTGCGAGGTGTGGCCCAATCTGGCGCTCCCCTGTGTACCACTGCAAGGTAACGTTTGATAATAGTATGTTCTTGAAATTGTCGGATAATGTGACGGCAAGAGCGTTCCGTCCTGGCAATTGCTACAATGCCTGATGTATCTTTGTCGAGGCGATGCAGCAGGCATGGACGGGATAACAGGCCGCCCTCTTTCCACAGACGCTGCACACGTTTTTCCCGCAACATTCGTTGTATATGCTCAGGTGCAGCAGCCCACTCTGGCTCATCGAGGAGATCGGGTGGTTGCCAATCATCACCTCCCTGCTCTGCAAGGTAGACTAAGAGCGCATCCCACATTGTTCCGTTTGCATGCTTATACGTGGGATGTACAACAATGCCTGCTGGCTTGTTGACAATAAGCAGGTGATGATCCTGGTAAATGACGGTGAAGAAGTCAGTAGATTCCATGTTGGAAGTATAGGGCTGAGAATGGTGATCGTCAATAGTTCATGGCTATAGGAAGCGCGTTGTCTTTTCAAACCGTGATACAATAGAACCGTATATATTTTTAAAGAAAATGCACTTGAACTTAGGTGGATTACGAGGAATAGCAAGCATGTCATTTATAGAGTATCATAGTCAACCAGAGTTACGGAGTCCACTCGTCATTGCAGCTTTTTCGGGTTGGAATGATGCCGCCGACTCGGCAACGACGGCAGTAAAGTTTCTAATTGAGAAATGGAAGCCAGCAAAGCTAGCAGACATCGATGCAGAGGAATTTTATGTCTTCACTGAAACGAGGCCTACCGTTCAGTTTGTAGGTGGTATTCAACGAACGATTGCTTGGCCGACCAATCAATTCTTGTCTCATGACATACCTGAGATGGATCGCGACGTAATTCTGTATCTCGGAGTTGAACCACAACTGAAGTGGCGGACGTTTACGGAGTGTTTCTTGGAGGTGTGCAAACGTTTCAAGGCCTCGGAGATACTATTGCTTGGTGCACTTTTGGCCGATATTCCACATTCCATTGCTGTACCTATCTCCGGCTCTTCGTCGCATGCCGATACGATGGAACGCCTGCGAGAGTTGGATGTGCGTGGTTCACGCTATGAAGGTCCTACAGGCATGATTGGGGTACTACATGATGCTTGTCGTCGCATTGATCTGCCAGTTTCCAGCCTATGGGCGGCAGCCCCACACTATCTCGCTGCGGCACCTAATGTCAAGGTCACAGCAGCACTGCTTACATATATGAATACCTTTTTATCTCTTGATCTGGACCTCCGCGAGATCCAATCTGACGCGGTACGTTTCGAGGAGCAAATTACAGCCCTCGTAGCAAGAGATCCGGAGGCAAGCGCCTATGTACGCAAATTAGAAGAGCAAATCTCGGAGTTGATCGATGAGGATAGCGAAGACGATGAGAGTGACGACGAGGACGATGAGGATACTATCATAAACAATCCAGACAAAGTGGTAAGCACCGGTCCCTTGCCAAGCGCAGATACTTTGATTCGTAGTGTTGAAGAATTGCTGCGCAAAGAGCGTGAGAATAACCAGCACAATCCTGATAATGGTGAAGATGCCGAATGAATAGTGTCCTCGATGGGTAACTACAAGCGTCTCAATTCCCCACAATGCCTCTTGTCCTTACAGCAGGTGCTTCACACTCGCCCAATAAGCATATTGCCTACTGTAGCAATGTATTCTTCCAGTGCCGGGCCATCCAGGGAACGACGTGGTATTAGAATAAGCCGATGGACCCCAAGCAAAGCGAAGCGCTCTGCCACTGCTAGATCGACCGGTATACGGGGAGCTACACTGATTTCTAGTTCACCAAGGAAATCTGGACGAGGGTAGCGTCTGGTGGCTTGACGAATGTCTGCAATCGCATTGGCAGTCTCCTCGAGGTCGAGGGAAAAACCATACCAGCCATTGGCCACTTCCACAGCACGGCGAAACGCGGCAGGTGATCTTCCACCAATCACTATCGGTGGGTATGGTTGCTGCAATGGATGCGGATAGGCCTGTACGTTGGCAAATGATACAAACTGACCTTGATAGGCAGGCTTTTCTTCGCTCCAGATGGCCCGCATTGCTGCCAGATACTCATCTGTACGCTGCCCACGATCCTCGAATGGTATTCCCATGGCGCGAAACTCTGCTTCTGCTCGGCTTACGCCTACACCAAAGATCACTCTGCCCCCTGAAAGTACGTCCAGGCTGGCAAGTTCCTTCGCCAGGACAAGTGGATGGTGCTGAGGTAGGATGATCACACCTGTTCCCAGCCGGATGGTGCTGGTATGTGCCGCAATGAAGGTAAGAGCAACTATCGGATTCAAGAAACGCTGTTCTGGTGCTATGAATGATTGCGCTCCCTGAACATCGGGGAGCACCACATGTTCACCTGCCCATACAGAATTGAATCCTGCCACTTCAGCAGCCTGGGCAATCCGGACCATAGTTGCGGGGTAACTGTAGGCACCCATATTTATCGATGTCAGCCCGAATTTGAGTTCACCTGGCATGTCTCAACTCCTCGCGACTAATCGCTTTCATCCTACTCTCCTTCTCTTAAGGCCATTTTGCCTGACATCCTCATTATGTAACGCATATAGGATATCAGGCAATGTATCAGCATTGACACAGAAATGTACTGAACATCATATAGGCTCTCAGATTTCTCGCAGGTGGCGAGAGGGTAAAGACCCGACTTTCTCAGGCCCAGGCTATTGCTAACTCGGCATCAATAAGCGATACTGAACGTATCACAAAACTCGAAATATTTAGGAAAGTGATGACGGAGGGAAATACATGAGTCGTCGAGACGCGATCCGCATGAACGACGAAGAAATACGGGCATTTCTTGAAGAACAGCGCACACTTCAGGTAGCCACCATTGATCACGATGGATGGCCACATCTGGTAGCAATGTGGTATGCGTTGATACATGACCAGGTAGCTTTCTGGACATATGCCAAGTCGCAAAAGGCTATCAATCTGCGACGCGATGCCAGGCTGACCTGTCTTGTAGAGGCGGGTGAACATTATGATGAACTGCGGGGAGTCCAGATTAAAGGGCGGGCAAACCTCAATGACGATCGAGAAACTGTCCAGCGTATAGCTGAGTTCATCTATGAACGTTATACAGGCCCTTTGAATGATGCGACACGCCAGTTGATTGCGGCACAAGCACCTAAACGAGTGCTGGTTTTTGTGGAACCTGTAGAGGTAGTCTCTTGGGATCACCGAAAGTTAGGTGGTGGCTATTAAGGCTCTGGGCAGTTTCAAGCAAAAGTAAACGACCTGCCTTGATCTTTATGCATCTCAGGCAGGTCGTTTCGTCAAGTTATCTCTGACTGACCAGTTCGTCTCCTATGCTAATGGAGGCCACTCAACAAGGAAATTCCAAAGATGACGATCAATATCACCAGGATGACAAACCCCATTACGACACGACGAGCATAACGTGGCCCTTCCTCATACATACTGGGAAGTCGTGTATAGTATTCACTATCGGACATCGCTTTCCTGGTTGTATACCGACTAGAAACGGGCTTGAGACCTCGTGATGATCGTTTATAATGCTTGGCACCCGGGTGGTACAGGTACCAGTTTACTATTACACCTGTAACGACGATCACAGTAGCAAAAGCTAGCGTAATCAGAAAGGATCCCATTGTCTTTTCCCTTTTCTGCCGGGCCAAATGGCCTCAGATGAATGGAGTGTGAAACATCTCACTCTATTAATGTTAGACGCTTCACACTTCCATTTATCAAAACAGAATGGAAATTTTTCTAGAGGACCACAGTTACCTTACGCTGTTTGCCCCCTCTTAAAAAGCTAATGGGTACTTTCTCACCAACCCTGTGCCGACGCACGATACGTTGCAGGTCGCGTGGCTCGGAGACCGATTCACCTTCGGCGGTGATAATTACATCTAGTCGTTTGATTTCGGCGCAGTCCGCAGGTCCTTCGTGCCGAACTTCCAGCACTTGCATACCAAACTGCTGTGTAAGGTTGAGCTGCTGACGTAGAGCTACATCAAGCTGCACGCGCATTCCGCCGACTCCCATCGATACGCCGTTCGGTTTAGCTTCGCGCTTCTGCATGATACGCGCAATCGCCGCTTTCACGGTATCCAAGGGAATAGAGAAGCCCAGTCCTTGCGCCATTGGCAACATGGCTGTGGTAATTCCGACAACTCTCCCTACGCTATCTACCAGTGGGCCACCGGAGTTGCCAGGATTGATCGAGGTATCTGTCTGAACCAGGTTGGTCATTTTATGTACACCCGGAGCGCTCAAGGTGCGACCAAGTGCACTCACTACTCCGGCAGTTACTGTCCAGTTCAGACCATATGGGTTTCCCACGGCAATTACTAATTGCCCGACCCGTAGTGGAGAACGTCCCAGTTCTGCTACTGGAAGGTGATCGGCACCGATGCGCAGTACTGCTACATCGACATCGGGATCGCTGCCGACAAGGCCAGCGTCAAAGGTGCGACCATCCGCTAAGGTGACACGGATACGTCTTGCATGCTCAACGACGTGGGCGTTGGTAAGAATCTGTCCATCGGAGGCAAAAATGAAGCCGGAGCCTAAGCCACCTCCACCATATTCCCGTCCAGGCATATTGTATGGGCCATAGCGTCCTCCTTCGCGTTCCAGGTCAATACGCACTACCGCAGGTCCAACTCGCTCTGCCGCCGTAGTGACTGCATTCGAATAGGCATCCAATGCCTGTGTATCATTCTCATTTATACTCATGTTTGGCGTCGTACTTTCCTGTGGAACCTACTCAATGGTACGTGCGAGGCTACGGCTCAATGAGTTTGATAGGTATTGTATCACACGGATAGGTAAAGCGCTACGTTGGGTTGCTTCTCAACCACTTATCTTCTAAAAGAGAAGGGAAGGTGACAAACCCCCTCTTCTTTGATAGGATGAGATGAAACAAACAGATCAACCTATCAAGAAAGAAGAGGCACATGAAGTATAGCGAAGCGATCCAGAAATGTCTAAAGGAAAGCGGGATCGAGCGGGAAGATCCCAGATGCCAAGAATGGGAGAAGGCGTTCACGCACGTGAAAGATCCGCGCAGAAAACAAGGGCAACGCTTCCAGCTCGGCTCCATCTTGTTATTAGCCTTGGCCGCCATCCTCTCCAATCACGTGTCAGAACTGGCTATAGCCGAGTGGGGAGCAGGCCAAAGTGAGGAGGTCAAAAAGGCGCTTGGATTTGAAAAGGGAGTCACGGCCCATCAAAGCACGATCCAGCGTCTTTTTCGGAAGATGAATGTCGAGGAGCTCGAAGCAGCGTTTCGTGAGCTGTTTGTGCACCTGTTTGAGCAAACCCCGCCGGAAAGAGGGGCCTGTGCTGTGGCAATCGATGGAAAAGCGCAGAGAGGAAGATTGAAATTTGAAGAGGAAAAGAGCTATCCCGTCCACGCGGTCAGTCTGGTTGAGCATGAGACAGGGATCGTTCTGACGCAAGAGCACGTGCATAGAGCGGATACGGAAACCAACGAGAGACCACCGAAGGCGGAAACCAAGGCCGAGCCCAAAGAGGCGAACAAGGGCAAGCTCAAAGAGAAGCAAGGCGAGCCAAGCGAACAAGAGCAGCAACGTGAGCAAGAAGCCAAGAAGCAGAGGAGTGAACTGGCCGTGGCGTACCGCCTCGTGGCACACATCGATTGGAAAGGCAAGGTCCTCACTGGAGATGCCCTCTATTGCCAAAGATGCTTGTGCGCGGCCATTGTGTTGGCCGGTGGAGATTATCTGTTTCTCGTGAAGGCGAATCAGCCGCACTTGTTGGAAGATCTCTCTGTGTTGTTTGCCCCACCTACCCCTGCCAAACGAGCCGGGGAAGGGCTCTTGCGCTTCCCAGAACACTACGCAGAGGAAGCTTCCAAGGGACATGGACGGGTGGAGATCCGCTCTATTCGCGTCTCGTCGGAACTCAAAGGCTATTCCGATTGGCCTGGCTTGGACCAGGTCTTCCAGATCCGCCGCCGATGGCAATCCAAAGGGGAATGGCACGAGGAGGTTCGCTATGGAGTGAGCAGTCTGCCTGCCACGCTTGGCATCCCCCAGCGGTTGCTCAAGCTCAAGAGAGGACACTGGACGGTCGAAAACGGCCTGCATTATGTCAAAGATGTGACCATGGGAGAAGATCGCAGCACCGTTCATGCCGACAATGGTCCCAAAATCATGGCGGCTTTGCGCAATACCGCTCTTAGCTTGCTGCGCCTGGCTGGGGTTTCTACCATTGCGGCGAGTTTGCGCTACAACTGTGGTCATCCCCAAGCCGCTCTCCATCTTTTATCCCTCTCTTGACCAGAACGCATAAGCCCTGGATTCTCAACATGATGAACGGCTTTATAAGGCTTCCAGGCAGAGAGGAGGTACAATTGTTGTGCGTATATGCCCGCTTCTGATCATTTCCAGAGCAGTTTGCATCTGTCAACTTTCGTTTACCCTAAACGCAACTTCAGTAGGCACAAGTATAGATTGCTCCTCGTCAACTCCAGGACGAATAAGTATTTGAGGCACATTGGCATCAACGTGATTGTGAAGTTCTACATTGTTTTTTCCGAGATCAAAGGCTTTTTTTACGGGTAAACCATACCCTAATCCTCGATAAAAACCTTCGGCAAAGAGAATGGCTGACTCGTCGCCAATTGAACGAGACATGCCAATTGAGACCATCCCGATAGTTGTGTAAAGGAGAGGTAGTCAAAGAGGCGCTCCAGAAGAGATACTAGAGGCATAGGCTCTTCCTTTGGAAGAGATCGTTGCTTACTTCACACCCCAACAAGGAGAGAACTATGCCGGTAGACAAGCAACAGCATACGACACTGACCCCTACTCCACCAACAGCTGAGTCCTCATCTCCCCAAGAGGTCGTCCAGCAAGCTTTCCATCAGCAGTTGCGTGACCACATACGTGGTGCCGTGCGGCTGGTGATGGAAGAAATCATGCGCGAAGAACTGACACAGTTTCTGGGGGCACAATGGGGAGAGTGTAGCCCCGCACGCAAAGGCTACCGCAACGGCAGCTATACGCGTGATTTGGCCACGGCCTCTGGTCAGATCGAGGATCTGAAAGTGCCCCGAGACCGCGAAGGAAAGTTCCACACCCACCTCTTTGATCGCTCTAGTCGTTACGAAGAGCAAGTGGCAGAAGGCTTGACCCAGATGTTTGTCAGTGGGACCAGCACTCACAAAGTGGGAGAAGTGGCTCAAACCCTCATGGGAGTTACGCCCAGCGCCAGTGCCATCAGTCGGCTCAATCACAGCCTGACGGAACAATTTGAAGCGTGGCGGTGCCGCTCCCTGCAAGGTCACTGGCGCGTGCTCTATCTCGATGGCATTTATCTGGAAGTGCGTCATGGAGACCAGGTCGACCCAACCATCATTTTAGCGGCCATGGGCGTCGATCTGGAAGGCAACAAAGAGATTCTTGCCATCCGGGCGTGCGCCCAAGAAAGTCAAGATGGCTGGATGTGTGTGCTACAAGACCTGCGCACACGCGGGGTCAGCGACGTGGACCTCATCGTGACCGATGGACATGAGGGGCTGCTGGCAGCGGTTTCGGTCCTTTTTACCGCGACCCCACGCCAACGTTGTCTGGTCCATAAACAACGCAATGTGATGAATGCTATTCCCAGACGGGAACACGAACACATTGCCGCCGAATTGGCAGGCATCTGGAACCAGCCCACTAAAGAGCAAGCCGTGACCGAATTGGCGGCCTTCAAAGGCAAGTACCGTGAGCGCTATCCGGAAGCAGTGCGCAGTTTATGCGAAGATGAAGCGCATCTTTTGACCTTTTATGCCTTTCCCCAGTCCATGCATCGCCATATTCGCAGTACGAATGCGATTGAAAGCTTTTTTCGCAATGTGCGACGACGCACCGATCAAATCGACACCTTCACCACGGAAACCAGTTGTCTGTCGATTGTCTGGGCCGTGATGCAAGGCATTCGGTTGTCAAAAATTTCTGTCTGGTAAGCGGAGTTCAACGAAAAGCGGGCGGGGTACTTGTAAGCAGCCAGCCGGTGATAGCTGGTTTGGGGGATTTTTGTGTGTTCTGGTGGTCTGTGTCTTTTGTCTCTGGTTCACCTGCTTGTCTTCCTTTCTCTGGCGGACTGCTCCCGCTCTTCCCTCTTCCATCTGAGCATTTTGTCACCACGCTCTACCTCTTGCTTGCTATAGCCGTCTCTTTACACAACTATCGGCATGGTCTCTGCCAATTACGTAATCAATATTTGTTACAAGAGATTCTGCTTGAGCTTTTGACCAACAAGCATTGATTAATATCACTCGTACATTGTCCTTCAGAATATGAAAAAGATTCGTTAGTGCCTCTATAGGCATAGGTTGGTGTGTGCCAATTTCATTCTCCAGTAGGATTCTTCCATCTTCATCACCGTGACCCGAAAAGTGAACAACATGCGGCCGAATCTACAATAAATATTCTTGCAGATCGTTAGGGCGTACTGCACTTCTTATTTCTAGTCGAATAAACCGATCTACTTGCGCAGATCGTAGTCTTTCTCCAATAGCACGATGTTCCTTATCTAGCCGAAGTCGCGTCTTGTCTGTTGGATTCGTTGCTAAAAACAGTACATTCTATGGTGGCCCGCTTTGTCAAGACACCAAAACCGGTTGAAATAAGAGCTACTCTCCTCCTTTTTTCTTCACTATGTTCTCAATGGACTCCGGTGCTGCCTGGTGAAAATACACTTCGGCAGGCGTTTGGTAATCAAGCGCCTGATGCAGGCGTTCCTGATTATAAAAGGTGAAATACCGTGTTAAGGCTTGCCGTTCCTCTCGCGGTGAAAGGTAATCATGCACGTACACCTCCTCATATTTCACAGTACGCCATAAGCCGTTCCGTAAAAATGTTGTCTAATGCGCGTCCTTTGCCATCCATACTGATCTGGACATTGGCAGTTTTGAGTAAGTTGAGATACTGTGGACTGGTAAAATGGCTGCCTTGATCGCTATTGCAAATCACCGGCACGGCTTGCTCGAATGCTCGTTGGACCGTTGTCAGAACAAAGGGCAACTCCAACGTTTGATCGAGCTCCCAGCTAATGACATAGCGCGAATACCAATCCAGCATCGCCACCAAATACATCCAAGCGCCGCGTAAGCGGATGTAGGTGATATCTATGCCCCAAATATGGTTGGGATAGGCACTGCTCGTGTGCCGGAGTAAGTACGGATAGACTCCTTCCTTCTGGTTTCGCTTACTCAGATTTGGTCCAGGATAAATAGCCGCGATGCTCATCTCCTGCATAGAGCGTGCGACTGTTTTCCGGTTGATGCCCATTCCTTCTCGCTGCAACTGTGCCGCGATCTTACGTGAGCCATAAGACGGAGCTCCGTGTAAATCTCATCAATGCGATGTTTGATGTGCACTTCCTCCTCGGAAGGTGAACGCGGATGATACTACAAACTGGAGCGACTCACTCCCAGCAGATCGGATTGTCTATTCAACGGAAGCTCATCACCAGTTCGTGCTATGAATGCCAGCCGTTCCTCTCGGGTCAGAGCAGTAACTTTTTTTTCAGCCAGTTCACGGGGCGCTCGTCAACTTGCCAATTTCGGCATATAACTCGCTGAGTTGCTGCTCATAGGCGGCTTGTAATGCCACCGTATTCTTCTGTTTCTCAAAGAGACCAAGCAACCCTTCCAGCGCGATTACTCGCCAATTCTTCAGTTGGGTCGGATGGACTTCATACTCCGCAGCAATTTGCGCAAATGTCTTCTCTTCTTTGAGGAGTTCTTGAACGACCTTCGCTTTAAAAGCGGCTGTAAAGTGTTTTCTCATCATGCTTGAGTCTATCTTATTTCAGCCTCTTTCCGTGTCTAAATTCCTAGGGCCATTATATTCACGAATGTCCCGAATGCCTCAACTAGGTTGGTGGTATTCAGAACGAGCGAAACATCACATGCATGTCCCGAAGCAAGCTCTATTCCAAATAATAAAAACAAAATCTCTGTCCCAATGCCCCAAACCAACCAGGCGGTATTCAGATGAAGAAAAATCAACTCTGTACCACAAATGTCCCGCTATCCCTTGCTAACAAAATGTCCCGAACCTCAACCACCTGGACTGCACCCCAGCACCAGACCACCAAATATGTCCCCGATGTCCCAATACTGCTGGCACATTCCCTTTGCAGGGTCGCTCCCTTCGTAGGGACCATCGCGCCTCAATCCTTCACGCCGCTGAGGTTGGGTGGGGGAACGGTTTCCCCAATTCTCCAGCAGTATCTGTGACAATTGTGACGGTTGTGGCAATTGTGGTAATAAATTAATTGTGTGTCCGGCTTGCTGAAGAGGACAAGAAAAGAAAAATCAGGAGGATTAGTTATGCTGATCGATATCGTCTGTGTTCCTTATCAAACGGATGTTGCCCGTTGGGGTTGTGCCGGCGGGCCACGGGCTTTTCTGCATGCTGGTTTGATGGAACGATTGCGGGAGAAGGGGCATACGGTACGGGAGCCGATATGGATTGAGTTGCCAAAGGCGGAGCGCACACGTGATACGGTGACGAACCTGGGGCATATAGCCAGGAGGACGGCTGCGACTGTGAGTGCTGCTCTCAGGGATGGTAGTGATTTTGTGCTGATGCTGGAAGGAGACTGTACGCATGCACTGGGTCCGATTGGTGGACTGGCGCAGGCGCTAGGATCACCTGGGGTGGTATGGTTTGATGCACATGGAGACATGAATACGCGAGAGACGACAACAAGTGGTTTTTGGGGTGGGATGCCTTACGCGGTTGCGCTGGGTTGGGATCTGGAGGATTGGCGGCTGGCGGCTAGGCTGGAACCACCGGTGCGGCCAGAGGCAGCAGCCTTAATTGGGGCGAGTGATCTTGATGATGGGGAGATCGAGGCGTTACAACGTCACCCAATTCTACGTATGGATGCTGGAGAGATGATGGAGGCAGGGGTGGCTGAGCGAGTATCAACAGCGCTACGACAGCGAGCGACCGAGGCAGCAGCATGGTATTTGCATATTGACCTGGATGTGGCAGGACCGGAGGAGCTTCCAGGTGGTTTGACCCCTGCTCCTTACTGGCCACCACGCCAGCATTTGCTTGAAGCTGTCAGGGCGGCAGTGCAGTCGGTGCCGGTACGAGCGGCTTCGCTTGCGGTGTATAACCCTGCTCTGGATATCAATGAGCGTGGGCTGCGTTTGGGGCTGGATATGGCAATGGCGATGGTATAACCTTTGCCACCTTTATCGCTCTTTAATCCAACTGTCGAACGCCGTGCACAGTCAATGCTATTATCGGCAACAACGCGCTAATAAGCCCACATCCAATGAACATCAATCGGGGGCCAATATGGTCAGTCACAATGCCACCAAGTGTGAATCCTATAGGGGTCAGGCATAAAGAACCCATCATATCAATACTGCTGACACGACCCAATTTGTCACTGGGTATCAGTTGTTGCAGTACAATGAACCAGATGACATTGAAGAATCCTAAACCGAACCCAATAACGACTTCGGCTACGAGAGCTATAAGTGGCTCGCTTGCCCTGGGCAGTGGCAATCCCATCACAAGAACAGCTACTCCGGTGCCGATAAGTGATAGATAGGCCTTCACGCCGCGCCAGTGGATCTGCTTTATTTGCCCTACAATCAAAACACCAAGTATAGAACCAATGGCGCTGGCTGTGGCAAGTGTCCCTAACAACCAGACTCCGGCTCCATAGGCATCGTGAACGAGTTTTGGCATTGCTACAACCAATGGAGCTACGAGGAAGATATTGCCTGCCGACGAAACTACGATGGTTACCCATATCCATGTCGAACTCATGACGTAACGTAGCCCTTCACGCATATCATCCATGACGCTACGCATACCTTTGCGAGAGGCAGAGGTGGGAGGAGCAGTTTCCTCTTCTACCGCGATCAGTGCGTCTTCCGCATTTCCTGTTGGTATAGGCGATGCGGTTGAAGGAGCAGGCTCCGCAGCTAAAGCAGTGCTTATAGGTGTCGGAGGATCTGGCAAGCGCATTGCAAGGAGGCAGAGTGCAGAAGCAACGAAGGTGAGTCCATCGAATCCAAAGGCGCTGGCCGGGCCTACCAGTGCGACTAAACCAGAGCCGATCAAAGGTCCCAATAAAAAGCTCAGATGCTGACTCAACTCATTGAGCGCATTTGCCGAGGGAAGGTCTTCCTTCGTTACCAATTGGGGTGGAATTGACTGGTAGGCGGGAATGAAGAAGCCATCGACAAACCCGAAGAAAAGAGATAGGACGATCAAGTGCCAGAGTTGTAGGAGATGTACCCAGGCTAATAGCGTGATCAATATGACGACAATAGCCCGACCGGTATCCGACCAGAGCATCACGAGACGCCGGGGTAGGCGATCCGCGGCAACTCCGCCTATCAGGAGAAACAGTACCCGAGGAATTGCGCTCGCAGTGACGACGATACCCATTGCAGTTGCAGAACCGGTGAGGAGCAGGACGAACCAGGCAAGTGAGGTATAATAGGCACCGTCACCGAGGTTAGAAATAGCCTGACCTATCCATAGGAGAGCGTAGGGTCTGTATTTTAATGCTCGTACAAAACGAATGCGACTCACTAAGGTGGCCAAGACGATTGTGTCTCCCTTTCTACCTAATCGCGAACTTTTTAATGAGTCTTGAGGTTATATAGCATCCTTCAAGCAGTTGAGGAGGGTTTCAATACAGCGGAGATTGCTGAGATGAGGGTCTGAAGTTTAAAGGGTTTCTCTACCAGGCTTGCGCGGGGAGCGATGCTGAAGGCGCGTGCGATCTCGGCATCAGCGGCGGCAGTGCAAAAGATGAGTGGCAAAGATTGTGTACGAGGGTGAGCTTGCAGATGGCGAAGCACCTCCACGCCATCGATATCGGGCAGATGTAGATCAAGAATGAGGACCTCAACAGGTAGCGAACGATCATTTCGTGCTTCTTGCAGCGATTGTATGCTCCCGGGAACCCTTTCTACAGGGAGCAACGCTTGTAGGCATTCTTTAGGATGTTCATAGATGGTGACCTGATGCCCTGCATAGTTCAGCATGGTTGCGCAGAGTTTTGCGATACGGACATTATCTTCGAGCAGACCTACCTGTGCCATGAATGTATAGCGCTCCTTGCCGATTATTTAAGATATTCGATGCACGAATTGTAAGGTTTAAATATATGGCTGTCAAGGCACTGCCCAGTTGGTTAGAATCTTCCCCTCTCGACGCGCTGCAAGAGATGCTGTACAATCTTAAGCGTTGGAGTGAAGACTAAAAGATATGACTATGAGCGGCTAGAAATATGAGCATGAGCGATAACGATATCATCAAAAAGACCCCCATTAGTGTAGTACGCTTTGGGATAGGGAAAGAGATACAGCTTTATCCTGATGAATTGGTCATCACGGCAAGAGAGGAAGGGAAAGAAGGACGGGTACCACTAGACGCGATTAAGCGGCTTATTTTAACGCCGGGCGATCCCCACCCGAGTAAATTGATTCTGATGGCTGATCTATATAATGATGAGGAGGAGGATACGACTGTTATACTGGTGGAAGGGATGTCTAATGCCCGCGATTTTCGTGCTATGATCCCGCGCATTCTTGAACTTCGCCCTGATATGCAGCTTGATCCGCCTGATATGGAGGAGCAGTTGCGCCAGGCCCTCAATAATCGTCGTGCATGGAATTTGACTTGCTATGGTTCTATTATCTTGCTCTTTATTCTGTTATATTTGCTGTATCTTGTTGTGGCTTTTATCGGTGCACATCATTGACTTGGAGTCAGTATCTCAGCTACGACTCGCGTTGGGGAGGCGTCAAGTTGGAGTGGGATAGGGAAGGCGTAGACGGTGAAGTCCTGGCCTTGTAGCTTTGATAGGTTAGTCAGGTTTTCGATGATGAGTATCTCATGCTCTAACAAAGTTTTGTGGACGGGGAATGGGTCGTAGTCAACGCTGCACATATCAACACCTACCATTTTTATCTTTCGCTCAACCAAATAGTTCGCGATTGACTCAGTTATGGGCGGATACTCGTGAAAATAGCGAGGTTGGGAGTAGACTCTGCTCATGCCAGTGTCGAATAAGACAATATCATCTTTGGACAGAGAAACTTTTTTGACGGTCTCAAGATCAAAGGTGCCTTCAATTTTTATGTAGATGCCTCGGCCAGAAAATTTCTCCAATGCAAATTGATCGAGGTTTCTTCCTCCTGCAAGCATATGAGATGGCGCATCTATATGAGTACCCAGGTGCGTTCCAAGACAAATAGCATGAACTTCATAGCCATCTTTTTCAAGTTGCGCATGAGAGCGTATGCCTGGTATAGGATCGCCAGGATAGATAGGCGTATGCTCGGTGATAGGTACAGATAGGTCGATAAATTTCATTTTCCAGGAATTCACTCCGCTATTCACTGTCCTCTTCACCCTCACTGCCAACCCCTTGCCTATGGTCTATAGGGTGTATATTGTTAGATTGTCCCTTATTCTGCGGAACAACTTTATAAGGGGCAAGACTGTCAAGAGATGGAGGCTCCTGTGTAGGAGATTCGATGATTCGCTCAGGTTTGAGCATCTTCCGTGCTCTATTTCTGCTACGCGTAACCAGTCGATAGAGCAGGTAGAAGAAAAGTACAATCAACAGAGTAGGAAGCAGCTTCGTTGCGCTGAGTCCCCCGCTACTGCCAGGGAAAAGGTATACATCACCGGTGGCAGCAAATAACTGCGAGTAACCGGTTGCCCCTAATGCGAGGGCATAGACGGTTGTGTTCTTTGGTAAGCCAGGTCCGAGGGTTCCCCATGTTTGACCATTATTATTGCTGCTCAAAGCGCCGACATTCGTGGCGGCATAGATGGTAGTAGGTGTCTGAAAATTAACGAGAATTTGATAGACGCTCACGCCGGGAAGGGCTTCAAGGCTTTCTGCCCAGTGTGCTCCAGCATCTTTTGAAAGAAAAAAGCCACGATTCGTGCCCGCAAATACCAGGCCACGTGTACCTCCATTGATGGAAGCGGGCTGCACAGTATAGACAATGATATTAGAAGGTAGTCCACTATTTAAAGCTCGCCACGTTGTTCCCCCATCATCAGAGCGATAAATGCCCAATTCCGTCGCCGCCCATAGTTGATATGCATCGGAATCGAATGCCAGGTTATTGATGTTATGAAAAGGCACTCCACTACCGGCACTTGACCATGATTTACCATCATCCTTACTGACGAGCACTCCACGATGGGCTGTACCCGCATATATTGCGTGAGTGTCATTCAAATCAAAGGCCAGGGCGGTATAGCTATCAGTGGGGAGGCCAGTTGAAGGTGTACCTACAGCGCTCCATTGCTGGGCTGCATTCATGCTGACAAAAATACCATTGTCTGTGGCGGCATACAATTTTTTTCCGGAATCATCGAAAGCCAGTGCATTTATCTGAGTAAAGGCAGTAGGATTACGCGTTAGCCAGTGTTGCCCTGCATCTGTGCTGACAAAGATAGCTCCTTGGTCACCAGCGGCATAAATATTTTGAGCATTATTTGGATCTACTGCAAGTACACGAATCTGTTTATTCTCTAACCCGCTGGATTGCCAGTTGCCACCTGCAAGAATACCTGAACTACAGGCCGATAGGCAAACAAGTAAGAATCCCAGTAGTATAGCTAAAAGGCACGCTGATCTTGTGCTTTCTCTAACTGTGAGGGGTTTTACGAGTATATTTCGCATATAAGCATCCTACTATGGAACTAGATCAAGTTCTTGCCCTATCCCTTGCTGCCTTGCCAGGGCATAGACATGATATGCCGTTGCAATATCCTCAAGCGCGATGCCTATACCCTTGTATAAGGTAATATCGTCAGGCGTTTCACGCTGTGGACCAGTTCCAGCAATGACCTCCCCCAACTCATGGACATTGCTCCAATCCAATAAGCCCTCATTGGCGGGAATAATCAGATCACCTGCTTCGGCAAGCGCCTGTTCTTTTGAGTCGGTCACAATCAGATTGCTACGCTGTAACGTCAACTGGTCTATTTCACGTCGATTGGCCCAATTTGACCCGATGGCATTGACATGGCAGCCCGGCTTTAGCCACTCACCCAACAATACCGGCTCAGGAGATGTGGTAGCCGTTATGACGATGTCTGCATCCTCTACAGCAAGTTTCGCACTCGCAACAGGCCGCACCTCGATACCACGCTCTTTCGACATCTGGTTGCAGAATACGTCGCACTCATGAAGGCGTCGACTGTAGACATACACCTTATTGACCGGGCGGACGGCACACACTCCCATGAGCTGTGTATGGGCCTGGGTGCCCGCGCCAATCATTCCTACCACCGAGGCATCCGGTCGCGCCAGATATTTCGTGGCGACTCCACTTGTTGCACCGGTACGTATACGCCCAAGCCAATCGGCTTCGACAATTGCGATCAGTTGTCCATCTTGAGAGCTAAAGAGCATGACAACAAAGCGCACGCCTTCCCGGAACACTGTGTATGTTTTGAAACCCATAACACCAAGTGTTGGAGCGGCAGCAGCGAGCACATGCATGACACCATTGCCCAACACGATACGCGTACGAGGACGATTCGTCGCTGTGCCTTCGGCAATTGCACTAAAAGCTTCTTCCAGTACATAGACCGCATCGGTCATAGCCAGCAAGGAACGCACTTCGGCTTCACGTAGTACCAGGGCCATGAATTTTAATCCTCGCGGCGGATCACGCGGCGCAGGTAGACGACGGTCTCATGTATTTCATAACCCTTCGGCAATTTCGAGGGTTTGGTATTTTGCGGTATCAATACATCTTGCAAGCCGCTGAGTGCAGGCAACGAGCCAGCAGCATCTGCTAATGAACGAGAAGATCGAGTCAGGCGAGCAAGTAAATTGCGGCGCAGCAATTCCAGGCCAAAACCCACCGCTAAGGCACCCACACCGGCGGCAACACGCGGCAACTGTGGAACAATTACAGCAGGTAGATTAGAATGGGTCGTTACAAGGCTGGTTGAGGGGGTAGTCAGATCAGCACCACAGTGACGACAATAAAGATCATCTGCCAAATGTTCAGCGTGGCAGTTTGGACATTGCATTGTTTTCCTCCTGAATACATTTTCCTGGCATCCCAAGGATTCAAGGGATCAAGGGTATGCCACTACTTTTTACCTTCCAGTATCTCCGCAATTGCATCAATCACGATAGCATTTTCTTCAATTGTATTGTAGAAGTAAGGTGAGATGCGTAATAGGCCAGGACGCGAGTCGGTGATAATATTGCGTGTGACCAGAGCTTTCACGACTTCCTGTGGCTGTTCAAGCTCTAGCATCACAATAGAACTGCGGCGTTCCGGTTCCTGGGGAGCACGCACCTTCCAGCCATGTTCGCGCGCCCGCGCAATCAGGTCATTTGTCAGATAACGTGTACGCTCACAAATACTTTGAACGCTGATCTCAAGCACGATGTCTAATCCGCCGTTAGCCGCATAAATTGCTGCTGTTGCAGGGGTACCCATTTCTAATCGTGCTGCATCTGAACGGAATTCAAATTCACGTGTTTTGAACTGAAACTGGTCACGATGACCAAACCAGCCCGCAACAGTAGGCTGGAGAGAGGGAATTAAGCCTTCACGGATATAGACAAATGCCAGTCCAGGACCACCCATTAACCATTTGAGTGTGCCCGTAACCAGGATATCGATATCCTGGGCAACGACATCTAAGGGGATTTGCCCTGTGCCTTGATAGTCATCAACCAAAATCAAAGCACCGTTTTTATGTGCGATATCGGCGACCTTGCGTATATCCTGTATGTAGCCGCTTGTAAAGAACACCCGGGAAGTTGCGACTAGTGCGGTCTTATCATCTACGGCTGGCTCAAACAATTCGGGCAGAACATAGATGTGGTCGGGGCTTTCAATGAAGTGACATTCGACACCCAGCCGCTCCTTCACAAGCCACTGATGCGCAAGGGTTGGGAAGTCCATATCGGCCATCACGACTTTATTGCGCCTGGTAAAATCAAGAGCAGAAGCAATGCTGCTGAGCGCGGTAGAGACATTTGGAGCAATGGCAACCTCGTGCAGTTGTGCGCCAATAATGGTTGCGAACTTCTGCCGCGCTTTAGCAATTTCGCCCATCCATATCTCATACCATGCATGCGCACCCCATTCGTTCCACGTTTCCATAAATTGAGCCAATCCTCGCATTGAGCGATCCGAAAGCGCGCCAAGCGAGCAGCTATTCATGTATGTTTTTCGCTGCAGAATAGGGAATTCTGCTCGATATGCAACGAGTTCGGGATTTTCGATAGCGGCTGGAGCTGGGAATTGTGTCCTGGACTCATTTACGGTCATATGGCACTCCTTCATAGGTATGCTTTTGATTAGTGTCCTGCTCTATGCCTTGATAGCGACGATACATATGTACTCTCTATTTTACCGCTTCTGGCTCAGAGAGTCCACAGTTTCCGACAGCAATCTCGCAGCCTTCTCGACCTCCTCTTGAGTAGACCAACGCCCCAAGGTCAGGCGCAAAGCTCCAAGCGCACGTTCTCGTGACATCCCCATAGCCATTAATATAGGAGAAGGATCGGTACTTCCCTCGTGGCAGGCCGAACCCGTCGAAGTGGCGATCTCCGGAGTGGCAGCCAGGACTTCTTCACCGATGGTACCTTCCACACTGATGTTCAAAGTATTCGGTAAACGCTCTGTAGTATGACCATTGAGATAGGCAGGATGCTGGCCTGAAGCCGCGAGATACGCTTCTAGTCGCCGTTGAAGCTCATCACGCAGGCGTTGCAAGCGGAACTGGCTTTCCGATAGTTGTTCCTGAGCCAGCATACACGCAGTTCCCAAGGCTACCATATTGGCAACATTCTCTGTACCAGCCCTACGCCCTGCTTCCTGACCCCCGCCATACACCACCGATTCCAGTTGTAGGCCGGAGCGGATATACAATGCACCTATGCCCTTGGGAGCATACAACTTATGTCCCGCAATGGTTAGCAGGTCAACACCCAATTCTTTCACACGCGTCAGAATCTTGCCTACGGACTGTGCAGCATCGCTGTGCACCAGCACACCGTGACGATGCGCACGCTCTGCTATTTCCACGAGAGATTGTAGGGTTCCAGTTTCATTGTTCGCATGCATGACGGTGACCAGTATTGTCTGGTCATTGATTGCCTCCTCTACTGCTGCTGGATTCACACGTCCCTGAGCATCTACTGGTAAATATGTAACGCGGAACCCGTGTAGTCGCTCAAGAGCACGGCAGGTGTTGAGTACGGCGGGGTGTTCCGTGACCTGGGTGATGATATGGTTGCTACGGTGCCGGTGAGCTAGAGCGACACCTCGAATAGCGAGGTTATCACTTTCGGAGCCGCCACCTGTAAAGGTGATTTCGGCTGGGGTACAACCCAATAGTTCGGCGACCTGAGTCCGGGCCATAGATACCGCATGATGGGCGGCATGTCCATAGCTATGTGCACTTGATGGGTTGCCAAAGTGGGCAGAGAGATATGGTAGCATGGTCTCGACCACTATCGGATCAACGGGAGTCGTTGCGTTGTAATCAAGGTAGATTGGACCATCTTGCAGAGCAGGATGCTTTCTCATCAAGGCACCTCCTCTATTGATATTCTTTTCTCAGCAGAGAGAGCATCTTGTAATTCGCGCCATACATCCCGCACGTCTTGCTCGGTGGTACGGAGGTTGCCAATTGCGATGCGGATGGTAAATTTACCATGCAGTTTGGTGTGCGATAGGAAGAAGCGGCCAGCATCATTGATGCGGTTCATGATACGCTCATTCAGGGCGTCTAACTGTGTCTCGTCGTCCATATTGTGGGGATGGGCGCGGAAACATACTGTGCTAAATGGGGCTGGAGCTAGACGCTCAAAATCTGAGGATTTATCGACCCAATGAGCAACTTGTTGTCCGAGGCGGATATGTTCGTGAATGCGGGTGGCCAGGCCCTCCTGACCGAAATAGCGCATGACCATCCATAGTTTGAGCGAGCGGAAGCGGCGACCAAGTGACGTTCCATAATCCATTAGATTGGGAACTTCGTCACCTGTGCTTTCTGTGTTGCGCAGGTATTCGGGAATGAGACTGAAGGCGGCTTTCACTACATCAGGTTTACGGGTATAGAAGACGCTACAATCAATGGGTGTGAAGAGCCATTTATGCGGGTTGACGATCAGCGTATCGGCACGTTCACAACCATCCAGTACCCATTGCATTGTAGGATCAACAGCAGCAGAACCACCATAGGCAGCATCGACATGGAGCCACAAACCATAGCGTTCGCACACATCGGCAATCTGAGGAACCGGGTCTATACTGGTGGTTGAGGTAGTGCCAACAGTAGCGACGACAGCAAAAGGACGCCAGCCAGCAGCAATATCTTCTTGTATGGCTCGTTCCAACTCCATAACGTCCATGCGAAACTCGCTGTCCACCGATATTTTGCGCAACCCTTCCTGCCCAACGCCTAAAACAATACCGGCCTTCTCTACGGATGAATGCGCCTCCTGCGAGGCATAGTAGCGTAGACGCGGCACTTCAGGACGGCCGGACATTCCCTGCTGGCGGACATGTAGATTGGAAAGCGATTCACGGGCGGCAGCCAGCGCATAGAGGACGCCAGAAGAGGCCGTATCGTTGATAACGCCAAATAGAAGGCGCGGTAAACCAAGCATCTGACGCAGCCAGTCGAGTGTCACCTGTTCCAATTCGGTTGCAGCCGGGGATGTGCGCCAGAGCATGGCATTGATGTTGAGTGCGCCTGAAAGCATCTCGCCAAGGATACCTGGACCAGAGCCGGTAACACCAAAGTAGGCCATAAAACCAGGTGAATTCCAATGCGTAATGCCGGGGATCAATAGTCGATCAAAGTCAGACAGGATAGCTTCCATCGATTCGGGTTGAGTAGGAGGATGGGATGGCAAAGCGCGGCGAGTATCTCCGGGTGAAGTCTGAGCAAGTACAGGATACGAACCTACATTTGTCAGGTAATCTGCGATCCAGTCAACTACTTGATGTCCATACACACGAAACGCTTCTGGATTCATGTCACCCGTGGCGGCTGACTGTTGTGCTGAATCAAGGTATTTGCGTTCTTCCATAAAATATCCTTACTATGATGCTGAAGATGATCCTATACAAGGATATCCTTTAACGAGTTCTACTTGCAAGAAATAAAAGGTGCTCCCACTATTCGTGGGAGCACCTTTTATTTGAAATGTTACGCTGAGAACTTGGTAGCAAGCTCACGGGGAGATGGTTCGACCAGAACGGAACCGTCGGGGAAGACAATGGTGGGTACGCTACGGTATCCGCCATTCACGCGAGTAACAAACTCGGCGGCCTTGTCGTCCTCCTCGATGTTGATATATTCGTAGGGTATGCCGTGCGAATCAAACCAGCGCTTCGCCATGCGACAATCTCCACACCAGGTGGTAGCATATACCTTTATTGTTCCGTCTGTTGACGAAAAATTGGGTAAGCTTTTCTGCACAAATAACTCCTTGAAATTGTTTTCTTTGAAAGATATTTATCTATCCGTCTGTATATTTCAACAAAAGTTTACTGCGATGTATTCCCGACCGGTTTGTTAATGCGCTCGAGCATCAAATCAAGGAATTTCTTGCCTCCGGTAGCGACCAATCCTGGATTACGTGTGAGCACGCCCAGCACAAGTCCTGCACTGAAGTCACCCCGCAGGGCCTGTGCCATTTGAGAGGGTGTGAGGCGTTTCATGAGGTCAAGGGCACCATCCCACTGTTCATCGCTATATGTGGCAATGCGTTTGTTGATCATGTAAGAGATATCCATATCGCGTCCAAAACGAGTACGCCATTGTTTATCAAAGCGTCCGAGGAAGGAAGCCGAGGTATCGCCGACTTTGACTGCTTCAGCCGCTACTGAACCAGCCATCTGACCGGAGTAGATCGCAAAGCGAATACCTTCACCTACCAATGTCGAACCGTGCCCACCCGCATCACCTGCAAGTAGCAGCCCATCGCGAGAGAAGCGCTCAAGCGGCCCTTCTGAAGGAAATAGACCAGTGTGGTACTCGATGGGGCTGGCACCTCGAAATTTACCAGCCAACTGCGGCAGGTCAGAGATGATGCTATCCAGATAGGTACGGGCATCATCGTCACAATCGGGGTGCAATACGCCTACACCGAGGCGCACACGGCCATTACCACGTGGGAAGGCCCAAGCATAGCCTTGCGGCGCGAATTTGTTGCCCATAATCAAAAAGAGTTCATCCTGAGGATAGTTTGGCGCGTACATATCGTATTCGGCACCGTATCCATAGCGATGAAAGGCTTTGCCTATATCGGTACGCACACCGATATGGCGAGAGAAGCCGCTGGCGTCGATAGTTACAGCCGCCTGCAAGGTGAGTCGTTCACCTACATGATTCTTTGCTGTCACACCGAGGACACGGCCATTCTCTGTAAGAGTCTGTTCAACTGTATGGCGCATATGCAGTGTAGCACCCGCGGCAATAGCGCGTCCCGCGAGGTGCTGATAGAGTCCCCGTACATCGAGGACACAGGCAACCGCGGGATGATATTCCAGGGGAACCTCGCGATGAGGGGAGACAAATATTACTTTATGGACAGGGTGGTAAAGATGCTCTGGAATTGCTAAAGCCTGCATATCGCTTATCCAACTACCACCGCTGGTATGCACAGGGTAGCCGATTTCGTTCTGGCGCTCTAATACCTTTACGTGTACTCCCTGTTTGGCGGCAGCTTCTGCGGCGGCAAGGCCTGCAGGGCCACCGCCAACAATTAAGACATCACAATCATCTACCATGAAATCCTTCTTTTTCTAACTACGGTCGACCCGCGTCTCCTCGCTGAGCATCTCGAGGGCTGCGGCTTCATCTTCGCTCTGAGGCTTATAGTTGGCAGAGGCCTCGTCAATCTGCCAGATCACGCCTTCTCGAATGATAAAGCGCCATTCTAGCTTCGTACTGTTGTTGAAGTCGGCTGGGGTAGCTGTTTTGAGCAGGTCCAGCACATCATCGGGAATGGGTGCGGATATATCAAGTTTTCCTGTCTGTATTTGCTGGATATAGTTCGGTACCACACCTTCGGGGTCTTCACGGAAGATGACGCGATCCATATTGCTGAGATTGCTCATGGCAGCGTCGCGATGGGCTGGTATAGCGAGATCATTGATAATACGTATACGCAAGGCCGCAAAAAAACTGTACTGCACCAGACCGCTACAAATGAAACGCAGTACGTTGGTGGTTGTATCTTCAGACTCATCCCATTTTTTGAAGAAGTTGGCAATACGATCAGCAGCGTCGGCAACTTGTGGTATGGATGGAAGACGCCGCGTTGCAGCCCGTTCTAGATACAGTGCGGTCATTTCTCCTATGGTTTTCTTATCATATAATCCATTGATCTGATCTACTGCGATTCCGCGCACATGACGCAGATAGGCAATGCCAGGAACATCTTCCGGGTCGTTGGGATCGTGCTTTGCAACTTCGTATGGCGTCTCTACATACCAATCCATGCGTGGACGTTTAATGCCAACCGTAAACTTCTCAAAGGGAATAACCTCGTTGCGCCAGCTAGCAATGTGAATTCCTTTTGTCTTCGCTTCCACTAGAAAAGTATTACCGAAGCCTTTGGCCGGATCACTGAGCAGATAAAGTAAGGCTGAATGGCTCCACTTGCTGGCAGTAGCGATACGAATTAAGTGAGAAAAAACCTCTTTAGGATCACTATCATAGCGTAAAACCACGTCTGAGACGCGCAGATATGGTCCTTCATCACTTTTTTGAAGAAAATAGCTGAGTGGGTCTTTGGAAACACAGGTGGCACGAAATGCCATCACTACAACTCCTTACTAAAAAACGCTTAGTCTTACATTAAAGTATGCATCTGTGAAACTTAGTTTTGCAAGCTATACCCTTTATTATTCATCTCAGACTAGGTGACAAGCGGTTTCTCGGACCTCTCAAAATTTGACTTCTCGCTTGTTTTATGCTAAAATTAGAACAGAAATACAATGTACTTTGTACACTATTGAACAGTTTCATCATGGCCTTATCAAATGTTTTTTGAGTCATACCATACCGATGATCGAACTGTGAAAGAAAAGGACCGCTAGCTATGAGTATCATGCAGCTTACTCAAACTATACATATTCTGCCACCTATGTTGAGCAGACCAGGCAAACATCTTATGCAACCTACCTTGCCAGGGATGGAACCTGAACAAGCACCGTCTCCAGTGGTGACGAACCGTCAGATTGCGCAGGTGCTCTCGAGCATTGCCAGTATGCTGGAGATGCAAAATGGCAACCCTTATCGCATTCAAGCGTATCGCAATGCAGCGCGTGGAGTGTTGGATTTGCAGGAACCAGCGGCAGCCATTATTGGACGTGGAGAGCGTCTACCTGTGCCAGGATTGGGACAGCGTTTACAGATGCGTATCGCAGAACTGGTTTCGACCGGTACAATGACCTTTTATAATGACCTCTTCATGCAGTCGCTACCGCCTGGCGCTCGTACATTGATGGCAGTCGAGCATGTGGGACCTCATACGGCTATTCGTCTGAATGAGGAACTTGGCATCGATACACCGGAGAAATTATGGTGGGCAGCACATCAACAGCGTATTCGCAGATTACCTGGTTTCGGTGTTCGCAGCGAGGCTCGTTTGAAAGAGGCTGCTGCACAATTCCTTGGTCATAAGGAAACCAGAGAGCTTGAAGGAGTGGCATAAGGTCACAGTTATTGTAAGTTATCAATATCCCAGGAAGAGATGAAATTTCCTGGGATATTTTGTTTTGCGTTATGGCTGATCTTAGAAAGCCGAGTTGGTCGTTCGTACCTTCCACAAAATATGATAGAATCAAATATGGATGGTATAAGCACTATCAATAGTTCGCATTAAACCATGTTACTGCTCTCTTGCTCAATGAGGAGGTATTTTATGTCCGACGGCACTCAGTATTTTGATATTCCAGGCCCAAAGTCACGTGAGCTTTTGGCCCAACGCCAGCAATTTGTAGCGCGGGGAGTCAGTTCTACGATGAATGTATTTGCAGCGAAGGCCGACGGGGCTATTATCGAAGATGTTGATGGCAACCGCTATATCGACTTCGCAGGGGGCATTGGCGTAATGAATATCGGGCATACCCGGACAGAAGTCACACAGGCTATTGCCGAGCAGGCTGCTAAATTCACACATACATGCTTTAGTGTGATGATGTATGAACCGTATGTTGCGCTTGCAGAGCGCATCACCAAGCTTGCTCCGGGAGATTTTCCTAAGAAAGCTCTCTTCCTTAATAGCGGAGCAGAGGCCATCGAAAATGCTGTGAAGATTGCGCGTTATGCCACAGGACGACCAGCGATCATCGTCTTTGATAATGCATTTCATGGCCGTACATTGATGACTATGACGATGACAGCCAAGGTGAAGCCTTATAAGTATCGCTTTGGTCCCTTCGCACCGGAGGTCTACCGAGCACCATTCCCCTATCCATATCGCATGAACATGACTCCGCAAGAGGCTTCAGAATACTGCATCGCGGAGCTTGAGCGCATGTTTAGCGGCGATGTTGCGCCAGACCAGGTAGCGGCGGTCGTTATTGAGCCAGTGCAGGGTGAAGGTGGTTTCATGGTCGCGCCTCCGGGATTCTTACGAGCACTCAAGGCAGTGTGTGAGAAATACGGCATTCTGTTTGTAGCAGATGAGATTCAATCCGGCTTTTGCCGTACAGGACGGATGTTTGCAGTTGAACATGATGGAGTCGCACCCGATTTGATGACTATTGCCAAATCCATGGGCGCAGGTATGCCGATCAGCGGCGTGGTTGGACGGGCCGAAATTATGGATGCACCACCTCCTGGCATGCTTGGAGGCACCTATAGTGGCAATCCTGTAGCATGTGCAGCGGCGCTGGCAGTGCTTGATCTGTATGAGAAAGAGGACTACGCGGCACGCTCACGTGAGATTGGTCATGTGGTGACTGAGCGATTCTTGAGCCTGCAAGAAAGGTTTCCTTTAATAGGCGACGTGCGCGGTCTGGGTGGTATGGTAGCCATGGAACTCGTAAAGGACCGCACGACGAAAGAGCCTGACTCACATGCAGCAAGCGATGTTCTCGCGGCGGCACATCAGCGAGGTCTGGTACTGATTAAAGCTGGCATGTATGACAATGTGCTACGCGTGCTTGTACCGCTCTGCGTTACCGATGAGGAGTTGAAGCAGGGTCTGGATATCTTTGAAGAGGCTCTTGTAACTGTCGCGGAAGCAGCTCCGGCAACGTCCTCTGTAAGCTAACTTTTCGGCAAGGAGATCTAAATGGATAGCTCTATAGCTGATTTGCGCAGGAATTATACGTTGCGAGGGCTTAGCGAAACCGATGTTGATGCTAACCCGTTCAAGCAATTTCAGGTCTGGTTCGGTGATGCGTTAGCAGCTCATTTGCTTGAACCCAATGCTATGATACTTGCCACAGCTACCAGGGATGGTAAACCATCAGCGCGAGCCGTCCTGCTTAAGGGTTTTGATGAGCGGGGCTTCGTCTTCTATACAAACTATGAGAGTAGGAAGGGACAAGAGCTAGCTGAGAACCCATCGGCTGCTCTTGTCTTCCTGTGGGAAGAGCTTGAACGCCAGATTCGGATTGAGGGTCAGGTCGAGAAATGTTTGGCAGCAGAGTCAGATATCTATTTCCGCAGTCGGCCCTTGGGTAGCCAACTGAGCGCTACTCTTTCTCACCAGAGTCAGGTTATCAGTAGCCGCGAAGTTCTGGAGCATCGTCTACAGGAGCTAATGGTTGAAAACGCAAACGGGGATGTGCCCCGACCAACAAATTGGGGAGGATACCGACTCAACCCAACGTCTATCGAGTTCTGGCAAGGACGACCGAACCGGCTTCACGATCGCTTGCGCTACCGTCTACAGAGTGATAGAAGCTGGCTCATTGAGCGCTTGTCACCTTAGGAGCCTTCACAATACCTTCTTTTCCTTGAGCCAGGCAACGACGGTATCTGGAACGTTCATTGTTGAGAGGCGACCTTGGCGAACTAAGGTCCAATCATCGAAAAGGTGACTCTCTTTGATTTCACGGAGTGTTACGGGTTGCGCAAAGCGCCGCACGAACGCTATATCCGCAACCCAGCTCTTGCTGTCATTGGGATCAGGACGAGGTTCAGAAACAACACGAGCCAGCCCCACAATAGCGGCTTCACTCTGACTGTGGTAGATAAGCACATCATCCTCGGGACGCATTGCCTGAATAGCTCGCAATGCCTGCGGATTGCGAACACCATCCCAGATTGTTACTTTGTCGTGTTCCAAATTGTCGATGGAGTAGGTTTCGGGGTCAGTTTTTACGAGAAAGTATGTCATACTCGTTTTCTTCCAACTTATGGTAGATTATCTCCGTATATAGATTGTAATCCTAATCATAGGAGATGGGACTACAGCCAGAGCATAGCACATTCCGAGGGAAATTGGAAAGCGCACAGGCTGGCACAGCGAAAGAAGTAACTTTTACGAGAAGGATGAAGGAGAAAATTATCATGACACAGACAGATCCAAATAATGTTGACCAGCGACCGAGTTACCAGGAAGAATTGCAAGTAATGGGCGAGCAGTTGCTCACAAGGGTGAAAGAACTGATCAGCGAGGGCAATGTGCGCCGCATCATTATCAAGCAAGAGGGTCATACTATCCTTGAGGTTCCGCTGACCGTTGGTGTTGTAGGTGTGCTCGTAGCTCCAGTGCTGGCTGCAATCGGCGTTATCGGTGCGCTGATCGCCCAGTGCTCGATTGAGGTTATTCGCTCAGAGCCGCCTACCTCTGGCCCCAGCTCGACTACAGGCTCAGACATTCCCCCAATGGGTGTGTAGTTGAAATTGCTGAAACAGCAATAACATTTCGAGGTCAACGTTCACAGAAAACTGGACATTGACCTCGAAACTATTTTTACCTAAGTATCGGCCCTTACAGGTCACCTACAAGAACGTAGATGGGGTTTGATACGCTTTGCTTATGGTAGTCCGTTATCGAAACAATAGTACAGGGTTTGATATGGCTGCCGAAACTCTATCACGTCTTTCACTATGTCCTCTGGCTTTGCCTTCTCAATCAGGATGCGTGCAATGAAGTCGGCGATGGTTTCCATCTCAGCCTCGTGCATTCCAAGGCGCGTTACTTCAATTGTGCCGATGCGCAGTCCGCCCGGTCGATCCCAATCTTCGGCTCGATCACTGGGAATCAGGTTTTTGTTGGTGATGATGTTGGCCCGCGCCAGACGCTGGGCAACTTCTAATCCACCCCCAAATTGCCGGACATTGACGATGACTTGCTGGGTGGTCGTGTAACCTTTGTGCGCAGCGAGTATTGGAATACCTCGTCGATCCAATGCTGTCGCAAGCGCTTGTGCGTTGCGAACAATTTGCGCCATGTAGATTTCACCGAACGCGATCATCTCGGCTGCTGATACTGCGAGGGCTGCTACGCGATTGACCTGGTGTGTCGCTGCCAGTACAGGGAAAATAGCATGGGTGATAGGCACAGTCAGTTCTGGATCATCCCAGACGATGATGCCGCTTTGCGGACCACTAAAGGTTTTGCCTGCTGAGCCGGTCATCACAGCAGCACCCTCTCCTAATGGGTCCTGGTACTGGCTACCAGCGATCAGACCGAGCTGGTGAGCACCGTCAAAGAAGATGCGGCCTCCCCATTCTGAAACGATGTCGTGTATAGCTTGCACTGGAAATGGGAACAGCGTCATTGAGGTTCCAAGGGAGATGAGTTTGGGTCGAACCAGAGGCGCTACTTTGCGGAATAGCTCCAGGTCTACTTCGAGTTCGACCGGATCGAAGGGAATATCGACAATCTTGAGGCCGCGTATGCCCGCAGGTCCATCGATGCGGTTGCTTGAATGACCACCCAAGGGCTGAGAGACGCTCATGATCACGTCGCCTGGTTCGGTGAGCGCGGCATAAACCGCCATATTTCCGATCATACTTGCAACTAATCGATGGTCGGCATACCGCGCACGGAAAGCTTTTTTCAAAAGTTCGACGCACAGAGCCTCGATCTCGTCAATGTGCTGTGTGCCAGCAAACCAGCGATTAACCGAGCCAATGTGTCCCTCGGCAGCACGAATACCTACCTCGGACGAAAGGAGCGCTCGCACGGTTGGACTGGTAGGAGCTTCTGGGGCAAGTAGATTGATACAACGCTTCCCACGCCATTCCTCGTTCCGCGCAACAGCCGCAAGGACGGCCTCCTGCATATCTTTGGGAGATCTGCAGGCATCAAGTACTGCTCTTGCACTGGCGAGGATTTCTGGATCGTGAACTTCGAAATTGGTTTGTGCTTCGTTGATCTGTAGCATAGCGGCATGATCTCCTTAGAAGTGGCAGAGGAAAGCGATTTCGGTCCGTGAACTCATGCATGCACTATACCACATGGGCAGGATTTCCGGCGAAGCATACCGAGTTGTTTGTATCACTTGTATCACTTGTATCAGTGATTTTCATTGTAATGGCTAACGCTGATCTTGTCGGCCTAGCGAGAAATGAATTGTAACAGCACAGGTAGGCAACCGCCTTGCATTCACGCTATCAAAGTTCATACAATCAAAATATCGCTAATGAAATTTGCCGCTCAAATGAGGTAATGGCAGTTGGAGGAACAGGGACAAAGGATACCTGTCTCCCGGACAGGGTTCCCGCAAGTGGCTCTACTCATCATCCACTCCACCCCTGCCTCTACAGGTACGGATCCTTCATCCGATTACTGCTTTCGGTTGACAGAATTCATTAGGTTATAGATTTTAGCATGTAACTCTTGAACATCATAGGAGGTATAACCAACCATGAAGCTTACTCGAATTGATCGATCTCAAGCCAGAGAAGACACGGTACGCAAAGGCTACTTCGATGGCGATGTGAAAACACAGCAGATTGTGGGACCACAGGATAGCAGCGAGGTCGAAATGCTAGTGGTTTACTTTAGCGCTGGCGCACGGACGATACCGCATATTCACGAGCAAGACCAAGTATTGCAGATCATTGAAGGTCAGGGGATTGTGGCTAGCGAGAATGAGAAGTCGATGGTTTCAGCAGGTGATGTGGTTACCGTTCCGGCAGGCGTTTGGCACTGGCATGGAGCTACTCGAAACTCGGCAATGAGCCATATTTCGATTAAGGAGCCTGGACCAACTAACTGGGAAGTGGAGCAGAAAAACTGGGCTTCGGGTTACGACGAGTAGACAGATGGAATGCTTATGAGCAAACAAATCGACTATAAGAAAATCTTTACTCCGCAAGGAATGCTTGGACATGTTTCTAAACATCCTAACCTGGATTTCCTGATGAACATTTTCAACATTCCACGGGTATATGGGGTATCAGGTTTTGGAGGATGGAATGTGGGGCAGCATACGATGGCGGTGGCGTTCCTCGCGCTTTACTGGTCTTCTTTCAATAAATACCCCCAGGAAAAACGTGATCGGCTGGTGACGCTGGCTTTAGTACATGATGCTCACGAAGCGGTGATTGGCGATATCCTACCATTTTTCAAGACGCCTGCTGTGAAAAAAGCCATTAATAGTATCCAGAATGATATCCTGAATGCCTTTTCCATCGAGGAGGATGAGACGCTGCGCGATGAGTTGAAGCTGATCGATATGATTAGCTTTCTCTATGAGATTAGTCAATCTTCTCCGAAGGGACTTGATCCTTCAAAAAGGAAGCTGTTGAAGAAGATGTACGAGCGGCAGAAGGATGAGATTCTGATGTATACGAAGAAGGCGAAGATTAAGACTAAGGAGGTGAAGAAGTTTCTGGAGTATATGAAGCTTTGAGTATCTGTTTGTAACTACTCAGGTTTTCTTTTGCTCCTCGCTGCCTCTGGCAGTTCGCGAGAGGTTTAAGTAATGATAGGATATGCAAGAGGAAGGAGGAGTAGCTATGCAATTTACCTTCAAGCCAATGGAAGAAGCAGATATACATGCTATCATGGTCTGGCGATACGAAGAGCCCTATGCCGTCTATAACTGGGAAGAGGAAGATGATCCATTGGAAGCCCTTGATAGGCGTAGTCCGCATTATACAGTGAAAGACGAACGAGGAGAATTGGTCGGCTTCTTTGCTTATGGCTCTTCGGCAGAGATACGAGATAGCGATGAGCCTCATCTGTACAGCGAAAACAACGCTGTCACCGTTGGATTAGGTATGCGGCCAGATTTGGCCGGAAAGGGATTAGGCTTAGCATTTGTCAAAGCAGGGTTGGACTTTGCCAGGAAGCAGTTCAAGCCTGATTACTTTCGCCTCTACGTTAGGACCTTTAACGAACGTGCTATTCGCGTGTACGAACGTGCAGGCTTTGAACGTGGAGAGATGGTTATCCAACACAACCCCGAAGGGAACCGCGATTTTCTAGAAATGCACCGCAAGGCATAGAAGCTTGATAAGCCCTAAGCATTGATCCCTTTCCCAATTCTCACCACCCCCATCACTCTTCCACTTACTACCGGCACACCCTTCCTCGCTCGCAAGAACACCTTCAACTCACTTGCCTTTACCGCAATCACCTGTTCCCCACCATCGCCGTTCCAGATGAGCAGGAGGTGATCGTGCTCGTTAAGGATCATGGTTGTGAGAACGCGGTCTTTGTTGAGGAGTTCGGTGGTGACGACTCCGGCGGTGGCGCGGCCTTTGGGGGGGTACTGGCTGAGGGGGACTTTTTTGGCAAGGCCACTTTCGGTGATTACGAGGAGGCTGAGGGGAGTGGTGATGGTGTTTTGCAGGGTGCTGTCGAGGTAGGAGGCACTGACTACTTTGGCTCCTTGAGCGAGGGCTATACAGGCTACGCCCTGACCGACTGCGGCCCTGGACGCGGAGGGCTTCGTCGCTGAAGCGGAGGGTTTGGGCGTTGTCGGTGGTGACGAAGTATTCGCCCTGGCCACGAGAGATGAGGGCGGTGATGACGGTGTCACCGTCGGCTAGTTTCATGTCTTGTAGGCCGTCTACGTCTGCTGTCCGGTACTCGCTCAGAGGAGATTTTTTGACTTTGCCGAGTTTGCTGAAGGTGACGAGGTAGCGATCTTCATCGTAGGCGTCGATGGGTAGGACGATTACGACCTCTTCGCCGGAGGCGAGTTGTAATAATTTGCGGGCGGGTTCACCTTTTGATGAGCGTGTTCCCTGCGGGATACGGTGTGCGGCGATCTGGAAGACACGGCCGGTTGAGCAGATACAGAGCAGGTTGTCGTGCGAGGTAGCAGAGATGACCTGGCGCAGTTGTTCGTCTCCACGTACGGGAGTGTAAGTGGCGTCACCGTTTTTGCCTTTAGGTGTGAAGGTATCGGCTGGTAGGGCTTTGAATGTTCCGGTGCGGGTGAAGGCAATTGCCAGGGATTCGAGTTCGTGCAGTCTGGCAACCTCTTTGATGGGGGCGCTGGCTTGGCCTTCGACATCGATGAGAGTGCGACGGTCGTCGCCAAATTGTTTGATGAGCTGCTGCATTTCTTTTTTCAACAGTGCGATCAGGGCTTTGCGGTCGGAAAGCAGGTTTTCCAGTTCGTTGATGCGGGTTTGGAGTTCCTCTTTTTCTTTGGCGTATTTAGTTGAATCCAGGCGCGTCACCTGTGCCAGAGTCATAGAGGCGATGACTTCGGATTGGATAGGGGTGAGCTTGTAGGTCGTCTCAATCTTCTTGCGGGCCTCGGCGCGGTCTTCTGCTTGCTGGAATATCTTGACGATGCGGTCGGCATTGGCTGCACCGACGATGAGTCCTTCGACGATATGCAGGCGCTCGCGGGCTTTGCGAAGGTCGAATTGGGCACGACGGGTTAAGACATCGACCTGGTGAGCATTCCAGTAGTTGAGCAGCTCAATCATGCCTACCTGTTTGGGCTGGCGGGCCGCTTGCATAGGTTCACCGAAGAGGTAGACCATCTGGAACGAGAGCGCAATTTGTAAATCTGTTTCATTGAAGAGCTGCGAGAGCGCTTGCGCGGCATCGGCATCCCTGCGCAGTTCCAGGACGATACGGGTACCCTTCTCGGTATCGCTCTCGTCACGCATTTCAGGCATGAGGCCTTCCAGCTTGCGGGCGTTGATGGCTTTGACGATGGAGGCTTTGACTTTGTCCCGGCCGATGGGAGGGAGTTGAGTAACGATCAGTGAGCGGCTACGGGGCGTTTCCTCTATACGTACCTCCGCACGGACGATGATGCGGCCCTTGCCAGTCGCTAGATAGTCCTTGATACCATCAATGCCGATGATGCGTCCACCAAGGCAGAAATCTGGACCCTGAATGTAGGTCATGAGTTGGTCAAGGTCCATATTTGGGCGATCCAACAGGGCGATGCAGGCTCGCAGCACCTCGGTCAGATTATGTGGTGGGATGTTCGTTGAAAGGCCAACGGCAATGCCACTTGAAGGAATAATAACAGGTGGTATTCTGCCCGGCAAGTAATCAGGCTCGACTACTTTCGGGTCTTGCTTATAACTCGGATGCAGAGGGACGGTATCGCGTTCCATATCGGCCATCAGAGCTTCGGCCAGGGGCGAGAGGCGCATCTCGGTATAGCGATAGGCTGCAGGCGCATCGCCATCTTCGCTGCCCATGTTGCCCTGGCCTTCGATCAAGGGATAGCGCATGGTAAAGGGCTGGGCGAGTCGTACTGCTGCATCATATACCGAGGCATCTCCGTGTGGATGATAGTTACCCAGGATGAGGCCAACTACCTCGGCGCTTTTGACGGTGGGGCGGCTGGAAAGATATCTGGCCTCGCGCATGCCTGAAAGAATTCGTCGTTGGACGGGTTTTAAGCCATCGCGTGCATCGGGCAGAGCACGGTCGGTGACAACCGAGAGGCCATAGGTCGCAAAGGCTTGCGCCATAATGACCGAGAAGTCTTCTTCGCGGATAATTCCTGTTTCTGCTGTGTTTTCAGTTATACGAGCCATTTTTTAGACATCCAGTTCTTTAATTTTGCGGGCGTGTTCAGCGAGGAAGGTACGACGGGCTTCAGCGTTCTCATCCTCCATCAGTTCGGCGACCAATCGTGCTGCAAGTACTCCATCTTCCATAGTCACTCGTTTGAGCGTGCGGTGGGGAGGATCGAACATGGTATCGCGCAATTCCTTCGGGTTCATCTCACCCAGGCCTTTGAAACGCTTGAACTCCAATTCCTTTGCATCTGTGTGTGTTTTGATAAACGAGATACGAGCCTCGTCATCCAGCAGCCAGATGATCTTGCCTTTATATTTGACGGAGTAGAGCGGTGGACAGGCAATAAAGACATGCCCTCGTTCGATGAGGTCACTAAATTCCTGATGGAAGAGCGTGAGCAGCAGGCATTGGATGTGCAGTCCATCCACATCGGCGTCGGTAGCGATGATGACACGATTGAACTTCAAGCGACCAATATCAAAGGAGTCGCGGGTTCCAGTTCCCAGCACATTGATGATGGTGCGAATCTCTTCGTTTTCGACGATACGTTTCAAGTCGGCTTTGGCAACGTTGAGTGGTTTACCTTTGAGCTTGAGCACGGCCTGAAATTCAGAGAAACGTCCCTGGCCGGCACTACCACCAGCGGAGTCGCCTTCGACGATGAAGAGTTCAGAGCGAGCAGGATCGTTGGTATTGCAGCGCAAGAACTTTTTCGAGAGTGTCGTATCAATCAGTTCGCCATTCTTTTTGTTGCCTGCTCGCGCGAGTTCTTCTACCAGTTGTGCTTCATTGCGGGCCTTTTGCATCTGGAGAATTTTCTTCAGCCACTCTTTGCCCGCGCTCATACTGGAGTCAAACCACTCTTTCAGTCCCTCGTCGGTGATGGAACGCACAATGCCTTCGACAGGCGCATTATTCAGACGATCCTTGGTCTGGCCTTGAAACTGTGGATTGGTGAGCTTGACCGAGATGACCACATTCAATCCCTGTTGGATCACCTCTGGCTTAAAACCATCCTTCTCGCGGCTTTTGATGATGCCCCATTTCAGGGCATAGTCATTGACGACCTTTGTCAAAGCGGCTTTAAAGCCCGTCTCATGTACGCCTCCGTCACGCGTGCGTACCGCGTTAGCGAAGCTATACATGGTGATTTTGTAGCCGGTGGTTGGCTGTAAGGCTATTTCTACCTGCACGCCATCCTTTTCTTTTGCGATGCCAATTACGTGCTTAAACAGAGGTGCACTGGTACCAGTAGCAAGATCACGTACATAGTCGGGAAGACCATCTTTTGAGTAGAAGGTATGATTTACCTGTTCGCCGGTGGCATCGTCGTAGGCATCAAGGTGGAAGGCCACGCCTCGATTGAGATATGCTGCGGCCTTCAGACGGCTTTCAATGGCTTCAAGTGAATAATAGGCATCGGCATCGAAGATTGAGCGGTCATATAACCAGCGCAGTTGGGTGCCATGCAGTTTTGGATCACAGTGTTTGACATGGTGAGGCATGGCTGTGCCACGACTAAATGCCTGGGTAAATTGGTGGCCGTCCTTCCAAATGGTCAACTCTAACTTTTCAGATAAGGCATTGATGACGGTTGCGCCAACGCCGTGCAGTCCACCGGCGGTTTTATATGCGCCTTCCTCAAATTTTCCACCTGAATGGGGCACGGTGAGGATAACGGTTGCAGCGGGTAAATAGTCTCCTTGATAGAGCATAGGATCAAAGGGCATGCCCCGAGCCTCGTCACGTACAGTCACCCAACCTTCACGGTCGATGTTCACCCAGATTTGCTTACCAAAGCCAGCAACCGCTTCATCGACGGCATTATCGAGCGCCTCCCAGATCAGATGGAGCAAGCCCGAAGTGGAAGTTGAGCCAATATACATGCCAGGTCGGTGCCGAATAGCCGCAATACCTTCAAGTACTTGTATATCCGCTGCCGAGTAGGTGATATGTTTCTTTGTTCTTGACGCAGATTTTGTCTCCGCTTTGGGTGGCACCATTTCAATTATTTTATCCGCTTTGGCGGGAGCGAAAAGTGAAAGTTGCCCATTTGCTGCTACCTCATCTTCCATGGTAGGAGATACTTTGGGTGAACGAGCCATATACCTGAATTCCTCTCTTCAAATCGCTTTTATTGCTTCTCAGCATACAGTTTTATATTCTGAAAGTCAATAGGAAATTCGGTCAAAGGTTCTAAGTAGAGCAAAATATTGAGATTTTTGCAGTTGCGATTTTTCGTATTTGCAATTTTATTCAACATTGTTTAAAATGATCTTAAAATGTTTGCTTAGTGGCTTGCTCAAAGAGTTAGCGAATGTGAGATTTTTGCTGACAGAAACGTATAGGGTTTAGCATAGTCTTATGTATATTTTATCTGTATGTGAAAGCAAACAAGCATTTTGCATATGATAGTCAAATCACTGAACGTATGCTTTCCTAATTTATTTTCGATTTTGTGTTAAAAACTGATCGGTTGTACGTTGTATTCGATTACAAGCTATTTTATTGATAATACTCAAGAATATAACCTCAGGAAGGATGGCATAAAGCCATGCCGCGGCCATCAAAGCGCGTTTCACCGGATACCTTGGGAGGTCGAATTAGAGCTACGCGTCAAAACTTGCGCCTCTCTCTCAAAGAAGTTGCTGGACAACGATATAGTACAAGCTTAATTTCGCAGATCGAACGTAATAGGGTTGAACCATCACAAGAGAGCCTCCAATACCTGGCAGATCGGCTCAAATTGCCGCTTGATGAACTGGTGGTTCTGGCCCAGCAGCATCGAGAATCAGAGGTTGAAGGATCCAAGTACAAGGTCTATGAAGAGCAACAAGTACAGGCTGCTCAACTCCTTGATGCTGGAAAGCCTCGCCGCGTTCTAGAGCAATTGAATAATCTGAATATCTCTCAAATTTCCTCATCCCTACGTTGGCGGATGCTTGCATTGCGCGGGCAAGCCTACTTTTCACTCAGACAATTTCTTGATGCACAGAAGGATTTTCTGTCGGCTGTGGCTGTGTTGCCGGAAAAAGTTCCGCCTGAACACTACCTTGAAGCGTTGACGTTGCGACTTCATCTTGCTGCTGCAACGCGAGAGTTGGGGCAGCTTGATACTGCCTTAGAGGAATATCAGATTGTGCTCAAAATGATGAATTCTTCCACCCCGCTGCGTTATGTAGCCGAAGCGCATTGGGGCATGGCGCTTGTGATCTTTGGACAGGCAGAGGATGAGACAGATGAAGCAGGTCAGCCTCAAAGCGAGAGTCTTCAAATGCGGGATGCGCTGAGTCATGCTGAAGATGCTGCCGTGCTTTACCGGTCAATCGGAGAAACGCTACGCGCTTCGCTGCTCGACTGTCAGATTGGATTAATAGAACAAGGAATGGGAAACTTGAGTGGGGCACGACAGCGATTGCAGAGGGTCTTAAATACGTGGACACCAACGCTGGATGATTCGGAGAATACCACTCCGTATACTCTTAAAGAGCGAGCTAACGTGGTCTCTGCTGCTGCCTGCTATTTGGCAGGAGTTGAACTTGAAGATTCTCATTGCCAGATTGCACTTGGCTATGTTGAACAGGCACTGGAAGCAGGTAAGAAGAGCTATATCCTTCGACAAGCCGAGGCACAGATGATGCTTGGCCAAACACTTGAGCACATTAACGTTCAGGACCCAAACGCAGAAGCAGCTTTTCGAGAGGCGATTCGTGTGCTGGCAACTACAGACCGAGTCGCTGCACAAATTCGTGCCCATGATCTCCTCGGTCGTCATCTCATGAAAAAGGGTCAGGCGAAAGAGGGTGAGAAGGAGCTAGATATAGTTCGTAAGCTCTCAAATGCTCCAATTAACTTTAGCAGCGCGACGACCTCCGCTGAAGATGCACCTCAGAATAAATAAGGCTTCGATGGATGCAACTACAGGCACCTGCCACTCGTAGAAATGCTATAATATTATGTGAATAAAAATAGAATGTTCCTTGTTCTTGAGAAGGATCCTTGTTATGAAGCCTATTACCGGCCAGTATGAATGTTCCCAACGATCGGGTGTAGGATTAGATTACTTTACTTCACGGCTGCATCGCCTGATCTTACAAGGAAATGGGCGATTTGTTTTAATTGAGCAGGACCGCAGCCGACTTGCCAATGCAGCCAAATCCCTTTTGAGCGGAGAGCAGGTCACTACAAATGCCCCTGAAACACGTCGTGAGGGTAATTATATCCAGCAGGGTAATAGCGTGTCATTGCGTTTTGATGATGGCACGCAAGATCAGGGGCAACTTGCTGGCAACGGCGAAGGGATACAGATTGGCACGAATTCCTTTGAAAAGGTTTCTGACTCAACTTTGCTTCCACCCACTAACCGCATAAAAAAAGATATGGAAGATATCGCAAAAGGCTTGAAAATTGCCGGAGCAATAGGCGGAGTGGCTATCAAGGCGGTTAAAACCATTCACGATACACTTCAGACAGATCCGGGATCACCAAGCGGCCAGACAACCGCGGTACCTCCAATGCAAAGTTCTGCACCATCATCATCACCGCCACCAGCGGCTCCTGCTCAGCCTGCTCAATCCTCTTCTCAATATTCACAAGGTGTTGTTTATTGTGATCAGTGTGGGACGCCAAGCCGTCCTGGCAAACGCTTCTGCAACCACTGTGGAGCACCGCTGGTATAGTTGGTCAGCGGGACTGGTCTTTCATAAGCAATTCATAAGCAGCGATGATACGTTGCATTTGCCGCTGGTCTCCTCCTCGATCAGGATGGTATCGCTTAGCAAGCGCCCGGTAACGGCGTTTGATTTGCTGGGGAGTTGCTGTTGGAGGAAGACCTAGCACGGCTAAGGCTTGCTGGCGCTCAAGCAAAGCACGTGCGGGATTTGCGCGGCTGCCCCAAAAAGCACGCATACTCATGCGCAGAACATCCCACAGTAAAGAGGCAAAACTCTGTTGATTTGGTGGTCGTTGCGAACTCATAAAAACGATGCCAGCCCAAAGTAAAGTATTGTTGGGAACGCCAATAATTACCTACATCATATCACTTCTTGATGCTGCTCCCTAAGCATTTCTCCCTCACGAAAGAGTAATTTGGGTAGAAGTTATGTCGATAGGCAGTGATGATCAGAAAAACTGATAAAGAAGCAGGTGAATTCTTTTCCTAAATGAAACGCTACAACGAGTAAAAACGTGCTCCAATAAAAGAGAATATCGCAGCAAGATTCACCATGGCCATCGCTTTTACTCGTTTTGAATCCTGCGATGAAAAGGAGGAGTTATGGCAACTCAGACAAAAGAGCAACATACAGAGAGCAAACAAGGTGAGAAAGCACAGAAGAAGACATCTACCGGTGCAGTAGTAACTGTTGAAAAAGATGCTAAGCCTATAATGGCGCTTTTCACAAAATTTAGTAATGACTGGTCGATGAACCTGGCAGCAGGATTGGCGTATAACCTGCTGATGTCAATATTCCCCATTATTATTGCTGTGCTAGGTATTCTAGGGCTGGTCATTGGTGGCCTAAGCCCTTCTGCATACGCTAACCTTACGCAGCAGCTCGGACATGCCCTGGCCAGTTCGGGTATATCCTCACAACAATTAATTAACGCATCACTTACTTCGCTGAATAAGTCAGCTGGCATATTGGTAATCATCGCAGTCATTCTCGCCATCTTTAGCGGTTCCCGCCTGTTCGTGTTCATCGAAGGTTGTTTTGATATCATTTACCATGTACGCCCTCGGAAGTTTCTCCAGCAGAATATCATGGCTGTAGGTATGCTCTTGTTGTTTGTTGTCCTTATTCCAGTCATGGTAATCACATTGAGCGGACCCGCATTAGTTTTGTCTGTTCTGCATCTTGCAAGTGCTGGCTTCCTTGTGAGTATTGCAGGTATCCTAGGCAGCTTGATCGTGGGATGGCTTTTGTTTGAGGCTATTTACATGGTTGTTCCTAATCAGAAAATTAGTTTTCGCAATAGCTGGTTAGGAGCTGCGGTAGGTGCAGTGCTTCTGCAACTTTACCTCACACTTTTCCCGCTCTACGTACAACACTTTATAAACAGTGGGCCTATCGCGACCCTCGGTTCTTTCATCATCTTGCTTGTATTCTTTTACTACTTTGGCGTGATTCTCTTCCTGGGAGCTGAAGTCAATGCCTACTTTTCTGAGGGAATCAAGGCCACGCCGCATGACTTACCTACAATGGTTCATATAATGACCAGTCATCTTCCCACTGACGAAAAAACTATGCAAGAACAAGCCGCCGTCACACACAAGGATGAACAACCGAAGGAAATTCTTCCTAAGAATGAAGCTACTTCCAGCATTGCAAAGCAGGTAGAAGAGGGAAAAACACCAACGGGTACTGCTGCGAGCAATGGCACTACAGCGGCACAATCACATGATCAGTCACATCCTGTTCAGGCGGATAGCGAACATTCCAAGAAGCAAAAGAAGCAGAAAAGCGGAGGAGCTAAAACTACCACTATTGTTGAAGCAGTTGCGGGTACGGTTCTCGCGTTCCTAGTAGAGTTGGTGCGTTTACGTCGGAGGAAATAGCGAGCGCTCCGATTGAGCTTTCCCCTCCATTCTTAAAGGGAGAGAAAGACTATGGCTCTAGTTCGGCGTAGTCTTTCTCTCCTTCTTTTGTCGCCAAATGTGTGGCGAATGATGTGCGCTGGGACATTGTGATGTGAGAGAACATTGTAACGCTCCTGATGATGGAAAGGTAGTCGATTCGAGGCAGACATCTGTGCAGAATGGATAGTTCTGCTATTGTTAGTATACAATGAAGCAAGCGACCTATCAAGAGGAGATTGCCTGACATCCACGTATAATTTGGGGATATGCTCGATTGGCTCATTGCTACAAATAGGGACGTCAGAACTGAAACTGCTTCTGTGCCAACCTGCCATAAATCGATTTCGACTTAAGAGTGGAATTTAGCTCATGATGCTTGACGTATGCATACTCATCTGTTACACTCTCGTTAATCGATCTCTATACCCCACCTAAGAAGAACACGAACATTTCTAAAAAGTAGCAAATCTGTAAAGCATCGCCATTGAATTACATACATCCTTAGAGGTCAAGAGCATGTCAGGTGAAAGTTCCCCACTCACGAATGAGCAAGAGCATTTACGCCTGCTGACAGCACTACGTGAAAGCGAAATTTTGCGTGAACTCGCAGAATTACTTGCATCCTCGCTCGATCTCGACTCCATTTTAAAGGTACTGGTGAAACGGACTACTGAGGTATGCGAAGTCGAGCGGTGTGCCGTGTGGTTATTAGAAGATATACGGGGTGTTTTTCGTCCTGCTACCTATCATCTTTCTTCTCAACACCTTGATGCCAAAAGTATTTCGGCTGCTGACTCTCTCTGGTATCGTAGTACTTTGCCGTTTGATGATCCGGTTGTCCATCGCCTACTCAAGCAAAATGGTCTACTTGCTTTAGAGGATTTGCATGCTGAACCGAGTATGCGTCTCATTGCAGAGACATTTCTGGTGCGCTCAGTGCTCCTCGTTGCATTGATTCGCGAGGGGCGACCGGTTGGGATGATGTCACTGGACAATCCGAATCAAGAGCATGCATTTTCAGCAGCACAGCAGCAACTCGCACGGGCCGTAGGACATCAAGCGGCTATTGCGATTGATAATGCGCGTCTGTATGAACAGGCACAGGCAGAGCGAAGTCGGGTGGAACAGTTAATTGAACGTGCGCGCGCAATTTATCAGGTGGCTCTTACCGTTAACTCGGGGGAAGACCTTTCAGCCGTCCTGGCTATTGCCACCCAGCACCTTGTGCATGGCCTGGATGCCGATGGAGGAGCGATTGTGCTGCTGGACAACGAGATGCTCTCAGTGGCGAGCATGAGCGGTGCGAGTGAGCGGCAACAAAATATCACGACTATGCTCAGCACCGTGTCACTGACAGATTTGCCTAATTGCCAACATGCTGCTATAACCGGCACGCCGCTATTTGTCAGCGCGGAACAGGCTGAGGGAGGCGAGATTCTCTGGTATCGCAAGCTGGGGCTGGACAATGCGATGATTGTACCTCTGATGGTGGGTATGAAGGACAAGCATTTTGTCAGAGATGCGCAGTTGCGAGAATTTGAGAGCCAGGAAAAGCCACAAGTCAGAGATGAAGTTTCGTCTGGTACTTCTCGTTGTGTTGGCCTTGCCTTCGTCAACTATCGCGACTCGAATTATCGTCCTTTGAAAGGTCAATTTGCCTTCGCGCAAGATATTGCTACACAATGTGCTCTGGCCGTTGACAAGGCACATTTACTAGATGATGCTCGCCAAGCTGCCGAGCTGGCAATGGAGCGCGCAAATACGCTTGATGCTATCTTTCATGCAATGACCGAGGGCATCAGTGTGCTGAATCTGGAAGGACAAATAGTGCTACGTAATAACACAGCGGCCTCTTTCCTGGGTAAAGACATACGCTCGCAAGATCAACTTAACGAGGTTCTACAACGCCACCGGACCTATACATTGCATGGACAACCGATTACCGGCGAAGATTTTCCACTCACACGCGCTCTACGTGGGGAACGTGTGCGTGGGGAGCAGTTCCGTGTGCAACGTGCTGATGGTGTTGAGCGTATTGTAGAAATGAATGTGGCCCCTTTGCTTGACAGCGCGAAGGAACAGATTGGTATCGTCAGCGCTTTTCGCGATATCACCCAACAGATGCGTGTTGAGCAGCGCATCCGCCAGGCGTTGGAAACAATGCTGCACGCGGCAGAAGCCGTTTCAGGCATGACTGATATCAAAGCTATTCTACAGAGTGTGCTCTCTATGGCTCTAAACACGCTCAATTGCTGCTATGGAGCTTGCCTGTTGTACGATGAGGAGCAACAAACATTTACCCCCCTGATCTCAATTGGCTTTGTAGAAGAAACGGAACAGAGGTGGCTCGCCCAACAACAGCAATGGCTCACTCCTGAGCCTGGACAATACCAGGAGTTCCGCACACAATTGATCGAGGGTCATATGACCCTTATTAATGCCGAGCAGTATCCTTACCAGCCCAATCCGTTTCAGTCCACCATGATTCTTGCAGCGCCTATTACGCATCGTAATCACCTGCACGGCCTTATGATACTGGATGGTTCAGCGACCATAGAGGACGAGGCAGTGCAAACGCATCTCAAGCGGCGACAACATGAGTTCACTATCTGGGATATGGCATGTGTTGAAGGCATCGCACAACTTGCCGGATTGGCTATCGAGCAAGCACGCTGGCAGCAGGAGGCACTCACAGCACGAACGAGTGAAGCTGCGATGAGAGAGGCGAACGAGCTTAAAGACGAATTCCTGGCTATTACTGCTCACGAATTTCGTACGCCGCTGACAGTCATCCTGGCGCATAGTCAACTCTCTTTACGGGCGCTTCAAAGGGCAAGCGAGCAGCAGCAGATTAGCTCGTTGAGAGAAAACTTCACGATTATCGAGGAGCAAGCAAGGCAACTCACCAATATCGTCAATAGTTTTCTGGAAGTGACACAAATCAACCGCGGACAACTTATGCTGAAATTAGAAGAAGTTGACCTGGCGGAGATTGCAACACATGTTGTCACTCAGCACGAAACGGCTTCGCCGGATCACTCAATTCGCTGTCTGATTGAGCCGAACGAGCAAGCCTACCTTGTAATGGGCGATAGTGCGCGGCTGCGACAAATCATCGCAAACCTAGTGCAGAATGCGATAAAATACAGCCCGCAAGGAGGGTCTGTTACCGTTGCATTGCGCCGCTCTCAAGAGACTATAGAAGTTTGTGTAGAAGATAAGGGTATTGGTGTTCCTCAAGATGCACAAGCTCGCCTTTTTGAACGCTTCTACCGTGGACCTAATATCGAAGAAAGTCATACAAGAGGCATTGGTCTTGGCCTCTATCTGGTTGCGCAACTTGTGCAAATGCATGGCGGCAGCATTCGCGTTGAGAGCAGTGGAGTTTACGGAGAAGGCAGCCGCTTCATTTTTACTTTACCGACGCTAGAAAGAACTGTACGTGTTGAATCTTAGAGATTGGCTTCTTAGGTTGGCTCATGAAACGATGATACGCGAAGGCAGTGAGGATGCAGCCCATGATTACGATCACCTGGAGCGCGTGATGACGCTGGCAAATACTATTGCGGCTCGCGAAGGCGGCGATCTCCCAACCATATGGGCAGCAGTTGCCCTGCACGATATTGGACAGGCGCGTGAAGCTCGTTTTGGCGGAGATCATGCGGTGATTGGGGCTGAACTAGCAACAGAACTACTCAGCGGTACGCCTTTTCCGCAACAATGCATTCCCACGGTACAACAGGCAATTCTCGACCATCGTTTAACAGGCGGAAAGGTACCACAGTCGTTAGAAGGTCGTGTTCTTTACGATGCGGATAAGCTTGATATACTTGGCGCGATGGGTATTGGGCGGCTGTACTGCATTACAGGACACTATAATCAGAAGGTATATTCTCCGGTACCCGATGATGTTGTACTACCGGTGAATCCCACGGTGGTACGAAATATGCGAAGGCGATCCGACTACTCTCCCTATATTGAGTTCCAGTTGCTCTTCGAAAATCTGCCGGATCGTATGACAACAGATACCGGTCGAGAGATGGCTCATGAACGATTCGCGTTTATGGAAGAGTTCTTCAAACGGCTCAAAAAAGAGGCTGAAGGGGAACTTTAGGACTGTTCCCCCGTGAGAATCACATAATTAAATGAAGTTTTCGCCTGGGCAGGCGCACTTAAATGTACCGTAAATCCATCCTGGGGTCTAAGCGTGATGTATTGTACAACGACGGGTCCTGGATCGCCCGTGAGCATTACCACTACTACGCTTGAGGATTTGATACCCACATTCGCAACAACCATTTCACTCCGGTCGGCCTCAAACATACCCGAACCTGATAGCATCGTGTCCATAACCTTACCACTTCGCCTTTCCAGTTGTGCCAGCATCTCTTGATTTGACGAGATTTTTGCGAGGAAGCAGATTCCAAGCGTATTTTGGACGGTCGTTTTGGCACCTGTACCTTGCCCGAAACCGAGGGTCGCTTCTCTATTGAGAGAGGAGCAGGCAGGGCACGTATTAGTGGAGGCTCGACAGCTGCATGTACTATAGAGAGAGCAAGCGATGATTCGTATATTCGAGGTGCGTTACGGGGTTCATCCACTATCGACAGAGGTGCGACATCCTCAGGCATGGTCACAACAGGCGAGATTTTCTGGTTGTTGACCCGCAAGGCTGCGAGTGATGAGGTGATACGCTGAGCAAGGCGAGTAAGGAAGTTCGCGTTCTGCTCATCTCGGTTGTGATTGTGATACACATTGGTATATCTAGAAGCAGTATAGCACGGGGGGATATGAACTAACCGCAGCAATAGCACATTTAGGCCAAGAGGAAATTAGACATTGAGCGATATCTTAACCTGCGGTAGACGTTTGAAGAGAATGGCTGTCATCCTCCGCTTCGCGCCGGATTTCGGCGTGCGGTGAGCCAGATCCTTCGCTTCGCTCAGGATGACAATCGAGTAGAACGAAGGGATGACAAGCAAGACAGCATCAATGTCTGCTCATTCACTGAAGCCCTTCTTTGAGAAGTTGGGCTAATCTAACGTCTAACATAGTAGGAAGGCGCTCGTAGGAGGTTCCGACTCATAATACGAGATCCTTCCTACCTATGTTTCCCACACAATAATCGCGAACACCATGTCGTCTACGGGTGGTTTCAGCATGCCATCCTGCTCTACAAGCCAAGCCTGCAGTAAGTTCCTCAATTCTTGGCGGGTGAGTAGGTTGTCGGGCAGGATAAGTTGCTCCAACATTTCCTCTACGGCTACGTCGTATGAGGGATAGTGCTGAATTGGTGGGACTTTCACAACCCCTACATTGGCAAAGATACCCATTTCGTACAGGACATCCACAGCGTGAATATAGCCGGGTGGGAGGTGGCGTTCTTCACCGTGAAAATGCCGCCAGAGGTGGGCAGTTACTGCGTCGACGTGGGTAGCACGCATGTAAATATAACAGGCACTACGCATCGCTGCTCGAAGTTTTGACAGAAACGGCACGATGTCTTTAATAGGGTAAAGTACATGACTACAGAGCACAATGTCAGCAGAGAGGTCTTCTGGGGCGTCCTGCCAGGTTGTTTGCACATAGGAGATGTTTGTCAATCCTTGCTCACTCGCGTCGCGGCGGAGATAATCAAGCATTGTGGAGTTTGGCTCGACGGCAGTCACGTGCCTGGCAAGAGGCGCAAGTGCAAGGGTGAAGCGCCCGGTACCCGCGCCCACATCCAGTATGGTTGTTTGCGGGGTAACGGTACTCCGCAATTTGAGAAACAAAGGATCGCCGGTGACGGTATCTTTCGTCGAACGATGATAGCCGCGCGCCCGGCGATCCCAGAAATCGGCGCTTGTGCGACCTAGACGTGCATAAGTGGCATCCATCTGTCGGGCGCGTGCAGAAAGTAGTTCGTTCCAGCGATCAACAGCACTTTCCATATGAGTTAGCTGGCAGCCTTAGCTTCATCGGGGGCCTGCAGTTTGGATTTCAGACAATCAAAGAATTGGCCAGTGAGCCGCTGCACTGTACCGGTAAGCAAACGTGCCCCTACGCTTGCAATGGTACCACTTACAGTCACGACAGCCTTCCAATCCATTTGCGTCTGCTGATCTTCGAGTGCGGTGAGATTCATGTTGCCTTGCATATCAACAGCACTCCCAGGTGCTTTGCCTCGGGCCTTCACGATCATAAGGTTGGGTGGCTGCATGTCAGGTCGGGTGACATCCATGGTGAACTTGAACTTGACGGCTCCAACGCCTACGCCGACAACGGCTTTCCAGTGTTCATCCTCCAATACTTCCAGGCTCTGAAAACCGGGAGCACACGAAGCCACATTGTTTACGTCGTAAAGAAATTCCCACACTTTCTCGATGGGCGCTGCTACAGTCTGAGTACCAGTAAATTCCATAAGAAACGTTACCTTTCGTCATGGACGAGATATTCATGTGGATTGCGCTCAAATAGCCGCTTGCAGGCAGGACAGCAGAAGTAAAACTCTCGTCCATCATAGGTGCTGCGGTGACGAGCACTGGCTATTTCTACTATCATACCACAGACAGGATCAAGCGCGGTTTCGGGTAGGCCAGAGGGGGTATTTTCGCTATCCTGCCGCTGCTCCTGCGTAGAGGTAGTATCGGCACTCTCGTGGATGGCCAAGCTACTACGCCGTACCTGGACCAACTCCGCGATGATACTGGCCGCAATTTCTTCTGGTGTCACCGCACCAAGATCCAGACCGGCAGGTACCTTAAGGCGCGCAATCTGGTATTCCGGGAGGCCGGAGGTACGCAGGTAGTCACGGCAGGCTTCTCCACGCTTGCGGCTAGCGACCATACCTACATAGCTCGTCGGACTACGGAGGGCCTGCTCTAGCGCGTCCTCGTCGTACTGTCCATGGGTAGCAACGAGGATATATGTACGCTCATCGACGCGTACCTGACTGAGATCAGGCGATTGAAGTTGGATCACGGTAAAGTTGAGCACCGGGGCCAGTCGGCTGAGGGCGGCAATTACGGGTGAGTCGCCGATCAGCAAGAGTTGAGGTTGGGGAAGATGCGGCTCCATATAGATATCCAAGACACCTCCGCTGGTACAACTCATGGGAAAAACGCGTACGTCACTGCTGCGCCCCATACCCGCGTCGGGTGAGCCGAGGCGCAACAAGTAAGGGTCATCGCCTTCACGCAAAATGCGCAGGGCTTCACGCAGTACAACGGGCTGTGCACAGCTACCACCAATCCATCCGGTTATCTGACCATTGGCCGTGATGATTGCCTGTGCCCCTGGTTTGGCCGAGGTAGGCCGCTCGCACCAGATGACTGTTGCCAGGACAAAAGGTTCTCCTGCCTGCGTTAAGCGATACGCAAGTTCAAGTAGGGAATTGGTCATGATATGCTCCAAGGAAAAGACGAAAGGGTAACGAGGCCAGCGCTCATCGGGCCGGACAGGCATAAGGCCCTGTCCCTACATTTCGCCTGACCCCAACTCCCGCCTTAGGGCGACCGCAAGGGTCACCCTAGTCACAAGTCATATTGATACGTTAATCGGCGGCTAAACCTTTCTCTTTTAGAATAGCCCATACTTTCCACGGTGCAAGTGGAATATCTATATGACGGATACCGACGTGGGCGAGGGCATCGACAACGGCGTTGGCAATGGCTTGGGGAGCGCCAACGGTAGGTGACTCGCCGATGCCTTTTGCTCCGATGGGATGATGCGGCGATGGCGTCACCGTTCTATCGATTTCCCAGGCTGGGGTCTCCATCGAGGTGGGGATCAGGTAGTCCTGGAAATTGCTGCCAAGAACGTTACCATTCTCGTCATAGGATATCTCCTCGTACATCGCTGGAGCGAGTCCTTGGGTTAACCCACCGTGAATCTGGCCCTCTACGACCATGGGGTTGATAACGGTGCCACAGTCGTCCACCGCCATGAAGCGGCGGATATGTACCTGACCTGTGCCACGGTCAATATCGACGATACAGATATAGCTACCGAATGGATAGGTAAGGTTGGGCGGATCGTAGTAGTTGACGGCCTCAAGGCCTGGCTCTAGACCTGGAGGGCTGTTGGTATAGGCGGCAAAGGCCAGTTCCTGAATGGTTTTGCCCTTGCTTGGAGTACCCTTGACGTAGAAACGTCCAGGTTCCCATTCAAGGTCCTCCTCACCTACTTCTAGGAGGTAGGCAGCGATCTTCTTGGCTTTGTCGCGTACCTTGCGTGCTGCTAATGCTGTTGCCGCACCGGCCACAGGCGTACTGCGACTGGCATAGGTACCGAGACCATAGGGCGCGGTATCGGTATCACCGTGCTCGACGTCGATATCATCAGGTGACATGCCGAGTTCGGCTGCGATGATTTGGGCGAAGGTCGTTTCATGTCCCTGACCCTGGGTTTGCACACCGATGCGTGCCAGAGCCTTGCCAGTGGGGTGAACGCGGATTTCGCAGCTATCGAACATCTCAATACCAGCGATGTCGAAGTGCTTGCCGGGGCCAGCGCCAACGATCTCGGTGAAGCTGGAGATGCCGATGCCCATCAGTTCGCCACGTGCTCGCTTCTCGGCCTGCTCGCGACGAAGCCCCTCGTAATCGACATTCTTCATAGCCAGTCTGAGCGCCCCCTCGTAATTGCCGCTATCGTATGTCCAGTTCAGGGCTGAGTGATAGGGGAAGGCCTCCGGCTGGATAAAGTTCTGCAGGCGCAGAGCCGCCGGGTCTTTTCCGAGGTTATGCGCCAACGTATCCATCGAGCGCTCGATCAGGTATGAGGCCTCGGTGACACGGAAGGAGCAGCGATAGGCGATACCGCCAGGGGCCTTATTGGTATGAACGGCATCCACCTCTACAAAGGCATTTTTAAAGTCATAGGAGCCGGTGCAAATGTGGAAGAGGCCAGCGGGAAATTTGGTTGGTTGTGCTGCCGCGTCGAATGCGCCATGATCGGCAAGGGTGTAGACTTGTAATGCCTTGACGGTACCGTCTTTATCAGCAGCGATCTTGGCTTTGATGTGATAGTCACGGCCAAAGCCAGTGCTACACAGGTTCTCGGTGCGATCTTCAATCCACTTGACGGGTTTGCCCGTCGTAATCGAGGCGACGACTGCGCACACGTAGCCAGGATAGATCGGCACTTTATTGCCAAAGCCACCGCCAACATCGGGCGAAATGACGCGAATACGATGCTCCGGCAGGCCAGCTACGATGGCTAAAAGCGTGCGAACCGCATGTGGCGCTTGCGAAGTTAACCAGAGAGTGAGTTTCCCCGTTGATTTATGGAAATCGGCTACACATCCACAGGTTTCAATCGGAGCAGGGTGAATACGCGGAATGTACATCTCTTGCTCAATGACCACTCCGTTGGCCTGGGCTTCAGTAAAGGCTGCCTCGGTTGCTCCACGGTCACCCGTTTCCCAGTGATATATCTGGTTCGTTGGCTGCTTGTCCTTCTTGTCAGGACGCAGCAGTAGAGCATCTGGCTCAATCGCCTTCTTGGGATCAACGATTACAGGCAGGGGTTCGTACTCAACGTCGACGGCTGCGACACCATCGGCGGCAGCATAGCGGCTGGTAGCAACCACAAAGGCCACTTCCTGCATCTGGTACATCACGCGATCCAGAGCCAATACCGCTTCGGTATCGGCAGAGAGAGTGGGCATCCAGGCAAGTCCGGCGGCATCGAGGTCTTTTCCGGTGATGACCGCTACTACGCCTGGGACTTTCAGTGCTTCACTGATATCTACATTTTTGATCATTGCATGCCCATAAGGACTGCGCACGATATCGCCGTAGAGCATTCCAGGAAGCTGTACATCGTCGACGTAGTTGCCCTGGCCGCGGATGAAGCGAGCATCCTCTTTGCGTTTGTAGGATTCTCCTAAACCATGCTTTTGTACTTCTGTTGCCATTATTCGCCTCCCTCACCGGCGCTGACCGGTACCTGCTCGGCCGCCTGCATCTTGTCTGCGGCATAACGAATTGCTTTGACAATGTTGACGTAGCCCGTACAGCGGCACAGGTTGCCAGAGATACCTACACGAATCTCCTGCTCGCTGGGATTGGGATTGCGCTGCAGGAGAGCTAGCCCGGTCATCATCATGCCAGGGGTGCAATAGCCACACTGCAAGCCATGCTTTTCATGGAAGGCTTCTTGCAAGGGATGTAGCTGGCCGTTCTGCTCCAGGCCTTCAACTGTGGTAATTTGGCGACCATCGGCCTGCACTGCAAACATGGTGCAGGATTTGGTAGCCTTGCCATCCACGAGGATTGTGCAGGCTCCGCAACTGGTCGTATCGCAGCCAATGTGGGTACCGGTCAGGCGTAGATCATCGCGAAGCCAGTGGACGAGCAGTGTGCGAGCTTCGACATCGCTTTCGTACACAGTTCCATTGATGGTGACACTAATATGATGTTTGCTCACGCTATTCTCCTCCTGTGGCACGAGCGAGCGCTTTGCGTAACGCACGCACCGTCAGTGTACGAACCATATCACGCTTATATTCAGCCGGGCCGCGAGTATCACTCGTGGGCTGCGAGGCAGCGGCCGCAAGATCGGCGGCTTGATGGATAGTGGTTTCATCCAAAGGTTTGCCAAGTAGAGACCGCTCGGCATCTCGGGCTTTGATAGGTGTTGGCCCAACATTGGTCAACCCGATGCCTGCATATGTGACGTTGCCATTGCCATCCAGGGTTACATAGGCGGCTACACTAGCGATGGCATAATCACCCGTTTTGCGCTCAAGTTTGAAATATGCACCGCCGCTTCGCTCCTTGGGAGATGGAATGCGAATCTCTGTCAGGATTTCGTTGGGCTGCAGTGTTGTTTCAAAGCTCGCGTCGGTGAAGAATTCTTCAATGGGAATGACGCGTTCGCCATCCGGTCCATTAGCTACCACACTCGCTCCTAGCGCCAGCATAGTCGCGGGGTGGTCGTTGGCGGGATCTGCATGAGCCAGATTACCGCCAATTGTAGCCCAATTTCGCACTATAGGGTCCGCCAGGCCTCGAGAGACATCACGCAGGATGGGATAGCGCTCACGAATGAGGTTCGAGGTATCCAATTCTGCTTCACGAGTCAGGGCACCGATATGCAGTACGCCGTCTGCCTCCTGGATATAGTCTAGACCGTTAATGCGATTGATATCGATCAAGACAGATGGGCTGGCAAGGCGGAATCGCAACAGGGGAATGAGGCTATGGCCGCCAGCCAGGACTTTGGCTTCATCGCCGTGCTGGTTCAATAGGGCCACAGCTTCTTCAACGCTGTGTGCCACCACGTAATCGAAGGAACCAGGAATCAAAGTATCACCTCCAACTGGCCTAGTAGTCAGGTTGGGCCTGGCACCCGCAAGGGGCAATACCGTTTAGATAAGTGCAAAGGCTGTACATCTATGAGGGGCATCAGTCCCCTCACAGAGACCCATTGTCGGTTTGACTATGACTCCTTGTTGAGTCTCGCCCGATGCTCGTCGGAGCACAACTTCTTCTTATCTAAATGGTATTGCCCGCAAGGGGTGCCACTACATTTCCGCCTGAAAAACCTAACTGGACTGATTACTAAGTACAATCAGATAAAGATTGAGGGATGGCTCCTGTACCGTATCGCTACTTAGGAGTTCCTATCCCGCAAAAGTTGCTTGATTGTACTTAGATGCGCTAGCGGGATATGTATTGAGCTACTTGCAAGAGCGGAAGATATCCCCAGGTTATGCACTTGCAGTCACCCGAAGCGCCTCATCAGGAATACGTACGTTAAAACGTTACAGGGATATCATGTTAGGATGTGCAGTATCCTAATAACTATTTAGTGTAGCATACATATGGAGCCGATGTTACCTACAAAAGAAGGTATTATAAGGCATACAATCGGGGGTAAGAAATTTGATTTGCTTTTCAATGCGCTTATTCCTTAGTTGACGGCGAGTCATGAGAATTATTGCTATTGGGACTTGGGACATGGAACGTGGGAATTGTGGGCATAGGGTAGCCGGAAGCGGCCAAGCGGGCTTTTAGTTCGGCAAGGGCTTCCTCAGCCGCGATGCTGCGCTTGAGCATGTCCGGTTGGGAATTGTTTGGATTAGTAGGGGAGTTGCCGTCCGGGACGGTGGGCTCTTCGTCAAGTTGATGCTGCCGGCGAATTAATTTCCAAGCTCAAAGGGAAATAGCATGTGTGCTCAAGAAGAGAAGACATTTGGCAATGCGCCAACAGCATCTTTTTTGGCTTCCCTCCATCAGAGAGACCATAATATCTTATGTCAACTTAACGGCGAAGGCTACGAGGTCACACTACCAAACGAGGCATACACGGCACGCACCGCATCATCGACTGGCAAAAATGCCGAGACCGCCGGAGAGATTTTGCCGCTGACGGAGACAAGCATATGCCTAAGCGTATGGGGAGCAACTCGCCGGTTGTCGCCATGCGAGCAAGCACAACCTTTGTCGGTGGAATCTCCTACCTGATGGCTTCTCGCGCCCTTTCCCAGTACTTTTGAAAGCCCGGGATCTTACACCACTGCTGAACGCTCTGCTGATACCAGGCATCGTACTGGGAGAGCGCGTTCTGCTGTTTGAAGAGTTGAATACCAAAAAGCGTATGTTTTTGCCACATCGCTCGTGCTTCTACATTGATTGTGGGGCGTCTGCAAAAATTCGGGTGAAAGAGGAAATGAATCGTACTGCGCTGATGCGGTGGAATCGTATCGAGAGGTGGCAACTCAAAGAGGCGCAGAAAGAACTCGTTTGCGGCCTGGACCTGGAACGTGTGCGTAACAACTATTGCCGGATAGGACAATGTCTCCATAACCTTTGAGCATGCTCCAATGCCCGCCGCAACTCATCGCCTTCTCTGGCTGTTCAGGCAGATATTGTGCTGCCAGCAGTAAATCGTTGCGCTCACTGAGTCTGCATTCTAGATAGTCGGCAATCTGCATAAGCATGGAACGGCTCGGCAACCGATGGGAGCGTCCGATCAGCCAGTTTTTATAGGGTTTTTTTGCATGACCCCCCGAAACGGTGCACTCGGCCTCAATTAGACATTTCCTTCGTCGACCATCGAGAGGATGGAGTGATGCGCTAAGGCTTCGACGATCTCCTCCATATTGATGGGCTCTGGTGCTTTGATAAACTCATACTGACCATAGAAATTGATATGTTGCCAGGCCACCGGGGAGATGTGGGCAATGTGCGTCATATCTGGGCTGGCCTCTTCGCGTGCCCACAACTGCGACAAGATGGTCATATTGTAGTAAATGATGCAGTTGGTGACCAATCGGCTACACTCATGCCACAGGTATTGATCCTCTTCTGACCTGAAGCGCAATGTACCAAAATTGGCGTAGGAAACGGCACGACGAAGTTGATGGTAGCTTTCGCCCCGATTGAGCGCAGTCTGGACGTTCTTGCGCAGAAGTGGCGAGTCTACAAAATCGAGCAAATAGAGGCTGCTAATGATATTGTCGTATTCCCACAAAGCCTGGCGTGTCTTGTTTTTTCGAGCATAGGAGTTGAGGGTAGTGGTCAAAAAGAGACTGTTATGGTAGAGTAAGGGACTAGGGAAAACTAAATTGTGCCAGTATGGTAGAATGCTCCAAGAAAAGTGTACTTGGAGGGACAAGCATGGAACTGACTGAGGAGGTCAAAACACTGCTGTTGAACACGGCCAAGGACCTCAAAGGCAGCGTGCGCCGCATGTGCATGGCGCGAACAGTTCAAGCCTTGGGTGAAGGTGGTCAGCGGCTGGCCGAACGAGAGTTGGGCTGGAATCGCGGGACGATCCGCAAAGGCATGCACGAGGTGGAGCGTGGGATGGTGTGCGTGGATGCGTTTGCGTCGCGTGGGCGTAAGCGCAGCGAAGCCCATCTGCCCAACTTGCTGAGCGATCTCACGGCTATTGTGGATAGTCAGAGCCAAGCGGACCCACGGTTTCGCACCACACGCCTGTATACGCGGTTGACAGCAGCGGAAGTGCGCCGCCAGTTGCTGGCCCAGAAGGGCTACACCGACGAGGCATTAGCCACCGCTGAGACGCTTGCGACCAAGCTCAACGAGCTGGGCTACTTTCCCAAAAAAGTGGCGAAGAGTCAGCCCCAAAAAAACTCCCGGAAACCGATGCCATCTTTGCCCAAGTAAAGCAGCGCAACGAGGAGGCAGATGCTGATGAGGGGGTGTTACGGCTCTCGATGGAGGCCAAGGCGACGGTCAAAGGCGGCCCGTTTGCACGCGGAGGCAAGAGTCGCGTCCTGACCAAGGCCGCTGACCACGACTTTGAGTCGACGGCCACCGTGACGCCGGTGGGCATTTTTCTGCCAGCCTCCGATCAACTCTTTCTCTCTGCGGTGACGTCCAAAGTCACTAGCGATTGCCTGGTAGATCGCTTGATCGACTGCTGGGAGAGCATCAAAGAGCGCTTTGCCCACATCACGACGCTGCTCATCAATCTGGATAATGGGCCGGAGAATCACAGTCGGCGCACCCAATTTATGCAACGTGTGGTGGAGTTTGTCTAGCGCTATCACCTCACGATCCGCTTGGCCTATTATCCGCCCTACCACAGTAAGTACAATGCGATCGAGCGCTGTTGGGGCATTTTAGAACAGCATTGGAATGGGGCATTGCTCGATAGCCTGGACGCTGTGATCCAGTATGCCAGCACCATGACCTGGAAAGGGAACCATCCGCTGGTCGCAATGGTGACGACGACGTATCAGACCGGGGTCAAACTGACCAAGGAGGCGATGCAGGTCGTGGAAACCCAGCTTGAGCGCGTGCCACACCTGGACAAGTGGTTCGTGGACATCCAGTGTCCCCCAGCTACCTGGGATGGTTAATAATTCTTGAATCCCTAAAGAGAAAATGACGGCGGAGGAGAACCTTTTTCCCTGAGAGGTGCATGCAGCAGATCTCATGCCAGGGGGCTTCACCGCCAGACAGAAGAGAGTTCATAGCTGAGGGAGAGGTAGCTGGAAGAGAGGAGATGCTTAGTTGAAGCTGAGTGCACCTTTTTGGGGGGTTATGCAAAAACCCCCATGGTGGGACGACCTTCGTCTAAAGCACCTGTTTGGCGAAAAAGGAAAAGACCACATCATACAAGCAAGTCAGCCTTTCTGCTTGGAAAAACGGCAACAAATGTGAACAGTGCAGTTCAATTGGACGCAAACCAAGCTGAGAGGAAAGAGGGAGCATTTCTGCCGAGAATATATATGTCGTTATGGGTGGACAGAGCCAGCCATCAGCGCTCCGGTGTCTGTCGCCTGAGTAGAGTAACGGCGCTTATTTGGGAACAGTTATCTCGTGATCCCGAAAGAAGGAACGCCAGGGACCGCAACCAAGCATGAAGGGCTGCATGAGCGCTTGTTCGGCCTGGATAGTGTGATTCAAATCGTGAGCGGCCCAGGTATGCAGCATTTGTGCCAAGGTGACGATGCCAAACTGGGGATGCTGGCGGTTCGAGCGAGGTCATCATCCTGCACTTGCTTGATAAGGACGAGGTTTTCTTGACGAGCGCGTACAAAAGCGGCAACTAGCTGTTCAGGTGTCTGTGCATTCAGGTCTGGGTGTTGTTGGTTTGGATCGAAGGGATCGAAATTCTGTCCTGTCAGAAAAGCGCGGAAGCGGATAGGAAAGAGCTGGCGTTCGGCAACGAGTAAATGCTGCAAACAGTTGAGTGCTGACCATTCACCTTCGACTGGCGGACGGGTCAGCAGGTCAAGGGGAAGTGTGTTGACCAGTTGCTGCCAGCGTTCCGGGGTGGTGGTAAGGATAGCTTGTACTTGCTCTAACCAGGTATTCAATGAGGACCTCCTTTTGTCTTTTCCAAAGTCTAAAGGGTATGGGGATGGTTATCTGTTTTAAAATGCTTTCGTGTTATCAATGAAACAGGAGACGATCTAATCCGCGCACCAGTCCATTCAGTTCGAGTACTTTGCGTGCTGCAAGCAGTGTGCCGCCCACGTATGGTCGGGCACCAGACCCGGCGTCGTGACGAATGCTCAGGCGCTCATCGGGTAGCCCAAAGATCGTTTCAAAGGCAATGACATAGCTAGGCAGGCGAATGGAATGGATTTGTGTCCCGTCAATGGTTGCCCCACGGGCTTCTTTTGGACCATGGGTATTTTCAAGGGCCACTCCTAATTGGTTGTGGGAGATGGTAGCGAGTTCTTCAGCGAGTTCGAGTGTGGTGCCGCTAGGAGCATCAATTTTTGTGGCACTGGCATAGTCAATAATCTCCCAGGAGGGTAGGTATTGAGCCGCAATCAAGGAAAAATGCTTGGCCAGGGCGGCAGTGATAGAGAAGTTGCCAGCCGCAATGACACCCAGATCTCGGGCCTGCGCGCGTTGTTCAATGTCGGTGTAATCGTTCGCGGTCAGACCAGAGGTGCCAACGACCACGCGGACGCCTTTGTCCAGTGCTATCAGGATGTGGTCCTTCACGACATCCGGTGAGGTGTAGTCAATGAGGACATCGGTTGGGACAGCCAGCGCCTCTTCGAGGGAGGCGACGATGTTCACGTTGGCTTTCCCATGATTTAGTGCTTCCCCAATATCTACCCCAACATGCCGACGAGCAATGGCACCGACCAGTTGAAAGTCGGTTGATGCTAAGATGGCGCTGGTTACTGCGCTGCCGGTCCAGCCTGTTGCGCCTGCGACACATACGCGAATAGCCATATTTCACGATCCTTTCTCGTGCTGTGATTATCTGCTCGATTCTACCACGTTTTTAGATGACTTCTACAGTCAAGGGTACTCGTTTTTAAATGAGGCGGTTACTACGGTCGCCCGCAAACGTCGCCGGACTCACTGCGCTTGCTCGTTCGTTTAGCCAGGCTGAAGATCGTCGGGAAAGTTGGTTGAGCGGGTGAGATCCTCCCAGCATGTCACGTCCGCATCAAAGGCAGCACGACTGGCACCAAGCGCATCCAGGGCGGCAGAGCCTTAGAGGAGATGCCTGGGGGTTCTCGTCATTGATCACTCGCAGCAGCGCCACCGCCCTCACCGGGTCACCGGGCTGATGCCCGTTGTTGCGACGCCTTGCCTCGCATATCGGCTCGTAGACCGCGTCGTAGTCGGAAATGGAGCGTTCGCTGTGCGTCATAGAACGACCAACCAGTCAGTACGGAATGGTCCAGGTTCGACGGCAGTGACGTGAATGCCGAGATGAGCCACTTCCTTGCCAAGTGATTCCAGGATGCCTTTGAGGGCGTACTTACTACCGTGATAGAAGGACAAGCCCGGTGAGGTCATCAAGCCGCCAATGGAGGTCATGGCGAGGATGTTACCCTTGCGGCGCGCACGCGTTGCTGGTAGCACTGCCTTGATAACCACGACGGTTCTGAAGACGTTGACCTCGAACTGCTGCCGAAGCTGATCCATGCTCGACTCCTCGAACAAGCCCTCATGGCCATAGCCAGCGTTGGCGATCAAGATATCGATTGGTCCGTACTCGCCGCTCGACTTCGCAGACCATAGCGGCGACGGCCTTCTCGTCGGTCATATCGACGATCTTGGCGATAGCATTGTTCTTATCGAGTGCCCCGTAAGCCGTCGCGTCTTCCGACCGACGCACCGTTCCGACGACACGATGACCTGCATGCACTGCTTCAGCGGCGAACACTCGTCCGAAACCGGAACTGACTCCCGTGATGAGAAATGTCTTCTGTGATGTCAACATAACTCTCCTTCTTGCTCCTCTTCAGGAACATCTACTTATAATGCTATACTACCCTGCGGGCCACACAGTCCCCCAGACTGCGTCCATAAAGGCTCTCCCCACTCTACATCAGCCACCCTTACCCCTATGGACGGTGGAACGCGTTTTCGTTAGTTTGACGCTTATTGGGTTTGATTACAACCAGCCTTGTTTTACGGCGACCATGACGGCTTCGGTGCGGTTTTTGACGCCGAGGCGGTGGAGGATTTCCTGGACGTAGCCTTTGACGGTGTTTTCGCTGAGGTAGAGTTGGGTGGCGATTTCGCGGCTGGAGAGTCCCTGCGCGACGAGGCGGAGGATGACGAGTTGTTGCGAACTGAGCGGTTCGGGAGTGGGGTCGGAGTTCGATTGGGGCGCACGGCGTAGTTGAGCGAGGACCGCAACGGCGGCTTTGGTGTCAATGGCGGCTTCGCCGCGAGCGACGGCGCGAATCGAGCGTTTGAGGTCAAAGCGTTCGATGTCTTTGACGATGAAGCCCCGCGCACCAGCCTGAATGCATTGGGCGACGAGATTTTCGTCGCTAAAGGTTGTGAGGATGATGACGGCTGTTTCTGGATAGCGCTCGGTGACGGTGCGGCAGACTTCGATGCCACTGACTCCGGGCAGCCGAATGTCGAGCAGGATTACATCGGGTTGTGAGTGTTCAATCAATTTTAGCGCCTGTTCTGCATTGGCGGCGTCACCTACGATGGCGAAGTCGGGTTCGGAGACGAGCATAGCTTTCAGCCCTTCGCGCACCATTTCGTGGTCGTCGATGATGAGCAGGCGGATCATAGGGGCACCACAGCCTTCACAATAAGACCACCCTCTTCTCCATTAGTTAGTAAGAACTGGCCTTTTAGTTCCTCAACCCGGTGACGCATGCCTTTGAGGCCAAGATGCGTGCCATTAGTGCCAAAGGTCGAAAGCGTTTGCGGAGGGAGGCCAATGCCGTTGTCCTGTACGACGAGTATGGCCTGTTCAGGAGTTACCTGCACCGTGACAATGACTATTGTGGCCTGGGCATGACGACGCACATTCGAGAGGGCTTCCTGGGCGATAGTGAAGAGGGTGTTTTCGATGCGCGGCTCCAAAGATGTGGCCCATTCGGCGACTACAAGGTCTGCCTCGATTGAAGATGCCTCGCGTAGGTCACGGATGAGGGTATAGAGCATACTTACCAGCCCACCCTCCTGCATCTCGGTTGAGGAGAGGGCGAAGATTGCATCACGCACCTGCGCATTCCCAAGGGAAGCAAGTTGTTTGATGGTTCTGAGGGGACTCAGGAGGGCCGAATCGGGAGGCAGTTTACCCATGACCCAGTCGGCTTTCAGGCCAATCGTAAAGAGCGTTTGCTGCACACGATCATGCAGTTCCTGGGCAATACGGCTACGCTCGTCAGCGAGCATCTGGCGTTTCTGGACTTCGGTCAGTTCATGATGCAGGGTTTGCAGGTCGGTGGCAAACTTGCTCAGCTCCTGGTTACGGCGCTCTAATTCGGCAGTGCGTTCACGCACTTCGCGTTCCAGGTTGGCAGCATGCTCCTCCATTGCCCTGCGTTCGCGTGCTACCAGTCGCGCATTGTGGATGGCTACGGTTGCCTGAGCACTCAAGGCTTCGATCAATTCGACATGTCGGGCGCTAAAGCGATTGGGGCGCGTATCACCGATCAAAAACGCACCCAGGATCGTCCCTTCTCTTGTGCGCATCTGCACACCAAGGAAGCTGCGTACGGGAATGTGTCCACGTGGTACACCGACATACCGCTCATCGGTATGTACATCATCTACGACGATCGACTCGCCCTCCCAGAAGACGGGATGCAGCACACCGATACCGACAACTGGACCAAGATGACGGAAATGCTTCTCGATGCTCTGGCTCGCGCCAGAGATTGCGGCCAGATTGAAGATTACCTTGTTGGCCGACTCGTTATCGTTGTCGCCTGTAATCTCTGGTATGAGGAAAAAAGCAGCGTACTGAGCGGCAGTCATTTTGCGGGCAGCATCAGTCATCATCTGCAATAGGCGTTGCAGATCAAATTCGGAGGTCAGGGCGATAGCGATGCGATTGAGCTGTGCGAGTTCTTCCGCCCGTTCTTGCAAGTCGGCAATGAGTTGGGCACGGCTCTCGTCGATGGTTCGGATCATAGTATGCTTCGCTCAAAGTGTAACTTACGAAAAACCTTGAGATTAGTATAGCATATTGATAACACCCACGGGGAAAGATCTCAGGTAAAGTGACTTAGGATCGTACTTGATTGCATCCATGGTTTTCAGGCCTTGTTGGCCCACGCACTCATCCATTCCGGGTTATTTCGCGGCGCGACTTTCCGGCAGATGTTCAGCAGTTGGCGGGTTGATCAATGGGTAGAAGTTGAGCGACCAGCCTACGCCAAAGAACTGCGGAACCAGCACACGCGCTGTCTCCTTGTTCCAGAACGTTTCGCGCAGGCGCTCAATGGTCGGCGAGCGAAAATCGTAAGGAATGCCGAAGAGTGTTCCGTGCCAGGTCCGCTCTTCTCGCGGCATTTGCAATTGTTCACGAATAGCTAACCCCATCAATGCTGTGATTCCGATGATCACCAACGCATCACCGGATATGAACTGATTCTTCTTACGCTTGGCCATATTCTTTTTCTCCTTTGCTCTGTTAGCCAGCCATCGTTCAGGTTGCTTCTTTGCCGGAGCGTTGAAGCGCAAAATCTGGTTAGGTGTGGGCAGCCAACCACTCCAGAATGCCAACCAGAGCCTGCTGGTCCAGGCGAGTATCGGGGCCATTGTAGCTCTGCGTTATCTCGGCTGGCACCAACTCTGATCGGGGTCGCAGCTCTTGCTTGAGGACGTGATTGGCATTTTCTGGAAAGAGGAAGGTTATCTCCCCATGTCCCGCAGCGGCACGTTGGAGCAGCTCACCATCGACTTGCCAGTCTACCTGGAGGTCCTTTTTTCCGATGATGACCAGCACCGGGACGTGCACCTGACTGAGCAGGGGAGCCGCATCGGCCATCCAAAGCTCACGAGCAAAGGGCAGGTTGGCCGGAGTTTCCAGGCTTCTCAGCAGCAACTGGACACCTTTCGGCAGCGTGGGATCGGGGGAGATAGGTTCTCGCGCCAGGAAGCGGGTGATGGCTGCATCGTAGAGCACCAGCAATGCATCTCCATTCGGTATACCAGAGGCCTGCGCAGCTAGTTGGGAGCGCGCAACAGCACCAACGGGCCGACCAGGAGGGCTGATGAGTACGAGTCCCGCGAACGGAACCTCTGGGTTACCCAGTTGGTAGTTCAGATCGTGAAGGGTGCCTTCGCTGTTGGCGAGCCCGAAGATCTGGTCGTTACAGACATAGTTCTGGCTTGCCAGGGTGCGTACGGCTCCAGCTAGTTCGGCGACATGGCTTTGCATGCTCATTTTGCCAATGAGGGCTGGTATGTTCTCACGAGCATGGGGGCCGGAGGCTCGCTTGTCATAGCGTAGTGAAGCAATGCCTGCTTGCGCTAATGCTTCGGCAATAAGGCAGGCACTGCCATTGGATCCAGGCATGAGTGGTGAGTTCCAATCGCGGTCAGTGGGGCCACTACCCGCGACCATGACCACAGCGGGAAACGGTCCGGGGCCAGCGGGCCTGACTAATGTGCCATACATGGTGGTAGAATTTAGCTGCCAGTTGACTTCCAAGGTTTCTCCATATGAAGCCTGATGTGTCATTATTCTCATCCTTTCTCTTCTTTGCTTATCTGTCAGAGGAGTCCATTTGCGGGTCACCTCTTTGTAATCACGCTCACCTGTCGCGGGATTGTAGAATACTTCCACGAGTCGCCCGGTCGTTGGATCAACGAAACGCTCACCGGTGGGGTGCCATAGTCCCTGGGTTCGATCCACCTGAGCGCGGTACCTCTTGCGTTCCAAGAGTACTGCGCTCACCAGGATGATGCCATTTACCGCCAGATATAAGACCAGCCAGAGAGTGGCGTGGACAATGAACAGCAGCAGGGCCGCACCAATCAAGTAGAGCAGACCGTAGCCAATGATTACTCCGCGCAGCATACATCTGCCTACCTCTCCGACTCAACCACGACTGCCGTGCCATAGGCTACAATTTCACTCATGGTATTGCCAAGCTCCGAGGAATCAAACTGCATCCGCACGACCGCATTCGCGCCCATGGCTGTTGCGTTCTGTACCATGCGGTCAATGGCGTGCCGACGGGCATCCTCCAGTAGTGAGGTGTATTCCTTGATCTCACCACCTTTAAGGGAGCGGAGACCTGCCATGATGTTGCCTCCCAGACCCCGGCTGCGAACCACAACGCCAAAGACGTGTCCCTTGGTTTCCACAATCCGGTGCTCGGCGATCTCTTCAGTTGTTACGATAAGCATCTCTTTCTCCTTCGGTACGTATGTGTGTAGGCATCCTACACACAAGAATAACAGCATAGTGAGTATATGGCATTGATTTCAGTATTTCAGTATATATTGAAATAATAACACATAAAAGCTCTGGCGTCAAGGAGAAAGAGGTTGCGGAAGGAGGATGTATATTGCAGACAATATTATGGTACGTCGTATCTCTTTGCCCAAAAAACGCGGATAGGGCTACTTTACGCGACAGAAGACAGCTTTCAAATACGCTGTTTCAGGCATAGCGAGGTTGATGGGATGGTCGACGCCATGAGTATAGGTCTCAAGCAATTGCACGGAGCGGCGGAGACGTTGGGATGCCTGTGAGAGCACACCTAAGAGGTCATCCATGCTTACTACGCCAGAGCAGGAGCACGTGAGCAGGATGCCACCCGGTCGCAGTACCTGCATGCCGAGGGTATTTAGCCGATGATAGGCCTTGAGGGCCTGGGTGCGTGCGCTCTGGTTTTTGGCAAACGCGGGTGGGTTGAGCACTACAACGTCAAATTGTTCTCCGGCGGTATACGCTGATTTAAGATAGTCGAATATGTCGGCTATAAGAAATCGATGTGTATCGGGATTGAGGCCGTTTCGGATGAAATTTTGCCGGGCTGTTTCGATTGCTGGTTCGGAGATGTCAACACTGGTGACGACTGTTTCAGGGCTGGTTAGGGCGGCATAGACGGAGAAGCCGCCGGTATAGCTAAAGCAGTTCAGGACGTGTTTGCCAAGAGCATATTTGCGTAGGGCTTCGCGTTTATCGCGCTGATCGATGAAGAAGCCTGTCTTCTGACCATGCCAAAGATCGACGAGAAATTGTACATTATTTTCTCGTACCGTTACTTGTTCTGGGACTTCGCCAGAGGCCACTTGAGGCTCTTCTACATCCAGACCTTCACGACGGCGCGATGAAACATCGTTGCGCAACAAGAGGCTAGTTGCGCCGGTTTCCGCTATGAGTGCATCGATTAATAAAGGGCGGAGGCGTTCCATACCCGCGGTGGAAATTTGCGCGACGAGTGTATCCGCGAAACGGTCTACGACCAAGCCAGGTAGGCCATCGCCTTCGGAATGTATCAGTCGATAGACATTGGTTTGTGTCGGGTCAAAAACTTGTCGTAACTCAACGGCGCTGTGAATACGGTGTTTTAGAAATTCCGCGTCGATAGCCTCATCGATATCGTGGGTGAGAATTCGAATGGCGATATCTGTGTGTGGATTATAGTAGCCACGGGCAACAAATTGTCCGGTGGACGATTTCACGTCGACGAGTCCACCTGGCTCTATCCAATGAGGGGGCTGTTGCAATGCTCCTGAGAATATCCAGAGGTGACCGCTCTGGAGGCTTTCCTCACGGTGCGGTTTTAAGCTCGCGGTTGGATAATGAATAGATGTTGACACAATACACTCTTTCTTCGCTTCTATCTTTCTTTGATTATCGCATAAAAAGTGCCTGTTTGGAACTTTCTTGAGAACTATGGTAGATGGAGATATTATAAACAGTACAAAAGAAGAAGCCCGGCTCAAGAAGTAGCTTTTACTGTATCTCGAACCAGGCAAAAGGGTTTATCTTTGCCGCATAATGAACGGTAATATTACCTTGGAGATCTCTCGCTATGATCATGCAGGCGGATAGCAGCAATCACCGGATCGGTGTGATGCTCAGCCATGCGCATCTCAGCTTTTTTGAGGTTGACGGCACTATTGATTAGAGCGATATGCGTAAAGGCTTGCGGATAATTGCCTAGAGCACCACCAGTTTCTGAATCGATTTCTTCGGAGAACAGACCGAGTCGTCCGGCGTAACTCAAAAGCCGCTCAAAAAGCGACTGAGCCTCTGCAACACGCCCCTGCATTGCAAGATTATCTACAAGCCAGAAGGTGCAGATGGTAAATGTACCTTCGTGCCCAGTTAAGCCATCGTCAGTAGCATTGGTTTGATAACGATAGACGAAACCATGTTCATCGGTCAACTGCTCCATGATACGATCAACGGTCGAGCGCATGCGTGGATCAGAGGGAGGGATGAAGCCTACTAACGGCAGCATGAGATTGGAGGCATCCAGCGTCGTATCATCATATGACTGGGTAAAAGCGCCAATCTGGGTATTGTAGCCATGTGATAGGATATCGGCACGGATCTGGTCACGCACGTTGCGCCATCTCAGCAAATCGGCTTCGAGGTTACCCTGCTCAGCCGCCCGGATACCGCGATCCAATGCAACCCAACACATCACCTTGGAATACACAAAGTGCCGTGCACCGCCACGGACTTCCCAGATGCCGCTATCGGTATCCTGCCAGTGAGCGCATACATGATCTACCAGCATACGCATCATCGCCCATAAAGGTCCCTCAAGTCTCTCACCATAACGCTCAAAGCATCCCTGACGCCGGTAGAGATGGATACAATCCAGCACCTCACCAAAAACGTCGAGTTGTTTTTGTTGAGCCGCACCGTTACCGATGCGTACAGGACGAGAGTCATAATAGCCACTCAGGTGGTCGAGTTCCCGCTCGGTTAGATCACGTTCACCTCGGATGCCATACATGATCTGCAAATCTTCTCCATCTGAATACGAGAGATTTTGCAGCCAGTGGGTAAATGCGCGGGATTCCTCGGTAAAGCCAAGCACATTGAGGGCATAGAGCGTAAAGGTTGCATCGCGCAGCCAGGTGAAGCGATAGTCCCAGTTGCGTATCCCTCCAATGTCTTCTGGAAGGGAAGTGGTTGGAGCAGCGACAATCGAGCCTGTTGGAGCATAGGTCATCATCTTAAGCGCGAGCGCGCTGCGTTGTACCCATTCAGTGTATGGTCCTCGATACGTGCAACTCGCTAACCATTTGCGCCAGCAGTGAAGGGTATGAGCTAGCTCTGCATCGAAGTTTCGCTGGTGCAGTTCCTGCTCAACAAGCCTACGGGCAGCTTGAATGCTTCGGCCCATGCCTGTAGCAAACAGCAGGCGTTCACCCTCACGCAACGTCGCTTGTACGACAAGCGCTGGATGGATGTCGTCTTGATCTTGCACGATGACCATTTTGAACGATGGCAGCAGGTGTGCCCCCACAATTGCCAGTCCAACATGCTGATGCCCACCTGAAATGACTGCGCCTATATTATTTGGAGCAAGAAACACTTCACTGGGTGCGGCAGCATAATTTGGACTGATTTTGAGCGTCATGGTAATTGGCAATTCGCCATGTGTGCATTCCACAATGCGTATCAGACAATGACAGGAGCCATCCTCACGCGTCCAGGTATTATTGTTCATTCCCTGATACGGCCAGGCACTCAATGTCTCCACCGGCATGAAATCAGTCAGCACCACTTCACCGATAGTACTGGAAAAGCGGGTCTGAAGCACATTGCTTCCCCGCAGGTAGCGCTGCGACCCAGGAATAGCGCCATCCGAAGGAGCAATCTGATAGTACCCACCCCGCTCCGCATCCAGCAAACGACAGAAGATGGCCGGGCTATCAAACTCCGGTAGACATCCCCAATCTACCGATCCGTCTGGAGCTACCAGCACTACAGAATGACAATCACCAATGACACCGTACGAATTAATTGGTTGATAAGTGCGAGTAAATCCTTGTGTCCCAACCATAGCACTACGCCTTCCTCATTTTTTGTAATGAATATATTTCTATAAAATTGTAAGGATCCATCTTTGAGATCCTTATATCAGAACTAAACGGAAGAGATCATACGATAGTAACAGGAATTGCGGGTAGTTTCTAAGTTTTTTCTAATATTTCTCAGCAATTTTTAATCTCACCTACTTATAGAACGTTGGAGGTTACACGAAATATTTCAGTACTTTTTTCGAAGGCCGAAAGAACATAATGAATTCTGGCGACAGAACCAATCAATCTGAATAATTAATTGATTTTTCCTATCGGTATTTCTACTGAATGTATCAAATGTGTAGCATAAGTCAAGAAAAAAAGGTTACCTTTGATTTTAAGGAACGTTTCTTTACAAAACGGCGCTTAAAGATAAAGGCAACAATAGATTGATTACAAAAGACAAGCAAGCAGATATAGCTACTACTTCCTCTAGTCTGATTCCTTCCGATTCTCAACCAGTTCGTCATAACTTCACGGCTATTTGGCGCGAAGCGCTTCTGCCTTATTTAGAAACACGTGGTATGCTCGTCCTGATGGGACTACTTGCACAGTTCTATATATTGCCCTTGCTTAAAAGTAATCCGGTTTTGCCGTCAGTTGCACTAAACACGCATTTCCCTGATGCACTCTGGCTGATGTGGAGGCGCTTTGATAGTGGATTCTATGTAGATATTGCCCAGCATGGTTACTGGGCGGCTAGCACACTGCGTACGGCATCGAATTGGATATTCCTTCCTTTGTATCCCATTCTTATTTTACCTTTTGGACAACTCTTCGGTGGAAGCGAGACAGCTTTTAATATTGCAAGCGTTCTTGTTTCTAATGGAGCAGCAGTGGTGGCGGTTGTTTATCTCTACCTGCTTGCGCGCCGTGAATTTGGTTCGCAGATTGCGTCACGGTCGGTCATCTATCTGGCCCTTTTCCCTACGAGTTTTTATCTTTCAGCGATGTATCCGGAATCACTCTTCCTAGCATGTTCCATAGCTTGCATCTACTATGCGCGACAACGGCGCTGGTGGTTAGCAGGAATTTGCGGCGGATTAGCCTCGTTAGCACGAATACAGGGCCTTGTGCTGATTGTGCCCATTGCCTGGGAGTATTGGCAAGTGCTTAGTGATCGTTATGAACCTCTCCCGAATATGAGCACGATGACACTTTTAGAACAGGGAGTTGCCTGGTTGCATTCGCGTGTTTATGGGTTATTTCTGGCCGCACGGGAAGTTCGGAATTGGTTTTCTCTGCTAGCTATCGCACTTATTCCTTTTGGGCTGGTGCCTTTCCTGATTTACTCGGGGATCAAAACAGGAGATTTTCTGGCAACGATTCATAACCATCATGTAGGATGGGGACGATATTTTGAGTATCCCTGGCAGTTGCTTATCAATGCGCTCAGTCATCCAGAGGGCCCTAATCCCCTGGACTGGAACTTCTGGATACTGAATATAACTGTGATATTTGCCTTTCTTGCTTTCACGATCTGGTCATTCCGCCGATTGCCAGCGATCTACTCACTCTATACGCTAGTGATGGTGCTGATGCCGTTAGCAACAAGCAGTATCAACAGCATTAGCCGCTACTATCTGGTTGTTTTTCCCGCAATGATACTTCTAGCTCTATGGAGTCATGCTGGCAAGGAAGGGTCAAAGCGTCACTTTTTGATTACGGGACTGTTTGCCTCGTTACTAGCAGTTTTCATGATTTTCTTTGTACTCGGGTTCCCCATAATCGCTTAACTCACAAGAGATGTAAGTTATGTACTCTCTGTGAGACATAAAACTTGCATCTCTTGTGATCTGCGGAGCCTGACACCCATAGGGGTGCCACTACATCTTTTTTTGCTCCTTCCCCAGAAAGTTTTACCCATTTACAGCTCTTCCACCATCATATTGAAGGTAGTATATGTTATAATCAGGTTGGAAAAAGTCGTATGACTTCTATGGAAACCTCTGAGATAAACAGGGAGGGCACTTATGGTTCAGGCTACAGCAGCTACTTCGCGTCCTGATTCTGTAGTGAGTAAGACTATCCTGGTTGTGGAAGATGATGAAGTAACCGGGTCGCTGATTTCCGAGATAATTGCGCAGGAGACTCCTCACCATGTCCTGCTAGCCCGAGATGGCTTCCAAGCCTTGGAACTTGTGAGAGAGTTCGAGACCCGCCCACACCTGTTTATTTTGGATTACCGCCTTCCAGGGATGAATGGTATTAAACTCTACGATCAACTTCATGCAATTCAAGAACTGGATCATATTCCCGCGATTATTTTGAGTGCGTCTATAGAGGAGTATAAAGAGCAGATACGGACGCGTAACATCATTGGCTTAGGAAAGCCATTCGATACAGATGAGCTTCTTTTGACCATTGAAGAGGAACTTGTCGAAGTATCGAACTATCAGGGATTATGAGAAGATTCTAGGTGAACCGACTGAGGTCGGCATTTCCTCCGCAGACTACGATGCCAACTCGTTCACCTGCTACGGGTTGGTACGCACCACTAATCAGTGCAGCGGCGGCTGTCGCACCACCTGGCTCGGCTACAATTCGCAAATCATCCCATAAGATACGCTGGGCAGCTAGAATATCCTCATCTCGTACCAGGACCACGCGATTTACGTAGTATTTCGCAAGCGAGAAAGCCAACATACCTGCCTGCCTGGCTCCTAAAGAATCGGCTGCTACGCCTCCTACTTCCACATCGATAGGTTTATCCGTCTGGAGTGCTGCCACGAGAGTCGGTGCAGACTCTGGTTCTACGCCAACGATACGGACATCTTTTTCAAACCAGGCTGCAGTTCCTCCAATCAAGCCTCCTCCACCCACTGCTACCAGGATTGTATCGAGGTCAGGAGCTTGCCGGGCAAACTCGTATGCAAGCGTTCCCTGGCCGACTACAACCTCGGGCTGATCGTAGGCATGGACCACTAATGCCCCCGTCTCGGACGCCCGCACTTGACTTGCTATAAGGGCCTCAGCGTAGGAAGCTCCAATAAGTGTTACATGCGCACCATAGTTGCGCAAACGCTGTACTTTGACAGGTGGACACTGTTCTGGCACAAAAATTTCTGCTCGATGGCCCAACTGCTGCGCAACGTAGGCGACCGCAACACCATGATTACCTCCTGACGCTGCTATGATACCTGTCGGAGGCACAGGATGGGTCAGGACGCGGTTAAAGGCTCCTCGTGGCTTGAATGAGCCTGTCAGTTGGAGTTGTTCGAGCTTGAGTACAAGATGTGCATCGCTTCCCCAGGCCTTGGCTTCCAGATGTAGGATGGGTGTAGTCCGGACATAGCCAGCGATGCGTTTGCTGGCGGCCTCAATATCTGAGCGCATAAAACTTCCTTGCTCTTCTTATTCTCGCAACCATTGTGCCACATTGAGTGCAAAGTAGGTAATGATCATATCCGCTCCCGCCCGTTTAATGCCCGTCAACACCTCCATCGTAATGCGACGTTCGTCAAGCCAGCCTTGTTGAGCGGCGGCCTTGATCATGGAAAACTCGCCGCTGACGTTATAGGCGGCGATTGGGAGACCGCAGTGATCGCGTACTTGTCGGATCACGTTGAGGTAGGCAAGCGCGGGTTTGACCATGACGATATCGGCCCCCTCAGCAATGTCCAGGTCGATTTCTCGCAGGGCTTCGCGGACGTTGGCGGGGTCCATCTGGTAGGAGCGGCGGTCGCCGAACTGAGGTGCTGAACCGGCTGCTTCGCGGAATGGTCCATAGAAGCCGGAGGCGTACTTGGCGGAGTAGGCCATGATGGGGGTTGAATTGAAGCCATGTTCGTCCAGAGTGTGACGAATTGCTCCAACGCGACCATCCATCATATCAGAAGGTGCTACAAGGTCGGCTCCCGCCTCAACGTGCGAGAGGGCCATACGTGCGAGAAATGTTAACGATTCGTCGTTCTGAACGGTGCCATGAGCAATTACGCCGCAATGGCCGTGGCTGGTATATTCACAGAGGCATACATCGGTTATAACCATCACGTCAGGAGTTTCGGCTTTGATGCGGCGGATGGATTGCTGGATGATGCCGTGGGAGTCATAAGCTTGTGAACCTACTTCGTCCTTCTCGGTGGGAATACCAAAGAGCAGCACTGCCGGAATGCCGAGGCTGGCGATGCGTTCCATCTCACGGCCTAAATGCTCTAAGGGCCATTGCATGATGCCGGGCATTGAGGAGATTTCACGAGGTTGGTCGATGCCTTCGGCGATGAAGAGCGGATAGATGAGCTGGTTAGTGGATAGGTGTGTTTCGCGGACGAGGCCGCGTAGTTTTTCGTTTTGGCGGGTGCGTCGCATACGCACTGTGGGAAAATTGGTCATGATACTGATCCTATCATTCAAAAGTGTCGCGTAACGCGATGCCGATATTTTTGATGGATTCCTCGATCATTGTATCTTCGAGGGCCAGCGAGATAAAGCAGGTTTCGAATTGGGATGGCGGGAAGTAGACGCCATGAGCCAAGAGGTTCCAGAAGAAACGAGCAAAGAGAGTTGTGTCTGAAGTCTTAGCGCTGGTGTAGTCAATGACGTTTTCTTCGGTAAAGAAGAGGCAGAAAAGGGTACCCACCCTTACGAAACGTACTGCTCCACCAATCTCATGGAGCACTCGCTCAATGCCAGCGCTCAGCAGTTGTCCTTTGCGTTCAAGCTCGTCGTATTGTGCGGGCTTGCGTAACTCTTGCAGGGTGGCGATGCCAGCAGCCATTGCCAGGGGATTGCCTGAGAGCGTTCCGGCCTGGTACATTGGGCCAAGTGGGGCAACCAGCTCCATAATTTCGCGTCGCCCACCATAGGCACCTACAGGGAGTCCACCGCCAATAACCTTGCCCAAGCAGGTTATATCTGGCGTGATCCCTACGCGTTCTTGCATGCCTCCTAGCGCAACGCGGAAGCCAGTTAAGACCTCATCGAAGATCAACAAGGCTCCATGTTGTTGCGTCAGGTCGCGCAGGCTTTCCAGGAAGCCTGGAAGCGGGGGTACAAGCCCCATGTTGGCGGCAACCGGTTCAACGATGACGGCTGCAATCTCTTCTGGATAGGTCTGAAAGAGTTGCTCCACGGCGGCACTATCATTGTATGAGGCAATAAGTGTGTTGGTTGTGGATTCGGCTGGAACGCCGGGGCTATCGGGCAAGCTCATCGTGGCTACACCTGAACCCGCCTGCACAAGCAACATATCGGCATGGCCATGATAGCAGCCACTAAATTTGAGAATCTTGCTGCGCCCAGTATAGGCACGCGCAAGGCGAAGAGCGCTCATCGTCGCCTCGGTGCCGGAATTGACAAAGCGGACCATTTCAATTGAAGGGACGCTTTCAATAATCAGGCGAGCCAACTGACTTTCGGCTTCGGTAGGCGCACCAAAGCTGAAGCCACGGAAAGCGGCCATTGTCACGGCCTGGACCACCGATGGATAGGCATGCCCAAGAATCATTGGTCCCCACGACTGAACATAGTCGAGATAGCGATTACCATCTACGTCGTAAAGATAGGGGCCGTTTGCGTGGTCGATAAAGACAGGTTCGCCGCCAACGCCACGAAAGGCACGCACAGGACTATTGACGCCCCCAGGAAGAAGTTGCTGCGCCTCAGCAAAAAGGGTACGTGAGCGTTCTAAGGTCAAGTGACCATCCATCGGATGATTATGCATATTTCACGTCCTCAAGCGCCAATAGCTTCCAATATTGCATCCAGGGGCTGAGCTACGCAGGTGAACATGGGAGTATCGCGCAGGGTGTAGCGACTAGCTTCGGTTTCGCGCAATTCCTGCACGAGGTCGAGGAAATCGCTGACATTATCCGTTTCAAAGGCTACGACAAACTCTTGATCGTCAAGGCCAAAGGAATAGGTGGTATTGAGCAACACCGATGGATAGGTGATGCCGACACGAATGTGCTCGTTCATCATGCGCTTGCGCTCTTCCAGTGGTAGGGCGTACCATGCACGAGTCTTTACAAATGGGTAGACAAACAGGTACTTCTTGTCTGCTGGAGAAATCACCAGGCGGGGATCATGTGCACCGCGCGCATTTTTACCGACGTAGACGGAGCGCTTGGTCATTGAAAGGAACGCCTGGGCTTCCCGCAAGTAAGGCCCCATTGTGCTACGGCGAATTCTGCTGCTTATTCCCTGCAGGTCGTCGATATCATAGGTGGCCTGCCATAACATAAAGTCGCAATCTGAACGTAGGCCATACAGTGCATAGCTGCACACGAGAGAATGCTGCTCGTATTCGGCAAAGATGTCAAGCAGTTCTTGCTTGCCCTGCTGTCGCGTCTGAGATGGTAAGAGTTGCCATTGGGGATCAAGTTTGTAGAATGTGAAGCGCACCAACTGGCGCGGCTGCTTCGGTTTGGCTGGCACGGGCGCTTGTTCGGGTTGCGTTGCCGATGCAGTGGTGGTTGTCAGGGTTGTCTGTTCTGTCATGATTTTTCCTCGTGTTGAATAATTGCCTCGACAAGACCCTCAATCGTAAACTCCCTGGCCTCGATATGTACATCCAAGCCGAGTTTCCGTGCAGTCTGCGAGGTGATTGGGCCGATACAGGCTATTTTGAGATGTGGGTCACGCATTACGAGATTTGTAAGCGAGCCGGTAATACCTTGCTCGTATTGAGAAAGCCATTGCATGAAATTACGTACGGTCGAAGAACTGGTAAAGGTTACAATATCGATTTGATGGTCTTGCAGCATGCGCAGGATGTTTCGTCCCTGCTCGTCATCACTGGAAGCAGAAAGCGTATGGTATGCAGCTACTTCTTCTACCAGGGCACCGGCCTGCTGTAGTTCGGTGACTAATACTTTGCGAGCTTCAGCGGCACGAGCTAAGAGCATCCGTTTTCCTTCTAAAGACTCATCACGGTCGGCTGCGTCTTTGATTAGAGCAGCGGTAATGCCTTCCGCAATGTATTCGTCTGGCACAAGGTTGGCGATGATGCCGTATTGCGCGAGGACGGCTGCGGTAGCGGGTCCAATGGTGGCAACTTGAACGGCGTTGTTAATAGCTGAAGGATCGTATCCAAGATGGCGCAGACGCTCGATCACAATATGCACGCCATTGGCGCTAGTGAAAATCAACCAGTCGTAGTAACTTCCCGAATCCGTCATACAGAGTTTTCCAAGCGCATTATCGAGTGGCTCCCAGTCTTGGGGTGGGACGATGCGAATGGTTGGGAATTCGATGGGTGTTGCGCCTAAGGCTTTTAGTAGTTCGCTCAAGGCATGGGCTTGTTCGCGGGTGCGGGTGACAAGGATACGTTTGCCTTTTAACGGGTGTGAAAGACCAGGGGTACTTACAATGGTCCCTTCGGAACGGTGATCTTTCCCATTCAGAATTTTTTCCTTAGACATGTTGCCGCTCCTGCACTCGGCTAATATTCATCGCACCGATGATCTCAGCAGCACCTTCGGCTAATGCTTGTTCTGCGAGTTGGATGCCTAGTTGTTCGGCCTGTTCGATGGGGCTGTCGGGTGTCCAGTGGATACTCTGTTGGACACGCACATCGTGTTGTCCATCGAGGCTTATTACCAGACCTAGCAACGTGAGGGTTTCATTTGTGAGCTGGGCGTGGGTGGCAACGGGGAGATAACAGCCAGCACCTAATTCTCGCATGAACGCTCGCTCGGCACCGGTGGTCGCCTGAACTATAGGATCGTTGAGAGGTGCGACAAGTTCCTGCATTTCAGGGTCGTCGCGTATCTCTAAGGCCAGCGCACCCTGTCCTGGTGCGGGCACCATGCTATCAATTGGGAGATAGGTTATACGGTCGAGAAGACGCTCATGTACGCCTAGTCGATGTAGGCCAGCAGCGGCCAATACGATAGCATCATACTCACCTGCATCCAGCTTACGCAGGCGGGTATCAACGTTTCCACGTAGGGGTAAAATGTGAGCATTGGGGTAAAGCGCTAGAATTTGGGCTGTACGGCGCAGGCTGCATGTGCCGATGCGCAGGTTGGGTGTGTATGTGGAAGCTTGATTATTCCAGATGAGCACATCGCGAACATCTTCACGGGGGCCGATGATGGTTAAGGATAAGCCATTGGGTTGAACGGTGGGTAAATCTTTGAGGCTGTGTACGGCGAGGTCGATGCGTTTTTCGGAAAGGGCACGTTCAATTTCGGTGACGAAAACGCCGTCGCCGCCAATTTGTGTTAAGGGGACGTCTGTTACACGATCACCGTGCGTACGAATTTGTTCGATTGCGATCTCCAGGGTTGGCCATTGCTGGTGTAGTCGTTCAACGACTTCGGAGGTCTGGATCATGGCGAGTTTGCTGGCCCGCGTTCCTATTGTTATGCACTTCATGAGGTTTCTCTACTCGGTCAATTTTCTATTGTTTCTTGTACTACAGATGCCAGGGCGCGGATGAAGAGCGGCGAGGTATTTAATGATTCTATACGGGCAAAGGTTATACCGTGCTCTTCGGCCTGTTGGCGAGCGCCGATTTCGATGTCGTACAGTATTTCAAGATGGTCAGCGAGGAATTGCACGGGTGCGATCAAGACATGGGTGAAACCTGCGTCGCGCAACTCGGGCATGATATCGGCGAAGTCAGGCTTGAGCCATTCTTCGGGAGTATGGCCCGCGCTCTGATAGCAAAACATCCAGCGATTAGCGGGCAGTCCGACCATCTCGGCAACTTTAGCTGCTGTTTCCTTCAGGTGATTGATATAATCGGGTTCTTTCTCAATCACTCGTTTGGGCATGCTGTGCGCCGTCAGTAAGACAGGGACACGATCGCGTACTTCGGATGGGAAACGGTTGAGTGCCTGCTGCACACGTTCGGCTAGAGCTTGCAAGAAATAGGGTTGGAGGTGCCAATCCTGGGCAATCTTTAATTTCAGATCATCGCGATGCAGGCCTGCAACCGCGTCTTCCAGAGTACGGACGTAGCCAGCTCATAATAATTGGTGAGTATTGAGGCGACATGATTACGCCGATTATTTGCTGGGCATCGGTCGCGGCTTCGGGGACGACATCAGTAATAAAAGGTGGAGCAAAACGCATGCCAGCAACGACATGGAATACTGGGCCGTCTGGGTGCTGGCGATTCAATTCTTCTTGTAGCGCAGCGGCCTGTTCGCGGGTGATGCGCAGTAGGGGTGAGCCACCGATCAGGCTGTAACGACGACGGAATTCGGTGATTAATTCTTCATCGGCAGGGCGACCACCACGCACATTTTGAAGGTAGATGGGAATATCGTTGAGCGTGGCTGGTGAGCCGTAGGTCATGAGTATGACACCAATATGTGAATTTGACATGATTTTGTATCCTTCCTTAAAGGGCACCCGCAAGAGGCCCTTTCCTCACTACACCGTCCCTATTCCCACAGCTTACGACCGGGCGGTTGCCTCGTGAACGTCTGCAACCAGGCGACGAAGCATATCGGGTGGGGTAGGTGCGAGGACGCCGTGCCCAAGATTGAAGATATGGCCGGGGCGTTGAGCTACGCGCCGCAGCACATCGTGCATGCCTTGCTCGATTGCATTCCATGGTGCAAGCAGGAGCGTGGGATCAAGGTTGCCCTGGATGCCACGATCATAGCCGATACGCGCCCAGGCATCATCGAGATCGACGCGCCAATCAACGCTGATAATATCTCCTCCCGCTTCAGTCATCAATTCTAGCAGACTAGCCGCGCCAGTACCAAAGTGAATCGAGGGAGTGCCAGTTTGAGCAACGGCTTCGAAGATGCGGTGAGTATAGGGCTGGACGAAGCGCTGATAGGTGCTGGGGCTTAGCGCACCCACCCAGCTATCAAAGAGCTGCACAACATCGACTCCTGCCTGTATCTGCGCAATCAGGTAACGTGTGATGACCTCGGTCAGCTTCTGCATGAGAGCATGCCATACTTCTGGCTGGCCGTACATGAGTGACTTGGCAAGGCCATAATCGCGGGACGGGCGACCTTCGATCATATAGCAGGCCAGGGTGAAGGGTGCACCGGAGAAGCCAATTATGGCCTGTTTGCCTTCTAATTCGCGACGGACGAGTCGGATTGCTTCGAAAACGTAGGGGGTAGATTCTTCAGCAGGGGGCACGTGCAGCGCTTCGACATCGCGCGTAGTGCGAATGGGATTATGGATGATTGGGCCGATGTCTGGTTCGATCTCGAAGGAGATGCCCATAGCTTCTAGAGGCAGCATAATATCGGCATACAGCACGGCGGCGTCTACCCCGAACTCCTGGACGGGCATCAATGTAACTTGAGCGCACAATTCAGGCGTTTTTGCCATAGTGAGAATATCGTAGCGTTTGCGCAACTCGCGATATTCGGCAAGACAGCGTCCGGCCTGGCGCATGAACCAGATGGGGGTAGCGTCGGGTTGTCTATGATGGCATGCATCAAGAAATCGAGCTACTCCGGTGTGCGATTGTGTTGACGGCACTATCGTCGAATTCTTCATTGTTCTTATCGTCTTTCTCTGCTAAATCGAATAAATAGCGTAAAGCCTCGGCATAGATATGCCCTTGACCGATGGCGGCCGCATCTTTGAGGCGTAAGGTAGGGATATGTAATAATTTGTTTACAAGGCGCGTAGTGAGTTCATGCACAGCACTGACCTCACGTTCAGATAGCGTGGGGGATAATTGGCGTAGGGCGCGGGCCAGTTCCTGCTGGCGCAAAGTATCAGCGTACTGACGAAGATCGCTGATCGTGCCGACTACGCCGAGGGAACGCAGCCAACGTTCAAATGTATTGACCTCCTCGGCAATAATTGAGCGTACATGTTCGACTTCCTGCCTGCGCAGGGAAATTCCCTCATTGACGGTGGCTTGCAGGTGATCCAGATTATAGAGATGTATTCCAGGTAATGTGGCAACATCTGGATCAATGTCACGTGGGAGCGCAATATCGATGAGGAGTAATGAACGGTTTGCGCGCTGCTTCATGACCTCTTGCATCAGTTCAAGGGTGAGGATAGCGCGAGGAGCGGTGGTAGAACTGATAACAATGTCGGCTGCAACTAACGAGGGAAGGAGTTCGGTAAAAGATCGGTGCTGCGCTCCGAAGCGTTGTGCCAGTTCTACGGCATGCGATTGAGTGCGATTGATGATAATGAGGCTTTTTGCACCATTGTCACACAGGTGATGGGCCGCAAGCTCGCTCATTTTGCCTGATCCAACCAGTAAGACGCAAGCCTCGTTGAAGTTGGGGAAAAGGTGCCGCGAGAGTTGCACTGCTACATGGCTGATGGAAGTAGCATTGCGACTGATTGCTGTTTCGTTACGGGCACGCTTACCAGTTGCGAGGGCCGCACGGAATAACGCTGATGTAAGCGGACCGCTGTATCCGCCACCCTGGGCAAGTTCCAGCGCCTCGACTACCTGTCCTTGAATTTGCACTTCACCAGGCACCAGGGAATAGAGGCCGCAAGTAACGCCAAAGAGGTGCGTTATCGCTTGTTCGTCAGCAAAGTGATAGCTATGGGCCTCTAGCTCGGCAGAAGGGACCTGGCGGATTTCACTCAATACACTCAATAGGTTCACAGGTGCTTCTTGCTCTTCCGCGCAGACGGCATAAAGCTCAAGGCGATTACATGTTGAGAGCAGAATAGCTTCTTGCGCTACCTGTTGTGTTGCTCTGAGAATTTGTGGGACCTGGCGAGGTGAGCAAGCGAGTTGTTCACGCAAAGCTATGGGTGCGGTGGTATGGTCGACTCCTACAACGACTATATGCACGAGAACCTCATAAATCTCATTAAGTTTTGATAACCTATAGAGATTTTAGCGTTTTTTTTCGTAGAGTCAAGTGTTAAGGGTCTGATTTTTTGTAAGGGATATACCGTATATTCTGTTTGAGCAAGCGCTTACCCCTTGTCGCACTATCTCCAATATGCTAGTATCGCAGGTAAGATACAAAAAGGAGCAAGAAACATTCATGCAGCGACCAGATCAGAGCGAAATTACCACGGAGCAGGCGGTTCAGTCAATCCCAGCAACACCTTTGTCTAACTCAGAGGTACGTGAGCGTGGCGTTGATTGGCCTGCACTTGGGGTTGTTATTCTGATTGCTGCGCTTTTTGCGGTTGTCGCACGCTTTAACTCTCAACCGGCTACATCATTGGTTCCTGAGGCGGTGCTTAGCGCTAGTGGCTGTGGTTTGCTGGTAACGGCGCTGCGCAAACTGCGGACGGTACGGCGACCGGGGTTGCTAGAAGCTGCGATAGGTGGCTTCTTCCTGGCACTCGTTCAATTTGTGGCCGCTATCACGTATCCCGGCGTCGTTGATACGCTTGGTACAGACCCAACGCAAAGGCAGGCTTTTCTTACTACCTGGGGATTGATTGCATGCCTCTCGATTCTTTTCAGCATAATTGGAGCGGTGCTTGGACACCTGGCCTTTGCACCACCTCGCCCTTTGCCAGACAAAAAAAGCTCGAAAGAGGAGCAAGAGGAGGCGGTAGAGGAAGAACAGCAGATAGATGCTGCTGATGCGGTAGAGGAAGTTGCTCCTATGAATAATCAACACGATGGAGACGATATCCAGGTAAGCGATTTGCGTCAATCGACGAGGGATACTACTGATACTGTCCTGCTCGCGCCACCACGTACCGTTTTTAGCTACATTGTGACAATTCTGTTGCTCGGATTGGCTCCTACAGTAGTTGGATATGTTTTTTCGGCGGCATATGACTACTTACTCAGTTTGAGCCAGTTTCTTCAGGGTCCTTTGCCAACACTGCGTTTGCTTGGCGCTCTGCTGCCGTGGCAGCTACCTGTTACGATCAAATTAGCTCCTGGTAGTGCTGATTTTATTATCTTCACCCTGTTATGGCGCATTCCTTATTCCTTTGGCAATCCAACACTCTTCGACTTCCAGGCATTGGAACCTTTCGTCTTCAATGGGGCAGGGTTGGGACTATTGCTGTTGATCCTATATAGGCGAGATTTCAATTCCCCGGAGCAAGCCAGTTCGCTGAGCCTAGGTATGTATCTGTTGTTTGAAGCGCTGATTGGGCTTGTGCTGGTACTTCCATCCAATCTATGGGCATTGCAAGGGCTGCATGGGTTACTGCAACTTCAGAACGTCGCTATCCCGATACCCGCTCTCCAAATCTTGAATACTCCGATGTTCGTGCTCAATCTTGTTACGGGGCCGATTGTGTGTATGCTAGTCGGCATGATCTTGTACCGGCTGTACAGGAGAAGCAGATAGGGTAGCATGCAGTAAGAGAGATTCCAGGGGATTTGCAAGAATCCTCCCTGGTTCACCTGCTTGAGAAGGGTGTCGCAGATCGCACTGCAGCAGTCACCGTTGCACTTGGACGCGGCCTGCTACATTTAGAATCATGCTAGAGATCCAAACACCTCCACTTCTTAGGAAAGTGATTCAGCTTGTGCTTACAGACGTGGTATTATAAAGATGATAGTCTATGAAGACAGAAGTGTTAGGAAGTATACTAAGGTACGTAGATTAGCTACTTATGCAACTCCATATAGATGTATAGAAACGTTATTATAGTCAGAAAGATGTGCAAGTGAAGTCAATTTAACGTGGGCGGCTCTAGGCTATCGGAATGAAAGGCGGAGGTATGAGCAAGTGCTCAAAGTGCGAGGCTGAACTCCCTGCAGGTGCACGTTATTGCAATAAATGTGGTTCTCCTCAAATCGTTGCGGTATCAGCAATAGAAGAGGGAACGCATAAAACAACGCCTCCCGCAATGCCAATAGTCACAACTCCACGTCCTACACAGCCTGACAACAGTCAATCGAATGTTCTCGATACTGAGACACAACCAGAAACGCCTACATCCACTTTACAAGATGCGACCTCTCATAGCAAAACACCACCCGTGCTGAAGTCCAAGGTATGGCCTGATGCTTCTAACAAACCTAGCATATCACTAGATGAGCCTGACGCATTGGTACATCCTGATGTAGCCACATCGACTTCTAGCTCTATCACATCATCTGACAGCCAGGAATCAACTAGACCTGAAGTGATCGTCGTCGCTCCTACTCAGCCAGTGCAGGAGCCTTCGCGACGTAAAGCAGCACCAGGGCTTATCCGACCGATTGGTATGGCAGCATCTCCTAAACCTTCTACCAATCCCAAGACTCCAATTCCGCGAAGGCCAGGTCAGTTGCCTGTGACGCCTATACCTCCAAGGACACAAGGCTTTATTAAGTCAGATAACATACCTCCTGTTACATCCTCGTCAAATGAAAGGCATATGGCCGATCAGGTGACAGGTCAGATAATTGCGCAACCCTCTCCACCTGCACGACCTCAACAGGAGCAGATACCTTTGCGCGAACAGGTTATAAGTAACTCTACCTCAGCAGGAAGACTGTATACTTCGATAGAGAATCAACCAACAGGTCAATTGTTAGGGAATGGAGTCCAGGTCAAGCAGGATCCGCCAATGAGGAGCCAAGAGAATCTGGATGCGACTAGTAGAGCAGCGGAACATTGGCGGAACAGTTGGCGAGATCGTCAGCGCGCTGAGGCAGGACCAATTATGGATGTTTCACGCGGTGATGCATCTGTACCTATGCCGTTGATGTCAATGCATAGCAGCCTTGTGCGTCTGCGCGCCATCGTCGTAACGAACAAAGAGAAACCGCCATCGCGCAGCAAAAACTTGATGTTCTGGCTTGCTATCATCCTCATGATCTGTTTGATTGGAGGGTTGGGGGCCTATATCGTTTCGACATACCTCCCGCATTCCCTCTTCGGCACGTCCCGTACTACTGCTCCACAGAGTACTGCGCAACCAACGCTGACAAGCTCGGATTCACAACTCAAACCACTAACACCAGGTCAGACGATACACTTGCATGGAGAACACTTTGGAGCTAACGATCCCATCACATTCTTACTTGATAGCGTTACTACTATTACTGACGCAAATGGCAAGCCGATCACGGTGCAAGCTACCAGTCGTGGAACCTTCGATGTATCTTTGCTGATTGGAAAGGATTGGTCAGCTAGCACACACTGGATTTCGGCGCAGGATATTCGTACTCTTCTAAATGCTTACTTACCTATCGAGGTAGGGATTGCAGGTAAGCCAGCTACTAGCAGCAACAAACTAGTGCTCTCTGTAAAAGAACTAACATTTAAGATTGTAACTGGACAGGGAGATCCGGGTCAGCAACGGGTGACACTCACCAATACGAGCGGCGCGGTGCTACATTGGGCAGCTACAGCAGTTGTGGACAGTAGCTTTAGCTGGTTAGTGATTAACGACAACCAGATCAGCGGCACCCTGAATATTGGTGGAAGCTATTCGATTGGTATTAGTGTGCTTCCTACTGGCCTGGCAACCAGTTCAACGCCCTACACAGGGCAAATCTTGTTTACGATCAATGGCAATGAACAATTGACATTGCCTGTAGAATTGCAGGTAGTGGATGCCCAGGCTGAAATCATCTTCAGTCCTAATCCGCTCACGGGCATCGTCAATACTGCGAATGGCACGTGCCTAGCGGGTACCACACTTACACTGATCAATTTAGGGCATGCCGTGATTACCTGGACACTTAAGTTGAATAGCTCTGCCCAGTCAAATATCTCGTTTTTGCTGGGTGGGAAAGTTGTTGAGTCGGGTCTATTGCAATCATCTGGTTTGGCAGGTGATACGCAAGTACTGACGTTGCAGTGCAATAATGTACATTCGGGAGATACGTATCAGGGCACTTTGTACGCGAACTCTTTACAGTTGCCCCTGGTTATTCTTATTCGTACTTCAACCTGAAGTCGACGCTACCAGGACGTATTTCATACGGGAGGATTCATTAGTACATGAATTTTAATAATCCGCTCTTCCTCAGTATTTTTGTCTTCGTTTTCATCCTCCTGGCCTTCTATAATGTTGTCCTCGGGATTCGGCGCATGCGGGAGGCAGCCGCTCGCAACCAACCGATACGCTGGTACCGACAGCTTAACTTCCTTACAGGTATCGAGTACACATTCCTCGCACTGGTCTTTGTATTAAGCATGGCCAGTAGAAGTAACAGCGTCAGCCCCAGCCTGAAACAATTAATCGTGCCAATTTATCTCTTGCTGCTGGTTGGCGCTGCGGTATTTGCTGGCCTGGTTATTCGCCAGGGTATCAGCAATGCACGCAATATGCGTAGGCAGAGCAACGCTCCTGTAGCTAAGAGCAATGGGACGGTACGCGTCAATGGAAATGCAAGGTTGGCATTGGAAGAAGAGGATGACTCGGATACGCAGCGAGTCACAAACCTGCAGCGTAAACGTGAACGGAGACGCAATGCGGCAGCGGCAAGGCGAAGACGGGCGGGGAAAGCGTAGAGTACGAGAAATGTAGCAAGCACTTAGGCGCTTAGTAAAGCGAGGATAGACCGAGCATGGTCAAGTGTATACATGTACCCTCCCCAGGTCAAAGATTGACATTCGATATTACATTTCTTTCAGTTCTAGTTGCATATCATATACTCCTTGCGGTGCGTTGTAGTGAACGAGCAGTTGCAGGATACGGCAGGTAGCATTTTGGCCACTGCCGGTGGGAGCAAGGCTAACGGTGAGCGTAATGCCGTCGAGCAACTGGAGGGCTGGATTGAGCGGCACTGAGACGGTGTGCGTGGTCTGGGCACGTGTCTCGTGGGCTATTAAGAAGCTGGCTTTCTGAGCACATTGGGATGTACTGGTGAGCTTCAAATCGACATGATGCAGGATGCGCTCTACGCCAATGAGATGTAAATGCGGATCATCGTAGGTCTCAGCTGTAGTAAGTGCTCCCGCCTGGCCTCCAGTGGGCGGCTTGCCACTTACGATTATGTGGTTTGCGCGTTGGTCGTTGCTACCGAAGCTGACAAGCTCAATCTCAGGTTGATAGCTCCATACACTGGGATCGCTGTTTGAGAGTTCATGGAATTGCAAGGTTCATTCTGATCGAGGAAGTAGGCAAGATCGTAGGTGGTGCAAAGGGTATTGAGCGCCTGGCGATATGTTTGTCCAGCCTGAATTACAAAAGTCGGCACTGCCTGGCTTATCTGTGAGGTTGAAGGCAGTACAACCGAGAAGAGTCCAGCACGTGCGCACACTTCGAGCACTAGATAGCTCAGAGTCGCATTAGTGTAGGAGTTCTGGTAGCGTGCCACAAGGTCGAGGTTGCGTGAAAGATCAAGCCCTACCAGGAGCAATTGGTTCTCCTGGGGAGAACGCACGAAATGTATCTGTTCCAAATGATACACGCCTACTTTCGCCACATCAGTGGTTGTCGGTGGTGAGCCCGTTTTATATCCTTCGCTCAATACAAGTGAGGCGTTGAGACCTATTGGCTGATAGTTGTTGCCTGTAGTGATGAGGGCATTGTAAACACCCCGCGTATTATCAATCACCACCTCCAACCGTGCCGGTTTACCTACCTGCTCGTGCCTTTGATACGATAAGATGGCTGCTGATACATTCAGGTATTGAGCGGGATTGGCATTCTGGAAGGTAGGAGCGCTATATACCGTTGAAAGGGCAGCCACGTAGTAGCGCGAGCCAGCATTTCCTGTATTTGGCACAGGCAGTTTAAAAGCTACTGCACCATAGGTGCAGGTGATGCCATGTACGATCATGCCGTTTGAACAGTGGATGAGGTCGATAGATTGCCTGAGACGCGGATAGCTGTAGATAGAGCCAGTTAAAATGCCCAAATCATGTTCAATGCAGGTAAGAGTGTAGACGCCATTGGCCAGTGATAAACGTGGCGCAAGGCGACCAATAGCGGTACTTGTTGCGGGCGCGATAACAGTCCCGCTGCTCCAGGAATTTCCAGTGGGGTTGTAGGTGCATGAGAAGAGACTATAGCTGTCGGAATACACACTGGTGTAAGCGGAGTTTGCCCAGGCGGCAAGGCCAGCACCATAACTGATGGTCGGCAATGTCCAGGTATTGAGCGCGGACCAACTTCCTCCAGAGTAGAATGAACAGCCTATTGCTTCGCCGCCAGCAACGTCGTAGAGGAAGAAAACGTCGTTATTGCCTGCGCTCGCAATACCCTTCAACAGGGCATTTCCGGGAGGAGTAAGGACGCTCACCGGGCCTGTCCAACTAACCCCATTATTGGTAGATGTCCAAACCCATAAGGTTAGCACCTCCGGTGCCGCGCTGAGCAAAGGCGAGTAAGGTGCCGGAGAAGTTTGAAACGGCGCATCCGCCATCTTGAAACATCAGGCCTGACGATCCTGGGAGCGTTGTCCAGGCGCTTGTGGCCCATTGAGAGGACTGGCTGGGATCGGTGATACGCTGGAACTTAAAGGCGCTGGTGAAACCGGAGCCGCCGCGCGTGACCTGAACACGAATGATGCTGTCGTCGCTGGCGATGCAGGCATTGTTCCAGGCATCGGCAGTTCCTGGCGATTGGTATTGTCCATAATGGATGACGTGATCTTCAATTGTGAGGGTCAGCGCGGGTCGGCGCCTGAGGCTATTGAGCGCGGTGGTGAGTGGGGCATCAAGTGTGCGAACCATATAGAGGAACCTTTCTGAGAGGATGGGACTATGGAGGGATGAACGGTCGAAGCAATAATAGAGGTTGCTTGGTTATAGCATAGTTGACGATAGAGAAAATTGCAAGGGGGAACGGAGACCATTTAAATTGAGCGCAGTTTAGCCAACATCCGGTTTTGTCTGGCTTCCTATTCGATCAACTTTCTTTTTGCGACGCAGCCATTCGCTGTTCGAGTTCATCGATAACCCAATGGCACCATTCTACATAGCTGCGCTCATAGTCAATGCCATAGTGGAGAGCGAGTGATGAACCGAACAGAGGTGAGTCCGCCTGTTCGAGGGCAGATCCCCATTCGCGCTTCAAGCGCTCCAGGGTCTGCTCGTGTTCGGTCAGTTGTTGTCGATGGAGGCGTTCCTGCTCACGAAAGTGCGTAATGGCTTTGCTCGGTTCCGCTAACCAGAGCGAGTAGGCTTTCAGGACAAACTCGTCACGCACAGATGCAACAGGCGTCGGTTCGATCACCCACTGACGCAGGGCTTCACGTCCGACATCCGTAATATCGTAAACCTTTTTATCGGGTCGGTGATCATGTTGCTCCACCACCTGATGCGTGACCATTCCTTGCTTCTCAAGCCGTGCCAGTTCAGGATAAATTTGACTGGGGAGGGCAGACCACATTGGAGCTACTCGTTTCTTCATGTGCTGAGCCAGGTCATAACCAGAGAGAGGTTGACGTGCCAGTAAACCAAGCAAGGCATAACTTAAGGTAATCAATATCACTGTTCCTTTCTATTCAATAGTGATATACATCACCATTGACGTATCAAAATTTCAATGCTATACTTCTTATATCAATGTTGATATATGTCATTACTGTTATTCTAACAGAAGACTCCCTTTTAGGCAAGCATCAGAAAGGATCGTTAAGTATATGAGCACATTCACTATCACTCGCATTGCACATGCGACAACCCTTATCGACTTTGATGGTTATAGCATTTTGACCGATCCGTGGTTTTCCCAGAAATTCACATATTATCAGGGAGAGCCGCTCGGTATTCCCCTGGCATCGCTACCCCACCTGGCCGGAGTGCTGGTCAGCCACGGGCACTACGATCACTATGATATGGAGGCGTTTCAAGCGTATCCGGACAAGACGGTTCCTTTTGCCGTGAAGCGCGGCATAGCTCAAAAGGCACGTAAGGTGGGATTTAACAACGTGACGGAATTGGATGCCTGGGAAACCGTTATGCTTGGACCTATCAAAATCACTGCTGCGCCCGGCAAGCATGGGGTGCCTGAGGTTACCTATGTGCTGGAGTACGACGGCATGACTGTTTACTTTGGAGGGGACACGTTGCTCATTCCAGAACTGAGCGAAATTGCAGAGCGCTTTCCTTCCATCGATCTAGCACTTCTGTCCGTTAACGGCTTACAGATCCGGCCACTTCTTAATCGCAAGGTCGTAATGGACCCACAGGAGGCCGCAACGCTGTGCCGTATCCTGCGACCGCGTTACGCTGTACCCATCCATTACGCCTATACTGGTGGCCTTATCGGGGACCTGCTCCTGGTCAAGCATGCGGGCACTGCGGAAGCATTCCAGCAGGCGGCTGCTCAAGTGACACCAGAGACGATTGTGCGCATTCTCAAACCTGGTGAGCAGTTGACTATTCCCAGTGTTCAACGAGTCTAGCACCACAGCGAGTTATAGGTATGATGGTGTCTAGAGATGACTATATACTCGGTTGGTAGGCAACATAGTCATCGAAGACAAAGTGGTGATAGTGTTGTTTTGAATGTGTCACTTTCTGCGCAAAGGCGATAGCCTGGGGAGAACCAATCGGAAAGACATAGGATGGATGAGGATCAGCCTGGACAATACTACGATAGGGCGGATAGCGGTCATAGCCGGGTTGGAGTTGATTGCCAAGCGAGCTACAAATGATATGCTCGTTGCTCACGAAGATCAGGCGGTCGCATGTCCAGTAATCAGAATAGATGTGCCTGACTCCTATACGCAGTAGATTATCTACCAGCGCCTCTTGCTGATACTCGCTTGCTTGAACAGGCGATATATCCGCAAAGGTATTTACAGTTCCAACAAAAAACGTTAGCGTGATGAATAAGAGGATAGCCATACTTACGATCTGGATGCCCTTTGCCAATATGGCTGAGGGTCTTGCGGCATTCCATAGAGGTGCAATCAGAGCAGGGAACGCTATAAGTATTACTGTTAAATAGCGCGCTGAAGAGATCGGCATAGCGGCAGCCGGATAACTGAGAGCATACACCGGCAAGATTAGAGCAACGGTGCCGAGCACCATCAGGCGTGCGAAGTGGCATATACAGGCTTGCCTCTTCTCGTGCAAAAGATTGGTTTCTGAATGGCTCTCCATCCTTTGGGGTGTTTGTTCAGAGAGGGTTGATACATCGGCGGTGGGCATGATGAATTGGCCCTTACGGTTTCTTTTGAAGGACGCGGGTTCTCCTGAATGCAGCGCTTTTCTATATTGACGGTAGCCGTGTACAGCAAGCAAGATAGCTAGAATCAGGAGGACGATGATTCCGACTCCCCACACGCCATGAACCACAGCGCATTGAATAGTAGGAGTGCCTACCTGCTCCGAAATAGGCCCGGTATAGGCTTTAGATACGGGACAAAGAAGATCACCGCCTGTAGCCGAGGGCAGACCCATCATGATTGTCCCTATGATGCCTAACTTAAATTGATGCAGCAGTGCAGTCTTTCCATGAGAACTGAGCAGAATACGCATATATGCTAAGGTACTTTGTTGAAATGGTACAGTGAGATTGTAAAAGATCACGGGAAAGATGCCAACGAACAGACCTATCAGAAGCAAGATGAAAGCCATCCAACGTAGCTCATGCCGAGAGAAGACGATCAGGAGGACTGTAGCCATCATAACAACGGGCAACACTAATAGGTCACTCCACAAGGCAATGCCTACTAGAAGGCCGAAGATTCCGTAGAGAAGCAAACGATGTTTCGATCTGTGCGCTGGAGTTATTGTCGGAAAATTGGAAGTAAGTGCCAGCCAAGATGCCAGTAGTAAGATGAGCGAGCCAAATAGCAGAGTTTCTAGATATCCACCAATAGCGAAGAGTTGCTGGTACAGCATGTTTGTAGATCCGAGACTCAATAAGAGCAAGGTGAACAAAGCAAGGCCTTTGGAGTAGAGCAGGCGAGTCAGGAAATACATGCTGATCAGGAAGAGGGCGAACAGGAAAATTAAGCCAAGGCGTAATGTAAAGAATGAGGAGCCAAAGAAGTGAAAGAGGGCCGCAGCAAGATAGGCCTGTATTGTACCCATATAGCCTTGTCCGTAAAAGAAGATTGGAAGTTCTCCATGATACGCGATATGCAAAGCCATCAAGCCCATTGTACTTTCGTCACTATTGGTCATTGGCCAGCCCTGAGCGGCGAGTAAGACGCGCAACGCTGGTGCAATGAGTATGATGGCAAAAGCAGCTATCTCGTAAATACCAATACTGATTTTGAATTGTTTCAACGCTATTACATTACCCACTTTGTGAGAGACTTCTAGATTATCAGACGTTTCACGGGAATAGAAAGTCTCTTCGTATCAGAAGGGGCCATCTACAAGTGTCTGTCTCGGTTCCCAAACGGTTACGAGGCCCCAGCGAACACTTGAAAGGAGCAGATGCGAACCATCAGGGGACCAGCGCAGCAAGACATTCGAGCCATCTACAAAGCCATTGTTGCTCTGTGGGCGCAGTGCGCCTATCCTGCGGCCTGTAGCGCAATCATAGAGTTCTACGAGGTCTTCAGAATTATATGCAGCTAGAATGCGCCCATCTGGTCGCCAGGCAACGGCTGAGTAGAGGGTAGCTACGCGCAGAAGCGCTGCATCATGTGCGGGCAGCAAGGGTTGTTGATCGAGATGATGGGTAACCAATGATTGCTGAGTGGGAAGCGCCAGCCCTGGCCGCGATAGCAGTCCTTTCAGGCCAATCCCATTGATGAGATAGCGACCGTCTGGAGACCATGCCGCAAAGTCGGTGCTCCATGTGTAGACGCTAGATTGATGTTCCAGCAACATCCAATTCGCGAAACCCGATTGCCATATCGTAAACGTGGAACTGCCGGTAGGATTGCCTACCGGACCAGGTGGTAGTGGCGATGGTACTTGATTACTTGTTATGGGGATGATAGGAATGAGGCTCCCGCTTGCACCCCAACGATAGGCTACAGCCGGACGTAGTGGCGCCAGGGGGACTGCCACTCCACGCTTTACATCCCACTCTGTATATAGTGGATTGGAAGGACTCTGCACTCGTAATAGTATCTGTGGATGCTTTCCATCCATATTAATCAGCAGCACTCCATTCAGGGGCGGTACAAACGTGGCGGTGGAAAATGTGAGCGCCAGGCGCTGGCCATCCGGTGACCAGAGGAGATGCGAATAATCAAACTGCTGTACACTGGGATTAATTGCTCTCCAGCCTGCTGGTGGTTTAGCCTGCGTAGAAGAAAATGAGTAGTACAAGACGTTGAGCGCATGTAAAATAGCACTATCAGGCAGCAACTGCTTTAGCAATTTACCGGTTGATACGTTGTATATATTCACCAGACTCGGTACAGCGGCATTTTGGGGACAATTGAGACGATAGCCAACGACTGCGACATATTTACTACCCGGTGCCCAAGCCGCATCTACCAGACACGATAGATCATCTTGCTCAGTGGGACGTGGTTTAGAAGTATAGGGTATGAAAGGATGACTGCTTGTATTGGAAGTGAGACCGATATGCAACACAGGAGCTATCAAAGATGGAAGGCCACTGAGGGTAAGAAAAACCATGAGCAGCAGCGAAATACCGAAGGAGGTGAACAGCCGCCAGCGCTGCCGACTAATGGAACGCTGCCATTTGAGGAAATTTTCAGCAAATACCCATGCTTGAGTGCGTCCAGCATTCCCTGTTTGATAGAGGTCTGTAATCTCGACCTCAAAGTCGTCTTCCGCTCCTTGCTGTTCAATGTGCTGCGAATTGTGCATATGTGCCACCCAGGAAATCTATGCTGACGGTTTTACAGGTGAGGCAAATACGATACTATCAAAAATCGGGTATTCTTCTCTATTTGGTGGCTATAAGAAATCAAGCTACGAGTGCAGCACTTCTCCTGGTATTGGCTAGTTATTGCCTAGCTCTTGCCAGGCAGCTTGAATGCATTGCTTCAGTAACATTATGTTGGTAAGCGGGCCAACACCGCCGGGTGTTGGTGTGAGAGCACCAGCTACCTGCTGCACAGATGCAAAATCAATATCTCCAACAATACTACCATCAGACAAGCCATTAATGCCAACATCGATCACTATTGCTCCGGAATGCACCATATCGGCTGTAATCATATTCGGGCGACCAACTGCCACGACCAGTACGTCGGCCAGACGCGTGTAGTCGGGCATGTTTGGGGTTCGCGAGTGACAAATGGTTACTGTGGCATTTTTCTGTAAGAGCATCATTGCCAGTGGTTTGCCAACGACGTTACTACGCCCTACGATGACAGCGCGTTTCCCTTCGAGCAGGGCTTGTATGCGCTCAAGGATCTCCATGACTGCTGCGGCGGTCGAGGGCAGAAAACTGGGTAAGCCTAAAAAGAGGTCACCGGCGCTACGGGAACTGATACCATCGATATCTTTACCTGGGAGGATGGTATCGGCAACCATCCTCTGCGAAAGATGTGCAGGTAACGGCATCTGTACTAATATGCCGTGTACAGCTCTATCATTATTCAGTTGCTGCAGCAGTGAGCGCAGTTCATCGGACGAAGCCAGCATTGGTAGCTGTTCTAGCCTGGCGTTCACGCTGATCTCATCGGCGATACGCAATATGGCTTTTGTATACACTCCGGAAGCTGCTTCACTGCCAACGCGCACAATCACCAGACCAGGGGATCTGCCCTGTAGTTGAACATAGCGGCTCACTTCGCCGCGCAACTCGGCTTTGATCTCCGCACCTATTGCACGACCATTCAGTATTTCTGCTGTCACGCTCTTTCCCCCACTATGCTCGTTACGTGCTGACTGCCTTTGGTGATGATATCAAGGGCCGCACTGAGACGATCGCCTAATGCACTCACCAGTTCGATATCCTTCATTGCACGCAGGTTAGCGCGTACCATCCAGGCTGCTCCCGCACCAGCGCTGGAGGCTAGCATTGAGCCGGTTGCAATATCGCCAAGGACATTAGCGTTGCCTATCTCTGCAATGCGCCGACAGTATTGCACTAGTTCAGCGGCGCATTCTACCATTTCAAGCGGCACAAGAGCAGCATCAACGAGCCGGGCTTGAATGGCGGCGCTGCGTGCTGCACGCTCTTCACTTGTCTCTCGCGGCATTTTGAAACATTCCGAGAGACGTCCGTAGGCATCTATATCTTCCTGCATGAGTTGTTGAAAGCGAACTCGCAGGTTTTCAGTTTGCTGCAATAGTTGCTCGATTTCTTGCTGCACGTCGGCGTACTTCTCTTTACCGAGTGTGAGCCGCGCAACCATGCCGGCTAAGGCCGCTCCCATTGCACCGGTGAGTGCGGATGCAGAGCCGCCGCCCGGTGTTGAATCCGATGAGGAAAGATCATCGAGGTAGTGTTGTAAGGGTTGATCTAGATACATGTTTTCTCTCACATCCCAACGTTCATTATTGCGTACTTTGGATTGTCCCACTGCATTCTAGCATTTGCCGTGTGAATATGCCACGTTTTTCTTTTTCATACGATATCTATGATGAGATCTCAATATGATCATGAGGGGAAAGCATGCGTCAACTCAACGCTGATGAAGCACATAACACGATAGATATCGCGCTCTACGATCGTTATGCTTCAACTATCTTTGCGTACTTGTATCATCAGGTGACAAGCAAGGAGGATGCTGAAGACCTATTGTTAGAGGTCTTTATGGTGGCGTTTCGCAGTGAGACGCTCTCTCACCTTGCTGATAAGGAGCAGTTGGCGTGGTTGCGTCGAGTAGCCAGAAATAAAGTGATCGATCGCTATCGACATACTGCTATTCTGACTATGCAGCCATTAGAGCAGGCTCTCGAAAGAGAAGATAGTGAGCCTACACCGGAGCAACTCGCTCTAAAGCAGGAGCAGTATATGCATCTTTACCAGGCACTTGAGCAACTTTCACCTACTCAACAGGAGCTTATCCGGCTGCGTTACGGCAATGGATTGCGCCTTGTCGAGATTGCAAGTATGCTGGAGAAACCAGAGGGGACGGTGCGCAAATTCCTTGCTCGTACGCTACGCCAGTTACGCACACTTTTTGAACAGCAGGAAAGGGGAAAGAGTAAATGAAACCTTTCGATGACATGATCCCTGAAGAAATGGAACCGGATTCCAAAGAACTTCTGTCATTACTTCAGCGAACGACTCGCGGGTCAGCTTCCATTCCGCCAATTGAACAGGAAAAGATTGTTGCAAAGGTGCGAGAACGTCTACTTCTCTCAAGTTCCAATACCATGGAAAAAGATGTACCCGTTCAGCAACTGGAGATGGTGGAGCCAACATCACAACGTCAGTCAATTAAAAGGCTGGCGGCAGGAGGAGAGTATTTCACTTTTTGAATGCTCTTGCTGCCGTTCTCGTAATTGGAGCTATTATAGGTGCTTCGCTGCTACTCTTTACCCACCGACCTCAAGCAAGCGGGTCAAAGCCAATCCTGTCGGCATTGGGTACACCTGCTACGATACGTTTTCCAATCAGGTAGGCTTGAGTTGACTATGACATCTCACTCCACCGCCATACTTTCTCAGTGAAATGCTGTCTGTAGACCTTCGATCATTAATCATGGCCAGCCACCTATTTTGTGGGGGTACCATTTGTCGGCAAGCCCATGTGGTTATGTAAGTGGTATTGAGATGTCGGGTGGCGGTTCACCTATTACGAGCTTCCCATTCCCACTCAACATAGCTGTCCTGGCAATAGCAGTTCCATATGCATTGAGACCAGGCGAGACGCTCGACTGCACACAAGTACTTGCCTCTTACCAGTAGTGGGCATGTGACGCTGACTGCAATAGCAAGTTTCCCCACCAATAATAATTGATGCTAATGGGAATGTGACTGAAACTCCTTCCAGTCCAGCTTAAAGGGCATTGGCCGTCAATAAAGATTCATGTGAACCCGCAGGTGCCAGCAGATCGCAAGCTCTTATTCAGGATAGAAGGTGCACGTGTATTCGTCATTGCTCCCCAAGATGCCAGATCCCACCTGGTGTACTTGTATGGCCTTAGATGCGGCGATGGAAGTACAGGCAATTATGCATGGGATCCTCTAGCAGCGGATGAAGTAAGCATACCATCTTGTCCAAGTGGGCAGAGCAGATACTGGGCATTTGCTTTCGGCGCTCCTGGTTATGCTATTGTCATGGGCAGTTATCCTTCCTGATATCATCAGCCTTGCAGGCAATAACAGGCTTAACAATGAACTCTGGGTGCCAAATTGGTTTCAGCAGGAACGGTATCCAGGAAGGTTTGCGCAAACTGGATCAAGTGGTACACATCGGCGAAGTTGGTGGCAATGCCAAGCGAGACCCGTACGGCACCACCACTTTGCATACCAAGATCGGAAAGAAATTGATCCCAGGTCATGCCTTCTTCACCCTTGAAAAGCTTCGGCAGGATTTCGTTCGACTCGCCTCGAAAGATCTTTCTGCAGTTTCTCTTGTGAGAGATGGAAAGCGGCTTCGCCCGCGCCTGGGTTACAGAAGCAGCCTGTACGTAAGGAAATGTGGAGTGCGCTAGCTCTTTGATCAACCACTCGCTCATCAATGATCGACCCATCTGGGGTGAGGAAATTAAGCGCAATAGTTCCTCCGCGCATAGAAACGTTGTGCGGTCCGTAGACCTGTACCAATGGCATCTCATTGCTATGGTGCATAGTGAGTAGTGCGTTGAGCAGCCAGCCAGTTAGACACATAATACGTTCGTGGATGGTCTCTATACCAATATTCACGAGATGCTTGAGACCAATTTCTACTGCGGGAAGATTGAGGTAGTCGACCGTTCCATCTTCAAAAGCTTCTCCGCCTTCGAGCAGGACGTATCCATCACCTTGCACCGAGATCCCCCAGACCGTGCCGCCAGCGAACCAGGGACGCTGCAATTTTGCGAGGGTGACTTTGCGTGCCAGCAGGCAACCAATACCCGTTGGGTAACCGAACATTTTGTAAAAAGAGATGGGCACAAAATCGGGATGCCACTTACTCAGATCCAGGAGGTTGGTGGGTACGAAGGCAGCAGCATCAAGCAGAACATCCCAGCCGCGGACCTGTGCCTCAGCAATCCATTCTAGTGGATGCTGGACGCCTGTGAAATTGGACTGCGCAGGATAGGCAAACAGGTGCGCATCACCTGTTTTGTTCATCTCAAGGAATGAGAAAAGATAGGACTCGTCTACACGCAGTTCGGGAGCCATTACGGGTAGGTATGAATATGAGGCACCTTTTGCACGGGCAAACTCGCGGATGCCGTTGACGGAGTTGTGATTATCAAAGAGTAGCAGGAATTGACTACCAGGTTGAAAGGGATAGGACTCACCAAGAAGCTTGAGGGCATTGCTGGCATTGGATGTGAAGATAGCTGCGTATTCGTCAGGCGAGGCACGAAAATATTCGAGCACTAAGGCACGTGCCCGCTCGACCAGTGCGGTTGAGGCTCGTGAGGTTGGATTGAGCGAGTGTGGGTTGCCAAATACGTTGGTGTTCAACAGTTCCATATGTTCACGAAGTTGGCTTTCTGCGTACAGTCCGCCGCCAGTATAGTCGAGGTAGATATGCCCCTGTTTGTCCAGGCGGCTATACTCTTTAGCACGTAGTTCATCGAGTAAGTAGGTGCTCTCAAAGGTTGGATAGTTTTGCTGGAATACTTGCTCTGCTACGTGTATGGATGTTGAATTGGAATGATGGGAACTGCCTGCGCTGTTTATTACTTCGCTCATGATGGTTCGGCTCCTTTTGCAAGAGATAGTGGTCACGTTTCAAAGTGTAACATATTTTGCAAAGACAGATGCTCTTACAAAGCTGGCCACAAATTCACCGTTAAGCAGAGAATCAGTGCAAGACCGATTGGGCCGGAGAGGGCGAAGTATAGCTCGAAGCCGGGGAGCAGGGGTGCCAGCAATAATGAGCCGACTCGCAGCAGTACGGCTAGATTGCCCAAGATGAGCGTAGCCGTGACGAGATGGGGAGAGCGGATCACTTTACTAGAGAAACCAGGAACAAGGCGTACAGCAATCCCGCAGATAAGCAGGGTAATGAAACCGACAGCGAAACTGTGCCGGATGGCATCAACAGTAAATGGCAATGTGCCGAACAAGGGTGAGGCTATTCCGTCTACGACCAGCAGAATCGCCCCGAGCGTTCCCCAGAGATAGGCACTGCCAATCAGAGCTACATACGGACCGTACCTGCGTCGTTCCTCGTGTCTGGCCTGTCGAGTGCGTTCTGCTAACAATTCTGGATGAGGGGCATGGGCGACAACCTGGGGGAGTAGTTGTGAACGATTGCGCATCAGATGCAGAAAATATCCTGTAAAGATAAGTATGACCATGCCGATTAACAGTAGCCCCAGACTATTCAAAGACGAAAAGAACACGCTTGGCAGCAGGATACCAAGTAGCCAGAAGATTTCTCCTATGAAGTAAACCAGGGCGAGTGCCCTGAGCAATTGGTTGGGAAACGGCTGGATACGCGCATAGAGTGGCAGCATGCGGGCAGACATTGCCAGGGCTACAGGGACAAGAAATCCGAACAAACCGAGAGTGATATTTGCCTGATCTCCAGTTGGTGGAACCAGGCCAGCGGTAGAGAGTGCTGTTATACAGTTGAGTAGGTTCAGCAGACCAGCCAGAGAAAGTCCCAGAAAGGCTCCAAAAATAAATGGAGCAATGGAGCGAACCCCCTCTACTGGACTTTTCAAGACTGGCTTACGCATGGTTGTATGCACGAGTGTAAAAAAGATCGACGGCAGGGCGAGGGCTTCGAGGACGCCGCTCAGTACTAACAAGATGTCCCAGATGAGCCATCCGGTTGTGACGAGCAATGGCTGGCTTATAAAGCGCAGTATCAGGCTAGCAACTTGTGCCCCTAAAATCCAAGGTAGTAGGGCTGGTCTGGCAAGTGGTGTTCCTCGCAAGCGGGGCAAAAAGTAGAGCGCAACACCTGCCACAAATAATCCGGCCCATCCATAGAGCTGGAGATGCCCATGGGTCTGCACCAGTGCTATCCACCACATACCTAAGGGAATGCCAAAGACTGGTGCCAAGGTGAGAACAGTGGCGAGCGCAAAGCCACCACCACTGGCGAACAGCAATGCGGAACGCAAGTATGGAGAAGTATGCTTGAATGAAATGTGGGCGTGCTGATCAGCACTTGTCAGGGGCAGTGAACGCATACCTTTTCTTTACTTCCTAAGATTTATTTTAAAAAGATCGTCGTCAATTTCATCATATGAAGGATGGCCCTCGTTGGAGGACCATCTCACAGTTTGTTTCTCTATTTTACTCAGATGGATTACCAGGTGCGCAAGCACCACCGTTTCGATCTGGGCTAGGGAGTGACTTTGATGATCCCAACGGCACCCTTGCCGACACTAGAGAACGAGTGAGTGAGGAAGGGGTACAGCCCCACCTGTGGAATGGTGAGTTCGACGACTATTCCACCACCGGGAAGGACCATGACAGTTTGGTTGCCGACCATATGGTTGGCCGGATTGCCATCGACGTAGCTATCGCTGAAAATAGCCCCGATGACGTGGAAAGCTGAGAACAATGTCGGGCCTGCATTCACAACGAAGATGCGAATACGCTGTCCCGCCTTTGCCACTAGTGGACTGTCTTTATACTGGTTGACATAGCCATTGAACACTACATAGTCCGGGTTGCCAGCATCCAACTTCGCGGGGTCGGCTGCATACGTACCGTCTGGGAGCTGGTGGGTATAAAATTCACTTTGTACGAGCACGTACTCTTGAGCGGGCGTCCAACCAGCCGCCGGATCAACAATGATGGCTCCATACATACCATTGACCATGTGATAAATCGTGACTGGTGCTCCACAATGATACATGAACACACCGGGATAATTCGCACGCCAGGTAAACGAGAAGCTCTTGCCAGGGTCAATCGGCTGATAGTTCACACTCCAGGGGGTCTGTGCAGCATGAAAATCAATCGAATGCGGCATATTACCATCATTGATCAGCGTGACATGTACCATCTGCCCCTGGCGCACGCGTAGCACTGGACCTGGGATGATGCCATTGAAGGTCCAGGCGTGATAGGCTACTCCTGGTGCGATAGTAACCAGCAGCTCTTTCACCGTCAGCGTCAGATTGACTATGTTACCTTGTGGCGTGGCAGGAGCCAGGGCATTATAGGTGTCATGAGCAGGAATTGGCACACTGGGAGCGCCGGTTGCGCCTGTATTCGATGACGTAGTGCTCACAGATGAGCTATTTGCTGACGTGGTGCTCGCTACCGAACTTCTCGTCGATGCAGTAGGTTGCGAAAAGATGACGCCCAGGATCAGCAGTGCGGCCATAATGATGCTTGCCACGCTCAGCAGTGTAATTTCTTTCCCAGTGATGTTACGCCGTCTCACCATCCGCTGCGCTGTTTTCATCCGAGCACTGAAATCGGGTAAGTCCGTGGCTCTATTTGCTGCCTGCAAGTTGGGATGGCTTGTTGATGGAACCAGGGTCTCTTCTTTCTCTAGTATTTGCTCGCTCATAGATAATCCTTCCTCTGAGGATACATTAACAACGACGTTACTGGGTATAAGAGTAATCTAATTCTGGCTGGCGTACTGCGACTTTTGTCACATATACTTTCTTGTGACGAGTTTGTGATATGGAAAGGTATGCCTGACACAGAGGCTTCTATTGAAAATCAGTAGAGATGTAGGAGGCAAAGTTGGATGCGGAGGGAGCGCGCGACGTATTTTTGTATAGTAAGGAAAAACTGGTACTGTCCTAGAGATTGCATGTCTACCCGGTGCTCAGCAGGCGCAGGTGTCCAGGGTTCACCACTATAGCACGTCCCTGGTGCATTTTGATAGCCCCTGCAGCCTCTAACTCTTTGAGTGATCGCCCAACCACCTCACGTGCAGTTCCAGCCAGTGCTGCCATCTCTTGCTGCGTCATATGATAGACACGCTGTTCGTCTTGAGATGAAGGCTGTTGATCGAGCAGAATCTTTGCTATTCGTGCAGTAACGTGGCGCAAGGAGAGGCCTTCCACCAGAGTCACGAGGTGACGGAGGGCCTTCGCTAATGTTTGTATTGCAGCTTCGGCAACCTGGGGCTGCGTCATGATCAGATGGCGCAGTTGAGCGCGTTCTATCGTATATAAGCTACTTGGTTCCATCGCTGCTGCACTCGCAGGGTTAGGGCCTCCATCAAGTGCTGGCACATCGTTAAAGGTTTGACCCGCTGAAACCAAGCGCAGCATCTGCTCCTTACCTCCCGTCGAGGTTTTGAAGATCTTCACTAACCCTGAGTGCACATAATGCAATGCCCCTCCAAGATCACCTTCGAGCAAGATGATATCACTCCGATCATAATTGCGCTCGATAGCCACTACAGCAACACGGGCCAGGTCTTCTGAGGGGAGTGTGGCAAAGAGCGATATCCGACGCAGCAACTCAACATCAATAGGCATAGCTTGGCTCCTTTCATTAGAGATGGTGGTCACGTTTTCAAGTGTAGCATATTTTTGCAAAGATATGATCAACCAGTTGCTCTCATTCGGGGTCTAAGGTAGAATACCTGCACGTGACCATACTACTGATTTAGGAACAAGGAATGACGACATCAATAACTCCACCTATTCACCTTGCACGAGTCTATGATCTGCTTATCGCAACGTACGGCGAACCGAAAAACGAACCCGACTATGATCCGCTTGGAGGGCTAGTTGGTACCATTCTTTCGCAGCATACCTCCGATATTAATTCAAATCGCGCCTATCAACAACTTGTGGTGACATTTCCAACGTGGGAAGAGGTACGTGATGCACCCACCTATGAGGTAGCGGAGGCAATCCGCTCGGGTGGACTCGCTAATATCAAAGCTCCTCGCATTCAAGACGCGTTGTTTACGCTCACAGAACAGCAGGAGGCACAGGGAGGGAAGAAGTCGCTTTCAGCGTATCTTTATGATGAACTGATGAAACGAACGCCGGAGGAGGCATGGCAGTATTTACGTAGTATTCCAGGCGTGGGACCAAAAACGGCGGCGTGTGTATTGATGTTTAATATGGATCTGCCAGTTATTCCTATTGATACGCATGTATGGCGCGTCTCTCATCGCCTGGGGTTGATTGGACCAAAGGTGAATGCTGACAAAGCACACGAGGTTTTCGCGAAGATTACACCGCCGGAGTGGGTGTATCCGCTGCATGTCAATTTGATACGGCATGGAAGACGGGTTTGCCATGCACAGCGACCGGACTGTGAGCATTGTACTCTATACCAGGAGTGCGCATATGTGGGTAGCGTGGATCCCCAGGAAACCGCTATTTCGAGCTAACTTTCTCTCTTTTTAGCTCTTTACTGCCATGCGCTCAAAAACCTCTATCGCTTCTGCTGCGGTGGGAACCTTCAGCATGTTCTCCTCTGCGAAAACTTGGGCCTGAGGATAGGTGCTTTCTCGCACACGCTGTGCGGCTGTTTCCAGGTCGTATGCTGCCCTGCGAAACTCGTAGCCGTCTGGCTCAAGCAATAGCCAGTAGGCTCCAGGGGATTCGGCATAGGGCATTCCTACACTGCCCGCATTGAGAATACGCACACTTCCTACTTGTAGCTCAAACTGCATATGGGTGTGTCCGCAAACGACGATGTCTTGCTCAATGCCGTTAAAGATGTTCTGAAGCCTCTCTTGAGGAGTGGCTGATGTGAAAATCTCCTCGTCACTGCGCGGTGTGGCATGACAGAATAAGATGTCCCCTAGACCCTCAAGATGAAGCGTGATTTGCTCCGGTAACTGTGACAGGAAATCTCGCTGAGATTGCTCAAGCTGATGAGCAACCCAGGTTGTGATTTGACGCACTTCCTCTGGCATTTTCGAGGAAGAGGACTGCCCATCAAATACAGTGGCAACCTCGCGATCTCCATTGCCACGGATATAAACAACTTTCTCACCAAGCTGACGTAAGCGTTCGAGGGTCTGTACCGGCATGGGACCGGAAACGATATCTCCTCCAATAACAACTACGTCCGGCTGTATACTTTCAAGCTCTTTGAGTACGGCTTCGAGCGCAGGAAGATTCCCATGGATATCATAAAGAGCAGCTATTTTCATTGTATATCGCCTTTCCTCGTATCCCGGATATGCTATCTGCATGTAGCCTAACAGGTTTTAGCGGGAAAAAGAAGGAGATTTTTATGCTTTAAGCATAGTTAGAGGCAAAAAAGAGCTGTTCTGCCTTCACTCAGTTTCGCACTACCCATCACGCGGCTGAATATAGTATCCTGGTAGGTAAGAAAGAACGAGAAGTCCTTATAACGCTTATGAGCGGCTAGATAACAGGAGAAATTCATGATTATTGATCTGCGCAGCGATACCGTAACGTTACCATCACCGGCAATGCGTGAAGCTATGTACCGGGCAGAGGTTGGGGATGATGTATACCACGAGGACCCGACGATCAACCGTTTGCAGGAAATGGCGGCGGAACGGATAGGTAAGGAGGCAGCGCTTTTTGTTCCTAGTGGCACGATGGGCAATGCGGCGGCGGTCCTGGCACATGCCGATAGAGGTGAGGCAATTATGGTAGGGGATCAATCCCATATTTACCATTATGAGGTCGGAGGAGCATCGACGCTGGGTGGGTCGCCGATGATAGTTGTACCAACCGAAACGAGTGGTATGCTTGACCCGCAGCTTGTGGAGATGAATATTTCGGATGGAAGCGATGAACATTCGGCACCGACCGTTCTGCTGTGCATCGAAAATACACATAATCGATGTGGGGGGATGGTGTTGAGCATTGAACAGGTCGAAGCCCTTACGAGCCTTGCACATGCTCACGGGATGGCTGTGCATATGGATGGTGCGCGAGCCTTCAATGCTGCTACCGCGCTAGGCGTGCCGGTTAGCACGCTGGTACGCACGGTCGACTCGGTGATGTTTTGCCTTTCGAAGGGATTAAGTGCACCGGTTGGTTCGATGCTTGTGGGCAGTCGGGACTTTATCTACAAAGCGTTCCGCATGCGCAAACTTCTGGGTGGCGGTATGCGGCAGGCCGGGATCCTCGCAGCGGCTGGCATTGTTGCACTAGAGCAGATGGTTGAGCGACTCGCTGAAGATCATGAGCACTGCAAACAATTGGCACGAGGTCTAGCAGATTATCCCCAGATTGATATCGATGTTGATAAGGTAGTAACGAATATCCTCATTTTCTCTGTGCGAAACGCGCAGCAGGAACGACTCAACGAAGCGCAGATCACGCAGTTTCTGGAAAAGGCGAAAGAACATGGCGTGCTAATGGGGTCAATAGGCCAGGGGAAGATTCGCGCTGTCACACATTATGGCATAGAGGCTGACGACATTACGAAGGCTCTGGCTGGCATCCGACGAGCATTGATTGATTTGCAGCTGTAGCCTTCTCAGAAAGTTAAACGCACCTTCAACATAGATAGGTGACTTTCGACATAGCTAACTTGACCGAAGTCACACCATAAAATGTGCCCTACGGCAGCTACGCATTTGGAGCGTGATGGCTTATAATGGAGATAAGCAATTACATATTTCCATTTTAAGGAGGATTGATTCATGCAATACCGACGCAATACACTCGGAGGTATGGCAGGGGGTGTTTTTCTGATCGGCCTCGCCCTTGCCTTTTTTCTTCAGCATCAATTTGGAGGCCAATGGTTTCTGCCCGTTTTTTTCGTGGCGTTAGGCTTCTGCATCCTGCTCGGCTCTGCCTCATCAATGAATCCAAATGGGTTGATGGGAGGTATGACCGGCTTCTTTTGGATGCTCGTGCTCGCGGCATTCTTCCTAACAGGTTCGTGGCTGTGGTTCCTAGTTGGAGCTGGCATTTCTGCAATTCTTGGTTCCATGTGGGGTCCAATACGCAGAAATCGATATTTTATGTCTCGTCAACCACAACCACCATTCCAGCAACCTTATCAACCCTATGAGCCTTATCAGCAAGGGTATCAGCAACCGCAGCAGGCACCTGGTACTTATAAAGAGGGCGCAAAGCAGTACCAATATCCACAACCCCATGAGGATCCACCGCAGGCACAATACTCAAGAGAGCAGGAGATGCCACCACAACAGCAGTAACGAGTTATAACTCAAGAGAAGAAGCCTTGTAGGTATCGAAATGTTCCTGACAGTAACAACCATAGGATCGTCACAACGAGAAGTGTCTCCATAGTGAGTATTCCCAGGCCCATCAGACGCTTGCTCGAGGAAAAGAGAAATTCTATCGCTTTGATCAATTGCGTAAAGAAGAAGAGCGCAAAAAGGCAGAGCAGAACAAGATCGAGTACAAAAAAGATGAAGTTGAAGCTGGTATTGAGCAGCAGAAGATAGAATATAGATAACATTAACAGAACAAATGCGTAGGGTATCAATCCTAACAGGAGGCCATGACCATAAGCAAGCGCATGCTTAGCTAGCATTCCCGATATGTCTCTTTTAATGCGTTGGAGACGCTGTTTTACTTCCTCCATGCTTTGAGGTCTCTTGCTGGCATCGCGCTCAAGCATCTGATCCAACAATTGTTGTAGTTTCTTTGCACTCCGATGACGTGGAGCAGATGAAGCTGCTCCTAACCCCTCCGAGGGGTCATTTCCGGTGAGCAGCATTTGCAGGGTTGCACCTAGGCCATAGATGTCGGTTTGTGCAGTTGTCTGTGTTCTGCCATATTGCTCAGGGGCAGCAAATCCCGGAGAGCCAAGAGGGCCTGTATCTTTGGCTTTTCCAGGGGTAAAGCGACGAGCGATGCCAAAGTCGATAAGATAGAGGCGTCCTCGGCGCGTGCACATGATGTTCATCGGTTTGACATCACGAAAGATGATCGGCGGTTTTTGCGCATGGAGATAGCTCAATACTGTAGACAGTTCGGTTCCAATGCGAACGACCTTTTTCACGCTTAGACGCCCACGGCGTACCTGCTTGAGGTAGTCCTCCAGTGTCCCGCCTCTGATAAATTCCATCACAAGATACCAATGCTCAGGGTCGGTAAAGTGATCAAAGATATGAGGCAAATTGGCATGCTTCAGTTTAGAGAGCAGTGTAATCTCGCGGTTATATGAGTCAGTGGCTTCGATGATTTCGCGGGTGTTAAGCGCACGCAGATTAATCTGCTTGATAGCAACCAGATGATTCTTGGAGTGAGTATCTCGCGCCTTGTAGACGACACCAAAACCGCCCTGACCTATCTGTTCGATAATACGATAGCGTTGGTGGAGCAAGGAGTCAGGCAGCAAAGGTCCTGCACTCGTACTTGTAAATGTAGTGAGGTCAATCGGCTCTACTAAAGTGTGTACTGGTGCCGGTACTACTGAAGCAGCATGTAGCGGCTGCTTACAAGCGAAACAAAGTGTTGCCTGTTCCGTGTTAGCAGCACCGCATTCTTCACAAAAGAGTGAAAGGGAAGAAGTCATATATATTATCTGCCTTCGAGTAGGTATACTTCCCACTCTATTCGCATAAAGAAGATCCCTACTTTATGCTCATTTACAATTGTAGTCGTGCGGATCTCTGCGGTCAAGGTTTCATTTTGCATTGACACCCATCTCTTTGGCGCGGTAAGATCAACGTGAATAGATGAATTTACGTTGATCTTACCTTTTTGTTGAGAGGAGCACTATTCGATGGCATTGACCAACTTCGCTGGGGCAGTCGCAGTTATTACTGGTGGGGCAAGCGGGATTGGGCTTGCTACAGCACGCGCCTTGTACGCCAGGGGTGCACATGTCGTACTGGGTGATGTCAACAACGAGGGGCTGCAACAGGCAGAGCAGGCCATCCGACAGGCGAGGGCCAATGCAGACGCATCTGTATTGGGGATCGCCACCGACGTCACGAACGAGTCCCAGGTCCAGGCGCTGATGCACCAGGCTATCGAAAGGTATGGACAGATCGATCTAGTGGTTACTTGCGCCGGTATTGGAGGCGGTGGGCCAATTGACATATTTCCGGCAAGCCAGATGCAGAAGATGATGAATATCAATTTCATGGGAACGTATCACTGCGTCCAGACAGCGCTGCCAACTATGCGCCAGCAGGGTTCTGGTCACTTCGTCTTCCTCAGTTCCGTAGCGGGCAAGAGTGGTGCACCTTTCCTTTCGGCTTACTGTGCGACAAAGTGGGCGGTGCGCGGCTTTTCATATGCGCTGCGTGCTGAACTACATGGCTCAGGCATTGGTATCACTACAGTATATCCCGCATGGGTAGATACGCCAATGGTTCAACGGGAGGCCAGTTCTGCCGAGTTGTTCAACATTCAGATACTGCTCACGCCTGATCAGGTGGCAGGCGAGATTTTACAGGCTGTGACGGAAGAACGGCGCGATCTGACGCTCGCGCCTAATCCGGATATTGCATTAAGCTTACAGCTTTTCAAGGAAGACCCTGACAAGGCAGAAATGGTGGTCGGGGAGGCTTTCCGCAGGCAATTAGCGAAACTTTCAGGTCAGCAGGCAGAGTAAACCAGTCCCTAGTGAAACAGGTGACACACATGCATGATTACGGCTATTATGGTCCAGGCAGTGTTGCCTGGAAGATTGGACGGGAAGCTGCTATTATGCTGGGTGGGGCACGGGCAGTGCTGATGCAGATTGCGCATCCACTTGTTGCTATGGGAGTCAGCGCCCATAGCAGCTATATGCAAGATCCATTTGGGCGGGCAATGCGTACATTTATGCTGGGGGAGATGCTTACTTTCGGCTCTCAGACTACTGCACACAAGGCCGCTCGCACAATCAACCGCCTGCATTACCATGTTCATGGTCAACTTCCGATAGAGGCAGGAGCCTATGCTAGCGGAACTTCCTACAATGCGCGTGATCCCGAACTACTTCTGTGGGTTCACGCTACGTTGGTAGACACCATTCTGCTGACCTACAAGCTGTTTATCGGGCCGCTTACATCTGCTGAAGAGGATGAATATTATCAACAGTCGAAAGAAGTGGCACATCTGCTTGGCCTACTTCCAGAGGCTATGCCGAAAACCGTGAGGGACCTTGAGCAGTATGTATACGATATGGTATACAGCAATCACCTGGCTGCCACCCCTCAGGCTCGGCAGCTTGCGCACCAAGTGCTATTTCCTCCCGCACCCACGATTCTGCGCCCATTTATGCATCTGAACTCGCAGATAACGTGTGCACTGTTGCCGCAACCTGTCCGCGAGATTTATGGGTTGGAGTGGGACAGCCGACGACAGCGCGTCTTTGATCTTTCCGCGCACGGGATGCGTATGATTATTCCACGCCTTCCTATGTATCTGCGCGAGCTACCTGTTACAAGACGGATCATACAGGAAACGGTTGGGCAATCGGCTTGAGCTTTGCGCGGCAATCATGCAAGAACTGTATATGCAGAAATTCTGCTGTCTGCTTGTCATCCTTCGCTTCGCTCAGGATGACAAGCTTCATCTCCAAACACCTGGATATCAGGGTCAATAATGCCCGCATTCCATGATAGACTGTGGGATAGGTAACAAAACATAAGCTAAAAGGTTAAGGAGATGTACATGTCGGAAACAAAGCAGTTGCAAACGGGTTTCGCTGATGTTAATGGAACACGCTTATACTATGAAGTTGCGGGGACGGGGCATCCATTAGTCTTGATACATGGTGGGCTGGTGAATAGAAGGCTATGGGACGATCAATTTGAGGTGTTTGCTCAACACTACAAGGTCATTCGTTTTGATGTGCGCAGCTTCGGAGACTCGGCACCGATTACACCAGAAACGCCACCATATTCTTTAGAAGAGGATTTGTATCACCTGCTGAAGTTTCTGGGTATCGAGAAAACCTATGTGCTTGGGCTATCGATGGGTGGAGCACTGGCGATTGACTTTACCTTGATGTATCCTGAAATGGTAGACGCGCTGATTCCGGTGGCTATGGGATTGAGCGGCTTCGAGCCGGATGAAGAGGATAAGAGAGGTTGGGCTGAGATGAGTGAGGCGCTTAAAAATGGAAATGTGGCACACGCGGTTGAATTGACATTGCGTACATGGACGGATGGTCCTTTGCGCACACCTGAGCAAGTGAATCCGGCTGTACGCGAAAAAGTCCGGGCGATGACGACAGCACTCTACTCGACTCCTGAAGATGAGAATGCAACACAGCCACATCACCAGGAACCACCTGCTATCTCACGGCTATCCGAGATTCATGTACCTACGCTGATTATTGTAGGTGATCAGGATGTGCGCGACATTCTGAAGATTGCTGATATCCTCGAAAAGAACATTCCGGGAGCCAGGAAGGTGATCATTCCAGGCACTGCGCATCATTTGAATATGGAGAAGCCGGAAGAGTTCAACCGGATTGTGATAGATTTCCTAGGTTCACTGAAGTAGTAAAGAGTGCACTTGTTTAGAGGGGTCTTGTGCTAAATGCGGTACGGAATCCCTCTCATTTTTTGCCTATCCAGTTGATGGACAAGTTACCTCATAATATATAGTAGGGAATACAGATATCAGCGTGAAAGGATGCCAATCACTATGACGAACCAGGCACAACAAGCCCCTGAAACCGAGACAAAGGATACACTACCGTTGACGTTAGTAGTCAACGGGCAGCCATACGAAGTAGAGGTTAATCCCAAGGAAATTTATCACGAGGCGCTTGAGCATGCGCTGCCAGAAGGCTTGTTAAAGGGCCAGCGCATTCGTATCAGTACGCCCAACGGGGATGAGGTGTTTCCCGATATGTTCATTGGAGAGAGTGTGGCGCATTTTCATACTTCCACATTTCATGTAGAGGCAAAGCCCCTATCTGAGGTGACAGGTGGGGATACCGCGAGGACATGGACAAACTTTGGCTTCGATCACCTGGCTATTACGGTTGCTGACCGTGAGGATGCCAAGGCTTTTTTCAGCGAGGTGCTGGGTATGACCATTGTGCGCGACGATCGCCACCAGTTGGTACTCACTACGGGCAATGTCGCACTGTTCTGCTTTGATGCAGAAAAAGCGCCACTCTCCGATGGACTTCCCAGTCGATGGCATCATATTGGTTTTGTGGTAGATAACCTGGATGCTGCCTATCATCACCTGGCGCATCACGCGCAGTTGCGCCGTGAGCGCGTGGGTGATGGATCAGGGTCCATTGCTTCAGATTTTATCCTGCTGGAGCGCAACGAACGCTGGTCGCTCTATTGCCATTATCGCAATGGCGATACGCGTCTGATGATCCAGCTCTCTGAAATTAAGCCTGAGAACCGTGGCTTTGTGAATCCGCAACACTATGCGGACCATATGTACGACTATCTTAGCGGGCGCTATGGCGTACGCTTCGAGGACCAAATAGATAGCTAATGGGAGACGGCCCCTGTTACAAAAAAGCCAAGTATAACAAGCCAGCTAATAAGAAAAGCAATGAATAGGCGAAGAGCAAGGCCCGAATTAATTATTCTGCGCCGACGTGAACTTATTGCTACGGCTTGAACTTGTGTGCCAATTCCATTCGTTGACATGTGATTTACTCCATTTTTTTCGATATATTCCGGCAGATCCTTTGCCCAGGAAGTATATTAGTTTCATCACATATAACGAGAAGTGTAACAATTGTTAACGCTTAGCGCCTTTTTTGCCTACCTAATTGACATTGGTCACATTCACAACTGGCACGTAACTTTTCATAAGTGTAGATGCCTGTTTTGTGGCCATCTTCCCAGATTGGTGTAAGGCCATAGCGGCCTACTGGCTGGATATTTACCAGTGTTGTCTCCTCAATGCTGAGGCTTTTTTTATTCTGTAACATCCCTGGTTGGGCACCTTCTCCCGCACACCAGGCACATGGGCACGCCCAGCGGAGCGATTCCCAGCTATGAATGCTTTCGTGTTCATCGCTCCATGTGAGGATGAGTTTTCGATTTTCTTCGTCAAGCAAAAACGATGTCGGCGATGGATGATTATATTGACTCATATTTTTCCCTAAGACAGTTGATAATTAAAGGCTTCCGGTATTGTATGCTGTCTAATCTTACTAACAACATAGGTATTATATTCTGTTCCAACACTTGCGGTCTACTGCTGGATGGCGCACACCTTATAGCAATATTGTGGAGGGTACGCTACATAGATCGTTACTGACATTAGCCCGTGACGTTTTACGAGATAAGTAGTTAAAAATAGGCTATAATAAAAGTCCATATACGCACAACAGTTAGAACAAATCCGTTGTTGGAGTTAAAATAATGCTTGAAACGTTGATAGTCGGGGGAATCATTACCTTACTCGCCGTACTGATTGGTGTATGGATAGCCCTGAAGATACAGCAACGCCACCTGTTACATATACAAACACAGCAGGAAGCATGGGAACGCGCTCAGGAGGGTCACCTGCGAATCTGGGAGGTCCGACAGGAGAAACACACGAGCGAGATTGAGCAAAAGCTCACAGGGCAGGTACTAGATATCCGACATGATTGGCGGAAATGGGAAGCGAAAGACGCACAACGAGTACAGGCATGGGAGCAGCGGTATGAGACAGCAGCAACACGATTAAGCCTGGAACACGAACTGGCAAGGCTTCCCCGCGTCGAAGAAACACCCCTGCCTGCCCATTCCAATGATCTTCGCCAGCATATTTTTGCTCACTGGCAACCACCAAGATTACATGGGGCTAACCTTTCTCAGCACGATTTATCCTATCGCTACCTTGGACGAGCTGATCTGCGCGAGGCACAGTTGGCCGGTACCAATTTCTATATGGCTGATCTCTCCGGGGCTACGCTTGCGGGAGCTGATCTTTCTGGTGCTGACCTATCCGGTGCTAACCTCTCAGGCACTGATTTGCGGAACGCAACATTTACGAATGCCAATCTACTCGTTGCTGATCTGCACAACGCCGTCCTCATCGGGGCTAACTTGCGTGGAGCGCGTAATCTGACGCCTCAACAGGTGTGTTCTGCCATTTATGATAGTTCAACCCAATTCGATATTGAGGTTGATATCACGCTGACTCGCACTCCAAGTGTTCAATCATTGCCAGTTCCATCCGCATTTCCCGCTCCCACTGCGTCGTCTCCTACAGAGGAAAACACATCCACTCAATCGTCAGAAGCATCCGCCTCATCAGAGGAGCAAGATGAGCCAGGAAATGACACTGACACAAGTGTATCGGTAATAGAGGCTGAAATACCTGCTCCTATTATTGTGCCAAATCTGGTCAATCCAGCAGAGATACTACCTACAGAAAGAGCAAAATCAAAAGCGCAATCGCTGAGACCTCCTGTCTTACTGCCGCTGTCAGAAGATGAGAGCGAGGTCGATCTTATGGTGACAAACCTGCCAACAAATGGGCATGTGAAATAACCATGCTGATATGGTTGATGGAGCTAGACAGAGATATAACGGTAAATACCGAAAGCCATGAGCACGCCGGCGAAACCACGAAGTCGCCTGACTCCTCGACCAACATCTAAAGGGAATGTGCTATACTAGCAACGACGGGTGGGGTGGAATAGAGAACTCCAGAGGAGAAAACACTATGTCTGAACAGCAATTGCCACTGGCGGGTAAAATTGCCTTGATTACAGGAAGCGGACAGGGGATTGGCCGCGCAACAGCACAGCGATTAGCACAATCTGGAGCTGATATCGTTATCAATTATCGCAGTAATGCGGATACAGCCAGCGAGGCACAGGCCAGTATCGAGGCACTTGGTAGACGCTGTGTAGCTATCCAGGCCGATGTGAGTCAGGAAGAAGATGTGACACGATTGTTCGCAGAAGCACATGCGAAACTCGGGCCAATAGCGATCCTGGTCAACAACGCAGGCACTACTCGCGATAAACTTATTCTACAGATGTCCCTCACCGATTTTGAGCATGTTCTACAGACCAATCTACGCTCAGCATTTCTTTGTACGAAAGCAGCACTGCGTAACATGATGAGAGCGCGCTGGGGACGCATTGTCAATGTCACCTCGGTAGCCGGTCTGCTTGGAAATGCTGGTCAGGCGAATTATAGCGCATCAAAGGCAGCTATTATCGCTCTCACCATCAGCACGGCCAGGGAGATGGCGAGTCGCAACATCACCGCCAATGCCATTGCGCCGGGCTTCGTTCCCACAGAACTCACCTCTACACTTACCGAGCAACAGCGCAAAACTATGCTTGATGTTACACCACTAGGCCGTCCTGGAACCCCTGAAGAGATTGCGACAGCAATCAACTTTTTCTGTTCACCGGAAGCCAGTTACATCACCGGGCAAATCCTGTGTGTCGATGGCGGCATGGCCATGCATATCTGATTTCTGCTCAAAATGTGACAAATGAAACAAAATGGGTACGGTTTGTCTCTAAATTGTTAATACTTACGATCATCAAGGAGGCCACACCCATGAGCTTAATAGAAACAGAAGAGACAAACCAATTTACCTTTGAGCCGTTCGCCGCACATGCATTTTACACGAACGTCAATCGTTCACTCGTTCAACAGGCACTCGCCTCCCTAGCGTCACGACCTGCTAATGCGCCGACGACCATTGTAGACATGGCTTGCGGAACCGGGGCAATCACACGGCTGATCGCCGAAGAACTGGATCGGCAGGGACGCCAGGCGCACATCATTGGCGTTGATCCTTCAGCAGAAGCTCTACGTCGTGCAGACAGGAGCATGCAGGAGATAGGCGCAAAAGCCGAGTTCATCCAGGGAGAGGCAACCGACCTTCCCAATATTGTGCGAGGAGCCGATGCTGCCTTTTTCTGTAACGCTATTCACCTGCTCCCCGACAAACGTTCCGCATTCCGACTCATGTCCACTATTCTCGCTCCTGGAGGCATCTTTGCATGCAATAGCGCCTTTTATGATGGCACCTATGTGAACGGGACAGAACGCTTCTATCGACTCTGGACAAGGCGCGCTGTCGGTTGGCTACATAAAGAGCATCCAGAGGTACACCTTTCACGCGACGGAAAGCGACGGCCAGGCAGTGGCTCACGCCCGAAGAGTATTCCTGTTTGCTGAAAGAAAGCGGCTTTCAGCATGTGGATGCTGTCGAGGAAGAGGCTATTATGACGTTAGACTCCTATAGAGATATAGGACAATACTGGCTTTTCATTGAGGGGGCGCTGCCAGGAGTACCGCTATCACTTGGAGCCGTAGCGTTAGGCACTTCAGTTTACCAGGTAGGTGAAGAACTCGGCATAACAGAGATACCGCGCAACTGGCTGCAGATCATCGCTACGAAAAGCAGTGAAGCTCCGAGTAGAACATGCAAGTGTGTGCTATGATATGTACAGGACCATTCTCTACTTAAACTGTAGAGTATATTAGAAATGCTTAACAGAACAGGAGCCATGTCGCATGCAATGGGCGGTCGCTTCGGCTGCATTTCTCGCCTCTGCCGTTGAATTTGTTGAGGCATTCACAATTGTACTGGTTGTTGGAGTAACGATTAACTGGCGCAGCTCGCTGGTTGGAGCTTTTGCTGCTGCCGCTACCCTTGCGGTTATCGTTGGTACACTCGGTGTGGCTATCGTCCAATATGTACCCATTGGAATATTGCGCCTTGTTGTTGGCGTCATCCTCATATTATTTGGCCTGAAATGGCTCAAAAAGGCCATTCTTCGCTATAGTGGACTGAAAGCGATCCACGATGAAGAAGCTATCTTTGAAGAGACCATGGCCGAAGTACGTGCGCGAGGAGAAACGGTCAGCCCTCGTTTGCAACCCTTTGGAGTTGCCTTGTCGTATAAAGCGGTGCTCCTCGAAGGACTTGAAGTTGCTTTCATCGTGATTACCTTTGGTACCAACCCTACCACAACCGCGTGTACCACAAATTGTGGTATAGGTGGCATTGCTTCCGCAGCTATTGGAGCGGCAATCGCAGGCATCCTGGTCATTCTGCTAGGAGCGTTGGTGCGAGCACCACTTAAACAAATACCGGAGAACACGCTGAAATTTATTGTCGGTATTATGTTAACTACCTTTGGTACCTTCTGGACAGGCGAAGGTTTCGGGGTCGCGTGGCCGCTTTCAGATGCATTCTTACTTATTCTCGCTGCCCTCTATCTCGCAGCAACATTCGTCCTCGTTATGTGGCTCAGGCAGATAAAACAGCGACAACTGGCCACGGCTAGCGCAAATAACGTTTCGCTACCTGTGCGTGAACAGAGGGTTCGCTCATGAAGGTGATTAAGGCTATCTACAACTTCATCGTGGGCGATATGATTATCCTGGTAGGTGTTATCATCGCCCTGATTGTCCTTGCTTTGATCAACTCTATTAGTGCCTTAGCGCCGCTACGTGTTGCATCGGGGATCATTCTCATTGTTGCGGTGCTGGCGGTTCTGACCGCAACGCTTTATCGTGAGGCAAGAGGAAATAGATAGTAGGCTCAGGTTGCTGAACTATCCATCTTTGCCAGCTGAGTACCCTTCAAAGAGCCTACCACCTACAAGATCGAGGGCCTGATTAACGAAGCTGATCAGGCCTTCTTTTTCACCTCGCTGATAGAAGTTTTCTAAAGCACCCGTAAGGTGTTGCGCTAGATCCGGGTTAAATTTGCGGAGAGCACGAAGCACCCACTTACCATGACCAATCCATCTGCAATGATAGCCAAGTATGAGATTTGTAGCCACCACAGCCAAATTATTTGCAACGAAAAAACTCTCCCCTAATTTTTCAGAGCCTACGAAATCATCGAGCAAATCTGTAATCCTGTAACGGAAATCGATAATTTCTCGAGGACTCAACGGCTCTGGCCCTTGTCTCAAAAGCATTTGAGCCTCTTCTGTAATGGATTGGCCCAATCCATTAGTGTTCCTCAAGATGATCCCTTCAGCACACATCGTAGGCAACGAAGGGTGACGGCGTTTGATATCACTGAGGAAAAATTCTTGATAAGAGGTTGAGCTATGCACAAACGCTTCAATAGGCCAACCAAATTCGTAAAACGACTCACGATAAGGAGTACCCTCTCTGGAGGTAACAATAACGATGTCCAGATCGGATGTCGCGGTTGCCTCTCCGCGCAGAATACTTCCAGCAAGAAAAGCGGTTGAGCATTCGGGAAAATGTTTGATGAGAAATGCCTGGGCTGCTTCGATTGCGTTCATCGGCTCCTCCTCCTGCCGGCAATACGTTACATATTTTCTATTATACGATGAGTTTGTCATAAAATTGTTTGTCTGATACAAATATTTATATAGATCATTTCAGAACAGCACTTCACGGTAGAGTAAAAAGAGCAGGAGATATGAGATGCGAACTGGTTTCATGAGGAGTATGTTGGTTCTAGCAGCAGGAACAGGAGTAGGATTGCTTGCATATCAGGCGAGGCAAAATAGTAAGCAGGCTTATCTGGCAGGAAAGGTTGTACTGATTACTGGTGGCTCGCGCGGTTTAGGGCTTGCTATGGCTGAGGAGTTTGCGAATAAGGGAGCGCGCCTGGTACTCACCGCACGCGATGAGCAAGAACTGGAAGAAGCACGCAATGAACTTGCGCAGCGGGGAGCAGATGTAGTAACGATCCCGTGCGACGTTACGAATCGCCAGGAGGTACAGCAATTGATTGACTCGGCGACTGAGCAATTTGGACGAATTGATGTACTGGTGAATAATGCAGGTATTATCACAGTGGGTCCATTGATGGCTCAAACGCTCAAGGATTTTGAGGAGTCGATGGACATTATGTACTGGGGGCCATTTTATGTAACGATGGCAGTTTTACCCCAAATGTTACAACGTAAAAGCGGGCGCATTGTGAACATTACTTCCATTGGCGGCAAGGTGAGCGTTCCCCATTTAATGCCCTATGCTAGCGCCAAGTTTGCGGCGGTTGGCTTTTCAGAAGGTTTGCGTGCTGAACTGGCAAAGGATGGCATCAAGGTGGTGACGATTGCCCCCGGACTTATGCGTACAGGTTCTCAAATCAACGCTTTCTTTAAGGGCAAGAATTGAGCAGAGTACACCTTGTTCACAATACTCGGTAGCATTCCTCCACTATCGATGAGCGCGAAGAGGGCTGCGCAACAGGTCGTTAAAGCTACCGAGCGAGGTAAAGCTGAGACTGTCCTGGGCTTTCCGGCAAAACTTCTGGCTACATTTCATGGACTCTTTCCTGGCACAACCACTAACATTCTTGGCATGGTGAACCGTTTCTTGCCTACGGCCGGTCCTGTTGAGGGATTAGATCGCAAAACCGGTAGAGAAAGCCAGACGCCCATTTCAAATTCATTTGTGACCGCTCTAACGCAGAAGGCCGAACGAGAGTATAACGAGCAGCAACACTGAATGAGCCAAATCGTTGACGTTAGCTCATTTAGCTGCTATCATGAGATGCAATAAGAGCATTTCCGGATTATTTCAGCAGCGAGGGACATAGATGAAGCGCATGCAACCGGAACCACAAGACTGGCGCGAACTGCTGGGAAATATTATTAGCGATTCACGCGAGAAACAACGTATTGCTCAAGAGCTGGGGGTACGCACCATTACCTTAACGCGCTGGGTTACGAAAGAATCAGATCCGCGTCCACAAAATCTACGTCACTTACTCAATGTTGTGCCCGAGGAGCGCGATTTGCTCCTTGAGCTGATCAGTGAAGAATTTGTGGATTTCACAGCCGGAGCAATGGATGACTCATCCAAAGACATTCCATCCGAGTTTTACAGCCGCGTTTTCAGTGCTCGATCTGCGACGAACGAAGCACTTCACTTCTGGTCAATTTGCAATCTCATATTACAACAAGCCATCGGGCAACTTGATCCAGACCGCCTTGGCCTTGCCATTACAGTCGCACGCTGTATGCCTCCATCGAATGGAAATAAGGTGCGCAGCTTACGTGAAAGTGTGGGACAAGGAACACCTCCCTGGAGTGGAGACCTCGAACAGCAAGGTATGTTTCTTGGGGCGGAATCTCTTGCTGGATATGCAGTCACAACTTGTCGCCTGTCGGCAATTCAGGATATTCGTCAGGAGCTTAGTCCCCTTCCGGCTCACCAGATACCAAATGAGATCAGCGCAGCAGCGCATCCTATCCTTTTCACAGGTCGCATTGCAGGTTGTCTTCTTATTTCCAGCACACAGACAAACTATTTTCTTTCACCATCGCGCCTCTCGCTTATCCAGTGTTATGCGAATTTGATAGCTCTGGCATTTGACACCGAAGAATTTTATGACTCGAAGGACATTGACCTGCATGTAATGCCAAGCCACGAAGTACAAAAAAACTACTTCCGCAACTTCCGGCATCAAGTTACCCAGGTCATGAAACAGCAGCCAGTTCCCAACCGTCAGGCAGAAGAAATAGTCTGGCAACAATTAGAAGAGGAAATGGTACAATTACCAGTCACTTAGAGGTTCAGCTTGGGGTCAATACAACCCATAAGTGAAAGGGCGAATTGCTGTAGGCAACGAGAAACTCTAAAGAATTACACAGCTTCTTGCTTGTCTGCCACGCTAGCAGGTTAGTGATTACGGAAGCATTTTTATGTTTGATGACTTCACCTCGTTACAGGAGGCGAGCTGGACTCAAACGTGCATCGGCGGAGGTTCAATACAGATCGTCAACTCCGCAATCCGCATGGGCTTCGAGTCTGCACTTCAAGGGATGTATACCGATGCGCAAATCGACGACTATGCTGGTAGAGCCAGATCAAGCTTCCCTTGGCGTCCGCCGCTGCGTATGGAAGTACGAGCACGCTCATCGCTGCCCACCGCAACCACTAGCAGCACAGGTGCGGATATCTTGCGGGGCACGGCAGGTTTCGGTTTCTGGAACTATCCATTTTCTGTAAAGGGGGATGTGCTGATGTTGCCAGAAGCCGTCTGGTTCTTCTATGCCTCACCCCCATCGAACATGGCGCTCGTTCCAGGCATACAAGGTTGGGGATGGAAAGCTCAGGTGATTCATAGCATGCGCCTGGATGCGCTGTTTGCCACCGTTCCAATGGCAATGGCAACCACGTGGTCATGGCTGACCGGTGAAATACGTCCCGCCGCACGCTGGATGCAGCGACTCACCGGTGCTCACGAAGCAATACTTCCCGTAGATATGACGAGCTGGCATACTTATGTATTAGAATGGAGAAGCACCGAAGCGCTCTTCTGGGTCGATGACAAGCCGGTGCTGCACGCACCCCAGCCACCAACTCGTCCCCTCGGTTTCATTGCCTGGCTCGATAATCAATACGCCGTTGCAACGCCCCGAGGTATCCTGCGCTTTGGTGCTGTAGCCAGCGGCCCTCAGTGGTTTGAGCTGGATTCGGTGAGGATAGAGCCGCTGTAAGACCTATCATCCGCAGTAACTACGACTCTATTTCATCGAATGGACAGCAGTCAATGGCTATAGGAATTGCTATTTTTCGGCCAGTGTCAGCACTTCATCAATAATGCCATACTCCATGGCTTCGGACGCACTCATGAAGAAATCACGTTCTGTATCATGCTTGATGCGCTCAAGAGGCTGCTTCGTATGATACTGGATGATCTCATTGAGCATATCTCGAGTGTGCAGTATTTCGCGTGCGTGAATATCGATATCGGTCGCCTGTCCACCAATTCCGCCAGGTATCAACGGCTGGTGCATGTGAATACGGGCATGCGGTAATGCGCGCCGTTGTCCATGATCGCCCGCCATGAGCAGGATCGTGCCGAAACTGGCTGCATAGCCCACGCAGGTTGTGACTATAGGACACGGCAAATGGCGCATCGTATCGTAAATCGCCAATCCTGCGGCCACTACACCGCCTGGAGAACTGATATACAGGTTGATCTCTCGCTCGGTGCTCTCTGAGGCCAGGAACAACAATTGCGCCACTACCAGGCTCGCCATTGATTCATTGACCTCACTGTTGATCAAAATGATGCGCTCCCGCAGCAGGCGCGAAAAAATGTCATAGGCGCGTTCGCCACGCCCCGTTGTTTCTATGACGGTCGGTATGACTAAACTGGAAGTCATGAGGATTCTCCTTTTTACAAATCAGCGATGAGAACTACTCACGTAAGTTCTATTGCTCCCTCTGTCGAACAAAGTAATACTGCACGTGCCTACCATCGCCCGTATTCAGGACTCCAACTAATAGCCAGCCTTGATCGCCCAGCTCGTTTAATTGAGCAGCATTAGGCAGAGCTTCCTCACGTGTATCGACATGAAGCACGCGATACTCCCAACGCACAGGATCGACAGGCACACTTTCATATACCATCGGGATAGGCAGTGTTGGACGGACATCCTGTTGACTTGACAAAGATGTACGTGGATGAAATGACATCATTATAGTCATTTTCTTGTTCCTCCTTCATTCTGGCGAGCCATCTCCTGACATCCACTCTCCGGCTTCCATCGGAAAGCCAGTATCCTCTGCACTTCTGCGGTATAAGCGGATGTCAGTTATCTTCCCTTGAATATAACATGCTGTTAGCTTATACTGATAGAGAGTAAATATGCTGTCAGCATACCCCAAACAAAAGATATGCTGTCAGCATAGGAATATATTCCAAGTCCAAATCAGCATATTAATATATGCTAATAGCATACCTCTCAACATAGTTATGCTATTAGCATAGGAGGAAACGAGAAAATGGCAGATTTGCAAGAAATTATGGGACGAGTTATTCGTCGCGAGCGGCAGGATCGTCAATTAACGATTAAGGAGCTGGGAGAAAAGGCCGGTCTTTCCGAAATATATGTGGGGGAGATCGAAAGAGGGCAGAAGTATCCCTCCTCTAAAGTTCTAGAGAGTCTGGCAAACGCACTTGACCTGGATATTGCCGAACTCCTGGAACTGATGGCAGAGGAGATTCGCGCTGAACGCCAACCACAAACAACATCAGCTATCGGCTTCACGATACCGTCTAAGGACGGACAGCCGCGTCGCCTCGTTGTGAAAAGAATTGTGAATATGCTGAACGAAGGGGACGTGGAGAGCATCGCGGATTTCAGCGCTTATTTGCTCTCCAAGCATTTTAATCAACAGTAAAAGATGTAAGGCTACGATTTTTGCAGGAATGCAATCATTGCACTGTTGACTTCATTTGCGCGTTCTTGCTGCACCCAATGACCGCAGCCAGGAAGAGCTAATGTATGTAGGTTAGGGATGAAATTCGACATGTGCTCTAAGCGTCTGTTCACACCGGGGATATCGAATACGGGGTCTTTATCTCCCCAGATGAACAGTGTGGGTTGCGGAATTTTCGATCCACTATATGGTGCGAGCAGTTCCCAGTTGCGGTCGAAGTTTCGATACCAGTTGAGGCCACCACGAAAGCCTGTACGCTCGAATTCCGCAACATAAAAATCGATGTCTGACTCGGTCAGCCAGACTGGTAAGGTTTGTGGATCAACTGGTGCCGAGGCGAACATATTTGCGTTAGGATCGGGCAAGACCGGTTTCCAGCGCTCAGCAGGAGCCGCATCGCCAGAGGCATCGTACAAGAACCGGCGGATACTCGTGCGTACGTCTCGCTCTAGATCCGCCTCGGCGATGCCGGGTTCTTGAAAATAGAGCTGGTAAAAGAAATGGTCTCCTACCATGCGCCTCATTGCATCGGTGGGACGCACAGTTGCATATGGTCCGTGTGCTGGTCCACGTGGTGTATATGGAATACTCAAAACGATGACAGTAGGAAAGAGATCGGGTCGCATGAGTGCAGCATTCCAGGCAACGTTTGCTCCCCAGTCGTGGCCTACAATTACCGCCTGCTCTTCTCCGAGAGCGTCTAGCAAGCCTACCATGTCACCGACGAGATGAAAGGTTGTGTACGCTTCAATGGCTTCGGGACGATCAGTCTGGCCATATCCACGTTGGTCAGGTGCTACGGCGTGGTAGCCAGCCGCGGCTAATGCCGAAAGTTGGTGTCGCCAGGAATACCAGCTTTCTGGAAAGCCGTGACAGAGCAGTACGAGCGGTCCTTGCCCTTGCTCTGCTATATGCATACGAATGCCATTGGTTTCGATAAAACGGTGAGATACCGAGCCTATTTCGGTGTTGTTTTCAAATGACATGATATTTCTCCACTTTTTTGCGAAAATCAGGCGCTCGCTTTCAGCGCTTCGCGAGTTCGTACAAGAGCTTTCCATAGGCTACCTGTCCGCGCCGGAAACTACTCAGGCGAAAGAACTCGTCGGGAGCATGTATCTGCTCATCCATCAAACCGAAGGCAAAATTCACTGTATATGCTCCCAGAACACTGAGGAACGTTTCACAAACGGGAATGCTCCCACCAATGCGTATAGCATAAGGGATATTGCCGTACATCTCCGTAAGCACAGCTTTAGCGGCTTGATTACCCCAATGATCTAAAGGCATCAGGTAGGGTTTGGCAGCGCCAGGCAGTGAACGAACTGCTGCTCGCACCCCAGGCGGAGTGTTGCGTTCGACATGTCGAGTCAGAAGATCGACGATGGTGGTAGGTTCTTGATTAGCCACCAGACGACAAGTGATCTTGGCATGGGCCTCATTAGGCAGCACCGTCTTGGTACCCTCGCCTTGAAAACCACCCCAGATGCCGTTTACCTCCAGCGTTGGCCGTCCTGCGAGATGCTCTTGCGGCGTATAGCCAGATTCAGCCACGAGGGCATCCACGCCAATAGACTCCTTATACGTCTTCTCATCAAAGGGGATAGCAGTGATGGCAGAGCGATCTTCAGCGGAAAGCTGCTCGACGGCATCGTAGAAGCCCTCGACAAGAATCTTGCCATCTGGACTGCGCATGGAATCCAGGATATGTGCGAGGGCATGGATGGGATTGGCAACGGCCCCGCCATAGACACCGGAATGCAAATCGGTTCTGGCTCCCCGCACGTCAATCTGCACACCTGCCAGACCTTTGAAGGCAATCGTCAACGCAGGTTGGTCCTCGCTATATTGACCTCCATCGGCACTGATTACCAGATCGCAGGCCAGCAAGTCTCGCTGGTTCGCGATCAAGGTTGGCAACTGGGGACTACCGATTTCTTCCTGCCCCTCAAGAAAGAACTTCACGTTAATAGGCAAAGCTCTCTCTGTCTTCAGCAGCGCTTCGACCGCCAGGATGGGAATGAGCATGTTGCCCTTGTCATCCGAGGCACCACGAGCATAGACGCGATCATTGCGGATTGTTGGTTCAAAGGGTGGGCTTGTCCATAGGTCTAGCGGGTCGGCAGGTTGCGTATCAAAGTGACCGTAGATCAATACTGTTGGCTTCCCAGGTACGTGCAGCCAATCGCCGTAGACAACTGAATGTCCAGCCGTTGGCAAGATTTGCACGTTCTCAATTCCGGCAGCAGTGAGGCGGTCAGCAACCCAGTGAGCTGCCTGCTGAACGTCATCAGCATGTTCAGGCAGTGCCGAAATACTAGGGATGGTGAGGAATTGGAGCAGTTCGTCCAGGTAGCGGGGTTGCTGCTCTTCGAGGTAGGTTTGCCAGGTCATATAACTGTATTCTCCATTTCTGTTAGGTACATCGCTCTTCTGTTACCTTTTCCTTCTAAAAGGTCGTTTTCAAACCTCAATGTTCCTGCTCTCCTAAAGAGTTCAGGATAAGGTATGTGCCACCCAGATATTCCCCGGCCCTGCATAGCTCGGCCCCTCGCCAAACGCCGCCTGAGTATTATTGGCATCATCCACAACCATTGAGAAGTAGTCCCCATAGGGGGAGCCGAAGCCCTTCGGTGTGAGGTAGGTATAGCCGGGCACAAAGCTGGAAATGCGGACGGTGGAGCTAAAGTCGATCCCGCCGTCTGTACTGGCACGGTAGAAGACGTTCCAGGCTCCGGTACGCGTATCCATCCAGCCAATGCGCACGTCACCTGCGCTTTGCCCAACGGCGATGGCAGGGAAACAGTGTTCGACGCCCGCAGGAGCATCGGAGATATCAACGCGGGGAGAGTAGGTTTGTCCATCGTCGGTCGAACGCGAGAAGAAGATACGTTCGGGAGCGAAATTTGTACGATCAACCGTGCCATTCCAGAGCAGGTAAATCGTATCGTCGCTACCAATGCGCAGCGCCATTTGTGCACTGAGAAATGCAAAGCCACAGTTATTGCAGGGTGGTGGCGCGCCGCTTACATCGATGACGGTGCGGGTCCAATCTTTCCCATTATCGGTTGATTTTGCCACCCACACAGTTGCTGGCCCATCACCAAACTGTCGATGCTGCTTATCGAAACTATCCCAGCTAATAAAGATGTTGCCATGCGAGTCAATGGCGGCATCCGCGGAAAGCGTCAGGCTGAAACGGGCATCGGCGCGAAAAACCTGGCGCGTACCCCAGTGCATCCCACCATCTAAAGAGATTGACGCCCAGGTGTTGTAATTGTCATCGTAGGCCACGACAATCGTGTTGCCATGTACCGCAAGTTCATCTTTATCCAGCCCAGGCTCCAGATTTGTGACAATCCGCAGTGGGCTCCAGGTCTGACCAAAGTCGGTTGATTTGACAACAGCGATCAACGAGTTAGAATTTTGCAGGAACGATGCCCAGAGTGTGCGGCCATCTACCGGATCAACCGCGATCTGCGGATCATATTGCCCACCCTTTACATCGACAGGTGCAATAGGTCGCGGCGCGGTCCACGTGCGTCCTCCATCACTTGAACGCTGGAAAAGCAGGTGCAAATCGCAGCCCTTACATGTCTGTCCGCCACTTACATCATAATGCTTGTAGAGCGCGTAGGTATGCCCATAGCGATCGGTGGTTATCGATGGTTCCCAGTCATCGCCCGAATGGAACCCAATCCGCTCCTGAGTACTAAATTGCAAACTCGTGCTGGAACGGTTTGTTGCGGGTTGAGCAAAAGCAATGCCACCATAAGCTAAGAGTAGAAGTAAGACCCCAGGGATGAGAAGCAGACGATGAGAAAAATACCGAGCGTGCTTTGAGATCATTGAGAACCTCCTAATTCTTTACCCAAAAACATGAGTTTTATCTCATTGTGTCTGCCGCGCCTTCATGAATAGCGCCGATTGCATCATCGACTACGAATGGCAAGATAGGTTGAATACCAGATGATATAGACGGCTGCAAACGATGCAATCATTCTTAGTCGTGATGATCCACCTGAGAGGCGAACTTGAGACATTAGAGATCTCCGTGACCAGGATGTGGTGCGGTTTATTTCCCCTTCATCATATCATTACGTACTGTAGGCATGTATGTATCACTCACCATCAATTATCAGATAGACACAAAAAAGAGCCACCCGGCTATGCATCTAGAGTGCACATGCCAGGAGGCTCAATAACGGCTTGCTCTGCCTTGAGCTTGAAGTTGTTTACAAGAACCTGGGACTCATCAAATTTTAGAACAGGCGCAAACGGCGTCGCGGGCGGCGTACGTAGCTGCCACGACGGTAGTAGTAAGGCGAGGCATGGCGATGGTAGTGCCGATAGGCAAAGCCGCTCCAAATCAGAACCAGAATTGCAGCCGCGATTATTGAAGTAATGAGCGGCACTCCATACAGTGTTGGCTCACCGACAATGTGAATGTGTAAGAGACCCACAACGAGAAAAATGGCGATGAATCCCAGTATGATAGCTCCTAACAGACCATCTGGCGCACGACGCCTGGCAATCAGTTCACCTACAACGCCAACCAACGCCGCGATAAGCAGCCAGATGACCAATGCCGTCAACGTAATAACCATGTATAACCTCCTTCGTATGATATACTCGACCCTGGCAATTTAGCACGAGTATTTAGTAGTTCAGTAGTAACACGTATCAGCGGCAGTTAAATATTCACCGATAACTATCGTCAGGAGGCTATATTCAAGCTTTAGAGATACCAGCAGATTGTTCAGCCTTTTTTCTGGCACGTCGTTCCGCGAGCTTATTCGTTGTTAAGCGATAGAGCCAGATAAGGGCGAGTAGCAAAAGCGCACCAAGCAGGTAACCCGCCACTGCATCGGTCAACCAGTGCGATCCTTCGGCAATTCGAGAATAGCCAATAGCCACAATAGCCACAGCAGCAAATACCTGGAAAGGAATTAATACCCAACGGTAACGCCACTCGCGCACAGGTTTAGTGAAGCTAAGATAGAGGAGAAAACCGTAGTAGACAGTATCATGTTCGGTATGGCCCGAAGGGTAACTTGTAAACGGCTCCGGCATGTACACATGAATGGGTATGTGCGGTCCAGGAGCTGGACGCGGACGATTGACAGGTAGCCGAACTAACCCATCAATGCCATCAGCAGCTAGCGATCCGAACACAACGAAGATGGCTTGCTGAAACCAGCGAAATAGCGACAGGCCAATTAGCCAGAGTACCCAGGCGATAATCGAGGGAATTGGATCATTGAGCGTGCTGAAAAATGCAATAACTGCGCTTAACCATGCAGGGAGGTGCAAACCCTGGAGTGTCTCGGTAGCCTGCACATCCATAGAAAATGGGCCGGGGTGAAGTTTTACGAGAACGGAAAGCACTACTAGCAAGATAAAGGCAACAGCCCACAAACTGGCTTCAATAATGTGCCTTCTTCGAGCACGCTGCCGATTTTCACCACCTGGCGTAGTGGTATCAGGCGACCGTAGCGTTGATCCTTTGGGATCAGTCGTACTATACATGGTGATCTCCTAGAATATAGAAATGGAAGACCTCTCTATAGACACGCTAGCGGCAGCTTGCCTGGATACAACCTCACTCATTGCCAGTTGAGCACGAGCCGTGTCCAGCGCTTAGGGATAATAGTTTCCTGTTCCGAGGGGACGTAATCAGTATCTAGTGGATACGCTCGCATATGCAAGCCTTTATTGGAAGGCCGACCAGCAGCATCCCAGGCAGCAATTTGCTCGATCAAGCGCTCAGCAAGCGTATCATCCGCACCAAAGCTTCGCACAATGAGTTCAAAGGCTGAAGGATGAGCAGCGATACAGTGAATGGGAAATGGAGAAGCTTTTTGACTTGAGGGCAGCAACACACAGAGGCTCTGTTTCCCAAACAAGCCAATAGTACTAGAAGATTTGCTGGAGAAGCCAAAGAGATTTGGTATAATATTGCGCTCTGCCCATTTACCTTGAGCTCCCAGTTCACAAAAGGTTGGTTCATACAGTGCTAACCACAAACTCAACCCTCCCCAAATTTCGCGTAGTGTGACGCGCACTGAAGTCGACAAATCTCTACTGGAACCCACCAATAAATTGAAAACGACCTTAGTATCGACCAGGGTAGGGTCCTCAACCGATATATATAAGCCAGGTTCGGGTCCAAGTTGTACATATCGCTCAGGACCGGCAAAGGCACCGCGCAACGTCATAAAACCGCAATCCTCTACTGCCACGCTCACCAGTGAGTCGTCCTTGCGCTCAAATGCTACGAGTTTCTGCACGCCTTTTATTACATTCAACGGTAACATGAGTCGCCCATCTGGCTTCAATTGTTCCCACCATGCCGGAGCAATATCCCATGCTTGAACCGTGAGGATAATTCGATCAAATGGTGCTGACGTAGGATAGCCCAATCCACCATCACCGCACACTACCTGCACCCTATCAAAACCTGCCAAGGTAAGGTGCTCTCTTGCACTTTCCACAATATCCTCATCGATATCAAGTGTAACAACTTGCCCTGTCTCCCCAACAATATGTGCCATAAGAGCAGCATTATATCCTGTACCCGCGCCAATCTCCAATACACGCTGACCCGGTTTCAGTTCCAATAGTTCCAGCATGATTGCCATGATGGCTGGCTGTGAAGATGAACTCACAAATACGTCATTCAGACTTTTTGTCCCGATAGCCTGGTCACGATAGACTTCATCAGGCGCGACCCCTGGCAGAAACAGGTGTCGTGGAACAGCACAAAAGGCAGCTTCGACGCTCGAAGTGGAGATCGTTCCATCCTTCTTCAGTTTATCTACAAGCGCCTGGTGAAGGGCAGAGGTGTTGTCCTCTTTATCACCAGGTGCATGGGATTCCATAATTCTACCCCTTCAACGAGCCCGTTTACGCGTGATCAATTCTCCGCAGTTCGATCTGGCCGTTGCGCACACGGACTTTGAATGTAGGTTCGGCATAGACTGCCGGGCCATTCACTACGCCACCATCGCTCAAACGGAAGCGCGAACCGTGCCAGGGGCATTCAACAACGCCATTTTTACAGGTTCCCTCGTCTAGTGGACCCGCCAGATGCGTACACACCGCGCCAATCGCGTAGATAGTCGTGCCCTCTTTGTACAGGACTGCTGGAATGCCTGCCGCATCAACGCGTGTCAGCTTTCCCTCCACCAGGTCTTTTGCGTCCATCACCGCAACAAAACTATCTGAGCCACCTTCCCAGGCGTCATGGTTTACACCGATACCTTTAGCGTAGCTTAACTCGCCTCCCAGGTAGGCGCTGAAGAGCGTTGCTACATACCCTGTTGTCGAGACAGCAATACCAGCACGTCGGCGCCCAGTTAAGCGGAGCACGAGCGAAACGATATTCATGAGCGTGATGCTACCATTTAGAAGACCATGAAACAAGCCAACGCGGCGGTCGGTACCATCCAGGTCGCTCCAATCGGTCACACCCGTAACCGCTGCGCCACCGGCACCCAGCAAGCCGAATACCAGGGTTATATCTGCGCTACGCGCAACGCCATCATCTTCATTGCTGAGCCATACAAGGTCAAGCAGTGCTGTAGAGGTCCAGCTACCAATCGGCACATCGGTCAGTACGGGATGCAAAGCGTGTCCAAGCCATGTTCCGTTGAGTATGTCTTTGATTTTACGGTTAGGTTCCCCTGGCTGGCCAAAAAGCTTTAACACCCAACTCTGGAAGGGCGCTGCCAGCGTATCAAGCCATGACTGATTTTCAACCACCTCCCCGATGATATGTCGCATCGGCGGGTTCATCGGTGGAGTTTCGGCCCAACTTTTTTGTTTACTTGATGCCACTTTTGAAGACATCGATTCTGTTCCTTTCTCATGAGCAAAATATTGCAAATGTATGCATTTGCTGCCCTTTATTCTACCCGCAGCCAACAGTAATCACGCGGCGGATTAAAACCTAGCACCGAAAACGGTACTTCTGGTTGCCTCCGCTTGAGGATATAGCGAATCACGTTCTCATTATGAGCATAGAAACGCTTTGCGCATCTCAGCGCGCTTGCTAGCGATCGGAAACGTACATGCATTTCCTGCTGCATTGGCAAAGCGACATACTGAAAGCCGTGCGAGGCTAACCATTCATAATCCTGCGTCCGTGGCCAGATAATCACAATTTTACCACCTCGCCTCGTCACTCGTCGCAATTCAACCAGACCTGGCTCCCCACCTTGTTCTGGCTCAGCAGTGAAGGCAGAGCAGGAAAGCGCCACATCAACGCAGCCATCTGCCAATGGAAGCTTATCAAAGCAGCTCCGCAATACGACGACTTGACCGGAAGCGACCTGATCTGCTAGTTTTTGCTGTAGGATACGTAGCAGGCCAGGGGATGGCTCGACAGCATAGACCTGTTTAGCTCCATGACGCAAGCACTCCACCGAGGCGCGTCCACTCCCCGCGCCAGCATCGAGCACAACCTTGCCATCCAGGTCTGGCTCCAATTGTTCAAAGATGCCGGGATGCAGTTGTTCGCCCTCGGTCAGTTCATCGTATAACTCGGGCGTCTTCCAGTATGTCAGTTCCCAGAATAAGCCATCAAGCACCTGTCGACGTGCAGCCTCTACCTCATTGTCCGATATCGAACGTTGCAACTCCTTTATAAAGGAAGAGCGCTGCTGTCCCGGCAAGTTGTGCTCGATATGTGTGACCAGGGAAGCCGAGGCTCCGTGCAAGCTGCGAGCAAGACATTCTACATTCAAACCGAAGTACTTGCTACCCAGTATCCTCGAAAGTGCAACATCATCGAAGACCATCATGTCCTCAATGGAAAACGGATTCTCAAACAACGGTCCACTGAAAGCAGGATTTGCACTTCTTTTTTCTTCCCACTGGTTCTCAGTTTGAGAAGGCATTAGCCCCGTTGCCGAAACTAGTTAATCGCTCGTATAGGAATTTGGCGGATCCATTCTCAATATTCCAAGGTCTAGCTCATTTAAAATACAATTTGCTCAGAATTGGAGAGACCTGCTATCCTTGATAGTAGCAGGTCTCTCCAATTCTGAGCAAGTCAACAATTGCATCTTATGCTGCCTGGTCTATAAGAGGAGGTCTGAAGAGTTACATTTTACTCATGTAGAGCATTTTGAATATCGCCAATGCTCGCAACTTTCACAATCTCAATAGCATAACCCTGTTTCTTCCACTTCGCTACTCCCCTCGCCAGCCGAACATCTAAATCCAGGCGCGTGCGTGCTTCCACCATACCTGTAGATGTCGTAGGGGTATACTGAGGATGGGTGATACAATAAGTGACATAGTACTTCATTTCTCAACGCTTTCTTCTTTACCGAATACACTTCTTCATCTGATGAGGCAGAATTGCTCAGGTACGGATGCTCTGCTCTTTGGTCATGATTCGTCGCTTCATACTTAGCTGACGCAGGTGGTTGGCAAGATGTGCATTGAATGTTATTCCATCATACCATTCAGGATAGATCGTATGCAGCGATTGGAATGCGAGGGGGATGACATGTTGCGCAAACATATGCACATCCATTGCAGCAAGGAGGGTTCGCAGTTGAGGAGGCGAAGGTGCATGCCAAAACGCTGATCCTTCACTTTCTGCTACTGGCTCATCCCCTCCTGGAGAAGGAAGAGTTTCGGTCTCTGCAATTGCATGGGTATATCCTAAAGCAAAACGAGTGTCTTCTGGTACATCAAAAGACAGACCAGATGGATTTCTCCCATTTACCCACTGATGAATTGTATGAAAGAGGTCAGCATCACTGAGTGCCAGTAAGTCCACCTGCACTTGTTTGACAAACGAACGGGATTGGCCGTTTAACTTCATTTGAGACCCCTTCTGATACCAGGTATCTCACTCATGAGGAGTGCCAACGCGGTTGGTGGCCACTTATGCGATCAGAGCCTTGTCGCTGATAACAGTTGCTACAATACACTGCTCTGTCGCCTTGTGGTTGGAAAGGCACTTGTGCCTCATTCCCACATCGAGAACAAATGATGGTATACATCTGGTGGGGTTCGTGGAAACCGCCACTGCGACTACTCTTATAGCTGCTCGATCTTTCACTAGCCTGCGCTTTGTGTACAGCACTGCACGAGGGACAGCGGCTTGGAGAATACATCAGTCCACGGCTGGCATACAATTCCTGTTCGCCAACAGTGAACACAAATGCTTGATTACAGTCGCGACAATTCAGGGTTTGATCACTGAATGTCATAGTTCTTTCTCAATTCCTGGGTGTATAACCCAATGCTCCTGTATCGTATGGCTTACAATAGACACTCTACCCTGAGCAACAATGCACGATACAGCGTCTACCCATTATACCATATATTCGATCAACTCCCTTGCTCATCCATAAACAAAGTGCAACATGTGGTATACTCAGAAGAACATAAGAAGGAGACAAAGCTATGGAGACAAATGGAGAAGGCACCTACTTTCAGGAAGGTGATCGCGTGCGCTTGATACGCACTCAAGAGACTGGCAGAGTCTATGCAACCGATGGAGGAGTGGTGTACGTGCTTATGGATGGGACAAACGAGACAAAGCTCTTCTCAGCACGTGTTGATGAAGATGCATACATTGAGCTTGTAACACTATAGGCAAGGGCAATCATACTTCAACATCTTCAGCCTCAGAGATACTTGCTGCTCGTTCGACAGGCTGACAACTTTTTAGGAAGTCAGTCTGTTCACGATTACAGTTTCGTATCTACCCACACATGCAGAAGCTATAGAGGGCACCATCACGCGAGCCAATATAGATCCTGCCATCGGCAACTGCTGGAGAGGAACTGATACCCTGGAGGGCTAACGGGTTTCCCATCGTAGCACTCCACAGCTTTGCACCTGTTGTGGCGTCGAGGATATAGATCGTATCGTCCTGTGTACCGATATAGACAAGGCCGTTGGCTACGGTTGGGGAAGACTCGATGTAACTTCCAGTATTGTAACTCCACAGCATCGAGCCGTTTGCAGCGTTGAAAGCATACATATTACCATCACCTGAGCCAATATAAACCACGCCGTTGGCTACTGCGGGAGAGGAGTAAATGGTATTCCCAGTCGTAAAGCTCCACAACTTTGTACCAGTTTTAGCATTAAGGGCATAGACGGTGCCATCATATCCACCTATAAAGACAACATCATTAGCTACTGCTGGCGAGGACTCAATGCCGAGTCCAGTGTTGTAGCTCCACAGCTTCGCACCACTTGCAGCATTAAGAGCATACACGGTGCCATCATCCGAGCCGATATAAACAATCCCATCGTCCACTGCTGGTGAGGAGTAGTCGATGCCACCGGTAGTATAGCTCCACAACTTCGCACCGTTTGCAGCGTTGAGGGCATACACGCTGCCATCACCCGCACCAAAGTAGACAACATTGTTGACGACTGTTGGAGAGGAACCGATACTGCCTCCTGCGGTGAAGCTCCATATCTTCACACCTGTCTTAGCATTGAGAGCATACAGATTGGCAGAAGTGGCGTCGATATACTGACCGACGTAAACCACTCCCTTAGCTACTGCTGGCGAGGACTGCACAATGCCAGCCCCCACAGAATAGCTCCACAGCTTTGCACCCGTTGTAGCGTCAATGGCATAGATATTGCCATCATTCGAGCCAACGTAGACCACGCCGTTGACCACTGCTGGCGAGGAGCCGATCACGGACCCGGTGGGATAGACCCAGCTATTCGACAATTTGACCACATCGCCAGTGCCAATCACGTTCTCATATGGATTAAAGTGTGAATGCTGCGCGTTGTCACCAAACATGTTCCAATTGGTTTGTACAAGGAAGTTCACCTGGGCGAAGCGCCCACTTGTCTTGCCTGTAGCCTGCACAACAAAGTTGCCAGGACTTACATAGGCAGGAATTGTGATCTTGCTGGAAAATGTACCAGTATGACTAGTCCTGGAACTTCCTATTGGGGTCGAATCTATTGTGATGGAAATCTGCTCACGATTGCCAAAGCCCGCTCCTCTTACAGTAAGTTGCGTTGTGGGAGGACCCGATGTGCTAGAAAGCTGAATAGTTGGATGAGTTGTAGCAATCGTGTCGCTTTGAAAGGCCTGACTGGCGAGAAGGGGTTGCGAATACATGGCAAAGGCCGCTGGCAAGGTTACCAGAAGGCCGAAGAGGAGCGCAAGTCCCGCGCAGAAGAAAAGCAGGAAACGCTTAATGTGCTTGTTCATAATGAAATTTTCTTTCTTTTTGATATCAGAGTTTTTACGATATAAGGGCAAGCACGAAACGGACTGATGATAAAGAGCATAAGCTCTAGAGTATATATATTGATTTCAATACGTTTATTTTTTTATCTCCTTTTCTTATTAGTTTATACGTTACATTATATCTATTAATTTTAGGCAATACTATGAACTGGATCACAATTTATCATAGAATGGCTAGAAGCTGGTATATGGTATGGGCATTTCACTGGACATACAAGGGGCATCCTCCTCGTCCATAGCGGTCAGCCTGATGCACTTTTGACAACACATGTTCTCGCAAGCAAATCGTAGAGTGTCTGATGGGTCTTACTGATGAACAAGCTCAGCACGTATACACCCACAATTACCCAGACGAGCACTAATCCGATCACGATGAGTGGCGGAAATACCTTAGGGGCCAGAGGCCAGCCTGGAATGCGCCAGAGGCAGGCATGGGTTAACTCCCAAGGCACGAACTTCAATAGTGAACGCAGAAGTGACCGTGCCAAACTTAGCCGCTTCCCATGAGTAGTAGTCACCAGCAGACCCATCTTCCGCTTTCCCCAGGTAGCCTGCCAGGGAAAGCATTCAAACAGCGCGAAGTAGAGAAGGATCGGCAGAACGAGCAAGAGAAAAGCCGTGATTTCACTGGAATTGGGGTCTGCAAACAACTTTAGGAAGAACATCTTGAGTGGGCCATAGCCAAGCAAGATGCTGACAACGACAAGCACACTAATGTACACTGTGATCAAAATGTAATCAAGCAAAAATGCTAGTGTACGAAGCCGAAAGGCTACAAAAGAACTAGTCATCAGACTTCTCCTTGACGATTTCACCCACCGCAACATACTCCAGTAGGAGACGCAGCCTTTTCTGACAACTATATGGTCGTCAACAAGAATGAGGGTAATCATGAAGTATACTGCGATGACAAGTACTTAGGCTAACAAATTCTTAAGGGTAGCGAGCAGAGCATCCAGTTCATGAGGACAAGGCAAAGCAGTAAGATGACGTTGCTGAATCTCTTTATCAAGCAGTTCTTGTGGTAAGCTTGCACTCATGATGATCGCTGGAATAGCTTGGAGTCCCTCTATGGCATGCAGCCTGTCATACAGGTCGATACCATTCATAGAGGATAGGTGATAATCCAGGAGGAAGAGGTCAGGTTTGATATGTTTCACGACTTCCAATGCACGTTCACTACTCACGACCAACAGCGAATGATAGGGGCTTTCTTGTCTTATTGCCTCAATGAGATACGAGCCAACATTTGCATCATCTTCTACGATAAGAATGGATTTCAGGATGGTCTGCATTCTTACTGAAGATTTCTTTTGGTACAACTGAAGCATAGAACACCTTCTCTTCATGCATAGGAAGCAAATAAACTCTCCCATATAGTATAGCATATATTTTATCGTCCTGTCAGCATTATCAGGAGAAAAACTTTATTATTGTTTAATTTCCTTTTAAGGAAACCAACTAAAAATAATTCATTCATCCTCCTTGTTTCTTTGATAAATATTGTATTTTCCTAAAAAATATTGTATACTTAAAGTGTCTCATAGATATGTTTATGAGTCATTCCCCTTCAGCTATGTTCCTCGTATGAAACGGTGCTCAGAGCACATCTCCATCATGGGAGCGTGATATCCAAGATGGTCTTGTTCACTCTTCAGCGATGCCACTTACAATGAATAACGAATGCGTCAGGTTCTGAAAGATGTGACAGCGATGAGGAAGAGCCATCAACTTCATCTTCTCCTCGCATCAATGCATACTCATTGTGAGCAAGAAGTGTGTTGAGTACACAGTAACAGTAAAGGAGAGCAAAATGACATTAATACTATTCGCGTTCCTTTTCAGCGTCATTGGTCTTGGTGGACTCTGGTTCCACGACGTACGGTTTCCACCCGAGGGGCGAGCAGAGAGAAAGAAATGGAGCCATACTCGAGTCATAGAGGACACTCTAGATCATTCGAAGGACCAACCCGTAGAAGTGCCAACAATGAGGTAGCGCTCACTGTCCAATTGAAGCAATCCAGACAATCTTTCGAGTACCGGTACAGTACACCACTTGAGTGAGGATTTGACGCTGGCGGGCTACGGCAAGAAAGAGAGTATCACCTATGCGTAATGACAGCATGCACATTCTTGTTCCATCTACTAATGGAGGTCGCTACGCTCTAGATGACCCTGAACATGGACAAGAGGTAACGAGCGGCTCATCTATCGCTATCCTACTGCATGGAAAATGGATAGAGGGAAAGGTGAAACAGGCCGAATTCTTGCATGTCGGTGATTACAACATTAAAGAGCGTGTGCCAGCGGGCTACTACTTCATTGCCAAAGACGGAAATATTTATGATCTCTGCTTCGGTATGAAAATCTGCTTACTCTAATCAGCTTCTTAAAGAAGGGGAGACTGACTATATGTAGATGGAAGTAAAAACAGAAGGCGAACTCGATTGCTCGCCTTCTGTTTTTGTTTGGATAGTTACGCTATTAGGCGTCGGAATTTAGTACCGATCGCTCCGGTAGCCATTATTTGAACGCCGCTCTCTTCCCTGGTAGCCTCTGCTACCGGTTGATTGACGCTCGCGTGCCTCGTTGACCGTGATAGTGCGGTCCCCAAGAAGAGTGCCGTTCAGCCGCTCAATGGCGGTTCGTGCTGCTTGTTCGTCACTCATCTCGACAAAGCCAAAGCCCTTGCTTCGTCCTGTTTCGCGATCAGTGATGACCGAGACCTCGGTCACTTGTCCGACCTGTTCGAAAAGATCGATCAGATCGTGTTCAGTCGTTTGATAGGGAAGTCCCCCAACATACAATCTCATGTTAATATGCTCCTGTGCGACATTTCTGAATGCATTGACGCTCGAAGAAACCGTTTCTCACAGAAGCGATACAATTATTTTTTAATGTCATACACCTATTATAACACACTTAGGATACAGTTTATTCCCTTACCAGCATGTCCTCAAAGATTATTAGTCCTTCCTAGATCAGTTTTGAGCTTCCTCCCCTCTTCTCTGACACTTTTTCCCTCACTGGATACTCTAACTTATAAGAAAAGCAGAGTATATAACGAATGGAGCCAGCCATGAAAGGATTTCCCCGGTGGGCCATTGGCCTGGTCAGCAGCAGTGCGTTCCTTAGTCTCATGGTCCTCAGTGCGCTTCTGATGTTGGCCTGGAAATTTGTGAATGAATTCACCCACTCACATGTCGAGTTAGATGAAAATGAGTTCACCTGGGGCATGCCAGAGGGGGAAACTGAGCCCCCCGATGCATTTCGACGACCGCTCTCCATCCGAACAATTGATGGAAAGCTTCTCCAAGGGGAGTTCTGGACCCAGCCACATCCTGCACCTACGATCATTCTCTGCCATGGGTTCCGCGTCCCAAGGCATTATTTACACCCGGTGGCTGCCCTGGAGTACCGGTCCGGGTACAACATCCTGCTCTTTGATTTTCGCGGGCACGGCCAGAGTGCTCGTGCCGTCACCAGCGGAGGCATAGCTGAAGTGCGTGACCTGGAAGCGGTCTTGAAGGCAGCGCGACAGCAACCAGAGACGCGGCTGGGAAAATTGATCCTGCATGGGTTTTCGATGGGGGCCTCGGTCGCTCTGCTCCTGCCGCCCCAGCTCGATGTGGCGGCTATTATTGCGGATAGTCCTTATGCACGTCTGGATGAGATTCTACGTCGGCTCGTCCATTATCACCTGACCACAGGAACCACATCCTGGCCTCCATGCTTCCGATGGTTGCGGAGTGCCATTCCAGTTCTTTCCTGGGCCGCAGTAGCCGTCAGTCGACCATTGTTTCGACTGCGCTTTGGTCATCCCTTGATTGCACGGCCTGATCGACGTTTCGTGCGGCAGAGAGCATCAGTACAAGCCGTGTCGTCCCTGCCTACTACTCCTATATTATTCATTCATAGCGCAGACGATTCTTTAATTCCTGTCTCTCACGCCCAGCGACTGGTCGCACTTGCCCAGGCCTGTCAGGCACCGATCGAGACCTATTTTGTAGAACACGCATCCCACTGCGGAGCCTACGGCAGCAATCCGGGACGCTATGTCACACGCCTCCAGCAGTTTCTTGCGCAGCATGTAGAGAATTAGGATGTTTTTCCATGAAACACGCTACGTAAGCAATCGCCCTTTTGCTCCTAATTTGAGGCTCTAGTTTAGCCCACACTACCCGACATCTCCAACTGGATCAGGCGGTTCAACTCAACCGCGTACTCCATCGGGAGTTCCTTGGTGATCGGCTCAATGAAACCGTTGACGATTAACGAGTAGGCCTCGGTCTCATCCAGGCCACGGCTCATCAGGTAGAAGAGCTGGTCATCACCGACCTTCGAGACGGTTGCCTCGTGGCCGACCTCAGTCTGGTTCTCTTCGACACGAATGGTTGGATAGGTATCGGTGCGAGCATTCTCATCGAGCAAGAGCGCGTCACAGCGCACATTGGATTTTGTGTGATGCGCCCCCTGGTTGATGCGAACCAGGCCTCGATATGAGGCCCGACCAGTTCCTTTCGAGACCGACTTCGAGAGTATCTGGGAAGTGGTGTACGGAGCAAGATGCGTGACCTTGGCACCAGCATCCAAGTGCATGCCATCGCTGGCGAATGCCACCGAAAGGATATCGCCACGAGCGCCTGGCTCCATCAGCAGGACCGCCGGATACTTCATCGTCACCTTCGAGCCAAGGTTGCCATCGACCCATTCCATTGTTGCGTCTCGGTAGGCCGCTGCACGCTTCGTGACGAGGTTGTAGACGTTCTTCGACCAGTTCTGGATGGTTGTATAGCGGACGCGGGCACCTTCCATCACCTTGATCTCAACGACGGCGCTGTGCAGGCTGTCGCTTGCATAGGTCGGGGCGGTACACCCCTCCACATAGTGGACATAGGAGCCAGGAGCGGCGATAATCAACGTGCGCTCGAACTGACCCATGTTCTGGGCATTGATACGGAAGTAGGCCTGCAAAGGAATTTCAACGCGCACGCCCTCTGGCACATAAACAAAGCTACCACCACTCCATACCGCGCTATTGAGCGAGGCGAATTTATTATCGGACGGCGGTATAACGGTGCCGAAGTGCTCTTTGAGGATGTCGGGATACAAGCGCAGAGCCGTATCCATGTCGGTGAAGATCACGCCCAGCTTCTCCAGGTCTTCGCGCACCTTGTGATACACCGCCTCACTCTCGTACTGTGCCGTCACGCCTGCCAGGTACTTCTGCTCCGCCTGCGGAATACCCAGCCGATCAAAGGTATCCTTGATGTCTGATGGGATGTCGTCCCAGGTTTTCCCTTGCTGTGCGACTGGTTTGATATAGTAGTAGATATTGTCGAAGTCTATCCCTGAAAGGTCAGCGCCCCAGGTGGGCATTGGGCGTTTCTCAAAGAGTGCCAGGCTCTTGAGGCGGAACTTGCGCATCCAATCAGGTTCGCCCTTCATTTCGGAGATCTGCTCAACGATCTTCGTGCTCAGCCCACGCTCGGACTTGAACACATAATTTTCGGCCATGTGGAACCCAGGAGCATATGCCAGCTGTTCCGTACTATATGTTTGAGTACTCATTAAAATTCACTCCATCCAGGCCACTGACCTACTTCTCATACACCGCTTTGTATCGACCGGTATGGTTTACACCGGTACCTACTCCTTCATCAGTAAGTGTGTGCAGATGCCAGCCACGTTTTGTCATTCTCTTTAAATCACTAAAAAACTGATACCGTGCTTCTCTCTTGAACATTCCTGGCGTATACGTCTTGACTTGTTGCATTTGTATTGTCCTATCTTCTCTTGATTGTTGCTATATCTTGCAGAACTCGGTACTTAATGATCAGCCCAACACATAGCAGCGGGCTTTAGTCGAAGGTGTCCTAGATCAGCACATCTTCGGGGCAGAGAATGGAAGCATATCCTTCTCGCCGTTGAAGAGGATGATGCTTCCATCAACATGGAAGGAGTAATTACTCCGGTGAGGTTGCAGATAACTTCTTTGCTTCGACAATCCACTCGGTCACCTGAGCAAGCGCAGGGGCGCGATGCCCAATCTTTTTGTCGGTATGGATGGCTTCGAGCGTAATGACTAGCTTCTCAGGAACTCGGTGTTGCAGTTCCTTGCAGCTATTGACTCCAGCTTCTTCCAACATATTGGAGAAGTCCCCACCAACTCCAGCTAAGCGCATCAGATCAGCGCGGTTGGCTAACTCCTTAAGAGCAACAGGGGTCGTGCCTACCTTGTGGGCGAGTTCTGTACGCTGCTGCTGTGTCCGGGTGTGCTCCAAGAACTGCTGAGTGTTCCTAATTCCTTCTGACTCCAGTTTCGCCTTTACCTCGGGTTGTAACCCTTTCAGGTCACCAATAGTAGCATTCATGATGTGATCTCCTTGTGCGCTGGTTGTCCAGACGCATCTTTGTCTGATAAGTCTGGGTGTTTCGTGCAGTCTCTGGAATGTCAGAGCATCACAGTCATCTCCCTGGCTCCTCGTCAAATCGACAGAGGGGATGTGAGTGGCATTACTGGGAAGATACAGAAGCAGGGAAATACCGAAGCTGTTCCTGTCGGAGAAAGAGCGTTGTGACTACTCTTGTTCGTAATCTTATTATAACACAATTATTAGTATTTGTCAAATACATAAAAGATTTATGTTTTCACTCATTGTAGTGAAAACAGATTAAGAACTAAAGATAAAGCTCATCAATTCAAACGGTCAGAAGCAAAGAACGTGCGCTGTTGTAAAGTTGACATACTAGCAGAACCGTTTTGCAGGCAACTTGCTAGCGCATTGGGATATACTTCCCATTAACACTCCTTTTGTCGAAATACTAGCTACCACAGAAAGAGTAGCACATATGGAAAACACGCATGTCTATCTTGATACTTCTACCGGAAGCGAGGCAACTATCAGTGAGCAAGGAACACTCACTATACGTGGTCATGAAGCTGAGTGAACCCTTATCTGATTGAGTACTTGCTACATCCAACCGCTTGGGCTAGAGTTAAAGGCTTGCTACAGCGTTTTCAAGATGTTGCAACTCCTCAAGCGAAGGAGTAAGCCATCCGTCTGCTATACTGTAGAGGTAGTCCCGATCTACGCCTGCTCTTTGTGCAAGCTCATCTAGTTTTCCTTGCTGCTTTGCAGTAGTAACAATCTGCTGAGCACGCTCTCGCCTCTTCTCTGAGTCATGAAACTGTGTATTCGACATCCGTCTCCCCCTTTTTGTCTAAAGGACTCACACTGCTGCAATATTGCTATGCTTGAAGGTTAAGGCGAGTATAGCAGATCAGAGAGTGGTATTGCAAATTTAAGGCGAGGGTTGCAGTTTGCTATCTTGCTCTCCCTTGCTTGCTAGAGTGGTATATTCCACGTTTGCCTACTCCACCAAACCGGGGCAAGATCACCGGCACCAGCTTGCACGTGATGTCCACCACGTGGTTCTTTTGGGTCCGTTTGATTACCACAGCGATACACAGCTGTGGCCACACCCGCAAATAGGCGCGCCCGCGTCCGGCGGTCTGTTTGACTTTCTCGCGAAACGCCCGCTGGATACTACCCGGATGCGCACTCCAGCTGTCGGTACAGACCAACAGCGCCCGCATGGGTTGCAACAGACAGGTGCGCACTTGCCGCAATAACCGATCCGCCAGACTTTGATCACGCCTCAGGTTTACCACTCTTCCCAACCACAACCAAATTGAGACCATTTGGCTAAGCCCATTCAGGCGATCATCTTGCACCCTTTCGTGCGAATCTCATCGGTCTGCACGTGCACCAGATCCAGTTGCCCTTGTTGTATCTCGGCATGATACGGTAGAGCCCCACGAACTGGTGAAAAAGTCCGGAAGACTTGAAAAAGCAAGCGTCCATAGGCATGCTGTGGTTTATGCAAACAAACTCAGAGCCAATGGACACGTCACGTCAATTTTGCCCGAACCTGACGTGTTGCGCAAGAGGCAAAATGGGAGCGGGCAATATCGTGATCCATGATCGGAAGCGTCAGCGCTATCGCTGTACGATCTGCAAACAGACGTTTAGCGCCAGGCGAGGAACCATGTTCGAGGGCTTACGCAAGCCCAGAGAGTTGATTGTCATCGTGGTGACTCTGCTCTCCTATGGGTGCCCTGTGCAAGCCATTGTCCATGCCTTTGGGCTGGATGAGCGGACCGTGGCCAGTTGGCGCGATCGCGCCGGGGAACAGTGTGAGCGGGTCCATCAGGCGTTGATCGAAACCGGACAGCTGGATCTGGTGCATGTCCAGGCGGACGAGATTCGGATCAAGGGATAGAAACTGATCGCCTGGATGGGGTTAGCCATGATGGTGTCCACGCGGCTCTGGCTGGCGGGAAGGGTGAGTGTGACGCGAGACAAAGGGCTGGCAGATGCGGTGATGCACCAAGTCCGCCGCTCGGCCCAGTGTCTTCGCCCCTTACTCGTGTTGACAGACGGGTGGGCGGCTTATCCCAACAGCATTCGCCGCGCCTTTCGTGAGAAGGTGAAAAAGCTGGCAGGAGTCGGGCGAGCTTCTTTAGAAGTATGGCCGCAGCTGCACATCGGGACCGTGATCAAGCGCACGGAGAAAAAGCGGGTCGTGGAGGTCACCTGCAAGATGGCTCACGGTCTGCTTGAGCAGGCAGAGCGACTCCTCCAGCTCTCGAGTGGGGGAAACGTGCTCAATACGGCTTTTATTGAACGATTGAATGGCACCTTCCGTGAGCGATTGGCGAGCCTGACGCGCAAGAGTCGGCATGCAGCTGCACGCATGAAGGCATTGCACACCGGCATGTACCTGATCGGCTGCACCTACAATTTCTGTTGCGTGCATCAGGAATTGAGCAAAGCCAAACACTTTGGAAGGGCTTGTACTCCTGCCATGGCCAGTGGTCTGACCGATCATGTCTGGAGTATCTGCGAATTGTTAGGCTACAAAGTGGCACCGCCGCCGTGGATCGAACCGAAACGACGTGGACGACCAAGAAAGCAGGCAGAGCCAACCGACATGCTGACTCAACGTCCGAGCTTCCGACCGCGTGCCCGGCCTTTGGTTCGTCTTCGCAAGGGAGTCTTATGCGCGACCACCAGTTAGTGGGGCTCTACCGTAAAAACACCGCCACTCATTCGTGAAAAACAACAGAGCAAGCGCCTGTCCGGCAGAAGGGTTTTCAGGTTGTCCACCTCCCCTTACGGGACAGGCGTTTTTTCTAGGACTGTGTTTTTCTCTGGGATAACTGCTCCTCCAGAATGTCGTTTCCTATCCCTTCTTCGCCAACCACTCACGGAGAGAGGGCATATGGTCCTCGTAATGCTTAAAAGAGTTGCCAGCGATCAATTGCCAAGGACTCCACTCCTGCGGCATATTCTTGAAGCGGTGAGGGTCATTGAGGTCCTCGTCACTCAATGTCTGGACCGCTTCCAGGAGAGCCGTGTATGCTTGCCACTCTTCGTTGACGATGTCGTGTAAGGGCCGGTCCTTGTTCTGCTGGTAAGTGATCTCGTTGCTCTCATCATCGGACAGGTTCCAGAGATCGGAGCCGGCAAGGACGTGTGTGCGCAGAACCGGAGCTATCTCACTCTCGCACCATGCTACATGGGCGATGACGTCTTTCACCGACCAGTTGCCAGTAGCGCCTGGCCTCTGCATTTGCTCTTCGTCGAACTGGCCTAGCAGTTCCTCCCATGCAGCTCGAGTCTCTGTGAGTGTCTTGAGCAATGTTGCTTTATCCATTTCATCCTCTTAGGAAACTTCGACCTGGCTCGTATTTGTCTGAACAAGAACAGGTTGCTTGTCTACAGCAGGAAGCTGTCGAATCTGATACAGATAAGCAAGCACGATAAGCGTCTCTTCCGCCAAATTGTACAGGAAATGTAAATCAGGTCGTGTGATCGGCAGCCCTCCCCAAAGGGCACCTCCACTCGCCAGCAGCCCCGGCGATCCAACAATCCCCGTTCTCAAGTAATAGGACATGATTACCACATGTTCGGTCGCGTGCCAGATCACCAGTGGTATCAGCACCCACAACCACGGATTACTTTTTCGATACATGAAAAACAGCGTAAAGACGCAGATAGGTATAAAGCATGCATCAAAGAGGAAGTGCATCCACTCGAAGTCCAGCACGCCAATAATGCCATGCGCCTGCGACCCACTCAGTCCCAGCAGGTGAATCTGCACCATCTGGGCAATATGTTCCGTAAAATGCACACTCTGCGCAACCAGCAGGACAAAAAAGAACGCTATCCAGCGATACCGCTGGTAAAGCGACCGTGTCGTATAGAAAAAGATCGGAGACCAGGCCAGCAGGATCAGAATCGCGACCAACCACAGTTGCCACCCCATCTCCATGAAATGCAGCACCAACAGAATGACGGATGCAATCGAAGCTACAACGACAGCGTACAGGGGAACCGGGTGTAGAGAAACGAGGTGTCTGGCGAGAGTGTTCTTCATGGTGTCCACCTTTTTTACAACCCTCAGCTACAACTGAGGTATCACTACATGACGAACCGAAACACGAGGGAACAACATTTTTGTCTTGCATGCGCATCCTCAACGTCAGCAACACTAACCTGGTTGCCTCCACGCAGGACGCACTATTTAGCATCTAGTGTACCATATTTAACCCCACTTCTTCAGGTCATTCCCCCCATTGAAAAACAAGCTACATGTGCTATCATAATAACGGTCAATAAAGCCATCTATTGCAATCGCACTTCACGAACCGTTTTTCTTGTAAACTAGAAACCCAACATATGTCAGCAAGTGGATATATTAAATTACAACTTGACCGTACCCGCAATCGCTGGCTAATCTCCGTCACGCGAGCCAGCACCGCCTGGGCTGATTCAGGCGCACAGCGATGCAATACCTGGGCAGACCAGAAAATCCAACGCGCACGCTTCCCACTAGCTAAAGTATGGTACCGCGTAGCTAACGCCATCTGCCAGGCCTTCTACGTGCTTGTCAAATTGATCAGCATCATCCCTGCCAACATCATCAACACCTTCTGGCTGCTCATAACAAATATCATATGGTTCGCCTGCCGGCTTATCCTTCGTGACAAAAAGAAGCAGGACCCCATCAAACACGTCTTTGTTGTCATGCTAGAAAATCGATCCTTCGACCATATGCTCGGTTTTTCTACCATCCAGGGTATCGACGCCATCACAGGAAAACCTACAACAATTGAAGGGCCTGACCCAACCAATAACTGGAACACAGACACCCACGGCAACAGATATTCCGTCAGTTCACCCGCCCCCTGGGTAATGCCTGCCGACCCAGGCCATGAATTTACCGATGTACAAGAACAACTCTGTGGCATCGACGGCAAGTACCCTCACATCGACAACAGCGGCTTCGTCACCAACTACAGCCGCATCGACCCCAATCATCCAGACGATATTATGCAATGCTATGCCCCTAACCAACTCTCCATACTCACAACCCTTGCCCAGGAATTCGCCATATGCGATCACTGGTTCTCATCCATGCCTGGCCCAACCTGGCCAAACCGCTTCTTTATACACGCCGCATCATCAGGAGGTCTGGACCATAGTCCCGCGCTGCCTTCTGAATTGAGTTCCGTCCTCTTCAACGGCTATAAGTTTGACAACGGAACAATCTACGATCAACTTGACGACGAGAATATAAGCTGGACAATTTATCACGGAGACGCCTTCCCACAAGCCCTCGCCATAAGTGGAATGACCGCCCACCTCCTTGACGGACACTTCAAAGATTTTGAGGACTTCAGCAAAGACGTAAATAACCCGAATTACTCTCCATCCTACACATTTATCGAGCCGAACTACGGAAAATTCACAGCGAACTTTACCTGTGGTAGTTCACAACACCCCAAAGACGATGTTACCCGTGGCGACAGACTCCTGAAAACCATCTATGAGACCATCCGCAACTCACCTCACTGGAACAGCAGCCTCCTGATTATCACCTATGATGAACATGGCGGATTTTACGACCATGTCCAACCCCCACAAACCGTCACCCCTGGCGATTCCACCACTGATCCAGAAAACAACCACTTCAACTTTGACTTCAAACAACTGGGAGTTCGCGTCCCCGCCGTAATAATCTCACCCCTCATACCAAAGGGCATCATTGACCATACCACCTATGATCACACCTCCGTACTTGCCACTATCGAGAACATCTTTGGCATACTATCCTTAACCAACCGCGACAAGCACGCCAACACCCTCAAGCACCTGCTCTCACTCTCACTCCCTCGTACAGATGCCCCCACTACGCTACCCGAACCCGCCCATTCAGGAATCTGGTGCGAAGGTGACCCACAACCAATCCCTACAAGTACCCCCCTCAATGTAAGTGCAGCCCAGCAGACCTCACCAACTGCCCCCATGAATCACTCAATCCAGGGCTTCGTACACGTAGCCTTCCTCAGAGACCTACAAGCGTCGCCTCCAGAGCAAAAAGCAGATCGCACAGCACGCTATCTATCAATCAACAACCATGCCGACGCCGTCAATTACATGCACGAAGTGCGCCAAAAAGTCGAATCATAAATAATTACATCTTCTTTCTCTTACCGGCCTCGGCAAGCATCACCATCGCCCGCGCCACCTCCGCCTGCTCTTCACTCGAAAGGGACTCCATAACTGCCAATTGAGTCTCCACCCGTCTCTGCTCCACCATCTCCATAAATACCCGCCCTGGCTCCGTAAGCGCCACCAACTTCGCCCTCCGATCGCGTTCATCCTCATGTCGGCTCACCAACCCCCGCACCACCAACTGGTCAAGCAGTCGGCTCGTCGCCGAAACTGACCTTCCCAGCAACTCAGCCACCCGCTTAATCGTTAGCTCATCCTCATCCTCAAGCACCAGCAACGCCGCCAACTGCGCCAACGAAAAATCAAAATCCTCAAACGTCTGCATTATCCCCACAACAAAATCCCGAAAGATGGCCCGCCGAAACTGCTCAATACTCTGTCCTAACAATTCACGATCTTGCATTGAAGTTAGTTGTACCTTTCAAACATTTGCACTAGTGCAACATTTTCATATTGGAAACATTAGCATAAACGCAGGTAAATGTCAAAGCAATAGAACATTTCTAGTGTCCTTTTTTATTACAAATTTGTCATGATTATTGAATTGACACATCCTGATATAGGCTGTCTGTTCCTTCATTCGTTATAAATTCAAAGTATTTATTTTTACAGCGAAACGTTTAGGGGAAGCTCTCTATGCCACAATTTCAACGACCGTTTCAGCCCCCACAAGTGCCAAGTACTGGCCATCCGCAGTGGCAACAGCCTCCTCAACAGTGGTATCCTCCACCACAGCCATCTTACTATCAGCCACCACCTCAATACATGCTGCAGCCTTTCTATCAGCCGCCTGTACCAGTGGCACCTCCGCCAAAATCGAAGACGCTACTCACCTTCATCATTGGCGCGTTTAGTGGGGTGTTGGTTATGGTCATTATCCTCGCTGTTATCATCGGCGTAGCGAGCCAAAGTAAGGACGGCAATACCACAACGGTGCCAGAGGCAACACAGCAGAGTCAACCAACTGCAACACCAATACCGACCCCAACTGATACACCCGTTCCCGCCATCAATCAGGCCGTGGTTGGTGGAACAGAAGCCGCCTTTACGGCGAAATATGGTGATCCTACCTCCAGTCAAACGGAACAAAACGGCACACAGGAGATCCTTTATTATACGGGCAATAGCGATATTGGCGGGTTTGGTCTTGTGCTTTTGCCTGGAACGATCACCGTTTACGGTATCGTCATTGTTGCGCCGACTGGACAGTCCTGGGACGCAACAACTGCAACGACTGTCTGTATCTCCTATCTGCCAAGCGACAGCAAACTCGATCAACCGCAAGACGTGACTGATAGCACCGGTTCCGTAGTTGGCGTTCTGGAGGATGGCTATAGTGCAGAACTCGCTAATTCATTGAGTCCGGCATACTTCAATGATGGCAACAGCAGTAGTCTCGTCAAACCTGGCACGTTCAGCATCAAATTTACCTATGTCAATGGCTCTGACAACACAGCCACGGCCTGTGCTATCCGACTTGGCATCCAATCAACCTCTGCTTAACTCGTCTCCTGCACTATTGTATTACGAGTGGCTCTCAGAGTAGAGAGTTTATGGCTATACGAAATTCATTAACTGACTGAACTTATAGCTATAAAGTGGTTCTTCTATCGGATCACTGAATCCGAGAAAGACCATAAGCATCATAGTGGCACCCTACTCCTTCTATTGGCTCTTGCGCCCGAACCTGCATGAAGGTACGCTATACTCTATCAAGGTATCGTAATATCAGAGAGGAGCATACTCACCTTGCGCGACGCGACACGAGTCATCCTTGCCGGAACCCCGGCACCAACCCAGGGAGAACCATTCCTACCCGGGCCAACCTTCGCCTCCACCTACCATCTCAGTGGAGAACCCGATACATCCCCCCACACCTACGGTCGTTACCACAATCCGACCTGGACGCGCTTTGAGCAGGCGCTCGGCGAGCTGGAAGGTGGACAAGCGCTCGTATTTGCCTCCGGCATGGCCGCCATCACCGCTGTATTAAACGTTACACTTGTCGGAAGCAAAGAAAGCAAAGCCAACATCCTCGTCATGCCATCCGATTGTTACTACACCTCCCGCATGCTAGCCGAAGGCTACTTCGCCTCACTAGGCATCGAAGTGCGCATGGCACCCACCATCGGAAACGTCCAGGCTGAACTACTCGACGGCGCAACACTGCTTTGGCTCGAAACCCCCAGCAATCCTGGCCTCGATGTCTGCGATCTCACCGAAATCATCGCCGCTGCGCACAGTCGCGGCGTCCTTGTCGCCGTCGACAACACCACCGCAACCGTCCTGGGCCAACAACCCCTGGCACTCGGCGCGGACTTCTCCGTCTCCAGTGACACCAAATCCCTCACCGGCCACAGCGACCTCATCCTCGGTCACGTCGCAACCCGCGATCCATCATGGGCGCAGCGACTACGCGCCTTCCGTAACCTCCAGGGCGCAATCCCCGGCCCAATGGAGATTTGGCTTGCCCATCGCTCACTTGCTACCCTTCATATGCGCCTTGAACGCCAATGCACAAACGCCCTTGCAATCGCCCACCTGCTCGCCACCCGTCCCGAAGTACAACGCGTCCGCTATCCGGGCCTACCTCAAGATCCCGCCCACGCCATCGCCTCTCGTCAGATGAAACACTACGGTCCCGTTGTAGGCTTCGTCCTGGCCACAGCAGCCCAGGCAGAACACTTCCTTGCATCCTGCCAACTCGTCGTTACCGCAACCAGCTTCGGTGGCCTTCACACCACCGCCGAGCGACGAGCACGCTGGAAAGGCGACGCCATCCCCGATGGCTTCATCCGTCTGAGCGCTGGCTGCGAGGATACACAAGACCTGCTCGAAGACATCAGCCACGCACTCGACACCCTTTCCGCCTAAATTCAGCATAATTGCGTGAGACCAGGTTTGCAAAAGGATGAGGAACATCACACCGTATCCTGTATGACACAGAAAGAGGATCAAATATGGCAACAAACACCATCACAACAGAGCGTAACGGCCCCATCTTCATCGTCACCATCAATCGACCCCAGGTTCGCAATGCCATCGATGGTCCAACCGCAGCCGCGTTGGTACAGGCATTTCGTGCCTTCGATGTAGACTCCGCGCTTTCCATCGCCGTGCTCACCGGAGCAAGCGGGACGTTCTGCTCCGGCTTCGATCTCACTGCCATGTCCGACGAAGAACGCGGATTGCGTGTTGCCGAGGATGGCGATGGACCTCTCGGCATTACACGCATGCTCCTCAGCAAACCCGTCATTGCGGCCGTCGAAGGCTACGCTGTTGCGGGTGGTTTCGAACTCGCCCTCTGGTGCGACCTGCGTGTTGCCGCCGAAGATGCCGTTTTCGGCGTCTATAATCGCCGTTGGGGAATTCCCCTTGTCGATGGAGGGACAATTCGTCTGCCTCGCCTTATCGGTCACAGCCACGCGCTTGATCTCATACTCACAGGTCGGGGTGTATCAGGCCAGGAGGCTCGCATCATGGGTCTAGCTAATCGCCTCGTTCCCAAAGGAGATGCATTATCGGCAGCAATCACTCTGGCAAACGAACTTGCGCATTTCCCACAAAACTGCCTCCGTTCCGACCGTCTCTCCTCCTACGAGCAATGGTCACTCCCTCTACAAGACGCACTCCTCAACGAGACCCGCCATGGCCTTGAAGTGCTCCAATCAGGAGAATCGCTCTCAGGTGCCCGCCGTTTCACAGAAGGCCACGGGCGCCATGGTAGTACAACCGACATTTAACAACCCTTAAAAAATATAGGCTACGAGCCTGACATCCTCCCTACAGATAGTACATATGTACAAACACTACCTCAATCGTGTACAATAGCAGAGGTCGTTTCACAGTATGTTAGCCACAAGGAGCGAAAAACATGAGCGAAACAAGCGAGACTCTGGCGTTCTTTAGCCAGGGCTGGCAAACCTACCAGAATCAATTGAGCATTGCCCTCGCTCGACTTTCAACGGAGCAACTTGCACTCCGTGCAGCGCCTGACCTGCGTTCAATCGATGAGCTGGCGCGTCACGTGATTGCGGTGCGGGCTGGCTGGTTCCACGGTAATCTGGAAGAGGGCGATGAGGACTTCGGCGCTTTTCATGAGTGGGCTAAGCCTGGAAGTCTCCCACGCTCAGCCGATGAGCTGGTGAGCGGATTGGAAAAAACCTGGCAGGTGATCCAGGAGGTGCTGGGGCGCTATACACTCGCCGATTTGCAATCGACTGTCGAGGATGAGTGGGAAGGCCAGATTTACACCTTAACCCGCGGCTGGGTCATCTGGCACGTCATGGAGCATGACATCCATCACGGCGGCGAGATTGCCTACTCCCTCGGCATGCACGGTCTCACCGCCCCGGATATTTAGTGGGTGTGCAGGCCAATTGCGGGAAAAATAGCTTGCCAATTTATCGGCCACGCGACACGCTCAAGAAGCGGCAGGCTATTAGCCCGCCAGGTCAAGATGAGGCTGATCAGGCTGCCATAACTTGCGGGATGAACCGGTTCAGCGACTACAGTTGTACTAGTATCACGCCCAGTGTTGCCAGCGCCGCAACACTAATTTTGAGAACTTTGTGCTTGTCTTCTTTCAGGATCACAATACCGGCAAGCGCTGTCAGCAGTGTTGAGCTTGCCGAGAGCGCCACTACCTGTGGGGTATTCCCAAGCTGAAAGGCTTTTAGCAAAAAAAAGTAGTAGACATCCAAAACCGCTGCATTGAGCAGAATCTTCTTCCATTGCACTTGTAGCTCATAACGCAGCTCCGACTTTTTTGGTCGTAACAAGATCAACAGGCTGACAAGTGCCGGGAAGAGGAAACCCACAAACATATTGGGACCAATGGAAAAGCTTTTGACCACTTCGCTGTTAAAGCCTAATACGACTCCCCGAAAGAAACTACACAGCAGTGCAAAGACCACGCCTTTTGATAGCCGCAAGCCCGTGTGATACCCTCCAATCAACAACGAGGCCGCCATGATGATGAGGAACCCAACGACAACCGTCGGTGTGATCACCGAGTGAAACAAAACGACGCTGACCAAAAAGGTGAAGACAAAGTTCAAGGGAAAAATGCCCGAGAGAACGCTTGCCTCTTCATACTTGAAAGCCGAAAACTGGAACACATCAACCAGTGCCCATAGCACGACCGAAAGTGCTACAAGTAGCAACACTTGCGGACTGATACTGATGGAGAAACGATCAAACGGCAGGAAAAAGGGCACAAGCAACGCGCAACCAAACTGCCACAAGACCGTGTAGGCATACTCATGCCTGGTAGTCGACAAGCTAACGCGTGAGATGATGTTGAAAGCTACGAAAAAGCCAATCGAGAGGGCGATACACAGACCCAGCAGAATCTTCGAGTTAGCAAAGAACGTTACTAGCCCTGGAAATCCCGACAATCCAGCGCTCTGCCTGAAGATCAGCGCGGCCCCAACGGTACCACTCGCAATAAGCACGAGCAGAAACGCAATCATTGCCGTGCGCCAGGTATGCTTCTGCTGAACTCGGTGTAGCAATGTAGCCTGGGGATTGCTACGCAAGTCCGATGATTCTTCAACTGCTACGTCCTCTAGAGTAGGAGGCAACGGCGTTTGCTCGAGCAGCGAGGGCGAGTTCAGGGTATGCACATCTACTACATTCTCTAGAGGAGGAGGCAACGGCGTCTGCTTGAGCAGTGTATACGGGTTCAAAGTTTTCACATCTACCACGTCCTCAAAAGGAGGAGGCAACGGCGTTTGCTTCAGCAGCGTCTGCTGGTTCGGGAATTCTATACTTGCTACGTCCTCTTGAACCGATGGCAAAGGCGTCTGCTTGAGGACTGCCGGTATTCTTTTAAGTGTCGGATCATCTGAAATATCCACTAGAACCGGCGACAAGGGTGTCTGTGGCCCCTGGTATCCTATACCACTATCGCGATCAAAAACGGATCCGTTGCTGCTCCACTCGGGATCAGTGAATTCCGCTTCTGCTGGTGTCGCTCCTGGAACAAAAGGCCGCTGTACCGGCATAGCAGGTGAGGAATTGAGAACAAACGGCACGCGCTTGCGATTATAGGGGTCCACCACCTGGTGATAGGCATTTGCCAGCGCACCGGCTTGCTGGTAGCGTTGCTTCGGATCCTTAGCCAGAGCCTGTCCAAGAATGCTATCTAGCTCTCCTGGCAGATCACTGCGCGACTCGCCGAGTGGTGGAACTGTAGCGAACAAATGTTGCTGGATAACCTCAAATGAGGAGGTACCGGCAAATACAGGCAAGCCCGTGAGGAGCTGGTAGAGCACTGAACCCAACGCATACACATCGCTGGCAGGATCGGTTGGTTTGCCAAGAAGTTGTTCAGGAGCACACGCCTCACTACCATCAAAGAGCAATTTCCCCGATGCATTCAACTCAAGGAGACTCCTCACTCCAAAGTCTGCCAGGACCAGTCGCCTATCGGGGCGTATGAAAATACAATCAAGTGTGAGATGTCCATGAAACACGCCATGCTTATGCGCATAGTCTAGAGCGACAGCGATCTGATCGAGGTAGCGACCCACGGTAAAGGCGTTGATCGGTCCATGATGAGTCAGATGACGGCGTAGTGAATTGTGAGTAAGGTTCGGCGATACCAGGTAGGGAATGCCTTGATAGGTTCCATAGTCAAGAAGAGGGAGAATAGAAGGATGTTGCAGGGACATCATTTGGCTTACCAGGTATTGAAAGCGTTCCAGGTTGTAGTGACGCTTATCTGCCCCCTGTTTAGTTGGTTCAGCCAGGAAATGCAGCAGGTAGGTAGTTGCCCCGGCATCGGCGCGTGCAAGAAAGATAGGTCCGCCCTGACTCGCTCCAACCTGCCGTTCCAGACGGTAATTTCCCAGCGTTACCCCAGAGAGCATATCTACCGCATATTCAAACATTATCAGCCTCTTTTTCTCTTCTTGTCAGGTCATCGGTAAATATCGATATTTCTGTAAGTGAGCATTAGCGAACAAAATTATAATTTATAATGGACGTAACGCATGATACAATTATCAGTAACTATATGACCCAAGGTGTTAAATAGTGAGTGATACAATAAGTCTACAGTTAAGCACAGAATATGCATTGCAAAGCCAGGCAAGAAAGGATCACTACCTGTGAACGAAGCTGAGATCAGCCGGTACATCACTGAGACATGTGAGGGCGTGGATGTTGTGGCCGATTCGGGCAACAGCTTCTTCTTCTACAATCCGGATAGGAACGTTCCGCCGGACCATCGGTTTCCGTTTGTGACGCTTGTGACGAGCGACCTCTATGATCAGTTCTCCAATCTCAACCGTCCGTCGATCTTTCGCTTGAACATCGGCATCGGTAAGCAGACGTTTCGCTCTCTCTTCGGCGAGAACGCTAGCAGCTACGACTTCACTACCCTGGATCAGGTGATGCCTCATCCGGTGTATGGCCGAATGTACTGGGTGTGCGTGCTCAACCCTGGCGACGAGACGTTTGAAACGAACGTGCAGCCACTCCTGGTCGAGGCATATGACATGGCGGTGAGCAAGTACAAGAGACAGGCAGCCCGCAAATAAGCTCCAACCTGAGAACTGGAGCAGCGCGACGTGCATACGCCATTCACCAAAAAGCATGCACCCTTACATTGATTTTTCTGCTGAGCTTTCTTGCCGCTCCAACAGAACCTGTTTGAGTTGGCGCACCGCTTGCCACGATTTGGCTTCGATACGGCGGCGAATGAAGAGGCGATCAAGTAAGACGTACAGTGGACTACTCATCGAGTAAATAAACTCTCGTTCAAAGAGAGTACCGTCGTCCTGTGGCTGAAGGAGGTACGTTACCACGCCTTTGCCAGCACTTCCTGCAACATCTCCCTCTATGCTCCAAAGCCGAGGGAAGACTCGTTCGCGAACCGTCCAGGTTGCCTTTCCGTGCCTGCCTGCCACAAGAAATTCTTCGGTGACCTGCTCACCTTTTTCCAGAGAGTGGCCGGTCGCGCCACTCACGCCGAGTGATGATGGATGCCATTGCGGCCAATAGCCTGGATCTGTTACGTAGTTAAATACTGTTTCCATGGGCAAAGGGATGAAGATAGGAGTGTCAACGCGTGTCATAGCTATATTCTTCCTTTCTTGTCTTAAGCCAGCAGTTTTTCCATCTTATGAACTGTACGGAAACCAGTTGGTTAAGATTACTCTTTATGAGTCCCAAATCATCTCAGTGAGACAAACAGCTCATTTGCTATAATATAGATGAGACTAACTTCAATATCAACCCCAACCATCCTTTCACCCAAACAGGAAAGAAGGAACAGTATATGTCATATTATCACTGCAAGCTCATCGCGTCCGCAGTAGCGCGACTTCATGGAAATCTATTGCTCGTGCAACAACAATTTCCACGCCATCCGCACCCAATCTGGGGACTACCAGGTGGGCAGGTTGAGCCAGGAGAAGAGCTGCTCGCAGGACTCCAACGAGAACTGCTTGAGGAAACTGGCCTCAGCCTTATTGGAACACCAACTATTGCTTTCGCGACCCAGGTGCTTCGCAAGACAGAGGAAAGCATCCAGGAATGGCTCGTGTATCATTTTGACTGCGAAGTTACTGGTCAGATCAACCCACAAGACCCTGACGGCCTGGTCCTCTCAGCTCATTGGGTAGAGGAGCAAACCGCCCTGGAGTATCTGGGAATGGACCCTCAGTACAATTGTGAACCACTACGCCGCTGGCTGCATGGAGAAGCACCATCGGGAACAGCGTATACAATAAAGGTAAAATAAGGCTCATACCCCACTTTAAGGAGGTATCATTTGCCTTCTCTCTTCAAGCAGAACAAGCAGGCAGTAAGAACCTACTCCTTGACAAAGGAAATAGCAATATGTTATTGTTTAATATAACATATTGCTATACTCGATTTTCTCTTCCTAGCGAGAAAAAGATGATAGCCTGAACGATGGCTATCTGACAGAGCAAAGGAGAAAAAGAACATGGCCAAGCGTAAGAAGAAGCAGCCCACACCGGGCGACGTGATGGTGATCCTCGGGATCACAGCATTGATGGGGTTGGCTATTCGCGAGCAATTGCACATGCCGCGAGAAGAGCGGACATGGCACGGAACACTCTTCGGCATTCCCTACGATTTTCGCTGGCCGACCATCGAGCGTCTACGCGAAACATTCTGGAACAAGGAGACAGCGCGTGTGCTGGTTCCGCACGCCTTCGGCATGGGCTGGTCAATCAACTTTTACCCATTGATCAATCCACCCTCTGCTAAACATATGTCAGAAACTCCCGTCACGAAATAACCTGGAATTGATGAGTACGAAAGGAACGGAGGCAGAAAATGCTTCGACACAGAAACTATTGGACCTACAGCGTCGGCCTCGCCATCGCCTGGGCGGTTGCGCTCCTACTCATACTGATGATCCGCGGCAGCGAGGTCGCGCAGACCACCCTGTTGGTCTTTTTCGGCTTCGTTATCGGCTGGATATCGACGACGATTGCCCGCTACGTCTATCCGCCGCCAAAGCGCTGGGGGTCGAACCGCAGTCAGGCGTGACATCCTCAACACAATCAGCAAAAGTACCTTGTTTGTGGTATCATCATTCCATGAGTGCATACCAGACCGACTCCCGCATTGACGAATACATTCAGACGCTCCCAGGCTGGCAGCAGGAGATGTGCCGCCAGGTGCGAGATCTCGTGCACGCCGCCGACCCGGACGTGACCGAGACCATCAAGCGCACCAATCGGCCCTATTTTACACTGAATGGCAACATCTGCGCGCTGCTAGGAACGAAGGATCATCTCACTATTTTCATCTATGACCCCATCGTCCCCGATCCCGAGGGCATTATTAACCAGGGACAAGGGAACCAGACAGCACGGGCGATTTAAGTCCGTCAGGACGAAACCATCAACCAGCACGCCCTTTTGAACCTCTTTCAAGCCATTATCGCCAACAACCGCGCGGGCGGGTGGCGCAAGCTCAAAGGGAGTCAGTAGCGACCTGAAATGGCTTCCTACCGAGCCTCACCTTGCGCCTTGGGCATCGTCAACACGATGCGTTCGACCTGCTTGACGTGCTGGCGTTCATGGCGAGCCAACCACTGCGCATAGAAAAGTACTGTCCGCTCGAGGACCTTTCCCGCCCCTGTCACGGTTGCCGACGTGCCCAGCGCTCTGGGGGCAACGGTTCCAGAATGCCAAGAGCTCGGCACGCTGCCTGGCAAAAGAGCGCAACGAGGGCCCGAATTCCAGGTCGCCATAGTCCGTCTGCTTGATCCAGGTGCGGGGATTGATCGCCCGCAACGTCGGCGTATCCTCGGCGATCATCGCCATAATGCAGTTGCCCCAGACGTCAGCACACGCACGAAGATGGGCCAGTAAATCGTTTAAGGACCACCCATCGGGGTTAGGCCTCGTATGCAAGTGAGCTGGTGTCAGATCGGCGGTAAGCGCAGCGAGGCGCGGCGGCGTTGCTGCAAGCAGGGTCAGCACCTGCTCAGTCGTGAGTGATCTGCTGTGCACGTCACGTCATCCTTCCAAGTTACAGGTCAGATCAGCCCACAAGACCCCAACGGCCTGGTCCTCTCAGCCCATTGGCTAGAGGAGCAAGTCGCCCTGGAGCATCTGGGGATAGACCCCAGTACGATTGTGAACCATTACGCCACTGGCTGTGTGGAGAAGCAGCACCGGGAACAATGTATACAGTCAAGGTGCAATAAGGCTGTGCGGTCATGGAAGTACCCTTTCCTATTTCACAACGACAAATGCTCTAGCGAGAGCGCTTAATCAAGCCGTTGTGCAAGAACGCAATGGTACGCTCCCAGGCAAGGCGAGCAGCCTCGGCGTCATACTCAGGGCGATTGTTCTCGAAGAACCAATGTTTGGTCCCCGGATACGTATAGAAGGTGACCGGCCTCCCCGCAGCCTGGAGCTCCTGCTCCATCTCCGCAACCGACTCAGCCGGCTCGAAGGGGTCATCCTCCGCGAAGTGGCAGAGGTATGCGGCCGAAGCTTTGCGATAGTCCAGTCCGGGGTAGGAGGCATAAAAGGTAACGACTGCGGCGATCTCCTCGGCCAGGGTGACGGACAGGTCCAGCGCGTAGGCACCTCCCAGCGAGAAGCCAACGCAGGCGAGCTTGCCGCGACCGCCCGCCAGATGGGTCGCAGTGTGTTGGCGCAGGATCTGCACTGCCCCCGCGATATCGCCGCGCACCCGCTCCTCATCCTGATTCAGCGCTGAGGCGAACGCATTCCGCTTCCTCGATAGCTGTGGTCGTCTTGCCGCGGTAGAGGTCTGGGGCAAGCGCCACGAAGCCCGCCTCCGCGAGTCGGTCGCAGACCTGCCGAAACGGCTCCGTCAGTCCCCACCACGCGTGCAGGACCAACACCCCTGGTCCGCTGCCCTGCTCGGGAACGGCCAGATAGGCGCTGATCGTTCTGTCATCAACTTGAAATTCTCTCATACTGCTCTCCTTAAAAACTCAAGAAATATTGCGCTTCAAGCAGCATAGCACAGATGTTCTGTTTTGTATACCGTTGTCTGAAACTTTTCCCGTTTCTGGTTACCTTATTGATGCTGTGCCGTCGCGTCGAGCGAGACGCCGACCGAGGCCGAGATGATGAGCACGATAGCCAGGATCTCGCGTAGTCCTATCGCCTCGCGCAGTACGAAGAAACCGATCAGGGTGGCGACCGCTGGCTCGATGCTCATGAGGACACCGAAGACGCGCGAGGGAAGCCGTCTGAGCGCCTCTAGTTCTAGCGAGAAGGGAATGACGCTAGAGAGGATAGCGATGCCCACGCCCGTCAAGAGCACCTGCGGACGGAGGAGCGCCGCCCCTCCGTTGCGTATTCCAAGCGGCGCAATAGCAACCGTTGCCACGACCACCGCCAGCGCCAGTCCTCGTCCGCCCGGAAACGAGCGCCCAATTCTTGCGCTGCACAATATATAGCCCGCCCAGCAGATACCGGCCAGTAGTGCCAGTCCTATTCCCACCAGGTTCACTGCCCCTTGCCCGATCGGCGCGAGGAGGAAAATGCCGACTACCGCCAGTAGTGCCCAGACGATATCTTTCACCCTGCGCGATTGCATGAGGGCCAGTCCCAGCGGACCCACAAATTCCAGCGTCACTGCGATGCCTAATGGAATGTAGTGGATCGCGGAATAAAATGCTCCATTCATCGCTGCCAGCACAATGCCGAATAACAGAACGTTGAGGTATTGCGTCCGCGTCAGCCCGCGTATCTGTGGCCGCCAAAGGATGAGAAGCAGGACGGCCGCGAAACCCAAGCGCAAGAAGGTCGTTCCCAGCGGTCCGATGGCCGAAAAGAGTCCTTTGCCCACCGCCGCCCCCATCTGTACCGAGATAATCGCCAGCAACGCCAGCAACTGCGCGGGTACCTTCTGTGCGAAATTCTGCCAGCGTCCTGGCTGCCTGAATTGTTCTCCTGCACCATGGATTGTGTAGTCTATATCTGTGTTCTTTGTATGAGTAGGCTTGCAAGATGAACTCATGATTTCCTCTGGCTATGTCGGGAGTATCGACTTGAACGTGTACCGTTCTATCGTAGCACGAACATGAGGATATTTGATAGTGCTGCTGTCAATGAAAACGCAAGACCTCACTCTCCTCCACCAACGGCTCCATCACCAGATAATGCATTGTATTCGCCACATAACGACTGCCAAGGCTTCGCCGTCGCAACTACCGCACGATCATTGAATGCTGGAGGAAATACAGCTATGAATATGTCTGTGGCTCATTCACAACTTTCCTATCAACCTCTTCTATCCGAATCAAGAACTCTGCTGATCTTTGCATCATTTCCAAAAGCTAATTGTTGAGCAAAAGCCGTTCGTGCTCTATTGTTTCTGATACTTTCAGGGGCAGAAATCAACGTATCAAGGTCAAGCAAATTTACAGGCCGAAGTACAACTCGGGCAACACCTGACCGATGAAGAGGATCACGTATCACGATTTTCGCCTCTTGGGCATCCGTTTGCACTGTGGGATAGAGCATAGCGGCCTCCACACTGTCAGCTTGGCTGAGGGCATACATCGCTAATTGATACAACATATGCGGCGGTAATGTGTTCTCCCACAGATCACGATACTTGGCATCCAGTATCGAAACCACTTTTGATTGCTTCAAAATGACATAGTCAGGACGAGGTTCAGGAGCACGACGTTTCCTGGGATTGTAGGCAGCATCGTATGTCATCATGCCATGTATTTTATACTGGTCTTGCACAGTGTAATCTTGCAAATTCTCTTTCAGAAAGCGAGAAAGCAGTGCTTGATAAAAGAGATTCATGTCAAAAAGAAATCCAGGAATCCGTATTTCTGGTTGGCTATCACCTAACGAAATCCCTTCAGCCGCAAGCAGCATCTCTATAATCGTTATCGTGGGCAAATAGGCATTGGTCAATCGATCCATTTCCCGATGCAATTTCTTGAGTACATTGTGATCCAAATTGATTGAGGAAACAGTATCCTGAAAAGAACTTGCTAATCGATAGAGCCTTATTCGCAGGGCACTATCCTCAGTAAGATTTGCTGCAAAGTGCAATCCCTGTAGGACTACCTGATTGATCAGGCAATCTTCTAGCCTCGGATAATATGTACAGGATAATGTTGGCTGCACAATCCCCCCTTGCCTGGCAATTCTTTGCACGTCTATTCTTCCCCGTGGACTTGTGAGTTCATCATCTGTTCTTACATACTGACGATGTAAACCCCGCGCAAGCAGTTCATTGACCTCCGCCATCAACTGATATATCAGTAACTCCTGAAATGCCTGATGCTCGCCGCTATACTCAGTCTCAGCAAAGATATCGAGATTGCGCAAGCCATACGCATAACGCAATAAGCGAAGTAAGGGTACGCCATTTATTTTCGGATGGACAGTGATTTGAATGTTACCAAGTGTGATTCTTCCAACATATGATGTTGCCTCAATTGATAACCCTTCGCGAAGTTCTGAGATGACAAGCATTCCTGAGGTTGATAGAGAGCGAGCAGTGTTTCTTACTTCGACATCATTTTCAAAGTAAATATATGATAGTAGTGAGCCACGCTCTGCTAGGGTCAACATGTTGCCACTCATTTAAATCGATGGAAATGCGAGATGCCATCATTGGCTATCACCAGGGACTTCAACGTCGCTATCTTCCTCTTCAGGAGTTTGAGCATCAGAAGACACCGCTTGTGACGATGCGATAATATCGGGAGATGGCGCTATAAGAGCTTGTACTAATTTATCCCGATTAGGGGCATCAAACAATTCCTGACGAAATTGCTGTTTCTGTATATCTACCAGACCAGGCCCCAAGATTTTCTCTAGCCTGCCATAATCCTCATAACAATATTCTTCTAGCAGAGGCAAGATATCATCCTGTATTACCTTTGCAAAGGTCGCAAAATCCCCAATTGGATGTCCATCTTCCAGTAAGTAGGAATGACCAATTTGTAAATTGCGGGCATCACGCCCAACATATTCACAAATACGTTCATTGAGTGCTTTGAGCCAGAGCCCAAGGGGAATTCCTTCTACCACAGCATCGCCCAAAACGCTAGTATCTGGCATCAGTTCAATAAAACCAAAACGCCGCCGCAGCGCCGTATCTAACAAGGCAATAGAGCGGTCAGCGGTATTCATGGTTCCTATGACATAGACATTCTCTGGAACCCGGAACGGCCTCCCTGTTAATGGGAGCAAAATCGCCTTACCTCGTTTGTTTTTTTCGAGAACACTCAGCAGTTCGCCAAAAATGCGCGGAATATCTCCTCGATTGATTTCATCTATGATCAGGTAGAACTTCTGATCTGGTCTGTTTTGAGCGTCCTGGCACAAGGCTTTAAAGACACCATCTCTCAGTGTGAAGTGCATCTGACCATTGAAAGACTCCGGCCGAAAACCTTCGAGAAAATCTTCATATCCATACGCCGGATGAAAACTACACATCCGAACTAAGCCGCCAGAATTGCCATCATCTCCAAGAATACAGACTTGCTGTTCACGCGTAAGCTGATCGAATGGTACGTTATAGCTCGCACGCGCTGCTAACTCACAAGCTGTAACTTGAGCCCAATATGTCTTGCCAGTACCAGGCGGTCCATAGAGAATGGCCTGTCCTTTCCGTTCAAGTATTGCCTGCATATGTGCAGGAATACCGGTCAGACGAGGAAGCATACGAGATTGGCGAGTCGATACAGATACATCTGGCTGGTCCGCAGACGTGACTCTGACAGGATTTGCAACGCTGATTGGCAAGGCTTTATATATATGCCTTTCAGCCTCAAGCAGATTTTTATCCCTCTTCATTCTATAGACGGTAGTCAACTTGCCTTCGATATCTGGCTGTTGGTCGGATTGCTGCCATGACTCTAATGAAAGCCACTCAACTGGCCTTCGATGTGGGAAACCACTAGAAGGATCATACATATATCCTCCAGTCACCCTACCAACTCCCAACACAGTTGCTCCGTTCGAAGCCAGTACCAGATCACCTGGAATCAATCGTCCATCTGAATTGGAAAAGCTGTTGAGCTGCTCTTCCTGCCGCTATATGATTCATCTGAGGATTATCGGACAAGAGAGCTTTGCGAATTGTCTTGTTTACCAGTATTGTCGTTTGTTATCATTGTAAGATCACTTGTACCACCCCATCCAATAGCTACACAGTTCGTATCGTGCATCATGCCCCAGAAATCTTGTTTATCTGAATAGGCTGTCGTTCCGATACGCCAGTAGTTGTAAGGGGTAGAACCATCCCGCTCATTGATCATAGTCGTCAAACTGTTCATCGAGACATTCAGGGATCTTGTGAGAGCGACAAAACGACTGGCCATAATATATCTTCCCTTACCCTGTGGTGGAAGTTGGAATAGCTTGATTAGATGGAAGCGTTGGTAATCAGGGCGATGGAAGTCGTCCAGTTTCTCTGGATACAGCAAGCTAAAATACTTGTGTCCCCATGCCAGATTACTGATTTCAGGGGCTAATTGATCCATCTCTCGCTGCAATTGCACATAATCTTCGTCGCTACCATTTACAGGCATCTTCTCTAGTATTTCAACACCCCTGATCAGTTGATTGCGATGTTCTCGGGTTTTGTCAATAGCTTGTTCAACTGTAAGTTCTTCTGGATTTTGTGGGGAACCAGCAGTCCACCTGCCGGTTTCTTTTCTGCGAAACAAGCCGAATTTGAATGCACTACCACCAGCAATGCTGCCAAATCTCGGTGAAGGAAATTCCTCATCATTTTTAAACTCTAACCAGTAGACAAGGCTATCATTATTACCAGGACCATACATAGTCTCCAGCAGTGCTTCCCCATCCAGATTTTTAAGTTTGTCAGCTCCAAACCTGTTACGAAATGTACTATAATATTCAGCTAATTCCTCATTGGAAAGTAGTTTTCCCTCACTCTCCAATGACTTGTATAAGTCCTTCAGATCCTGAACTATTCGCTCATCAAGCTCCAATGCCATTGTCCATACTCCAAACTCTTAAACTTCTATTATTCCCCCAGTAGCCTCTCTATATGCCTCAGTAAGTGTTTTCAGCAATTCGTCCCATCGTTTTGCCAAATCACTGTCATATTCCATCACCTACAAATGTGTATCTATCTTTTCTTTCTCCTCATAGTCCATCGCCTGACCTGAACGCCCGTACTAGCGCCAGTGATTAATGGATACTCACATCCCTCTACTCCTCCACCCGCTCCTCCATCACCACCACCTCACTCTCCTCCACCAACGGCTCCACCACCAGATTATGCATCGTATTCGCCACAAACGACTGCCCCGGTTTCGCCGTCGCAATCACCGTTACCGTAATATCCATCTTCCCCGCGCGATCATTCAGCCTCTCAAACGCTTTTGTCACCTCAAAGAAATCTTCAGGCTGAATCTTCATACTTACGCGATACCGCTGCCCACCCTTACCTGGCGCTACCGATTGTGCAGAGGGCACTACAGGCATCATCACCCCTGGTGGCTCATTCACAACTTTCCTACCCGCCTCACCTGGAGAAACACTCATAGCAGGTAGCTGACCAACCGCCGTATCATTCCCTATAGTTGGCCCTACCGGTGCTGTCTCTACCTTTGCCTGTACAGGCGGTGGAGGCGGAGCCAACAACTGCTCAGCATACGCAGCCGAAAGCAAAAATGCACCTTCACCCATATCCAGCTCATGAGCAGGAATATCCTTACCGAATTGAACAGTAGCAGCAGCCGGACCCACCAGCACCAGCTTACCCTGATTATCCTTGCTGGCATTGGCAACATACGCAAACGATCTATTCTTGACGCCCACCATAATCGCCTTGCGCACAACTTTCTCATCCCAGATATGCGTAAAGTTGTAATAGCTGAAGAAACAGGATACAAGAGCGGTCACAGCATAAAACTGCGCCTGGTTCAATTGTGTCAGAGTTGCCAGCTTACTCGGTTGCACACTATCCCAGACAACGCGATTATGCAAAGCCTCCTTGACACGGATATGTATCTGCGGAGCCTGGCTATAGCTCTGTACCGTTAATTTATCAAGCACATAGGTCTGCCCAACCTGTTCAGAATGTTGAGGAGTATACACATCGGGGTAAAGTTGTGAAAAGCCTCCCTTTAATTCGTTCTCAATGCTGCGTTTGCGTTCAGCAAGATCGGCATCTTGTTGAGGAGTGAGTTGTCGTTGTTGGCTCTGGCTCTGCAACAGTTCCAGAGTCAAGAGCAGGCGAACCGCATTCTGAATTACATCAACCTTGTGACGGTCGGGAACCGCTAACGCCAGGCCATTGCGATACCGGCGCGGACCATTGCCGTACTGCTCAATGTAACGACGCATCCCTTGTTCCTGTTTCTCAGAGTCAGGATGCGCATCCAGCCACGTTGGCGAGAGATAAACAATCTGAAACTCCGGCAGGCGATCACGTACTTCATGTGTGTCATTCGGCCAGACTACCGCACTACGGTCATTCCCGATGGCCTTGCCGAATTCAATGCGCAAGCGTTCCGCAATCTCCTCATCGTTTCGACGCTGATTTTCATCCACAATCATTTTATTCAGGTTTGGCTGCGTCTCAAAGCGATAGCGAAGCTCACGCCGGTGCAGGTAGAGCAAGCGCTCATTGAGATCATGCAGTGCCGTCTGCAAGATATTGCGATCAAGCCCAGGCGCAAGACACGCGCCCAACAACTCACTCTCGAAAACGCCGCGCTCAATCTGACTGCTGCCACCAAAACTAAATAACAGTGCAGCAGTAGCAATGCGCGTCCCTGGCAGATATGGCTGCAATTGCGGACTCTCCTGTATCAGCAGCGCATCAACACTACGTGCTCCAGCATGTGGACCCAGCAGATCAGCCTGGAGAACGGCATCGTATTGTGTTTCTTCGCCCACTTGTGCCAGGAAACTGGTTCGTACCTGGCTATCCATCAATGGAACATCGCCTGGTCCCAGCAAAGGTTGCGTCTGTACATTCCCCGCCCACAGCCCTCGCACAGCGGTAGCTAAAAATTGCAGCGCGCCTCTTGTCCGCTGGTAACTCGGCAACGCGCTCCAGCGTTCGCGCATCAAATCCAGCAGCGCGGGATGAAAAGGATAGCTCAAAAGGATACGGTTTCGCAACTGCTCTGCCTGCTGCTGCGCCACCTGCGTTGAGGTTCCGCCTGCCAGCAGATATCCTCGATAGCTTTCAGCATAAGCGTTGGCAACCTCCCGCCGTTGAATCTCATCCCCAAGGCTGGCAAAGAGACGCCGTTGTACCACGCGCAGCACTTCATCACCGCTCACAGGTTCGCGAATAGCATTCAGGCGCTGCACAAGTTTTCCCAGGATGCCCAACAGTTCCAGATTGCCGCCCGCCTCTTGCTCGCTGGCCTGCAACGAATAGACCATCGCCGCATGAGAGGATGCTGCAACAACCTCCGTCAGCCGTTGTAGAAACGTGATTGTCTGCCGCCCCAACGTCGACTCGCCAACAACCACCCCCATCGCATTCTCAACATACAGCAGCACTTCATCGAGCAACAGCAGGGTTGGGGCATCGCCTATCAGACGCGAGAGCACTTCTCCCCCCGGAGCCACGCCCATTCGATCTTGATCCGCGACCAATCCATAGCCTTCCGCTCCCCCAATTTGCCAGGCCAGTTCTCCCCAGAGCGTGCGCCGTCGTTCCGTGTGAGCATCCGCTGCCCCAAGTGCAACGCCAGAGATGACGGCAATCCGTACACTTCCAGGATTCGGCAGGCTATTGAGATCTGCCATGTCATGTAAAAGTTCGCGCGACTTCGTCAGATGATAGAGCGAGAGCAGGGTATGAGTTTTACCACCACCAAAGGGAGTACGAAGCTGAAGCACGTGGTCACCGCTCCTACCGGCCAGCACCTCCAGCACATCTGAAAGGATACGCCGCAACTCCTTCGTGAGGTACGTAGCCTCAAAGAATGCACGTGGATCACGATAAACAGTGCGTACGCTGCTCTCCCCCTGAACCACCTGGCCCAGATTGACAGCATAGGTATCCATGGAAAGCTGTCCTTGCACGATATCGTTATGAGGAGTAACCACGCGATTCCACGCGGGAAGAGTTGCCCCAATGTTATACTGTTGTATTGTCATACTCGTAATCCTTTACTACTCACTAATACCCATCATCCCCACAAAGTTCCTCCGGCTGCCTGCTCACTGAACAGCCCACGCCAACCGGCCAACAGGCGATCAACCGCCTTCTGTTCCTCCGTACGCTCTTGCTTCGTCGCCCCATTGCTCCCTGCCGGTGCCAGCGCATGACCCGCCAAAGCCTGAGCCACCATCCGTAACTGCTCAATATGCGGATGCGTCTTCATCAAGAAATCCTGCACCTCGTAAGGCCGCTCGTCCTGGAGCCACAGCAGTCGCTGCAATACATCAATCAACGGCGCAGGATTGCCACTCTCACTTGGCCTCCCAAGATTCTCATCATCGCCCCTGCCGCGATAGTCCCGCAACAACACCGTATCCTTCTCTTTCTTCGCCAGCCCCTTCCTACCTTGCGTCAAACCACGCGGCCCATCCAACTCCACACCCATACCTCGTGCCAGCAAATTCATATCATCGAAAGGTGCCGCAATCTCGCCATAGAAGAATCTCCCCGTCACATAAAAGCGCGTCACAATATCCACAGCAGCAACTCGTGCTCCCGCCTCTTGTCTCCCATCCTCTGTCGAGTTGAGCAAGCGCATCAACACATGCTGTGCTACCTCACGCTCCACCTCGGTAAGAAAGGTTGCCGCATCCAATTCATCCCCATTGGGCATCTCCACTCGCGCAAACTGTGTATAAGCTCGCAGTCCCGCACCAATTGTGGCAATGATAAGATCTGCTCCTGTGACTCCCGCCCCAATCAGTGTGTCGAGTCGCTCATTAATGATGCTGGCAAGTTGTGGTCGTACCTGGCTCACGTAGTCACCCGTTTCCTTGTTCTCACGACGCCGAGCAACCAAGAAAGATGCTAGAGGCAAGGGCAGCAGTTCCTTGCGCCGTAGAGCGAGCCTTCATCTCGGTATCAAGTGGCCATGCCTCGGTAATCACAAATCCTGCATGTCGCAATGCTTCAATCAAAGTTGACCAACCTAATGTCGTCTTATGAGCATAGACACAAATAAGGGGAGCACCAGGTTTTAGTACACGATGTGCCTCAGAGAAAGCCTGAGCCATCATCGTTTCATAAGCTTTGTCTTGCTGCCTCCTTGCTTTTATTATGCCGATATGCCGCCATAACTGCTTCCTGTTTCTTGGGAGTCAAAGGGGTACTAAAATGTTCAGGATAGAGGAAGCCAATGCTGCGCTTGAGCCATACATAGAAAAAGTCGCTCAAATCAGCATAGGAGATATTGTCATAGTAAGGAGGATCAGTTATCACAGCATCAAGTGTCTCATTGCCTCAATGGAAGTTGAGTTGCAGATGTCCGATACACGAGTGCAGGTTAACCACTACCTACTAAGCTTTCCATCGCTTCGATAATCCATGTTAATGCTCCTGTGACATTCCCAGAGGCTTTTCCAAATGGATTTACTTCAACAAAATCCCACATCATTGGAAGCGCTTGACGTGCAAAGTATTAGCAATCGTTTCACGAGTGTTATCCCAATGACAAAGAGTACTGTTACGATCAGCAAGCCTATCAACCATCAACCCTAAATATGTCGTGATAGCTGCTGCCCGCTCTAGCCTCCATCCCTTCCTCCAGCATAGCTAGTATGAGCATGATGTACCTCAGCAGTGAATGTGAGCAAAGCGAGAAGTTGACGGGGTGTAAATAGATCAACAAAACGAGTTAAGCCATATTCGAGTAGCATGTTCCACCTGTCAGATACTGAGGAACAGATTCTGTTGGCAAGTTCAAATCATATTTGTCACACAAAATATCAATATGATTTTTGATGGCGATATCATTTCCAGATAGGCGATTTCAGATATCTATTACTCAGCAAGATAAATTTTCCCTTGGTCCACCTTTCCGTGTAAATACAACTGCCATTAGTTGTACGACCTATATTTCCTTTTTGACCTTGTTCTTTAGCATAGTCAGCAGTAGCTAGTAGCCCCACAAAAAGGACAAGTAGTATTCCCTCTCTTACTACCCTTCTTCTGGGTCAAAGCCTAATCCCTCAAGTGTAGTAGCATTGCACTCGCTCAAAGCGCACTTTCTTGGTAGTATGATCCGGTATCATGCGAAGCGCAATATAATTGCCCTCTTTCTTACGCAGCCATGTCTGTGTAGCTAGTGGAACTATTGCACCGCATGTGGGGTTAGGGCAAGGAACAGTTCGTGTCCAGAGATAGGCAATGGGAGTTAGTGTAGCCATTGGATTGTGATAGATGTTCTGTTCACCAGTAAAAGTTGATTGTACTATGTTATCATCAGCATGCTGATCGCTATGTAGAGACCAGGATAGAATTCGGCTAATTCTGCTTTGGCACGTTCGATAACCCATTCACCCCACTTTTTCACATCCGCCACAACGATGGACCATATTTTTGCGGATAGACCAGGGTACACAGTTCGATAATATGCGCTACAGGATTGAGTTCAACCGCATATGACTCGCAACCCAGCCGTAAAGCTTCCAGAGGAATGGAGCCACCACCGGCAAACATATCAAGCACACGCGGAGGCTGACCATTGTTAGCCGCAAGAATATCTTTGCGTGCCTGCTCAAGTACGCCGTGAGGAATGTCCCAGCTACAAAGTTTGCGCATGCGTGCCATGTAGGTCTCACGCTCCTGGGGATCAGTTGGTGCAGGGACTAGCGCTCCATAGATAGCAGCACGAGAAGCAATTATTGGTTTTCGCGCCCACCAAATGATGTAGTGTGGAGATGTTACCGTGGCGCAGGCTTTTCTCTCGCGAAGCTTCAGCGCTGATCTCCCGAATCGGGATCAGGTCTTCGATAAGCCGACGATCATTATTAGACATGGACGATATCCTGTTCTATCCTAGAAATTCCGATTTATCGACAACATGTAACAAATTGCTGCACATCAGCAGTACAGCCAGGCATTCTGACTTATCTTGGACACCTACAAAGCGATGCCTATGAGAGGTCTTGAAGACTTCCACGATGCCTCGCAGCAACGACATCACGCCCTCTTGCTCGGCTCTTACCTCGCTGTATCGCAAAATAGGCCGGGTAGGATCAAATGCTTTGCTTATCAAATCCGCTCCTGCAAGACTTAGAGGCAATCTTGCTTTTGTGCGTACCGCAACTTCCAGCGCTTTTATTGCGTTGAGGACCGCCTCTTCGTATTGCCTTTTCGTATACAAGCCCCAGCACTTTGCGTAAAGAGTCGGATGGATGTCCAGGTTTCCCATCTCCGACACAACAATTGAATACTGCGTGGGTTCGCTCGTAAGCCCTATGTCCTTCCCTTCCTTCTTCAGCATCTCTACCTTTTCCAGGTACTGTTCAATCGTTGCGACCTCACGAAACTGGCGAACGCTGCGCGAAAGCCGACATTCCCAACTCCCCTCGCTCATTGAAAAGGAACTGAAGACCGCTGCCTCAACTTCAAGCAACTGACCAACCTTACGAACAGCTAATTCAGACATGCCCAACTCGTAAACGAGATCACTGCTAGAGACATAGCGATCATTTTTATTGGGCGAGGAGTATCTTTCAACACAAAAACGCATCGCTCGCACAAAGTCCGCAAGATCCTCTTCCGAACCCTGGCAAAGATATACACCCAGAACCGTGAGAAAGGTTGCCTCATTCGTATAACCAGGCACACCGAACATATACGCATCATAAGGCTTAGAAAGCCCAGTCGGAAGGCTTTTGACGACTTCATCTACATCCACGTCTGGATAGACTTCAAGCAACATTTGCTTTACATCGCGATACCACGGCCATCTTCCCTGTTCATGGAAATAGTCGTATATAACCTGCAAATAAAAGCGCTGATCATCTGACAGCTTGATAAGCTCCATCTATTAACCCTCGGATGATATATCTCTATTCAACCTTGCAATCGCCTCTCCTGGCACACGATATCCCTCGATTACCACCTGCTCTTGTATCACATTCGCCAGAACCTGCGCCGGATTCTGAATCATTATCAGATGCGGATTATCCGCGCAATTCCACACGACATACAGCCAGTAGCTTTCACCGTGACGATGCGCCTGCAACCACTCATTCGGCGTCAATTCCACAAATTCGCCTTCGCCAGCACGCGCCTTGACCTCGATGCGCCGCACCTCTCCGCTCAGAGGATCAGTGCTACGAATATCAAAACCGCTGCCATCATGGTCTTTACTGATATCCTCCGGGTGCCAACCACGTCCTCGCTCGTAGTTCATCACATAGTCCATACCTATGCGCTCGATTTCGTCGTTTCGCACCAACTCATCGAGCGTAATATCGCTCCGCTGCTCCAGTTCCCTGGCAAGTGATGTTTGCGCAATTGGCAGTACCAGCGCCGTCCCCATGTAGCGCACCACCCCTTCACGTACGACCTGCAAGCGATCCAACTCGGCCAGCTTCTCACGTTGGCGCACCCCCAGTTCTTTCTGCCGGCGATCAGCTTCGTCACGCGCCAATCGTGCCGCCTCATCGCCTTTCTTCACCCGCTCATACAACTGGAAGTAGCGCTGCTGGAGCCGTTTGATCTGTTCCGCAAACATCTTGCTGATATATTCTCGCCGGATCTGTAAAAGTCGTTGACGCTCCTTCGCCTGCTGCTGTTTCAGCGGGAATTGCACCTTGACGCGTACCCACTGTTCCAACGCGACGATAGCCTGGGCATTCGGAGCCTCTATCTCTACTCCTTCAAGCACCGTTGCCCCCTCTGGTAACGGCGTTAAATCATGCAGTAGATCGGCAGGAGCAAGTTCTTTTCCCTTCGGCCCATCCAGGATGGCTACCAGTGTTGCGTAGAGCACCTGTGTGCGTGCTTCCCCTACGCCATCTCGTTTGCCATCAGCGCTCGGCTCCTCGCTAATAATCTGTATCTCGAAGAAATGTACCGAGTAGCTTTCCGTGACACGCGCATCAACAAACAGCGCCGCGTGACCTCGCACAGGCTCTAAATCACCTATCAGCACCTCGCTCAGCGACGCGAATAATGGATGTCCCGGCGAGAGCAGTATGGCGTCCGTATGCTCTGCTCGTTGCTGAATCGCCTTATCAAACGTGAGCTTGCGATACTCCTGGGATGGAATCCCATAGCGCCGAGCAGTGACAAGGTGCTGATCGCGCAGACGCGCCGGAACTCGCTCAATGGTATAAAGTCCATCGACACGATGATGTACTGGTATATTCTCACGTTCAGCAGCTCGCAGGAAAAATTTCTCGACATATTCAGGCATTAGCCGCCGTTCCTGTGAACGGATATCCGTTCCACGCACCCACGTCAAATCAACCTGTGAGGTAGCCAACGCAACGCCCGTTGCCTCCTCCAGTTGTGTCAATTGCTCACTACCGAGTTGCTCAATCTGCCCCGTATATTCTTCCAGACGTGCAGGATTGATAGCAGCCTCACGCAGCATATCCTCCAGTCGTATCTCATTCAGGGCCAGCAATTGCCCAACTACATCGAAAACGCGATCACCCAGTTGTACCCGAATCTCTTCCAGCTTTGTGAAGAGCCTCTCCAGGATGATTCCTTCAACGGTCTTGGTTGAGACAAAATTGAAGATGTAGACATCCGAACGCTGCCCAATACGATGAATGCGCCCCATACGCTGTTCCAGTCGATTGGGGTTCCACGGAATGTCGTAGTTAATCATCAAATGGCAGAATTGCAGGTTGATGCCTTCACCAGCAGCCTCGGTCGCTATACATACCTGGGCAGCTTCTCGAAAGCGTTGAGCCTCTTCCCGACGCAGCACCGCAGTCATCCCACCGTAAATCTCGCAGGTGGTATAGCCCCATTTCTGCAAATGACCGCGCAAGTACTCAAGCGTGTCGCGATGCTCGGTGAAGATCAACAGTTTGCCTCGCCCATCGGTCAACTCCTGAAATTGTGCCCCTTCCATGCATATGCGCAATGCTTTGAGCTTCGACTCTTCACCAGATGCCATAACCTTAGCAGCCTCATTCACCAGTCTTTCCAGGGCCTGAACTTCCAACCGCAGTGCATCAACTCGTTGCGCTACAGGGAAGCTCTCCATCGCCTCGTCCTGCTCTTCATCCAGGTCACCGCTGTCACTTTCTTCATCCTCGAAGCCACTCGCAGCAAGCAAGCGATACTTATGCAAAACCTTCTCGTGCTCGCTTGCAGGCAACCGTTCCAGTTCCTGCAAAATGTTTCGAAAATGGCTGGCACGACGTTCAAGTGATCGATGGATAGCATTCAGACTGCTGGCGAGACGGCGCTGCAAAACAGTACGTGCCAACGCAACGCTGCTTCGATGTGTGCCTCCCTGCTGATAGGGAAGAAAGGTATTGATGTACTCGGTCACGTGGTCATAGAGCCGCTTCTCAGACCAGGTAAGCTCGAATGGCACAGTGCTCGCATGCCTTTTAGTGAAGAGTGGATTGCCGTCCCTATCACGCAGTTCCTCTTTGATTCTGCGCAGGAACCATTGATCACGTCCTCCTGCCCGTGCATCTTCCAGGATTTTGCGATCAAGTTGCAAGCCATCATAGCGCGGATCAGGGAATTGGTCTGCATCCAGGAGCCGCAAAAAATGCGCAAACTGGCTCGGATCACCGCTATGCGGAGTTGCCGTCAGCAGCAGAATCCGTTCAGCACTTGCCGAAAGACGCTCTGCAAGCTGATAGCGCCGTGTCTTTGCCACCTTCTCACCCAGACTACGTGCCGCACACTTATGCGCTTCATCAATAATGATGAGATCCCAGGGGATCTGCTCCAGGCTCTGTGTAATTCGCTCCTGTTTTGCAAAGTCCAGCGAGGCAATGCACTGCCGATAGCGCTCCCAGATATTACCGGCAAGCTGATTGCCAAACATCTCGGAGTTGACTATCTCAAAAGTCTCATCGAACTTGCTATACAATTCATCCTGCCACTGGATGGTCAAAGGGGCAGGCGTCAAAATGAGCACATAATTGATGACGCCGCGTAATTTGAGTTCCTTTAGCAACAACCCCGCCATAATCGTCTTGCCCGCCCCAGGATCGTCCGCCAGCAAGAAACGCAAGCGTGCCTGAGGCAGCATACGTTCATACACAGCCTGCAACTGATGTGGAAGTGCCTGTATGCCAGACATCGAGACGGCAAAAAATGGATCAAAGCTATACGCGAGACGAATACGCGCAGCTTCTACCAGGAGAAAGAAATCCAGTGGCTTCGCAAGTGCATCGGTAGCGCCAACGTGTACAGCCTCATCCAACGCAGCGGAGAGTACATCAGCAGAAACAATCGTCTGGCCCGTTTGACCATCACGCGTACGCACCGAAAGACTCACCACGTCGTCAATCACCTGCCCATCCTCAATATAAACAGGCTGACTGAACTCAGGCAAGCGCACCTGGCGACGCAAAGCGCGACTTACCAGAGTCTCTATATCCAGGGGTGGTTCCACAGGCATCCTCTACTCCTCCCCATTGCAGCTAGCTTCACCTTCCACTTGCAAACGAACTCACGTCACGGTTCAGCACGTATCAAGCGCAGTTAGCCCGGCGGATTACTCATCATTTGATCCCGCCATTGTAACAGATAAAAGCAGCAGTGTTAATACCCCACAACAGCATAGGAAGAAAGGCTGAACAACAAAACCATTCTAACGTATTCCTCACACCATAAAAATGGCCCGCCGTATTCCTACGACTCGCTACCCACTGTATAACACATCACTTTCTCCATCTATCTCCTATGGAATATAATTATTCAGGTTGAGCTTTTCATGATTCCTCTGAGCAAGAAAAAGGCGTTCAGACATGAGATGGCAAACTTCAGAGTTGACCTTCGTAACAGAAATAGTTGCAATACGTTGAATAGGGATGAAGAACTACCTGGATGCATACTGGTCAAGTTAAGAGGAGGAGCTAGGCGATGGGTACCGAAGACACAAATGTGAAAGTAACGGAAGAGTATGGACCTGATGGGAGCCTCAAAACAATTACCAAAGAGTATGCCCCAAAGAAAACCTTTACCGACTGGATTGCTTGGTATGCTCAGGTAGTAGGGGCCGGCGCGGTGATAATTTCGATCATTGCTCTGGTTGTAGGTGTTTACCAGTTCAAGGCACAAGAGTCTGATAACGCTCAGATGCAAGCAACGCAAGTGGCGGCCAGTGCAGCCCAGACACAGGATCAAGAGCGTCAGACCACACTCGACACCTATCTGAATGATATGTCGAATTTGTTGCTCATGGATGGTTTACAGACAGCCAAACCAGGAAGTGCAGTAGTAGCGCTTGCAATCGCACGGACAGATACAGCATTACGAAATTTGGATGGAAACCGCAAAGGCACCCTGATACGTTTCCTATGGGAAGCCAGGCTTATTAACGAGCCGCATCCAATTATCTCTCTTAACGGTGTCAACCTGCAACAGGCTTTTTTCGCCTACGCCAACTTGAGTAGCGCCGACTTTAGTGGAGCACACATGTATCAAGCCAACTTCAGTCAAGCCAACTTGAGTGGTGCTAACTTGAGCGGCGCAGACTTGGATAGTGTTGATCTGCTCCTTAGCAACCTGAGTGGAGCCAACCTGAAGGGAGCAATATTATATAGAGCTTACATAAGTAGTGCTATTGCCAACTTCGACTTAAACGCCGCAGTGAAAGATGCCCGCGATCTGACGCAGACTCACTTGTATCCCGCTGGCTTAGTGGATGCTAATCTGAGTGGTGCTTATCTGCCAGGGGTTAATCTGAGTGGCTATAATCTAGGAGGTATTGATCTACACGGTGCTGACCTCTATCAAGCCGATCTAGTTAATGCTAACCTGAGTGGATCTAACCTGAGTGGAACCAACCTGAGCGGAGCCGACCTGGATAATACTGACCTGTATCGAGCCGATCTGAGCGGAGCACAAGTGACAACAGCGCAGTTAGCGCAAGCGAGATCACTCACAGGTGCAACCATGCCCGATGGCTCAACCCACTCTTAGTGAGCTACAAGGAAGTATTACAGTTTATATCCCAACCACACCCTGTTGTCCCGAATGTTGTAATCGAATACCCCGTATCACCCTCTGCACCACCAGAATAGCCACCAACACAAAAATAGCAATAAAGATCGCAATCCCCGGCAAAACAAACCACGTAGCCACACAAAACCAGGCAGTGAATGAACTCGCATAGATCAAAGTTGCTGAGTTTTCTCTATTTAAAAACCGATGTGAATTACGTGCAGAAACAATCGTATCAGGTATTCCTAATAGCTGCTCATAAGTCATTAATTGACGTATCACGTTATTACTCTCGCACTCCAACTCCACCTCACGGAAATACAAACCGAACGTCGCAAACATCCCCAAAAATCCAAGCGCTAAAACAAAATGTGTAAAC
>CAVZTX010000020.1:0-73368 GCA_963778375.1 uncultured Chloroflexia bacterium | reverse complement strand
GTATACAAATGAGGAAAGTCAGCTATTGCGCATTCTATGGCATGGATTATAGATTGTGCAATCAGCTATGGAGCAAGAGCTAACATGCTCAGTTAGCTGTCTTCATGAGATTGAAGTGCATACCTAGACTCATTTCTCATTCACCTTTGACCAAGCGGTATATACATTTGCTCTCCCTTTCTTAGCATATTCATTGTCAGGATCGAGAGCGAGAGAACGATCAAAATCATCGATAGCCTTTTGGTATTCTTTTAGGTGGTCGTAAGCGCTACCTCGAAGGTAATAGGCACCAAAATGTTTAGAATTAAGTGCTAGGACATGGCCAAAATCGGCAATAGCTTTTTGGTACTCATGGAGTTTGAAGTAAGACATACCTCTGTTGAAGTAGATGTTGATATCTGTAGGATCGAGAGCGAGAGCACGATCAAAATCAGTAATGGCTTTTTGGTGTTCGCCGGAGCTAATATAGATTATGCCTCGATAACGATAGATTTCGAGATTTTGGGGATCAAGTTGGAGGGCACAATCAAGATCAGCCATAGCCTTTTGCTTTTCTTGAAGACGTTCATAAGCCATACCCCTGGCGTAAAAAGCATCGGTATAATTATGATCAATTTGAATAGCCTGATTATAGTCAGCAATAGCCTTCTGAAACTCTTTGAGACCGAAGTAAGCATTACCTCTTACGTAGTGGTAAGTAGAAATTCCAGGGCGAAGTTGAATAGCACGATCACAATCGGCGATAGCCTTTTGATGCTCACCGAGGCTATAATAAGCAACACCTCGTAGAAAGTAGGGATCGGGAAGTGAAGTATCGAGTTGGATAACCAGATCATAGGCTTCTATAACTTCCTTGTACCTGTTTGCTTTGTAGTGAGCAAGTCCTTGTGCTAACCATTGCTCTTTCATCTCTTGAAGTGCTTTGCGGATACCTTCTACTACATTGAAAAACGCTTCATCTATGTCAAGCCAGCTTTTCACGGGTTTACCATCAATTGGTAAAGCCTGAAGCTTCCCTAGAGGTGTTGCGTACCAATAAACATGACGAAGAATGATTGGAATTACTCTTGCCTCTCCCTGTTCATGCCTCTCTAAGGCTTGCTTCATTTCTTTACTATAGCAATAATCCGAATTTATGAAGTCTGGACTGACGAGTAAGAGTATGATCTGAGCAGCATTTAGGTGCTCCCTGATCTCTTGTTCCCATGCTGTTCCAGCACTTATATCGCGGTCATGCCATACATCAATAAGACCTTGCCGTTGCAATGGTCGCAGGTGCGTCTTGAGTTTATTAAGGAGTGCCTCATCTTCGTGAGCATAACAGAAGAAGATTTTTACTGCCATGATCGCCTGCCTGAACCTAATTTACTCGTCAATCTATTGATATTGCTAGTTGTGCTTATTATAAGGTATTTCAGCTTTGGCGGCAATAAATTTTTCTTGGGTCGCACATGGTTTTGTTTCCGGCAGGAAAAAGGGATAAACGTTAGTCTCGTAAGAGGCATTCATCATTGTAGATTAATACGGCTGACTCTTTACTGAGTTATTAGAGACGGTTATAGGGCAAACTCGTGGAGTCCTACTGCCTATAAATGGTATAGGGAATTACTATACCACCGGCTAGACAAGCCAGAAAAAGACCAACTAAAGTTGATGGATCGCTATTTTTTAATATTGTACTGGATATATATAATCCAATAATTAATAATATAAATGCGCTATGACAACAAATTGCTGCTCGATCTACCTGAAATATTCTTGAATTATATATCTTTTGATAATTAGGATTTACTTGTTGCTGTTGTACTTGTAGATTTTGTCGTTGTAATTGCTCTTTAATTAAAGTGGTGCTTACGATGGCAATAGCATAGAGTATTACTGCTGCTATTAAAAAGGGCCACTTAGTATTGCTTTGAAGTAAAAAAATACTTAGAAACATGATGCCGATGAGTGTTAAACCAAGAATTCCTTGGTAATTAATTTTGCCCTGCTGCAATGTAGCACCTCATAAATATGGTCTTAATAGGCATAATATCATAAGTTAAGAAAAATGTATATAGCTGAAGTATGAGGTTGCAGGGCTTATGCGTTCTCCCCAAGAGAGAGGGATAAGAGGTGGAGAGCAGCTTGGGGATGACCAGAGTTGTAGCGCAGACGAGCAGCGATAGTAGAAAACCCAGCATGGCGCAGCAAGCTCAGAGCGGTATTGCGCAAAGCGGCCATGATTTTGGGACCATTCTCTGCATGGATGGTGCTGCGATCTTCTCCCATGGTGACATCTTTGACGTAATGCACGCAATTTTCGATGCTCCAATGTCCTCTCTTGAGTTTGAGCAAACGCTGGGGGATGCCCAGCGTGGCAGGCAGACTGCTCACTCCATACCGAACCTCCTCACGCCATTCCCCTTTATATTGCCATTGACGGCGGATCTCGAAGACCTGGTCCAAGCCTGGCCAGTCGGAATAGCCTTGGAGTTCCGACGAGACGCGAATGGAGCGGATCTCGTCCCGTCCATGTCCCTTGGAAGCTTCCTCTGCGTATCGTTCTGGTAAGCGCAAGATCCCTTCCCCGGCTCGTTTAGCAGGGGCCGGGGGGGCAAACAACACGCGCAGATCTTCCAACAGATGCGGCTGATTCGCCTTGACGAGAAACAGATAGTCTCCACCGGCCAACACAATGGCCGCACACAAGCAGCGTTGGCAATAGAGGGCATCTCCAGTGAGGACCTTGCCTTTCCAGTCGATGTGGGCAATCAGACGATACGCCACGGCCAGTTCACTCCGCTGCTTCTTTTCTTCTTGCCCCTGTTCCTTCTCTTGCTCGGTTGGCTCATCTGGCTTCTCTTTTGGCTGGCTCTTTTTCCCTGTTTTCTGCTCGGTTGGCTCGCCCTTCGTTTCCTCGTCAGTTGGCCGCTCCTTCATTTCCGTATCCGCTCTCTGCACATGCCCTTGCGTGAGGACGATCCCCGTCTCATGCTCAACAATACTAACCGCGTGGATGGGATAGCTCTTTTCCTCTTCGAATTGCAATCTCCCCTTTTGCACTTTCCCATCGATCGCCACCGCGCAGGCTCCTCTTTCCGGCTGGGGTTGCTCAAACAGGTGCACGAAAATACCACGAAACGCTTCTTCTAGCTCTTCTATACTCAATTTTCGAAACAGACGCTGGATCGTGCTTTGATGGGGAGTGACGCCCTTCTCAAATCCGAGTGCCTTTTTGACCTCCTCACTTTGTCCGGCTCCCCACTCGGCTATGGCCAGCTCTGACACATGATTGGAGAGGATGGCTGCTAATGCTAATACCAAGATGGATGTGAGCGTGAACCGTTGCCCTTGTTTTCGGCGAGGGTCTTTCACGTGGGCAAGCACCTGCTGCCAATCTCGTCGCCGGGGATCTTCTTGCTCGATCCCACTTTCCTTTAGACATTTCTGGATCGCTTCGCTATACTTCATGTGCCTCTTCTTTCTTGATAGGTCGATCTGTTTGTGTAATCTCATCCTATCAAAGAAGAGGCGTTTTGTCACCCTTCCTTTCCCTTCTTAGAACGCATAAACCCTGCAAGCGGGGTGAGCACCAATACAACAAAAAAACCCTGTCCGGCATTATCAAAGATGTTCGATAATCGCTCTATTTGCGAAGGGGTAAATACTGGTTTACGATGCAAACGAACCGTCATAAAAGCAGAACAATTATACCAAATTGCTGGTTGCTTGCAAGCGGCGTCTTCTGTCCATCATGGCTTTGTAACTGTCGCGCTCAAGTTTCCGGGCTTTCTTCTATCACTTTTTTGCGGGCTTCTTTGCGCTGCTGCACATCGTGAGGAGAGGGAAGTGATCGAGCGGTACAGATAGTCACTCATAGACGGAAGTGATTATACAACGAACTGGTGAAAAGCTCAACTATATCATGCTGGCACTCTGAGCGAGCGGAGGCACCTGGGGTGGAAAATGCAAAAATACGACCCCGAAGTGAAAAAATTTTTGTGATACACTCAGACGAAGACGTGAGCGGGGTACGTCGGTTTCATGCAGTATACCCTTCGCTCGCGTCGGCGATAGCTGCAACGCCACAAAAATTTTTGAACGGCGTGAGTGGAGATTTTTGCATTTTAGGGGTGGGGCTTTCCATCCGGCTGTGCCGTTCCTTATAAAAAAATGCTGTTCTCCTGCGATGAAACAGGAAAACAGCACATGGAACGTTACGCTACAGTGTGGATGCTCTCATGAATTGACCGAAGGATAAGCAGTATTTCTTTATATAGACACCGATTGGTAAAATCAGCTAATCGCTTCCACAATCAACCTCCCCATCTCCCTCGTTCCCACAACTGTCTTCCCTGCCTGGCGCAAATCCTCCGTCCTATACCCCGCTTCAATGACCTGCTCAACTGCTGCCTCCACCCGCTCTGCCTCCTCTTTAAGCCCTAACGAATGTCGCAGCAGCATCGCAACCGTCAAAATAGCTGCAATCGGATTTGCCTTATCCTGCCCCGCAATATCCGGAGCTGATCCATGAATCGGCTCATACAACCCAAACAAACCATACGCAGTTCGTCTCGTTCCCAAACTCGCTGACGGTAGCATCCCCATCGATCCTGCTAGCATCGCTGCCTCATCTGTAAGAATATCCCCAAACATATTCTCCGTCACAATCACATCGAAGCTGGCCGGCTGCCGGATCAATTGCATCGCACACGTATCCACCAGCAAATGATCCAAACTCACATCTGCGTACTCAGCAGCAACCCGATCCGCTGTTCGGCGCCACAACCGTGACGAACTGAGCACATTCGCCTTATCCACCGAAGTCAACTTCTTACGCCTCCCTCGCGCCAACTCAAAACCTGTTCGCACAATCCGCTCAATCTCCGCCTCCGTATAAATCAGCGTATCAACCGCCTCGGCTCCCTCCGTCATCTCCCGAATCTCACTCGGCTTGCCATAATAAAGTCCCCCCGTCAACTCCCGCACAACTAGCAAATCCGTCCCCTGCAAAACCTCCGCCTTAATTGTAGAGGCATCCAGCAGAGCCTGAAATGGCCGCACCGGTCGCAAATTAGCAAACAGCGACAAATCTTTCCTCAACCGAAAAAGCGCCCGTTCCGGCTGGATCTTTGAGTTTGGTCCCTCAAAACGCGGCACCCCTCCAACCGCCCCAAACAACACGGCATCACTATTCCGGCATAACTCCATCGTCTCACCAGAAATAGCATCTCCCTCCGCCTCAATCGCTGCCACCCCTACCATTGCCCGCGTGGTAACAAACGCATGCCCATATCGTTCACCCACCCTCTCAAGCACACGCATTGCCTGCTCAATCACCTCCGGCCCAATCCCATCCCCCGGCAACACCGCAATATTATAAGTTCCCATATATCTTTTCTCCTTACAACGTTGCTATACCTCAATATCAACAGCAATTATCTGAAGGCACTCATGCTCCTCCGGCATTTGCTCACCCTCAATTCGTAAACTCTCGATATAACCAATAATAGCCTCACGAGCACGCTTAATACATTGTTCGACAGTATCACCCTGCGTAATACATCCCGACAATGCTGGAACCGTCACCGTATATCCCCCTTCTTCAAAATCCGCATCCAGAATAAGCGTAAATCGTCTCATCATAGGCCTCTTATCCTCCTAAGGAAATCACCCCAAGCTGCTGCATCATCCCAAAAGTATCAAAATTAATCCAACTCTCCACCAGTCTGTCATCCACAAAACGATTCAGAATCATCCCCGAAACGAAAATCTGCTTCCCCGTTGGCGCAATACCTGCAAGATCTCCCAGATGAGTCCCACGACATGTAAAGCGAGTCACAAACTTATTCCCAGTTGCAACCTTATCTTCAATCGTAAAATGGACATCAGGAAAAGCTCTATGGTCTCGCTCAATATATTGCTTAAATCCCTCAATACCCTGAATAATTGTTGTCCCATCATGTAAGATGTAATTGGGATCGCATAACTCATTGAGTAGCTCCAGATTTCCCTGATTCCAGACCTCAGTAATGACGCGATCATTCACCTTCTGCTGTTCTATTGACATAATCTCTTCTCATCTCGCTCACACCTGGGTTCTCAAGCTGCCGTCACTTATTCTACCATCTCTTTGCTTTCCCAACATCAATAACTGATCCGATACATAAGCATCTCCATCCAAGAATTCGGAACAGGAGGAGTATAATGCGCAACACTACGCAGAAGCTTCTGAATAGCATCCACAGCTCTGCTCGGTCCCCCTGCCTCCCGCAATGTCTTACCAATGCGCTCGCTCATCTCACCATACTTTGCATCAGTCAACACTTCTTCAGCAACTCGCTGCAACTGCCATACACTCACACGCGTCCGCTTAATCATCTTACCAGCCCCCAGCCGAATCACCCGTTTAGCCACCCAGGGCTGATCCGCAGATTGTGGAATCACAATTAATGGCACCCCATAATACAGTGCCTCACTCACACTATTCATCCCCCCATGACTGATGAACAAATCCGCCCGCTGCAGAATATCCAGTTGTGGAACGTACTCTCGCACAATGAAATTCGCAGGAATAGCCCCAAGCGAAGAAATCGGCGTTTTGCGTCCAACCGAGAGCACAATCTGATAACGACTCCCGGTAAAGGCTGCAAAACAGCGCCGGTAGAATTCCAAATGTGCATTGTACACAGTACCCAGGGAAATATAAATTAGCCGCTTATCCTTGTCGAGGACTTCATAAGGAAATGAGGGAGCATCGGCACGCTGGACAATGGAAGATCCGACAAACTTGTAGGACTTATTAAAAGCGTTTCCATTAGGCTGAAAATATCGCGAAGTAAAGACAATATTGAGTTGCCCAGGATTATTCGCCATCTCAAAAAGACTGGGTCGTCGCACTCCATAAGTAGCGCTGATCTCCTTGGTCAGAACGCGAATCCTTCGTACAAGGTGTTCCGAAATCAGACGATTCCGCATCTGTGCCGGATCACTCATCACAAGCCAGGGTGTAATCACAAACATCGTCATATAACTAATCGCAGGCACATCTAGCACTTGAGCAATAGCGGGTCCCCAGACACAAAGTTGGTCATACATAATCGCATCAGGCTTTTCAGCGCGAATATTTGGCAGTAGATACTCAAGCACCAGACGGCTGATCTCAAGAAAGCGCACATAGAAGATGAATTGATTTTCATACGCCTGCTCATGTTCAAAAGGAAAAGCCTCACCATAACTCCGAAATTCCGCCCCCGTCTGCTCAATAGTCGCTTGAAAATCCTCCAGCGAATAATAGATAACGCGTACTCCTCGACGAACAAGCTCAGTCACCACAGGCAAAGTCGGATGAGTGTGCCCGTAGTATGGTTGGCTAAAAAAGATGATGGTTGCCATCTGCTCTTCCTCATGAATGTTTCACTCTCTTGCGCACCGCTCCAACACCTCTAACAATTATCCTGGTGAAAGCATCTCTTTCTTGTAAAAAAGATGTCCTCATCAGGATAATTGTACAAAGACAAGTGCATCCTCTCTGTCTATCTGCACGGAAGGAAGCGTATCGGTTCATCTAGAACGTGACGCCGATCTTACAACTGCATGAACAGCTCTCAGAAGAGAGTGGGCAAGAACGACATTGCACTTTGCTGCTGGATCATTGTCTGAGTAGTTGGACCGAACGGGAGCGAATCCGGGCTGCAGGTGGTCCCGCGTGCAGGCAGAGTGCCGTTGATCAGGTACGCGATCTCATACTGGTCGATACAGGTGCTGCCCTGCAAGAAGGCAGTATGGCCCCAACCGTCAAGGGTGAGCAGCCGGGCGTTGGCCAGCACGTGGGAGGTAGACACCGCATCGTGATACGGCGTGGCCGGGTCCGTGGTAACGCCAATCAGCAGGATCGGGCTTGTAGTGTCACGATTCCACGGGCCTATGTAGCGGTCGGGGTCCTGTGCTGGCCAATCGGCACAAGGGAACGACACGTAGGTCCACGCAGCGCCGAAGAATGGCGACCGCTCGTCGGCCTCGTGAGCAATCGCGGGATAGGCGAATGGGTTGCTCGGATTGGCAGTGTCGACGCAGTTGTTGGCAAGCTGCGCCTCCCGTGCGTTCTGATATGGTGCCGCCTGCGGCAGAGCTTGCGGAGTCGGAAGGCCGGAAAGTTGGAAGAGGAACTGCAGATTGGCCGCGAGCTGGGGCCAGCCGTGCGAGCTGTACAGCGACTCCCACACGAACTCGACTGTATAAGCATAGGTGATAGTGACGGGGCCTTGGCTCGTCTGGACCACTATTGGCTGCTTGAGAATCTGGTGCAGTAGCGCGTCAAACTTTTCTTTTGTATCCTTCGCGCTGTCCGCCGCGAACGCACATCTGGATACACCGACTGCGGCGCACTGAGCGAGAAACGCCTGAAAGGTTTGGTACGTGCCCACGTTGCTCCCCGTCCGGAGGAACGAAGTAAGGCTGTCCGCCTGGTCGTCACGGCCGGTCGAGTAGTCAATCGGATCAATGACGCCGTCGAGGATCAACGACCGAAACCGATTGGGGAAGAGGTTGGCGTACGTTTCGCCAAGGTAAGTGCCATAAGAAAGCCCGAAGTAGTTGAGCTTCGCGTCGCCGACAGCCTGACGCAGGAGATCCATGTCGCGGGCGACGTTGGCGGTCGAGAGGTGCGGCAGGATACGGGCGTTGCGCTGCTCACACTGCTGGTCGAACTGCTGGTACGCTTCGAGGTAGGCCTGCTCCTCCTGGTCGCCCACCGGGAACAGCCCGAACTGATTGAAGAAGGCTTGTTGAGCGGCTACACTGTCGAAGCACTGGACCGGAGTGCTGGCACCCACGCCGCGTGGATCAAACCCGATGATGTCGAACCGGGCGCGGATGCCTGCAGGGAATGCCATGCCATCCATACGGATAAAGTTGACACCTGAGCCACCTGGCCCACCAGGGTTCGTGAACAGGGAGCCGATACGGTTTGCCTGATCTGTCGCGGGCAACCGGATTAGTGCCAGTGAAATCGTGCCGTCTTGCGGGTTGTCATAGTCCAGCGGGACAATCGCGGTAGCACACTGGAAGGCGCCTCCACAGTCGCTCCATGTAAGTGTCGGCACTGTGACCGACGGAGAAGTAGCTGCCAGTGCCCGAACCGGTAAAATCAGCGAAATCACGATGACCATCAGTCCCACCATTACCAGGTTCATAAGATACTCATAGGAGGCGATTGTACGCTTTGGGTTGAAATCGGCCATTGGTGGGTTCCTTTCTTCCAAACGGAACAGGTCGTTTGCGCATATCAAACAAATGATGGTTGTTGTTTGGACTCTTCCAGTGGTAACTTCTGCTTGCTATGTGATACGAAGGTGCTCTCTGTAAGGAGTATAACATCGTGGAAGTTCGTGTGCAAATCTAAATCACTTCTCGCCCCTTGTTCGCTTACATAGTATGTAGTATACTATTCTTAAGGGAACATGTTCCCCACCTCGGTCGTTCTCGCATCTCCCCTTACTACTGTTCCTATCTCGTTCACCTCCTGAAAGGCTTCTAGCTATGACACTTGATCACTCCTCTCAATCCTCCTCACCTGAATCTGCATCCACTGAACATCCCACTGCTACTCAACAACCTACCTCCGTAACGCATCGCCCACTCACCGATGCTATTCAACCAATTACGTGGCTGTGGCCCGGTCGCATTCCCTCTGGCAAACTCACCCTGCTGGACGGTTCTCCTAACTGTGGTACTACTCTCTTTGCCGTCACTTTGGCGGCCCACATCTCCAGTGGTCGGCCCTTCCCTGATGGCACTGCCTGTCCTCAAGGCAATGTCTTGTTCATTGCCCCGCACGACAACTTCCGTGACACCCTGCTGCCCCGCCTTAAAGCCGCTGGGGCTCGTGATAATCATGTCATAGCTATTAGCCGGGTAGTCGACAATCCATCACCCTCCGGCACTGCCTCCGCACGCACCCATCGTTTCTCTCTCACCCAGGACCTGCCCTTCCTAGAGACCCTCATCACCCAGATGCAGTTCGTCCTGCTCATTCTTGACCCCTACAGTGCCTTTCCCGGCTGGCAACGTGCCTTACCCGATCTCATTGACCTTGCCCAACGCACTCAGTGCGCCATCCTGCTTACTCACTCACTCGCACGTCCTCCTGCCGACCCGCTTCGCCCGCGTGTCCTCGTCTCCCCCGCCCTCACAGCCGCTCGCAGTCACCTCCTGCTCGCGCCTGATCCTCGTGACGACCGTCACTGTCTGCTGCTGACTCCAAAACACTCCTTATCCGCTGCTCCTCCCACCCTTTCCTACACCATCACTCCAACTGACAAGGATATTCTGACCATCACCTGGCTCCCGGCACCTGACCCTATTCAACTGCATCGTCTATGTACTGGCCCCATTCGCTCACTCCACCGTCAAGCCATCCTACAATTCTTACGCGAATGTCCCAATCCCCGTCCTATTAAAGAGATCCTGCATAGTACCAGTTACGACTATGAAGCTGGCCGCAAAATGCTCGTGCGTATGAAGATGGCCGGCGAACTTGTTTCTCCCACCAGTGGCCTCTACACTACCGCCGACCATCCCTGTCTCGCCAACATTTCTTCCAACTCCTCATCTTCAACATCTTCATCGACGGTCCCTGTCCCGAATGTCCCAACGGAAGCATCTACACCCAATGAAGCCCCTGGGGTTATGCCCGCTCGCAGAGAGCAAGTCCTCGCCAGCATCCGTGCCCACGTGATCGCTTCCAGTCACCCTCCATCCCCGTCTTCCATTTCCACTGATGTCCCATGTCCCGACAACCATTCATCAACCGCTCACTCCCCGACAATTCCACCACTGACACTAATCCCTCATCCGGAGAAAGATACAGAACCTGTCCCTGATGTCCCAGGTATTCCCGATGTCCCAAATAAATCACCACTCTATCAAAGGGATAGCTTAGGAACCTGACTTACTATTGGTCATCCTCGCCCTCCCGTGCTATAATAAGGGCAGAATGGAACACCAATCACCCGTTCTCTAGATCAGAATTGAAACCAACGAGCAACAGGTGCTGCTAAACCTTTGCGGAGGGGTTCAACATTATGAGCAGTGAAATCAAACAAAATGGGGATGCGTCAGTCCCTGGTGTACGGCGCAAACCAGTGCCAATTGTTATGGCACGTGGCCCCCAGGATTACACCCCTGGAGACCAGGAATTACCAGTTCAACTTACCAGCCTCGTCGACATGCTGAAATGGGCACAAAACTGGTCCCGCTCTAAATCAGTGTGGCCCCTCGGCTATGGACTTGCATGCTGCGCCATCGAAATGATGGCAAGCGCCCAAGCGCACTACGATTTGTCGCGTTTCGGCTCGGAAGTCTTCCGTTCAAGCCCCCGTCAGGCCGACTTAATGATCGTCGCGGGCACAGTCTCGGTCAAAATGGGACCGCGCTTGCGTCTGCTCTGGGAGCAGATGCCCGATCCCAAATGGGTCCTCAGCATGGGTCAGTGCGCCAACTCTGGCGGCGAATTTTATGACAGTTACTACACAGTCCAGGGCGTCGACACGATTGTCCCCGTAGACATCTATGTCCCTGGCTGCCCTCCACGTCCAGAGGCGCTTATTGAAGGCATTTTGAAGCTGCGTGAGAAAATAGCCAAACAGGGCCTCAAAGTACGAGGCGAAGAGGAAATAGGGGTGTAATAGATGCGTGGAATTCTTGAAGGCATGGGCCTGACCTTTAGCCACCTCTTCCGACCAAAGGTAACTCGGCTGTATCCCTATGAGAAGCCGAAGTTACCCCCTCGCAGTCGTGGCTTGATTCAACTAATCGCAGAGCAGGGCCTCGGAACCGATTACAACCTGAAATGCGAAGCCTGCCTCTTATGCGAAAAAGCCTGTCCACCACGTGCCATTACCATTAGCTATGAACCCATGCACAGGTGGAAGGAACGTCCCTGGTTCAAATCCTACATCCGCGATGGCGCGGACAAATACACAGATTATAAAATTCCCCCGGCATCGGGAGCCTCGAAAGGTGGATTTTACACCCAGCGTATCTCTGAATATGCTGTAGAGTATCCAAATAAGCCTGTCTCTCCCTGTGTAGCTATGCCTGTCAAGGATGATCTGGAGCCAGAAATAGACCTTAGCAAAGTCGATGACTTGCTTGAAAACTGGCCAGAAGAGGCAGGCACTCTACCTGCACTCCTTGATGCTATCATGGATATCTATGGCTATATGCCTTTGCGGGCCGCAAAACGTATCGTCCAGGTGCGCGGAGTAGACCTGAGCGATATCTTCGGTATTGCAACCATGAGTCCCAAATTCAAGCCAGCCCCAGCCGTCAAAGGAATCAAGCGCGACGATCAACCCCCACGTGGCTTATCACCCTCTACCCGTGGTAAGTGGGGGAATATTAATCATGTGAGGCAACCAGATGCCTGAGTTTGATACTTCCTATCGTGTCATACGGCGACGCGGTGAGCCTGATGTACGCTCACTCGATGCATATCGCCGTATCGGTGGTTACACCGCCTTAGAAAAAGCCATTCGTGAGCAAACCCCTGAACAAGTCATCCAGCAAGTCATCGACGCCAAACTGCGAGGACGTGGTGGCGCTGGCCGTCTCACGGGGGAAAAGTGGCGTATTGCCCGCCGTCAAGATGACAGCCCCAAATACGTCATCTGCAACGCCTATGATGCCGACCCGCGCTCCTGGGCGGCTCGTTCCATGTTGGAACGCAATCCACACCAGGTCATCGAAGGCATTGTGCTCGCGGCTTATGCCGTAGGTGCATCAGAAGCATATCTCTTCACGCGCAGCTATTTCGTCGAAGGCGTTGGCGCCGTACAACGAGCCTTAAACGAGGCGCTGGACGCCAACCTCGTAGGGCGCGATATTTTCGGTACAGAGTTCAGTTGTACTATCAACGTCCTTGGTGTAGATATGGGCTTCATGGGTGGCGAGGAAACCGTGCAGATAGCCATCATCAAAGGCCGTCGCGGCATGCCCGACCAGCGTCCACCCTTCCCGGCTCAATACGGCTTATGGGATAAACCTACCGCCATCAATTCTATTGAAACCCTTGCCAATGTTCCTGTAATCATACGTGACGGAGCCACTGCATTCGCCAGTGTTGGCACCGCTATCACTGGTGGTACCAAAGTTCTAACCGTCTATGATTACGTGCCCGACAGCGAACCGAAGGTCATCGAAGTCCCATTTGGTGCAACACTGCGCGAAATTCTGCGTCATGCAGGCTATAGTCGCGCTGACAGCGAACTGCGCGCCGTCGTTGTAGGTGGAGCGGAGGGCGGCGCGCTGCCAACCTCGCTTCTTGATACCCCCTTCGATTATGATCCCTTAGAAGAAGCTGGTGCTATTGTCGGCTCCGGCATTATCGAACTACTGCCCGCCAATACCTGCATGGTCGCGTGGGCAATGGAGCGCAGCCGCTACCTCAGCAAAGAAACCTGTGGTAAATGTGTCCCATGTCGTGTAGGCGTCAAGCGCGTTGAAGGCATTCTAGAGGGCATTGTCAGTGACCTCGGCGTCAACGCAGACCTCGACGTGCTTGACGAATTTGCCAAATACATACCAAATGGCTCGATCTGTGGATTTGGAGTCCAGGCCCCCAATCCACTTAAAACCGCCAAACGCTACTGGCCTGATCATTTCAGATTGCATATTGAAGAGCAGCAATGCCCAACTGGAACCTGTATTCCCGTCCGTGCTCATCGTTTCGTAACCAAACACGTTCTACCATAAAAGCAGGCTGGAAAGAGGAAATAAATGGCAGTAACCATTAGAGATAACCTATCACCAACAACTCAAATCCCGCCAGGCCCACTCGTAATAAACGAAGTAGGCCATCCAAGCTTCACGCTCACCATCGACGGCAAAACCGTACAAGCCTACGAAAGCCAGACGCTCCTGAGTGTGGCCATAGACAACGGCATTACCGACATCCCAAATTTGTGCAACGACGAAAAACTGGAGCCAGCCTCAACCTGCCGCATGTGTCTCGTGCACGTCGAAGGCGCGGAACGCCCTCTACCATCCTGTAGCACAATCGCTCAACCCGGCATGGTCGTCACCACCAACTCGGATGAACTTTTCCATATTCGTCGTACCAACCTCGAAATGATCCTCTCTGATCACAATGCCTACTGCCAGCCACCCTGTCAGATAGATTGTCCCACCCATATCGACATTCCCGGCTACCTCGAACTGATCGCCAAAGGCTCGATGAGAGAAGCGGCCCGTCTGGTCAAAGAAGTGCTGCCATTCCCCTTTATTCTCGGCCTCACCTGCCCAGCTCCTTGTCAGAAAGCCTGCCGTCGTGCTCTGGTCGAAGAAGAAATCGCCATCTGTCGAATGCACGGATATGCTGCAGAAACTTGCCTGCTCGAACCACCGCACCCCTATCCAAAGGACCCATCAACTGGTAAAAGGATTGCTATTGTTGGTGCAGGCCCCGCAGGCCTCACCTGCGCCTACTATCTCGCACTCAAAGGCCACCACTGCAAGATATTCGACATGCAGCCTCAACCAGGCGGTATGCTGCGCTACGGTATCCCCGAATATCGCTTGCAGAAAGACATGATGGACCGCGAAATCGATCATGTCTGGCAACTTGGTGTCGAACTGCAAAGTAACATCAAGCTTGGCCGCGATTTCACCATCGACGACCTGTTCGCTCAGGGATACGATGCCGTCTATCTCGCCATTGGTGCATGGACAAGTAATCCCCTTGATGCCCCAGGTGAAGATGCAGAAGGTGTAATAAACGCTATAGCATTTCTGGCAGAAAAGGTAGAAGGTAAATTCGTACCCGTTAAGGAAGGCCGCGAAGTCGTTGTGCTCGGCGGTGGATTCACCACATTTGACTGCACCCGAACCTCTCTCCGCCTCGGAGCCAAAGTTCACACCGGCTATCGCCGCTCTGTCAAAGAGATGACCGCCACAATGGAAGAAATCGAGGATGCCGATGCTGAGGGCACAGAATTAATGTTCTATGTCCAGCAGACAAAGGTCGTCGTCGAGGATGGCAAAGTAAAAGGCCTTGAATTTATCAAGAACAAGTTGGGCGAACCAGATGCTAGCGGTCGCCGCCGCCCAGTCCCCATTCCCGGCTCTGAATTTACCATCAACTGCGATGTCATCATTCCTGCATTTGGTCAGAAGCCCGATGAGTCCGTACTCGACGAGAAATCAGGCGTGAAGTGGACGAAGCGCACAACCGTTCAAACAAATCCGCATAACTTCATGACCGATCGTTGGGGCGTCTTTGCCGGTGGTGACTGCCAGATGGGTGCCAAAACCATCATCGAATGCGTCGGACAAGGCAAACTAGCTGCCCGTTCCATCCATGCCTTCCTCAACGGCGAAGACATGAAAGAAGTAGCCCGTCGTCTGGAACTCGAAGAGCGCAAGCCCGATCTCTTCGATATCGTTCCCTACAAACCCGTCGAACCCAAGGTGAAGATGCCCATGCTGCCCTACGAAGACCGCAGGCGCAACTTCAGACTCATCGAAATGGGCTATCTCCAGGAACAAGCCGAGCGTGAAGCTGGTCGCTGCCTGCAATGTGCCTGTCCCGCTGCCGGTCAATGCGATCTGCAAAAGTACAGCATTGAGCATGGCCTCGCCGATAACCGCTTCCATGACGGCGAACCAAGCGACTACCACGACTACGAAGTAGACCTATCGCACAGCTTCATCCTGCGCGATCCTAACAAGTGCATCAACTGCACCCAATGCGTCCGCGTCTGCCACGACGTAATCGGCCCGGACTGCTACGGCATGTTCGGCAAAGGCTTTGACACCATCGTCTCCACGCCCTTCAACGTCAGCCTGCACGATACCGACTGCGTCTCCTGTGGAGCCTGTGTCCAGGTCTGCCCTACCGGGTCCCTGATGATGGCTGAGCGTACCCTCACCCGTTACGCCTTCGCCCTCGACCGCTGCATCTTTTGTGGCGACTGCGTGGAAGTCTGCCCGCACGGGGCGCTGGGTGAAACCCCCAACTTCGAACTCTCCTTCTTCAATCGATTCGGCCCTGACGTTACCCTTGACAAGGGTGACCTCGCTGCCGCACCGAATTACCTGGTACGTCAACGATTGCCTCGTGGTAAGAAGGATTTGCCTGTGATGAGTCCATCTGGTGCGCCCGTTACCAGCAAGAGGCATCCGCGAATAACAGGTCGCCTGTTGTTAGATTTAATGAAGCAGGCGGCCATCGTGGTTGCCTGCTTCATCTCAATCTAACGAAATAATGTTGTCTATCCCGTAAGTGCAAGAGTAGCTGAAGAGTGGTGGGGAGTGCCTTTATGGTCGCTCTCCGAGTGAGGTATGGCTCGGCAAATCAACTCCACCCGACTCCATCCCTATTCCTTACATCCAGCTGCCTAGCTTTTTCCTCTGAATAATGTATGTAAGCTTTGGTACAATGGGTTAGTATAACCAAGCCGTCTTGCTTTTGTATATGCCCGTTGAGCTTCTCTTGACCTACCCAGATTATCAAGCGCTATACCTTTGCCTACTAGGCCAAAGGCATCATTGGAATCAAGGCGCAATGTCTCATCCAAGATCATCAAGGCCTCTTGATAGCGCCCAAGACTAATAAGCGCATTTCCCTTGTTACGTCGGCTATAAGCATCATTAGGATCAAGGCGCACAGCTTCTTGCAAGGCGATCAAGGCTTCCTGATAGCGTTCCAGACAAATCAGGAGGCCTCCCTTACTACTTCTGGCTTCCAACACAAATTGCTACCGGAATCGCATATAGTAGGAGCCTCCCTTCCGGGTGTAGAATTGGTGTCAAGTTAAAGGCGGAGGAATGCGCCCCGCCCCACCCCAGGTGACCATAAAAGCCCACCCAACCCATCCCAACCACCCTCGCCCCTACGGACGGTTGGTCACGTTTTCGTTAAGTTGACGCTTGTTGAGTGTGCCTTGCGAGTGTACTACCTCCTGGTTGTCTGCAACTTTCCCCCTTTCCTACGTGATACAATAACAGTACCTCGCGCCGTTTCGACCTGGACAAGGAGTTAAGCATGGCATGGCAACGTAGGCTAAGCTTCCCTAGAGGATTTTATGGGGAACAGCGTCCGCAGCCTATCAAACCGAAGGTAACAGCACGAACAACCAGTGGTACCGCTGGGAACAACAGGGCCACATCCTCACAGGCGAACATATTGGTAGAGCATCCGACTGGTGGGAAAGAGCCGAAGATGACTTTGAACTTGCAGAACAAATGGAAAACAATGTGCTCCGCCTCAGCCTCGAATGGAGTCGCATTGAACCCACCGAAGGCCACTGGGATAATGCCGCACTGGACCGCTACCGTGCCATGCTCACTGATCTGCACCACCGCCGTATGAAGCCAATTGTTACCTTGCACCACTTCACCGACCCCCTATGGTTCGCGGACCGCGACGGCTTTTTCAAAGAAGAAAACATCCGCTACTTCGTTCGCTACGTAACCCATACTGTAGAGGCCTTGAAAGACCTCTGTGACTTCTGGATCACAATCAATGAACCGAATATCTATACTATCCTCGGCTATCTACTTGGCTCATTTCCCCCCGGCGAACGTAACACATTGCGCGGAATGCATGTCTTGCGTAATATGTTACAAGCACATGTTGAGGCATTTTACGCCATTCGCCACCTGCAGCCAGCATCCCAGATTGGCTACTGTCTCCACTACCGCCTCTTCGATCCTGCTAATCCTGCCTTTCCCCTTGATCGTGTAGTTGCAGGGTTGCAAGATACATTTTTTAACTGGGCTGCGCTGCGAGCCGCCGAAACAGGTCGCGTCACTTTCCCTTTAAATCTACAACTTGCTCCCATTCCACATGCAGCGGGCGCAAGAGATTATCACGGCGTGAACTACTACACCCGTGAAATGGTTCGTTTCGACCCTTTCAACCCCCGAGAGATCTTTGGGCGTCGTTTCACCCGCCCCAACGCGATCCACAATGACCCCGGTGCAGATAAGAACTTCGGTGAAATCTATCCCGAAGGCCTATACCGTGTGCTGAAAACCATCTACCGCCGCACGAAGGGCAATAAGCCAATCTATATTACCGAAAACGGCTTCGGTGATGCTGTTGACAATCGCCGCCCAGCAGCTATTCTTGAGCATCTCGCTATGCTTCATCGTGCGATCCAGGAAGGAATCCCCGTACGTGGCTATCTACATTGGACACTGGTAGATAATTTCGAATGGGCTGACGGCTGGGGGGTACGACTCGGCCTCATCGAACTCGATCCATTCACTCAGGAACGTATCCCGCGTCCCAGTGCCAGCATGTTTGGCGAAATATGTCGTGCCAACGCCATCACCGAAAGCATCGTCGAACGTTACGCCCCCGAATCCATGGATGCCATCTTCGGACCAAGCGATAAGGTGCAGCGCCAGATACCGGTCTAATCTTCTGGCTATTGCTTATATCATTCTCGTAACATAAGGGGTACCCACTCCGTCCTCACGATAAGCCGGGGAACCCTTTGGGGCCGCTGGAAGCAGTGATTGCTGCGCAATAGTTTCCACAAGCAACTCATTCGCCTCGATATGAGCGAGTTCTGTAAGACCCGCACGGAGTACGGCATTAGCTGCATGCTCTGCACGCTCGCTCATAATGCGTGACCATGCTTCACCTAACCAGAGACTTGCACGTACCCGTTCGAGAGTTGCCTCCTGCTTTTCCAGGCTATTCGCACTTATGGACCAGGGACGCCAGATACGCCATGCTCGCAAAAAGTGTACCAAACTCCCACCAGGCCATCCTCGTACAAGCTGAAAAACACCTGATGCTAATTCTAGCCAGCCCCATGCCTGTGCTTCCAGCAATGATTTCGTTGCAAACCCCCCATCATGAGCATCATCGCTATCTTCCATCTCTCCATCATCTTCCCCATTTTTCCCATACCCAACAATCGACAGATCTCCGCTGATCCCTTTAAGTTTCATGCGTGTATGGTGAAGTATTCCCTGGGCATCGTCCACTTTACCTTGTAGGCAAAGTTGGAATGCCTTCTGGCTCTTTATTCTCGCATCGTGATAAAGTTCATTCCTGGGATCCATCATCACTTTTACTTGCATCAGGCACGCATCAGGTTCTTATCTCATTTACTGTCCTGATTCCTGCAAAACAACCTCCAGAATCAGCCGGTCAGGGCAATATTGCGGAAACTTCCGCGCGTAGCAAACCAGGCAATAATCTCCCACCAGCTCATCATCCTCACCTGTGCCAAAATAGGTAATCGTATGCGGGGCGCAAGCATAATGTCCACATGGACGCAGCTCTGCTTCTTCCTGATGCGGTAACCTATGTGGAAACTGCTCAATGTAGCAATCGTATTCTGCCATACTCGTCATCTCTCGTAATGTATAATGAATGGGGTATACATCTCTTCACTCTCTAAGCACCCTGATGATATCCCCGACCAACAAAAGGTGTCAAGCTGTCAACAAGGGACCGTGAACTATGCGTCCATACCGGCAAGTTTATCTCATAAACGTCGGCGTCAATCACACCCATAAACTGCGCAGCCCTATCTTCTCCTGACAAGCGCTTTGAATTTATCCCCATTCACGAAGAAGCCCATATCAGTGAATGCCTGGAAACAATCATCAGACCAATCATCTACGACCATCTCCACTGCTATAACACTTCTCGTAAACTCCTTTCACTCTTCTCCAGAAAGGCTCCAGAGCCAGTACAAGCATCATATCGTCCACTACGACCCAAATCTCAATAACCCTAATGATGCACCCTATGCAGCATTCACCTATGGCGATGTTCCATACTGCAATGCCCGAGCAGCCAGCCTCAGACATGCCCAACCCGGCGATCTGCTATTCTTTCTAGCCAATCTGGCATCGTTTGATGATCACAAAGGCCAGTTCAACCCAGGCCCAGGACAACGTTCCTTCTACCTCATTGGATTTATCGAGATCGAGCTCGTCCTCGAATACTCATACCAGGCGGGTAGAGGTCTTTTGTGCAATCCTTATTCACAGGAATGCTATGACCTCCTTCAATTTGCTAAAAATGCTCATGTAAACCGACTGCTTACACTCCCACATCGATACGAAAAGCTCCCTTTCACCATATTTGAAGGCAGCAACCGATCCCAACGCTTCCTACACGCAGTGCAAATCACCAAACAAATGTGCGACACCTCTTTGAGAGATAAAAATGGTCAATCCTTTGGCTACACCAAATTCAGATCACTAGAAGCCTGTATTGGTGCCTATACACGCTCTGTTCGATCTCACTTTATCCTAAATCATCAATCCGATAGAACCCGTTTTCAAATCTTCCTCGAATACATCAGCCAGCTAAACGACATTACAATCCCCTTTATCAACTCGTAACTCAGTCAAGCAAGCTAGATGGCTCAGTGGGGATGTCATTCTCTTAAGAACTGAAGTGGCATTTGAACCGAGATCGATTTCGTAGCTTCGGATGTATGAGTGGTTTCAGATTATTCGCTTGTCACACACAACACGAACGTGCTACACTTTCTTTAAAGGGCGTAAGAACCTTGCCCAGAAAATTATTTATGAAGCATGAGGTTGAAACACATGAACAAAGCAACCTTGGTCTCCGAAATGCAGAAATTCCACCTTGGCAGTAAAGTCATTTACTCTGGTGGTGAAGAAGGTATCCTGGTACACACCAATTTTGATCCCTCGACCCGACGCCTCACCTCCATAGGCGTGAAACAGGGCCGATTCTTTGGAAGAACCGTAAACCTTCCCTTTGATACCGTCATTAAGGCATCCGGCGAGGGCATCACACTCCGCGTCAAACGGGACGAGCTACTAGCCCCAAGCACATCGGAAACTGGCGGTGCACTCCTCGATAACAAAACTATGGTAGTACGTGCTGATTCCACGAATAAAGGCCCACTGATGCTCGTAGCAGTGCAGCCTGATAGTGGTGAACTGGTCTACCTTGTAGCCCATAATTTGCGTCAAGCACAAGATACATTGATTCACGTGGAATATGTTACCTCCTTAGAGACCGAGCAGGTAAGAGTTAGTATTCCCGATGCCATATTCAACACATTACCTCCCTATCGATCTGACAGCGTCCTCCAACAAGAGGTCGAAGCTATCATTTTTGACCTGACCCCGCTACATGTTGATATGAAAGGCATTACCGCACGCGTACTTGATGGCGTACTCTATCTCGATGGCAACATCTCCAGTGCACTTCGCGGCGATATCGTGCGAGATCAAGTGCTAGGTGTGCAAGGCTTGTTGGAGATCAAAAATAACCTCGTTGGCGATGATAGACTGGCTGCTGATCTTGGTATGGCTCTGGGTCAAGACCCCCGTACTCGCGATCTCCCCATCGGTGTCTACCCTCGTCTAGGAGTCGTCCGCCTCAGCGGTGCAGTACACAACGGCCAGCAAAAAGCCGCGGCAGTCGAAATAGCCCAAAACTTTCCCGGCGTTCGCTCTGTAATCAACGATCTCCTGGTCGATCCCAAAGCCAACATCCTCAACATTATGTCCTCTGCCGAAGGCGGCGAAGCGAAAGATAAGGTACCTGGTAAATACATAAGACACACAAAATAGAGCATAAGAGAAGTCATTTGCTTATTGGCAGTGAGCTTTGTTGACGCAAGCCACATAGCTGCTACCAATAAGGTAAATTAGAAAATCATAAGTTTTCTCGTTGTAGTGCTTTATTTCTAGACTTAAGTAGGGACTCCTATGCTATGATAAGAAAAGCCAGGTAAGTACATAGCAAAGCAGCATCGAAAGGAAAAATAGAAACATGGCAGATCAAGACCAAAACCCTACACAGAACTCGGAGAATGACAAAGACTACAATAAAATGATTGGCCAGGAGCGAAGCACTGGCACTACTAAGGGTAGTGGTATGGCAGCAGATCGCGATACAAGCGCCGAAGGCGGTGTTGGTAGCGGTATGATGCCGAGTAGAGGTACAACCACGGACCGTGACATGGGTACTGTCGGTGGTGGCACCATACCGAGCGGTGGTGTAGGTACAGGAATAGCTCCAGGAGGTATGAGCACCAGCAACAGCACCGTAGACGCAGGTGGCTCTACCGCCAGAAGCTCAGCAGGCGGTGGTAGCCCGACAGATCGCGGGAACGTCACCAACCGCGACCTGACAACCAATGCTGGCAATACCATCGACCGTAACGCTCAAGGAAATCTCGGTGGACGCAATCCCTCCGAACCTCAAACTGGCATGGGTGATCGAGATGCCGATATACAGCGAGGCCACTCATCGAGCACCAGCCCGGTCCAACCAATGACCTCTCGCGACCCCAGTGCTCGCAATAAAGATCAGGATACTGAACAAGGAAGCTAAAGGTCTGAGGTACCTCTTTGAGAAAAAGACATAAAGACCTACCCAAGTCTCCCACCGCTAAAGATGCGCATGCATAGATAAAAGGCAGCCAATAAGGAATGCCGAGTATATCGGGATGAAGATAGGAGAATGTACCCGCTGCCACCAGTATCATCTCAATCAGGGTGCCCGTAATCGCCGTGACAAGCGAGAGCAATAAGTTTTGCCAGCCGCTTCCTACCAGTAGCCAGAAATTGAAATAGATAAGGAAAATCAGTCCTGCCTTTATGATGGACTCAAGCGGACTCGCACAAATCAGGTAGACAAGCACTACCCATGTCAGTTCGCCGAAGCTACTTGAAAGCCGATGTGATGGTCGCTCGTGATGAAGTAAGGGATCAACCATTGAATGCGAGTACCCAATGGCCACAGTCGCTGCACCAAAAAGCAAAGGCACCCACCACGCCAACCCGAAAAGTATGGGCATGGGGTAGTGTTCAACTCCACTATGAACATGTACGGCATCCAGAGCTGTACCAAGAATCGCGCCAAATAAAAATAACCAGAGTATGCCCAATCCTCTTGACTTCATATAGTCACTATACTACCATTTCTACGGCGTACACAACTTATTAAGATAGTACAACGACTCCAGTAGCTCCTCAATAGGTGGCAGGTCAGCCTCATTTTCGGCTATCCACATCTGGTAAAGCGCACTATACCTATCCGCCAGGACAAAACTTACAGGGAAAGAAGCTTGAGATAGCTTGGTATCAGTAGGGGTGGTGCAGTTGAGTGAAGAGGGGAAGTTTGTGTTTGCCTCTGATGCATCTATTGTTTGTCCAAGGTAACGTAAACGAACCTGATGCTTAGGATCAGCTAGTAAGGCAAATGGCAAGTGAAACTGTTCCTGAGTACCGAGATTGGCAACTACTGTATCGGGTGAGATTGCCAGTATTGAGCATTCTTCCTCTCGAAAGCTGGCATGCCGCTGCGCAAATGCCCGTAAAAGGCCATGTGTCTCGCTTGTCGTCGAACTACGTGTAAAGAGTAACAAGAGATGCTCGCGCTGCTTATAGTCCCAAGGACTATGGGGCATACCATCAGCTCCTGGCAGTGTAAAGGCTGGAATAACCTGGCCGACTTCAAGTCGTGTTAGGTTTGGGTTTGACATAATCTCCTCGCTGGCTTCAAGCGTACATGTGAAGCAATATTGTTATTAGAAATTGTACCGCATCGGGATTATGATTTGCTTTGCTCGTAAACTGTGCTCCTTGCAATCATCGCTGGTAGGACGCATAATAACATCAGTGTATCAAATACCATTCGTGGAGGTATTGAACAGAATGAATGGAAAAATGAAGGCGGTCCTCAAAGCTGAGGCAGCGCCTGGGGCAACGGTTGCCCTGGTTGATATTCCTCAAATTGGCCCGCGTGACGTGCTCGTACAAGTCAAAGCCGCCTCTATCTGTGGGACAGACATGCACATTTATGATTGGGATGCGTGGGCACAAAGTCGGATGAAGACTCCGCGCATCTTTGGCCACGAGTTCGCCGGTGAAATCGTGGAGGTGGGAGAAGAAGTTACCACCGTCGCTCCTGGCGACTTTATCGCGGCAGAGACCCATATTACGTGTGGGCACTGTTACCAGTGTCGTACAGGTCAGGCTAATGTCTGCCGAAATGTCCAAATTCTCGGCGTCGATCGCGATGGCGCATTCGCGGAATATATCGCAATCCCCGAAAGCGTCGCCTGGAAGACAGGCAAAGAAATTGATCACCATGTAGCATCCATCCAGGAGCCCTTTGGCAACGCCGTACACGCTACCTATGCAGGCGAAATCGCTGAAATGACGGTAGCGGTCATCGGGTGCGGGCCAATTGGTTTATGGGCAGTAGGTCTCGCTCGTACGTCGGGTTCCAGCGATATCTTCGCCATTGAACCGAATCACCTGCGGCTCGATATCGCGAGGAAGATGGGGGCAGATTACTTGCTTGACCCGCGTGAAGTTGATCCAGTCCAGAAGATTCTTGAGGTCACCGATGGCCTCGGCGTTGATGTCGTGCTGGAAATGTCGGGGCATCCACAAGCCATTCGGCAGGGGTTCAAGGCCCTGCGTAACGGGGGGCGTGTCTCGCTGCTTGGCATTCCCTCGCGCATGGTCGAACTTGACCTTGCCGACGATATTATCTTCAAAGGCGCAACCGTGTTCGGTATCTCTGGCCGTCGTATCTTCGATACCTGGTACCGCACACGTCGAATACTAGAAACCGGCCGACTAGATCTGAAACAAGTGATTACGCATACTCTCCCTTTCGACCGGATTCATGAAGCTATGGAGATCATGAAGGCTGGCGATTGTGGGAAAATTGTGCTGACCTTTTGATACACCTATTGATAGTAGGGGTAGGGTTTGCGACTACCCTGATCAGAGACAGGAGGAACGATGGATAAGCTGCAACAATATGTGAAGGGGGAGTTGGACGCGCTCCGTGAAAAGGGCATCTTCCATCTCCCGCGAGTTCTGGAGACCGAACAGAAGGCAACCGTCGTCATAGATGGTCACGAAGTAATTACCCTTTCCTCGAATAACTATCTCGGACTAACCGTCCATCCGCGCTTACGGAAAGCCGCCATTAAAGCGATAGAGCAGTACGGGGTTGGATCAGGCTCTGTTCGGACAATAGCAGGTACAATGACCTTACATAATGAACTCGAAGAGAAACTGGCTCGTTTCAAGCATACTGAAGCCTCTCTGACCATCCAGTCCGGTTATGCAACCAACCTTGGAGTCATCTCCGCTTTGATGCAGGAAGGCGACATGATTATCAGCGATGAGTTGAATCATGCGAGCATTATTGACGGTATTCGCCTGTGTAAATCACCACGCAAGATTTATCCACACAAGGATATGGCTGGCTTGCGCCGGGTGCTAGAAGAGTCTCGAGACGCAAACAAGGTCATGGTCGTCACGGATGGCGTCTTCAGCATGGATGGTGATATTGCTCCTCTACCAGAGATCGTTGAACTGGCCGAAGAATTTGGCGCGTTTGTGATGGTGGACGACGCTCATTCAAGCGGCGTCCTCGGTAAAAATGGACGTGGTACCGTCAACCATTTTGGCCTGGATGGACGTGTAGCCTTGCAAATTGGTACCCTTTCTAAAGGCATCGGCGCGTTAGGTGGTTATGTTGCCTGTAGCCAGGATGTACGCGATTTCTTGCTACAGCGAGCACGGCCAGTTCTTTTTAGCACATCACATCCACCTTCTGTCGTCGCTACCTGCATAGCTGCTATTGAACTGCTGGAAGAAGACAACAGCCTTGTTGAGCGCCTGTGGGAGAACACCCATTTCTTCAAGCGCGGTCTTGAACAACTAGGCTTCAATACTGGACGGAGCGAGACGCCAATCACGCCTGTTATTGTGGGTGAAGGTGCACTTGCTATGCAGTTCAGCAAGCGCCTCTTCCAGGAAGGCGTCTTTGCCCAGGGTATTGTCTACCCCACGGTACCCATTGATAAATGTCGCGTACGCACTATCGTCACAGCCATTCATACCCGCGACGAGCTCTCAAAGGCCCTCAACATTTTTGAGAAGGTAGGCAAAGAGTTACACATCATCTAATCGAAGACCTGCTAGCAAGGCCATTCTTTGAACACTCAGCAGTGTTATGATGCTGCTGAGTGTTCTTGGCTTGATTTCCTGAAACACTTTGAAGGATACTGCTGGTGAGTGCGGGATTGGTTGCCCCAGCCGAAGGCCGATACATCGGCGGTGGGCGCGATGAATTGGCCCCTACGACTTTGAGGGTTAGTCAAGGATAATGGGCATGTACCGTTTGTTAGCCATTGATCTTGATGGAACTTTACTGACACCACCTCCTCAAAAGTTGATTACGCCTCGCACGCGTATGGCATTGTGCCAAGCGGCGGAGAGGGGTATTGTTATCGTGATTGCGACAGGGCAGACGCTTTCCGTGCTTCGATCGGTGTGTGCAGGATTACCACTTTCCGCGCCACAGATTATTGAGAATGGGGCGGTCATTGCGGATATAGGAAGTGGGACGATTCTGCATGAGAAACTGCTACCAACTGAGTATATTCTACCTACGCTTGAGATACTACGGAAGTTTGCTCTTTACCGGGCTTATCACACGCACGAAGGTGTTTTTGTTGATAAGGATACGCCGCGTGCTCGCAATTGGTATCGCTTACCGGTTTTGCCTCCTATAGAAGTTGAGGATGTTGCAAGCCTTTATCCTCGCCCGTGTATTAAGGTGGCGGGGATTGGTGAAGCAAGTAGCTTGCGGGAGAAGCGCATTGCGCTGGAAAGGCACTTTGCCGGGCAACTTTATGTCACACAATCTTCATTTGATATCCTGGAGTTTCTCCATCCGACTGTCTCAAAGGGTAATGCGTTGAAAACTATTGCAGAGGACCTGCGGATTGCGCCCGAAGAGATTATGGCCTTTGGCGATAATCATAATGATATTGGGATGCTGCAATTCGCGGGTCTCGGGGTGGCGATGGGTAATGCACATGGGGAGGTTAAAGCAGCGGCAGATTACGTGACATTGAGCAATGATGAGGATGGGGTCGCAGTAGCGATTGAAACATTGCTCTTTTTACATAGCCAATGATCTTTTTTTCTTTTTTTGCTCCTTGCTCTGCGATATTCGATAATTTTTCTTGTGCTCCTTGCTGATTGTTTGACCGGTTGCTAGCTATATTATACAAGCAGACAATATTTCCTCTCAAGAGGAGATGCAACCTGCTTGCCAAATGCAAAAAGTGCCCGTATACTAGCAGAGAATTCATCCGCAGGTTCAGGTCAATGTATTAGACTCATTTTCGGTAGCCAGGGGGAATAGAGCTTGCAAAAACGCATACATCAAGTTGGCGCGTTGCTTGTTGTGGGCAGTGGCAAAGGTGGAGTAGGGAAATCTACGGTCAGCGTCAATCTCGCCGTTGCATTAGCAAAACGCGGTGCACAGGTTGGTCTGCTGGATGCAGATGCTTATGGACCAAGTGTTCCCATGATGCTTGGCGTGCGGAAGCGCAATGAAAGCAGAGGATGGAATGCAACTCTCCCACTTGCGCAAAGCAGCAAGCTCGCTCCTGAACAGATGCTTCAGCCACTAGTGCGCTATGGCGTTAAGGTCATGTCGGTTGGCTTCTTTATTGGTGAAGAGCAGGCGGTTGCTCCAATTCCTGATGTACTTGGTGTGCTCATTCGGCAGTTGCTTTATACCGTGAATTGGGGTACTTTGGACTACCTGATTATCGATTTGCCTCCTGGTAATGGTGAACCGCAGGCAACACTCTGTCGAGAATTGCAACTGGATGGGGCCATTCTGGTAACAACTCCACAGGATATTGCGCGGATCGACACTGCTAAAGCCCTATCAATGTTCCAGAACGTTGGGGTACGCGTACTGGGTTTGGTTCAGAATATGAGTGGATTTCTCTGTCCGCATTGTGGTGAGCGAGTTGACATTTTCCCGCCGAGTCCCGAATCACGTGCTCTACTTGATGACCTGCCACTGCTGGGTGCTATTCCGCTTGATCCAGCAACAGCGGTGAGCGGAGACAAAGGGCGACCGGTTGTCGTGAGTATGCCAGAATCGCCAGTCTCATTAGCATTTATGGCTATGGCTGAGCAAGTGGTTCTCTCAGTGGAAGCAAAGCAAAGATCGGTAGAAGACATACAAAAATCTGAAGTCGAGGATGAATCGGATACATTGAAGGGAGATCGTTTCGGGGATGAAAGAGAAGATTAAGGGGATATTGGCGGGCTTCATCTTTCGTATCATAGCACTTCTTACACTGGGGCAAATCTCACCACTCTTGGGCGCTGGCATTATTATTGAGCAAGATGGCAAATTCCTGCTGATAGATCGTTCGGATGGCCTGGGATATACCGTTCCAGGTGGTATCGTGCGCTACCGGGAAACGGTTGAGCAATGTGTTCTGCGCGAGGCACATGAGGAGACTGGGTATACTGTTACCATTACCGGGCTGGTTGGTGTCTATTCCTCGCTAAAACGTGATCCCCGCTTTCGTGCGGTTGCTATCACTTATAAGGGTTCCATTGTGAGCGGATCTCCTCATGGCTCGGGTGAAGGCAAGCCATGCTGGAAAGAACCTGGCGAGGTCTTTGGTCACATGGCCTTTGATTGTGAAGAGATGCTCAAGGACTATCTGAGCAGCAAGTAAAGTTTTTCATAATGAGGGAGTAGGCAATGGAATTTACCGAGGTAGTACGAAAGCGGCGCATGGTACGGCACTTTACATCCGAACCGGTCGCACCAGAAGTAATTGAGCGCATACTCGAACTGGCAAGCCATGCACCCAGCGCCGGTTTCACTCAAGGACAATCGTTCATCGTACTGACGCGCCCCGACCTCAGACAAGCTGTTGCAAGGCTTTGTGAAGAAGAGGAGTACACCTCCAAAGGTTTTCATCCTTTCGTGTCTGAAGCTCCCGTGCTTATTATTCCCTGCACCAGCGAAGCTGCCTACCATCGGCGCTATCAAGAGCCAGACAAAGTGAACGAAGACGGCACTGAGATAGAGTGGCCTGTTCCCTACTGGCACATGGATATCGGCTGTGCCGTCATGATCCTGCTGCTGGCTGTGGTCGATGAAGGTCTGGCCGCAGGGTTCGTGGGGTTTGCACCGAAAGAACTGCAAGAACTGCGTGCCTTGTTAAGTATCCCTCAAGATGTGATACCCGTGGGAATGATTCCTATAGGTCATCGTGCACAGGATACTCCATCACCTTCGCTCAAACGAGGTCGTAAGGCTAAAGAAGAATATATTCATCATGAGGGATGGTAAGAAGGCGAATTTAGATCATTCTTAATGAAACGCGTCGGATACAAAGGCCGCTGTACCCCAACTACGGTCCATATGGTATAGTGCTAGTAACGTGTACATAACCGGACCATGAGGAGGTTACCAATGCCAATCTGCCCTATCTGCGATGATACTGGCTTACAAAATAGCGACTCTGCACATCCTGAATTTTGTTACTGCTCCGCCGGTAAATCGGCACGGCGACAGTGGGAAGCGAGCCAGGGGGCAAGTCGCGGAAAAAATCAACCTAAACCGGCAAGCTTCATAGATATTGCGAACCTGGAGGAGGTCAACGCGAGCGTAGATGCGATGCGCGCTTCCCTGCTTGGCTCCGCTGCAAGCGAGGCAACTACGTCAACAAAGCATCCAGCGGTGCAAATGCTGTACCAGGTTGCCCATGCAGGTCACGAAGTCTCTATAGCCGAGGCGACTCAGCTTTATGAACTGGCCAAAGCACTTGAAGTGTTTCTCGTAGGATTAACTCCTATTGGACGTAATCTGAAGCGTTAAAACCTGCTTAGTGCTTACGAGTTACAACGAAGTCTATCAATTCATCGAGAACATCCCGGTCTGGAGAGGCGGGAAAGTGATACAGGGCCTTTCGTGCTTTATTTGCATAGGAATGGGCGTCGGAGAAGGAGTGTTCGACGCCTAAGCCTTTGACGACCCAGTTCACGACTGCATGGATATCTTCCTCGGTATGGGTTGGCTCTTGCAACAGACGCTGGATTTGTTGGAGATGCCCATTTTGGGGTTGTCCTTGCAGGGCATAGATCAATGGTAAAGTAACCATTCCCTGGCGCAGATCGTTTCCGGCGGGTTTGCCGATAGTGGCCTGATCTTCGGTGTAGTCCAGAACATCGTCAATGATTTGGAAGGCAATGCCGAGATTGATGCCGTACTCGTGCATGTAGGCAATCTCTTCAGGATTGGCCGAGCTGACGATGGCCCCTCCAGTACAGCAAGCAGCAATTAAGCAGGCGGTCTTATGACTGATTTTCTCGTAGTAGCTCTCGATGGTGAGGTCGATACGGCCGGCGGTCATCATCTCCATGATGGTACCTTCGCAGACCGTAGCGACTGTATCGGAAAAGAGATGGTCGATGCGGTTATCGTTGATATCGGCGATGAGTCCAGCGGTTTTGGCGAAGTAGTAGTCGCCAAGCAGGATGGCGATATTGTTGCCCCAGAGGGCATTCACGGTTGGGTTGCCGCGGCGGGTGAGGGCATTGTCTACGATATCATCGTGAATCAAGGTTGCAAGGTGAACCATTTCGAAGGCAACGCTGAGGGGGAGAAGTTTGTCGAAGCGGTACGCGTTCAGTTTGCCTGAAAGTAGTGTGAGAGCCGTGCGCAGACGTTTGCCGGGCGATCCAAGCGCGTGCATTGAGGCGGAATTGAGGATCTCGAGACCAGAGGTTGCTCGCTCCTCAAAGGTTTTGTCTACCTGATCGAGATCAGGCTGAATGTGGGCGAATAGGCGGCTCAAAGTGGCCGTGTCGTTCATAGTTGGCTCTCCATTTCGGTATCCGGCGTCACAGGTCGGTTATCAAAATGTGAAGCGGTCTGTACGCCTTGTAGACCGCCTCACATGGATCTTCTCCTTTATGGCTTCTTGCTTCAGATTATAGCATGAAAGGTCTATGTCCTTGCGGATGGCCGATACATCGGTGGTGGCGACTTATTGCCTGTCCCCCACCCAGACTGCGTCTGCTCACGCCCTACGAGTCATCAACTATACTATAGACGTTGTATCGAGTTCCATCAGGTCTTCCTGGACGTAGCCAGCGGTGAGATTGAGTTCTTCGAGGGCGTCCATGGCTGTGCGGTACTCTTCCCAGGTGAGGCGGCGGTTTAAGATTGGGTCGTTGACGGCTTTCCAGGCTGGGAAGTATTGATCCATGAGGCTGACGGGGGTGTCGGGGCCAAGTTCTTCCGCGATCCAGCGCAGGACTTCGCGCGTGCCTGAGATATCCTCTGGCATGACAAGGTGACGGATGAGCAGGCCACGGCGGGCAATACCTTCTTCGTTGAGTTCCAATGGGCCAACCTGGCGGTACATTTCACGCAAAGTGAGCTGGTTGGAATCAACATAATGGGGCATTTTTGAGGTGCGCAGGGCATTCTTGTTGTCGGAGTACTTGGAATCGGGGAGGTAGATGTCTACGACTCCATCCAGGAGCTTCAGGGTTTCCAGGTTTTCGTACCCGGCACAGTTGTAGACGATGGGCAGGCGTAGGCCTTTGCCGCAGGCTACGACGAGCGCGGCCAGAATCTGGGGTACAAAATGGGTTGGTGTGACAAGGTCGAGATTGTGGCAGCGTTTCTTTTGCAGGTAGAGCATCATGTCCGCGAGGCGTTCCGGGCCAACGCGATGTCCTAAACCTCCCTGGCTTAATGAGAAGTTCTGGCAGTAGGTGCAGCGGGCCTGGCAATAGCCAAAGAAGATGGTTCCCGCGCCACGTGTGCCACTGATGGGTGGTTCTTCGCGACGATGGACATTCCAGGAGGCAACGATGGCTTCGGTACCTGAGCGACAGACGCCAGTTTTCCCGGCAATGCGGTTGCAACGGCAATTCTGTGGGCAGATGGTGCAACTGCGCAGGATTTCCCAGGCAGCCGCAGCGCGTTCTGCCAGTTCACCTGTTTCGTAGAGATTGAGGTAGCTGGGATAGAGCATAGATCGATATTATCCTGCTAACGTTAACAAGCGCCTTGGGGTGTCAATCAGCATGTCGAGCAGGGCGACCCTTGCGGTCGCCCCTACTATACTTGCGTTAACAAGCGTCTTGGGGTGTCAATTAGCATGAGGTCTAATTCTTGCTGGGAGACACCAGCGTGACGCAGGCGCGGGACGATGTTGTTGAGTAAGTGATCCCAGCCCCAACCTCCGTAGTGGTGGAGCTGGATACGGGTACAAATGTCATGCGCGAGTGTTAGCTGCGCGCCGTAGCCTTTTTCTAATAGACGCAGGACGCACTCGATACGGTCGGTATCGCGTGGTTCCTGGGCGAAACTACGATCAAAGTAGGTTTCTGAGCCAAAGGTGTCGAAGGAGAGGATGGCTCCGCGCTCGGCAATCTGTGCATGCCATGCTGGCTCTATAAGCTCATCGCAGTGGCTGATTGCGACCCGGGAGAGGTTAGCTCCCTCTGCTTCTAATATGTCTAGAATGTGCAGGTGCTCATGCCCCCAGATGAGGGGATGAACATTCATGCTTGCTCCAGTTTGACGCTGTACGCAGGCCGCGGCACGAAGCTGACGTTCCTCGAATGGATAGATGGGAGAGCTTGTGCCCAATTCTCCCATCAGACCTGCACGGATCGTTGTGCCGTACATGCCTTCGCTTAGCCAGCAGAGCAGATTGTCTGCGATTTCCTCGGTGCTGCGCTGATGTAGCGATGCGGGCAGGAGTGGCTGCCGATAGTAACCACACCCCGCTACAATATGTACACCGGTGCGTTGTGCAATAATACACAACCCTTCTGGATCGGGTTGAATACCAACGGTTGTCATGTCGATAAGCCCTTGACCGCCTGCTGCTTTGTAGCGCATCAGTTCGCGAATACTTAACTCAAGATCGTCGATGAGTAAGTTGGGTTTTGAGTCGTAAGGGTTACGCACGAGTTCGCCAAGGTTTTCCAGAGTAGGCTCCGAGTCAACCAGGTGCGCACGCTCCGGGGGAGGATTCTCCCATAACCCACGCAGATCGATGAGTAGATGCTCGTGCCCAAGGGTGATGCCGAGTTTCTCCGGCTCAATTGGGCCGAGCACTGTCATGATATGCATGGGTCATCCCTTTATTTATTCCGGTGTTGGCCACTTATAGCCGCGTTGCGAGGGCTTGGGGCCGGTAGAACGCTGCTTGGGAGTCTTTTTTGTTGCAGTTTCCCGGGTTCCAGCCTTTTTTCCACGGGTGACGGCGCTGGCGGCGCGCTTACGTGGTGTACGCGACGTTTCTGATGTTGATGGTTTAGGCGATGCTTTGGTTTTCCTCTGCTTCGTTGGAGCCGCCTGTGGAAGGTCGGCAGGTGGTTCAGGGGTCGATGTATTCACCTGATCAACCAGGGCTTCGGTCTCGTCGGCGATTTCATGCCAGAATTCGGCATTCTTGCGCTGGACCGGACGAGGACCTTTGAGGACACGTCCATCTGGTAGACGTGTTACTGTGCGCTCAGGACGCTCTTTTTCTGCCTGGTCATGCCCGTCAGAAGAGTTGTCCTGAAGTTGGCCTGTTCCCGAAGGATGCTGGGAAGGTTCAGAAGCGTCAAAGCGCTCATAATCGCCCTCAAATTGCTCCTCTTGTGGACGGTATCTCTGAAAATTCTGGCCTGGCCTTGAATAGGCGCTGCCGCGCTGCATTGGTGGACGGCTTTGCCAGCGTGGGTTTTGTGTATTGGGTCCACGATCATTCCGAGATCGATACGACCGGTTATTGCGGTCAAAGTCGCGTGCAGCGCTGTTATTCCGGTTAAAATTGCGTGGGGAGCGATTATCATGATCGAAGTCGCGTGAGTATCGATTATCGCGATCCTGGTTGCGCTCTTGATAGCCATATCCCCGGTCTGTGTTGCGGTTCTGGTATTGATTGTCTGAGTCGTGATAGCGCGTATTGTCGCGGAAACCGCGCTGTGGGCCCGGTTCGCCAGATCTCTCTGGATAGTCATGCCTCCGACGGTCGTTGAAGCGTGGGTTGCCGGAATCGCGTACGCTATAGTCAGTTGAGCGGTAGCGGGGGTTCGAGTTGCCGTGAGGAGCGTCTTCGTTATGGCGATAGTTGTCCTGGCGGTTGCCGTAAGGTCTGTCGTTATTGTGACTGCCGTAGTTACTGGGACTATTGGGACGGTTGCGACTATATTGAGCGGAAGGAGAATCGTATTCGCGTCGCCGGCTATCACGCGCTGGTTGCCCATATCTGTTATTGTTATTGCGGCTTCCTCGATAGTCGGCATGATTTTGGGGAGCTCCATTTTCCCATGCGCGATCTACCGATTCACGGTTGGGTCGAGGTTGAGCAGGACGTGGAGACCGCTCTTCCCCGTACCTGCCTGAGGATGAATTGCGAGAGAATGGTCGCTCATCGTCTCGCCGTTGCTTACTAAAATCTCTAGTCATAAATCCTTTCCGGGTTGCGTGAAGTGGAGGTGTACTTTTACGAGGTAGACGGATTGGCAAGATCGATAGTCAGTGTCCCGTCGGTCATTCCGCACTCACTCATGGTTGAAACGCCTGTATTCCTGTAAAGATGGAATATCTAAATTGGCGTTTGTAATAGTATATCACACGTGGGTAGGAGTAGCGATAGCTTGTTTCGGTTCCGGTACCTTTGTTTTCGATCGAGTATGATGGGCGACTGTTAGGAAGGATTGGTCCTTCCAGAGGAGAAGGACGGCTAGAAGGTGTGCCGAGCCAAGGTGTTTGCTCATCTGACTCTAGTATACCATGAAACAAGTGAGCAGTCAATGAAGAGAGATGAGAAATTGAGATTGAGGTTCGGTGGGCGGCAGAGTATAATTTTGCAGTGATATACTTAGATGACTGATTGCATCGATTTATGATTTATTTCGGGTATGCTTGCAGGAAGAGGTGTAAGCATGGTTGACGGCATGGGTGAAGCAGTAGGGCTGCAACTTGGCAATTACCAACTGACTCGTTTGTTGGGGCGAGGGGGCTTTGCCGAGGTGTATCTGGGTGAGCATGTTCATCTTGGTACCGAGGCTGCTATCAAAGTGCTGAGAATGCAGTTGACAGGCGATGAGCTAGAAGGATTCCGCAATGAAGCTCGTCTGATCGCACGGTTGCAGCATCCTAATATTGTGCGAATTTTGGACTTTGGCGTTGAGGATACGACACCTTTCCTGGTGATGGACTACGCGCCAAATGGCACATTGCGCAAGCGCTACACGCCGGATATGCTTCCTGAGCCATCAACTATTTTGCCGCATGTCAAGCAACTGGCTGCCGCTTTGCAGTACGCGCATGATGCACGGGTGATTCATCGTGATATCAAGCCGGAGAATATGCTACTAGGGCGAGGTGATGAGGTTTTATTGAGCGACTTTGGTATTGCCGTGGTAGCACAAAGTTCACACTCACAGCATATCCAGAATACGGCCGGCACGATTGCTTACATGGCACCAGAGCAGATCCAGGCGCGCCCGGGGCCTGCCAGCGATCAGTACGCGCTTGGGATTGTGGTCTACGAATGGCTGTGTGGAGAGCGTCCCTTTTCAGGGACCCTGACTGAGGTTGCGATCAAACATACGCTTGCTTTGCCTCCTTCATTACAAGAGAAGGTTCCGTCTATCCCGCTCGTGGTTGAGCAGGTGGTGTTGAAGGCTCTGGCTAAGGATCCGGAGCAGCGCTTTGGGCGGATACAGGACTTTGCGCTGGCTTTTGAAGAGGCTTGCAATACAGAATTGTCTGGCTCGCTCTTCTTTTTTTCTTCGGGAAACCTGGGTGAAGTTGGACATGTGCCTACGCATAATTTACCGGCGCAAGTCACGCCGCTAGTTGGACGCGACTCGGAGGTGGCTGCTGTTGGTAACCTTCTGCTGCAACCAGAGGTGCGTTTGTTAACGCTTACGGGAACGGGTGGTGTTGGCAAGACGCGTCTTGCTCTGCAAGTGGCGACAGAGCTGACCGACGACTTCATCGATGGAGTTTGCTTTGTTCCATTGGCCTCAATCAGTGATCCGGAGTTGGTTGTTCCTACGATTGCACAGACGCTCAACTTGAAAGAGAATGGAGCGCGGCAGTTGTCTGATTTGTTGAGAGCATTTCTACGAGAGAAGCATTTGCTGCTGCTGCTTGATAACTTTGAGCAGGTGGTGGCGGCAGCCCCACAACTTTCGGGGTTGATTACAGAATGTCCTCGCCTCAAGGTACTGATCACCAGCCGGGCTGTGCTGCATATTCGTGGAGAGCACGAGTTCCCCGTATCTCCTCTGGCCTTGCCTGATCTGAAGCATCTGCCAGATTCCGAGGCGCTCTCGCAGTATGCAGCGGTGGCTCTTTTTTTGCAGCGTGCTCGAGCTATACGGCCTGATTTCCAACTTACTCCGACTAATGCTCAAACTATTGCTAAAATCTGCATCCGTCTGGAGGGGTTACCGCTAGCGATTGAACTGGCGGCGGCACGCGTTAAGTTGCTGCCCCTGCATGTGCTACTCGCACGGCTGGAATATCGCTTACCGCTATTGACCGGAGCTTCGCGAGATGCTCCCACGCGGCAGCAGACATTGAGGAATACGATTGCGTGGAGCTACCAACTTTTGGATGCGCAGGAGCAGCGTCTTTTCCGGCATCTCTCCGTCTTTGCAGGTGGGTGTACACTAACAGCGGCAGAGATGATTTGCGCTGCATCGGATGATGGTGAGCTAGCGGTCCTGGATGGAGTTGCATCACTGATTGATAAAAGCTTGCTCCAACAAACCGAGCAGGAGATGGATGAGCCACGTCTGTTGATGCTAGAGACGATTCGTGAGTATGGGCAGGAATGCCTGGTTACCAGTGGGGAGATGGAGGCTGTCCAACAGGCGCACGCAGCTTATTACCTGGATCTGACGGAGCAAGCCGAAGCGGATTTTGGAGCGAACTGGCTGGAGCATCTTGAGCGGGAACATGACAATCTGCGGGCTGCATTGAACTGGTCTTTGGAGCATCCGAAAGGGATGGAGGCGGTCTCGCGTATTGAACTAGCGCTGAGGGCGAGTGCAGCGTTGCAGCGCTTCTGGATGATTCGAGGGCATGTGAGCGAGGGGCGTGCGTTTCTCGCTCGTGCTCTGACACAGAGCGAGCGGGTTGATGGAGTCGAGCTATCGGCACGGTCTAGGGCGCTCAAGGCGGCGGCACGGCTGGCGCTTGTACAGGGAGATTATGAGCAGGGCGAGGGGTTGGCGGAAAAGAGTCTAGCGTTGTGCAGGCAGTTGGGAGATAAGGCGGGTATCGCTTTTTCATTGTATATGCAGGGCATTGTGGCCTGGCGCAGGGGTAAGGGGCAAGAGGCTCGCTCGTTGACCGAGGAGGCGCTCGCGCTCTTTCGAGAGGTCGGCGACCAGGAGCGCATCGCCTACGCGCTTTTCCAGTTGGCCTCGATGGCAAGCCAGCAGGGAGATTATACGCGAGGACGAACCCTTTCAGAAGAGTCGGTGGCTCTGTTGCGGCGAGTGGGCAACCAGCGAGGTATTGTGCAGGCGCTGTGCCAGTTGGCACAGATACTCCTTGTCTCGCAGACAGAGCAGACAAGGATACCGATCCTGCTGGAAGAAAGTCTGGCCCTCTCAAAACAGCTAGGTTTCAAAGAAGGGAAAGCATCATCGTTGTGCTTGTCGGCGCAACTTGCCATGATTGAGGATGATTTGAAGACTGCCGAGGCGCAGGCGCAGCAGAGTTTGAGGCTTTACCGGCGGCTTGAGCACCGGCATGGCACAACCGAGGCGCTGCTGGTGGTTGGACGTATCCTGGCTGCCAAGGGAGAGTATGCAGCCGCGCGGGCACAGTATGAGGAGAGTCTGGCCGTCGCTCGGCAGGTAGGGGATAAGCTTTACATTGCTTCTTGCCTGGAGGGTTTGGCTAGTGTTGCCTCAGCGCAGGGAGATATTGGATGGGCGGTGCGACTCTGGGCGGCGGCAGCGTCTTTGCGTGGGACGAGTGGAGCGCCTATTCCACCTTTCGAGCGTGATGCCTATGAACATGCGCTTGTTGCTGCACGTAGGCAGCTTGGAGAATCGACTTTTAGTGCAGTGTGGGCTGAAGGGCAGGCTCTGACTCCGGAGCAAGCTGTTGGTGAACAAGGGAAGGCTCCGTTACCGGTAACTTTATCCGGGAGTGCGTCAAGGCCTCCTACGGTATCTTTGCCTCCAGCAGGGAAGGTGCAGGTTACGTATCCTGATGGATTGACGACGCGGGAGGTGGAGGTGCTGCGGCTGGTGGCGAGAGGGTTTACGGATGCGCAGGTGGCGGAGCAGTTGGTGATTAGTCCGCGGACGGTGAATGCGCATCTGACGTCGATCTATGGGAAGATTCGGACTACTTCGCGGGCGGGTGCTACGCGGTATGCGATTGAGCATAAATTGACGTGAGCGAAGGATCTCTGTGCAGCGAGCCAGATTCTTCGCTCTCGCTCAGGATGACACTCCTGAAGCTGATTCGTTTGATTCGCAAAATGTCTTATTTGAAATGTATTGAGCAGAAGACCTGGTCCTTACGGATGTTATCGGGCATTAATTATTGACAGAAGCGGTAGGCGAGCATTTTGTAGACGAGTTTAGCGGCGAGGAAGTCGGCGCGAGTTTGGCCGGGCATGGGGCAGAGTTCGACTACGTCCATGCCGACGATGGTGGTGCGATGGCAGATTTCGCGGAAGAGGTCGAGTAGCTGGTACCAGTGGAGGCCACCCGGCTCGGGAGTGCCTACGGCGGGCATTTCGCTGGGGTCGAGGGCGTCGAGGTCGATGGTGACGTAGGTGTGCTGGGTCAGGCGTTGCCAGGGAATGGTGGCGGTGCCTTTGGCCAGTTGATAGCCCCAGACGATGGCAACGTTGGGGGATGTTCTGAGAAATTCGGCTTCTTCGGGGCTGATGCTGCGAATGCCGATTTCGGTGAGGGGTATGCCCATGTCTACGACACGACGCTCGATAGAGGCGTGGGATAGAGGGGTACCTTCGTATTCGTCGCGCAGGTCACCGTGAGCATCGATGTGAATGACGGTAAGGTCGGGGTAGTAATCGCGTACGGCGGCGATAGGGAGGGCTGAGAGAGAATGTTCTCCACCGAGAATGAAGGGAAGTTGTTTCCGCTGTAAGACTTCGCGTGTAGCGTTGGCTGTGGCCTGGAGGGCGGTCGCGTGATCCATGCCGGTATAGTCTAGCGCGGGGCGAGTGTAGACGCCAATTTCGATGGGGCAGCAGTCGAGTTCCTCGTCGTAGAGTTCCATCTGGCTGGATGCATTCAGAATCGCTTGTGGCCCATGTTGGGTGCCTTTCATATAGCAGACGCTATACTCCAGCGGGGCCGGAATGATGGTGACGCGAGCAGTGGTGGGATCGCAGTAAGGGGCATCGGGCGCACCGAACTGAGTCACAAGCGATTCGTTCAGCATATGGTCAATCTCCTTCTTTTTAGCGCACCCCCGATTTCACCATGCGAGCGGCCATGGCAGCTTCATAGCGCACGGGATCGGGTGTTTCAGGCCTTAAAGACCGTGATCCTCGTACAACAAAATGCGACTCTACGTCATCGGTTTGGAACATCTCCTTCGCGAAGGCGATGGCATCTTCCTGGCTGAATTCTTTGCACGAGCAGATGTCGATATCGACTTCGCCGTACTCGGGCCAGGCGTGCAGGCTGATGTGGCTCTGGGCGATGACCACGAAGCCGGAGAGGCCAGCATCTAGTGGATTCGATGTTTCAATGTCGTAGAGGTGTACGGGACTGACCTTTTCCATGTCGACGCGGGCGGGGTATTCATCCAGTACACGGCGTATCAGTTTTTCGTTTGATAAGAGTTGCCGGTCGCAACCATAGAGTTCTAACATTAAATGAACAAGCATCGAACTTCCCTCCTGTAGGTTCTTGATGTGCTCACCACTGCTCCTACCAGCTTTCGCTGGCAGCCCTGTGCTGCTACCAATAAGATTAGTGTGTTTTGGACACCGAATGGTATTATACATTAGGTTGTCAAGCTAATGCAAAGGGAATGCTGGACGCTTCTATCTAATAGCCAGGTTGCTTCTATCTAATGGGAATGGCGCTGTTCCATCTAATAGGAAGGCCGGTTGTTATTAGATGGAGTTACTGTTAGGGTCGGGCCTCCTTTCCGGTGTTGTAGGCGTCTTTGAGTTCTTTGAGGAGGTCTTCGCGTTTGGCGTACAGTTCGCGACGTGGACGGGCCTGGGCCTTGCTCACGGCATAGGCTGTGAGGAGTGGGAGGGCGATGGTCGAGTCTCCGTAGATGACAACGGTGCTATTGAGTTGATCTGGTTTGATTTTGCCCCAGGAGACGGCTTCGGATGGGGTTGCGCCGGAGAGCCCACCCCAGTGGGGCGCGTCGGCGGTGATTTGGATGAAGTAGTCATGACCGCCTTTTTGGATGCCAAGTACTTCCCATAGTTGGGGCTGCGTTTGCAGGTAGAAGTTTTTGGGACTGCCACCACCGAGGATGATGACGCCGTTGCGGGTGGCGTGGTGAACGATGGCGGTGGTCTCGTTGACATCGGCAAGGGGATCGAGGGTTAGCTGGCTGCCATCCAAGGCGTTGCGGGCTACGTTCATGCCAATGGATGAGTCGCCGGGGGACGAGGTGTAGATTGGGACATTCCACGCGGCGGCTTGCGCGAGTACGGAATATTCTGGTTTGACGCCTGCTTTGAGCAGTTGGGTTCCCAGGTGATAATGGAGTTCGGAGGTTGAGATTGGGTGGTTAGGGAGGCTTTTCAAGGATTCACGGACAAAGGCGTCGGTGTTGAGAAGTACCTTGTCCTCAAAGAGAATGTCGTAAATGCGAATCACGCCTTCTTGTTGGAGGAGGGTGTCGTCGAGGCGGAAATCACCGCGATGCAGGGACATGGCGAGGGCGTGGTGCATATCGTGATAGAGATTGGCTCCAGTGCTAATGATAAAGTCGACGAATCCGTACTCCATTAATGTGAGGATGCATCCTCCGAGGCCAGCGGGAGTAAGGGCACCAGCCATGGTGAGGCCAATGGTTACGTCTTTTTCGGGCGAGAGCATTTCTTCGGCGTAGAGTCGCGCTGCTTCTTGCAGGCGTGCTGCGTTGTAGGCCTGGAATTGGGTATCGATGAGTTCCGCTACGGTCATGTTTGGTTGGACGCGGTGCGGCAATATTTGTGGTCCGCTGAGGTAATTTTCTGCGGTGGGATGGTTGTTATCCGACATGGAGGTGTCCTTTCTGGGAATTGCTATATTCGGACAGGTTTTTAGGTTCTGCCAGAGACGATAAACCGTTACCTGGGTTCATGTCAAGTTATCGTATCGCCAGGGGAAATCGGGCCTGTAAGACAAAAGGTTGTGGACGGCCGTGTGCATTGGGAGAGGTCCAAATTTTTTTGGGTCATCATGCCCTTCGTCAGGGTGCTTCTCTATATCCTCAATCTCAGGTTCCTCTCCTGAGAGTGCTCTCCATAATAAGCAGAAGGCCTCCTGGTAGGGAAGTTCGTCGATGTGTGAGAGGTCCTCATCTTCATCGTTGGGGACAGTTGGGACATAGGGATTTTCTGAATCCAGGAAGCTAGAGGAGGATGGGACGCCAGGGACAGTTGGGACATGAGATGTTTTAGCAGGGAAGTTGGCAAGACAGGGATGGTTAGCAGCGGTGTAGAGGCGGGAAGCGGGAGAGACGATTTCGCCGGCGGTCTTCATGCGCTGGAGCATTTTGCGACCCGGTTCGTAGTCATAACTGGTGGCATCCAGGATGGCTTTGACGGACTGAGGAGTGGAACTGTTATGCAGGAAGCGGAGAATGGCTTGCCGATGTACGGACTGGATGGGAGCGGTGCGCAGACGCTCAAGAGATGTGCGGTCGTGTTCACCGAGCCAGTGAAGGGTAGGGATGTTGGTTTCGGTGAGGAGGAGTTCGTAGGAGAGGATGCTGACAGGTTGGCAGTGGGTATGTTTGGTAGTGAGCAGAAGCTGACGATGATCGTTAGAGGGATCGAGGATGAGTAAGAGGCGGCTGCGGACGGCATCAAGGATCGGAGAGGAGGGAGCCGGGGTATGCAAGGGGTCGGTAGGTGTGCGTGTGAGGGAGCGAGTGAGCAGGATGGCGCAGTTGGTTTCCTGGGCGAGATTAATGAGGGCGGGCAGGCAGGAACGCAGACCGGTAATGGCACTCGTGGGGTCGATGATGAGCAGGCGCACATCGAGTTGGCGGATGGTGGTGCCGAGATGTTCAAGATCACGCGGGAGGTTGAGGGCACGGAAGCGAACGGTGGTTTGCGGCGTTTCCTGGATGAGGGGACGATAGAGGACCAGGCGGGTGGTGTCACCACCGGCGGCTTCGAAGTTTGGCCTGATGGTGTCGGCGGGGGCTTGATAGGGGGCAATGAGCAGGAGGTTGGTTGGCTGAGTGGGTGTGCCATCGGGTAGAGGGGTGCCACGAGAGAGGCAAGCGGCGAGAGTGAGGGCAAAGAGGAAGGGGTCGCAACCGGGGGCGGCGTCGAGCAGGGTAAGATGGCCCAAAGGGATGCGACCGGGCCAGAGCCAGGTGAGCGGTTTTGTGGGGATGTGTGAGAGGGAGATGGTGCTGGCGGAGGTGATGGGTGTGCGGTTTGGAGACATAAGCTAGACCTTTCTGTGGAGTGCGTAAGGGGATTGGAGAGGAGATAGTGATAAGAGGACGACGGTTGAGGAGTTTGAATAACCGATTGGGTAGAGGGTACCCAAATTTGGTTCCGTTACATACAGTATACCATAGATTTGACAAGCAAACAAGAGGTAAAACGTTGAATTTTTAGGGTCAGGTACGGCATGATATTGTGAGGATGGTATCCGCAAGTAGAAGATAGGGTTCCATGCATGACTACTGATCTCCACCCGCGTTTTATTGTGAGAAGGAGGTGTTTCTATGTAGCACAACAATAGGACAAGTACAGCAGTGGTCATCGTCGTATGGATGCTTGTTGTGGGGATAGCAGGATGTGGGAATGGCGTAGGAAGTCATGGAGGCGTGTTGGTCACAAGTCCGAACTATCTCACGTCTTCAATGGTTTATCCAGCGGGAAAGTGTAGCTAGGGCGCAGATAGTACTATGAGGATGCCTGAATACCTCTTGTGCTTTGTTTGTGGTAATATGAACATGAGTTCTTGAATAGAGTAAGAGCATAGCCGACTAGTCTATTGGAGGTTTGGAAGATGGCACTCTCAGAGCAAGAAGTTTTCGTCCTATCGGAGCGCGCGTTGTCCAACGTGATTGACCAGATCCAGGATCATCAGTGGAACCAGACAACACCAGACTGGTTTCAAACCGGGCGACAGGGGAAACCCACGCTCCGCGAGATCGTCAATTACCATGCCTATGATTCAGCCTGGGTTCCCGATGTGCTTGCAGGCAAGACGATAGCCGAAGTCAGCAGGACCTACGACGGTGATCTCCTGGGGAATGATCTGAAAGGAAGCTACCGCCGCTACAGTGAGCAGGCTATCGACGCCGCCCTCGAACTGAAGAACCTGGAGAAGGTGGTTCACCTTTCCTACGGGGACTTTCCTGCTCGCGAGTATTTCAAGCATATCACGAGCTTCCGCGGCTTCCGAGCCTATGACATTGCCAAATGGATCGACACCGACACGACGCTCCCGCCTGAACTGGTGCAAGGTCTCTGGGACGAGCTTCTCCCTGAAATAGACGGGTGGCGGCAGATAGGTGTTTTCGGCCCCCCGGTCCCTGTGCCTGACGATGCCTCTCTTCAGGATCGGCTTCTTGGTCTGGTTGGACGTGATCCCAGGCCGCTAGCAAGATAAGTGAGCTGGCCATTACGCGACTGCAAGAAGTGCTTACACTCGCCAGTGAAATTGGTCTGCTGGGCGAAGTGTGGTCAATTGAAGCCGGGTTGGGAAAACTGTACCGCCTGCTAGGCGATGAAGGCCAGGCCACCCGATCCTTATATTGAAAGGATATACCAGATACCAAAATTGATGCTCAGGTGGTTGAGGAAAGAAGAAGACTGCCACTTTAACAGCAAGCCTCTGCGTATGAACGCGTGGGGGATTGCTGTTAAAGTGGCATACCATCCTATGAGTTTAGTCTGTAAGATGGATGTTGACTACGACGACACCTGCTTCTTCGGGGAGCACTTCTGCTCTGCCGGTGCGCATTTTCCCACGGAGCAGGACGCGCACTCTGGTCTGCTCATGCAGGTTCTTCCACCAAGAATACTTCACCAATACCTTCAGCCGTAGAGTTTCGCCCTCCTGTACATAGCGAATTGGCGTTGTAAACGCTTTGCCACTCTTGCGTCCGGTAAAGGTGATGAGCAAGAGGCGAGGGCTCATCAATCTGTGCCACGGGGAACGCAAGACGGTACTCACTAACGCGTTGATCAGGACGCGGGCAAGCCGGGGCGGCTCGGGATGGTGGACAGTCGTCTGGGTTTCGTTCATCGGTTTTCTCTTGTTGTGCGAGCCGATGGGCTCATTTCCCTGGCAAGGTTCCCATGCTACATGGGATATTGACCAGAGCAAGTCCGTTGAAATGTGCCCGTGAGTCCAATTTCCCCTCCTCCGAAATTGGTGAAGCCGGAGCACTGTGCGCCGGGGCGCACCAGACACTATCTGATGTGAGTATAGGACATGATGTGGAGGTGAGTCAACTAGAAGATACATCTGGTTCTCCGTCCTTTGGGGTGATTAGCGAGGGCTGGCCGATTCATCGGCGGTGGGCACGATGAATCGGCCCCTACAGGTCACCGGAATGATGGAGATTCAGATATCTATTCGTTTTGCAGTTGGGGGTTGAGGCGAAAATAGGGGATGATAAACCAGGGTTCAAACGGCGGTGGAAAGGGCATGGAACCACAACGCCGATTGAACCTGAAAACCTATTTCGCAGTTGTTTTTTCACTGCACTCTGCTAGATGGGCCGGCAAGAACTTTCTCAACCTTATAGTTGGTGGACTCATGATTGGCCGACGAATGTTGTTTTTTAAACAGAACTGCAAACAGGATGCGGGGCTCAAACAGGGCCGTCGGAGGTTTGATCATGTTGAGAACTTCATAGGAACGCAAGGTTGTCCGAGGATCGGAAGCCGCCAACCCAAACAATCGACGCGTGTACCAGTGAAGCAGGCCCGTCCACCTGGGTCGGTGCCCCTGAGTTTCCGGGAAGCGGAAATCCTCGTTTGTTGCCAGCAACCAGGGCACATCGAGCACTTTCGCGATCGCTTTTTGGAATCCGTGAGCCAAATCAGTACCACTTCCATAGATACGAGCGCTCGATCGTTGATGCAGACAGGTATTGAGGGTGCTTGCCTCTAATGCTGCCGCTGTCATGCCCTGCCCATAAATGGGATCGAAGCTACAGGCTGCATCGCCCAGGATGATGAGGCCCTCAGGAAAGCGCGACAGACGCTCGTAGTGACGCCGCTGGTTCGCGGGATACTTATGCGTGGCAATGGTGGTGAGTGGCTCGGCCTCTTTGATTGCCTCATAGAGGTCGGGCATCGGCAAGCTGCGGGCGTATGCAAGAAAGCCAGTTTCGTCGTCTGGGGGATAGTCTCGCGACCAGCCGAAGAGCGTTACCATCCAGCGGTTGCCCTCAATTGGGAAAATAGCTCCAGCCCGTTTTCCATCTGAAGGGGTTGGGAAGACGATCAACACTTTCCAATCGGGAGAAACGTGCTTGGGAGGCTGGTAGATGCGAGTGGCATAGCCAACATCGACCTGGACCCTGGATTCCTCTACCTTCCCATACCCGAGAGCAGTCAGCCACTGGGGCGAGCGTGAGCCACGGCCACTGGCATCCACAACGAGATCGGCGAAACGGTCCTCTTCGGAGCGTTCCGGGTTGTGATACCGCAGGTGCACACCGGTGATGTGGCTGTTATCAGCAGTAGCACATAACTCCGCGACCTCGCATCCCTCAATGAAAGATACATTGGTCCTCTTCATCAACTGATCTCGCACGTGCCATTCAAGGAACGGGCGGCTCTGCATATAGCCCTTGAGGTTGCTCTCAAATCGGGCTTTCCAGACGCCAAAGTGGTACCAAGAGGTATCCGCGACTCTATCCACAGGAATGGCTCCATCCTGCACGAGCGCAGGGAAGAGATCCGGAAAGAGGTCCGCCAGAATGGAGGCGCCCTTGTTGAGTAAGATGTGGATATGCCGTCCCTGTGGCACTCCCTTGCGTGCCTGCTCACTCTCTGGAAATCTATCCCGCTCCACAACCGTGACGCGCTCGAAATGGTCTGAAAGGACGCGAGCAGCCAGTAAGCCAGCCATACTGGCGCCGATCACAATAGCATGTTGGTGGCCGTTTTTGTTCTGTGGAGATTGCCTGGTATTCATGTGTGAATGCTCCTAAAAGTGAGTGAGTTAACTAACTTAATGGCAACGATAAAATACTGCTAGGCCTCCCTTCCAATTAGAGGGCACGGAGCCAGCTAGCTAAGCGCTGAAGTTTTCGCTCCAACAGTTCCGGTGAACGAAAACTACTCGTCAAGAGAAAGGTTCCCTGCAACGACGAGATCAAATCAAGCGCGCAATCCTTTGCCTCCTGCTCATCCTTACCAAGCAAGCGAAACTGCGTTTCTGCCCAGTTCAGATAAGTCTGAAACAACTGGGACGCCATTCTAGCAGGCTGGTCTCCCTCTTTGTCGAGTTCCTGACACAGGCTCCCGTGAGGACAGCCATAGAGAACAACCGCCTGCTCACCCTCCTGCCCGGCGGCCACCAGAGCCAGGAGGCGCTGGCGGGGATCAGGATTGAGGGCAAGGCGCGCCAAGAATGCCTGGAGTTCCTGCAGATGAGTCTGGATCACCGCTTCTATCAGGGCTTCCTTGGTGCGGAAATGGTAGTAGACGTTGCCCAGGGGAACTTCGGCCTGCTGGGCGATATCGGCGATGGTGGTGCGAGCCACCCCCTGCTGGTAGAACATATCTTTGGCCGCCTCAACCAGACGGTCCCGCTTGGATATGGTGTTCATGAAAGGTTTCCTATCTCGAATTAGTAAGTTAACTAACTCAATATATTGCAAGTATACCTAAGTGCGAGGGGTTTGTCAAGGGATTCGTGATGGATTCAGATTGTCTCACGTTTGCCGTCAACCTCACTTTCAGGCTCTATGCGCGAAAGCCGGAGCAAGGGCAGGCCTAAATCACGAATTTTGATCAGCACTCCATGCAGAGCGGTTTGATCAACGATTGGACCAGTGAGGATGGTTTCCCCACTGTCCATCAGAGTGATAGTCAATCCATCAAACCACTCCGACCATGCACTGTCAAGATGCCCATTGACGACGATCTGGTAGACCTCGTGCCGATCGGGTTCGCTTTCCATTCCTGTTCTCCTTGCTCTTCTTCTTGCTCGCTCACCGTCAAGGGAACATCCTGCTCAGCAATGCAGAGAGTTGCATCATCTCGAAGCATATGACAGGTACACCAAAAAAATTGGAATATCAGTGCCTGCATGGAAAATTACTGACGAGAGAATACTTCCCGATTTTTGCATCAGATAGCCCAGGATCAATCCCTGGATCAACGCGATAGCGAGAAAAATCGGCAGACTCCGGCTATACTGGACCTGTACATGGAACGAGGCGAATATGATGGCGGCGAGCAAATTAGAAGACAATGGCCCCAGAAACCTGCCATACTTTTTCAGGAAGAGCCCTCTGAACCATAATTCCTCCCTGAGACCGTTGCAGAGCACGAGAATGAGGAGTGCTGGTGTAAGTGCAAGAAAGCGTGAAAGGGTCACTCCATTGTTGGGAAAGAATGACTTGCTGAGTCCGAACGCGGCCAGGAGAAAGAACACCAGAAAGCCGAGGATGCCGACAACAAGCCACTTCCAACTCTTCACCTTGTTGATAAAGATAGAATTCAGGTCGTTTCCCGATGCCTTTGTAAGAAGGATTATCGGTAGAACCAGGCTTAGCGTGGCAAACAACTGAGCGAGAACGGTCCCCAGAACTGTGGAAGCGAGTGGATTATTCGCGCTGGGAGTCTCGTGCAGAACGCCATAAATGAACCAGTGTTGAAGCGGACTAATCGAAACATCCCCCACAAAACCTGCGAGAGTGAAGACAAAGAAGGCAAAGGGAATCTCCCAGTATCTCCTCAGGTTCTCGTTCCTCCTTGCGAGAACTGCGACTATCAGGAGCAAAGCAGCAAGACCCAACAGAAAGGAATCTTCAAGGATGCCTGTAGGTATCAATGAGACGCTTGCTCGATAGGTCAAGCCTGCAGCTAAACAGAATACGACAAGTACGGAACGCGAAATGAGGCTCGTAGATTCCCTGGTGACAATCACATTGCTAGTCATCGGACCTCTCCTTTTGTATCGCCGCCATTCCGGCGGTCTGGACGATTCACCAGCACGGTGTTCTGAAAAGCAGTGTAAACGATGTCAAGGTGGGTTGGCACCCATCAAAGGGTGGGAAAAGGGGGTGGGTTTTTCCTGGATAATCAGCAGGACATTACACGATGTTGAGTTCCCTGGCCCGCGCAATGGCCTTCGTTCGGCTCTCCGCCTGAAGCTTGCCGTAGATTGCGTTGATATACCATTTCACGGTGCTCAGCGCGATCACGAGCCGGTCGGCGATTTCTTGATTAGAGCAGCCGGCGGCGATCAACCGCAGCACCTCCAGCTCGCGTTCGCTCAATGGTTCTTTGAGTGGTGGGAATATGGGCCGCGGAATCGCTGCAGAAGGGCGGGGCACATCCTTGTCATGCGCTTTGCCCAGCAGTGTCAGAAGTTTCTCTCGATACTCCGGCGAGCCTGGCTGATCAGGGCGATGGCGTAGCTGTACGAGCATCTGCGCCATCGGCGTCCCTTCATCCACAAAGAGGCGGATGTAGCCCTCCGGTTCGGCAAGTGCGAGTGCTCGCGAGAGCCGCTCTAGGGCCTGATTCACCTCACCGGAAGCCTGCAAGGCTTCGGCCTGCAGCATGAGAATCTCAATCACGCTTCCCGTTCGTCCCTGCGCCTCTGCCAGTTGTAACAGGTTTGCTAGCCACTGTTTGGCCTCATCGAGCCTACGCTGGGTGATGAGGACGCGTACCAACGTCAGATACTCTCGTTCGCGTAAATGAATGACTTCCCGGTCAAGGCTGAGGCCGCAACGCTCTTGCCAATGCAAAACGGCCGCCTCATCCCCTTGCATGAGGGACAACCATGCCCAATAGGCTTCTACCTGTGTGTTTTGATGCTGGGAGAGGTGCTGCCGGGAAGTGGTCTGTACCATCTGCTGCATAATTGCGCTCGCCCCATCTGTATCTCCCTGTGCCTGTTTGATCAAGGCCTGGGTAACGTATGCTTGTAGGATAGCGCGCTCATTGCCCGTCCGTTCGCACAGCTTAATCCCCTCTTGGAGCAGGGAGGTTGCGGCGTCCAGATGGTTCCACTCGTACTCAAGGTTTCCCCTGCCCACATAGGCCGGACCTATAGCCGGTAGGTCTCCACCCCGCTCTAGGGCCTGCTGAAGAGATTGGCGATACGTCCGATCAGCTTGATGCAGCAGTCCTTGTAGTTTCTGCACGTGAGCCAGGTCATGGGTCACCATAAAGACAGTGTAGAGATGATCCACTTCCCAACTGACGTGAGAGGCTTCTGTGAGAGCAATGCTCGCTGCCCTCACATCTCCGCTCAACCAGTAGGCTCTGCCCAGGTACCAGGCTGCATAGGCGCGTGATATGTTTTCCTTCGGGAGATACTCAAGAGCTAGACGCGAAAGTGCGATGGTGCGCGGAATATCTCCCCGGGTGACCGCGATAGACGCACGAAGGGCGGCAATTCGGCCCTTGATTTCAGCCTGGTTCTCCGTTCCACTAGGCATCGTCTGTTGCTCCGAATGTTCATCCGATACAGTGTTGATGCCGAGTGTGCGCTCGATCTCCTGAAGATGCCGTTCAGCCGCATCAAGTTTCCCACTGACGAACAGGAGCCACCCCTGCAAAACAGAGAGCTCGATGTTAGATCGTATCAGTTCATTTGGGAGCGCAGCTGCCCATCGCTGGAGGGTTGCGATCTCACCTCGTCTGACAAGAAAGTTAAATGCTCGCTCTATCAACCGTGCTGCCAGAGTAAAATCGCTGGCTGCCAGCGCGTGGTGAACGGCATCGTTCGTCAGACCTTGCTGCTCATACCATGCACTCGCTCGCTGGTGGAGTTTTGGCACTAGCGTCGGATGTTTGCGCTGCAAGCGATGGCGCAGTGCTTCAGCGAAGAGCTGATGATAGCGATACCAGCGCCGCTCATCGTCCAATGGAACGAGGAAGAGATTGGCCTGCTCTAACTGCTCTAGCATCGCCTGGCCGCTTACCTCTCCGCCATGCTCGCCAATGACGGCCTCACAAAGTGACCCCGAGAGTCGTTCAAGGAAGGCTGTCTGGAGCAAAAAGGTCTGGATAGGCTCGGGCTGGCGGGCAAGCACCTCCTCAGTCAGGTAGTCGATAATGTAGCGCTGACTCCCCGTGAACGCTTTCAGAAAGGCTGGTATATCTTGACGCCCCCGCATCGACAGGCCAGCCAACTGCAACCCCGCAATCCAGCCTTCCGTACGCGCCTCTAGCGCAGTGATGTCCTCACCTGAAAGATGCAGGCCGAGTGTACGAGTCAGGAAGGCGGTCGTTTCCTCAGAAGTGAAGCGGAGATCAGCCGCGCGGATTTCGGTCAAGTGACCCCGCGTGCGCAGGCGTGCCAGGGGAAGAGGAGGATCGGCTCGTGTCGCAATGACCAGGTGGAGCTGAGGCGGCAGATGGTCGACGAGATACGTGACGGATCGATGGATTGGTGGTGCTGTGATCAGGTGGTAATCATCCAGGATGAGCACCATCTCGTGGGGCAGGGCAGCCAGGCCATTGATCCAGACGGTCAAGACAGTTTCTATGGGTGGGGGCTGTTGGGGCCCTGACCCTTGAAGGAGAGCCAGGACGGACTCACCACTGTCTGGGTTGACGCGCTCCAGGGCAGTGAACACATAGGACCAGAAGCGGGTGAGGTCATCGTCGTCTTGCTCTAAAGAGAGCCAGGCAGATTGAAGAGAAGCACGCTCAAGCCAGGTAGCGAGGAGGGTTGTCTTGCCAAAGCCGGCAGGGGCTGCTATGAGCGTGAGGGGGTGTTGGACGGCAAGGGAGAGTTGGTTCACGAGGCGGGGGCGAGCAACCAGATCAGAGCGAACCGGTGGCATGGCGAGTTTCGTAACCAGAAGCAATCGGTCACCTTTGAGAGCCTCTGTGCTCTCTGATGAGGCAGGGGTGTTTTGCATCTGCTCTCCTCCATTGTGATCTGGAAAGCTGCGTTTTTCAAACCACGAGAGTCGCGGGTGGCCTTGTTTCTAATCTCGATGGTCGCCTCTTAGGTATTTCCGCGATCCCATTTGCTCTTTTCAACCACTCACTCATGTTCGCGTTGAGACAGGTGTTGTTTGTCTCAGGAAACGAACGGTTTTGAGATGTCTCTGCTGATCTTCTCAGGCTTACCCAAGCCCCTGATTTTCTCGTGCGGTTTCTACTATCTCTTTGGTCATCATCCGCAAATCGTTGATCTCCAAATTACGCTTGATCTACATCAGCAGGCGATGAATGGCGCGAGGGTTGCTGTCTGTAGAGCCAATAGCACATCTTCCTCTCAAGTATAGCCCATCACTACGGAATTGTCGAAATGCTGCCTATGGAATTTCCAAATTTATGCGAATGGGGGTTGCTAGCAGGGCAAGTTCTGAGCAAAGCCCACGGATCTCGGTGTGCGAGTAGTCAGATCCTTCGCTTCACTCAGGATGACAAGTGGGAGGAAGCGAAGGGATGACAAGTGAGAGGAACGAAGGGATGATAGATGGGACGGCATTTGCGTCCGCTCACGGGTAGTCTTAGACGCTCATGGGTACGGGGTGTCGAGGAAGGGTGTGATGATGGGGAGTACCTGGCGCATGGCTTCAATCGGCATGAACCCGCCAGGGGAGCCCTCAGGGCGACCGCAAGGGTCGCCCCTACCATATACGAAGCGGCCCACCAGGGTTGTGTAGGGTGGGGGTTGGGGCTAGAAAAATGGATTCAGGTGAAGAATTGTAACAGGGCGGGAACGAGGATTTCGTCGGCGGGGCCGTGGTTTTGGCCTGGAAGGAGGTGGTGCTGGGCATGGGGGAGGATGTTTGCCAGGGTTTGGGTTCCGTTGTGAAAGAACGAGGGGCTTTCTCCTCCGACCATGACGAGGGTGGGTACGGTGACAGAGGCGTACTTCCTGATGGTTGAGGGGTCGCCGCTCATGGTGTCTCCCATGATGGTGCCGTCGTAGGCGATTGTGTGGGCTACGGCTTCTATCTGCGGCCACATGGGGGTGTTGCGCATTTGGGCAAGCATTTCGGTGGGAAGGAGCATGGCATCGGTCAAGAAGTATTCGACTGCTTCGTTCCGGCGACCGGCGGCGATCAGTACGTTGAGATGCGGGACGTAGTCTTGCGGTATCGGAGGGCGGCTGTCGTCGATGATGAATGGTGGCTCGTATAGCGCTATTTTCTTGATCTTGCCTTCAAGCAGGCGTGCTGCTTCAAGGACAAGGACCGCGCCGGAGGAACCGCCGAAGACGAATGCGGACCCACCTGCATAGGTGATGAGGGCGTCGAGGTCTTCGACCTCGCGCTCGACCGTATAGGGTGGTGTGTCGCCGCTGTCGCCTCGGCCACGCCGATCGTAGGAGAGGACGGTGAAGTGAGGCGCAAGGTGAGCCGCAAGTGATGTTGTGGCTGATCGAGTGCCAGTTGCGCCGGTCACGAGGATGAGGGCGGGTCCCTGGCCGGATTGATCGAATGCGATGGTGGTGCCGTCTTTCGATGTGACTTTGTTCATTTGGTTCTCCTTATTAATGGATATGGGTGGCGAAGTGGGCGTGATTGCCCGCCCCACCACCCTCCTGGGGCGCGATAAATCTGGCCCCTACGAATTTGAAGAGCTGACCTTGGTGTAGGTGAGGTCGAAGTCGTGCTCCCATTTTGTGCCATCGGAAGATTTCTCCCAGTGGGCGGTGATGGTTTTGCCGTCGTTGTTCAATTTGCCTTCATAGCGCTGTGAGAAGTCTGGGGATTCCCTCCACATCTTCCATACGCCATTCGAGAAGCTCATGTTATAGACGCGCGAAACGCTTCGCGCGTCGTAGTAGAACACGGTGTAGTTTGGACTGGATTCATCTCGACTGATGAGCCAGATGGCAGCGGGTGGACTGGGTGGTTTGTCGCCCATGCGCATCATCAGAAAAGCTCCGTTCTGCACCCATTCGAATGAAACCTGTCCTTTTACTGTTGCGGATGGGTCAGGAAGAAAGGATGCATTGGATATCTCCATCTCCCAATCGCCGACCAACACTTCAAGATGGTTGAGTGCGGGGTTGTGTTGGTGCGAACTCATCCTATGCTTCCTTTTTAAGGAAGCTTTGTCCGGGCTGTCTCATCTCTGGGGGAAATTCTTGCAGGAGCCAGGAGTTGCCGTCGGGGTCGCTGAATTCTGCGTACTTTACTCCTTGAATGTCCCAGATTTCGCTTATTTCAAGTCCTCGTTTGAGGAGCGATTCGTGAGCCTCGTGTATGTCGGCAACAACTAGATGTAGACCTTTGACCGAGCCGGGCTGCATGGCGGTAATGTCGCCCATACCGGTGCCGAAGACGATTGAACAAGCTGATCCGGGTGGTGTGAGCTGGACAACTCTCATGGTGTCGTTAGGGTGAACGTCGACCTCTAATTTAAAGCCGCATTTTTCGACGTAGAAGGCTTTGGCGCGGTCAACATCGGATACGGGGACGGGTACGAGTTCTAGTTTCATTTCCATGGTTCTTCCTCCTGTAAGGATACTGGTGGCGAATTCGGGCAGGGTTTCCCACCCCGCTCCAGGGGCGCCATAAATGTGGCCCCTACGGAGGTGGCATCGCTTCTCTTGCTGGTCAGGAGCAATTCGCCACCAGTTGTTATTGCTTTTTGAGAAGCTCTTCGAGACGGTTATAGGTGTCGTTGACGCCTGATTCCATGCCACTTTGGAGCGTGGCATCACGGTCAATGACGGACTGGAAGACGGATTGAACCGTTAACCGGGATCTTCCTCCTGGTAATGCTTCGAGTTTCATGGTTTCTAGCGTCACATGGCCTGTTTCCGGTAGTCCTTCGAACTCAAAGGTGTCGATGATGCGCTCAGGGGCAAGGATTTCGTGATAGACGCCGTGAAAAGCGTAGACGTTTCCCTCAGAGTCGCGGTTGATAAAGCGCCATTGGCCACCGGGGCGCACGTCCATTTTGTCTACTTCGGTTGTTAGGTAGCGCGGTCCCCACCATTGGTGGATGAGGTTGGGGTCTGTGACTGCTTTAAACACGAGTTCTCGCGGGGCGTCAAATTCGCGCGTGATGACGATTTCTTGTTTTCCTGGTTCGGCACTGACGTTGGTCTGATTTGCTGGCATACGATGTTATTGAACTCCCTTCAGTTTTTCACGTTCGAGTACGTCGATCTAATGCGTCAAATCGTTCACTCCACCTCTGCTTCGTTTGCTGAACCCAGGCTTCAAATTGAGACAGGGTTTGCGGGTTGAGGCGGTAGATATGCTTTTGCGCACGTTTTTCCATCACCACGAGGTGTGCCTCACGCAGGACTTTGAGATGCTGTGAGATGGCTTGTGGGCTGACAGTAAATTGTTCGTAGATGGCGGTGGCCGGTAACTCGCCGTTGGCGGCGAGTAGTTCTAAGATGTTCCTTCTGATTGGGTCGGCGAGTGCAACAAACATATCCATACAAGTATTATAAAGCATTTGCTTAATTAAGTCAAGACTTAATTAAAGGCGTTGGGTTATGCTGTTTGTAAGACTGCGAGGGTATTTCCGGCGGGGTCTTTGAACCAGGCGATGTCGGGGCCCATGTTGTGGGAGAGGCCGCGCAAGATGCCTTTTTCGTCCTGGGGTATGCTTTGATAGCGATCAAAGCTGACGCCTCGGCTTTTGAGTTCGTCTACGGCTTCGTCGATGTTGTCAACGACGAAGTTGAGTATTGTGAATGTGGCTGGCTGGTGGTCGTTTTTGGGATAGGCAAGGACTGTGCCGCCGCCGGGGAGATGCAGATGTTAGGCCAGCGCCCTCTTCGACGACTTTTAAGCCGAGGGTGTGGGTATAAAATTCTTTGGCTTTTGCCAGGTCGTTGACTGAAAATCCGGTGAATGCTGTTTTTGGTTGAAACATAGGTAGTCTCCTTGGTATTTAGTGTATGAATAACCCGGCGGCGCGAAAAGCGATCAAGCCACAGGCAAAATGGAGAAAGGCCAGATAATTCTCGGCTTCTTGTCCCACCGGACGAGCAGACGGCGAAAGCGGTTCATCCACGAATGACTCCGTTCCACCACCCACCGCCGCGCCTTGAAACCCGCTTCGCGCTTGATCGCTTGGGCTTCTTCTCCGCGTGGGCGAATATGGGCCGTAAAGCCGAATGCGCGCAAGAGGTCGCGTACCTCGTCGTAGTCATACCCTTTGTCCAGACACATGCCCTGCGGATGCTCTTCGCTTGGCTCCGGACGCTCGATCACGATGCTCTCGAGCGTCGGGCGCACCAGTTTCATATCGTGGCGATTGGCTCCATCAATCGCCAGACCGATTGGCACTCCATGCCCTTCGGTGAGCAGGCTGCGCTTCACGCCGCTCTTGCCCCGGTCGGTCGGATTGGGGCCGGTTTTTTTCCCCGCCCAAGGGCGCTTTGGTTATCGCCCCATCCATCGAAGCCAGTCCCAGTCGATGCCGCAGATCTCCTCAAACTGCTCCAGTCCAGCTTGCCACAGCTTGAGGAAGACTCCTGCTTGCACCCACTCTTGAAAGCGATCATGCGCCGTCGAATGCGCATACAACTCGGTGTGATCCAGGGCTTGCTACTGGTAGCCCGTGCGTAGCACATAGAAAATGGCATCAGCGCAGTCGCGATCAGGTACCCGTGGTCGTCCTCCGCCAAAGCGATGTGTATTCACATGCACTGGCAGCAGCGGCTGCAACACCGCCTATAACTTATCAGAGATGCGAAAGCCCGTCGTCGTACGATTATTCGGAGTCCGTTCGCGTACTCGATTCTTGCTTTCTTGTTTCTTCATACCTCCTATCTTATCACATTTTCGAGTTATTCGGATAGGCTCTTAGTATACAAGATATTGGCGGCGAAATTTGGAATTGATGCCCGGCCCCTGCTTATACAAGTAGATGTTTATTAGGGAAGGGGCCAGAGGGGCGCGGAAGGCACCCGCAAGGGGCCCTTCCCCGCTCCCAACCTCTCCTGCCTCTACACAACCAACATTCTGTAGTAGAGAACGTTCTTCAACAGTTTATTCTTTTTGAGCTGATTGGAAGTGGTAGATTCAGGCGAGCTGTTGTGTTGGTGTTTCAGGTTTCGGTTTGGGGAGCGCCGAACTCTTGGAGGAGGGGTGAAAGGTGAGCACAGAGGGTGGGATTCCATTGCTCCAGTTCATTGATCAGGCATGTGGTGGCTACGGCGAGAGAGCGACGTAGTTCTGGCTCGTCGAGTGAGCGGACCAGGGCATCGGCGAGTGGATCGGTTATGGCGGTAGGAAGGCGATCGATGCCACGGGCGTAGATGGCGTTTTCTCCTAAGCGGAGGCAGGCGAGGGCGAGGATGTGATCGCGGATGCCACTGATCCAGTATTCGGCTTGCCAGGGCTTGTGACGCTCGATGCATGAGCGGGCGTGGAGGACGTGGTGCCAGCCGAGGCCGATGAGGTAGGAGGGGTTGGGCTGTGGTGCGGCGGGAAGTTGCTGGATGGTGCCGAAGAGGGGACGGAAGTTTGGGCCGCGTGCGCCGAATTCATGGGCGGGTGTGACGGCTATGTCGACTTCGAGTCCGGTGGGTAGGAGGAATACGCGGTAGATACTTGAGCCGGAGGGCAGGTCGAAATGGTCGATGATGCTTAGTTCGCGCTTGAGCACCTGGGTCCAGTCGTTCAGGACGGTCTCGGGGGTGATGCCGTCGGTGATGCCGAAGGCTATGTCGATGTCGGACCACTTATCTCCGCTACTCAGGGCCGTGGAGCCGGTGAGGGCTCCGGCTGTGACGCGGGGGTCGGCTTTTGCGAGTTCGAGGACGCGATGACGCACGTGGTCGCGCTGCTCTGTGGTGAACATGTTGATCTCCTGTCTTGTTTTACTGTGAAGAATACTACCATAGTGGGGGTGGTTTGTACAATGGTGGGGTGCTAGGGCAATAGAGGGAAAGGGACGTGACTCGCCCAGCAGGGTGATGGCAGTCCCCGTCCCGCCAGGGCGATGGCAGCCCCCGCCCCGCCCCAGCAGGGCGACCGCAATGGTCGCCCCTACCATATACGAAGTAGCCTGGCAGGCGATGGCAGTTGTGGGAAGGTGGCTGAATTGCATAGGATGGAATATATGTTCCGAATGAGATTTGTCATTCTCGAAGAAAGGTATGCGATGAGTGAGCAAGATGGTGTGCAGACCACGCTAGCAAGGCCTGTAATCAGGATAGGGAGGGCTGGAAGGTAGTATTGGAGGGGACAAGGGCAGGAGTGGAGGCCGGAGCCGGAGATTATGGGAGGGCAAGTACTGATGAGCGACGAAAGATTACGCCGGATATTGAGCAGGGGATTTATCCGTTTAGGGGTATCAAGTTCCTATGTACTGGCTTATGGAATGGAATGGCCAGGTCCGTTGAATTGGAAGGAAGAGCAGATGGAAAGCGATTCGCTCAAGCGATTTACGCATGGAACATCCGATTGCCTATCAACGCAGTGGGCATGGACTTCCATTGATCGTCGTTCATGGGACGGGAGCAGACCATGCCCTGCTGGGGACCTCGTTTCTTTGCCTGCGTTAGAACGCTCCTTTACCGTCTATGCACTGGACCCTGACGAGGGCGAGGAGAAAGCGGCGATACCATGCTCATACGCTCTTGAGCAGGAATTCGAAGACATTCTTGCCGTGATTGACCTCTAATACCTGAACCAGTTTTTCTCCTGGGGCATTCCTATGGGGCAATCTGTTCCCTTGAAGCAGCGCGACGTACAACACATGTAAGAAAGCTGGTGCTGTATGAACCTCCCCTTCACTTGGGCACCGAGCACTACTCACCCCAGGTGCTGAGCAAGCTCCAGATATTGCTTGATAGAGGTGACCGAGAGGGAGCACTGGTTACCTTTCAACAGGAGATAGTGCGTGTGCCTCCTCATGAACTTGCGCTTCTACGATCTTCACCAATGCTGGTTCGGCCCGTATCGCAGCAGCACATACGCTGCTCCGAGAGTTGCGAGGGGCAAATGCGTATGTCTTTGAGGCGACACGCTTTCGAGATCTGAAAACTCCGACGCTTCTTGCTTTTGGGAGAGGATAGCGCCGCAGCGTATTTTATTTAAACAGCGATAGAGTGCTGTTCATGGTGCATTGCGTTCTTCAGAGATTTTGCCAAGTGACTCGTTTCATGGCCGGGGTTTTTCCTGGTTGGGAACAACATGCTGCCATCAATACCTTTGCACCAGCAGCTATTCACGCGGTGATTGGGTTGTTTATTGAGATTAGTCTTATTCGACGCTTACTAACTCTTATGGAGTTCAAGGTTTATTCTGTGAAGGGTTGTCTATGCCTGTGATGCGTGAGGAGGGCAACCCAAGGGATTGCCCCTACGATAGATGAAGGCCATAGGGCAACCACAAGGGATTGCCCCTACGGGAGACAAAGAGGAGAAGCCTGTGAAATCGTTGAATTGGGAACAAGTTCATGGTTGGCGCTTGTCACAACATTGCTTGTCACGGCGGTTGAAGCGGGAGGATTTTGTTGAGGCTGTGACTCGGACGGGGGGTATGCAGGCTCAGGTGATGTCGGCGGCTGAGTTGGGGCTGTGGGCGCGAACGGATGGGCTGGTTGTGCAGGATGTGAAAGTCGGCTTTGTGGCAGGAGCATATGCTTGTGAAGACGTGGGCGATGCGCCATACGTTACATTTGCTGTCGGCGGAGGAATTTCCTTTGTATGTGGCGGCCCGGAGTGCATCTTCAGTTGGCAACTGGGAATATTATTTTTCCTATTATGGGATTGCGCCAGTTGAGTATAAGGCTTTTCTCGCTGCCGTTCCTCGGGTATTGGGTAGTACGCCGATGACGAGGGAGCAACTGGCAACGGCAGTCGCGAATGAGATAGGGGTGCCGAAGCTGCGTACGTTAATCACGTCTGCTGGCTGGGGTTCGCCATTAAAGCCGTCGGCGCTCAGAGGGGATTTGTGTTTTGGGCCGAGTCAGGGGCAGAATGTGACGTTTGTGAATCCGAGAAAGTGGATTACAAATTGGCAGTCGTTTGAACCGTACGCTGCTTTGCAAGAGGTTGCGCGGCGGTATCTGCGTGCGTATGGTCCGGCAACGGCGGAGAACTTTGCTGTGTGGTGGGGATTACAGACGGTGCCTGCGAGAAAGCTGTTCCGGTCTTTGGAGAGTGAGCTGGAGGAGGTGGATGTGGAGGGTTGGCGCGCGATGGTTTTACGGACGACGCTTGAACCGATGCAAGATTGTAGCATGGCTGGTGAGGTAAGGCTGCTGCCGCTGTTTGATATGTATACGTTTGGGTGTGGTCGGGATAGTGAGGCACTTTTGCCCAAAGTTTATAAAGGTCTTGTGTTTCGTCCGCAGGGGTGGATTTCTGCTGTTGTACTGGTTGATGGTTGTATAGCGGGGGTGTGGGAATATACGACGCAGCGGGGGCAGACCGTTGTGAAGGTTCGGATGTTCGCGACACCTACGGCTGCTGTGAAGAGAAGCGTTGAAGTGGAGGCAGAACGGTTGGGGACTTTCTTACAGAGGGGAGTTGTGGTGGGGTTTGAAGATTTGTGATTTTGAGGAAAACACGCGTATCGTAACACAAAGAACTCGGTAGCAGTATGCTGCCGCGGTTGTCAGATAAGACGCTCACAATGAGAATGTAGGGAGAGGTCTCCTTACGTTCTCATTGTGACCCTATCTTTCTTAGAACCGTACTGTATTAATCGAGGATATTTCCGAACTTGCGGCCAGCGACTGCCGCTCTTCCTGCGTCAGTGTGATAGCGACAGACGCAATATTTTCTTCCAGGTGTGCAACTGAACTAGTACCTGGGATGAGCACTATTTGAGGCGAGCGGGCCAGTAACCAGGCAAGGGAAATTTGACCAGGGGTCGCGTGGTATTTCTGTGCGAGCGTGACGAGCGGTCCTACTTCCTGTCCAAGTTTACCAATGGCAAGTGGGAAGTAGGGCATAAAGGGAATGCTGTGCTCCGTGCAGTAGTCGACGATATCCTCATCACGCCGGTCGACCAGATTGTACAGGTTCTGGACGGAGGTGATGCGCACGATTTTCTCTGCCTCGTGGATTTGATCTAACGTGAGATTGCTAACGCCGATATGACGAATTTTGCCCTCTTGTTGCAGCCGAGCCATCATACCCAGGGAGTCGACGAGTGGAACGCTTGAGTGTTCTATGTAGCGAAAATGGACGAGCGGCAATTGTTCGAGACGCAGGCGGTCAAGGTTGTCCTCGACGGTTGCCTTGAGTTGTCGCGGGTTTGCCTCCATGGTCCAACTTTTATCAGAACCGCGCCATCCACCCACTTTCGTGCCAATAACTAACCCTTCAGGGTAGGGATAGAGGGCTTCAACAATCAAGCGGTCAGACACAAGAGGCCCATAGAACGCGGCGGTATCGAGATAATTGACACCGAGCGCGACGGCTCGCTGGAGCACACGCCGTGCCTCCTGTGGGTTAGCTGGCTCACCCCATACACCTGGTCCGGGTAGACGCATAGTGCCGAAGGCCATGCGGTTGATTGTCAAATCGCCTAATTGAACAGTGCCAGCTGTGCTAGCGTTAAATTCTCTATGTGCATCGGATTGGAATGTCATGTTATGTTGTACTCTTTCTGCCTAACTACTGATTGTTATGAAAGCATACAATATAGAGTGTACTCCAGGTCAAGAGTTCTCTTATTGTTCCTGGCTTTTGAAAGGTGATATAGCTCATGTGGTCAAACTTTATGAGGGAACTCGGGTGATGTGGAGACGCCACTGCAGGAGTCTCCCGCTAGAGGGAAATTTTGTCGATCACGGAGGGAAAAGGTGGTTGGAGGTTCCCATAAAAGGAGTATCGAAGCGGAGGCAGAGCGGTTAAGCGCTTTCTTATAGGCGAGAATTGTTCAGCGTTTGAAGATTTGTGATAGATTTCCCAAAAACCAAACTCCCGCGTGGAGGATTTGTTGTCTAATACTAGCATTACTTTAATCTTACATTGCATGCATCACATCAACTTATCCACTCTGAGTCATGTGGAGAGCCATGTCGATGTATCCCCTAGCGTTGGGAGCCATTCCAGAAGATACCGCCCGCATTGCCCATGCCGCCTGTCCGAAAGGCACCCTGGCGATGCGCTTACGTGTTTATTTCGGCGAGTTGTATCACGATGAGCACTTTCTCACGTTGTACCCTGTGGAGGGCCAGCCCGCCTACGAACCGTGGAGATTGGCCATCGTCACCGTGCTGCTGTACAGTGAAGGGCTGACGGACCGACAAGCCGCCAATGCCGTGCGGGTGCGCATTGATTGGAAGTATGCGCTGGGATTAGACCTGACGGATCCGGGGTTTGATTTCTCGATCCTCTCCGAATTTCGCGCACGGTTGGTGGAGCAGCAGCAAGAGAGCGTGGTGCTGGATCGGCTGCTGGAGGTCTGCAAAGCGCGTGGCTGGCTCAAAGCTGGCGGCAAGCAGCGCACCGATTCGACACATGTGCTGGCCCGGGTGCGCTCGCTCTCTTACTTGGAATGCGTCGGAGAAACGCTGCGCGCGGCTCTAGATGATCTGGCTGCCCTGGCTCCCTATTGGCTGGTCCAGCATATCAGCGTGGACTGGTTGGAGCGCTTATCGCCACCTCTTGGAGAATTATCGCTTGCCCAAAGCCGACAGCCAACGGGCAGCCTTGTCGCAACAGATCGGGCCTATTGACTGCATCTGTTGCAGGCTCTGTAGCAATCCTGGCCCCTGCTCAACTTGCAGTGTTGCCAGTGTGCAGATGCTGCGCCAAGTCTGTCTGCAGTATTACGCCTGTCGGGAGGCAGGGCCAACTGGCGAGCAGTCCTCAGCGAGCGAAGACGAAGGCATCATCCGTTCCCCCTATGATCCCGAAGCACGCACAGCAAAAAGCTAGACCATCTGGTTCGGCTACATGCACCTGACCGAAACCTGTGCAGTGGAACGGCTGGGATACCCGCCGCTCTGCCTCAGCTCATCCCAGGTGCAAACAACCGTTCCTTGGCAGACGTGAACACGAGTCATTCAAAGATCTCTCTCGCATCACCTCTCCCTTTCTCTCTATAGTGGCTACTCATACCTCTCGTGGTCGCGCACTATGTCACCTCTTTCCCTCGCCACATTGCACCAACCTCAATTTTACCTTCTCCCCTCCCACCTTCCCTCACACCCCTGCCACATCTCTTCCCCTCTTCCCTTCCACCCCCCTCCACCCCTCTACATCTCCCCCTCCCCTCGCCCCCACCCCTTCACCCTATCACAACCACATCACACCCTTTCCCTCGCACACCCACTACTCCCCACCACATCTACCCCCTCCCCCCCCCCCCTCCCCCCCCCCCCCCCCCCCCCCCCCCCCCCCCCCCCTGGAGGTTGGTTTTTGGGAGGGGAAATTTACCAGGCGGGTGCCCAGACGCCGAATTCGTTGCCATCGGGGTCGGTGAACTGTGCCCATTTGCCCCAGGGTTGGGTGTTCAGTTCTTGGGAGAGAGTAACACCACGGGATTTGAGGGTTTCACAGGTTTGTTCGATGTTGTCGGTGTGCAGGACGTAGCCTGTGAAGCCAGTTTTGTCGCCGCCACTCTGGCCACGCAGGCCAAGCATGATATGGGTCTGCGCTCCGGGAGGAGCGACTTCGAGCCAGCGCTCGGTTTCGCTCATGGGCTGGTCGTCGATCTTTTCAAAGCCGAGCTTGTTGACATAGAAGTCGAGGGCTTTGTCCTGGTCGCTGACGGGTATACTGATGGTGCCGATTTTTGTGAACATATTTACCTCCTTGTTATTGATCACTAACGGTCACTCATAGTATACCTGTTCTAACTCAAAAAAGCTACTGGTTAGTCCAGTTTGACTTCGTTTCATCAGAATCCTACAGAAGTGCTTATTCTTGGAGAGCCACCTCATAGAATTCGATGGTAGGCGGTGTCGCAAAGAGGGAGGCGGCTTTGGATAATTGTGTCTGCATGTAGCTACTACTCGGTCCACTGGCTCTGGCGTCAGCTTCGGTCTGCCAGAGGGTGATGACTACGGCTTTGTCGGTCTTATGATCTAGCAGCACGGTGACTGCCTGGAATCCTGCTAGTCGTTTGGTTTCTTGCAAAATTGACTCACGAAAAATTTGGAATGCCTCGTCTACCTTGCCGGGCTGGTATTGCATGGTGTTCACTCGTGCATACATGGATGTTCTGCCTTTCTGAACAGCATGAAAGCTGTTCGCTTCTTTTTCTAGGGTTGATCAGCGTAAGAACTTCTTATGCTAATCGAAGTATACAAGGAGGAAAGGGAATACGCCCCTGTAGAATTACCTGTTGTAATTACCTGTTTTCTGGTGGGTGGGAATGGATGGCAGCACAGATAGGATGGGGATACTGCTTATGTGGTCAAGCTTCGTGAGGGGAACTTGGAGGAGTGGAGAGCCAGGGCATGGCTTTGTATTTTTCAGGCTGTGTAGGCTTGGGCAACCACAGTGAGACGTGTGATGGCTGCATCGTTTCCTGGACGACGTCTACCAACTGCTCACGTAAGGTGTCCAGGTTTACCTCATTGCGGAGTGTGTCGCTGAAGGCAGCTACGACTTTGGCTGCATCATATTTGCGACGATAGAAGCGGCGGTCAATGAGGTTCTGGATGCGTCGTCGCAACGGCTGGAAGAGGACTGCAATCACCAACGTAGAGGCGACGATGATCAGAGGTTGTTGTTGGGATAGGCTACCGGTCACGTTACCCACCAGGGATTGCAAGGCAAAGATGAGGCCAAAGTAGAGCAGGGCCAGTAGAGCGGTCAAACTGCCATAGACCAGGGTGCGGTTAATGATGACATCAATGTCCCACAGACGGTAGCGCAGAATCGGGATGCTCACGCTCAGCAGCAGAATCGTCCAAAGGACCAGCCAAAATGGCCCATTGAAGAGTTGATACCACGCATTCGCTGTACTCGAGCTTGACGCTATCGCCTGGAATATTCCCTGGATGGTGACAAGCAAGAAGACGATGCTCAAGCCAAAGACGAACCACTTGGTCTGCTGGCGCTGCACAGCGTCATAGACGCGCACATAGCGGTAAATCTGTACTCCTATCGGCAGGAGAGATGTCAGAACTGCCGCTACAGCAGGAACAAGGGACGTAGTGATGGGGAGTGAGGAGAGCATGGTCACCACGAAAAAGGGCACGAACGCGGCCCATGTCCAGCGTGGGGTGAAGTGCCCAGTGGGGAAGGTAAAGAAAAAGACCAACATGGCAGGCCACATCAGGCCATAGGTGATGACCTGGGCCAGGAGTTGAAAAAGCGGGGGTGTCTGTGTGGGCAGATTGAAGCCGAGAAAGCCGGTTGCGCCAAACAGGACGAGCAGCAGCGAGACGAGCAGACCTATCCACTCCTGTGATTTGCGCCAGAAAATCAGGAGGCCGAGCAGCCAGTACAACACCGATACTGCCACACAGAGAACGGCTAAGAGGCCCTCAGCTACCGCAACTGAAAGATGCAGATAGTCAAGCACCTGAACATAGGCAGGAGTGAGTTGCTCGGTTGGGCAGTTCCCCACGTCGGGCAGGGTGCAAACGGTCCTGGTGTACTGAAAGAAGGCGGGAATGTTGGCCACGAAGATGACCAGCAGCAAAAGGGCGAGTACGATCCAGGCTCCCTGCGTGAGCCGTAGTCGGTTCCATCGCCCTTGCCCTGACGGACTGGATGAGTCGGCAGGAAATGCCTCGCTGAGCGGGTTCTGATGCAAGGTCATGGTTCTGCTCCTCTTTCGCTCAGAGATCCTGAGCGAAGTCATGGTATGCATGAAGTTGCTGGTATCGTTGAACTTGTCTATCTGTTAGTATAGCATATCATCGTCTCCTAAACGTTACGGGAAGCGTTACGATGGAGCCAAAGTTGTGTGACGTTTTGCAGGCAATGAAATCTTTCTCTCCGATGCTCTGAGAGAACAATAGCTCATCTCGGTCAAATATATTGCGAATTATCTTGCTAAAGGGTACACTAGGGAGGCTACAAGGTCATCTATGAATTTTGTCGATCACGGAGGGAAATGGTGGTTAGAGGTTCCCAGGAAGGGCACCCGCAAGGGCTTACACGGGTAGGTTTCTTAGAGAAAAGGCCTGAGAGGTGGGGCGGCCGAAAGGCACCCGCAAGGGGCCCCGCACCGCTCCCAGCCGCCCCTGCCTCTACAGACCGGCAGAGTATCTTGCAAAAGCCCTACCCGTGTAAGCCGCAAGGGTCGCCCTTACGGGGACGGATAGCGTTCCTATTGCTGTATTCGTTTGGCAATATTCTTTAGGTACCTGGCTCACTTCTCTGTCATCGATGATGGAACGTTGTATTTATATGAGAAGTTAATTTATTTGGTTTGTGGAGGGGGTTATGCAAAGCGCTGGAACATTGAGTATTTCGGTATTGAAGAAGGCGATTGATCGCTATTATAAGGAACTGGATGAGTATAAGGGGAAGGCTGATTATGAGCTGGCGGTGAGGACGGCGTTTTTGAATCTGCTGGCGGAGAGTGCGCGGCAGGTGAAGTGGTTGCTGATACCGGAGCAGACGTTGGAGGGTGGGATTCGGCCTGATGGGGTGCTGCGGGATGGCTTTGATTTGAAGCGGGGTTTTTGGGAGGCGAAGGGGCCGAGGAGTGATCTTGATAAGGAGATTGCGCGGAAGATTGCGACGGGCTATCCACTGACGAATACGATCTTCGAGAATACGAAGCGGGCGGTGCTGTTTCAAAATAAGAAGGCGGGCACACGAGTATAATTTGCATAACCCGCTTGAGGTGCTTGATCTACTCAATCAGTTCTTTACGTATACGGAGCCGGATATTGCGTCCTTTGAGGGGGCGGTGCGGGAGTTTAAGGAGCGGGTGCCTGAACTGGCGGGGGCGGTGCTGGCGATTATTGAGCGGGAATATAAGCAAAATAAGAAGTTTATCGCGGCTTTTGATGCGTTTGCTGAGCTTTGTCGGCAGTCGCTTGATCCGAAGATTAGCAGCGATGTGATTAATGAGATGCTTGTGCAGCATCTTTTGACCGAGCGCCTCTTCAGCAAGGTCTTTGATAATCCCGATTTTATACGGCGCAATGCGATTGCTGCTGAGATCGAGAAGGTGATCGATGCGCTGACGAGTCGTTCCTTCAATCGGCACGAGTTTCTCAAGTCGCTTGATCGTTTTTATGTGGCGATTGAGGCGACTGCCAAGGGTATTGAGAGTTGGTTGGAGCGGCAACACTTCCTGAATACGGTCTATGAGCGTTTCTTCCAGGGGTATTCGGTGAAGCGGGCGGATACGTATGGGATTGTTTATACGCCACAGGAGATTGTTGATTTCATGTGCGCGAGTGTGGAGGAGGTGTTGCAGCGGGAATTTGGTACGTCGATTGCGGAACCTGGGGTGCAGATTATTGATCCGTGTGTGGGGACGGGAAGCTTCATTGTTAACTTGCTGCATCGCATTCCGACGCATCGCCTGAAATATAAGTACGAGCATGATCTTTTCTGCAACGAGATTATGCTGCTGCCGTACTATATTGCTTCGCTGAATATTGAGCATGAATATTACAGCCGTGTGGGTGAGTACCAGCCTTTCGAGGGGATTTGCTTTACTGATACGCTGGAACTGGCTGAAAGTCGGCAGATGTCGATGTTTGTGGAGGAGAATACTGAGCGGGTGCAGCGTGAGAAGGATGCGCAGATTATGGTGGTGATTGGGAATCCGCCGTATAACGTGGGGCAGAAGAATGAGAACGATAATAATAAAAATCGCAAGTATCCAGTGATTGATGAGCGTATTCAAGAAGACCTATGCAAAAGATTCAAAAGCCACAAATAAAAATGCAACTTATCGGATGCCTATGTCAAATTTTTCCGTTGGGCAATAGATCGTTTACAAGGACGCGATGGTATTGTTTGCTTTGTTTCAAATAACTCTTTTATTGATCAGATTGCCTTTGATGGTATGCGTAAGCATCTTCTACAAGATTTCACTCAGATTTATCATCTTGATCTTGCATGGCAATGTGCGTAAAAACCCGAAACTTTCAGGTACAACCCATAATGTCTTTGGCATTCAAGTAGGAGTAGGTATCACGATTGCAATAAGATACTTCACAGCATACGAGACGGAAATTGTATCTACTATCGTGTGCCTGAGTTCTGGCGTAAGACAGAGAAATTGAGCTTTCTTGCAGGAGAAGGAGCATCATTAAGAATTGATTGGCTAGAACTGCAACCGGATGAGAAATATACTTGGTTTACTGAAGGTATGCATTCTGAATTTGCAACGTTCTTCCCATTGGGAACAAAAGAAGCAAAAACAGTACCTAGCAATTAGAGACTCAGAACTATATTTCAAAACTTACTCAGTGGGGTGTTAAGACTAACCGTGATGATTGGGTTTATGATTTCGATAGTCAAAGATTAATAGAAGATCAAGCAGTTTCATCGAAACATATAATGCTGAAGTTGATCACGTTGGATGACGAGCAGGACGCACCTAAAGATATTGATAATTTTGTACTGCATGATGAAACAAAATTAAATGGAGCGCAGATCTTAAAGAGCGACTTGAACGAAAGACGGTATGCTAGAATTTTGAGACAGATAGCATCAGAAGTCTCTCTATCGTCCTTTTACAAGCAAGTTGCTATATTTTGATGACGTATTAATGATCAGCGTACAAGGCTATATTTCCACAATTTTTCCCTACTCCTCAAGTGAACTAGAAAATACAGTGATTTGTGTGGCTGGTTTTGGGCAGATTAGCAAAGCTTTTTTACGCTAGCAACTGACATATTCCTGATGTTAAATTTGGCGTAAGTGGGAACTCGGCATCAATGCTTTCCCTTACTACACCTACGCTGAAGATGGCAGCAATCGTCGTGAGAACATCACTGATTGGGCTCTCTCCCAATTCCAGGCGAAATATGGGCCCGAGGTGACGAAGTGGGATATCTTCCATTATGTGTATGCTATGCTGCATCATCCGCAGTATCGGGAGCGCTATGCTGAAAATCTGAAGCGGGATTTGCCGCATATTCCATTGGTGCATAGTAAGGAGGCGTTCCTGGTTTGTGTGCGGGTTGGTCGGGAGTTGATGGATTTGCATTTGCATTATGAGGAGGCGAGGGAGTATGCGCTGAAGTGGGTGGAGAATCGGGAGGTGCCGTTTTCGTGGCGGGTGGAGAGGATGAGGCTGACGGCGGATAGGTCGGCGGTGGTTGTGAATGAGAGTTTGACGCTGGTGGGGGTTCCGCAGGAGTGTTTTGGGTATCGGTTGGGGAATTGGTCGGCTTTGGAGTGGGTGATTGATCAGTACTCGGTGAGTGTGGATAAGCGGAGTGGGATTGTGAGCGATCCGAATAATTTGGATGATGAGGAGTATATTGTGCGGTTGGTGGGGAGGGTGATTACGGTGAGTGTGGAGACGGTGCGGTTGGTGGGGGAGTTGGTGGAGGGGGTGAGGATGGAGGATTGGATGGGGGAGATGGTGGGAGAGGGTTGATAGGAGATTTAGCTCTTTTGCTATAGAAGAGGTAGCTACATTCCTTTGGGCTAATTGGCTTTGCACGTAAAGTTAGAGATCTGTACATAATGTAGACTCTAAGTAGAATGGGCTTGGCATCCTTTTCTGATGAAAAGATACGACATGCTATATAACTAGCAAAATTATACTCGTATGGCCATGCTGATCTGATAGCGATAACCAGGATCAACTGGACTGAATAAGATAGTCAACCCAGTCCTCTGTGAATTTATACCTTTTAACGTTATTATACGTAATATCCACAATGAGACGGTGATTGCAGAGGATAGTGATTTTATCGTCCAGATAGGCATGGTCCTCATAATAGTAAGCTAGATAGGGATTGCCACCCGAATTATATGCCCATGACTTGCTCAGTAAAATGAACTCCCTCTTCAACGGGTATTCTTTTAGGTCTTTGCGCATCTCTTCCAGCAACTCTGGCATCACCTGTTCTATCTTACTGGAAACCGCCATCTTAGCTGCCTCGCGTTCATCGCCCACTTCAGCCATGCTTTTCCATGTCCGCAGCAACTCAACCGTGTATTTCGGCGAATCTGAGTCGATCAGTTTGGCACACGTTTGACATAGCCAGATGCCATTGCTGGGAAATTTCCTTTCCTCAACAGATAATGCCGGGTCGTATCTGGGACCTCCTGGTGATGCAGCGGTGATGTGAGCAGCAACACCAATGTTTACTGCTTTGTCCTCTTCAGAATGAGCCTCACATGTTTCCCTTCTGCATGTCGGGTTAGAACACTTGGCTCGTGCCCGTTTGAACAAAACATCCTTAGTCCTCTGGTCAAAATCATCTCGCATATTAAAAGATTCCCTTCTTAAGTATTCTCATTGGATAGCCCAGTTGTATTTCTAGTTATCTGGTACGTCCTATCTTTTCATCTGAAAAGTACTCGCAGGCCAATAGCAACAAGATAAATTAACAAGAGCGATATCATACCCTTGATAGCTTGCTTCTATTTTAATTGGAATGAAAAAATCCTTTTCGACTCATTTTGAAGTTGATGACTTCGATTTAGGAGATGTACCCTTTTTCGTAGGAAGCTGATATGCCGTAGAACTTGTCCTAGTTCCAGGAACCTTCTCGATTGTTCCGCTTGCTTCCATTCGATTAAAAATACTTTTCATACGGAAATCCGTAGAGATGTGCGCGATCTTTCGCGCCGTAGCATTTTTAATCGTCCCGTTCTCTTTTAAATAATCAAGGATAATCTGCTCAGGAGAGGCTAACGGCTCATGCTTAATTATCACCAAGACAGCATTCTCAAGGTCTTTAATAATTGGCTGCTTTAATCCTAAGTTTATCATCTCACGGAATGCAGTATTGAGTCCTTCCCCAACGTCTTTGTTCGGCGGGTCTGGAAATTTATTAAGTATCCGAACCAATGCTCCGTTTCTGGCAAATCGTTCGTCAAGAATGTTCGCAACAGTAATGTGGGCTGGTAACCGTCCAGGACTTTGTACTTCTACGCGGTCATCGAAAATGCGAATATGAATATCATCTTTAATACTGTAGTCTCTATGCAGCACAGCGTTTGTGACAATCTCATGCAGCGTCTCAGGCGGATAATGAATAGCCTCCAAACCAGTTGCTCCCATCTTGGGAATACTTTCAGTGATTTCTTGTGTTGTTTTGACCGCAGCTTTAATCTGTTCATACATGCATCCCTCAATCGTTAGGGGGGTATCGGCAAGCACTTCTCGAAAACCTGCAACTTCACGGGTTTTATAACGATACACTTTAATACCACAATGCTTTTGAAGAACTGCTTGCGGTTCATCGGCAAAAAGTAGCAGTCCAGCGACAGTTGGCCTATCGTCACGGATTAACGTTTGCTTTCGAAACCACGGTTCTGGTTGAGTAGTGGGTACAACCTCCTGAATGAACATTTTCGCTACGTCTAAATCGAGTAATAATTTCTTTTGCAACGTTGGTTGGCTCCGTTTCAAACGAGAGCACTCCCTTTGCAAATTCAAGACGTTTCATTTTGTCAGGGGTATTAACAGGCAGACTTTGTGCACCGCGCCGAATATATGGGAGGCCATCGGATGCTTTTACTATACCTTGTGTTTTATTAATCTGTATATGCAGAACTAACCCTTTACGCCCATCGCATTCTAGAAATTCATACTGAAAATCAGTGCTAAGCGGGAAAAGGCTGTCAAAAAGCGCAAGGTGCCCATTGGCATCTTCAACATTCGTAAATCCTATCCAGAGTCGTTCCTTGTCTGTAATGCCAATATATAAGTCTCCGCCATCAGCATTGGCAAACGCAGATATGTGCGTACTTAACTTCTTAGGAGCAATGTCTCTACCTTTGACATCGGCAAATTGGCCTTCGTCAAGAAGTCTAATTTTCTCGGCTTGTGCTGGATTAATGCGTTCAATTTTCAGTACCATCTTGGAAGTAGTATATCATTAAAACTTCGAAGTTGCAATACATCAATGTTTCGAAGTTCCTAGAAATATATCATCGAATCTCTGAATTAGTTGGCCCCAGAGGGATTGCTCCATGACAAGCATTTTATTCAGCTGGTACATCCTCTATCAGCGCAGTGACAGGTACTTCTAATACCTTGGCAAGCCGTTCTAACACATAAAAGTCCACATGCCTATTCCTAAAAACAGCATGTCTCACCTCCCCTACGGGCGGACACAAGGTCCCCCACTCCGCTCCGCACCTCTCCCGCCCCTACAGACTGTTGGCGAGTTCGCATTTAGGATGGGGCGATTTGCCGGACGACCAGCAGATCGACACGAGCCCCAGGCTGGACAGGCACGAGGCCCCCGCCCAACCACTCCGCCGCCCCCTGTCCCTACATTTCGCCGAGACCTAGCCCTTCCCCGGCGGGCGACCATAAAGGCCCTCCCAACCCGGCCCAGCCGCCCTCGCCCCTACGGACGGTTGGGCGGGGTCTCTTTAGATGGAGGTTTTGTATTATTGGTTGGTGGGCTCAACAGTGGTTCCAGTGGAGGACGGTGTCGAGGGGTTTGCGGGGGCGGGTTTGAAGTCGGTGTCGAGGGTGTAGGCGATGGGGATGAGGCTACCTACAAGTGTTCTCGTGGCTGTATTCTCAAGTAGACTGCACCTAGCACCAGAAAGAACTCGGCAGCATTACGCTACCAAGTTCTCGCTTGTTAGACGTTTGGAGAGAAGACTTCGTGAGCAGATTTGAGTACTATCCAGACTGTCATCCTGAGCGTTAGCGAAGGATGACAGTCTTTATCTCTAAATGTCTGTCCGCTTGTGATGTACTGCTCCGCTGTCCATTTACTCGTGGAAAAGCACCTCATAGAGATCGCTGCTAGCTGGTCCAGCTAGCACGGAGGTAAGTTTAGCGAGTTGTTGCTGAACGAAGCCATTGCTCAAGCCTGCCTGCATATCGGCCTGGGTTTCAAAGCGCGTGATGAACACGACTTTGCCTGTCTCGCGATCAATCAAATCGGTAAAGCCAAGAAAGCCGTGCTGCTGTTTGATTGCTGGGATGATGGATTCTTGGGTGATGTGAATGACCTCCTCCATCTTTGCTGGCTGGATTGGACACTGGTGACTCGTGCGTACATGGGTTTACTCCTTTCAGATGAATTGTGATAAGCCCTGAGAGGGACAGGCACAAGGCACTGTCCCTACAGATCTGGTGAATTGTGACAAGCCCCGAAGGACAGGCACAAGGCACTGTCCCTACAGGTCTGATGAATTTTGACAATTGAAACGGTGAATGGGGAGTTCCCTACTCCTCTCGCTTCGAGAAGGACAGGCACAAGGCACTGTCCCTACAGGTCTGATGAATTTTGACAAGCGAAATGGGAATGGGGAGTTCTATACTCCTCTTGCTCCGAGAAGGACAGGCACAAGGCACTGTCCCTACAGGCATTTCCCATTCGGGTGGAAAAATTCATTAGGGTTGTTCAGCGTAAGAATTCCTTATGTTGTTTAAAGTATATGCAGGGGAAGGGAAAATACACCTGTTAAATTACCCGTTCTGATTACCTGTTTTTCTCTTTTTTGAGATTGACGGTGGGTGTACATTAGGAAGGTACTGCATGACTCCTGTGGCATCTGAACTCGTTGTGAGACCCGAGAGTTTTCTCACGTGGGTTCAGGCGACTATTTGGCTTTGGTAGCTGGACTTAAGATCGGGACTTCGTTTGTTCGGAGACGTTCTGAAAGGAGGAGGAGCAATGCCTCTCTATATGTCGCAATTTGCCTACACTTCTGAGGCACTCACAGCGTTTGTGAAAAACCCAGAGGATGGCACTACTGTCATTTGAGAACTGACAGAGAAGATGGGAGGGCGATTTGTCGCGTTATACTTTACGCTTGGCGAGTACGATGGGTTCGTGCTTTGGGAGTTTCCAGATGAAGTCACTGCGACTGCTGCTATCCTGGCGGCCATATCGCCCGGTCACCTCAAGGCGACCAAGACAACGCTGGCTATGACTGGGGCGGATGTGGCGGAGGCGATGCGTAAAGCGGGTGCAGTGACGTTTCGGGGGCCAAGAACGTAACTTTGGCTGAGAGCAATCGCCGTTGGAATGCTCGGTGAAAGGAAAGGCCAGGAGTGGACTGTTTTGATACGGTCTGCTCCTGACTCTCACGCGTCCCAAGCCTCTTATTTTTCTCCTGATCACAACTGGCCTCTTTTGTGCTAAGAACAATTGCTTTCACTGCCCCATACTTTGCTTATGGTAGGCTTTCTTC
>CAVZTX010000019.1:0-182007 GCA_963778375.1 uncultured Chloroflexia bacterium | reverse complement strand
TGAACTGAAACAGCGACACGGCCAACCCCCTCTTGAGGCTACCGGCTCTTACAATTCGCATCCTCTAGTACGAAATTTTGCGCGTTATAGGGTAGTTCGGTTTTTTCGATAAGCAGCCAGCAGCATCTAGAGCTTCTTAGAAGGAGCTTTTATCGCCTCGGTCGTGCCGAGAGCAAGTTCTTTGATATATGCCCGTAGCTCATCGATTTCCGTATAGAGTTCTTTTTCAAATTCCGGTGTTCCCAACACATAGACGCTCGGTTGCTCCTTTGGCACGTCTTTAAACGAAAGCAGGTAAGTATGCGCGATAATCATTACGCCACGGAGAAATCGGATAAAGGCATCCAGCCGTTTCTCAAACTCAACCGTTAAGTACGCACTTGTCCCTTCTACAATCATTCTCTCCTGGTGGGCTAGTAGCTCTTGGCAAACAGTCGTGAAAGCAAGAATGGCATCATACTTATTGCTAGAGAGCAGTAAGCTTAACTCTACGCTCGCTTGACTTTCCTGTGCCTCTTCTGCTCCTTCAAGACTCTTTTTCACCGTATATCCGTAGTATCTACTCCGGGCAATCTTATACTCATCATAGGTACTTTCAAGCTTGGCTAAGATTTTATTGATGGGAATATAGAGTGGGTCGATATGTGAGCGGGTATTTTGCATCAGGTGGTCATTCAACCGTTGTAGTTTCGCATCTTGATATTCCCGGTTCTTCTGCCGATTGTTCATAACTAACGTCACGATAGCTATCGTGTTTCCAATACAACCAGCCCCCAAAACAATTTGTAGCCATACAGGTAAAGTATTCATAACTCCTCCTCCACGAACATGTATCTCTACTATCTTATAACGGTGGAAGCAGGAAGTTGTAAAACAAAGCAACATGGCTTTTTCCTCCCTCTACGCTCACATCGACCCTCATTTGTTTGACTTTTTACTGCCTGCTTGCCATACTCCTTGCACTGGTGTGTTACCAGAAAGCTTTGAATTGCAAAGCTTATTTTGTCGCACCTGAACAAGTGAGTGCAGTTTGCTCGACAGAAAGGAGCAGCAAGCATGGCAGCAACCAACCCATGCGCAAAAAGAGTCACCCCTGAGACAGCCTATGAAGTGTGGCAATCGTATGACGGAAGCTGGACGTACTTTGTGCTGAAGAAGTACCAGTCACCGGAAAAGGAAGCCAAGAACCCCTATGCTCGATGGTTTTGCATGGTGCAATCCCCTGCTACGCCAAAAGGCGACTACGGCGATGTGTATGTGAGCACTGTCAAAGACGGAACACACCGGATTGACAACCCATTAGCTCCACAGAAGGAGAAGCAGGCAGATGAAACTCTTGACAGAGGAACTTAAAAGAAAGCCCCCCCGCTCTACAGCCAGGAGAACGAACAAGACCCGCTGGTCATCTGCAAGTTCTTTCACCCTCTGTCAAACATGACGTGGTATGCCATTGAAGGCTCACCTGAAGGTGACGATTTCATTTTCTTTGGATGGGTACATTCAGACTCACCGGAGTTAGGCTACTTCTCGCTGAACGAGATGGAGTCAATCAACGTCATGGGACTAGGCATTGAGCGCGATCTACATTTCACCCCGAAGAAACTTTCGGAAGTCAAAAAGGAGCATGCGTGATGTTAAACAAAATCATGCTGATCGGAAACGTCGGCAAAGACCTCGATTTGCAAGTCACCTCAGAAGGCACACCAGTCGTACGGTTTTCCCTAGCAGTCAACCGTGTCTACAAGGCAGCGTCAGGAGAGCAGAAAAAGGAAACCGAATGGTTTACTATTGTCGCATGGAGACAACTTGCCGAAATCTGCGTAAAGTATCTGCACAAAGGCTCGAAGGTCTATATCGAAGGCAGATTGACGCAGCGTAAGTACACTGATAAAAACGGGATAGAGCACACCGCAGTTGAGGTCATAGCAAGCGATATGGAGATGCTGAGTCCGAAAGCAGGAGAGGCAAGCGATCTTGACTTGCCTGATGAGGTATTGCCATCATAAGGTACTCTGTTCGCTCAGGTTTGGCAACGAAAGAAAACAGAGCACCCTACCCGCTTGCGGTAAAACCGCAGTGATATTCTAACTCGAAGATACGCACACTGCAACCATTTGGCCTAGAGGTACGGCTTATTTGTGGGTTTTCCCCATAAGCACACCTCTAGGCGTTCTTTTTTTCTTCCCTTCCCTCCTTATGTAACCAACGTCTTATAAACCTCCGTTTTTGAGACTCTGTATCACTAAGCCAATAATGAACCAGTGAAAAGCGTACGAGATAGTATCAAAAGTTGTCTCACAATCAACGTTTCACCTCTTGACAATATTGATGAGTTTTGAGACAATACAACAGCTATGGCAACCACAGAACAAAAGAAACGACTCCTCAAAGCAAAAATTGCCGTTGCCCTCCATGACGAATTAGGCAGAGTACCCAAACAAGAAGAAATTGAGCAGGTCTTTTTACTGTCCAGAGTGATGTATAAAGCTGTTCTTGGCTTGCATTTCCAACGAGAGAAACAAAAGCAATCAGGACAAATAGCGATCTTTTAATTCTGCTTATTTCTCAAAACTCTTGCACTCTCTCCTGACTTTTGAGACGATAGAACCTATGTTAATCGGCTATGCACGAGTTTCTACCACAGAGCAACTTCTTGACCTCCAACAGATGCACTGGAAAAGATCGGATGCAGGAAAATCTTCACCGACATTATCAGTTCAGCAAAACCAGAGCGGCCAGGATTACGAGATGCACTTGCCTATGTCAGAGCAAAGGATACGCTTGTGGTGTGGAGATTGGACAGGTTAGGCAGATCATTAAAAGAACTCATTGAAATCGTCAAAGACCTCAACAACAGACAGGTTGAATTTCAGAGCATCACCGAAAACATTGACACCACCACCCCAGGAGGAAAACTGGTGTTTCATCTTTTCGGCGCACTTGCAGAGTTTGAGCGGGATATTATCAGGGAGCGAACCAAAGCCGGACTGCAAGCAGCCAGAGCACGAGGCAGACTAGGCGGCAGACCCAAAGCACTCAATACCCCGAAAAAAATAGCACTGGCACAATCGCTCTATGATGATAAAGCGAATACCATTGATGAGATTTGCAAAACCCTCGACATTTCACGCGCAACGCTCTATAGGTATATTGACGTGAAGAAAAACGCAGCATGATATACCCTCTTTGCCCGCTTTGCTCCTCTTCATTCTGCCCACCATCTGGTTCCCACACGTGCTGTGATGTCACTTGTCTTTGACTCTCATTTTAGGTATACTTCTTGAAGAACTTAACCGGTACGTATGCCCTTGACTCTGGTTGATCTGCATCGTTCTGACCCTTTGTGTGATTTTTCTCATCCTTGTAGGCATTGCTGCCTTTAGAAAGGTCGGAAAGGAAATGAAACCTTCCCGCTTTGACGACCTGACCAAAGCTTTAGCCACTTCGACTTCACGTCGCCAAGCCCTCAAGGCCATTGCTGCTGCCATTGGAGGTGTGCTAGGTTTCGGTAGCATCGGCACCGCCTTTGCCAACTGTAAACCCAACGGCATCGGCTGCAACATCAATAGTCAGTGCTGTAGCGGAGCCTGCTGTCATGGCACCTGCACCGATCTGGGAACTACCAGCAACTGTGGTACCTGCGGTCACGTCTGCCGTTCTGACCAAGTCTGTTCAGGGGGCACCTGCACCTGTCCGACCGGACAAACCGAGTGTAGTGGCCACTGCGTCAATACCAATACGAATCACAGCAACTGCGGATCCTGCGGGCATGCCTGTCGCTCCGATGAAACCTGCCAGAACGGGACCTGTGTCTGCACCAATGGCGGACAGGAATGCAATGGCACCTGTTGTTCGGGAAATACTCCCAACTGCTGTAGTAATACCTGTACCAACACCCAGACCGATGCCAACAATTGTGGACAATGCGGGCATGTGTGTGCCTCTGGCGAAACCTGTATCAGTGGCTCCTGTACCTGCGGCACGCATGGCGATTGTCCCGCTGGGCAGAGCTGTTGTAGTGGTATGTGCGTCAACGAGCAAACTGACACCAACAACTGTGGAGCGTGTGGGCACGCATGTAGCGTGGGACAAGGCTGCTGCAATGGTACCTGCACCGACCTGGCCACGATTAACAATTGTGGCACCTGCGGCAACACATGTGATGCCTGCTCCACCTGTAGTGGTGGTACCTGTGTCTCTAGCTGTACCTCTGGCCAAACCTGCCAGAACGGCATGTGCGTGACCACGAGGAACCCCTACCAGTGTTCTTGTAACGACGACCCTGACACTTTAATAAACACCTGCAGCACGGCCCTATGCCCGGACGGTGCCGGAGTGGCCTGTGAGTCGGCGTGTGCGAATCACGGCGGTTGGACTGGTTTATACAACTGTGATACCGGCCTCTGCTGACGGGCGACGAGTCTTGACATCCTCCTCACAGCAGGAAGACGGAACGGGACGCAGCATACACCATGTGCAACGTCTCTCCGCCTTCCTGCTGTGCGAACCTGCGTGCGAACAGGAAGGGGAGAGCGAAGCGACAACCGTACGGGGAAAAGTCAGCGACGTACGTGGGAAGGGTCTGAGTAGCACAGTAGTATTTTTGGATGAAAAACGGTGGTCTGGACAGTATCAATTTAGCAGTGAGTGGGTAGCATGCTCATGAGCAGTTTTGGGGGAGATGGGGGTGTTCATGAGCGTAAACGCGCTCTCCCCTGCCCAACTTTCCCCATGCATGCCAAAATTCCCCGCAACTTTCCGATCTACTTGACAAATTGCTGAGTTTAGGAGCATACTATATCCATACTTGCCGACTATGGATACAGCAGCAATCATTAAATACTTTGACTTGCATGAACATCCCTTTTCTACGAGTCCTGACCCCAGGTTCCTCTACTTCTCCTCTCAAGTACGTGAAGCTCTTGCTAAATGTGAATTTATGGCACGGGATAGAGTTGGCCCCATTTATATGTATGGCCCGATTGGAAGCGGCAAAACCTCTCTTGTCCGCAGACTGCAAGAAAAGCTGAGTTTGGACGAGAAATATAATGTTAAGCTGCTGATCTCTCCCAATCTGAAAAGCAGTAATGCCTTTTTGCGGTTGATCTTAGAAACCTTTGATGTCAAAACCGAACGCTCGTATACGTCTTCCCTTGCTAACTTTGAAAAATTCTTAGTGCAACAATATCAGAATGGTATTGTCCCTGTCCTCTTAATTGATGAAGCGCAGTACATGACCCGCGATACCTTAAAACTCATTCATTATCTCTTGAATTTTGAAACCAACAAAACCAAGCTGTTGCAGTTTGTCCTGGTCGGCCAGGAAGAGTTAGGTACGAAAATTATCCAGTATCGAGAATTAGCTTCACGCATGTTCCCGATTGCCATGAATGCCATGTCACCAGATGATTTAAAAGACATGATTGAATTTCGCTTGAATGTTGCCGGACATAAAGGCGAGTTATTTGCAGACAGCGAGGAAGCATATAAAACGCTGTATTCCTATTCCAAAGGACTGCCCCGCGATGCCATTAAAGTCTGCTTTGAACTGCTGATTGAACTTGCCGCATCAGGCAAAAAGCAAGCCACTGCTCAACAGGTGGAAGAGATCGCCAAAGGCCAGAATTTACGGCTCTAATTATGGGAAGATTTGATAGTTTAACACAACTTGAGCAGAAAACAGAAAAAGCGACTCCCCTTCTTCGGCAAGAAGATGCCAAAGTCACTGAACACCAGTTTGCTAGCAAACTAGCAAACCAGCAAACCAGTAAAGAAACAAACCAACAAACCAGTAAAGAAACAAACCAACAAACCAGTACGGTAGCCAGCCAACAGTCAACGAAGGAGAAAAAGAAATATGGTACCTACTTGAGAGAAGGCAGTATTTCTGCTATTCAAATGCTTGGTGTTCAGACAAAACGAAAAGATCATGTCGTGCTGCAAGAAATCGTTGATTTTTATTTTGCAAACAAGAAGTAACGTTCCTCATTTGCTAGCAAACTAGCAAGCTAGCACATAAGCAAACGTACAAAGAAGCAAGCTAGCTTGTTAGCAAACTAGTAACTGGTTTTTTGATATAAGAGGGGTTGAAGAGAGGGGGAGAAGATGATAGGGGAGGGGAAAAAGGGGAGAGAAATGAGCCAAGAGGAGAACAAAGCCGACAGTGAAAAGACAAGCGAGTCAAGTGCCGTACTGGAGCGATTAAGCTGGCAGTGGGCGAGCCGCGATGATGCGCAGGTGGCCCAAGCGCTCTACACAGGAGAAGAGGTCGAGGAGATCCACGAATTGAGTGAAGCGGGAGTGCTGGACGAGTTTTTTGTGTTCCTGCAGGAGATCGGGATGATGGGAGTGCTTGAGCAGATGGACCTGCCCGGAGTGCAACGGGTACTGATCCCGACGGTGCAATTTGTGCTGCTGTATGTGCTCAAAGTGCTCTTTGGGGGCCAGTCGATGAACGAATTGCCCCGCGTGCTTTTTAGCCAAGTGGCGGTCATGGAACTGATCGGGTTCAATGCGCGACAAATTGAGCAGGGACTGACCAAGCGGGGCGATGCTCAACGCAGCACCAAGAAGAAGCAAGGACCGCTCAGCGCGCAAAGTTTAGCCGACAAGATCAGCAAACTCAGCCGCGAACAGATGGAGAGGCTCTTCAATCAGAGGGTGCAAGTGCTGGTGGCTTGGGGAGTGCTGGATGGGGAACGCATCGTGGCCCTCGATGGCAGCAAGCTGGAGACACCCAAGAGCGATGCGGGCTGTGGCACACTCAAACAGACGCGCCGCGTCAAAGTCAAAGGGCAGCAGGAGCGTGCCCTTGAGGAGTACTACGTGTATGGGTGGAAAGTGTTGGTGCTCATCGATGTGCCCACGCGTCTGCCGCTGGCCATGAAAGTGGTGCCGATCCAGGAGTATGAAGGGCGTTGGCTCCTCCCGCTCCTGGCGCAAGCGCAACGCAACCTGGGCACGCGTGGTCATAGCGGCATCATCGTCATCGACCGCGGCTATTTGGATGGGGAGGATTTGTGGCAGGTGCACCAGCTCGGGATCATCTTGGTGGTGGTGGGCAAAGCGCACATGACGGTCACCCAGGATGCTCAGGCCTTGGCCAAAAAAGGCGAACGGGCGCGGGTCCGTGAACGGGTGGTGCGCCATGGTCATGGCAAAACGGCGCGTGAGGAGCGCTTACGCACCGAATTGGTAGGCATTGAGGGATTGACGACCTATGATGCTTATGGCGACCCGCAACAAACCCAGTATGCCCATCGGCGCGACTATGAGGGCCAGCCCATCAATGCGGTAGTGAGACGACGCTGGGACAATCGCGTGCCCGCCACCGACGGACCCGTCTACTTGACCAATGGCGCGGTCCGTGACCCGTTTGTGGTCTTTGATCGCTATGACGGCCGCTCAGTGATTGAGAATGGCATTTTCAAGGAGGGCAAATATCCCTGGCACTTAGGCCACTTTCCCAAGCGCACCGAGGCTGCCGTGATTGTGCATGTGCACTTTACCGTGCTGGTCATGACGCTGTGTACCGCCTTTCGTTTGTGGCAAGCTCAACAGGCTGCGGCTGCGTCGCAGCCCACGGAGAGCCGTCCGAGCTTGAGTAGTGCACTGCTTGGGCGGCGAGGGCACGGCACGCTGGCGCTTGCGCCTCAAGGAGGAAAATCGCGACAAGGTCATCGTCTTTCTCGCTGATGCCTATGGCATTTTCCACTTGGCTGAACTCGCTATCTTGACGGGCATGCGCCTGCATCGGCTCCCCTCCCATCTCGGCTCTCGCCAAGCCATCTTAGAGCATTATGGCATTTGCACCTGATCCCTATATCATAATTCCAGGTCCACATCAATGTTCTTGACCCCGTATTCCTTGAGAAGTTCTTTGAACACGTGCATGCCTGGAAAGGATGTGAAGATTGGGAAGACAAGATCGAGCAGAAAATAGAACTGCAAAAGAGCAGGGAACGACTCATCCGCAGTGCGATTGATGAAGCACAACAACGGTGGAATGAAAGCATGACAACGCTCAAAGACCCGACCATTCCAAAAACGTACCAGATGAAACTTGACCTTGCCAACGAATGTGCAGGACTTGAGGCAAAAATACAGCAGCTACAAAAAGACCTCGAACCAGCAGAAGATGAGGAGGCCGCTGATGAAGAGATACAATACGAGATATACACGATCCTGCCCGACCTTATTGAGGAATGGCCGAACCTTCCCTTTGAAAAACGGTTACGCTTTATTGGCGCACTAACCCATAAAGTCGTTATCAGCCACCCTGCGCCAATCTGGTTACGAATAGAAATCCACTGGAAGAAAGCAGATTGGGGTATTGATATCGCCTATATCCAGCGCAGAGGATTTTCAGCAACCTGGACAGAGGAAGAAGATCGTAGTGTCCGAGAGATGTTCCCAACCGAAGATGCAGCAGCAATCCTTGAGAAACTTCCAGCGAGAACCTGGGGAGCAATTGTGACACATGCAAAAATATTAGGGGTACGCCGTCCGAGACGACGGAACGCCACAACAGCAGCGATGGACTTTGAGAATGTTTCTATCCTCGATGTTCAGTTCGCAAAGGAGCATAGGTTGACGCTCAATGGTAAAAAAGCCCAATGGTTGAGGAGATTGATTAGCCCATCATCGGTTTAGGGCAAGGTCCCAACCTGTGGAGCCGAATTTGCGCATCTACAAGCTGCTGTACTATTTCGTTTTCTTGTTCAGGCTTACTGGAGGTTTCCTGGCCTCCAGCTTGCAGGTGTTGTATTTGCGCTAGCTTAGCTTCTAGAGCGACGATTTCATTGGTGATGGTTTGATGTTGGAGATGCCAGCGGGTGACAGAACGTTCAACGCCCATATAAGATCTCCTTTAGCTTAGCGTACGGTTGTGCCGTAGACGAGGGTGTTGAGGAGGTTGATGAGTTCCTCGTCCTGGTAGGGTTTGACGACGTAGGCATTGGCTCCGAGTTGTATTGCGCGCTGCTGGTGTTTGGAGGCGGCGCGGGAGGTCAATACAACGAGTGGGAGTTGGCGATATTGTTCCTGTGCTCGGATGGTGGCGATAAGTTCGTAGCCATCCATGCGCGGCATTTCGATGTCGAGTAGGACGGCAGCGGGCACTTCACGTGTGACCATTTCCAGGGCTTCACCACCATCACGCGCTACCTGGACTTCCCAGCCATGTTGCTTGAGCATGTTGCTGACGACTCGACGTACACTTGGGCTATCGTCTACTACAAGGACGTATTTGCCATGCTCTGATTCGGCTGCTGTGACTGGAGGCGCTGATATGATCATGCTGCGACGGTCAGCGAGTGTTGTTGATACCTCAACGTTTGTACGGGCGGGTGCTGCCGATTGCTGAGGCGGTATGGCAAGATTTTCTAGATGCGCAGGCATAGGTATAGAGGCTGATTCAGCTTTTGCGCGAGAGCGTGCGGCTGAAAGCAGTTCTATAAGTTCGAGGATGAGCACGACACGCCCATTACCCAGTACGGTACCACCTGCAATGCCGCGGACCTGGCGTAGATGGGGGCCTAGATTCTTCATTACTACGTCCATTTTGCCTTTAACGACATCGACGAGCAACGCGACTCTTTGACCACCGGTATTCACGAGCAGCAGTGGAGCTTTTTCATCAACTATGCCGACTGGAGTGCCTAAAAGATGCGCGAGCAAGGTTATAGGATAAGTCTCGTTCTGAACGATTATAGCTGGTTGTCCACCAAACATGGAACGTTTGAAGTTATCCAGGCGACCTATGGCCTCGACCATTACCGTAGGAAGGGCAAACTGTTGATCTTTGACTTGTACCATCATGGCACTTTGGATGGCCAGACTGGTTGGGAACTTCATGGTGAACGCAGTTCCCTGACCTGGCATAAATTCGACTTCGAGCATTCCTCTCAGACGAGATACACTGTCACGCACGACGTCGAGGCCAACGCCGCGGCCGCTTTCCTCACTCAGGACTGCAGCGGTTGAGAAGCCCGGTCGGAAGATGAGGTCGATTATTTCATTATCACTGAGCACTTGATCTGGACGGATGAGCCCACGCGAAATGGCTGATTGGCGTATACGCTCTGGATCAATGCCGGTACCATCATCACGTACGGTGATGACGACCTGGTTCCCTTCATAGGCAGCAGAAAGTTTTATCTGTCCGGCGGGTGACTTGCCTTTTTCAAGACGGATTTCGGGCGTTTCAATTGCGTGGTTGACTGCATTGCGCATGAGATGAAGCAATGGTCCGGCAATTTCTTCAATCACGGTACGGTCTACTTCGGTCTCTTGACCCTCGACTACGAAATTGAAATCCTTCTGCTGCTTCAGTGCCACCGCACGGGCGGTACGATAGAGACGAGGGATCATGGTGGAAAGGGGCACCAGACGGGCCTTCATTAAACGATCCTGGAAAGTCGTACTGAGGCGATTTTCACGACCAAAGACGCCTTCACATTCACGAATGGCGGTTTCCATTTCATTACTGAGCGTGGTCATGTCCGAAATGCCTTCGCTCAGGCCACGAGCGAGTTGGTGAAATTCGGTGTAGCGGTCGAGTTCGAGTTCGTCAAAGTCGGCAAGGTGTGATGGGCCATTGGTGTGCTTGCCGTTGCTGTTAGCAGGCAGGGCAAGATTCTGTGAGCCTTGTCCGGGCATTACCTGGACAGAACGACCACTGGGCAAGGTTGCAGCCTCAAAGCGGCTCTCCAATTTCTGACCTACGTCGCGTAGACGAGCGCTACTGACACTTGCATCTGCTACCAGTCGCATCAAACGCTGGATGCGCTCCTCCAGGATGCTGCGATTGACCAGCAGTTCGCCAAAAAGGTTGACGAGTTCGTCGAGCTTTTGGAGGGAGACGCGTACGCTGAGGTTTGCGCCTGCTGAACGTTGTACACTTGCTTCAGCGGCCTGAGCAGCGGTTACGACACCGCTAACGGAAGGCGCTTCTATAATGGCCACATCGTTGGCCTCTTCTATCTCTGTATCAAGTTCCTCTTCTCCAGCGGGAGTATGATGCTCGCCGAGCAGTTCGACGTAGCGGACGCGAAGCGATTGTATGGCTTCGTCGTTATGCTGTTCGGACTCTTTACCGCTGATCAGCACATCCAGCGCTTCGGTGGTATCGAGAATGAGACTGAGCACGTTAGGCGAAATAGCGATGGCACCTTCCATGACGCTATCGAGAAGGTCTTCAGAAATATGGCAGAGGTCAGCAATAGTGCGGAAGCCCATCATACCTGCCGCACCTTTGAGCGTGTGAATGGGGCGACGAATACCCTGGATGAGGTCACGATCATCGGGTGCGTTTTCGAGACCAGCCAGGTTGGTGCTGATAGCTTTAAGATGTTCCTCGGCCTCTAGACGGAAAAGTTCAGCCGCCTCTTCTGCAAATTCACTGCCTATGGACGGCGCGGATGACGAGTAGGTGGACACGACTGGAACAGCGAGTTGCGGTGGAGGTGGGAGTACCGGTGATGTGGAGGCAAGAAATGCCGCTGATTGTCCTGGTGATACAGATTCTGGTTCTTCTGCCTCCTCTTCCACTTCCCCTGTAAGCTGGCTCAGAAATTCACGGCGTACCTCGATTTCGATTTGGGTGCGCAGGCGCGACTCAATCTCCTGCACCGTTTCAGTACGGGCAGAGCCAGCCAGGCTTTCCTGTAATTGTCGATTGTTCTCAAGCTCACGCAATATTTCTTTGCGTATCTGACGCTCGAGTTCCGTGCGTGCCGCGAGGGTTTGGGGGCGTTCCTCATATTCACGGCGGAGTTCTTCACGGAGTTTGGCTTCAATCTCGGCTCGCATAGCAACTGGGTCACCCTGGCGCTCGAAGGTGACGCGATCACGGATAGGGGAGACTTGCATTGCCCATGATGTCCAACCTGGTTCAGTAGGTAACAGGGGGGATGAACCACTCTGCCACTGCCCAAAGGCAACTCCACAAGCTTCCAGCGAGGAGCGCAAGTGTTGCAGGTTGGTGCGTATCTGGTCGTCAGTCATCTCCACGTTGCTGGTCATCATAACGAGCAGATCGAGCACTTTTTTAAGCTTGCTATTTGCTACCCACATGACGGAGAGCGGAAGATAGCGCCGTACCTGCTCGGGACTATTACGCAGATTCAGGCCCATAGCCTTACCGGCCCAGTCCTCCATACGGTCAAGGGCGTCTTTAGATCCATCGAGGAAGCCCCGGAATTCGGTTCGTTGTGCTTCAATCACGGAGACGGCGAGACGCAATTGGGTGAGGGTACGCTGCAAGGAGCTTGCCTGCGTTTCGAGGTTCTGCGTATCCTCCTGCATATCGTTATAGACGCGAGAGAACAAAGCGGAGCTTGGTGCAATGTCTGTACGGCTAGTGGTAATTGCTGTGTTGTCATCTATGGCAGCTACTTGATCATTCACCATTGGAGGCGGAGTTACTCGAGTAGATGTAGACTGTGTTGTTGCAGCCAGTACCTCCAGAGCGCTTGGCTGCTGTGCTGCTGGCAATAGTGGTTCAGATGGTGTTTGAGGTTCTTCCTGCACCTCTTCTTGTTGAGGGGGTGCATATACCTCGATCTGTGGAGCAGGTTCTTCTGGCCAAGCAACTTCCTCTCCTACATCGGTAGTGGGAGCGTGGAAAGATGCTACCATCTCGTCGAGCGAAGGTAATGATGATTCGGATGGCGATTGCGGTGAATTGGATGTTGAGGTGGAGAGCGCTTCGTCTGTTGTAGTGCGCAATCTAGCATCGGTGATCTGCGTGCTTTCGTCTTCTTGAGGCGATGTTTCAGCAGGAGATCCTACCGACTCAGGCGATTCAGGCGATTCAGCAGATGATTCGATTGCAGTACGATATTGATCGTAGTCAGCGTCATCCTCAGCAATTATGGCATCTTCATCAATGCCAGTGCGGATGCCATCTAGCAGGCGGTGCATGCGTCCGAGAGAACGATGCAACAGGTCAATGGTGGCAAGATCAAGAGTGGCTATGCCATCTAATACATCACCAAGGATGTCCTCCATGCCATGAGCCACATGAGCTAAGCCGGGGAAATCCATCATTGAAGCGGAGCCACCAATGGTATGAGTGCGGCGGTATGTCTCCTCAAGAGCTACCATGTCACCGTTTGATAATTCTGGCGACGATTGTTGCACAATCCTCAGGTGGTTAAGATTCGCTTCGATTTCAGGCAAATAACTATTTACCTCTTCGATAAACGAATCGAGGACTGATAGTTTATCAAATGTATTTGACATGCTGCACGCACCCCTTACACACGGGTCTCTATCTGCTATTGACCAAATTGCCCGTTACCGTTAGGAGGGAAAGGGCCCTGATCTTGACCAAACGATGGTTGATTTTGATTCTGCTGGGGGCCTTTCCAACGCTGACGCGATGCAGGCGATTGCCCAGGCTGAGATGGTGGCGGTGTTCCAAAGGGCTGTTGTTGGACAAATGGCGTCTGGTTGACAGACGGAAACACAGGTTGGCCCTGACCTCGGCCAGCGAAGCCTGATGCAGAATCAGGTGGATTGCCAAATGGCTGCTGACCTCCAAAGTTTTGTTGGTTATCAAAGCTCCTTGGTTCTGCAAAGTTTGGATAGCCGCCAGATGGCTGTTGTCCCGAGAAGTTAGGCTGGTTGTCCAACGGTTGCTGGTTGCTAAAATTCGGCTGGCTTCCAAAGGGGCGCTGGCCTCCAAAGCCTTGTTGCTGCTCAAAGGGCTGCTGACCACCAAAATTTGGCTGGCCTCCAAAGGGACGCTGGGATCCGAAGCCTTGCTGGTTGTCATATGAACGTTGCCCATTATAGGATTGCTGGTTGTCAAATGGGCGTTGACCACCGAAGTTCTGTTGGTTATCATAAGAACGCTGACCGCTATTGCCCGGCTGGCTGGCAAATGGCTGCTGGCCACCGAAGTTCTGCTGATTATCATACGAGCGCTGCCCATTATAGGCTGGCTGGTTCCCGAAATGTGGTCCTCCAAAGGAGGGTTGATTGCCGAAGTCTTGTTGATTGCTGAAGGCGAATTGTCCGGCGTGCGCAGTTAAGGCCGCCATTGAGCCTGAGTTTCCCTGGTCCTGCATCTGGGGGAGTGGCAGAAGATCGCCAGAGAAGGGCTGGTTCCAATCACTGCCGGAGTTCATACCCATATCTTGAGCGTAGAATTGATCGCCATTGCCACTAGGCAAGGCAGGGACACCACCCATACTGGGGAAGACATCAACCGATTCGTTAATGCGATCGGGCAAACGGAAGGTTGCGACCGAGGCACGCAGTTGATCCGCCAGTTCAGAGAGATAACTGACGCTGACGGCGGCTTCCTGGGTACCTGTGTTTGTCTGACGTGTGATTTCAGAGATCTGGCCCATAGCGACGGCAACGTTCTCAGATACGCTTGCCTGCTCATTTGCGGCGCGGGCGATGCTCTCGATCATCTGTGCCTGGCGTTCGACAGCGATATAGATCGAACTGAGGGCGCGACCTGCTTCATCGGCGAGTTGAGAGCCTTTGACGACTTCCTGGGTGCTGTCTTCCATAGCTACGACTGCTTCAAATGTATCTCCCTGGATGCTTTTTACGAGCGTGGCAATACGCTTGGTTGATTCTGTTGAACGTTCTGCGAGGAGTCGAATTTCGTCGGCCACGACTGCGAAACCACGTCCGTGCTCGCCCGCCATGGCGGACTGGATAGCGGCGTTGAGGGCGAGGAGGTTTGTCTGATCCGCGATGTCTTCAATGATACGCACGATTTCGCCAATCTCATTGGAGCGCTCGCCGAGGCGCTTGATCTTCTTCGAGGTTTCCTGGACATTCTCACGAATGAGCATCATACCGTCGATGGTTTGGCGCACAGCGACTTCACCGGTGTTGGCGTTGCGCAACGCTTCCTGGGCAGCTTCAGCACTCGACTGGGCGTTGCGCGCAACGTTCTGAATGAAGATAGCGAGAGCTTCCACTGCTTCGGTGGTCTGAGAAATTTGCGCCACCTGGGTTTCAGAGGCTTGAGCCAGTTCCGCGGAGCGATCAAGGATACGGCGTGTCGCATGCGTGACTTGCAGAGCGGTGTTTTGGACGCGCCCAACGACTTTCGCAAGCTCTTCAATCATATAGTTGAAGGAGTCGGCGAGAACGCCGAGGGTGTCTGGCGTTACTTCAGCTTGCACACGCAGATCACCATCACCAACGGCGCTGACTTCCTGGAGTAGTTTTTCAATTTGTGCTTGAAGCGCTGCCGCGTCATTGCCACTCCCGACACTACTGTTGGATACAGTACCACCTGATATAAGGCCTTGACTATCAAGTAGAGTGTTGAGGGACATGGACAACATTGCGAATTCGTCATCGCCGACGACAGTTGCGCGAACGGCACGATCCCCACCGGCGTAGTTACGGCAGACATCAACAAGCCCCAAAAGACGGTCCTGGATCCTACGGCGAACAAAATAATTAATGGTCAGGACTGCTATCAAGACAATCATGGCACAAGCGCCAACGACGAATACGAATGCCGTTGGATCGATGAGGTGCGCAAATATGCCAAGTATGGCAATTAAGATGACAGGTATGGCAGTTGATGCAGACAGCCCTATCTTCATCAGCGTATCGATTGATGTTGCACCTTTGTTGCGTTCATTCATCCTCCAAGCCCTCCTTTAAGGGTGCCCGTGGCCTTTGTCATTACGCAGTCCTACCTGCTGGGTAGGAACTGCGCTGTTAGCCGGGCGTTATTAGATTTCGTAGTGCTGCATCTTGTCAGAAAACAGGAGACGTGCTGCATCCAACAACACAATACTTCGTTTTCCTACTCTGGCACTCCCAGAAGCATAGGGAGTAATCCATTGTGGAATAGTAGTCTGGCGCATGTTGAAGCCAGGCGGCTGTGCTTCTACGATAGCTGTTTCAGAGATTGGCAACATCTCACTGACGCTATCGACAACCAGGCAAATGACCATATCATGGTACTGGACGGATAACAGGCGGGTACGCGGATTGTATGGCAGTCGCTCCAAGCCGAGAAATGTACGCAGGTCTACGACGGATGCGATGGAGCCACGTAGATTAATCACTCCGCTGACCCAATCAGCGACATTGGGAACAGGGGTAACATCCACTAGCCTTTCCACTCCCTGGATGTGTTCGGCATTGAGTGCGAGTTCACATTCGAGAAGTGTGAAGACGAGGTGAAGTTGACCTTGTTGGGGTACAACAAGGGCAGGGTCCTGCAGTTGTGCTGCCTCGCTCTGTGCCCTGTGGAGTCCCGCAAGAGCATTTTGTGCTGCTTGTCGTAGGGCGGTTCCTTGTAGGCGCCCGGTTATTTCGCTGACGCTCCGGAAGTTGGGGGCTGTGAGTTGGTTGCCGTTAGCAGCTCCTGTATCCATGCGTTTTTTTAGGTCTGAGCTTTCCACTGCGCTGCCTTTCTGGGCTGATCGATTATGACCCTAGATGCTTTTCCCTTCATTGTTCGCCGCCTGTAGGGGAGAGCGTAAAAGAGTGTACGTGGGAACACCCCAAATCCCTTTCGGTACACATGCAATAGCATCAATGTTGTGTTGATACGTGAAGGAGATAGTATTTCTGGCTGCCATGACAAGGTGGATGAATGAATAGTGAGTTTAGACGAGACGACGTACGCTGTCGACCAGCTCAATTTCATTAAATGGCTTCGTCATGTACAAGTCAGCACCCTGCCGTAATCCCCAGGATTTGTCCAGGGGAGTACTTTTACTCGTCAATAAAATAATTGGTATGTGCTTACTTGCTTCCAGATTTTTAAGCCTCCGACACAATTGAAACCCGTTTTGTTTGGGCAAGACCACATCGAGTACGATACAGTGTGGTCGCTCTCTGAAGACTTTTTCAAGGGCTTCGTCACCATCAACGGCAGTCACCACTTCGAAGCCACTGTTACGTAGTGGTGTCGCTATCATGGTCAACTCTGTCCAGCTATCGTCTACAACGAGTATCTTCTGCCCCGGCATCTCATTATACCTTTCCTGTGTAAAGGCGCAATTCATTGCACCCAGTCAATAGGAAAGAAAGGCTAGTACAGCATGTTTATCCACGTCGTCTAAGACGCGGGCGCATACCTTCGTGCCGCGGTGGCCATTGCTCGGATCTTCCCCCTCCAGTGCGCTCCTGCCAGTTGGCAAGATGCTTTTTTACGGTTCGTACCAATTCGGCTGAGTCGAAGGGTTTGGTCAAATATTCGGTCGATCCGGCCAGCCGACCACGCATCTTATCAAACAACCCATCTTTCCCACTGAGCATAATAATGGGTATTTGGCGAAACTGCAAGTTTTTGCGGATTATCTGGCAAATATGGTACCCATCCATACGAGGTAATTGGATATCAAGGAGGATAACAGCAGGCATTTCGTCCGCGACGGAAGTAAGTGCACTCAAGCCATCACTAGCAGTTATGACGCGAATATGTTCGCGCTGTAGGGTCATTTGGACGATTTTGCGTACTGTGGGGCTATCATCCACAACTAGTACAGTCGGTTCCCTCATTAGATCGACCTCCTTTGCGTCTCAGAGGACCAGGGAGGATTGACATTGTTTCCTTTGCCACGCTCACTCTCTGGCATATTCTTCCAGTCTGGCAACATTCCCACTGCGTGCATGGGTTCACGTCTGGTGTTTTGATATGCACGATAGACCTGGTATTGCTGCATTTCCTGGTCAATTTCCGTGAGAAAGGCTTTCCAGACGACGTTGAGTTGACGACCTGTATGCGAGTTTCCTACTTCATCGTGCAACAACGTGGCGAATACAGTGCGTAAGAACATCGTAAGGCCTAGCACTGCCTCCCAGTAAAATTCTTCAAGCTGTTCCCCCTTGACTAAGCGGTTCAGATGTAAAATTTCAGAACAGTCGAGCTGACCATTGATGAAGTTGACAGTTTCTAAGATAGGAAATTGTTGTTTTGCCAACAGATGTAACGATTGGGCAAAACGATGCTCCAGGTAACGGATGATTTCGGCGACGGGAAGTAATCCTCGCCCTCGCAGGCTTTTTGCATATTTGCCATGATGGATCAGCAAGCCATTTATGCACTGGGAGAGAGTTTTGATCAGCCCGAGAAGGTGCTGTTCAGGAGAGGCATTTTGCCGTTGTTGGACCAGCGAGTGCTGGCACATAATGATAATGTTCGACAGGTCTTGCTGTAGCTGTCCCTCCAGGGCCGTATCAACTACTTCGATGAGGCGAAGTTCAATCAGGCGGGACATGATGCGTGCGATACGAGCTTCCGGAATCATAAGGGCTAACGCCATGGCTTGTAGTGGCAGTTCTCCGTTGGAGAGACAGAGCACCTCAATATGTTCCTGACTGAGTCCGAGACTGCGCACGTCGTTGTTAATTTCGGGGAGCCACCTTGCTACGGTGGTACGAGTCAGGGGTGTTGTTCCTGGGGTATTGGCTATTGATCCTCCCATTTCTTCCCATTCGTCGGCCTGGCGCAGGGCTTCGAGGAGCATGGTATCGACGTTGAGCGGCTCCATAATGCTTTTCATAGTGACAAGGTGGCGATGAAAGGAGAAGCGTCCTTCAATCCAGCGCAGCGCGTGGCTGATTGACTGTGTCACGGCAAATTCCAGGCGACGCTGCACTTCGGCTTTGCTCATCCAGTTACGTTCGACAAGGAGAGCTAGAGCAACTTGAGAATCACCTTGAGCCATTTCGCGTACTGTTTGAGCACGAGGGGGATCAAGTTTGTTAATCAGACAAAGCATGTTGAGCAGTTCTGGCTGAGGTATACCTTCTTCACGCAATGCGATGATGAGGCCTTTATGCAGGCCGATGGTAAGGGTTTCTGGCCCGGAATACACGAAGAGTGTACCGGTTTTGCCACTGAGTGCGAGCATTTTTAGGATGGATTGGAGACCCAGAGTTTGTAGGTCTCCGTCCATTATGCGATCTTGCGGCTGCTCCATAGTTGCTCTAATTCCTTTTCGGTCTGTCGAGAGCTTTCCTTTTTCCCACGCCCTGGCAAGGAGCAAGCTCCTTGCATTCCCGTCACAAAAGCGGGCACAGGTCTGTAGTATACAACAAGACAAGTTAGACAAACATAAAAAATATGCTCAAGTTATTAAAATCGCGTTAAATAATCTCATCGGCAACTGGTTGGGAGCGAAAGACGTATCCAACTCCGGGTTCGGTTAAGATATAACGGGGTTGAGATGGTTGCTCTTCGACTTTGAGTCGCAGTTGTCGAATGTAGACCCGCAGATAGTCAGCTTCCTCGCCATATTCAGGTCCCCAGACAGCTCGTAGTAGTGAGCGATGGGTGAGAACTTTGTCGGCGTACATCATTAATTGGCGCAATAATGCGAACTCGGTAGGTGTCAATTTGACCTCTGTGTTGCCAGCGCGTACCAGCCGCCGAGCGATATTCATACTTAAATAACCGTCATCACTGCGCAAAATCTCCGGTTGCTGCTCACTTTCTGTATCGGCTGCACTTAAAGCGCTCTGCTCTTTCGAGTTGTATGCAGAAAGTGCTTGTGCACGTCTTAAACAGACGCGTATTCTCGCCAGTAATTCTTCTGTACTGAAAGGTTTGGTTAGATAATCATCTGCGCCAAGGTCAAGCGCCTGTACTTTTTGTTTCTCCTCGTTTCTGGCTGATAAGACGATAATCGGTGTCTGCGCCCATTGACGAACACGCCGACATACGCCAATGCCATCTATTTCACCGGGCAAACACAGGTCAAGCAGAATCAGGTCTGGCTCATGCGTCTGAATGATTTTGAGCGCCTGTTGCCCATCCTCGGCTACCAGTACGTCATAGCCATTGACAATCAGGTTACGACGCAAGATGCGTTGAATTGGTGGCTCGTCATCCACGACCAATATGCATTTGACTTTCATACGGTTCCCTCATGCGTTTGAGCAGCAGGCTAATTGCAGATACGTCAGGAACGCATACCTTTCATTCATCACCTGCTTTTCTCGATTACGGGTGAATAGGCAGTACAAAGACAAAGCATGATCCTCCCTCCGGTGGCGACTCGACCCAGATACGCCCGCCATGAGCACCGATGATGCCACGGCAGATGGCTAAGCCAAGTCCACTGCCCTGCGAATCCAGGGTGTAAAATGTTTGAAAGATGCGCTCATGTTCGCTTTCCGGCACACCACTACCATGATCTATGACCTGTGCACGGAGCAACCCGGGGAGATAAGTTGCAGAATGAATAACATCAAGGCTGATACGTATTTCTGTATTGTTTGGACTATGATGGACCGCGTTTTCAATCAGATGAGAAAAGACACGTTCCAACTGGACAAAATCCGCTGAAACGAGCGGGAGTTGCGGCTGTACACGCATGGAGAACGTATGCTTTACAGTATGTGCTCGCTCAAAACGGGTGAGTGCGCTATGGACGATTTCAACGATATCACACCATTCTTTATCCAGTACCAAGGCTCCCATTTCTATACGCGACATTTCTACAACGGCGTTGACAAGGCCAGTCAGATGATCGGCTTCGGCATCAATCTCTTGAAGTATTTCGCGACGGGTCTGTTCATCCCAATCGATATCGGGCTGTAAAAGTCCGGTGACAGCAGCTTTAATGGTGGTGAGCGGAGTACGCAAGTCGTGCGAGATAGATGAAAGGAGCACAGATTTATTTTTTTCGTCGCGCACTTGCTCGGTAATATCGTGTACCTGGAGGGCGTTGGCTACCAGTTGTCCATGCTGATCAAAAAGTGGATAGCGTGTGAACTGGTAATGACGATCGGAAGGAGAATTTTCCAGAGGCATGGTTGGTTCGTCTAGCAATGGCGAAGCTGGATGAATGAGTGGTTCGGCTGCAAATACACAGCGAAGTACGCTCAGCGTACTAGGAGGGTTAGCGGATCCTGGGAGTTCAGAGCCTGGTAAACCTGACCAAGAATCCTCTTCAGCTCCATTAGCGATTGTGTGGTTGGAAAGGTTAGCAGGCTGCGAGAGTGTGAAGTCATGCAGATACAGGCGTAATTCATCGATACTACGTGCGCGTAATAAAAGCCCCGAAAACATGTCATTCAGCGTTAAGTTTGGGGCGAAGAGGTGGCTGGTATGCTCATTTCCTGCATCCATCCTGGCATCCTGCATCTCTAGTGAGGCAGAGCGTGAGTAAACGAAATGTGCCGTTCTGGTTTTCTCCGGGTAGCTCCCATGACTGGCTACGCCGATCTGGGTCATGCGTATGCCACAGAAAGCTTCGGCAGCAGGGTTAGCATAGATACAGTATCCTTGCGGATCAATGATAAACCAACCGTCCGATGTATCTCGCGTCAGTCGTTCATATAATTGGAGATTCAAGGCGTGCTGTTCCTGATGTTGTCCCTGGTTTTCAGAGGTAATATTGGCAAGAGCCGCACCTATGTTGCCTAATACACCTGCTTGCGTCAATGCCGCCTCGGCTGTCTGTATGAGCAGTGAGGGCGCGATCAATCGCTCCCCTACATCATTATTAGAGATCTGCAAGATATTCTGGAGATCACGCTCGTTACGTGTAAGCAAGTGATCGCTGAGAAAACGTAAGAGGGTGCCAAAACTGACGCCAAAGATACGAATTGATTCTTGACGGATACGCTCAAGAAGGGCCTGCTCATCTGCCCGAACATTTGTGAGAGATTCTCCGGCATGCGCTTGCTCTAACTGTTCGATTGCTTCTTGAAAGCGCCTGCGCTGGCGTGTTGATTTAAGTAGCATGCCATTATGAATGGCGATGGTAGCCTGACTGGCGAAGAGCGAAAGAATATCTGCTTTGAGAGGGGTGAAGCCACCGGGTTCGGGTGAACAGAGGAGTAGTGCACCATAGATTTGCTCGCCTGTAACGAGGGGGTAACTGAAAATTGAGCGTATGGCAAGTTCTGAGGCCAAGAGATGGCTTGCAGGGAAGCGTTCGTCTGTGCCAATATCATGTGAGACCCGGGGCTGACGATAACGCAAGGTTGAACCGAGAATAGATTGCTCACTGAACACCAGCTCGTGCTCGACAATTCTATTTAAAAGGTCGGGATCGAGTCCAGATTGTGCTGCCAGGTGTAGCTTATGTTGCCGCTGGTCCAATGTGATGATGGCAGAGGCGACGTGCAGGGACCGTGCAATGCCAACGACGATGCGGTTGAGGATCATTGAGAGGTCCATTTCGGAGGTCAAGGCACTTGAGACGTTTTTGAGGGCCTGGCGCTGTCGATCCTGTATCTCTACATTGCCACCGAACTGAGCACTCTCAATGGCTGCTGCTAACACGCGAGCAACCGCTCCGATAAGGCGCTGGAGTGTTTCATCTGTATAGGCATTGAGGATAGTGCTGCCAAGTTCAAGTGTTCCAAGTACTTGCTCTTCAACAACCAGAGGAGCAATGAGGGTGGCACGCAGTTGCGGGAAGGTACTGAGGGCGTCACCGCTCTGTGCGGGTGGGCCATTTAGTCCATCGGGGTAGTTCTGGACGCTCATGGTGGGTTGTTGCAGTATTTGCTCGACTTTTGAATCTTGCAATGGGTGTTGATGATATTGTGCAATCCAGCGGGAACCTTCACGTCTACACACGGTGACACGGAGTGCCTGGCGGTCATGACGCAGGAGTACAATGCCGAAGACGTCAAAGGGGATGGCTGGTTCTAATTCGGCAGCAAGGTAGGTGTAGTCAGCTTTTGTTCCACGTATGCTGGAGACGATACGCGCAACACGTTCGACGATAGTGGATTCTTCTAATGTGGGCGCTTGTGTTTTCGCCTCCATTAATACTCCCAACTCTTCTGGTAACCGAATAAATATGGTTTTCCGTTGGCTTTTCCAATAAGATTGGAATGCTAACTTAGCCAAGCGGTATACAGTATAGCACAATTAAAATAAACACAACCACGCACAATGCTACGTTGTAGCATAATGTATGGCATGATGCTATCACGAAGGGTTGGCACATGATAGCCTAAAGGTACTCGTAGAGTATAGCACATCTGGATAGCTGATCGTCAACTAATGCTGAGATTTACTCAGAACACGCGCCTGCAGAGGCACAAGGCCCCTCACTCCGCCCTACTCCACCTCCACCCCTACAAATATTTTGTGGGGAGATATGACCAATGCTGCTCCGCTAGTCAAGGTGAAGGAGAAACAACAGCCTTTCCCCATGTGAGTGGGGCTTTCCAACCAAATGCATCCTCCCATGGTTTCAACTAACTGCTTGCAGATTGCGAGTCCAAGGCCGGTTCCCGGTTGTCCACTTGCCAGCGCGTTAGGGAGACGGACAAATCGTTGAAACAGCAAAGATTGCTGTTCAAGGGGAATGCCGAGTCCTTCATCACTGACACGGATGCAGATCTTGCCAGCCCCGGTGTCCTGCTCCTCTGTTCCTGCTAGGAGAGAGGCACTGACTGTGATATATTTGTGGGGAGGCGAGTATTTAAGGGCGTTGGTCAGTAGATTGCGCATAATCTGACGGAGCAGGCGTGGATCTGCCCACACAAGCAAAGATGCAGGAATGTCGAGTTGCAGGCGATGATCCTCAAGTATACGTGGATCAAGGTGCGCAACCACTGTTTGGACTTCGTGGTGCAGGGAAAATACCTGCATTTGTAGCGGCTCGCTCTTGTTTGTGCCTGTCGCCATTACTGTTGTAAGTAAGCTAAGCAGCTCTTCGCAGCCGCTGTTTGCTTGAGCGATGAAGTGCGCACGTGTTGCAGGATCGAGCTGGGTCTCACAGGTTTCTAAAAGTTCGAGGTATCCCTGGACCTGGGTAAGCGGGATACGCATTTCATGATTGAGGGTATGCAACACTTGATTTTGTGCCTGATTCAGTTCACGCTCTTGCTCGTAGTCCTGCTGGAGTTGCGTAACCTGATGTTGAGCACTAACAAGCGTCTTGGTCAACCAGAGCAAGCCCCCCACCATTACTGTCACTGCCAGCATAGAGAGCGCTGCGGCTATTAGAGGAAGCAACCAGGAGGACCGGAACGCGTTGCTAAAGGCGAGACCGTATTCCGCTCCCAGCAATAGTGTGATGACTGCAATGCACAATAGCAGACCATGCCAGCTAAAGAGCCAGTTGGCAAGGCGGTTCCATCTCGCGGTCAACCAGCTATGCAATCCACCTGTCCCCGCTAATATCGCCTTGCGATGATGCCACGGTATTAGGGGCGGTCTGCTCTTTAGCTCCATCTTCATCAGGCAGCCTGCCTCTCCCGGCTAACCGATGCCATCGCGTCTGCTGAGGAGAGAAAGACTTTTCCTCCTTGTTCCTCGATCATTCTTATAAGGCGTTGCAGGCGGACTTCATCTTCGTAGCGGGTCCACACGGGTGAATGGGCAGACCAGGAAACAGTTCCTCGACTATGAGGTACGGTTGCCAGAGCCTCTGGAGGAATCCAGCGCACGAATTGCCCTCGGTCGTCAGCGTAGAGTGGTCCCAGAACAAATCCATCACATCCTGCTCGGACTCCTTCAATGGCGATTCGCAGATATTCCTTATCAAGAATATGTGGCAGCACCGGTCGCACTGCGATGAACACTGGAATATCTCGCTGTTTCAGGTGGGCCACTGTAGATATACGTTCGGAGGGTAAAGGGGTATGAGGTTCCACCGAGGAGGCAGAATCCCAGCAACTGAGGGATACCAGTGCACTCAAGGTTGTTCCCATATCCTCCATGTGGTTGTGTATCTGGCTCAAGGCATTGAGAGTTGTATCTGTGAGTGATGCTTTGGTACTAAAGTTTAGGTCCTTACCCGTCACTGCTAAATGCCTCAACATGGCAACCCCACGTTCAGGAAATGCGAAGGGATCACCATCATACCCGAATTGAATGGTGTCAAAAAGAGGCGCGCTGGTAGCAATAAATTCCTGGAAGCGCATAAGAATTTCTGTCGTGTCTATACGCGCTAATCCGACCTCGCCCCCTCGGGTATAGCAGTAACGACATCCAAAGGGACAGGGCACCCCGACAGGAACAAGGACCCGTCGCTTTTCCACTTTGAATAGGATGGGTTTACGCATGAAAAGTTCCTTCCCAGAACGAATATCATCAGAGGGGCAGACGAAGAAGCTCTCCGCTCTTACGCTCTGTACGAAGTATAAATGGTCACAGAAGAAAGATGCAAGACATCCGTGCCTTTTTGTAAAAATTGGCGCATTTTCTCCGATTCCGCTAATTCTCGAGGAGATGTACAGGTATATCAAAAATTCAGATAGTATAATCAATATGCTCATTTTTGGTCAGTATGTACATACCTGCCTATTAGACAACATATCGTTCACAAAACGAGAGTTGATTGACGCCTGTATCAGAATAAGGGCATCGATAACATAGAGGAGCATATGAATGATGAGGCAGCACTTTAAACAAAACTTTCGCTTAATGAGCAAAATGCGCATTAGCTGAGCGTCTTGCACTTTGCGCTTAGATAAGGTATGCTGTAGATCAGGAGGAGAAAGGGCTGGAACGGGCGAGAGTATGAAAGGTCCGTGGAGTAAGGAGAAAGAGCCACATGGCAGAAATAATGCAAGGGAACGTCAGCGAAGCGAGGCTGCTGGGCGATGAACGATTTCTGCGCAAAATCGCGTACCTGTACTATGAAGATGGTAATTCGCAGGAAGCTATTGCAAGCATGGAGTTTTGCTCTCGGCAAACGGTGAGCAAGGCCCTTCAGAAGGCACGAGAACGAGGGATTGTACGTATTTCTATCGTGCCCGACTTGCGTACAGGTTATCTTCGTAATCTTTCTCGTGAAGTACGCATGGAGCTTGGTCTGGAAGATTTGATCCTGGTGTCGGGACAGAGCTTAGACGCGATACCTTCCGAGGAAGTTTTGGATGAGGTGGTGATCCAAATTGCGAGTGCAGCGGCTGAGTATCTCGATCAATTGCTAGGGGATTCAGATATACTGGCGGTTTCTGGTGGAAAAAAGTTCATGCGCAACGTAGTACGTTACCTGAAACCAACTAAGCTTCTTCCACACATGCGGGTTGTGGCGACTATCGGGTTCGTAAAAGAACATACGACCTTTGGGGATGCAAATATGATAGCGCATGATCTTGCTGAAGCATACGGAGCACATCACCAGTGGTTCCCGTGTCCGGCCTTCCTCTCTAATGAGGAGCAACTGCACAACACTCGTCAACTGCCAATTGTCAGAGAAGCATATGAGATGATGGAGCAAGCAAACGTCACCGTGACGGGTTTATGGACGCCGCATACGTATAAAGAATTCGTGGAGCAAGGATTGCTCTCGTCGCAGCAACGAGATGCGATAGAGGAGCGCTTACCAATGGCAGATATTAACCATTGGATCTTCGATGCAAATGGGAAATGTATCAACGAAATGCTTACCCCACAGCCCTACTTTCTTTCTGGTTTAGAGATTCCACGACTCAAGGAGAAAATCCGGCAGAGGAACTCGCGGGTGATCCTTGTCGCAGGAGGCAGTCCATCCTATGTTCCCGCGATTCGAGCCGTGCTCAGAGCAGGGCTGGCAAATATTCTGGTGACCGATCATGTTACCGCACAACTCTTACTAATGAACGCCTGACCCGGGACCGATGGGTCCAGGGATACAAAGGGAAGGAACTCTATATTATGTCTACCCCGATGAACCCGCGGCGAGAGCATCCCAGTACATATTTTGTACAGGATCAATCTAATCAAGAAGAATTTACCCGCCTGCGGGTCCAGGATCAATTGATTACGGCAAGCATGGGCAGTGTGCTACCGGAGCAGGAGGACCCGACGATTTTTCAACGTGTACTTGATGTCGGCTGCGGAACTGGAGACTGGCTCATCGAAGCAGCAAAGACCTATCCGAGCATGTCAATGCTGGTGGGAGTAGACGTGAGTAGTCGGATGATCGAGCAGGCACAAGCCGAGGCTGAGGCTCAAGGCGTGAGTGACCGGGTGCAATTTCGCACGATGGACGCTTTACGCATGCTCGAATTTCCCACCGATTATTTCTACCTTGTCAATCAGCGCTTTGGAGGATCCTACCTGCGTACCTGGGATTGGCCCAAACTCCTACAAGAGTATCAACGCTTGATTCGACCAGGTGGAGTGATCCGCATTACCGAAAGCGATAACAACGAGGTGAGCAGTCCGGCCTTTAAGAGAATCAGTGACCTGCTGCTTGAAACATTTTATCTGGCGGGACATGTCTTTGCTTCAGGTAAAAATGGGCCAGCAAGCGAACTAGAGCGGCTGCTACAGCAGTATGGATTCCAGAATGTGCAGACGCGTGATTACATGTTGGAATATCGAGGGGGTACTCCTGAAGGACAAATCTTTTTTGAGGATATGAGGCATTTATTCCGGACGGCAGTACCTTTCTTGCGCAAATGGACACGTGTCCCTGAAAATTATGAGGAGCTTTACCAGGAGTCGCTCAAAGAGATGCAACAGCCTGATTTTGTGGTAAAATGGCGAATTCGTACCGCCTGGGGAAACAAGTCGTCGAAGAAAGAATAGCCAGCGCTGTTGGTGGAATAGGGCTAAGCATGGAGGCAAGTTGAATGAGGGTTACGCTAGAGGATGCAGAACGTTTTCGGAAATACGTGGAGCAGCTTTATATAGCGTACCTCTCGGTGTTTCCGCAGGAAGAGGCGCGGCTTGTTCGTTTGAAACATGCCATTGAGTGTGGAGAGACTCTCCATACACGAAAGAGCATGACAGGACACGTGACGGCAAGCGCCTATATTTTCGCTCCTGATAAAGAACGTGTGTTACTGGTCTATCATCGGGCGCTGGAATGTTGGCTTGCACCGGGTGGGCATTATGAATCAGGGGATGGTAGGCTTGCTCGTTGTGCACTGCGCGAAGCGCAAGAGGAGACGGGTATTGAGAAATTGTCTCTTGATGCCTGGCATGAACATCAGGGGATACCGATAGATATTGATATTCATCGCATTCCAAGCAATCCCATTAAGGGTGAGGCTGAGCACCATCATTTTGATTGCCGTTATGTTTTTCATGCTTTTACGATGGCTTTTCGGAGTGCCCCTATGGAGGTGAGTGCGGTGGAGTGGAGGCCTTTAGCAAGTATTGGCGCACAGGAGAGTGTGTATCCGGTTGTGCAGAAGATTTTGCGCTTTCTCAATTGACAAAATGCAAGCTCTTGCTTATAATTTTTCCCAAGAGATATTCTCTTTTTAGAAACCTCCTCATGTACATGTCTTGGGGGACTACTATTCTAGTGGAGGTGGATGTTCCGATGAAATGGAACGAACGGTTCTTACGATTCCATAGCTTTGCTTGCCTTCATATGAATATGCGGTGGGCACGCCCCTATTTCTGCTCTTCTACACATGCGCCAGGCATTTTCCTCGCCAATTGAACGCGTTGCTTTCTTCCCTGCTGATAATTCTCGTACCTCAGAGATAACTTGCCTGGGTCATTATTCGGGTTTGTTCGTTTTTGATTCCTTACGGCCTCCTGCAGTTTGTAACCGAATGTACAGACGAGTGCATAGGCAGGGAGAAGTTTTGAGCAACTTCTAATTTCCGCACTTAACTGAGGCGTAATTTGCATTACCGTTGTTATGCAAGTTCTGTCTGTTTCCGTGACATCCGCTCTAATCGACAAACTAGGGTTGGTGACTGTGATATAGCAATACAATCAAATAGAGGAGCACATGGACAAAGATATGCAATTGAACAAAGGTGAAGCGCTCGCTGATACAGCACTACTTTGCGTGAGAAAGGCGAAGTTAGATCTGGTGGTGCTGCGCTATATGGCACAACGTGTATCTGTGACACTGCATTCGCTGGCTCAAGAAATAACTCCAACTAGCCCAATGCTCTTTTACCTGAATGAGCGCCATAGGAGGACACATCGGATGACCATTTACAATCCTGAGGAGTTATTGCGGCATAACGAACTTACATTTGTGGGATTTGTGAGCGGAAAACTCAAGCCTCTGAGGCCGTCAGCTGCTGCCGATTTACGCATTATGGATAAAAAACTTGTTAAGGAGCTTGAGAACACCCCTGGCCTGCTGAGCTACTCATCACTAGAGCTTCACGAGGGGAACTGGTGCAATCTTGTTTTGCTGAACGATCCTGAAGTGAAAGTACTTCTCAAACAATCGGCAAATCATCAGTATGCTGCTTACGATGTGGCTCCAGGCTGTTATGAATGGATTCGGCTGCACCATGGGTATATGCCTGAGGGATTAGCCGGAAATAAGATGGTTTTGCAGAAGACGAGATACTATAGGTATCAGGGGGCAGACCGTCGGCCTACTATTTGAGAAATTACTTACTAAATGAAGGAGCCGCCAAATGACTATGGGATTTTTGCACAGTAACTCAACAATCCGCTTTGCTACATTTCTCGCGCCTCATCTTTATCGCACATATGAGCATATTGCTCGCTACGTGGGAGGGAAAGTGGGATGTCCCACTGATCTGACGGTTGGGCAATCAACGAGAGACTTTGCGGCAGGGAAGATTGATGTTGGTTTTCTGTGCGGTTTGCCTTATGTACGACTGGCGGATTTATCTGCCAGCCCCGTTGAACCTCTGGCTGCTCCTGTTTTGCTAGGGGAACGCTATGGGCACAAACCGGTGTACTTTTCTGATGTTATTGTGCGCAGCGATAGTTCGTTTAGCTCGTTTGATGATTTAGGTGGATGCACATGGGCGTATAACCAGCGAACATCTCATTCTGGCTATAACGTGGTTTGCGCTAGTTTGCTTGAGCGAGGGAAAACGCTGCGTTACTTTGGTAGAATGATAGAGAGTGGGTCACACCAGCGTTCGCTTGAAATGGTGCTGGAAGGGGAGGCTGATGCTGCCGCTATCGATTCGCATGTGCTTGAGGTGGCGCTTTTGCAGAATGAAGACCTTGCATCACGGCTGCGGGTAGTTGAGGTACTAGGGCCATCAAGTATTCCACCCGTTGTTGTTGCTAAGAGCCTCAACAACGAACTGAAAAACTGGATGCGAGAAGTGTTGCTGACGATGCATAATGATGCCGATGGAGCCCTCGTGCTCCATGAGGGGAGAATTGACCATTTTGTGGCTATGAGGGATAGTGATTATGATGATATACGTGCTATATTCGCACGAGCGCAGGCAGCAATGCAAGATGAAAAATGAAAGGTTCGTAACCTTTGAGTAATCGAGATCAATTGCCTCATTTTGTGCTGAGCGGCGGGTCGATGAGTATTGATGATGTGGTCGCGATTGCCCACGGGCAGCTTGTACGGGTGGATCCAGCATGTGCGCGTCGACTTGATGATGCTCGTGTTGCTGTGCTTAGGGCTGCGAGGTCGGATGAGGCGGTGTATGGGTTGACGACGGGGGTTGGTGCGCTTAAAGGGGTGATGGTCGAGCAGGGTGAGGTACATACCTTTAATCGACGATTGATTCTCAGTCATAGGGTTTCTCATGGCAATGCGATGCCACGTACGGTTGTGCGAGCTACGATGATTTGCCGAGCGCAGGGGCTTGCTGTTGGGGGAACGGGTGTGCGGTCAGCAGTGGTTCAGGCCTTGATTGATGCGCTAAATGAGGATGATGTTCCGGCAGTGCGAGTACTCGGCTCGGTTGGGCAGGGCGATCTTGCACCGTTGGCCGAAATTGCTGAGTCCTTGATCAGACGTGGCCTTGTGTTGGAGGAGGGTGAGGCGCTGGCCTTGTTGAGTGCTAATTCTTTCGCGCTTGGGTGGGCAGCCCTGGCTCTCAGCCGAACACAGCGGGCGATTCATGCTCTGGAAATGGCTACGGCCCTCACGATGGAGGGGTTTCTGTTCAATCCAAGCAGTATTGATCCAGCGGTGTTTGTTGCGCATCCTTCAGCAGAGCTTGAGCAGAGTGTGCTGCGATTGCGCGAGTTGCTGGCGGGGAGTGCGCTACTAGAGGGGAGAGAGTCGCCTCGACTTTTGCAAGACCCACTATCGCTGCGGGTGGCTCCGCAGACGCACGCGACGGCGCGTGAAGCACGTGAGCAGGCAGTAAAGGTTGTGGAACGCGAGTTATCTTCCGCTTCTAGCAATCCCCTGCTGACACTTGATGGGCGATTGCTCTCGGTGGGCAATTTCGATACGTCTGGTCTTGCGTCGGTGTTGGATTATGCACGAATTGGACTTGCCCACGCTCTGACACTTTCTTGCGAGCGAATCCAGAAGCTTTTGTCAGGCTGGCATACAGGGCTGCCAACGGGATTGCGAGAACGTGAGGACCTAGCGGAGGATGCCCTGGCAATGTTTGGGCATGGTGCGGCGGCACTTGCCGCAGAGGCACGCTTGCTTGCACAGCCTGTCTCCTTAGAGTTGCCAACCTCTAGCCTGGCGGAGTCGATTGAAGACCGGGTGACTCTGGCCTCTTTGGGTGCGCGTCGTCTAGATGAAGAGGCAGGACTGGCAGTGCGCTTAGCGGTGATTGAGCTTATCTGCGCGGCTCAGGCGGTTGATCTTCGCAAGCGTGTTGCGGGATTTGGTGAGGGGACGAGGGCTATTTATAGTTATGTGCGCTCTTCGATTCCTTTTGTAGGTTCGGGGGAGACGGCTATGACGGATCTGGAGGATTTTGTGAGGAGGTTCGAAAGGGATTGGAGGTAGCATCATAGTGGCTGAGCGGAAGGCACCTACAAGTCACTGAACATCGATATATTACACTGCGGGATAAGTTGAGGAATACTTTCTTCTGGGCATTTGTTATTTGTTGTTGAGGTCTTTATAATTTTTCTCATCATCATTTCTTTTGCAAATATCCATCATGAGAAGGAGCACAGACATATGAGCAGCGTCACCCAGCCGGAAAGTGATCGCGTCTGGTCAATTGAGATGAACGGGATCAACCCGATAGATCAGGAGCAACGCCACGGACGGCCATTTGAGTTGTTCTGGATCTGGTTTGCCAGCAATGTTGGCATTCTGGGGGTGGTCTATGGCGCGAGCTATCTCACCGGTAACGGCTTGAATCTTTGGCAGGGTCTGGTGGTGGGGTTGATTGCGACAGCCGTTTCCTTTCTTTTCGTTGGCCTGTTAAGCCTGCCTGGAGTGTGGGGTGGTGCACCGATGCTGACTCTTTCGCGGGCGGTCTTTGGCACACGTGGGAACTTCGGCCCGACGCTGGTAAGTTGGATCAGTCTGGTGGGCTGGGAAACTATTCTCGTAATCACCTCCACGGGAGCTTTGTTAGAACTGCTACAAGTGTTCGGCATAGCGGCAAATCCTGCTTGGACGGTTGTCAGCATCTTGATCCTCGCGGCACTAGTCGTAGCTTGTGGATATTGGGGACATGCCACGTTGGTCTGGATTCAGCGAGCAGCGACCTGGGTCTTCGGTATTCTGAGCATCGTTATTATCGCCTTCATCATCCCTCAGACCAACTGGGGCAAACTTCTGAGCCAGCCAGCGGGACCATGGGATACTGGCGTAACCACCGCCTTCATCATCATTATGGCCGCGACGGGGATTGGCTGGATTAACTCAGGCGCTGATTACGCACGCTATCTGCCACGCCGGAGTTCCGGGCGGGCGATTACGTTCTGGACAGTCTTTGGTGGGACATTTCCATTATATATCTTGATGGTCGTAGGAGTGTTGCTGGCCTCGTTCAAAGCGAATGTGCTGACGGCTGCTGATCCCTTGGCACCCATTCGAGAGGCGCTTCCTGGGTGGTTGGCCGTTCCTTACCTGCTGACTGCCGTTGGTGGATTATTGGCAGGTGCGGCCATTGACATCTACTCCTCCGGGCTGAATTTGCTCGCTTTGGGTATCCGTCTCAAGCGCCAGTATGCTGTCCTGATTGATGGTGTGCTGATGGTCATTGGCTCCATCTATGTGCTACTGATCCGCAATGATTTCCAAGGCGCGCTCACCAGCTTCCTGCTGGTGCTGGCCGACGGTCTGACAGTGTGGGCGGCGATCTTCTTGGTCGATATGATCTGGCGTCGCGGCTACGATACCAGAAGTCTGACTAATACTGGTCCTGATAGCGCCTACTATTATACCGGCGGCTTTAACATTCCTGCCTGCGCAGCCTGGGTCATTGGTGTGGTTGTTGGCCTGCTCTTTACTCAATCCGCTTTCTTCACGGGTCCCCTGGCAAGAGGCATTTTCGCCAGCACCAGTCTGGGGTACCTGATCGGTGCGGCAGTCAGCATCGTCATCTTCCTGGTACTGCGCCCGCTTTTCTCACAGCGAAGGGCTTATGTGCTTCCGGAGGAAGATTGAGCTTACAGCGGGGCAAGTCTCCAGTTTGCGTGCAGAATGGGAACGCAGGTAGGCGATGTATACTCGGGGAAACCCACTACAGGATCCAATGTTACATCATCAAAATGTGTCTGTGTCCTTTCAGTGGGTGTAGCCAGTTAATTCAACATATCCTTCGCCCTGAATGGGAGTACCTGAGGTCTGACCTGAGATGCTCACAGCCCCTTCCCAGTAGCTGTTGCCCGTGGATTGGAAGACGACGAGTTCCTGGTTCTTTAGTTCGGGTGTGAGTGTTAAGCTAGCGTGGATGTGTGGGTCGTTGATCTGGAGGGTCCAGCCGGAGGGGTAGTTTGCGCCTGTCGTCGGACTTTTCCAGTGATCGAGTACGGTTATTTTGAGGGCGCTGGCGGGTAACAGGTAGTCGTGGGCATCGGGAGCGATATAGCCGATGTAGGTTGATATGACCTTGCCGGAGGCATCACGAATGAAGTAGAGCATCATTTCGCTGAAGTTGTTGAGTTGAATGCTGAACCAGTCCCAACCTCCTCCACCGAGCGCGAGGAAGTTGCCCCATTGGTGATCCATCCATGCTTCCCCAGTCACTTGTAAGGGGACGTTGTGGTCGGTGAGGGTACCGGATAAGGACATGCGGGTGCGGGAGTAGTAGTAGGAAAAGCCACCTAGTCCGTAGGTGATGAGTCCATTACCATTATGTAACGTTGCTGGTTTGAGGCCATGCAGGTCTACGTGCAGGATATAGTTGGTCATGCTTGCTACCAGGTGATCTTGCCCGTTGAGGCCCTGGATTGACCAATTGCCAATAGAGACGTGAATGCCAGGGGTTGAGGCGCTATTTTTGAGAGCGTCTGGTTCGGTGAGGCGGCGTTGATCGAAGTGGAACTCGCCGCGTGTGATGTCGCTGATGGCGAAGTGCGCGGCATAAACGGGTGGGAGGTCACTTCGCAGGGCCTGGAATATGACGAGTTCAAAGCCGTAATGATGCGTTTTACCATCCGGTGTGGTGGCGGTCATATGGCCGGTGTAGTACCACCATTCGGTCAGGTCGTTGTGCGCTCCTTCATCCTGGGGAAAGCGGATGGAGGGTAGTGGTGTTGCCTGGGGAGTTGGGCGGGCTGGTGGGAGTTGTGCTGATGTAGAGACCATGCCTGGGAAAGCGCAGGAGGTAAGCAGGAGGGTGAGTAGGAGAAATAAGAGAGCAAGGTATGTGATCTTGAGAGCTTGTTTCTGAAAATTAAGAATGTTCATCGGGTGCCTCCTATTTCGGCGTCGGTCATGGTTGGATTGGGTTCAGTGGTTGGCGTATCGTTGTTAGGGATCGTGGGAGTGCGCCAGGTTTCTGCCAAGGCAGGTGGGTGACGTTGGACGCCGAGGAAGGGGAGCCACCAGTTGAGGTTGCCAAGCAGGCGCATAGTGGCGGGTACAAGGAGGCCACGCACGAGGGAGGCGTTGAGTGCTACGGCGAGGGCCATGCCGAGGCCGAGCGCTTTGACAATGATCAAATCGGCAGTGGCAAAGCAGGCGCTGACAACGATAACGATCACAGCCGCGCTGGTGATGATGCCTCCGCTCCGCTCAAGGCCAAGCGCTACGGAGCGTGTGTTGTCGCCCGTTTGCCAGAAGGCTTCCTGCACACGCGAGAGAAGGAAGACTTCATAATCCATTGATAGGCCAAATAACGCACAGAAGAGCAGGATGGGACTTGAGGCTTCAACGAAACCAAGCGGGGTAAAGCCAAGAAGCTGATGCAGGAATCCTTGTTGGAAGATGAGGACAAGCGCCCCATAACTTGCCAGGATCGAGAGGGTGTTCATCAGAATGGCTTTGAGCGGTAGTACGAGCGAACGGAAAAACAGGAGCAGTACGATGTAGGTGGTGATAGCCACGATGAGCACTGCTTTGGGAAAGTCGGTGTAGAGTGAGTTGACGTAGTCGATATCTGCGGCGGTGCCACCATCGACCAGGACGGTGATACCTCCACCTGGATGGGTGTTGCGAATGGTCTGCACAAGGGCCTGGGAGTTCTGATCGAGCATGCTGTATTTGCTGATGACTGAGATCAAGGTGGTATTGCCTGCAACAGAGCTTTTGACAAAGGCAAGCAGATAGGGGTCGGCGATTAATTGCGGGTGGGTGTAGAGAAGTTCGTATTGGGCCAGGGTAAAGCGGGGATCAGCACTGACAATGCTATCAACTCGCGCAACGCGTGGATCGGATTCGATGCGCTGCACGTAGGCATAGAGTTTGCGGACGTTGTCGGCGGTGAGTACATTACCTTGGGTCTGTACGGCTAGAAGGATGGGAGTAGTTTCACTGTTATTGAAGCGTTTGGCAAGCAGGTCGAATGCGGCACGTGAAGGTACGTTGGCAGGTAGGATGGATGCATCCGGTGCCGAGAAGCGGACACCGAGGAAGGGCAGACCTAAAGCAATCAATAGAAACAGAACAGGTAAGAGGATGCGCACAGGATAGCGCATCACAAAGTGCGAGAGTCGATACCAGAAACCTTGATGCAGGTCGGCTGAGTCCTGATGCGTGGCTATGCCACTGACAGCGGGAGTTTGCTTGCGCTTCCAGAGTTGAGGTATGCGCACAGGGAATGCGTTAACTCTGGTACCGAGAATAGCAAGGACGGCTGGAAGCAAGGTAGTGGCAGCGAGGACGGCCAGCAATACGACCAGCACACCGCCCATGCCGACGGAGCGCAGCATGTTGATGCGGAAGAATATGAGGCCGACTAAGCCAATTGAGACGGTGAAGCCTGAGAAGGCAACGGCGCGTCCGGCGGTGGCTACGGTGATAGCTACGGCTTCCTCGACGCTGCGGCCGTGGGCGAGTTCTTCACGGAAGCGGTTGACCATGAAGAGGGAGTAGTCCACACCAAGACCGAGGCCAAAGAGGGTGGTGATGTTGAGTACGAAGATGGAGAGGACGGTAATCTGGCCGAGGCCAAAGATGAGGGCAAGGGAGACGATGACGGCTCCTCCACCTATGAGCGCAGGCAGAATGGCGGCAACGACCGAACGGAAGACGAGTAAGAGGGCGATGATGGCGAAATGGAAAGGCAAGGGTTTCCGCGCGTCGCAAGTCGCTTTCACTGACAGTTTGAATATCTTCATAAAAGACGGGACCACCACCAACACTGGTTTTCAGGTCAGGAACCGGTTGTAAACGCTGTTCGAGTTCGGGTAGAAGTTTGGGTGCGCTGTCAGGGTCGGACTTTAGAAAGACGTTTACGTAGGCAGCATGCTGGTCAAGTGAAATCTGACGGGGGTTATCGGTAAAGGATAGTTCTCCTGAGACTTCTGCCATGCTGCGAACATTGGCAAGGGCTTGTTGGGATTCCTGGATAAATTGGGAGCTGTAGGCGTTGTAACGTTGACTGGTGAAGATGACCTGGACAATGGTTTGGTCGAGGTGAAGTTTTTGGGTGAGCAGGTCGATTGCTTGTTGTGATTGGGCATCGGGGCTGATGAAGCCGCCGGAGTGTAGTATTGAGCTTGCTTGCGGCGCGAATGGAAGTGCGATGGCGATGGCGACCATCCATATGCCCACAATCAACCAGCGATAGTGGGTGGCTATTTTGCCTAGATGGTAGAACATGTGTGTGCCTTTCTGTTAGTTTTTTACAGATATGACGCCCGCTGTTGGTGGGAGGGGTAAGAGATGTATTTGCTCCCTCTCGACTCGTATGGGCTAGTGTTGTATTATGATGGTTACTTATAAGGCTATTACAAGGGTTACACTTAGATATATTAGTAGGCTTCTTCTGTATAGGCGTCAAGTGGGTCTACTCATCAAAAATATCTCCGTAGGAGGGGTTGCGTTATGGCTAAACAGGCAGGCGATAAGGGTTCGACGGATAGTGGTTCGATTAAGGTGATTACGGTTAATCGGCAGGCATATCATGATTATTTTATCGAGCGCACGATGGAAGCGGGTATTGAGTTGAGGGGGACGGAGATTAAGTCGATTCGCGATGGGAAGGTGAACTTGAGGGGGTCATACGCTATGGCTCGCAACGGGGAATTGTGGTTGGAGAATGCTCATATCGCTGTATACGAGCATGGCAATCGCTATAATCATGATCCGATACGCAATCGGAAGTTGCTGCTGCATCGTAAGGAGATTGAGCAGCTTGAGGCGAAGGTGGCAACGAAAGGGCTTACACTGATACCGCTCAAACTTTATCTAAAGGGAGGTCGGGCAAAGGTTGAGTTAGGATTAGCTCGTGGTAAGAAGCTGTATGATAAGCGCGAGGCGATTGCTGAGAGAGATGCGAAGCGTGAGATTGAGCGCGTCGTGCGTGGAAGGTGATTTGATGACGATTGTAGGACTACATCATGTACAGATTACTATTCCGAAGGGGGCAGAGGAAGAAGGACGACGATTCTATTGCGGTCTTATGGGGTTAAAGGAGGTGGAGAAGCCAACGACGTTGGAGGGACGCGGCGGGTTCTGGTTGCAAGTTGGGGATAGGCAGGTGCATGTGGGTACTGAAGATGGAGTGAATCGCAAAGCCACAAAGGCGCATCTGGCCTATGAGGTGACTGATATAGAGTCCTGGAGAGCACGACTGGAGCAAGAAGGTGTTGCTATTTTGGATGGGGTGCCTATTCCTGGTTATGAAAGGTTTGAGTTTCGTGATCCGTTTGGGAATCGGGTTGAGTTCATCTCTCGACTGTAGGGTTCATGAATGATGCTGCTATCTCTATGCAGGCTTTTGTTGGACAGGAGTGAGGTGTCTTTTTCCGTACCAGTGAAGAAATAACAGGCAGGCAAGGGCGATACAGGCAAGTAGGGCCGTGAGGTAGATCAAGCCATCGAAGTCAAAACTACGGGCAAAGACTCCACCTAAGCCACTACCAAATAGTTGACCTAGGCCTAGGAATACTGAATATAACCCCATGATTAGTCCGCGATCTTTAATGGTGGCCTCTGAGATGTCGGCGAGATAGGCCAGTGCGGCGGGAGCAAAACTGGTTTCCGCGAAGACGCCGATCAACAAGACCGGGGTCCATATTACGAGCCAGGTATCATGTCCTACTCCTCGATGATTGATGCCGGTCATAGCGATGCAGAAGAGATAGACACCGACGATAGATGTTAGCATGAGCACAAGGCGAGGCAGGCGATTAAGAAAGAAAGCCCAGAAGAGCAAGCAAAGTCCAAAGTAGAGGGCAACTGCTCCTAAAATAAGACTCAAACGACCGCCGCCACCCGCTCCACTCATACTACCTACTAATATCTGGTGCGCATTATGCCTATGCACTGAAAGAATGAAAGGGAGTTGAGAACTGAGCCAGACACCGACGATGGCACTCATTGAGATCCACGCCGGGATGAAGATAAACAGGCGAGGTGTATGGAGAATATGCCAGTAACGGGTGGCAAGCATTCGCAATTTTCCCCGTTCTACTACCTGCTTCACTTTCGGAGCGAGGGCCATGCAGATCGCGACAAGCAGGTAGAATGAAGCGAGTACGACAAATGAGAGCTTGCCGAAATGATCCCAGATAAATCCACCTAGCACGACTCCTACTCCTATGCCTCCACTGGTGGCAAGTTCGTAGAAGCTCATGATTCGCATGCGATGTTCCTGGCTTTGTGCGGTGTAATCTGCGAGGTAACCAAGGACGGTTGGGACTTGCATGGAAGAAGAGATACCCCCGAACATTTGTATGACCAGTAAGTACGGTAAGGGGTTTGCGATGGGGGTGAATAGTAGAAGGGCCACTCCAATAAGTCCGAGTAGTGGTCCTATGATTAAAAAATTGCGTCGTCCCCAGCGGTCGCTGAGCGCTCCCATAAAGGGCGCAAAGGAGAGTTCTGTGATGGAAAATGCGACGGCAATAAGCCCAACGTCAATACTTGTGATGGTTCGGCTTCCATGTGCGGTAAGTTGCGCGAGGAATAGCCCAAGAATGACTGTACCTGCACCAGAACTTGATCGTAAGATAAATGTTCCGATGAGTAAAGGTGTTGCTGACCGCCGAAGCATGCTATATGCGCTCACTCTCCAGTTGCGCAGGATCGAGGGATATGTCGTTTGCTTTGCGCTGGCTACGTAGTGTTAGTAGGGCGATGGTGCCTCCTGCGATTAGGAGGAGAATCGCTACTAGTAGTAACGCCAGGAGCATTGGTCGCATTCCCCCGCTGTCTGCTGCACTGAGTACTAGCATGCCCGTGACTGACATGATACTTTTGTCCTCTCTCGCTGCTATGTGTTGTGTTATGAAGCCTTGTTTGCTCTTCCATGATATCACGACGGCATAGATAGATACAAAGTAACTGGTCTACTCTTTTATAGGTACCTATGCGCGTTTCCTCACCAAGGCGGGCAAGGGTCATCTGATGAGAATTCACTGAAGCATTGCTGTTATCCCTCAGCTCCGCTCGCTTGTCATCCTGAGCAGAGCGAAGGATCTCTGATTAGACAGAGCGCAGATCCTTCGCTCCGCTCAGGATGACAAATGGCGAGGCAACCGCAACAGGCTTCGCCACCTGCCCCCTTAGACTACGACTGGGAGCTCGTTCCATTCTTCATCCGTTGTGAGATGCTGGCCAGGGCGGAGTTCCTTTTCGTAGGTGTGATAGGGATGAACGATGTAAAGGCCTTCGCGCTCGTAGGCTTTGGTTGCGCCTGTCAGACGGTGCGAGTCAAAGTCGAGGTCGACTTTGAGTTTGCCACGCTGGTAAGATTTGCTGACCGATTCGTCCATTTCTATCACGATACGCCAGAATTGGCGTACAAGTGCGTATCCTTCCCTTTCGAGAAGTTGGCGCGCTATTTCGTTGTTACTGCTTACAATGCTACTTAAGGCGACACGAGTGCCTGGCCGCGCTTTCTGGATGTGGAGGCGCGCTCGCTGTTCTGCGAGCCTGACCAGCAGAGTGCCAATACCTCGACTGCGATACTCAGGATGCACGTGGGTGAACATGTAGATTTGCTCATGCTCTTTATGCCATACAGATGCATATCCGACGGGCTGTCCCTTTGTTGTGAGTACGATCCAGGCATCAGTCTCCAGGTTGAAGGATGGTCTCTGCCATTCGGAGCGCAAGTCGTCTGTTGTGTAGTCTGATGTTCCGTACTCAGCCATTTCACAGGTGACTATTAGCTCGGTTACGGCTTCCAGGTCTTTGATTTTCGGAGAACGAGCTACAAGATTTGTTAGTAGTACTGCCACTGTAGTGTCTCCATTCTTTTGTTTACTATTCGATAGATTGAGTGCTTAGTTCTTTGCCAGCACGCAGTTCCTTCATGTAAGTGTGATGCTCACGGGCGACGTGCATACCTGCGCGAAGGTAGAGGCGTGTGGCTCCAGTTAAGTTCTGGGAATCGACGCCGAGGCCAACTGTGCGTATGCCACGGCGGTAGAATTCGCCGAAGGAATGGAGCAACAACGCCATTCCGAGGCCTTTACGCCGCCAGGGACGTAGTACGGCCAAGCTGTCAACCCATCCTAGATCCATGTAGTAAGCACATAATGAGCCTCCTGCTATCTTATCGCCATCAAATGCGAGGAACCACAGGGTGGGGTCGAAGTTTTCACGCTCGATGGCCCAATGCTTCCACTCCTCGAAGTTTCCCGGGAGGTGTCCCCAATGATCCTGGAAGGCTTCCTCGTCCATTTCGAAGACTCTACGATCATCTTGTCCTGGGACGAAGGTGCGAACGGTAATGCCTTCGGGCCACTCGGGTGCAGGTGGTGCCTGTTGCATATCGATCTCCATGCGCCAGTGGGTCCTGATGCGCGTGAAGCCTTCCTGCTCAAGCACCTGCTGTGCCTCTACATTGAGATTGCTCGTCCAGTGATTGAGCGTGACCCGCGCGTCAGGTGGAGCTTCTGGAATGTGCTGAAGGGCACGTGCTTCGGCCAGGCGAAGCAGGTAGTTTCCCATACCCTGGTTCCGATAATCGGGATGGACGCGCGTAAACGCGAAGACGCGTATATGCTCTCTATGCCCGACCGCAGCATAGCCAATGAGTTTGCTCTCTGGTGAGAAAACGATCCAGACGTCGGTTTCCAGGTTGAGGGTAGGTGAGCTCCATTCGGAACGGAGCTCTTCCTCGGTCAGGTCTGGCGTACCATACTCTGCCTTATCGCATATACTGATCAGTTCGTAGACGGCTGGCACGTCGTCCATTGATGGATGGCGTACTAGAAAATTCTTTGGCAGTGTTTCGATTACGGTCATGTATTTATTCCTCTCTTTCCCCGGTAGAGCCAGAATAGATGTGTGATAAAACACTGCTATTCTGGCCGTATCCGAATTTAGCCATTTCTCTTCAGCTTACCGGTGCGCTTGGCATAACGTTCAGCGATCTTGAAGATGTAGATGCTGATAGGGATGCTTACGATGCCGGTGATAATCAGCGGCCAGGTATAGCTCCATATCTCTGCTGACCAGATGACCTGGTTACGCAGGAGTGCGGCACGCAAACCATTCAGTACGTAAGTTGCGGGTGAGATGTTAGCCAACGGCTGCATCCAACCGGGCAATACACTGACTGGATAGTAGACGCCCGATACCAGCAATAAGACCGCACGCACGATGTAGGACATCTGCGAGCCTCGCTCGGTGAAGAGCAGAGGTAGCACTGATGCGCCGATACCAAAGCCAATGAAGGAGACGCTACCAGCCAAGAGCATGAATACAGCAGTTCCGTAGTTGGCCCGGCTGAGATCGAGGTGGAAGAATGATCCCACCACGATCAACTGTATAAAGGTAAAGAGCAGTCCGTGCGCTATTGCATACCAACAGCTTCCTATCAGGTGCGTGAATCGCGAGATAGGGGCCATAAAGGTGTGCTCGATGGTGCCTTCCCAGCGCTCTATGGTAATCATGTCGGTGACGCCTTCAAAGGTGACGCTGAGGTACGACCAGACCGAGGTGCCAATCAACAGGTAGAGGATCAGGTAGCTTGTATTGATCTTGGCACCTGTAATAAGTTGCGCACTAGCGCCGATGTAGGTGACCGACATGGCGTTCACTATGTTGTAGACCAGGAAGACAAGCTCCCATGCCCAATAACGCTTGGTGAGGTTCCAGTTGCGTTCGAAAAAGGCGTATGTTGCTCGTCCTTGATGTATCAATGAAGACATTGATGTTGTCCTCCTTATTCTTCCTCATCTTCCCTTTGGGCTTCGAAGGCCTCGAAGGCTTTTTCCCAGCTTCCGTAGCGTTCGATGTCGGCATCGGTGATGAGATGAGAGACAGTATAGTGCATGAATACTTCATGCATGGTAACAGGTGTTGTACGTTCCATACGGTCTGCGACAGCCTGCTTGAGTTCGTTCGGTTCGCCAAGGGCTACGATGCGCCCATCGTCGATGATGGCGATGCGGTCACATAAAGCTTCCGCCTCGTCCATGTCATGGGTAGTGATCAGGATGGTGGCATCATGCACTTCGCGCAGTTCTTTGACGAAGTTCTGTACGTCGATCTTCGAGCGTGGGTCTAGCCCAGTTGTCGGCTCGTCGAGTAGCAGAACTATTGGCGCAGTTAGAAAGGCGCGGGCAATGGCCACTTTTTGCTGCATTCCACGAGACATATGCTCTAAGGGCCGTCCAATTCGGTCTCGCGCGATACCCAGGCGCGTCAGGATGCTATTGATCTTGGCGCGTGCTTCGGCTGCTGGCATATTGTAGAGCCGCGCTGCGTAGATGAGGTTCTCCATTGGCGAGAGCTTTTTGAAGAATGAGGCTTCTACGCTGACGCGGTTGATGAGCCGCTGTACCATGCGTTCATCTTTCTCAACATCGTAGCCAAAGATGCTGACATGGCCGCTGTCAGGGATCAAGAGCGTCGAAAGTATACGAATCAATGTCGATTTACCAGAACCGTTTGAGCCGAGGATACCTACGATTTCGCGGCATTTGATGGTCATGGTAACATCATCGACGGCACGCACTTCTCGCTTCTCTTCTTTCGCTTTCTGTCCAGGCCAGCGCAGCAAAGGACGCGACTTTTTGAATATCTTGGAAACGCCTTCGATGACTACAGCGTCCACAGATGGGTCGATTGTTATGTCTTTTAGTAGTGTTGTTTCTGATACATTTTGAATTGCCACGAGGGGTATTCTCCTTTCAAAAGATGGTCAGAGGGAATGAACATATCTTCTAATGTAATTCATGACTATTGACATCCTTTGTCATGTTTTACACGAACATATCTTTGTAGGGGCTGTGCCTTGCGCCTGCCCTTCTATTCTTTTTCTCTGACCAGGACATCGGTCACGCGGACAGGATTGGTACCTGTCCATCAGGACAACGGTTCAAAGAGAACAATAAAAAACCGTGGGACTGAATTTTTCTTTTGCCAGTGCCCACGGTTAAGGGTATCTCTTCAATTGTTACCTACACATCATGTTATAGGCGGAGATCCCCGAGAGATGGGCACAGTGAGGCCTTGGGTGACGGAAAAGATGGGTCCATTGAGTTTCCCAGTTCCAGTACACAGCCTCACGCGGTTCGCAGGCATGGCATAGCCATAGGTAGTAGGGTTGGCGCAATCATGCGGATAGGCCATGTTAAGCCACGATGTTCGTGTAGCCATGCTTGCCATCTCCTTTCGTGAGATTGGTTTGAGTGATGCTTACCAGCCTTTTAGCTGGGTTATGTAGACAATTTGAGGAATCACAGATGCAATCCCTACCATAGGGTAGTATAAGAGATAAGTTGGCGGTTTGTCAAGGGCAAAAAAGTTGAGATTGCCATTGCAGTGAGTCCTAGAGCCACCGCAATGGCAATCTCAACTAAATCATGTTTACAGTTCCTCTATGGAGGTCTTGCGCGCGTGGCGATGAGAGCGCCGACTGTGAAAGAAGGTAACAATAGCTTGCGGGAGTTTGCGTAAGAAGTATGGATGGCGCAGCACGTACCTGAAGAGGCGCGGCTGGAGGCCTTTCCATAAGCCGGGTAGCTCTCCCTGTTCGCCGGAGTGATTGGGATGCTCTCTACTTGCAGGGTCTGCCCATCGGTCGCGAACATAGATATCTCCCAGGCGTTCAAGAGTTACAGCCTCATCAGGAGTTGCTTCGGCGAGCTTATGGATGTATTCGTAGGGTGTTTGCGAACGTTGGATGGATATGCCAGCCCAGTTCGCGAGTATGCAAAGTCGTCCGAAAATCTGCGCTGATATTCCATACCCACGGAAGAGCCTACGCCACCAGAGACTAAAGAATGCCAGACTAAACAGGATCAACAGAATGATACTTCCTAGCGTCAGGCTCACTTGCGTGCGAAATCTTGCCTGTTCCTGCGCTGCTGTGAGTTGCGTATTTACCGATCCAGTACCTGCTGGATCAGATGGGTTCAGGTTGCCAAGTTTGCCCCTTGGGGTTGTAGACTGACCACCGCCAATACTGGTACTCGAGCTACCTGAGCCAAATTCACCAGGAAGGGGACGAATAAAGCTTGCAAAGCTGGCCGAAGGTTCAAAATTGACCCAACCATAGCCGGCGAAGTAGACCTGTACCCAGCTATGTGCATCGGTACCACGAACAACCCATTGATTATGCTTTGGATCAAGGGTTCCATTAGTATAGCCGGATACTACACGTGCCGGTATACCAAGTTGGCGGGCCATGATGGTCATTGCGGTAGCGAAGTAGTTACAAAATCCTTGGTTACCACTGCGGAAAAGAAACCACGAGGTTGGTTCCTCCCCTGGAGGCACACCTACATTCGCATTATATTTGTAATGAGTGCGCAGGTACGTCTCAATAGCGACAGCTTTGTCATACATAGTTGATGAATTTGCGGTGATTTGCTTTGCCAGGGCCATGATATTGGGATCAAGATTTGGCGGCAACTGTAAATACGTTCTAAGGACGTTGGGGTCATAGACAGTTACAGGCACCGGCCCATCAAAGTTGGAAGGCAAAACAGGAGCGGCGCTGGGCAGTGGTACGGTTTGTAGTGTCTGCACATCGGCTGAAGAGATGTAAGAGACGACTGTGTAGTGGTCTCCGGCAGCCAGCCTTCCATTACTCCTCAAGAATGAAATTACCGAGCCATCGGTCGTGTTGGTGAGTACCTGGGCATCTTGATTCACCGTTGAGATCTCCGATGCTCCAAAGATATAAGGTTTCTGTTCACCAGGTGGGTTCACCACAGTTACGGTTTGTTGAATTGCATGGACATCGGTTGCGCTATTGGCATATGGCTGTCCTGACTTTATTGCGGTGCTATCGGTTTCTCCATTGATCCAGAGACGTCCATTGTAGGTGGAATAGCTGATTGATGCAAGGTACTGTGAGCCATCTGTGCTCTCAACGTTGAAGACGACAGTGTTATTCAGATTGGGATTTCCACCTAGCACCAGTGTATCGGTGAAATTGCCATGGTTTGAAGGGTTAGAGCCGCCATCGACCGAGATCAGACGATTCCACAAATTGGTGATATCCACCAATGGATTAGCGTTGAGGGTCCAAATTTGAGCGGCGTCGGCGTTTGTATAGCCCCAGGGCAACAGCCAGGAAAGTATCAATATTCCGATGGAGATAAGCGCACCTGCTTGCATAAAATCCCAACCGAGATCATCGGCGCAGCGCAATCCTGCCCGCCGCCAGCGTTGTGCGGATTCGTACAGGTTAAAGCGTAGCAGAAGCAGTAAGGCTGCGATGAGGAAGACGATGAGGAAGACAATATAGCCATCCGAGACATTGCTCAGGTTGATGAGAAGCACGACGGCATTGGCAACGATCATGAGCCAAGGGCGGCGCGTGCGATAGACGAGCCAGGCACTGGCATAGGCAAGTAAGAAGCCGAGCGAAAGGATAAAGAAGAGAAAAATAGAGTCGTCATTACTAGTACCACCAACAAGCGCTAGTTGGATCCAGCGATGCATTCCGTTGGTCAACGCACCAATACTTCCCGCATAGAAAGCGCCCGCTGTTTGCCAGTAGGCAATCAACAAGCCAAGAACGATGGCAATTGCATGAACAACTATACGCGGCAGACGATGTTGCTTGGCGGCGATTACACCCGCAATGAGACCAAGGACCGTTGTTAGGGAAAGGACTTCGAGATGCTCTACCCAACCGACAGCTTGCACACACCAGATCGTGCTATAGACGACGGTGGCCACCAGAAACAGCGAAAACCAGCCCTCGGCCAGGCCAAGATGCAAACGAATAACCGGTTTACGCGGGAGTAAATGCTTTTTATTGTCCGGGCTGCCATCGCTGGGGCGCGGATCAGCAATGATTTTTGCTAGCCGTTCAACAGTTGCATCTTGCATCGTCATTACCTCCGTCGTGCATAGCGCGCATCGGGGCTACGCTCCAAAGCTTCAGTGAGCGATTCGCCATTTTTAATACGCATCACGGGTATACCGGCACCTTCCAGGAGAGCCAGGGTGTCTTCCTCAGGCGGTTCATTTTCAAATGAAGCGGCATCTAATCCTACTACTGCTACTTGAACGCCTCGTCGTTGCAAATGACGCAGGCCATCATGCCAATCACGCGAGGTCGAAGGCGTAATCACTATAGCTACAGTATTTCTTCCAAAATGGAGCGCATCGGTTGCAAGAGCCTCCTTCAGGTCGGGGCCGGGTCCCGATTGTACGACTGCTAACAGTTCCAGTACGCGCTCAAGTTGGCGATCACCACGATCTAACGATAGAAATTCGCGCTGTTGCGCGTTGACAATCATACCCAGGGATAAGTCCTGATGCAACAGGTAGTTAGCCAACGTCGCCGCAATCGTTACCCCATATTCCTCGGTTGAATGTTCTCCCTCGCCTGCTTGCACCTCTTCATGCAGATCAAGAAAAATCCAAACGTCCAGCGCAGGATCGAGATCAAATTCCTTCACCATTAATTTATTATAATGCGCACTGGAACGCCAGTGAATACGATTGAGGGCATCACCTACAGTATAATCTCGAATAGTTGTAGCATTGGTGGTTGCCTGCAAGGCACGGCGAGAACTGCGACCTCGTCCAGGTAATCCTCCTGTGAATAATACGAAGTTTGTAATAGGTAAGACGCGTGGCAGCACGAGAAGTTCCTGCTGCTTCGTCATGTAGATCCGGCGTCGAAAGAGGCCAAATGGATCGCCGCTGGTGGCAGTGACGGGGCCAAGTTGAAAACGTCCACGCTGCTTACAGACGGTACGAGCACGCCAAGAAGCACGTTTACGTCCTCCCATACTGGCGACATAGCCAGCACGATGGAATGGCAATGTTGATGCATCAGCAATTTGTACCCAGAGCTTGGGCATGGCGCTTGCATTATCGAGCATCAGCCGCTCGTCGAAGGTCTCTCCAACCTGTACGCGTCCGGCTGGAGCGGTGCGGTGAAAGACCAATTTGCGCAAGCTGTAGCGTGCCCACAGCCATGATAGGATGAAGAGGGTGAGCATCACATAGGTCAGCAGGTAGAGGACGCGCCATCCACTACTGATGGCAAAGAAGGCTAGTACTAAAATGAGCAACGTGGCTTGCCAGGGTCGCATACGTTCCTTTCATACCTCTGACGCGTGTATCTTATTCCGGCCGACAACGCACTTTGTGCTAGCTTCGCTCAGCCGGTCAGAAAAGATTGCGCGTAGCCGCGCTAGCGGCGTTGAGGGATGCCTTTCAATCATTCGCATAGCTGGTCAGCGCCCCTTTCCGCCAACGACCCACGCGCCGGGCACAGGTACGCTCTGCAATATCTCATCCAGAATGGCGGTGGATGTAATGGCGCGTACACGGGCGGCAGGAGTGACGATGATGCGATGCGCTAAGGTTGGTTTGGTCAACAGTTTCACGTCATCAGGGATGACGTAGCCACGACCGCGCATGGCGGCCAGGGCCTGGGAGGCGCGGAAGAGGGCCAATGATCCACGGGGGCTTGCGCCGAGATAGATGTTAACGTGGTTACGTGTCGCGTTGGAAATGGCTACGATATATTCGCGGATCGAGGGATCGACATGAATGGTACGTATCTGCTGCTGAATATGCACTAATTCTTCAGCGGTCATGATTTGTGCGAGATCATCGAGTGGATGGTGATATTGATGGCTATCCAGGATGTTCATCTCGTCTGAGTCTTTGGGATAGCCAAGCTTGATGTTCATCATGAAACGGTCGAGTTGTGCTTCGGGCAAGGGGAAGGTGCCTTCATATTCGATGGGGTTCTGGGTGGCCATGACCATGAATGGTTCCGGTAGGCGATAGGTGGTACCATCGATGGTAATTTGTGACTCTTCCATAGCTTCGAGTAAGGCGGATTGGGTTTTGGGAGTAGCGCGATTCACCTCGTCGGCGAGGACGATTTGCGCCATGATGGGTCCGGGGCGAAACTCGAAGTTGTCTGTTTTCTGATTATAAATGGAGGTGCCTGTGACATCACTAGGTAGGAGGTCAGGAGTAAATTGGATACGCTTGAATGTACATCCAATAGAACGGGCAATGGCTTTGGTAAGGACGGTTTTGCCAACGCCCGGCACATCTTCGATTAATACGTGCCCATGACAAACAACGGCAATCAGGCTGAAGGTAACCGGCTCAGCCTTTCCGACGATGACACGTTCGACATTGCTAATGACTCGTTGTACCGCAGTAGCTAGATCTTGTACCGACTGCATGCTTTTTTCTCCAACGCCTGGTCTGGATATCCCTTCAACGGTGCCAGGTAAATTTCTCAAATATGAACTTTCCATAAGTGTACCACGTGGCGGCGTGGGTACCAAGGGAAAACCGAACTGAAATTTGGCATTTCAATGGTTGTACTAATTACTACGTCAAAAAATGGGATTTGTTGCACATGATTTTGTAGTGTAATGGATTTTGCTGAAAAGAGACTGAAAGGGGACTGAAATTAGATACTAGTCCAGCAACCAAGAGTATGCTATCATTGTGTCCATGAGCCAGAATGATATTCAGGAATTACATGCATATGTGCGGGGAAGGGTGCAAGGGGTAGGCTTTCGTTATTATGTGGTCGAGAAGGCACTGGGCCTTGGGCTACGGGGATACGCACGCAACGAGCGCGATGGAAGCGTTGAAGTGCTGGCCCAGGGACCCCGCCCACTCTGGAACGGCTTGTGGCGCTTTTGTGGAAAGGACCATCGGCGGCGCAGGTGAGCGAGGTGAATACGAGTTGGGGACAACCAACGGAACATCTCAGCGGCTTCCATGTCCGCTGGTGAACTTAAGATAAAGACTATAGGAAAAGGATACATATTATGATTGACCGCGAGACTGTGAAGAATGTGGCAAAGCTGGCGCGCCTGGGATTGAGCGAGGAAGAGGTTGAGGTTTTGAGAGACCAGCTTTCGGTTATCCTGGAGAATATTGCGATATTGCAGCAGGTTGATGTGAGCGGGGTTTCGCCAACGGCGCACGCCTCACGATTGAGCACTATTATGCGGCCCGATGTCGCGGAGCCATCCTACTCACCAGAGGTGTTGCTTGCTAATGCGCCTGCCCAGGAGGATAACTGTTTGAAGGTACGCGCGGTGCTGGAGGAATCGTAAGATGACTGAATTATATGAGTTAACTATTACCGAAGCAGCAGACTTGCTGCGACAAAGAAAAATTTCAGCGGTTGAATTGACACAAGCTCATCTTGATCGGATTCGAGCTGTGGAGGGGAAGATACGCGCATTTACGCTGGTAACCGACGAGTTGGCACTGAAGCAGGCGAAGGAAGCCGATCGCCGCTTTACTAATAGCACAACAGTGTCTCCGCTGACCGGCATTCCTCTGGCAATTAAGGATGTGATTTGCACAAAGGATATTCCTACCACGTGCGGATCACGCATGCTGGAAAACTTTAAACCTCCCTTCGATGCGACGGTGATGGAACGACTGAATGCGCAGGGCATTGTGATGCTGGGCAAGACAAATATGGATGAGTTCGCGATGGGATCATCTACCGAGCACTCGGCATTCTTTCCCACACACAATCCCTGGGATTTAGAGCGCGCGCCAGGCGGAAGCAGTGGCGGCTCAGCAGCAGCGGTAGCGGCAGGTATGGCAATGGGAGCGTATGGCAGCGATACCGGTGGCTCGATCCGCCAACCCGGCGCACTGTGCAATGTCGTGGGATTGAAGACTACATATGGGCGCGTTTCACGGTATGGGTTGGTAGCGTTTGCATCATCGCTCGATCAAATTGGACCTTTCGCACGCAGTGCGCGTGATGCGGCTTTACTCTTGCAAGCGGTTGCTGGCCCTGACCCGCGTGATGCAACGTGCTCACCCCGCTCGGTGCCCGATTATAGCGCGGGGCTGAATGGGAGTATTAAGGGGCTGCGCATTGGTGTGCCAAAGGAATATTGGGTTGAGGGGACGCAGCCGGGCGTGGTCGAGGCGGTGCGCGCCGATATCGAGAAGCTGCGCGAGATGGGCGCTGAAGTCGATGAGGTTTCGCTGCCGCATACAAAGTACGGTGTGCCGGTCTACTACATCATTGCGCCTGCGGAGGCCAGCGCGAATCTCGCCCGCTACGATGGAGTCAAATATGGCTATTCCTATCGCGATACCGATGATATGTGGGAGGCGCTTGAAAAGACGCGAGAACATGGCTTCGGCCAGGAGGTCAAACGGCGCATTATGCTGGGGACGTACGCTCTCTCTTCCGGTTATCATGATGCTTATTACAAACAAGCGGAGAAAGTACGAACACTAATTACGCAGGATTTCGACCGAGCATTTGAACAATTTGATGTCCTGGTTAGTCCATCCGCGCCATCTGTGGCGTTTAAGCTGGGCGAGATTTCTGATCCTTATGAGATGTATCTCCAGGATGTTTTCACGATTCCCGCGAATCTGGCGGGTATCTGTGGTGTTTCGGTTCCTGGTGGGTTCAGTAATGGTTTGCCGGTGGGCTTGCAATTGTTAGGTAATGTCTTTGCGGAAGATGTGATCTTGCGTGTGGCCGATGCTTTCGAGCGTGTGACAGATTATCATACGTGCTGGCCTAAAGGTATCTAATTGCAGAGAAGCTGATGCGAAGTCGTCGTATTCTTATCGTTGCCCTGGTTGTACTGGCGATTGGTTTTGTGGTGGCGTTGGTACCATCGGGAATAGATCTGATTGCCGTATTGAGGCAGGATGCTCCTACGGCGACTCCTTCGCCCACAGTGATTCCGATGACACCTACGCCTTCGCCAACACCCGCGCCGGTTCTTACGGTGAAGAGCACGCCACCAGCGATTACTTCTGGCGCGGCGATTCTACTCGATGGCGAAACGGGACATATCCTGGATGATGTACATGGTGAAACGCCGTTGCCGATGGCAAGTACGACCAAGATTATGACGGCTGTTATTGCTATCCAGACGGCGAATCTGAGCCACCTTGTGACGATCCAGCAGGACGCTTTCAACGAGGTGCACTTGAACGATGGAAGCACTGCTAACCTCGTTGTTGGCGATAAGATTCCACTGAAAGATCTTCTGTATGGTTTGATGTTACCCTCTGGTGACGATGCGGCTATTGCAATTGCTGATGCTCTGGGTGGGACAAGCGCGAAATTTGTTGCTACGATGAATCTTTTCGCGCTTCGTCTGCACCTTTTCCAAACTCACTATATCAATCCTGACGGCCTTACCTACTACGCTGCTAATGGAGTACCTCTACCTGGCCACTATACGACGGCCTATGATCTGGTACGGCTGGCACAGTACGCTATGTCGATTCCGCTCTTCGCGCAGATTGTCCAGACATCGCGCTATGTTCTTGTCCCCAATGGACAACATCATGGGTATACGTGGAGTACGACGAACGACCTGCTGAGTAGCTATAGTGGGGCGACTGGCATTAAGACGGGCCATACGCTTGAAGCTGAGTACTGTCTGGTTTTTGCTGCCCGGCGTGGAAATGAGTACTTGATTGGGGTAGTGCTACATAATGCTGATTCGGACCGTCGTTTTCAGGATGCGAAGACGCTACTGAATTGGGGGTTTGGGTTGCCGCTACTGCCACCGGCACAATAGGGCAACCATTGTGGTTGCCCTATTGTTCATTATAGCTCAGGCAGGTTAGGATAGTAATTCGGGTTTTGTGTAAAGTCGAAGGCTTCATAGAAGTCACCGAGTTGCCTGAGGCCATCGCGTGGAGGCGCGGGTGGACCGGATGGTTTGCCATTGGCGGCGTCGTTGTTCGTTCCAGGGGTGGAGGTGTCGAACTGGTGGTTGACGCTTGCCAGGGAAGGTAAACCAAAGCGGCGCTCAATGAACTTGAGAACGGAGCTATGCTCGTACAGTTGGCCGGATACGTATCTTCGCCTGGCCCAGGGAGATACTACGAGCATGGGGACGCGGAAACCCAGGCCATAGGCGTCTACCTGTGGTGGGGGAACGTGCTCGAAGTAGCCACCGCCTTCGTCATAGGTGAAGAAGAGGGCCGAGCTTGTCCAGAGGCTGGAGTGGATCAGGGCATTGATTACATCTGCCATTTTTTGCTGACCCCATTGAATATCGGTGGGTGGATGTTCGCTGATCAAGTCTTCGGTGATTAAAAACGATACTTGTGGCAACATTCCTGCCTTCAGGTCGTTGTAGTAGTCATCCTCTTGAAATTGCAGGCGAGGATCATTCTGCCACTTTTTGAAGAAGGTCAGCGCGTTGTAGCCTTCCAGTATGTTTGAGCTTCCGGTCCCTAGACCCAGGTTGTAGCATTTCCAGGTGATGTTGTGTTGATCGAGCAAATCAACGATAGTCGGCCAGTCAAGACTTCCAGCACCAGCATTATTGGAGGTGTTGCCACCAGCAGTTGCGGACCAGAGGGCAAGACGATTGGGCAAACTTGGGCCAAGTTCATAGCAGAAATAGTGGCCGCAGAGTGTGAAGGCATCTGCCAGTGCGTAGTAGTAGGGGAGATCTGAACCATCATAATAGTTCAAGGCATTAGAACCATCGGTGGTATAAAAACCATTCATAGCTCCATGGTTCCATTCGCTGTGGATATCTTGCCAGGTGTGGGAGTTGTCGGTTGAGAATGGTAAAAAATAATGACTTGGGGTGACAGTCCCTCCATTGCCATCGGGTTGTGAGTAGCCCGCCGGGACGCCAAATGATCCGGCTCGCGGATAGTAGCCAAAATATTCGTCGAAGGAGCGATTTTCCTGACAGGCAATCAGGACGTGATTAATGGGAATAGGGGTGTTGTTTGGAATTGCCGCTGCGGCTTGCTTTACGACCGTTAAACCTACATCGAGTGATAGTCCGGCTCCTGCAACTATGCCAAGGTTTCGTAACATACGCCGCCGGGATTGACGCCTGTAAAACACGCTGTACCATTGTCGCAGATCCATGTGTGTCCTTTCTCTCTACAAAAAATATGATCATTATGGGGATTGGCACTAAAATGAACGGCAAGCAGAAGGATATTCGTGCTACTAGCAACCTTGCCATAAACATGATAGAATAGCCTCACTTACTTTTATACATCTACTTTGATTTGAATTGAGTGAAATCATATGCGCTACGCTATATTCAGCGATATTCATGCTAATCTGGAAGCATTGGAAGCAGTACTGGCGAAGATTGATGAGATTGCAGAAAAGGAACCAATCGATGCAATCTGGTTTCTTGGTGACCTCGTTGGCTATGGACCTGATCCAAATGAATGTATTATCAAACTGCGTGAACGTACCAACGTTATCATTGCGGGAAATCACGATTGGGCTGCCGTTGGCAAAATTGATCTGGAGGATTTTAGTGCCGCCGCACGTATCTCAGCAGAATGGACGGCGGAACAATTGACAGAGGAACACCGTACGTTTCTGATGAATTTGCCAGAGCGCATAGTGAAGGGCGAATGCACCTTGGTACACGGCAGTCCATTTGGGCCACTATGGGAGTACTTAACCTCTGAAGTGCTGGCCGAGCGCAGCTTCCAACACTTTAACACCCGTTATTGCTTCGTTGGACACACCCATGTACCCGTCATCTTTCAGCAGCTTGATCCCGTCGCTAATACTCCTACACTTCCCCTTGGACACACCGAGCAGAACAGCACACCACATTCTCATTCGAATGGATTTGAGAGCCATAGCGATGAGGTAGAGGACGATACCGACAAATTGGTGGCAGTTCATCCTCCTACTCACATCTCCGCATTAGCCACTCAGGCTGGCGAGCATCTCGAAAGCGCTTATAAGGACCCTGAAACCGGTCAGGCAGCTACAGAAGATGATGCCAACGCAATTATAGAGGAGAAGTTGCAGTCTTCCGAGCAACATCATACAGTTGAAACTGCTATCGAGGACGAGGGTGATACAACTTCGCCTAAAGATATACCCAGCGAATCAGAAGAGGGCGGTACATCTATTGGTGATTTGGTTAATGAAAAAGATATTGCTGAAGCAGAAGCGTCGGCTGTTGTAGAGGATGCTGCTTCGACCGAAGATACAGTTGTAGAGAATGAAGAAAACACTGACGGCAGCAAGAATGATGAGGCTGCAGATGGGGAAAGCCTCGACGAAGCAGAACTTGAGAATGAGGTTGAAGCATCTGAGGAGACGGATGAAAAAACACCAGTCTCACATATTGTAGATGCGGAGGATCGCTTGAATACTGAAATTGAAGAGCTTCTGACGCTGCTCGGGTTGACTCAGAGTATGATTTCAGTGACGAATGAGATGCTTATCCCACCAGAAGGCCACTGGGAAGCACCGGAAGGATACCGGGCTATCATTAATCCGGGAGGAGTTGGTCAGCCGCGTGATGGAGATCCGCGTGCGGCCTTTATGATCTACGACACCGAACGTGGTTTTGAGTTCTATCGAATCGCTTATCCATTCGAGAAGACGCAGGAGAAGATTCTGAAGACCGGTCTGCCGCAGTATCTGGCTGTGCGCCTGGCTTATGGTCGGTGATGAGACTATGAAACTGGTGGTTGGCCTGGGTAATCCAGGCACGGCATATGAACGAACACGGCATAATGTTGGGTTTCGAGTTGTAGACAAATTGGCGGCGAAGCTCGGCTGGAAATGGTCTGAAAGGCGTTCTAGAGCGATACTCGCGAGTGGCACTCTCGGTCCTGAAAAGGTGGTACTGGTCAAGCCCCTGACGTTTATGAATCTCAGTGGCGAGGCTGTGGGTGAACTTGTACGCTGGTATAAAGTGCAACCGGAAGATGTGCTGGTCGTTTATGATGAGCTTGATCTGCCTGCAGGGAAAATACGATTACGCGCCCGGGGTAGTGCGGCAGGACATAATGGACTGAGGGATATTATTGCTCATCTGCATACCGATGCATTTCCTCGCTTACGCATTGGTATTGATCATCCTAAGCATAGCCGCATGAGTGGGAAAGATCATGTACTTGGTGTACCTCCATTGGATGAACGCGTCCTGCTTGAAGCGGCGGAAGATCGAGCAGTTGAAGCCATAGAGATGTGGATTTCCCAAGGAATTGATGCGACGATGAATACTGTGAATGCTGATCCAGAAGAGGAACAGAAGGCCGCAGAGAAACGAGCTCGGCAGAAAGAACGGCAGGAGCAGGCACGGCTAAAGCGAGAGGAGATGCTGAAGGAGCATGCTGAGCAGGCAGTTCAGTCAAAACCGGATGCTTTGGTTGAGCTGCCTGAAGAATAGATAGCTATGCCCTATCTCCACCCTCGAAAGGAGAAGAGAGTGGCTCTCTTCCATCAACCGTCAGCCGTGAGTAGATGACGTACGAGTAGATGACCAAAGCTACGCATACTACGCCAATGATGGCCAGGAACCCCCAGGGCCGCAGAGGCGGGATGAAGCTCATAATGACGCCGAGGAATCCTCCAAGCACGAAGAGCCAGCCACCAAGGCGGTGAGTGCGTTCCCACACGACATCACTCGCAAGTGTCCAGGGCGTACGGATACCAGCCCAGAAGTTGCGGCGCAACCTACCCATAAAGTTACCAATAAACATAAACAGTATGGAGATTGCAAGACTTATGACAAATGTGATATCAATGCGCATGCCCAGGGCTAGACCTGTGACCATTAATTGCACGATGAGTTCGAGCAGTAATACCCCAACGAGGATGAGATTTACTACCTCCTGGTTAGCTCGACGAGCATTTTGATTTCCCAGCCTCGGCGCCGCAGCTACGAGTATGCGTACCAACACGTAGATGCCGATGCTGATAGCGGGAAACAATATCGCTATAAGCCATTTAGGCGAAGTACCATTCACTTGCCCGCAGCGTTGAAATGGGAGGCGACTGTGTCCGGCAGCAAGGGATAGGTTACAATCGAGATGAGCACCTGTGCAGCCATAATCAGGATGGCAAAAAGTGTTGCGGGACTATAAGATCGACGTTGTGGAGTTACTTTGTCATTGTCATTATCAATAGGATTCATGAGTGTTCTCCCGTTCTCGATGCTATAAGGCATCGGGCAGTTCATCTGAATTTGTTGTAGCCTCATCTTCTGTAATAGACGATTCGGAGGAGTCGTTTTTCCCTCCAAGCCAATCTGTAATTTCAGTAAGTAAATCCTGGAAGACTGTTGTATTGAGTGAATAGACTTGAAATTGCCCACGCCGCTCGACGCGTACGAGGTCTGCGAATTTGAGCACCATAAGATGATGTGAGAGCGCGGTACGCCCAACCTTAGCGTATTCAGCCAGTTCACCCGCCGTTCGTTCTCCACCCCGCAGGTATTTGAGGATACGCCGCCGAGTGGGATCGGCAATAGCTTTGTAAGCTTCTTGCATGCTGTAGTCGCTACTTTCTCATGATGTTCAATACTTCAAATCTTATTGAAATATTAACATGAGAGGGAAGAAGTTGTCAAGGCTATAAGCTCAATCTTTCACTAAACACAACTTTAGCATATAATGATCCTAAATGAGAGTAGTATTCAATGCGAAGTTACAGGGTATACAGTGCCGGGAATATAGGCCGGATGACGAAAATCCACCTGGACACGGACTTTAGCGAGGATATAGACGATTTGTGTGCGCTGGCAATGCTGTAATTAACGGCAGGGCTTTTAATAAATTGTGTGATATATTGTGCTGCTAGCTTTGCTTTCCTGTTAGCTTATGGCGGAACAGAATCAAGGGTGAAAGGCCAAAGAAATCTTATTCGTTGGCATCCTGCTGATGCCGACTCACCCACCGTTTCATCGCCTCCCATCTTCTAAGCGCAATGTTAGCCAGCTCATTGCAGCGTTTCTCTACTTGTGCGATGGTAGTGTAGCGTGAGAAGACGAGTGACCAACCGCCTTCATCTTCGAGTAGGAGAACTTGCCGGATCATATCTTCTCGCGCAAGTGTCCATACGCCTCCGAAACTCAGGTCGTGCTGTACTACTGCAACGACAATCTCGTCTTCTTGTGCAAACGCAGTGACATGTTCGATTGCACCTGCTTTCTCACGTACGACTCCTGCGGCTTGAAACGTGCGATATGGTCGCTCGATGGCTTCCTTTGAGAAGATGGGCATGAGAGAATGCTCCTCCAGTTAAATGAAGACAATTGTTATTTCATTATATCATCTGGAAGGCATTCATTAGATTGACAGTGACCCCTAGAAAAGCATGCTAAAAATAGCATGGAATTCTTGCCACCATTCTGCTAGAGAAGCTCTCCATCCAGCCTTCTCTAGCAAGATTGAGTGATTCGCTAGCGTACTACCGTTACGGGCACATCTAGAGGAATTCCTTGCATTGTCTGCTGCATGAGCAGTTTGATGACGGCCTCAATACTGCCGGTTTGCTCATAAATGGCTATCTGGCGGTCTGCTCCTGTCCCTTGGCGACTTTCGAGTAATTGGTGAAGGTAATTCATTTCGCGGCGGCTGCCTAAATCATCAACGACGTCTTCTACGAAATCGAGTAGTTCACTGAGCGATTCGCGCATGCCGAGGCGACGCCCCTGCACGAAATCAAGTATCTCTGCGTCCAGACCGAGGTGCATGACGTGCCACTTATTCTCCTCGATGAAGTGACTCGATAGTGCAGGGGTACTCAGGCCGTGCTTATAGAGCCAGGTTAGCTTGGCGACGAGTGCCTGACAGAGGGCAGCGATAGCAATGGTGTCCTCAAAGGTGCCGGGCATATCGCAAACGCGAAATTCGATGGTACTGAAGAACGGATGGGGGCGAATGTCCCACCAGATCCTTTTGCCGTTGTCAATGCAGCCCATTTTCGTAAGTGTCTGAACATAGGCGTCGAAGTCTCTCCAGGAGGGGAATACTTCTGGTACCCCACTACGTGGGAAGGGTTTCCAGACGACCGAACGATAGGATTTGAGACCTGTGAAGCGTCCAGCCCAGAATGGGGAGTTGGAAGAGATGGCAAGCAGGTGTGGAAGCCAGGTACGAAGCTGGTTCATGAGTTCAACAGCAATCTCCTGGTTCTCGATACCGATATGGACGTGCAGGCCGAAGATCAAGATGGAACGCGCAACGTCCTCAAATTCCTGCTCTAATTGGCCATATCGCTCGTAAGGGGATCTCCGCTCGTTCTGCCATAAGGCAGTGGGATGGGTGCCTGCGCTGATCAACGCCAGACCTTCCTCTTCCAATAGTTGTGCGAGTTTAGCTCTTAAGGTTTGCATTTCTTGACGAGCCGCAGCGATATCGGGCAAGATGTCCGAAATGAGTTCAACGGTCGATTGGAGCATCTCAGCTTTGATCTGCTCGCCAAATATGGGATGGCCTTTTTCAAGAATGGTTTCAATGCGTGGACAGAGTTGACCGGTTCGAGGGTTCACCATCTGAAACTCTTCTTCAATGCCCAGTGTAAAACGTTGTGTCATGATTTGCTCCTTTCACAAGGATACGACCTCATTGCACAAGCATGCGGTCAGTAAGTATTCCATAACTTATCTGACCACATTATGTAGTTTTGGTATCACAAAACCATCACGAGATTGAGCTTCAGCATTACAAAGGCGTCACAAGCTTTCCACCTCACATTTATTCACTATCCATGAGGAAGGAGAGTACTTCGCGAGTGAAGACCTCGGAGAGGATAATGGTGTAGTGGTTGGTATCCGGAATCTCCACTACGCGGCTGCCCGCGATGATGCCTTTCACGCGCTCTGCCTCGTCGGCAGTCATGATGAAGCCCCGGTCAGGTGCGAGTGTGCCGTATAGTTAAGCGGATGGATCCCGATTACCTTGAAAAGTTGATCTCTGTCTTTTAAGCAAGCCCGCCCTGTGCTTTCTTTCGAGTCTGCGCACACGACTTGCAGCAGTAGGGCGTGTTGGCTTACGAGGTTTCGAGATGCGCTGCCGTTCTGCGAGACGTGTCGCCATGCGCTCGTAAGCAGCTTCTATGTTAGCATGCTGCGAACGGCGCTCAGTAGCCGTAACGGTTATTCCAGTTGGGCGATGAATCAATCGTACACCTGTCTCGACCTTATTGCGATGCTGCCCACCAGGACCGCTAGCAATGAAGAATTCCATGTCGCAATCGCGCTCTAGCGAGGCACGGTCTGTTGGATAACGTTCTATCACGGGTGCTTCCTCTATTGTGATGCAGGGCATAAGCAGCCCCGTTGGACGTAATGCTCATTTTCTCTTTTTATTGTGATCCCTCTGTAGTATAACCTACCGGAGTGTGGCAAGAGGCTCACTCTGTGCTATGATAGCTATACACAATGTTTTCATGTATGCAAAGAAAGTTTGATACGATGCTTTTCCCTTTGATACACCTCATCTCCTCAACACGCTGAACTAGCCTTTCGTTAGATAGAATGCTGGCAATCGGCATCGGCCTTTATACCTGATGCTGACAAAGCATGCCTTCCGTGATGTCTTCTCCTAATGGACATGGTGTCGATGGAGTTCTGCTTGCATTTGACATGATGTAAGAAAGGATAGCTCTATGTTGTTTCCCAGGTGGCTCTTCCACCCACATGGCTTTGTTTTTACTACTGCTTGTGGCATTTGAGTTGATTGCGGATGTTCTGGCAAAGCAATTCGGGGTAAGTGGAAAGCTGGTTTTTGGTGTACTTTCCATTCTTGGGTATGTTGTTGCCAATATCGCCTGGCTGATCAGTTTGCGTACCGGTGGAGAATTGGGTAAAGGTGCGGTAATCTTTGCGCTGTTGTCCGGTATCGGGGCCGTGCTGATCGGCTTACTGTTCTACCAGGAACGGGTCAGCCCGTATCAGTTAATCGGACTGGTATTGGGAATTGCGGCTATTGGATTTCTGTCAGTATAGGTGAAGGCACCTTATTTGCTCTCGACACGGTATCGCTACTATGCTACACTAACTGCGGAATGAGCAGATAGGGTGCCTGACTGGCTTAGAATAAGACCTCTATCAAGACTTCTTTCTCCTTTCGTCTTGTCTGAGCGCGAAGCGCTAGACGCGCTAGCATCGTTGGCAGAACGGATAGGTGCCGAGTACAGAAAGATACATTCATATAGATCATTGTGATGTTGTGAGGAATGAGTGACACTACAGGGATTACTTGCGCTGTTGACACAGCGGCCCGAATTTCGCCGCCTGGTACAGCGATTGCTGAATGCTGAGGGGGTACCAGCCCTCACTGGAGTTACCGAAGCCGCACGTCCGTTTGTTTTTGCTGCCCTGAGTTCCGCGTTGAAGCAACCCATGCTGGTTGTAGTTGCTGATGAGGCGCAGGCGAATTCGATGGCGGAAACGCTGAAAGTATTGGTAGAGCATGCTGAGGATGTTCTTTGTTTTCCTGATCGTGATGCTTTACCGTATGAGCGGCTAATTAGCGATGCTGAAACGACGCAGCAGCGCATGAATGCTTTGATCTGCTTGACGGAGCACGATCGCAATCTGATTGTGATCTGCTCTGCGCGTACTTTGACACAGCCGATCATTCCACCAAAGGAACTTTCTGCTGCGTTATATGACTTGAAGCCGGGTCAGGAGGTCGATCTCACGTCGATGCTTGAGCACCTCTATAACCTGGGCTATGAGCCAGTGACCGAGGTGGAGGAGCCGGGACAATTCAGTCATCGTGGTGGGATTGTCGATCTCTTCCCGCCAACGCTGCAACGCCCTGTACGTATCGAGTTTTTCGGCGATGAGATTGAGTCGTTGCGCACCTTTGATCAGGAGACACAGCGCTCGCTCAACTCTATCGAGTCCTGCGTTATTGGTCCTGCGCGTGAAGCATTGCCACTGCGGGGGCCAGAAGCTGCCCGAGAGTTAGAACAACTGGATAGCAGTAAATTGCATCACGATGCCAGGGAACGCTGGGAGCGTGACCTGGAAGAGTTGCGCCAGCGCCGCTCGTTTGACGATATCACCTTCTACCTGCCTTATCTCCATCCGCAGGCCAATCTGCTGGATTATCTGCCTAAAAATGGGTTGCTCGTGCTTGACAATCCTGAAAGTATCCAGAATAGAAATACGGACCTTGATGCCCAGGCGCAGGAAATGCAGGAACGGTTTGAGCGTGACCACGAGATTCCTCTTCATTTGCGAGGTGCGCATATTGCATGGAGCTATCTGGCTCTCCAGTTGCAGCAGCGTCGTCAACTGCATCTCGCAGATATACTTTCGGCTGCCGAAGGGGATTTTGATGCAATGCGACATGCTGGTACCGAGCATCTGATGCCTTCATTTAGCACCACCAGTTCATATGGAGGTCGATTACGCGCGTTTGTGCAGGATTGCCGTAAGGCCATTGATAGCCGCGAGCGCGTGGTGATCGTGACGGCTCAGGCACGCAGGTTAGCTGAGGTGTTGAGCGACGAGGGTGTGCTCCATGAAGCTACCATCCATGTCAGCCCAGGCACAAACATCCTTGAACTCCCTGAGACAGGCACCCTTACCCTGATACACGGCCAACTGCCCGAGGGTTGGCAGTCACGAGGATTAGCCCTACAGGTCTTTACCGATACCGAAATCTTTGGTTGGTCAAGAAGACACGATGCTCAGCGCCGAAAGGTCGTTACACCCGCTGCTTTCCTGGCTGAAGTCAATCCTGGCGATTATGTGGTGCATCAAGAATATGGGATTGGACGTTTTGAGGGATTGGTCAAGCTCAATACGACGGGTGTAGAGCGCGAATACCTGCTGATTCGCTACGCGGGCACGGACAGATTGTATATTCCAACCGATCAGCTTGACCGCGTTACGCGCTACATTGGTATGGGCGATGCAGTGCCAGCCCTCAGCAAATTGGGCACAACAGAGTGGACTCGCGCCAAGTCAAAGGTCAAAGAGAGCGTCCAGGATATTGCACGTGATCTCTTACGGCTATATAGCGCGCGCGAGGCAATGCCTGGGCATGCTTTCCCGCCCGACTCAGAACAACCCTGGTTACAAGAACTGGAAGACGCATTTCCTTATGAAGAGACACCTGACCAGGCTCACGCTATCGAAGAGGTAAAGATCGATATGGAGCGGCCACGGCCAATGGATCGGCTGGTATGCGGAGATGTTGGCTATGGCAAGACTGAGGTAGCGCTACGAGCAGCTTTTAAGGCGGTCCTCGACCAACGCCAGGTAGCGATTCTGGTTCCTACAACGGTTCTGGCCTTGCAGCACTATAACACCTTTAATGAACGGTTGAAAGCCTATCCTGTGCGCGTCGAACTTTTGAGTCGCTTCCGCTCAGAGAAAGAGCAGAAGCAGGTACTGGAAGACCTGGCTTTGGGAAAAGTGGATATTGTTATCGGAACGCACCGGATCTTGCAGAAGGACGTGGTTTTCCTCAATCTAGGGCTACTAATCGTTGACGAGGAGCAGCGCTTTGGCGTGACACACAAAGAACTCCTCAAACAGTTACGTACTGAGATCGATGTATTGACAATGACAGCGACGCCTATTCCCCGCACACTGCATATGTCGCTAGTGAATGTACGCGATATGAGTGTGATCGAAACGCCTCCGCAGGAGCGCCTGCCTATCCGTACCGCTATTCGTGAGTATGACGAGGATTTGATACGCGAGGCGATTCTACGCGAGATTGATCGCGGGGGGCAGGTGTTCTTTGTGCATAACCGCGTGCTAGGTATTCAGGTGATTGCACAGAAGCTGAAACGGCTCATTCCAGAGGCACGTATTGTGGTTGGTCATGGGCAGATGCCGGAGGATCAACTGGAACGTGTAATGATGGACTTCTCCAATGGCGAGTACGACGTGCTGCTCTCAACGACCATCATTGAAAATGGACTTGATATTTCTAACGCCAATACGATCATTGTGAATAATGCAGCGTTGTTCGGACTGGCCCAACTCTACCAGTTGCGCGGGCGTGTTGGACGCGGCACACATCAGGCCTACGCTTACTTCCTCTACAATAAGGACACAAAGCTGACGCCTAACCAGGAAAAGCGACTACGTGCCATCTTTGAGGCTACCGAGCTAGGCGCTGGCTTCCGTATTGCGATGAAAGACCTCGAGATTCGTGGCGCGGGCAACCTATTAGGTGCGGAACAATCCGGCTTCATGAATTCGGTAGGCTTTGATCTCTATACTAAGCTGCTTGCTGAAGCGGTGCAGGAGGTCCAGGGCAAACATGCAGAGACGGCTGCGCCAAGTGTAATGGTTGACCTACCACTTGATTCTTATCTACCTGATGAGTATATCGGCGACCGGGCGCTGAAAGTGAAATTTTATCAACGCCTGGCAAATCTGAACCGTCCCGAAGAGGTTGAGGCGATGGAGGCGGAGTTGAACGATCGCTTCGGTCCCCCACCGCAGCCAGTGCAGAACTTACTCGCCATGGTGCGTCTGAAGGTGGAAGCTGCCAGCTTCGGCTTCGAGGCGATTGCCGCGAAGGATAACGAGTTCGTGCTGACTGTGAGACGAACAATTATCCCTAACCGCATTGTCCTGTACCGGCGGTTCCGCAATGAGGCACGCGTGCAGCAAGGGGTGATTCATATTCCACGCCGTTTGCTTGGGTCAAATTGGATGGAGCAGTTGAGAGAACTGTTGCATGCGATTACGACAGCAGCATAGAATTTAAACCGAGACAAGCCCTTGTTCCTGCAACTCACTCAGGATACGCTCCACATCTTGAGCACTTTTGCCTGTAGTTCGGGATAAGTCAGCGATTGTACGACGACCATTAACGAGGAGATAAACACAACGCTGGGGACGTGTAAGCGGTAGGGAGAGTACGTCACGTTCATTTTCCAGCTTTTGGGGAATGAGCGTTTCTATATTTGTCAGGTATGGATTGAGGCGAGATGAGCTACCTGGATAGGCGGGTCTGCTTTCAGTAAGTACACTGGTTGATAAACTGCCATTAAATTGACGATAGCTTGCCTGAGTAGAGGATATCGCTACCATAGGACCGGTAATCCTGCTATCAACACTCCTAGCAAATTGAACGGGGATATTTGCTGGTGGAGGAGGGACATCGTTTAGCAAAGCGAAGTGTATCTGACGCCATTGAAGCAGCCAGACAAGGGCATCTTGACCCAACAATTGCCCCACACGAGCATAAGTGGGTTGGCCATTTTGAAAATAGATCTCGCCTTCCTCAAGGCGTCCACGTTGAATATGCTCTACGCTTAATAGGCCCCTTTGTCGTCTCAGGCGTGCCAGTTCTAGCACACTAGACAGATTCTCGGCTGCAATATCACGTTCTTTTGACATAGCACACGACCTCCCTTCTTGTACGCTCTGAGAGTGCTTTATGCACATCTTATAACCCATTTCCATAGACGTTTATACCATACATATGGACGAGTTGGGAAGTGGAAAGTATCACAATTCGGGGTGACTTTGATATTTTTAATGGTTTTTTTATATACAATGCTAAATCAGAAGTAGATGCAGCAATTGCACGAGTTGTTGCCAATTATGAGGACGGCGGCATAACACGTTCTGTTGTTTGTTGTCGCGTGCCCATCATTTCCAAGTACACCTCATAAGTCTGTCTGGCAATGCGTTCCTGAGTATAATGCTCCCGGACGCGCTGACGTCCTCTACTTGCTAAAGTGGCATATAAAGAAGGATTCTCTAACAGTTGACGCACACAAGCGGCCAGTTCTTGCGCATTACCTTCTGGGAAAACGAGCCCAGCATCTCCGATTACGTGGGGAATCTCGCCTGAATCGGAGCCAATGACAGGTGTTTCACAGGCCATCGCCTCAGCAAGTACACGACCAAATTGTTCTTTCCAATTGGGGCGGGTCAGGGATGGGAGGACAAGCACATCCATCTGCTGCAACGCTTTAGGCACTTCATAGGTCGGAACACCCGCTTTAAAGGTAATGCGCTCAGTGACTCCAAGACGTGCGGCCTGGGCTTCCAGTTCACTCTGCATAGGACCATTGCCGACAAACACGATGCGGCAATATTCTGGAAGACTTACTAAGGCGTCTATTAGCAATGGGAGTCCCTTGTTCTCGACTAGACGCCCAAGATAGCCCAGTGTGAAAGGTGCATTCGCGGTATGTATGACACGTGGTTCACTGCGCCGGTAGATTTCTGTGTCAAAGCCAAACTGTGGAATGATACGAATCGGGCCAGTGAATCCTTTACGTCTCAGTACATCCTCAGCATCACGATTGCCTGCCAGAGCGATAGCAGCATGACGATAGTTATAGAGTTCTACCAGGCGAAAAGGTTGTGGATAGTTACGATAGAGATTCTGCCAGGTGAAGAAGAGGGCAGGTGCTTTTTGCTTATGAGCTAGACGCATGGCCTGGAAGGTCGCGAAATTGTAGGGCTCCTCGTCAATATGCACAACTTCAGGACGTACCTCTCGCATAATTTTGCCCAGTTGAGGATAGTAATACAGGTGAAAGTGGCCATTCAAAGCTATCGGCGTAACAATCATACGGTAGCCACTCGTATAGAGACGTTCGAGAACTTGTTTACTGCCATCGTCACCCTGCCAGTATGCTGGCACCACGACTGTCAGTTCGACTCCTGGACATTTCGCGAGTTCTTCAAGCTTACGTTGTGAGGTCCCTGCAACCAGGGCTTTTGAAATCATTAATACACGCATCTTAGTTTTTTTCACAGAACTTCTCAAGAGCGACGAGTATGCATTAAGTAAAACATCATAGCTTGCTTATATTCGATCAAGCTGGCTCGTCTATTGGTGATGACCTGGTCGGAGAGACCAAGCAAGGTTGAGACAACTTCTAGCCGTGAGTCATCAACGCTGTCCTGCCGGTGTAGTAGCTCAAGCAGTTGGATAGGACCCTGTCCGGAAATATCCGCCCCCGAACGAACCGCCTCGACACGTAACCATACAACAAGCTGGTGGCGCATTTGCTCAAAAATTACAACATCCTCGTCGTTTATAAGGACGGTCGTATTTTCAGATTTGCCAACGGTTACTGCCGTTAGAGGTGTTTGTGTTTTATCGGACGATTTTACCGAGGCCTCTGGCGTTGGCAAGGCGGATGGGGCTGGTGAAACTGGTATATCGATAGGTAGGACGGTTGGCTCGACCTTGTTGGTAGGGGCAGGCGTGGAAGCAGGAGCTATAGCGGAATCTGTTGGCGGGTTTAACGGAGTAGTAGTCTTAGGTCCTGCCACTGGTGTAGGGGCAGTGGTTGGCGGTGTAGGGGAACTTGTCTCCACCATTGGTGCTGGTGTAGCAGTGGCAGATGGTGTAGGGAAGCTTGTTTCCTCCGGTAGCATGGGTTTGCTTACGGTAATATTGGGAGTTGGCGAGACACGCATTTCACGTTCGACGCTACTTGCGCTGTTTCCATTTGAGCGTCCTCGTGTAGATCGACGCGTTGTTGCCGGGCGTGTCTCGTTCTGGGCCGTGGTAGTGCCATTGTTTGCAGCAGCAGAAGACTTTATTTCGCCGCGCACTTCTTGTAATTGTTGTTGTATAAGCATAGTGCGAGAGGCAAGTTGCTCCCAGTTCGGCTCAGGACGATTGGTGACGTTCGTAGTAGCCCAGGAAAACACAGGGCGTGGGCTGCCAAAGGAGGAACTACTCTGCTGATGTCCTTTTAGATGGCTACGTAGGCCCTCGGTTACAGAAGTTGCACACGAGCTAATCAACATGCGTACGTCGATCATGCGCTTGCGTCCCTGATCGCCAAAGAAATTCCGGTTTCGCTGCACAAAGTGAATGAACAGGCGCTCGATCTGGCGTTGAAAGTCCGGCGACATCAAATCCACACGGCTCCACGAGGTGAAATCAACCGAGCTTAAAAAGAGCCACACTTCTTGACGCTTGGTACGATCGATAGGGCGCATACGTAACGAGCCAGTACGATAGTCAAAAAACCGTGGATAACAGAAATTCGCGATGAGCGTTTCTGCTAATTCAGCTTTCAATCGCGCTACTTCGTTAGGTGGTAGTTGACCGAGCAAAATACCCATTCCTACAAGCCTTTCATTACCCATATTCTATGGAACTATTGTGATAGTTTGCAATTGCAGTGCATTTGTGCTTTGAGCGGGTGTTACCGTACTTGGGGCGTTGACAATCTGCAATGGAAGCCGATCTTGCACAGCCATTATTGTACCGAAAGGGACGGAAAGAGGCAAGAGTGCGATTGCCACATGGGCTAGCCCGGTTGGTACGTTACCCAAAAATAACGTTCTGCTTGTGGTTTCCAGTATAGTTCCTGGCTTCCAGGTATTGGTTGGGCACCAGGTAATCGAGGGGAAATCATTGCTGAGATACTCCTCTTTACCATTTTTACCGATAAGGAGTGCAAAAAGCTGCAATGCAGGTAGATTGAGCGTGTTTACTCGCCAATAAGCTGTCACTTCCATATACCTGGTGCTCACAGTAAAAGTATTTGGAGCAGCGACACTATAGCCAATCAGGCTTATACTTGCACCTGAGCTTGCGTTAGTTGTGAAATCAACTTGTAGAGGATGTGTTACTTGCTTCGGCGAAACACGCACAAATGAGCAAAACGTATCTGGCAGATTTGGTAATGCATCCGGAAGACCTAGGGATGGCGTTTGCGGTGACATACCAGGAGGGGGCAATCCTCGCTTGAGTAGTAGATAGCCATCTTGCGCAGCTACCACTCCATACTTTCCATCCAATAGCAGCTTTTTTACCTCGACAGTGTATGGATATGAAAAGTAGGGGTAGGTATAACCCGTCACATCTAAAAAGATATAATCAGCACGATCGTCCGCATATGGAAAGAGATAGATATCGGAGCGGTGACTGATATGTGGAACCAGGTTCGATTGTGCGGAGACCGATGCTGTTGGTGGGATCATAGCGATGAAGCGCTGCGCCAATTCGGTGTGAGGCGTCGGTTCCGGCCAGGTAAAACCTTGTGAATATGGCAAGGTACCAAGCGTACCATTTAAACGAATGATATTGAGCAAGAGCAGACCCGTTAATATACCCAGCAAAACTGGGCGCATCCACTTGACTCGTAGGGACCGATGGAGCGGAGCTTGTGGAGCGTTTGACAATACTTCGTCCACCGTCGATGTACTAGCCACCTCTCCCGAATCACTCCGTAGTATAGTAGGGGCGGGGCTTGCCCCCGCCCTGTTTACCACCTTTGCCCCCGCCCTGCTTACCACCTTTGCCCCCGCCCTGGTACCATTTAACGCCCTGGTAACAGCTTGATCTTCGACAGGCGCAGGCTTCTTACTTCGCTCCGAATATTGCCGAATAGCAAATTGTACCACCCACAGAATGAGCACAAGGGCTTCGATTGTCGCGAAGATAAGTATAGGCACAATTTCGGCATTGTATTGGAATAGGCCGCTATATTGATTCGGGTCGGAACTGAACAGGTTAAGAGCTATCGAAGGGACGGCCAGTACCAACACCCAGGGAGCGAGCAGCGGGAGATAGCTTGCTGGAGCAAGGAGTAAATTGAGATATTGGCGATGGCTTGGCTCCAGCACATGCTGCTTCAATATTGTTTTGGGATGCGCCAATATTGTTTTTACAATTGCCAGAGGACTATTGCCCAGAGAGGAATAGCGGGATGCTAATAGCGAATGGCCGGTTGGGCTGAAGAAATGGTAGCTGAGAAGCACCAGACCCAACCAGGCGATAGAAAGCAAGACCAATGCACCACCACTACGCAATCGATGTTGGAAGAGCATCGACCAGAGGCCAAACATAGCAATGACCACGGGAATCTCTTCTTTACAAGCCATAGAAAGAATGGCGAAGACGAACAGCCAGACGGTACGCCGCGTATACATGAAATACAAGGTAAAGAGCAAAAGAGCAGCGGTAAAGGTGACAGCATGAAAGTCAAAGACCGTGGCCTGCTGCTGCGCCGGGTAGAGTAAATAGAGCAAGGCAATACCAACAGCGGCCAGTTCATTGCGTAGTCGCAGACGTGCCAGCCAGAACGCGGGAAACGCCCCACTTGCCACCACCAGCGTCTGAATTACCAGCAGCGTGTTAGGGCTGGGCCAGACAAAATAGAAAAGCGAGACGGGAAAGAGGATTGGTTCAAAGTGGATGGCAAAGCGCGAGATACCGGCAACGCTATAGCAGTTCGTATCGGTCACAATATTACAAATCGTTTGATGGAATAACTGGCCATGCGTGAGGCTCCAGATAGCCTGATCCATGATGCCAAGATCCTCGGCACCCGTTAAATAGGCATTGTGCCTGCTGGTTAAAAACAAAATAAAAAAGCCAGAGAAGAGCAAGACAAAGAAGGTTATCAGGCCCGTTGCGATCCAGAACATACGAGTATGGGGCATGGGGTCCGGTTCAGGATAGAAATAAAAACGATCCCACACGGCTGCAATACGCTTGCGCCACCTCAAGCTATTCACTTCTTCCACCCCTCTCGGTAGATGCGCCCGTCGGAGCAGTAGTGGTAATGACTGCAGAGGTGGGAGTTGTGTTCGGTGAAGTGAAGGAGCTTACTCCCGCCCTCTGCTGGGCCTCGCTGATGCCTTTCTCCTGCGTCTGCTCGTTAGTAGAAACACTTCTTGTAGGTGTCCGCTGAGTTGCCTCTTCCTGTTGTATCTCGCGTACCTGCCCCCCGCCACTCAGGTAAGCAATGCCTACACATAGAAGCTCAGCCATCGTAGAAACAAAACGAGAGAGGATAGCAATGATTGGAGCTAAACCGGCAGGCAAAGGTAATGAGAGTGCAAAAAGGCCTACAATGGCTCCTTCTCGAAAGCCCAATCCGCTGGGAGTGATAAAGCTGACAAAACCTATATCCCAGGCAAGTGCATATATTCCGATACAAATAGGGAGGGCCACAAGTGGGGCGCTCGGCCAGAGGGCAAGCAGGAGCACATAGAATGCGCTACCGGCCACAATCCAGCTTGCGCACCATGCCAGCGTGACAAGCAAGATATCACTGTAGCGCACAGTCAACTTCACAGGATCACGTTTTAATAGACGTAACGCCAGGTTCAAGAGACCATTGAGGACGCGTGGATGCAACACGATACATAAGGCCAGGATGGTTGCAACTCCGAGCACAACCACCAGTGTGCCATGCAGCAAGGACCCAACTGCACCAAAGTCGTGCCAGAACAAAAGGCTAACCGCAAAGACGAGGACGCCTGCCGCCAGTTTGGTAATCAGTTCGATGGTCATACTAGCAAAGGCAACAGGGCGCGAAACGCCGTATTTGCCAACCCAGAGGATACGTGTCAGCACATGCCACACATTGCCGGGGATATAGCGCACAAACTCCGAAGCGAGGTAGATACGTAGGGCAATACGTAGATCCAGGCGTGATCCAAGACGCATCAGAACTGCTCGCCAAATTAATCCGTAAGATAATTCTTGTAACATGAAGCCGAGAAAGGCGAGGGCTAGCAGCCAGGGATTCCAATGAAACGAATGGGCAGTCAACTGGCCCCAGTCATTTTTTACCTGCGAAATAAACAGTGCCAGAATCACTATGGGCAAGCCTATTTGCAAGAGAGGCTTGCCGATTTTCTTCAGTGTGGATCGTTGCATTAATTCAGTTCCTGCCGGATACTATACTCTTCATCGGATCGGAAGGCATAGTGGCGAATCATCTCGCTTTGCAGGCCCGTGAGAATAAATTGGACACCAAAGATCAAGAGCAGGATGCCAACGAAGAGCAATGGCTGGTTGTGGATCGGCTCATGCGTAAAGAAGTAGCTGCGAACAACCACATAGCCGTCTACGATTGCTCCCAGTAGAAACGTCCAGAAACCCAATGGGCCAAACAGTCGCAAAGGAGTACGTAAAAAGGTTGTAAGAAATAAGACATTCAGCAAATCAATTAAACCCCGCGCAAAACGTTTCGCGCCAAATTTCGAGACACCATATTTCCGAGGATGATGCTTGACCTTAATCTCTGTCACGCGGAAGCCTCGCCAGTATGCCATTACAGGGACAAAGCGGTGGAACTCACCATACAGTTTGAATTGAGTGTCCTCAATCACGTCGCGGCGATAGGCTTTAAAGCCGTTATTGATGTCGTGCAGGTGAACGCCCGTCATTTTGCTGACCAGACCATTGAAGATACGCGAAGGGAAGGTTTTCGAGAGAGGATCGAGACGTGGATACTTCCACCCGGAGACGAGGTCATATCCTTCGTTGAGCTTAGCAAGAAAATTAGGAATTTCTTCGGGGTCATCTTGCAGGTCGCCATCCATCGTAAAAATAATTTCGCCACGGCAGCGACTGAAACCTGCAACCAATGCTGGAGTTTTACCAAAGTGCCTGCGAAAGCGAATCACACGCACAGTGTTCGGATGCTCGTCATGCAATTTTTGCAATTTTAGAAAGGTTTTGTCTATGCTTCCATCATCAACGAAAATGATTTCATACCCTTGCCCAAGCTCATCCAGCTTTACCGATAGTTTGTCATACACTTCTTGTACGCTCTCCTCTTCATTAAGCATAGGTACGACAAATGATATCGCTATACCTTGTGAAGGAGCTTCTAATAAAGACGGTTTTGTTTCAATAGCTGTAGATGATAGTTCCATTTGTTGCATATTTGTTATTCTCCACGCACATCCTTATCCTTATGCGAGGTGTGCCCACATCCGCTCACTGTACTGCATTGCCGCACATTATAGCATAGCCTTCCCGAGGCAGAAAATAATTGGTACCTTTATATACAACGCATAAACTGCCGAAAGAGACACTAATTAAGGTTGAGTAGGTAGTTTGGACGCACGAATCTTGACAGAATCTTGAGAAATTTAGCCTATAACTGAACAGTTGCAAAGAGATTCGGTCTATCGCTGGTAAGTGAGTCTACGCCAGCCGCTGCGAATCGGCGTAATTCATCTTCAGTGTTGACCGTCCAAAGGCCTAATTTCAAATTACGTGTATGCAGTGCATCGGACATGCCATCGGCAAAAAGGGTACGATCCATGTTGATCCAGTGACAGCCAAGATCTATCGCTTGTTGACTCAGTTTATCCAGCGCCTGATCAACCTGAAGGTTCCATACATCCTTGGACACGAGCGCCCCCGTCTGCACCTCTGATGCTAAGATTTTTACCTGTGGCAGAATCGACCAATCAAAGGAGATAATCAGCACCTGGTCAAGCATTTCTGCCGCACGTACATCATCAATGACTGCTTCAGCAATATGAGCATAGCGACCGTATACGCCGTTACGCTTGCTCTGTTTAATTTCGATATAGACCTGGACATGCCCCTTTGCCAGGTCCAGTACTTCGCGCAAGGTAGGCATCTGCTGTGCTTCTGGCCAGCCACCGGGGAAGTGTGCGGAGGCGTTGAGGCTTCGCAGGTAGGCAAAGTCGAGATCAAGTATGTTGCCGGTTCCGTTGGTACGTCCTTCAACCGTATTATCGTGAAATACTATTACCTGACCGTCGCGAGTCATATGAACGTCAAGTTCGATGGCATCGACAGGGAGTGTGAAGGCATTGCGAAATGCCGCCATTGTATTTTCCGGTGCGAGTTGGGAGCCACCGCGATGGGCAACTCGTTGAACCCGGTGATACATAGAATTTTATGCCTCCATTTCTAGCATTTTCCATCATCATATCATCGCGAGCAACCTGATGGAGGACGTGGTAATATTTTGTCAGGATTTTCCAAATGGATGAAGAAAGGATAGTTCTTATGGCGCTTGAAACAGGTATGACGGGAGAAGCCACCACTACAGTTGTTCATGAGAATACGGCTGCACATGTAGGAGCCGGGGGAGTTGAGGTGTTTGCAACTCCTATGATGATTGCATTGATGGAGAACGCTGCCTGGGGGGCTGTGGCCGATGGGCTAGAAGAAGGGTATGTAACGGTGGGTACGCTAGTGAATGTGCGTCACCTCGCTGCTACTCCTTTGGGTCAAAAAGTCAGAGCTACTGCTGAGCTGACAGAGATCGATAAGCGGCGCTTGGTATTTAAGGTTGAGGCGTATGATGAGCAGCAGAAGATCGGTGAGGGGATTCACGAGCGCTTTATTGTGCATTTAGAGCGTTTTTTGAAAAAGTAGTTCGTGCTTTAGTAACGCTAGCAGTATCCAGGTCGTTATTTAGTAGGGAGATACTGCACCAAAGGTACCTCTTTTTGCTATCTAAATCATGGTTTGCTTATACTGAGTTCTAATTGCACACACGCTTAATACGCGGAGGCAGCGATTTGTTTAAAATTCATGATACAAAGATACCTGTTGATGCAGAAAACCGGGAGCCTAATGCTTCATTGCAGAAAGCAAATAGGCACGTACTCGGATATTTACTGGATGTATGTATTATTGTAGTGATGGGTATGCTCTTATTTTGGGGGGCATCAACACAATTTTATAACCAGTACAATGATGTTCATAGGTATCAGTGCTATGCTGTGGCTTTCTGGCATGGTACGCCAGCACTTTCTTCCCTGCCAAAGGGGCAATGCGATTTTCTCCAAGGAAGTTCTTCAACAGCATTTGCCCAGAAATTGCAGTCAAAAAAATATCCTGCCTTTCTTGTGAAGCTGGTACAGTCGCAATCTACGTTGCAACCATTGCATGCCCTACCTCCAGAATATCCAATCTTGACGATAGCGCCTTTTTCGCTCGTTCTCCCTGTGCCCCAGGATTGGTACCAGGGAGCTTTTGCAATCTTCATGGCGCTGATGGCGGGCGTGATCTATTTCGTGCTGAAACACTACAGGTCTACACGAGCCGCTATCGCGTTCGCCGTTTATCTAGTGCTTGGAAGTTGGGCGATTGCGGAAGGGAGATTCGATCTGATTCCAGCCGCCTTGACCTTGGGAGCCGTGATTCTGGCTGCACGAGCAAGATGGCAATGGGCGTACGCTCTGCTCGCACTGGCAACGATGTTAAAATTTTATCCAGTTGTACTGCTCGCACCTTTCCTTATAGCTCAACAAATGCAATTTCAGGGTAGATGGAACTCGTGGCGTAGATTAAGCGGCTTAGGAGTGTTTGTTGGAATTTGTGCAGTGCTGACCGTGCTCTCGCTCGTGCTCAATGTAGCCGATACGATCAGTCCATTGCGCTATTTTGTTTCCAGGCCCATTCAGGTTGAGTCACTTCCGGCGACGCTGCTCTGGCTTGCCAGTCTTGTCGGCCATCCCATTCAGTATGTGTTTACCTTCCAATCGCTCAATTTTGAGAGTTCGTTATCCTCAAAAGTTTCGCTATTGTTCGACGTTTGCCTCGTGATTGGCTTGCTGTATACCTTCTGGCTACAGTGGCGTGGCAAACTGGATATCTACACCGCTAGCCTCATGACGTTACTCGTGGTTATGATCACCGGTAAGGTGTTTAGCCCGCAGTATTTGGTCTGGATTATACCTCTGATTGCTTATGTGGGACAGGCCAATTGGAAATGGCTGGTGAGCTGGAGCATTGTGGGGATACTGACGACGGTCATTTATCCTTATTTGTACGTTACTTACCTGATTTACAAACAACAATACTACACCATTGTTCTGGTTCGTGATGTGCTTCTGCTGGTAATTACCCTTGCGCTGCTGTTTTACGCGGGACGGTTTGGTCTATTGACTGAGGCCATGCCAAAACAAGTTGCACTGGAAGCGGAAGCTAGTCAACAGGATAGTAACTAATGTACGTGGCTATAACCCGGGGCGATCGCCCCTACCCTATACGAAGTGGCCCACAGACCCATATAGGGTAGGGGCGACTCTTGCAGTCGCCCTGCGGGATTTGATAAAGCCTTTAGGGGCAACCGCGCATTCTCGTTAATAAGGCGCGCTATTCACCCCAGCTCATAGGCAATTGCCTTGCCCCGAAGATGATAAAGCTCTTAATCATCTCCATTGGCACATCCGCTATTTGCCAGTGGCCGGGTAGGCGATCAAGCATGGCATTCAGCGCAACTTTCGCCTCCAGCCGTGCCAGAGGAGCGCCCAGGCAAAAATGGATGCCACGTCCGAAGGCAATGTGGCGATTAGGCTCGCGTTCAATGTCGAAGCGATCAGCATCGGGAAACTCAGCCTCGTCACGGTTTGCCGAGGCAATCCAGGCTAAAACTACCTTATTGGCCTCGATGCGCTGTCCATCTAGTATCGTCTCGGTGGTTGTAATGCGTGGCATCGCCTTGACCGGCGAGTAATAGCGTAACGATTCCTCGATAGCTCCCGGCACCAGGGCACGATTCGTACGTAGGCGCGCCACTACCTCGGGATGCTCATCAAAGCAGAGCATCATGTTACCGAGCAGGTTAGTCGTAGTCTCGTTGCCCGCCACAAGCAACAGGCCACAGAAGCCGAGCAGTTCCATGATGCTCAAGCGTTCCCCATCAACCTCAGCCGCCAATAGAGCGCTGACCAGGTCGCCCTGTGGATGCTGGCGACGTTCCTCAAGCACCTGAGTGAAGTAGCCATACATACCCTGGATCTCCTGGAAGAGTGCGTTACGCTCTTCTTCAGTCTGGTTCTCTGTACCGGCAACGATAGCGTCTGACCAGCGTTTGAAATCCTCACGTAGTTCGGTTGGAATGCCCAGCAGTTCAGCGATGACAGTTACCGGCAGAGGATAGGCCAGGTCGCGCACCACGTCCATCTCACCCTTGTCAGCAACATTATTCAGCAATTCATTAGTGATTTCAGTGATACGCGGCTCCAGTTGCGCCACCATACGTGGCGTAAAGGCTTGCGTGACCAGGTTGCGTAGCTGGCGATGGCGCGGTGGGTCCATTTGCAGGATGCTGGATCCAATCGGATCGGCCTGGGCGTGGGGATCATCAGCCTGCGCCATACGTTGCCCATCCGACGAGAAGGTTGCATACTCGCTCAATACACGCACCACATCAGCGTAGCGAAACACCTGCCAGCCATCCCAGTCTGGGTGCTTGTAGACAGGCTGGTTAGCACGCATTGTGCGATACCATTCAAAGGGAGCATAGAGTTGCTCTCTAGAGCTTTGTGTTTGCATCAATTTCATCTTTCTGGTTGTAATGATTGATTATCCTGCCTTGATACTCTACGATTAAAATTATAAAGGGTTGTAGCTAGTGCTGCGACAAACACAGGTAGAGGCAGCAATATGTGGGCATCATCGGTCAAATTTTTGATTGCTATTTGTCAAGAAATGTGATATGATGAGTATGCAGCAAGATCATAGAGATTTTATGAGTCTTTGTCTTGAGGCAACCAATCTGGGGATGTCGGGTTTCGACAGATGAACAGGTTGAAGAATTGCAGGCCGAGGTGTCGGTAAAGCACTCTCGTTAAACAACCGACAAACAATAGTTGCCAAACCAGCAACAAAACTCGCTCTCGCTGCCTAATAACCAGTGACGCGACGTCCCCCCAGCTTTTTCCCGTGGGGCTGGGACCGGATGCCACATACGCGGGATGCTATGACGCCGACCGCCTTCTAGGCGTCATCTAAGACCAGAGGGCCAGCGCCAAGGAATCCGGTCGATGGGAGGCCGAGGCGTAAAGAAAAAACGTCGACTAAGCCTGTAGTACATTTTTCGATGGGTTCGTTTGGACGGGGAGTTCGACTCTCCCCCATCTCCACCATGAATAAGGCTAGAAGCTATTCCAAAAACGGCTTCTAGCCTTGTTTTATGCTCAAAGGATCACATCTATGAATTTTCTGTTCTCAACCATTCTTGCTATAGGCCTAGGAGTGTTATCAAGCCTCATAGCAGCCTTACTGTATTTCTACCTTTTTTTCCTGCGTTTAAAACCAAAGCTAAGCATTTCTAAAGAAATTTGCAAGCGAGAAGGGGAAGACGGTTTGATGGAATATGAAATTAAGGTTGTCAACAATAATCGAAGACGGTCTGCCGTCAATGTCAGAGCAGAATTGCTTCTCGTAACGCGTAGAAGTGCTCCAGGAGGAATGATAATTCATACCGATCCCATTTCCTTAAAGAGGAGCGAGATCTTTGAAATAACTAGGTTTGATCCAAAGGATAATCCTTCAGAAGATGAGGCTCAATATGCATTTCGCTTTCTCACTGTCCAGCCTACTAAAAAGGATCCCACACTAGAAAGCCGCTGGGAAGATGATACAAATACCTACCTTCTGTTTAGAATGTTTGCTACAGATCCCCTATCAAGTTTAGGAAAGGTTTTTCCACAAGAATACTACAAGAAAAGTGACATAATAGAAGGTGATTTCAGTTTCGGCCCTTCACTTAAGATAACCAAACAAGAAGGAAAGAACGCAGTCGATCAAGGAGTAAAGCGACACAAGAAAAGAAGAAGCTGGTTTCGGTTCTTCTCTTGAGATCATCAAAAAGGAGCAGGTTCATAATGAATGAAATACCGAACAAGATAGATCGTTATATTAATATACATAGAGCCCATGGACCATCCTGGTCGCCCGACGGTACACAGCTTGCCTTTGTAACGGATACATCTGGACTTGATCAAGCTTGGATTGTTCCTATGAATGGTCAGGAACCAAGGCAGCTCAGCCATTTTAATGATCGTGTCGGATTAGTCTCTTCGTCTCCTACAGGGCAACATATACTCGTTACAGTGGACTCAAATGGTGACGAGCACGATCAAATCTACCTCATTCATGTAGCGGATGACTCAATACAACCTCTTACTAACGAGCCAAGTATTATTCACTACTTTGGAGCATGGTCTCCCGATGGGCAATATATTTGTTATAGTTGTAACCGACGACATCAAGCATTCTTCGATATTTGGATACTGCACATCCCTTCAGGAGAAAGCCGCTGTGTATTAGAACTTGACGCTACCTTGATCCCTCAAGCCTGGTCCCCTGATGGAACTGCTCTAGTGGTGAGCAGAAGGAATACTGACCTCGATAATGATCTCTTTTTAGTATCTGTAGAAAATAGAGAGTCATATTTACTCACGGCCATCCTGGGTAGGAGCACTATGAAAATCCCTGTTTTGCGCCTGATGGATGTACAGTTTACATTTTGACAAACTATCAGCGTGAATTTTTAGCGCCCGCTGCTTTAGACTTGACTGTTAAAGTTCCTTTAGGAATGCATGTACCTATGAAAATCTTAATACAAACAAGCTGGGATGCCGAAGGCAATTTGACTCTTACACAAAACGGACAGATATTAGCCTGGGCATTAAATGAAAATGGTCTTTCTCGCCTTGTCTTCTATAATGTAGCTATGGAACAAGAACTATCATCCCCTGAATTACCGATAGGAGTAATTAAAGGACTAACATGGGCACCCGATAAAGCAGTTGTGGCTTTTGACTCTCAATGGTACTCGTCACAATGGTAATATTTGGATAGCTTCTCCTCAGATAGCTACTACGCATCAGCTAACGAATGTTCCAATAGACGATTTAGATATATCTTCGCTGATCGAACCCGAGTTAATCCACTACAAGTCTTTTGATGGCCTAGAAATTCCTGCCTATTACTACCGACCTAGCGCAACCTTCCGAATGAACACCTCAGGATTACCAGTAATCATTTTTATTCATGGTGGACCCGAATCCCAGTTTAGACCATTGTATGCTGCTCCCGCAATGCCACCGATACAATATTATCTCAATCGCGGTTTTGCCGTCTTTCCACCAAACGTGCGCGGTAGCCGTGGTTACGGGAAAACATTTATTCATCTTGATAACGTACAATTACGGCCGAATAGTATAGCTGATGTAGAGGCAGCAGTTAAATGGCTTACACAACAGGGAAGCGCGTATCCCAAGAGAATGGGCGTGATGGGACGTAGTTATGGCGGATTCATGGTCCTAGCCTCTATTACTACCTAACCCAAACCTTTGGGCCGCAGCAGTAGATATCGTAGGCATTGCCAACTTTCTCACTTTTTTTGAACGTACTGGTGCATAGAGGCGTCAATTACGTTACCCTGAAGAAGGTGATCCCGCACGAGACGCATACATTTCGACCGGGAAATATCACCAATCTTTAAAAGTCTGACCGTATTCAATTCCCCGCTATTGATGCTTTATGGTAGGAATGATACTCGTGTACGCGTAAAAAAGGGAGAAAGAATGTAAACTTCTCTTCATTCCCTCAACCGCATCCGCAGCACTTATGGTCTTCCCAAATGAGGGACATTTCATGCTACGAAAGACTACTCAACTCAAAGCATATACTGCCGCTGGAGATTGGTTTGAACGCTATATGGGCTAATGGTAATCAACAAAGCATTTTAATTTTACTTCTATAAATACCAAGTATGAGTTCATGCCCCCTGCTTCTCAGTCCACACCCCATGATGAAGCGAAGAACACACCTCAAATAGCGGCACCATACTCGCCACCCCCATCGTCCGCCAGCGTTCGCTCCAATCCTTACCCCAACGATCCTGCGGCGGCGGACAACTATCAGCATGAATACCGAATCTTTCCAACCGATCAATCAGTCTCTGGCTAGCCTGTTCACCACCCGCATCCGCATCAAGCGCCAGGATGACCGCGCTCACATGCGCAGGAAACCAATCGGCACGTATCGCCGTGCCAGCCAGGGCCACCACATCGTTCGGCTTCATACCCGCGCTGAGCAAAGCTAGCCGATCAAATGCCCCCTCAACCAGCACAACGTTTCGAGAGAGCTCATCTGGATTATAGCCGAACCAGCCTGCTGGGTTAGTCTTAATCCAGCGGCGAGGCGTTCTTGGTCGATCCAGCATAGCCTTATGCACATTCTCATCCATGCCAGGCACCCATCGCCACAGCGAACGTCCAATATATCCCTTGCCATCAGGAGATTGTAACGGAAAAAGCAGCCGTTCCACCCACCTTTGCAGGAGATTCCGATGCTCCCGCACTTTCGGCAATTGCAACAATGCAGCAGGCAGGTATCCAACACCAGTCGCCTCGGCAACGCGTATCGGAATCCCTCGCTCATACAGATAAGCTTGCGCACGCTTGGAACGCATCAATGCCTCCCGCATCTGTTCATCTATCGACAGCAGCGCCAGCCGTTCCCTCTGCTGCCACAATGGAGGCGCTTTAGCAGGCAGCAACAACACCGGCTGAATAACAGGTGGCACTTCCCTCGCAGGAGTTTGAGTCGCCGACCGAGACCACGCAGGTATGCCCTGATAATAGGAAGAAACAAGGCGTTGTGTAGCCGGAAGATTCCATTCAGCCACCAATACCGTAGCCTCACAAGCCGCATTGAAACAATGCCCCCACCCCGTCTGTTTATTGATCGACAGTGACCGCTGGTGATCGCTCCCGTGAATATGACAATACGCCCGTACATAATCCCCAACCGCGAACCGGATCGCACAGCTCGAACTGAAAAATGATGTAGATGCGATTTCCGTTTTGCGTGATGATATCGATCATAGAATTTAACCAAGTTGGTAAAATGGCTAGCAATATTTAAAACATTTGTTCTACTATAGTAAACGTAGGAGGAGGGTAATGTTTCTTTTGTTGGCTCGCTGCTCACGGTCAGTGCCTTTAGCCAACCTTATTAGTCATAGATGTATTCTGTGGGAGATGAGGGGAAACGGAAAGGAGTATTATACGGTATAATAGAGCATATAAGGGATGAAGAGGTATTCCCTCTAATGTGTCGACAGAAGGAGATTCATATGAGTGGAACAACGCAGCCATTCAAACAGACAAGTAATTATTTCAAATGGCTTATTTAAATAATAACTTTCCTTTCCGCATTAGTAACGCTCTTACTTTTCCTAGGTATTGGTATCTCTAGGAATTTCTGAAAAGACGTGTTATATTTAATCGTGGTGTTAAGGACTGGTTCCTGACGTTTTGATATAAGGATTATGGTAAGTAGAACAGCCCAAATGGTGATCGTGAAGCCATTCTACTTGACAATACACCCTAGAAAAGCGGTCTCTACCATCGTGAAATCTCATCCTTACGATGTTTTTAGGGTTCACTCGGCTAGGAAAATGACCCGTTTGGATGTGCTTATTGTCTTTTTCATGGCTTATTTGAGCGTAAAATTGTACCCAAATCCTTATATCAAAATATCAGACTGGTTCAAATGCACTTGACAATTTTATCCTGTTCTATACCTATGTGAGTCGCTTCTGATAGGAGGCAAGCAATTGTTTTCGGACTGTTCAAACTGTCAAATTCGATTTATTCAGGTTGAACCTTGCCCAATGCTAAATGATAATTTCACCATACTCTTTGAGCACTTTTGAATACAATGCTTTTAAAGAGGCAATAACGATGCCACCAAGTAAAGATAATATACCAAGGCGACGAAAGCTTAAGTTAACAAACTTACCTTATGAGCAAGAAGTATTCGATTTGCAAAAATATTTGGATAATCCGTATCTTATTGAGAAATTACACAAGGATATGAATTTATCGGTTTTATATATTGAGCAACTGACATTGAAAATAAAAGCCAGCATTCTCAACTATCAGAAACTAGAATTGCAAAATTATGAACTACAATTCAAACTGGACGAGATGAATAGAGAATTAACAAATAAAAAAGCAAATCTGGAAAACAACAGTAAGGAATTACAAGAAAAAAATAAAAAGTTAGAAGCAGCACAGAAATCTTTTCATAAGTTAGAAATGGACAAAAACGAAGTGGATATAAAGCTGAAAGGAGTTAAACAATTTTCCTTTCTCACATATATCACATCTGCTATTGCTGGCTTTGCAGTAACTCTTGGAGGTAACTTCATTGTTGGTACGTCAAATACACTGGCGGGCTGGATACTTGCAGCTATTGGTGTTGCTGTAGGTATTGTGGCTTATTTTATGTCAAGAAGAGGTATATAATGGACGAGATCGATCTGTCAAAGCAAGAACTAGAGCAGTCTCAAGAAGAGTATAGAAAATCTTTTATCGAATATCGCCGTACTTTACAAGAAGCTCTGACAAAGAAAGAACAAGAGCTAATTGTGGCTGAGACAAGGAGTTGAGACAAACAAAGCATAAGCTCAATGAAAAAATTATGGAGCTAGAGTCGTTGAAAGAAAAACTTCGGCAAACTGAAACACAGCTTCTTTCAAGGGAAAAGGAAGCTCCCACCAAAAAGTAACATTAAGACTTCAAGGTACTCTTTTAGTATGCTCTTTTTATTATCTGCAAGTTTTAGCCGGGTTTGGAATTAATTTACTTACATCAACTCCTGGCTCATCACTTGGTTGGATTATATTTGGTTTGGGTGCCGTAACGTTCATAGTAGCAGCTATTATAACTACATGGACTACTTCGAGAATAAAACCCAGAGAAAATCTACAGTCCCAACAGACTTTGAAATCCTTCGAGAAGAAATTATTTATGAATATCTTTCAGATAGGCATTCTATGTATCAGCGCAAACACATCAAACTTAGAGCATTGGAAAATGGTGTCAAAAGCTACGAAGATAGATATAGATGGACGGGTAAGGGCACATGTATTCTGAAATCGAGGACTCCTAGCTTTGAAATAACTAATCAGCATAAGGGAGAAGAGGGTATCTGGGATTATTTTGATGTCACATTTCCTCATCCAATTCATAAAGGCGATACAGTAGAGTTTACGATTGAGTGGGAGTTATTTGATGAGCAGGCTCAAGCAAAAACATTTCTTTCAGCTATGATCCATCGTGAAACAGAGTATCTATTATTACAAGTCAATCTGCCGAGTGAATTAGCTCCCACGTCTGCTTACTTTGAGGAGTATGAAACTTCCTCTGACAAAAGGCCGCTTTTCGTGGAACGATTAACCTGGAGTCCAGCAACTAGGTCCCTACAATATGAAATTCATAATCCTGTCAAATACCATCAATATTTCATTCGTTGGTACAGAGAACCGCCCCGCTCAAAGTAAGAAGCTATCGCACTGCAGTTACTGGAGTCTTTGAAGTAGATGCCCGCTTGGTAGTAGCAGAGCTAGGGCCTGTATCTGATGAAGCCTTATTACCTAGACAAGCAGCGATGGCATATCCTACCAGTAAATCTAGTATGAAGAAAAACTCCTTCCTTAAAATAAGAATAACTTGAATGCTGACATCGAGGACGCTATACCAAATTATGTGTAATGGCACATAGAGGAAAAGCTTGAGGCCAGGATTGGATTGAGTTTAGCAGCTTCTCGTTGTACACCGTTACACAAAATTTGGTATAGTATCCTGCTTCCCTATTTTCTATTTAGCATATGTAATTTGCGCTTTACTGGATTGAATAGTAAAATATAGTTTGTTGAGAATGCGAGCCCCCCACAGTCATAGTAACCGTTGTATTTTTACGCGGAAGTGTTAGGAAGGATGGAAGGGTGAATATTTTCACAAAATCCTATTGTATTTAACAATATCTCTCCTCATTTTCCTTGTATTAACTTGATCACCTCTATTAGATTGCGCTTTTTTCATTCATCTTATGATTGCCTATCACCAGATGAAAGGACTTTGTGCCAATAGCAATAGAGGAGAATGTGATGGGGTCGGATTTTGGATTCGGAACACAGCTAGTGGAGCATCGAACGAGGTGTGGGATAGGCCAGGAGGAATTTGCCAAGCGTGAGGGGCTGCATGTTATGCACCTGGCAAAGATCGAGAGAGGTAAAAATAATCCGCCTGGTTTAGGAACAGTTCTTGTCATGATTGGCGTCCTCCAACTCCCTGCCAAGGATGCATTGGAGTTCTTGAAAGCAGCAGGCCATTTCCCGGACTATCTCAACATTTCCTCCATACGAGGTATTAAGGAGCTGGCTAGAGCTTAGAAGTGTATGAAGCACTTGAGTGGGCTATTAAGAAGCTTACCCCAGAGCTTCAGCAAATAAGGCAAAAGCTCTTAGGAAACTAAGCTGAATTAGCATAGCAAAAAGCTATAGCCATCGTCTAGCTAGGAATATCCTAACTAGGCGATGGGTTTTTCTCTAAGCCAATGTTCAAACGAACTTGACGGTTCTAAGAGCTTATCCGAAAACAGAAAGACGATCACACTGATGAAAACAAATGAGCGCACAGGCCAACTTGAGAAACGCCTCGTAAGGAGCACAAGCTTCTCCCAGCGGATCAAGAGCCGTCGAGAGCGATTGAGCCAGGAGAAAAGCCGCTCCACCACCCATCTCCTCGGTTGCTTTGTTAGCTTCCAGAGCTGTTTGCGGCGCTTCTTCGGCGGAATGCCGCTTGAGCGCTTCCCAATACCACTTATGGTTGTTGGGATTCAGCGCGCATGGGGCTCATAGCCTCGCAGATAGAGGTCCGCCATAGACCGGATCGTAATCATCGCCAGCATCCAGACACAGATTTTGAGGGTGCGCCACCGTCGATTCGGTCGCTGAATCCTGGCATCCACGGTGGCAGACACCAGCTTCATATCGTGACGATTGGCTCCCTCAATGACCAGTGCCAGGGGGATGCCTCGCCGGTCACACAGGATGCTCCGTTTGGTCCCCTGTTTGCCGCGATCGGTGGGAGCGGGGCCGACGGCGGCTTGGGCGAAAGGGGCTTTGACCGTCGAGCCGTCCAGGCTTTGCCAGTCCCAGCCGATCCCGGCCAGTTCATCATATTCCTGCAATCCTGCTTGCCACAGGCGTTGAAAGAACCCTTGCTTTCCCACCAGCGAAAGCGGTCGTACACCGTGCTGGAAGCTCCCAATTCGCGTGGGAGGGCATTCCATTGGATACCCGTACGCACACATACACGATAGCAGCAAACATCTGCCGGTCATCGGCGGCAGGGCTGCCCGCCTTTGGATGGGCTGGACGCTCTGGAATCAAGGGAGCCACGCGCTCCCACAGATCATCGCTGACTTCCCACAGATGGGTTCTTGGCATAGCCTTTCTCACTTCGTTTTTGTTTTCATTGTAGCATAGGTTTTCGGATAAGCTCTTAGGAGACTGAACAACGCAAAGTGCCTTGGAGAGTTGATTCGAATTTAAATTTGACTGTTCAAACTTTTACAGTACAATTCGTCCAAATCGAACCTTGCTCAAAGCTAAAAAAACTATGTTGCCCTCCTAAGGCAAGTAAAAGCATCAAATATTTTGCTCAAGCAATATACTATATTTAGGGAGACCACCAAGTGATTGACCCTGTTATTGTTCTTGTAAAGCATTTCGTAAGGCGTTCTCGTAGAAAGGGGTAGCTGGTTGGTGGATAACTAGGCTCTCATAATTTTCTAGGCAGGGTGGCAGTTATCTTTTCAAAGGTAACTGCCACTCTGTTTTCCTTAATGGCCATTCTCATATAGGTAGTGAAGCACCTGACAACACTCTACGGGGCAAATGTGCAAGTAACCCTGGAAATTGAGGCAAAATCCCAGGTGGCGTACCAGAAGCAACAGCACGAACAGTAACAGAGAATTGCCGCACACTAAAATTTGAGCCATTTGGCTTTGAAGAGGAGTAGTTAGAAGATATACCAACAACAGGAAGGCTGCGTAGCCTTCCTGTCTTACCTACCAATACACTTTCCACACCCTCCCACCTAACCCCACAATCACCTAGCTTGTACTCTCATCCCTCTCAACTTCCACCCTTTGAGCAGTCGCCCCACTGCCCCCCGACCCCGTAGAACCGCCACCCATCGGCTGATTAAGGCTATCGAGGAAAGAAGAAACCCCGCGATACAATGGAGCACCCACACGCTGTCCAACAGCGCTACCGATCACCCCACCAACCATCGCCCCCACGAAAGTACCTACTATCGGTACTCGGATGAAACGGGAACCGATTCGCGCACCCGTAATCAGGCCAGCAGCCAGGCCCGACATCTGACCCATTTGCTCTTCGCGCGCTTGTTCATTGGTTGCCATAGCTCTTCACTCCTTGTTTCCGTGTTTTTGAGCTTCTTTTCCGACATACAGAAAATTGTATATCCTCAACCTTTTCGACCTGAAGACATCCTATCCTCAAGGCAATTGGTTATCAATCTTTATACGGTAACAGGCCAGAGCGGTTGCAAAGTTCCTCATTGCTTGATGAGAACATACTCCTCATCAAACTGCCAATCTTCCAGAGCTTCTAGCTCAACATCAAGATGAGGATGGAGGGGGTCAATATACTTGAGGAGATGGATAGTCACGATGCGATTGTCATTCAGACCAAGAGCTTCACATAGAGCGTCCTGAGTAATTTTAAGGCCACCATCAAGATCGCGTTTAAGAGGAGTTTCAAAATAGAACGCTAGAAATAGCGACAGAAAGCTCTGGTGCAAGTGCTCACGCATCTCATTTGACAGCATACCATCGCGCTCAAGCGAAGTGACCTTACTACGGACATGTTCCTTGAAACGCCGGGCAGCTACTGTACTTACGCGACGGCCATTGACCGTCGCGTATTGTTCATTGATACTTGGTGGTATAGGAAGTGTGAGACGCAGCAACCGGTGCTTTTCCGGGCTAACCATTTATCCGACCTTGTCACGGAAATGCGCAATCTGTTCACAATGTTCGCGTATATGCTCATACATGCGGTTGATAAAGTCGGCCAATGAAAGGTCTTTCTGACACCAGGGCATCGTTCCTGTCTGTTGTACCGTTTCAGGTGCTATCTGCTCTAACAAGGATGTCGTTTGTACCTGGATATCCTGATACTCATCGATCACCTGCTGTGCCGTCGCGTACTTCCGCTCTTCTACCTCGGAATCATCAAACTGCTGAGTTTGTGAGATAAAACGAAGGACATAAGGAGTTGGTTCTTTGCCTGAAAAGGTATTGAGTACATCAAGGATTACATGCTCATAGGAGGCAAGATGTGCAATGATATCCTTCACCGACCATTCACCGCAAACTCCCGGTACATCCCATTGCAATTCAGGCAAATCATCAAGAACCTGAATAACCATCAAGTGACCTTTTTCCAATAGCTCAGACGTATTCATACATATTCCTCTCTTTAGAAATAAATAAGGCAAATGCTCCACCCAGATTAGCATCATCCTAACCATCCTGTTTGTTCACCCTGGAGCCGGACTCTTAACCATTCTCTGGCTGGTTGGCATCTATGCGATCGTGTTCGGAATAGACCAACCAAACAGATATGACCCTCCCTCGCTGATCGCACGACGTAGCACAGCGAACCATCTCGTATATAGTAGGGGCAACCCTTGCGGTTGCCCTGGTGGGGCGGGGGCAGCTTCAGTCAACGCCTATAGAGTCGCCCTGCCCTATTATCGCCGCCTCACATTAGAGTCGCTATCACCGTTCTGCGCAGGCCATGACGGTTGCTGTACCTGCAACGGTTGGCCCCACGCCTGTTGAGATTGAACCTGATTTTGACCCTGGTTCCAGGATTGTGCTTGTGGTGTTTGAGGTGGTTGCTGCTGTCCCCATGATTGCTGCGGTAAATTCTGGTTCCAGGATTGTGCTTGCGGCGATTGCGGCTGCAAAGGTTGCTGTGGTTGTTGCGGCTGACTCCACACTTGCTGGGCTGGAAACTGGCCTTGTCCCCACTGCTGCTGTGGCTGCTGAGGATACTCCGGCTGTCCTTGATATCCTTGTGCCTGCCCCTGGTTCCAGGACTGTGCTTGCGGCTGATTCCACGGTTGCGACTGTTGAGGTGACTGCTGCATCCATGAATTCTGCTGAGAGGCCTGTCCTGTTAGAGCACCCTCAGACGCTGCATGAGTGGCGCGAGCTTCACGATCATTACGAATGTGCCGCCATATGTAGAAGGCTACCAACAGAACAAACAGAACCAGGATCACGATATCCAGGCCGTGGAAGACCGAACCAAGTGAATTCTGGAGGCTGCCAATTTTATAGCCAACGAATGCTAGCAAAAAGCACCAGGGAAATGAGCCAAGCACTGTATAGATGCAGAATTTGGCAAAAGGCATTTTTGCGATGCCCGCAGGCAAAGAAATGTAGGTACGTACTACTGGTAAGAGGCGCGAGAAAAAGGTAGTAGCGCTGCCCCAACGTTGAAAGAAACTATCCGCCTTATCCGCATCATGCTGCGAGATAAGCACATAACGCCCATATTTGAGCATCAATGGGCGGCCCCCGCTATAACCGATGCCATAAGCTGCTATTGAGCCTATCAGACAACCTATAGCTCCTGCCAGAGCTACCAGAAGCAGAGCAACCCAGGAATTTGTGCCCCGCAAAATGGTGCCGTTTGCGATCATGACACCTGCCAGAGGCATAACAATTTCGCTTGGTAAAGGTATACAACAGCTTTCTATCGCCATAGCCAGTACGATGCCAGCTAGTCCGGTTGTAGCATAGAGATGTGTGATAAGTGTGGTCAGTGTATTAGTTAAGTTGGTTAACAAAAAAATAGCCTCCTTCGCATTTGTACGCTTTTGCCCATACTAGCACATTTTGCGAAAAGGGGCTAGCCCAGCATTACCTAATCTTCTTCTAAAAACCTTGAGGATCGACGAACGGCCGGAGCATCGATCTGCTGGGCAAGTTCCTGGCGAAGTGGGTCGTCTTCATACATGTAGGGAGCGCGTCGTAGCAACGGATTCTTGAGGCTGCCGGTGATTACGTCCGGGTTGCGCCGCTGCTCAGGCACCTGCGGATTGCGACCAATCTGATCTGTCTGCTGTTGAGAGCTTCGTGTCATTTGACCGGTTTGCGGCGTTTGGGACTGGCGACGGATTTGGCCAGTTTGAGGATAGTTCCTACCTAGTTGGTCTGTTTGAGGATCAGGCTCACGGGTGCGCAAAGCATCTGTAGAACTGGGACGATTAGCGGAACTCTGACCACCACCGGGCAAGCGATGACCCATGCCCGCTTGTCTCGCAAGCGTCGCATCAACAACCCGCTTCCGCTGGTATTGATTTGCCATTTGCTCCTGCTGTACCTGTCGGGAAGGGCGAGGCATAGGAGAACGGCCAGGTTGCTCTGCTAGAGGTTGTGAAGGACGCGCAGTGGGAAGCCTTTTCAGCTGAGATGATGGTGTTGGCAGCACCTCCATACCATTATATTGCTGCGCTGCCTCTCGTTGTGCGGCTCGTAATGCCTCCGTTTTTTGCCGGGCACGCATCGAGTTCACCTGATAGCCTGGCAAACCCAGATAGTGCGTTCTACCGTTACCTGATCCACGCTGCGCAGGTGCACCTCTCCCTCGCATCGCGGGTAAAGCCTGTGATTGTGACTGCTGCCGTGGGGCAGGCGAATACATGTTGGAGCGCTGTTGAGAAAGTGAACGTCCCGATGTCGAGGCCTGGCTTTGTCCAGCGGCAGGCAACTGTGGATACGATGCTGACGCAGGCAGTTCTTGTACTACTTGCATCCGGCGTCCCCTCATCTCCTCGTATGCTGCCTGCTCGGCTGTCACGACGTAAGCATCAGCTTCGTAGACCTCTTCCTCAACAAGTTCCTCTGGATAGTCATAGGATTCGGAGAGAGCACTTTCTTTCCGCTCTTGCTCTTCAGCCTTGAGCCGGTCATCTTGACGACGTGATAGATAGGAGAATAATGTCAGGGATATCGGAATGCTGAGAAGTAGTGCTGCCAGCCCGCCGATCAAACCACCAAGCACCCAAGAGTTGAGAGTATTACCAAACCAGAGGACCACTGTAGCCGCAACAATCAAAACCAATGCCACAGCGGCAGCTCTCATAGATAATTTCCTTTCTGCGCATCCACAACAAATACCGTTAGCTTTCCCTAAGAGTATAACAGGTATGAACGCAGACTACAAGAGGTTTGTATGGCAAAAAGTCGGAGTAGAAGATGTAGAAAGAATATTTGGACCTATAACAAGGACGAGATCATCTACGTGTATTTCAAGTAAAACATGCTTTAGTCGGCATCAAAGCGAGAGCAACCGTATCTCGGCTACTATACACAACCTCGCAAACCACCACATTCGTATAGGGTAGGGTCGCCCCTTGCGGTCGCCCTGGAATTGAGCTCCACCCTGACATCGATTCACAATCCATTTTATGGACCTGCGGTCACCCTGAAATGGGCGGGGACGAATCTTATCCCCGCCCTATCAAACGTAATCAATGAAAACGCTAGGCTGCACGGCCAACTCCGCATTGGCGGAAGATAGCTACGACCTTGCCTTGCACTTGCCACTCGCTGTCCCACTCACTTCTGGGGACATAGATTGGATTTATTTCCGAGTTGGCAGGTTGCAGACGCACCTGGTTGCGCTCTCTCTCCTGAAAGAAACGCTTTAGAGTAGCTTGACCATTACTACCGGGCGCCAGATGGATTGCTACAACAATGTCACCGTTTTCGCACGTATTTTGTGGCTTGATTACAACGTAATCTCCATCACAGATATGATCTTCGATCATGGAGCGACCTTTTACTACCAGAGCATAGGTGTTCTGTTGCTCCAGGTCACGACCAACATCAAGCATTTGCTCAGGTTCAGCGAATGATTCGATAGGTTCACCAGCGGCAATCACGCCATTTACAGGAATACCCCAGGGCTGTTTTGCAAGTTTGATACCACGGCTTTTCTTGGATTCACGTGTGATCAGGTGTTTTTTCTCTAACATGGAGAGATGATAGTCAACGTGCCCAGTGCTGGCAATTTTCATTGCCTTCCCAATTTCGCGGTTGGTCGGAGGCATGCCCTCATCCCGTATGTAGTTGACGATGAAATCAAATATTTTCCGCTGAATGTCACTTGTTTCTGATGCCATATGCTACTTCCCTGCCTTTCTGCTAGGCCAGCGTGGTCTGCTTGAGCCGTCCTATCAAAAAGTAGAACGACTTTTCAAATCAATCATAACAAACAAGAGCAGACAAGTCAAGCGTTTGTCGAACGAATTTTCCTATTTCCTACGTTGCAGGCAAAGTTTTCCCCTTTTTGTCATGCCAACAAGGGAAAAGGGCTTGGAATAGTCTGTATGTTTTGCTATACTCCATTTGTAAGGCAAAAAGAAAATCATAAACTATGTATGGGTAGAGGACATTGGGGGTTTTAGTGAAAACAGCATTGAGAATTTGCGTCTGACCTTTGGATGGATGTACAATACAGTCGTCAAAGACTTGACGAAGCGCAGCCATGAAAGAGGGAGTCAAATACATGGTTGAGATGACAGTTGAAAGCGTGCGCATAAATTTGCAGACGTCGCAGCGAGTCGTCATCTTGAAAGCTACGAAACAGGAACGCTATCTCTTTATCTGGATAGCGCATGCTGAAGCATATGCAATTGCTATCGAACTTCAGGGGACAAGTTCACCGCGGCCACTAACGCATGATTTGCTGAAAAATGTGATCGGTGACTTAGGAGCAAAAATTGAGAGTATCGTAATTTCGGACTTGATCGAAGATATCTTTTATGCTCGCATCGTTTTGGATGTCGATGGGAGACATGTCGAGGTTGATTCACGTCCGAGCGATGCAATCGCACTTGCTGTACGCGCAAAGACACCGATCTTCGTTGAGGAGAGCGTGCTTGAACGCGCCGGAGTCGCTCTGGAAACAAACGAAGAGCCGATCACGTCGAAACCTGAGCGGAAAGATTTAGAACAGGATAACCTGGACGCTTATCGTGATTTCATCAATAGTCTGGATGTCCTGGACGACTTTGGGAAAGATTAACAGGAATGGATGCGCAGGAACGCATAATACTGCGGCTATTTGCTGAACAACATTGTCCTCGTTGCGGCTCTCCATATCAGGCGGAGAGTGTGTTAGTCCTTGCTCGTCGCAGTGAAGTATGGATGATTATGATCAGTTGCGCATCCTGCCAGCAAAAGGATACGTTCGTCGTCAAATTCCCTGTAGAATTGCGGGGACGCCGCCACGTTACAAGCTATCGCCTTTCCAGACCCCCTTCAACTCCCTTGCCCGAGGAACAGCAATCACCACCTTCAGAAACTCCATCTATTCCCACTCCTACAACCCCAGTCACCACGGATGATGTACTGGATATGCACCTCTTCCTGAAGGACTTCAATGGCAATTTCCAGCACATATTCGACGAAAGCGAATAAACTGAACCTAGCGTGAGTGCAACAACGCCTTCAAGAAGCGCACAAGGATGCGCGAGAGTAGCCCATACATCAGAATGGCAAACAGGATCGCCATCAAGTCGAGTAAATCTGTGCCTATAGTGAGCGATGATGTAAGATTGTACAAGAGAGCACGGAAAGGGAATATAAATACGCTGCTCACAGAGTAAATCAGACTGACCCAGACAGTGTTGGTAGAATAGCTAATCAACTGGAGCACAAAGCGTACGAGTAGCAACAGTTGCACCGCGACCAGGAAGACTCCTACCCACAAAGGAATGGTACTCCGATGAGCTTGAACCGGCTTGAAGGGAGTTGGCAATGCGGAACCATTTTGGTTTGGTGCCGCTCCCCCCGCTGGACGGCCATTACCCCTAACAGAAATAGGCGGTAAGACTGGATAAATCGGGCCTTCAGGAGGTTGATAGAACGTGCCTGGCTGCGGATATTCTGGTGCATCTTGTTGGGGGAAGGGTTGTTCATAGGGTACCGGCGTAGGGACTACAGCGTTACCTGATGCAGTTCCATTCACACCATTTGAATAAGGTATAGTCGATGAGAACGGTGAGAGGATAACTTGCGACATTGGCTCGGTTGGCGAATCATGTTCATCCATCTCTCCAAAATTATCTGACTGCTGTCTTCTCATCATCTTGTCTCCGGGATTATACACTCATCTACCTATTACGACGCATTGCTCATATGTATATCAAATGTTCAAATACCTAATAAGTATATCGTCATAGCTCTCGCGATGTTCCATTACCTCTACCTTTTGCTCGTCTATAAGTAATACGGCTGGTCTCGGAACCAGGTTGTAGTTGCTCGCCATCGGCAAACAATACGCTCCAGCAGTTGGCAACGCCAGTAGTTCTCCTTCATGCATACGAGGTAACATTACGTCCTCGATCAGGATATCACCCGATTCGCAGTAACGTCCAGCAATGCATACGCTTTCCTCGGCAGGTTCAGACATACGCTCGACAGCCATCGCTGTATATTGAGCACCATACAGCGCCGGACGGATATTGTCACCCATCCCCCCATCCACAAACAAATAAGTCACTCCCGCGCTTGTGGACTTACGAGCACCGATACGGTAGATTGCTATTCCCGCACGCGCAATGATCGAGCGACCAGGCTCAATAATCAACACAGGAGCCGGAAGAGTCCCTCCAAGCGAGGAAAGTTCCTGCGCGATTGTAGTCTCAAGTGCCTTGGCGAGTACTTCAACTCCAGGAATAACTTTATTATCAAGGGTTTCGACTGCCCATCCACCACCAGGACTGATCTCCTTCGGCCACCACCCTGTCTCACGATAGACCTCGATGGCAAGTCCGAAGAGACGATGCAAACTCTCTTGATAGGGATGCGCTTCTCGCAGCATTGTCCCAATATGTGCATGCAAGCCCAACAATTCCAGATATCCTTCACTTAAAATGCGCAGTAGGGCAGCCTTTGCATCACCATTTTCAAGTGGGAATCCGAACTTGGAAGCAGCATGCCCCGTTTGCAGGTACCGGTGAGTATCCGTATTAACTCCCGGAGCAACACGCAGCAGAACACTCGCCTTATGTCCACCCTCTCGCACAATACTCGTCAACCGTTCCAATTCACTCCAATTATCCAGCACAATACGCCCTACCCCCAGCTCTAAAGCCAGTCGCAACTCCTCTTCTGACTTGTTGTTACCATGGAAAGAAACGCGTTCCATTGGAAACTTCGCTTGCTTCGCCACCAGCAACTCCCCACCTGAAACCACATCCAACCCCATTCCCTGCTCCGCTATCAATCGCGCTATCAAAGGTGAAAGATACGCTTTGGAGGCATAACATATCTGTACCTCTGATGCATGATAAAACGTTCCGAACACTTGCAAATAGCGAGAGCACGCATTAATGATCGTAGTCCTGTCAAAGACATAGAGCGGAGTCCCAAATTGCCGAGCAAGGTCGGGTATGGAGTGATTGGCTATATGAAGAATACCATTGGGGGATTTAGTAGTGGTATCGGGAAGGAGGTGAGAGATGATTGGTTGTGGCCCAGGTTGCATGTTGATAGGCTCCTTTCCTTTAGCTTGTCGTCATCAGGAGCTTTCATCTTCAACTGTACGCTCAGAGTGTACACAACAACAGTATCTAATAATTCTAGCATATAGTTCCATACTCAGGTTCAGTCAGCCTTGTAAAAATCCTTGGCAGCCCGCTTGCTATATTATATAGTTGAGTAAGAGAGCGCATTGCTCTCCTTCTTGATCTTCCTCCAACTATTCATCTTCACCTCACGAGCAACCTCCTATGTCCCAACTTTCTATCACTTCCACCTCGACATCAAAAATTCTTTCTCAATGTCCCAACTGTCCCGAATGTCCCCGCAAAAGACAGCAGCTATCATTCCCACCCCTGGCATGCTGTGTTACAATGTCCGAAATACCAGGTGAACGTGATTTAAGAGGAGTTTTTTGCATTTATGACACAGATTGATAATCTTACAGAGGGACAGCGCGCAACAATCACAGGCCGCACACCGCGTCTCCGCTTTGCTCCCAGCCCGACAGGATTTCAGCATATCGGCGGCTTCCGCACCGCACTCTTTAGCTGGCTCTACGCCCGCCATACAGGAGGCGCGTTTATCCTGCGCATTGAAGATACCGATGTTGCCCGCACAGTAGAAGGCGCAGTCGATTTTCTTATAGATGGCTTGAACTGGCTCGGCATGGATTTCGACGAGGGACCGCTAGTTGGAGGACCCTTCGGTCCCTACTACCAGACGCAGCGTAAATCCCTGTACCAGCAGTATGCTCACCAGCTTATCGCCTCCGGCCACGCTTACAAGTGCTACTGCACACCCGAGCGCCTGGCTGAGATGCGCAAGGCAGCAAGAGGCACAACACCTTCCTCCGCGCTATGACCGCCGCTGCCGCTTTCTCAGTTCTGAAGAGCGCGCAGCAAACGATGCTGTTGGCATTCCCTGGGTCGTGCGTTTCGCCATGCCTCTCGAAGGGGAGACAGTTGTGCACGATGAACTACATGGCGATATCGTCTTCAAAAATGCTGACATTGACGACACCATTCTGCTCAAATCCGACGGCCTGCCTACCTATCACCTGGGCAATGTCATCGACGACCACCTGATGGAGATTACTCATGTGCTGCGTGCAGATGAGTGGATTCCGAGCGCACCCCGCCACGTACAGATCTATAAGGCTTTAGGCTGGGATATCGCCGCTCCTTTATCATGTGCCGCAAGTATTGGGCAAGGATAAGAAAAAACTCAGCAAGCGTCATAATGCACCGGCATGGACACAGCTACAGAAAGAGGGATTCTTGCCGGAGGCCGTCTTTAACTTCCTCGCGCTGATTGGCTGGTCATATGATGATAAAACCGAGTTCTTTACGCGTGGAGAGTTGATACAGGCATTCACGCTGGATCGCGTTGGCATCGCCGGTGGCATCTATGACGCGGAGAAGCTGGCCTGGATGAACGGCGTCTATATTCGCCAGTTGTCCCTGGATGAGTTGACGAAGCGTACGCTACCCTACCTGGAGCGTCCAGAAGCCGAGGGTGGTCTACCAGATAGCATTCAGCGTCCACTTGACCCCGATTATACTGCTCGCGTATTGAGCTTAGAGCACGAGCGACTAAGAACGCTTGGCGAGGCGGCGCACGCCGTTTCATTCTTCTTTACCGAAGACCTGAATTACGACACCGCAATGCTCATTCAAAAGGGCATGGACAAAACCAGTACGCATGACGCGCTGCTACAAGCCTACAATGTACTCGCCCGTCTGGATTCCTGGGAGCATACGCTGATTGAGGCTCCTATGCGTGAGTTAGCAATGGAGCTTGGACTGAAACCAGGGCAACTTTTCGGCTCGATCCGTGTAGCAATCAGCGGCCGCACCGCTACGCCTCCGCTCTTTCAAATGATGGAAGTACTTGGTCGCAAGCAAACCATGGCACGCATTGAGCAGGCCATTGAACGGCTCGCTTAAAGTAACAAACCGGCGGAAGTACACTTATGTACCAAAAAGATTACCTGCTGAGAATAGCAGAGAGCGCTGCCAGAGTTGTTGCTCAGGTTATCTACAGTAGAAAAATTGAAGATTACCAGGGGTCATTACGTCTAATTGACGAGCAATTCCGACAAACACTGGGAATGGGCCTGGGCTTTATTCATTCGGTCTCGGAGGAAACCCTGTTATCGTTGCTCACATCACTTGGGACATTGGACACAGAAAAATGCTGGCTGACCGCCACTCTACTGAAAGCCGAGGGTGATATCTACTTGGCTCAAGGCGACCCTGATGAAGCGTATTACAGCTACTTGAAGTCATTAGACCTGTTTCTGATTGTCCTGTTGGATGCCCATAACATTTCCAACTCGGATGACTTCCCTGAAGTGGAGGCTCTGCTGAACGAACTCGAGGCATACGATTTGCCTGAGCAAACCAATGAGATGATTTTTCGATACCACGAAAAAACAGGTAAGTATGCCCAGGCAGAAGACATACTATTCGAAATGCTTGAAACAAATCCCACTGATAGCGATCTGTTTGCCCGAGGAGTTGCTTTCTACGAGAGGTTGAAGAGAAAAAGCGCGGCCGATCTCGAGGCAGGCAATCTTTCGAGAGATGAAGTTGAGGAAGGATTAGTACGATTGAGAAGGATAGGTGCATGAGATGTTACTTAGGTAAGCAATTCCAATAGAACTACTGTCTGAACTGAAGCAAGCCTTTTTGCAGAACAACCAAAGCACGTGCTATACTTGTCAGGATAGGTCTCATCATGTTTTTCTCATCGAGAAAGAATGGACACAATCATGTTCAATGAGTATATCGATAAAGCAATGCAACATGCTCACATTGAGCAAATTGAAGATGGAACCTACTTTGGTCGGATTCCTGGCTTCAAGGGTGTCTGGGCTAACGCATTAACTGAACAAGAATGCTGTCAGGAATTGCGTGAGGTGCTGGAAGGCTGGATACTGCTCAATATTGCTGATCACATCCCCTTACCCAAAGTTGATGGGATGACATTGGAAGTAGGTAAATTAGTGTAATGGCGAAACTGCGGCCGATTAAACGCAAGGACCTGATTAGCGCCTTACGCCAACTTGATTTTACTGGTCCGTATGCCGGTGGTAAACATGAGTACATGCAGCGTGGTCGCCTGAAAGTACGTATCCCCAATCCTCATCAGAGTGACATTAGCATCGCCTTGCTTAAACGCATTCTTGAAGAAGCAGATGTTTCTTTGCAGGAATGGGAACAACTATGAAAGAAGCCTGGCTCATCCCATAGACTTCAAGCCTTTTATCCTAAAACGTTCACTCCTCATCGAGAAATTCTTTACCCCGAAGAGGTTCACTCGTGTCAACTAAAAAGTCCCCAAGCGTTGTACGTTCGACCGTTGCCGACACCTGGCGCTGGATGTGGCCCGATTTTTTAATGCGCATCGTCCCGCTGACGGTAATTTCTTTTCTCTATATTGCCATTTTTCACTTGCCATTAGCCTTTTTAGGCTTGACCTTCAATCACGTGCCTTACCAGATCTTCATAGGTCTGATAATCGGCATTGTGATGGCAGCTTTTGCTGTTTCTTACCGTATGTACATTGTCGGTCCCTGGTTTCGCTGGCCCACACTCAACGATCACCTCTTCCAGGGCTTTTTCTACCTGGTGATCAATGGGCCGGTCGAGGAACTATTTTTCCGTGGCTTTATTCTAGCAGTAGCAACACAATGGACTGGCTGGATAGGCTGGGGAGTCCTCGTAAGCATAGCGGCATACACCCTGTATCACCGCCTGGGCAAATGGAACTGGCGCAGCGTTGGTGGCGTTGGCCTCGCCGGAACTGTCTTTACCCTCGTGTACCTATTGCAGCCGACCCCTCGTTCACTCATAGCCGTAGTTATCATTCACGGCCTTACCACCTGTGGTTTCCTGAGTTGGGGCGATGAAGTGTTGTATCGACGCTGGAAACGCAGGCAAGGGGTATGAAGCCAAATAAGGAGCTTTCCCACACCCGCTTGAGTCTTACACCTCTACCTCTATCCCTACACCCATCTCACAAGCCCTTTTATACACTTGTAACGCTACAGCAACATCCTGCACAGCCACTCCCACTGATTTGAAGAAAGTTACTTGCTCGTTTGACTGACGCCCCCTTTGGGAACCTGTCAGCAGCTCACCCAGCTCAGTCCACGTTTCAGGACCACTGATTTGATCGGCGGCGAGTGCTTGCAGTAGATCACCCGCTTCCGTCATTGCAGCCTCTCGCGAATCTACGACGATATGGGCATGCGCAAGCGTCTCCGGTTCGACTTCACACATTTCAGGAGTGAAGGCCCCTATAGCATTGATATGTGTCCCCGGGTTGATATCACTCCAATGAAAAAGTGGAGCAGTCGAGGCAGTAGCACATGCTACAAGCGTGGCGTCTGAAAGCGCTTCATGCGCAGAATCCGCCCGGTGAATAGGGGGACAAGATGAACCGAGTACATCCTGCAGGGTTGCCACCAGTTGGGAATAGTGTTCATCGCTACGGTTGACTACGCGTACCTCCCGCAAAGGGCGCACAGTATGGATGGCTAGTACTTGTGTGGGAGCCTGAGCACCTGCTCCAAATAGCGCTAATACATTGGCATCTTTCCGAGCGAGCAAATCGGTTGCTACACCTGAAACGGCTCCAGTCCGCATGGCAGTAAGCCATCCACCCTCGAGAATAGCCAGCGTCTTGCCTGTTGCAGCATCCAACAACAGTACAGAAGCATAGCTACGCGGCATATTTTGAGACGGATTGTGTGGCATAACCGTAATTACTTTTAGACCAAAAGCGTGCTGTTCTGACGTTTGAAGCAACGACGGCATCAGCAAGGCAACACCTTCTGCCGAAAGATTGACAGCCAGCCGTTGGGGAACCTGAGCCTGACCGTCATTCAATGCATGAAATGCGATGCGCATGGCCTCGATAGCCTCGGTCATAGTCAAACAACGTTGTACATCCGTACGCGAGAGAATGCGGGCCATAGAGTTTACTCCTTTGCACGCGTCACATTTTTATAGGTATCCCAGGACGTTACCTTCATATGCGCGAATCGTCTGCTCATAAAGGTATGATATAACTACTTTCACTTGCAAGAGATGCATATCTTCCCATGTCGTGGCTGTTATGGTATTCTGCAAGGAACTTGATCGAGTTTTTCAATTTCTGGAGGTTCAATTCGTTGAAAGTTGTCGTTACAGGCGGAGCCGGCTTTATTGGCTCCAATCTTTGTGCTCGGTTGTTAGATGAAGGCCATGAAGTCTTATGCGTAGATAATCTTTTGACCGGTTCAGAGCAGAACATTGCGCCATTTGGCAATCATCCCAAGTTTACTTTTTTGTATCACGATGTGACACAGCCCTTTACCTTTCAGGCAGATGCTATTTTCCATCTGGCAAGCCCTGCCAGCCCTGTAGGCTATTTGGAGCATCCCATTGAAACGATCCAGGTGAATAGCCAGGGAACGTACCAGATGCTGAAGCAGGCACGCCAACAAAATGCCATGTTTCTATTTTCATCAACTTCTGAGGCATATGGCGATCCACTCGTGCATCCCCAGCGCGAAGATTATTGGGGAAACGTCAATCCAATTGGGCCTCGTGCTTGCTACGATGAGAGCAAACGGCTGGGCGAAACTCTGACAATGGAATACTACCGCCAGTATGGCATCAATGCCCGTATTGTGCGCATCTTCAATACCTATGGGCCAAATAGCCAGACTGATGATGGCCGCATGATCCCTAACTTCATTACCCAGGCGTTACAGAACGAACCTTTGACTATCTACGGCGATGGTCATATAACCCGTAGCATCTGTTATGTCAGCGATCTGGTAGAAGGTCTGATGCTGGCTATGTTTCAGCCCCATACAGCGGGTGAGGTCTTCAACCTGGGTAATACCGAAGAGCATACAGTGCTTGAGTTCGCGCATACTATCATCCGGCTATGCAACTCCTCGTCGAGCATCATTTTTGAGCCAGGCCGTATTGACGATCCGGAGCGCCGCCGCCCCGATATTTCCAAGGCGCAAAGCGTGTTGGGCTGGCAACTGAAGGTGAATATGGAAGAGGGATTGCGGCGTGCCATTGAGTGGTTCCGCAGTCATAACGATCAGCTATCGGATATTTCCGAGCCTGTTAGAACATCTAACTAATTGCAGTCCCCTCAAACGGGGCAGGAAAACAGGTGATCAGCCGCCGCTCCTCTTGAGCACAAGGATATGTCTGACATCCGAAAAGGTCAAGTGGGTAGGCACTAGAAGCTAACGATGAGCAGTAAAAGTCCCGGTATGAGCGGATTGGAGAGTATCCGCTATAATACGCTCGAATGGCTTCGCACGAATATCAGCGGATCAAATCTTGTAGGTCTGATCGGCGCAGGGTTCGTGCTTTTCCTGTTACTTGTTCTGCCTGAACCCTGGAATATTCGCCTGCCACTCTACCTCGTTGTGCTGGTATGGACTATTCTGCAACCCCGCATCGCCCTTTATCTTTCAGCTATCGCGGTACCATGGGGATCGCTTGACTACATCAATCTAGGTGCCTTACGTTTGAATAGTGCTGATCTGCTGGTTATATTCCTGGTTATCGGCTGGCTATTGAGCTATACCCTGCCTGCAAGCCTTGCGCGAGGTGCGGTTGCACATGTGGCTTCAAAAGAGTTTGCAGGTCCATTGGATCGCGAAGCGTCAAACATTCCCCCTTATCTGATAGTCGCGACTCTTGTACTGCTCGGCACTATGCTAGTATCGACGCTAGTAGCAATCAATATCAGTGACAGCTTGAAAGAGATCAGCAAATGGCTGGAATTCCTGGCGCTAATCCTTTTTGGGACGCAGTATATCCGCACACGCCGTCAAATCTGGATACTTGTCGTACTTATTTGCCTGGCAGGCATCTCACAAGCTATCTACGGCTATACACAGGCATTTTATAGTCTAGGCCCTGCGAACTTTATTCGTGATGCCAGCCTGCGCGTCTACGGAACATTTGATCAGCCCAATCCATTTGCGGGCTACCTCAACATCTCCTTATCTATTGCTCTGGCATTGTTGCTGCTTGGACGCAACTGGATGACGCGCATCTTAGCAGGGCTAACCGCCGTTCTCTTGTTTGCGGCAGAATATCTCACGCAATCACGCGGTGGAGAGATCGCTCTAGCAATAGCGCTCCTCTTCATTCTGATCGTGGGTATACCAGCGGTACGTGCTGTAATGAGGCCACTGATTGTTGTCGGCCTGGGAGCTATTGCAGCCTCCCTTGCAGGCTTCATCCCTTCAAGCATCTTCACACCACTATTAAATATCCTGGGGATCGCTAATATTTCGTTCACATCACCCAATACCCAGGACTACTCTACTGCTGAACGCCTCGCCCACTGGATTGCTGGGCTGCACATGTTCTTCGATCATCCCATCCTTGGAGTAGGCATCGGTAACTATCCGGATGCGTACCCTCAATACTACGTAACCATTTTCGTAAATTCACTAGGGCATGCACATAACTACTACATTAATATCGCGGCCGAGATGGGTTTTATTGGATTAGTTGTCTATCTGCTCTTCCTGCTAGCCATTTTCGTAGCAGGTGCCCATTCATATCGTGTTATTAACCAGCGCTATAAGCAGGCAAAAGCCCAACAGCCAAAACTTCTAGCACCTCTGGGAACACGCAACAAAATCCTTTCGCTCTTAAACCATTTGGGTTTAGTGCAAGATGGAGGTTACATCAATGACAGAGCGTTAGCAATAGGACTATTAGCCGCTCTTATCACTATCACCGTACACAACTTCGTTGATGATTTATATGTGCATAGTTTAACCAATTTGATTGCGTTACTCCTCATTGCTCTTATCCGTCTTGAGAGAGTGACATTCGGAGTAAGCAAGCATGGAGGATAATTTGATCACGCAAAATTCAGGAAATGGTAGTGCGTCACCTCAAACAGAGACTGCACCTGAAATCATAGAGAAAAAACAGGCTGAAATTCTTCAGCAGGAAAATATACAAACAGAACCCGAAATTACACGCGAACAACTGTCGTTAGGCAAACGATTGCTGAACTGGCGAACCCTGATCCCCCTGGCCATCGTCATTTTCGCCCTCGTCTATGTTGCGACGAAGGCCAACATCAACCCTCAGCAAACATGGAATACCATTCGTACTGCTAACCTGATTTTTTTCATGGCCGCGTTTGTCATTTATTATCTCTCATTTCCCATACGCGCGTTGCGCTGGCGCATTCTTTTGAACAATGTTGGGTTCACGAAAGCAAATGGCGTTGAGCTACCTAAATTCTGGAAGCTAACTGAAATCATCTACTTGTCTTTCTTCGCCAATGTTGTAGTTCCCGCCAGATTAGGCGAACTCTATCGCGCATATCTCCTACGTCAGGAAGCTGGCGTTTCGGCAACGCGTACATTTGGTACAGTACTCGCCGAGCGCTTGCTCGATCTAATCGTCCTGCTACTGCTCTTCATTCCAGCCGTCATCATAAGCTTGCACGAGAACCTGCCTGCTCAGTTACGACTGGGGCTAGAAATCACCTTAGCCCTTGTAATTCTAGGAGTCGCGGCTCTGTTTGCACTGCGCTCGTTTCGTGAAAAGATTGAGAAATTTATACCATCTCGCTTCCACGGACACTATAACCATTTCCATGAAGGAATGCTTGGTTCATTTCGCAGACTCCCTACCCTCACAGGGCTGACTGTATGCGTATGGGCATGTGAGGCACTGCGATTTTTCTTTATCGTGCTGGCACTCCATCTGATCACCGGCAATGCTATTCACATTGTAACCGCGGCACTCGTTATCGCACTAGGAGAGGCACTCTTAACCATCATTCCTTTTACGGCAGGGGGAGTTGGTCTGGTGGAGGGAGGCATGGCTGCAATGATTCTTCTCTTCAATCATGGTTCAGCCAATGCAGGAAATATGTCAGCAGCCGCTATCGTTCTTGATCGTACGATAAGCTTGCTCAGTATCTGGGTCATCGGCTTCATAATCTTCATGCTTGCTTTTGGCAGGCAGACTGCGAAAAAGAAAATCTTGACACGGCTACCAGGCTAGACTATAATTTTTCCGCTGGTCCATGAGGCAATATTGAGTATGTAAGCCTCGAAATAGGCCGCGAGGGGGTGATTCCCTGGTGTCGGAAGTCAAGGTCGGCGAAAACGAATCGTTTGAAACGGCTTTGAAGCGCTTCAACCGCAAGATTCAGCAGGATGGCATTCTAGCTGAAGCTCGCCGCAGAGAGCATTACGAAAAACCGAGCGTTAAACGCAAGAAAAAGGCGGCAGCCGCGAAGCGCCGTAGAGCTAGCACAAAGACCAGGTAGTCTTCATTCATAGCAAAAGGGATACAGGGCTGGGGGCAAGCTCCCGTCCTGGAAAATTGTACCTCTTCGTCATGAATAAAGACTATTTAGCTTCATAGAATGTGATTCTTCAGTCTTCTTTGCTTGACTTCTCACTGTCTGTGGCAGTGAGAAGTACAACTGCCACAAGTGTCACTTTCGCAATCCCTCGTCGCTCCCACTTCGTTGTGAAAAGATATCCAGAAGGCTGAATAATCACTATGGCAAAACAATATCCACAAGTTGAACTTGATATCAGCATTGAGGACGACGAGATTGAAGCGGCCCTACAAGCCGTCCTTACCCTTACTGAACTGGAACGAATCATTCAGGGTACTTTGTATGAGGCGAGTATTACGCAGCCCGTTTCAATCGCATTGACTATCACCGATGATCCAGCTATCCAGGAGTTGAACAGGCGTTATCGCCAGCAAGATAAACCCACGGATGTACTTTCATTTCCACTGCTTGATCAACCGTTAGTTATCGCTCCCGCCGATCAACTCTGGGCAACATCATCAGAAGAAGCCGAGCATGCCGCGTTCGAGCGGCTACCAGAGACAAAGGAAAAACTGCCTATATTTGTGACACCATCAGAGTTACCGACGCACCTGGGCGATATTGTTATTTCCTGGCCCACGGTAGTTCGACAAGCGGGAGAAGCAAAACATAGTCCAGCATACGAACTGCTGTATTTACTTGCGCATGGAGTTTTGCACCTGGTTGGCTATGATGATCAGACCGAAGCAGGATATGCGGCGATGGTACATTTACAGGAGTCTATCCTGCAAGCACTTGGGCGGAAAGAAGCATCTCAACATGAATGAACCGCCGAAACTCCCACCTGCGTCTAGAAGCGAGTGGGCGAAGTTTATTGCCAGCTTTGGCTACGCCTTCAGTGGATTATGGTATGCCCTCCGTACCCAGCGTAACATGCGCGTGCATCTGTTGATCGCTGTACTCGCGATTGTCCTGGGTATTGTGTTGCACATTTCTGCCGTTGAGTTTGCGCTGATCTTTGTCGCCATTACTGCTGTCTTCATAGCGGAGATGTTTAACACGGTCTTCGAGTTGTGCGTTGACCTGGCCTCGCCTGAATACCACCCCCTGGCAAAAATTGCCAAAGATGTGGCAGCAGGCGCGGTATTGTTGAATGCAATGCTGGCGGTCGTTATTGGTCTGTTCGTATTTGGGCCACACCTGCTGGCATTGATTCACAGATAGAAAGTTACTTTACGCGCTCAACATATTGACCTGTGCGCGTGTCCACACGAATTCTGTCACCTGGATTCACGAACAAAGGGACGTTGATGACGGTACCCGTTTCCAAGGTGGCAGGTTTGGTGACGTTGTTCGCTGTATCACCTCGCACGCCCGGCTCAGCGCTTTCCACCAAGACTTCGACGAAGTTGGGCAGTTCTACGGCTACAATTGACTCGGTCGTGCTATCTACCAGCAATTCTACAATATCCTGCTCTTTGAGGAAGCGCACAGCATCGCCAAGCATTGCCTTTGGTATTGGCTGCTGATCAAAAGTTTCCGTGTTCATGAAGACGTAGTCGTCACCATCGACATATAAGAACTGCCAGTTCTGATGCTCGACGCGCACATCATCGATTTCTTCACCCGCTCGGAAGCGCTGCTCGATAACTCGACCAGTCTTTAAGTTCTTGAGACGTACACGTACGAAGGCACGCCAGTTTCCAGGACTGACATGATGAAATTCGGTTACCGTATAAAGTTCGCCATTATAGCGTATGACCATGCCGTTGTAAAAATCGGCTGTTGTTGTTGCACCCAAGGGTGGATTCTCCTCTCATTTCTTTCAAGAAAATAAGTCTTGTTTTTTCCTCTTACGATTTTAGGATAGGAAGGAGGAATTGTCAAAGTTCTGTCCACTTGTCATCCTGAGCGAAGCGAAGGATCTGGCTCGAATTAACCTTTATGTCAGAAGCTGAGATAGGTTCTCAGTATGTTCAACAAACTTGGCAAGGCGTTTTTTCTTGAGGTTTTCGCGCAGTACCCAGATAATATCGGCATCCTTCCATGCAGCACACTCACGCATGAGGGCGAAACCCTCTTCAGGAGCGACGGCTGTTACTACGCTCACCGTATAGCCCAAAGCCTGGCGTAATGTACGGAAATCTTCACGTTTGCGATCGCTGGCAGGTGCCGCATGTAGGCGTTCCAATATGATGTGCTGTATGGTCAGGGCGGCAGAGACAATTTCGGGAGTATGTAGTAGCGGAGGTTCAGCTATAGCGGCTATGGCAGCGCGCTGCTGGAAGTAGTCGCCGGTGTATGCCAGAGTCGTGAGACAATCGACCGTCTCTTGTGGTGCAGCAGGTATCAATCGCTGGAAGGCTATCGCTACTCCTTCGCGTACTCGCCAGTAATTGCTACGCGCACGTTGACCCAGCATCTCAAAAGTCTCACCGCGCCATTGGAGTTGGACAGCGGCACACGCGCCAAAGGCCACAATCCCACACAGCATCACAAATTCGGTCGGTGTATTACCTACGTTTGTGTTGGAGTCATCCTGCATAAGGTAGCTCAATAAGGCTCGCACGTTAGCAGGCTTCTCGCTAACAAGAGCAGCAAGAAGATAGCTAAGATCATTGACCAGCTCGAGATTTGCGCGTGGCCCCGGCAAACGACTCTGGTCTCGCAGGTAATATTCAAGAGGCTTCTGGTTACCCGTCATTGCTCTCTCAACAAGGGATGAGAGGGTATCATGCATAGAACATATCCTTATCTGACTGAACTTAGCCTCCATGAATGCTTATTTCTTTTTCACAAGCATAACGGAAAATTTTCCCTGGGTTGCTGGTATCTCAATGATAGCACAAAAGAGAGGAGCTTAATACCCTGAACCTGCCTCCTACGAAGTTTAAAGTTTCTTATCAAGAAGCTCAGAGTGGTCTCTCGCCCAGTGATTGAGCGAAGCGCAAGAGATAGCCATCAGGATCCATCACAAGAAATTCCCGGCGTCCAAGCAGTATCTGCCCCTGTCGATACCAATGCTCTGCTGTCTCAGCAAATAGCGGGTAGTGATGTTCCTGCAACGATTGTAGGAGAACATCAAGTGTGTCTACTAACATGGCGAGATTGACTCCACGCCCATAGGGATACTCAAGCGTTCCCGTTTTCCAGGTAGCATGCTCCTGTGTGATCATAAGCTGGCATCCCTGGCAGGAAAGAAAGGCAAACCGATGTTCAGGTCTCTGAAACTCCACACGAAATTTCAGTACTTCGGTGTAAAATGATAGGCTTTTCTCAAAATCAGAAACGCTCAGTTCCGGGATCAGGGGTTGAAAGTTCATAGCGTATTGAGCTCCCTGCTCAGATTTGATGGGAAGAAACTCCAAAAAAGTTACCAGATAGTTTCTCCGACATACACATGCCCTTTTTCAAAACTGTTTCTTCCTCGTTTCCCCTTTTCTGATACAAAGAGCATAAACCCGGTTTCATCACTTTGCTCTGGGTTTTGGAGATCCCCAACGAGTGTGACCAGATGCTCCATACATTCAAATCCTGCTCTTTCGTAAAATCCCTTGAGGGTAGAATGAAAGAGCACAATATCCGCATCTCCTCGCCGTTCAATGTAGTCCTTGGCTGACTGAACCAGTTGCAAGTCCATATCCCTGTTTGCGAAAGGCCGGATATGTAAACACGCCACTTAATCCGTACGTTGTATAGTCTTCCCCTACATGATGCAGAATGTCCCAAACGACTTCCAAACGACTAATCAGGACTCCCTCTTCTTCAAGAAGAAACGTCACCGGATGCAGTTCTGGCTTAGTTGTCCAGTCCCTCAACCGGAGATCTCCAGAAAACAGTTCAGGCCATTCGATCCGTACAAATGAGAGGATTTGGCATTGGAATCTTTCAGGCACATCCTGGCTTGCGAAGAAATGCTGCTTTATCATGCAAGAAAGCATAGCTCATTTTCAGGAAAACTACCAGAGGTGGTAATTCGAGTAAAATACCAAAGCAAGGATCATATAACAGCCGACAATGCCAATCGCTTACTCACACCCGTGCACACCAATCTCTTAACTTTGACGTTAACGTTAATCTTGTGATATAATTTGACTGTAGGTTCTTTCCGGCATCCCATTATCAGGGAGGATGGAGATATATTATGTTTGCGACAGATGAACAAAACCAATTAATAAACGAGCCACAACTATACACTATTGAACAGGTAGCGGCACGCACGGGATTGACGAAACGCACGCTGCGCTATTATGAAGAAGTTGGTCTACTGCCTCCGACGGACCGTACTGAGGGCAACTATCGACGCTACAGTGAAGATGATATCGCACGGCTTGAACGTATTAAAAAGCTACGCGACCTGTTGGGATTTTCCCTAGCCGACATCGGAAAACTACTGGAAGCGGACGACGAACGAGATCATATCAAGGTTGCCTACAAACAAGAGACGGAGCCAGCCGCAAAAATCTCTCAGTTGGATCGAATAGACGCGATTATACATGTCCAGCTTGAGATTATTGAGCAAAAGCTAGCGGGACTAGAGGAGATGCGTGCGATGCTGCTGGCAAAGCTCGAACGACACAAATATGTTCGCGAGGAATTATTTAATAGCAATAAATAGACGTTATTCAAAAAGGGCACGACGGGCGGCCACTATGGCCCCCACTCCACCCACACTGCCCCATCCCTATGGATACGGGAAATGGAGGAATTTAAACTAGACTGGAAGGCCATGCAATCACTTTCTCATCATTCAGCGGAACTACCTGTTGTTGAGGTGGTTACCGAAAAGCAGCAGTCCAGAGGGCTGCTGCGTACATTTATAGCCCTACGCCATCGGAATTTTCGTCTTTTCTGGTTCGGTCAAATGATTTCGTTGATTGGAACCTGGATGCAGTCGATTGGTCAAGCATGGCTTGTGCTAGAACTGACGCACAGCGCATGGTTACTTGGCGTAGTAGGGGCATTGCAATTCTTGCCAGTAATGTTGCTTTCGCTTTTCGGCGGAGTTCTGGCGGACCGTTTGCCGAAGCGCAAAGTACTCTTGTTTACGCAATCATTCGCTATGATTCAGGCTTTTATACTCTGGATACTCATTGCAACTGGCCAGGTGCAACTCTGGCATGTGCTCGTATTAGCAACCATGCTTGGTCTGACGAACTCGCTTGACATGCCTACACGTCAGGCCTTTGTGGTTGAAATGGTGGGGCGTGAAGACTTACCGAACGCCATTGCACTGAACTCATCACTTTTTAACATGGCACGCATAGTAGGTCCTGGCATCGGTGGACTCATTATTGCATGGCTTGGTGTTGCGCCACTCTTCTTGCTCAATGCGCTCAGCTTTATAGCTGTGATAGTCGGACTGGCATTGATTGATTTGCATAGTCTGCATGCTGTCAATCACCTGGAATTGAAGAGAGGCACACCAAAACAAAGTACCTTACAAAGTCTGCGTGAAGGGCTGGCCTATGTGCGGCGTACTCCTGCCGTTTTCTTGGTTATCGCTGTTATTGGCGTAATTTCCTTGTTTGGCATTAACTTCAATGTGGTGCTACCGCTTTTTGCAACGGACGTACTACATTCAGGCCCTACGGGATTTGGCTTCATCTCTGCTGCCTTTGGACTTGGCTCACTTTTCTCGGCACTCTGGTTAGCGTGGGGAAATAACAAGCCGAGTATGCGCCAATTGCTGCTTGGTGCTATCGCATTTAGTGTGCTGGAAGCACTTTTCGCTCTTTCGCATTGGTATATACTTTCACTCGTTCTGATAGCAGGAGTAGGTTTCGCACAGATCGCATTCTCGGCAACCTCGAATACGACATTGCAGACAGTTGCCCCAGACTATTTGCGTGGCAGAGTTATGAGCGTATATATGCTGGTCTTTGCCGGAAGTGTACCTCTGGGCAATCTTTTGACAGGTGGGCTGGCCCATCTTTGGGGAGCACCTCTCGCACTATTGATTCTCGCGGGGATTAGCTTGATTGCGGCAGTTGTTGGCTGGGTGCTGCGTGCACCGGCGGAGAAGAACCTTGCAGAGACCACACTCATCGGTGAGTAACTGGAAAGTGCTGCCGCTCACAATTGCGGATCAGCAGCAACATATTGAGCAAAGCGAGCATCTGCTCGCTGCCGCGTCCCAGGAAGATGCACCAACCCTGTACTGGTCGATAGCAGAACCAGCAGGGTTGGTGCTCGGCTATTCACAAAAGCACGAGATACTCAATCCAGCCGCGCTGGCCGACTTGCGGATACCCATTTACCACCGGCGAGCAGGTGGCACCGCGGTACTGGTAGGAGCGCATTTGCTGAGCCTCGATGTTGCTCTGCCAGCCGATTCTCCATTAGTGTTATCTGACATTGTAGAGTCCTATCGCTGGCTAGGCGAGACATGGGTTGCGGCATTGGCACGACTCGATATACAGACGCGCACAGTGACGGTGCAAGAAGCTCGTAAGCAACAGGCCCTATTGAAGCAAAGCGACACCCGCGAACACGAGTCTCTTCTTCGACGCGCCTGTTATGGCTCACTTTCACCATATGAAGTGGTGGTGGGGCAGCGCAAAGTGGTCGGTTTAGACATGATCCGTCGCCGTGCAGGCAGCCTGCTTCAAGCGGGTATACTCCTGCATTGGGAAACCGAGGACCTGGCGCAATTGCTAGGGCATACCTCAGAAGAACTAGCTGTGCTGCGTGAAGGACTGCATGAACGAGCCGTTGGCATAGATACGCTGGCGGGACACGTTGTGACAGCGGAAGAAGTGATCGGGGCATTTGAGCAAACGCTATTCTTAACCTCTTGACAGCTCGCTTGCTACATTGTACACTTGGAATAGTATAGAAATTTGCTCTGCACCGTTGTCCCTCTCTATCCGCCTCACCCTTTTAGGAGCAAGCAACCATGTCCCCTGTCCCAAGTGCCTCATCCAAAAATTGTACCTCAATCAACGCTTTTGATTCCCATCCAACCCAAACAACCCACCTGTCCGAATATCCCAATCGTCGCGCAATCGGGCATCTCGCCTTTTTGCTCCATCCAACCACACCAATACACCTGCCTCCATGTCCCCGGCTCCATTCCACATTCCCGCCCTATCAGGATCAAACCACAAGCAAAAACATCACGAATGTCCCAATGTCCCCAAGCAAACAAACGCATATTCTCGGCAAGCAAGACATGCGAAACTGTCTTGTCGCAAATGTCCCGACTGTCTCAGATCCTGCTGGCAATGCCCCTTGGCTGACCGCCGCGTTCGTCAGGACCAGAGGTATCGCGCCCCTGGGGGTGAGGTGAGGCAATCATTCCACCATTTGCCAGCAGTATCTGTCACAATCACAACTACTCACCGCTTCCACGACATTATGAGTAGGTATCAGACTGGCTACGCTTGACACTTTCTTACGCACCATTTTATACTGAATCAACAATAGAGACAGTTCATTGAAAGGTATTTAACATGGCAGATAGAAACGCTCCAGGCGCACTGGAAGTAGTTAAAACACCAGGCTACGAAGCGATGGTGATTGGCGCACACCCTGACGACAACGATTTTGGTGCAGGCGGGACGAGCGCATTATGGGCAAAGCAAGGCAAGAAGGTTGTATGGGTCGTCATGACCGATGGTGCTGAAGGCAGTGAAGTACCCAGCATTGTAGACACCGATTTGATGCTCATACGCGAGCAGGAGCAACGCATGGCAGCCGAGGTGCTTGGCATTACAGAGATTGAGTTCCTACGTTTCCCCGACGGCCATCTTAGAAATAGTGAGGCGGCGCGTAAGGATATCGTGCGGCTTATCCGCAAGTATCGCCCACGCGTTGTCGTCACGCATGATCCAAGCGAACACATTTTTGCACCTGATCCCGATGAAAAGCCCGATGAGGCGGCTTATCTTAATCATCCCGATCATCGTGCAACCGGGCATATTGTGCTGGATGCCATCTTTCCAGCAGTGGGCAATCCACGTTCGTATCGTGAGTTGCTGGCCGAGGGCCTTCCACCTTACCAGGTGCATGAGTTGTATCTCTTCCATTCGAGCCAGGATAACACCTTCATCGATATAAGTGAGACGATTGAAGTGAAGGTCAAGGGACTACAGTGTCACGTGACTCAGTTTGGCCCGGAGGCGAAGATGCTCGATAGAATGCGTGAATGGGCTGCCGGGACCGCGAAAGAGGCAAAGGAGAAGCGTAGCCTGGACATGGAGTATGCTGAAGGCTTCCGTCGCATAAAGCTGTACGTACCAAAGCAAGAAGATCAGCCCGCCCGGAAGGAAGAAGCCGCGGAAGAGTAAGCCCCTACGGAATATGCCATCACTTTGCTAGACAATCGTCGAGGTTTTGGCTGACTTGTTAACACACAGAATCTGACCTAATCCGGCGTCACAACCGCCGAAAATCCGCCCCACCATTGTGTAAATTGCGCACGCGTTATTGAGTGACGATTATAGAGGGACGAGTCGGCCAGCAGTACTGACTGACCATTCCCGCCTATCACTACAACGATGTGGCCTTGAGGATACCTGCTGGGAGGGAAACTCACAATTACAGGCTCTCCTTGATTAGCAGTAGCGATAACCTGGTCGAGTGAAAGCTTATAGCCCCAGCTAGTTTTGAAACCAAAGTGCGCCACCGTACGCTGGATGCCAACATCTTCCAGGAGTCCTAGCGCAGGTGTAATTTCGCCTAACTGCGACTCAACCTTCAAGATGTCGGTTATCCGATAGTGATGCCCATAGGCATTGATCACTTCCGTCATAGCTGCCGAGGAGCAAGCGGAGTATGCCCAGTCATTATATTCCTGGGTAGAGCTATATTGAGCTGGATCGAGTTGACTGATGCGAAGCAGGTCCTGCGTTGCGTTAAACTGATGAGCTACTTCCTGGAGCATTCTGGTTTGCTGAAGTAGGAGGAGCTGCTCCATAGTAGAATAAAGAACCGATGATAGCAGAATGAGGAAGTAAGGCACTCAATGTGTAAAGGCCTAATACAAATGCAGCGATTAAGCCTACCAAAATCACAACCAGCGGTTTCGGCTCACTTCCACGGCCTCCAAATAGTCGCCCTAGTGTCGCCGAGAGTGACATGCTTGCGCCGCCTCTTGGTGCTAATTCTACCGTCAACTGGCGTGTCCTGGTTCCTGCTCGTGCTGTTTCAGCCAGACGACGAGTGCGCATTGGAGTTGGTGCAGTATCGATCACGCGTCGTCCACCGCGTGGGACGTTATACACCGCTCGCGAATTCTGCGTTTGTAGTTTATAGGACAGCAAAAATCCAACCACCACGACAGCTATCGAAATGGCGAGTAGTGTAAGTAGGAGAAAGGTCATGTAAATGAAACTCCTAGCCTGGTGCTGCTAGTGAAATAAAGACGGTCTCCGTTTGATCTACGCTGCTTATGTAGTTCGTGCACTACAAGTTAAAATAACTTATTTCGTAGTATAGTATACCAGATTATGCCACCCTTGTATAGTTAAACCGATACTTTTCACACTTTTTCCTTAGTAGAAAGGCAAGGTTACAAGGAGTGCTCGTACCACTTTCTCTATTATAGTACATATGTTCAAAATGTCAATCTGCCTGACTGGCATTCTTTTCTCCTTTGTTCCTAGAAGATGGCAAAAAGAACGATTATCCGATAAAATCGGTATTAGGAGATAGACAACAGATTTGCTTGGTTGTTTAACCCCACTAAACAACCTCAGCATAGTATTTACAGGGGAGTCTATGGAACAAGATAGCGCTTTAATCTGGAATCCGATTTTACGCCAGCATCTTGTAAATGCACCGCACCGTATGAATCGGCGTGAAGGCACGAATGCGTGTCCCTTTTGCGAAGATATCAGGGAGGGTAAGGTTGGACCTGATACCCAGGTATGGCTGCATCCCAACGACTTCCCACCTTTCCGTCCACCAGTCGGGGAAGCTTACATTGTTATCTACAATCGGGATCATTACCGTACATTTACAGAATTGACTCTTGACGAAGTCTACGCTGTCACGCTCCTTTGGCGGAATCTCTATCGTGACCTCTCTTCGCGATATCCTACCGTTATGATCTTCGAGAACAGTGGAGAATCAATCGGTCAGACGCAGCATCATCCACATGGGCAAGCATTTGGAGTCTCTATCATTCCGCCACTACTGGAGCGAGAATTTGAGACGGTTTTACAGGATGATGCCGAGGAACGAGGCTGCCCTTTCTGTCGCGTGCGTGCAGAGCTGTCAAGCAGTGAGTACGAAGTCGCGTCGAATACAACATGGGAGGCTTTTCTTCCTCCCTTTGTTCGCTATCCTTATGAAACACATTTCTATTGTAAGCGCCATGTAGCAAACCTGGCAGGGATGCAGGATGCAGAGTTACGTGATCTGGCGGAGCTATTGCTGCGCGTCGTAGGCGGATATAATGCCTTGTTCAATGGAGCTATAGCGCCTATGCCATATCTGCTTGGACTGCATCAACTTGCCGATACACGCTTCCATCTGCATGCTGAGATACTTGCGATAGGTCGTGCTCCAGGCAAACTAAAGTATGCCGCATCCTCCGAATCGCTTTGGGGCTTATGGACAAATGACTCTTCGCCTGTTCAAAAGGCGCGGGAATTACGAGATGCAATTGCAAAAACGAGGTGATTACTATGTACATTTACTATATTTTACGCAGAACGCAAGCTGGAGAGCTGGTAGAACAGGAAGGCGACCTTGATGAAGAGCAATTTCCAGGGGTAGACCTCAACAATGGCCCGGCTATTATTGACCATCTCGTGCAGAAAGTTAATGCGGAGACAGGTACGAGTGGCAACTGGGAGGAATGCGACCTCACCGACTCATTCTTCAATCGCGAGGACAACTACGTGTACTTCAACGGTCGCTGGATGCGCCGCTCAGATACACCCTGGCGCAAAGATCGAAACAACTAGTTTCAGTCCTCTCAAGCGGGGCAGGAACACACGTCGTCAGCCGTCACTCCCCTTGAGCCCAAGGATACATCTGACATCCGAAAAGGTTAAGTGGGTATGCAGTAGGACTTCTGTCACTTAGGAAAAACAATGCCAACACTTGCGGGCTGGCTCACAGGCGAGCAGGTACCAAACGAGATTATCGACCAGACACTTACGACGATGGGAACCGTCTTGGGGCAGCATGGCGGTAATGCTGGACGGATTGTACAGCCTGGATTCGGCCTGATCACCTTCTCAGAACCAGCTTACGCTATGCAGGAGAAGATTGACGCTCCCGTACTTGATTGGGTTCCTGATCGGCGCACACTGGTATATCGTCGTCCTCTTTCGGGCACGCATATCCTATACTACATTGCCGATTGGCCTGCCGAGGGAAATCTGCTTTTTGCTACTGAGTTGAAGGCGTTATTTGCTGTAGGCGCTCCACGCCGCCTACGTCTTACCGCCCTTGATGCCTTGTTGCGCTATGGATTCATTCCTGCCCCCTGGACTGCCTTCCAGGATATTTACGTGGTGCCTGCTGGCTCGATCTTGCGCTGGCAAAAGGCGAAAACGGTGATGAATTCCGCCATCGATTATTCCTTCGATCAATTGCCTACCACTACTGATATGCTGAATACACTTTATTCTTTGCTTGACACAACGACAGCAGCACTTTTGCCGCCGCATGAGCAACTTGTTGCGCTGAACAGTAGTGGCATTGCCTCGGCCCTGGTTATCTCATTGATCGCTGGACTTACTGGAAAGCCTTTTACTGTAGCCACAATTGGCTATGAAAAAGATGGAATGGAAGAGAGATGGGCAAAAGCAGAACGCCTTGCATCTACATTTCAACGCCCATTTCTAGCGATTACGGGCGTCGACTCGCCTGATTTCTGGACGGCGACAATCGCCGCACTAGAGTCTCCGAGTATAAATAGTATGCCGCTAGCTCTGCACCAGCTATTGCATACCGCGTCAATAGAGACTGGCGCACGAGTGGCAATGAGCGGGCTAGGGGCACATGTTCTTTTTGGCAAAGAATTGGGTTCGTTTATAGAAACGAAACAAGAACAACAGGATGTGTTAGCGTGGTATGAAAAGAGGCTAGCAATACAACCTGCCACAAGTAAGGGCGGACTCTGGACAAAGAATGCCGCTCAATTGATCTCGCACGAGGAACCCTGGGAACAAACCCTGCACGCGAGAAAACTTGCACGCAAGGCGGCGCAATTTTCTGAGGACTGGCAGCGATGGTACTACCTGAGCCTGCACCTGCGTTTGCCTGATTTCCTGGTAGGAGCTGCAGAGCAGCTAGCTGTGGCGGAGCGAATGGCACTACGTTCTCCTTATCTTACATCTGATGTGATGGATTTGGTTATCCGATTGCCAGGAGTTTTACAGAACGGTACGCGGAAACCAGAGATTTTAGAGGCATTAGGGCGAAAGTTTCTGCAAGATTATAGGCGTGAAGTGGGGCCATTAAAGGCACCGACCGCCTCTCTATTACGTATAGAAGATTCCGAGTTGCTGCTGCAAACGCTTTCAAAGGAGGCGCTGCGAGAGACGGGTATTTTTGATCCTGACACTGTACAGGAGTTGTTGAGGCACAAGAGAGTAGAGGATGAGATGGCTCCGCGTGAGTTGTTGCTGGTCTTTACGACGCAGTTGTTGTGCCGGATGTTTGGGGTGCGTTTGTAGATACATCGATAACCTCAATGTTATCCTTGCCACCATAGGCATCCCACCAGGGTGTAGCGCAGCTTGCTAGCACATTGTTAATGGTTTGGATGTTTTGCGTGCCACGATCTTGTAGCCAGCGTTCCAATGCAGCCAGGCCCTCATTCGCATAGATGGAAATGGCTCCTTGCCAGGTTGCGCGGCCACACAACACGCCCGCAAACTTCACTCCGGCTTCAGCAGCCAGCTCCAGCATTTTACAGAAGACCTCATCGCTGACTCCCGCACTCAGGTAAATGAAGGGCATGGATGTGGCACTTGCCGCATTGCGGAAGTGCTCGATTGCTTCCTGGCGCATGTAGGCTACTTCCTTTCCAGTGAAGGCACGGGTCCCTCCAAGGTATGCAGGGTTGATTGGCAATTCGACTTTGAGCACATCTACACCATAGCGTTGCCTGGAAAATTCTTGCATAGTAGAGGCGACGTACTCGGGCTTCTTCCTTGCAAACGCAAACTCTTTCTCGTCTCCTAGAATTTCATCGTAGACTAACGGTTCCAGGAAAAAGGGGACGTCCAGAGCAGCGCACTCAGCGCCTATGCGTTCGATGTAGGCTTGCTTAACGCTATTGATTTGTGCTTCATCGAACGGATTGTAGTACAGGAGGATTTTGATGGCTTGTGCGCCTACCTCAACCAGGCGGCGGACACTCCACTCGGGCAGCAGGTCGGGAAGGCGACCTTTCACATTGAAATCGTAGCCTGACTTTTCGTAAGCAAGCATCAGGCCAGTGCCGGATGCGCGGCTGGCGATGGCATCCAAGCCGTATTCTGGGTCCAAAAGAATGGCACTAGCCTGGGAACTGATAATTTTGGTGACGGTCGTTTTGAATGCCAGCATATCCGTTGCCGTTGCCTGGCCAGTTTCACCGCGTGCATTAGCAATTGCTTGCAGGAGATTTCCTCGGTGATCTACAGCGAGGGCGGCAATGATTCCTCTTTCATTGGCGCAGGCGTTTATACCTTCGAATTTCCCCCGAGTCAGCCTGGCTTTCATCCTTTATGTCCTTTCAATTTCGCTGAGACGCACTGGACGATTTTCATTCAAGGATTTTTGAGCTGCCAACGCCATGACCACTGGGGCACGGCCATCACGTCCCGTGATCGGAGTAGGTGTATCATAGAGCACTGCGTCTACAAAGGCAGCCATTTCAGAGACGAAACTTTCGGTATAGCGTTCGATGAAGAAATGAAGCGGCAGATCGCGACGAATACTGTGAGCATCATTGATGATGGCCGTGTTGGGATAGTTGTTTCCAGTGGTGATAGTCCCGGCACTGCCTAGCAATTCGACGCGTTGGTCATAGCCATAAGCGGCTTGACGGCTGTTATCGATTGTGCCGATGACGCCATTAGCGAACTGCAACAGGACAATCGCGGTGTCTACATCACCTGCCTCGCCTATGGCCGGTTCAACCATGACACCCCCCGTAGCGAAAATCTCTTCCACTTCGCTGCCAATCAAATAGCGAGCCATATCGAAGTCATGGATAGTCATATCTAGGAAAAGGCCACCCGAGACCCGGATATATTCAATAGGTGGAGGAGCGGGATCACGACTGATGATATGGAGCAAGTGAGGTCGACCGATCTCTCCTTGCTCTACAGCCTGACGCACACGGCGAAAATTGGCATCAAAACGGCGATTGAAGCCAATCTGAAACTTGACACCTGTTCGTTCCACAGCATCCAGAGCCCGGTCTAGCGATGGAAGATCGAGGGCAATCGGCTTTTCACAGAAAATATGTTTGCCAGCCTGCACCGCCTCCTCGATGATGTGAGCATGGGTACTGGTGGATGAACAGATGACAACAGCTTGAATATCTGGATGGGCTAATACGTCATGATAATCTTGTGAGAAGTCGGGAATAGCATAGCGCTTCGCACACTCCCTGGCCGCTTCCTCGAATATATCCGCTACCATTACCAATTCAGCTGATCGAATACGTGAGGTGAGATGTTCGGCATGCAGGTGTCCAATGCGGCCAGCACCAATCAAACCAAGCTTCAATGAATGTTTATGCAAGAGATACCTCCTCACAACCCAATGGCTCTCAGGTATTCTCGGTTACGCTTGAGCGCTCGCTTTAGGACTACCCATACTGGGGAGAACATCCTGCTCTACAACGATCCAGCCATGATAGCTGCGTATATGAAGCCATTCGGCGACTGCCGCAAAAGGCACGCTACCCAGACCCAGTTCACAAAACACTCCATGCTGCAACGCCGTGAAATAGTTCCGACCCTCGCTACGCACCCGGCTAGCTATTTGAGGATGGCAATCCTTGAAATGCATATGCAAGATACGTTCACCGAAACGATTGAGACCATCTAGCACGCTTGCACCTTCAACTTCCCCTGTGCCATAGAGGTAATGTCCGGTATCGAACACTAATCCGATGAGATTCGGGTCAGTCAAATCAAGAAAACGAGCGATTTCTTGCGGCGTCTCGATATAGCCGGCACAATGATGATGGAAAGCTACGGGCAGTCCTGTTGCATCATGTACGGCGTGAGCAATACGCTCGGCACCACTTGTGAAAGTCTTCCATTCCACCTTGCTCAGGCCTATTTCCGATGTCACACGTCCTGCAAATTGTGTGCGTACCGGATCGGTACCGTTGGCATCGGCAAGAATGACCAATGGCATCTGACTATTCCCCCCAGTATTCGCTACCGAGGCGAGTAATCGAGCTACCTTCAATGCCTCGCTCTCGCCCTCGGCATGTAGTTCGGGGTATTTGAGCGCTACCGGCACGAAAGCACCAACCATGGCGAGATTACGCTTTTCCAGTTCTGCTCGTAGTGCTATCGGCTCGCTGGGCATGTATCCCCAATCTCCAAGCTCGGTACCCATGTATCCGGTTTCGCATAGCTCGTCGAGCATCTGCTCGTAGCCAATTCCCTCGCCGCCTTGACCTTCGAGTCCTTCAAACTCAAGCGCTCCCCATGAGCAAGGGGCGTTAGCAATATGTATTTCGGTCAATTTGCTCAACCCACCTTAAAATTTGCGTGACCATTCTTTGGGCCAACGTTCGACCACCACTTTCTTTTCGGTGTAGAATTCAATAGCGTCACGACCCTGGGCGTGCATGTCACCGAAGAAGCTATCCTTCCAGCCGGAAAAAGGGAAGAAGGCCATCGGGGCGGCTACGCCGATATTGATTCCAATATTGCCCGCCTGCGCTTCATAGCGGAACTTTCTGGCGGCAGCGCCACTGGAGGTGAAGAGGCTGGCCATATTGCCGTAGGAAGCGGCGTTGACCAGGCTAATCGCTTCGTCAATCGTTTGTGCGTGCATCAAGCTGAGCACAGGTCCGAAAATTTCGGTTCGCGCAATTTCTCCTTGAGGGTTCACATCATCAAGGATGGTTGGACGCACGAAGGAGCCTCGTTCATAGCCAGGAATAGACGCGCTTCTTCCATCAACGAGCACGTTTGCACCTTCGCTTACGCCTTTTCCGATCAGCGACTCGATGCGCTGCTTGCTTTCAGGCGTGATGACCGGTCCCATCTCGACATCCTGATCTAACCCATAGCCAACTTTGCGGCTTGATGCGGCTTGAGCGATGTGTTCCGTGAAGCTTGAACGCGCCTCACCTACTGTAATCGCGACCGATGTTGCCAGGCAGCGCTGACCGGCGCACCCGAAGGACGAGTCGGCAATGATGCGGGTAGTCATCTCCATATCCGCGTCGGGCAGAACGACAACCGGGTTTTTAGCGCCCCCAGAACATTGGGCGCGTTTCCCGTTAGCTGTTGCTCGACCGTAGACGTACTTCGCTACAGCTGACGAACCCACGAAGGAGATGGCACGCACTGTTGGGTGATCGAGCAAGGCATCGACGGTTCCTTTTGATCCATTGACTAGGCTCACCACCCCAGGAGGAAGGCCCAATTGATCGATCAACTCAAAAACGCGCTCCATTGTCATTGGTACCTTCTCTGAGGGTTTGAGGATGAAGCAATTGCCACAGGCGATGGCGTAGGGCAGAAACCAGAGCGGAATCATGCCGGGAAAGTTGAAAGGTGTGATTGCAGCAACAACGCCTACTGGTTGGCGAAGCATGTGTTCATCAATGCCACGTGCAATATCCTCAACATTGTAACCCATCATGAGTGATGGGATGCCGGTCGCGACCTCAACGTTCTCAATACCTCGTTGAAGCTCACCCTTTGACTCGGCCAATGTTTTGCCACACTCCTGAGTGGTCAGACGAGCGATTTCGTCGAAGTTGTCCTCAAGTAACTGTTTGAGCTTGAAAAGGTACTGGATGCGTTCAGTTGGAGGCGTGCGCCGCCAGTCGGCGAAGGCTAACTGAGCGGCACGCGCAGCTTCGTCTACCTCTTCAGGCGTCGTGAGTGGCACTCGTACCATTGTCTCGGCAGTTGCAGGGTTCCGTACGTCCAGAAATTCGCTGGTGCGTGAGCGCTGCCACGTACCAGCGATATAGTTAAGAAGTTGCCCATCTTGAATCATGCTTCACCTGCCCGTTCCGGTAGCGCCTGGTGCTCATCCTCGTGTAGCACATTAGCTTCCTGCCCAAATTCCTTTGCAGCCTCAGCCAGTGAGGCACCCGCAATCGCATCGGTACGTGCAAACTCAGCCAGTTCATGGCTCAAGGTCTCAAGCTCTTCGCCTCCAGCCATCATCGAGGTCAACTCTTCGCGGCTGATCTCAGACTTGGCATATGTGCCGAGGCTACGTCCACGATTGAGCAAGGTGAAGCGATCGCCGATTGGATAGGCGTGATGCGGGTTGTGCGTGATAAAGATCACTCCCAGTCCCTTCGCTCGCGCCTGAGCGATATAGCGTAGGACGATACCCGCCTCCTTCACTCCTAGTGCCGCCGTCGGTTCGTCGAGGATCAGGACTTTGGCCCCGAAGTAGACCGCGCGTGCAATCGCGACCGACTGACGCTCACCGCCGGACAGCGTCCCAACCGGCTGCCCCGTATCTCGCACGTTGATACCTATCTTCAACAATTCCTCGCGTGTGACACGATTAGCAAACTTCGCATCGAAGCGGCGAAACGGCCCCCAGCCCTTTGTTGGTTCCGAACCGAGAAAGAAGTTGCGCGAGATGCCCATCAAAGGAATCATCGCCAGGTCCTGGTAGACGGTGGCGATACCTATATTTAAGGCATCGCGTGGAGAAGAGAAACGCACTTCTTTCCCTTCGAACAAGTAGAGGCCCTGGCTGGGTTGGTGAACGCCGGACAGGATTTTGATCAGTGTGGATTTGCCCGCACCATTGTCACCGAGTAGGCACATCACTTCGCCCGCATGCAGAGTCATCGATATGTCTTTCAGTGCAATCACGCTGCCAAAATACTTCGAGACTTCTTGCACCTGGAGCAGAGGAACGGTTTGTGTCGTGATCTCCGTACTCATCGTCGCGCCTCCATTGCCAGTCTGCGTACATAGCTGTTAAGCAGTACAGCAAGCAGGAGTATTACTCCAATGACTAGTTTGTACCAGTTGGCATCTACGCCCGCAAAGACGATACCTTCTTCTACCATGCCAAAGGCCAGCGCCCCGAACAGGGCACCGATAGCCGAACCATAACCACCTGTAAGCAGTACCCCTCCGACGACCGCTGCGACGATTGCAAAGAACTCGTTGCCCAGGCCACGCTCCACATCCGCGTTGGTAAATGTCATGGTCTGGATAATCCCCAGCAGGCAGGAGCAAACCGCCGTACCTATGAACAGGAGAATCTTCACTCGGGTGACCGGTACGCCGATGTTGCGTGCTGCATTGGCATCGCCACCCACTCCAAAGATCCAGTTGCCGAAAGCGGTACCCAGCAACAGCCATGTTGCCAGTACAGCAAGCGCCAAAGCCCAGAGCATTTCGATGGGAAATTGCTGGCCACCGCCGAGCGCGGTAGCGAAGACCGCATGGGCAGAGCTATACCCCGGTGCCTTATCAACGCCGTTTACCACAGTCAGCCCGGTGAGACGGGTGGTAAGACCTGCCGTCAAGCCCTGGAGAATGTACGCCGTGCCCAGTGTGACGATGAATGATGGCAGGCGAGTGCGCATGACAAGGTAGCCGTTCATTATGCCGATCAGCACGGCAAAGATTAAGGACGCGAGTATTGCCAACCAGACATTGAGGCCGTACTGAGTGGTTAAGATGGCGATGACCATGCTGCACGCGCCAACCGTTGCACCAACCGATAGGTCAAATTCCCCGCCAATCATCAACAGAGCCACCGGTATCGCCTGAATAGCCAGTTCAGCCGAAACGCTTAGATAACTCGATGTGCCGAGCACGCTAACAAAACCACTACCCCCCGCGACGATAGCGAAGAAGATCCACACGGCTATCGAACCGGCAACTGCTCCTGTTTCTGGCCGAATCAGAAGCTGACGGAGCGGATTTGTACGTAACATACGATCGCTTGTAATAGCGCTCATATTTCCCTCCCATTAAAGAGGTTGGAGCCACGACAGAACGAATGGCCCAGGTGACTCCAACCCGAAGCTAATGACTGACTAGCGAGTTCCCTGCGCCGTCAACTGGATCACCTGATTTACGTTATCCGCTGTGACAAAACCAGGACCGGTCTGGAGAATATCGTTCGCGATGGTATTGAGATTCGTCTTGTAGAGCGTTAACAGTACGATGGGCAAGTAGCCCTGGAGATACTGCTGCTGGTCAATAGCGAATAGCATCTGGCCCGCCTTAATCGCATTGAGCACATCAGACGACAGATCAAAGGTAGCTAGTTTGATTTGACTCAGCTTATTCAAGGCCTGCAGTGCTTTGATGGCCGGGGTAGCGCCTGTCGGGCCAAGCGTCAGGATCCCATCGATGGATGGATCATGCTGAAGTGCAGCCTGAATAGTCTGCTGAGTCTGTGTCGGATTGCTCAGCGTCACACCGATCTCTGTAACCGTGCCACCTGTCTGTGCCAAACCTTCCTTAAAGCCTTTGCAGCGCAGTTCAAGGGCTGCGTTACCGACCTCCTGGTTGACGCAGAGGGCGTGGTGAACACCTGCTGCACCCATTCTCTGACCACCACCGATACCAGCCTGTTCCTCGGTCTGTCCAACATGCACCAGCACTCCCAGGCTTTTCGCAACATCGGAGCCGGAATTGATCGAGATCACGGGGATACCGGCCGCAACAGCCGCTCTAATCGAAGGGCCTAGGGCAGCGGGGTCAGGGATCGAGACGACCAGCCCGGATGGGTGAGATGCCACCGCAGTATCTATGAGATGGGCCATCGCTACCACATCAAAGGTGGCTCCGGTTGGCGATTCATAGATCGCCTGCACGCCCATATCCTTAGCCGCCTGGTCAACACCTTTCTTGACGACCGACCAGAATGGGTCTGAAGCCTGACCGTGAGTGATGACGTAGAACTTGAGATTGGCGCGTGCAGGGTTGCTCGACGACGAACCATTGCTGTTGTTGTTATTGGTTGTCGCACCACCGCAGGCGGCAAGAACGAAAAGCAGTAATACTGCCGGAATGAACCTGAATAGTTTGTGCATCGTATCCTCCTGTTGTGAATCTCGGGGCCACGATAAATCTTGGCCCTACGAAGTGATGTGCAATGTGTTTGAAGATGGGCCGTTTTTTGTCATCGACACCTCTTATGTCTTGCGATAATTCCTCCTTTCATACTGTCCTCCTGTAGGAGGCAGTGCCTTGTGCCTGCCCTCGCGAAGGATCTCTGTTTAGGATGACAATTGAATCATTAGCTACAGAAAATAGCGTTCCTGCGTACGCATTCCTGCCCAAGCAGCATGAGCGGACTCGACCTGGGGTATAGTGCTAACTTCGGCCACAGGCACATCCCACCAGCTCTCATAGCCGGGTACGCTCTCGTAGCGATCGTTCTGAATATAGATGACCGATGTACGGTCGATTGACTGCACGGCTTCAAGGGCTGCAACGAAATCCGCATATGTGCGGCACTCGATGACGTGCGCACCAAGGCTACGTGCGTTTGCCGCCAGGTCAATAGGTAGTGCCTGCACATTTGATCCCATTTCGTCACCTGGCAAGATGCCGTTTTGTGGGTAGGCATAGCGCGTACCGAAACCATCCTGACCAAGCGAGCGGCTGAGACTGCCAATGCTTTTAAAACCGGAATTGTTGAGCAGGATAATAATGAGCTTGTAGTTTTCCTGAATCGAGGTGACGATCTCGCTGTTCATCATCAGATAGGAGCCATCGCCAACCATGACATACACGTCGCGGTCTGGTGCGGCCATCTTGATCCCAAGTCCACCTGCGATTTCATAGCCCATACAGCTATAGCCATATTCGAGGTGATAGTTCTTGGGGTGACGCGTTCGCCAGAGTTTGTGCAGATCACCGGGGAGACTACCTGCTGCACATACCATTATGGCATCAGGTACGCTCAGCTCGTTTACCGCACCGATCAACTCACCCTGGCTGGGTAAAGGCTCATGACGAATTTCATAGATACGCTCGACTTCGGCATCCCATGCTTGGTGAAGTTCCCTGGCTTGCGCTTCATAACGCTCATCGACATGATAGTTGTCAAGTAAGGTAAGCAGCTCTTCTAGCGTTGCTTTCGCATCGCCAATGAGCGACAAAGCGAGATGTTTGGATGCATCGAACGAGGCGACATTGATGTTGATAAAACGCACCTCGGGATGCTGGAAGGCAGTCTTTGACGAAGTAGTGAAATCACTGTAGCGCGTGCCAATACCGATCACTAGATCTGTTTCTCTTGCGACACGATTGGCGGCGAAGGTGCCGGTGACACCAATTGCTCCAAGATTGAGCGGATGGTCATAGCGTAAGCTACCTTTGCCCGCCATCGTCTCCCCAACAGGAATGCCGGTAGAATCGGCGAAACGCTCTAAGAGATTGGTCGCCTCAGAGTAGATGACACCCCCGCCAGCGATAATCAGCGGTCGTTTACTCGCACGAATCTCCGTTGCCGCCTGCTCAAGCGAGGCGCGGTCCGGTCGATTGCGCGCGATATGCCAGATGCGCTTATGGAAGAACGCGTCTGGATACACACTTGCTTCTGCCTGCACGTCCTGGGGCAGCGCTAGTGTGACAGCGCCCGTCTCTGAAGGACTGGTGAGTACGCACATAGCTTCAGGAAGCGCAGTCAGCAACTGCTCAGGGCGTGTAATACGATCCCAGTAGCGGCTCACTGGCTTAAAGCAATCGTTGACCGAGATATCCTGGCTATGTTCAGACTCAAGCTGCTGTAGGACGGGAGCGACGTTACGACGAGCAAACATATCTCCCGGCAGCAACAATACTGGCAGTCGGTTGATTGTAGCGGTGGCAGCGCCGGTAACCATATTCGTTGCGCCGGGACCGATGGACGATGTGCAGGCAAACGTTTGCAAACGATTCCTTGTTTTCGCGTAGGCCGATGCGGCATGTACCATAGCCTGCTCGTTACGAGCCTGGTAGTAGCGGAACTCCGGCATTTGTTGCAGCGCCTGTCCGATCCCGCCAATATTGCCGTGCCCGAAGATGCCAAAGCACCCGGCGAAAAAAGGTTGTTCAAGGCCATCCCGCTCCACATACTGGTTTTTGAGAAATGCAATCACTGCCTGAGCCATCGTCATACGTTTTGTTGCCTGTTCGTTCATGTTCATCCTCGTATCATTTCCGGGTGCAGGACTACCCCTGCTAATTGTCATCCCCTATCTGATTGTCATCCCCCGCCTGATTGTCATCCTGAGTGTAACGAAGGATCTCTCGTCTGCCTAGCCACAGATCCTTCACTGCGTTCAGGATGACACATCCTACAGTGTAGAGACACATTTTATTGCGGCCAACCACCATGTTCTTGAATAAAAGACATTACCTCGTTATAAGTAGGCATAAAATTAGCGCATCCATGCTTGGTAACCAGAATGGCACCGCAGGCGTTCGCCAATCGGGCAGTTTTGTACCAATCCCATCGGTTGACGAAGCCATACAGAAAACCAGAAGCAAAGGCATCGCCCGCGCCGAGAATATTCTGCACCTCAACTGGGAAACCAGGGACTTCGATCTCGGTGATACGGCCGGTATCTGTTACTAGATGGACTGTGGAACCATCAGCACCTCGCTTTTGGGCAAGCACGCGCGGTCCCAGTTCAAGCAACGCTGATATTGCGGCGGAAATGTCACCACTGACACGTGCGTCGGAGACCTGAGAATGGGTCAGATTCACCTGGCTGGGATCGGTCAGCATGGCAGCATTAATTTCATCTTCTGTGCCGATCACGATATCGACCAGGCGCAATGCTGAGCGAAGTATGACGCCGAAGGCGCGAGAGTCATGCCACTGGTCAGGGCGGAAATCAATATCCAGCGCTACCGGTACACCAGCTTGACGAGCAGTTTCGGCAGCAAAAAGCGTAGCACTGTGACTCGGCTCCTTGCTCAGGCCGGTTCCGGTTATCAGCAAAGTACGGCTGTCGGTGATTGGAGTTGCCAGTACATCATCGATGCTGAGTTCGATATCAGCACAGTTCTCACGATAGTATATCAATGGGAAACGATCTGGAGGTTCGATGCCCAGTACGACTGCGCTAGAGCGATGCCTTGGTTTGTGTGAGATGAAACGGGTATCCACTCCCTCCTGCTCTAGAAAATGCAGGATGAAGTTACCTACCTGGTCATTTCCTATTGCTGTGAGCAGTGCGGAGCGCAAACCCAAACGCTGTGTACCGACACTGATATTGGTTGGACAACCGCCAACATAAGCCGCAAAGCTGCTGATTTCCTCGAATGGTGCGCCGATATCCTTAGAGTAGAGATCAATCGAAGATCGTCCCATCGTGATTACATCGTATGTTCGAGTCGTTGCATCCATACCTGACTCCTGCTCAGCTACCTGTCATCCTGAACGAAGGATCTACACCCTGCTCAGGATGACAGCTTACTCTTTTATAGGCCCTTCTCTACAGAATAGAGCGGCACGCGAAGATCACGCGACTGATAGTGTTCTTTGACCCAGCTATAGCGTGGGTCCTCGCTGTTGGCGAGAGACTGAGCGCTTCCAGCCAGGACGTTGAGATAGTAAGTGGTGTAACCGGGTGGACTGGTTACCGGGTGATAGCCTTCGGGTACGAGCACAACGTCATTATTCTGCACCAATAGTACCGCATCGATAGGAAAACCAGCACGAGCTAGCGGAGATTCGGATGCGGTATATATGCGCTGAAAGGCAAAGCCTTCTGGACGATCTATCTTATAGAAATAGACCTCCTCAAGGTCGGCTTCCAACACGTTACCTGCCGGGTCAGTTTTATGGATATCATGCTTGTGCGGTGGATAACTGGACCAGTTCCCGGCGGGTGTATAGACTTCAACGACGACCAGGCGCTGACAGGGAAAACCCGGTGGGATAATATTATTGATCTGCCGCGTGGCAGAATCGCCTCCCCGTATTTCGATTTCAATATCACGAGGCGTAACGAGATACGGCATGTGATCCTCATCGGTTGGTGCCAGAGCAACGGTATACTCGCAATCGGTTTCCCCATAGACGGTGAAAGAAGTATGCCTGGGAAGATAGAGTGCATAGGGTAGCCCACTGAAGACACTGTCGCGCTCGCCAATATGCAACCACTGACCTCGGTTGGAATCAACGCCAAGACGACCACTCAGCATAACGATTGCCATTTCGCTATTACCGGTCGTGGATGCCCAGGAGCGGTTGGCTTGGAGGCGACGCAACTGAAAAGAAATATACTCCCAGCCTGCCAGTTCGGGCGTTACCTCAACGACGACATCTGGGTCGGCGAAGTTACCAGAATGTACGATCAGGTTCTGTGAGTCATATTGGCGCATAGTAGATCAGCTCCCTGCAAAGTTGCATTGATACCCTCTGCTGTCATCCTAAGTAGTATAAAGAATTCTGGATCCACTCGTAATCAGCTTATCTCGCTGCACAACTGTCACAACTGTCACTTTCGGAATCCACTCTCCGCTTCCAGAGGGCCATGAGTGAATGTCAGGAATAATTATTTTGCCAGATAGAGCACAGATCCTTTACTTTGTTCAGGATGACAATCAGATGAACGTCTTATCCGTTAGAGAGACTGGATGACCAGACTGATAAGATTGCGTAGCGGCAACGCCAATTTCGTAGGCAGCAAGAGCATCAGCACCGCTGACGAGTGGAGGTTGGCCGCTGGATACACAATCGATAAAATGTTGCAATTGAGTCCGATAGGCGTCACCAAAGCGCTCCATCAGATATGGCGTTGTGTCGTGTTGGGCACCGGCGCGGGTTAACTGGAGCACCGGCGTATGCTGGTGAGCGCCGATAATGACGGCACCCTCAGAGCCAAGCACCTCTGTGCGAATATCATACCCATAGAATGCGTTACGGCTCACTTCGACATTACCGAGCGCACCACTTCCAAAGCGCAGGTTGATCACAGCATTGTCGATATCGCCAACCGACTCAAGCACTCTGCATACAAGGAGAGTTCCCTCAGCAGTCACGCGCTCAACTTCGCTGCCCATTAGCCAGCGAGCGAGGTCAAAATCGTGGATACCCATATCGAGGATCAATCCACCGCTTTTGGCTGGGTCTGCATATTCAGGCCGTGGACAGAATGGATCGCGACCGAGCGACTTAAAAGTGACGGGATAGCCTATCTGACCACTATCGATCAATGCTTTGGCTTTTTGATAGGCCGCATCGAAGCGGCGCATGAAACCAACCTGGAGAGGCACCCGTGCTCGCTCAACTGCCTCTAGCGCTGAACGGGTATCCTCGAGCGTTAAAGCCAGCGGCTTTTCGCAGAAAATTGCTTTGCCTGCCTGCGCAGCAGCGCTAACAAGGTCAGCATGCGTACTGGTTGGTGTGGTGATAACGACAGCATCCAATTCAGGAAGTGCAATCAGTTCATAGGGATCCGCAAAGGCATACGCCACACTCAGTTCATCTGTCACCTGAGAGCAAGCTTGCTCATTTGTGTCTGCAACAGCATGCAGGCGCGCTCCATTCATCTGAGCTGCCAGCATCCGTGTATACAATTGGCCCATTCTGCCAAGGCCAATTACGCCGATCTTCATGAAAGCGGGCATAGGAGCTGCCCTTCCTTCCTACGACATTAGCGACGCGCTAAAGGGGCTGTGCTCAGACGCATGACGAGTGTAGGTTGCAGTACATGGTTATTTACCGGATAATTACGCAGCAAATCAAGCATCACTTCGGCTGCTAGATATCCCAGCTCCACCTTCGGCTGATGGATGGTTGTAAGTGGAGGCGAGACATAGCTCGCCATGCGAATGTCATCAAAACCAATCACGCTCAATGCTCGCGGTACTGGAATACCGCGTTCTTGACAGGCTATAAGTGCACCGATAGCGATCATATCGTTGTAGCAAAATACAGCCGTGATGCCAGCGTCGAACAAGTGAGGTAACATCGCTTGTCCGGTAACGACATCTTCCTCATCTGATGCATTGGTGCCCGGTGCGATTACTACCCACTCATCGGAATATGACATGCCTGCGGATTGCAATGCATGCTGATATCCCTGAAATCGCAGTTGATTTGAGCGTGGTCTACAACTCACACCCAGATAGCCAATCGCACGATGGCCAAGTTGGAGCAGATATTCTACAGCAAGTTGTGCGCCTAAGCGATCATCGACAGCGACCCAATGCAACAGTTCGTCCTGCGACTCGGCCTGACTATTGATAAGTACAGTAGGCACACGAATATTATCCAGGCGATTTCTATACTTATTGGTAATACGGGACGATGCAACAAGGATTCCATCAACACGCCGCCGATGAAAGGTTTCGATGACCGCCATTTCCTGGTCAGGATCATTATGGGTAGCACTCAGAATGACACTAAAGCCGCCAACACGCGCTACCTCTTCAACACCCTTTACAACATCGCTTAAGAAAGGATCGTCAATTGAGGTGACCACCAGGCCAATTGTGCTCGTACGTTGCGTTTGCAGGCTTTGCGCAATGGCATTAGGCGTATAGCCCATCTCTTGCGCTAGCCGCTGAATGCGCTCTCGCGTATCCATGCTGATGAGTGAACTTTGACGCAATGCACGTGAGACCGTGGTGTGTGAGACACCAGCAGCTCTAGCAATATCTTGAATGGAGGTCTCTTGTCTGCGCAAGCACTCACCTTCCTTCGCGAAAGTACGAGTAGGAGAGATAGACCAGCTTTTGCACACGTGTGCGCTTATATATAAAATAATCCATCAGGTAATGCACACGTGTGCATTAAGTATAACTAATGCATGAAAGGTTTGTCAAGGTTTTAATGAGCGAAGCTACTTAGTTTGGATTTACCAGCAGCTTCACTCATTTAGTTCTATTATCCTTGCGCCGTACTCACCGCCCCATATTTACCACGTAGCACCTTCTTATCGAATTTGCCAACACTGGTCTTGGGGATAGCGTCTATGAAAACAACCTCGTCGGGGAGCCACCATTTTGCCACATGGGGACGCAGGTAGTCGAGGATTTCGTCCTGAGTGACCTGGCCGACGAAATCGGGTTTGGGTACGACGAAGGCATGAGGGCGCTCATCCCACTTTGGATGAGGCAAGCCTACTACACACGCTTCCAATACTTTGGGATGGCCCATGATGAGACCTTCGAGTTCGACAGAGGAGATCCACTCACCGCCTGATTTGACGAGGTCTTTGGTGCGGTCGACAAGCTGAATTGTGCCATCTTCGTCGATCACAGCCACATCACCTGTTCTCAGCCAGCCTCCAGCAAATTTCGCATCTGACTCAGAGTCCTTGTAGTAAGCACGAGCGATCCAGGGACCGCGTACCTGCAACTCACCAAAGGTCTTGTTATCCCAGGCAACCTCCTGCCCTGTTTCCATATCCACCACGCGGAAATCGACCGCCGGGAGGACTGTACCCTGCCTGGCCTTGATACTGGAATTGTTCGTCAAGTGGCAGATCAAGCTGATAACTGCGCAATTTGGAAAGCGAGGCCAGAGGCGAGGTCTCAGTCATACCCCAGGCATGCACGATGGTGAGATTCTTGCGATGCAATCCTTCGATTAAGCTCCGTGGCACTGCTGAACCGCCGCAGTAGATGGCACGCAGCGAGGATAGATCGATTTGTTCTCTCTCAAGTGCAGCTAGCATGCCTATCCAGATGGTTGGAACGCCACAAGCGACGGTAACTCGCTCCTGAGACATAAGTTGCGCTACTCGTAACGGGTCAAGGAAACGTCCTGGCATGACTTGCTTGGAACCCATCATGACAGCGGCATGCGGGAAGCCCCAGGCATTGGCGTGGAACATTGGGACGACTGGCAGCACGACATCGTGCTCAGATAGGGCCGCTCCATCAGCAAGACCGACTCCCATAGAATGGAGAAAGATCGAACGGTGGCTATAGATGACGCCTTTGGGGTTGCCGGTGGTGCCGGAGGTGTAGCACATGGCGGCTGCGGTATTTTCTTCAAGTTTGGGCCACTCATAGCTTTCAGGCTGGCCAGCGATGAAGGTTTCATAGTCAACCGAAGGTTGCAGTTTGCCTGTGGCGTTAGAAGCATCGCCCATGATTACGTATTGTTTGACTGTAGGAAGACGATCCGCGAGATTTTCCAGGAGGGGAACGAGGTCACCGTCAACAAAGATGATCGAATCTTCTGCGTTGTTGATAATATAGACGAGTTGATCGGCAAACAGGCGAAGGTTGAGTGTGTGCAGGACGGCCCCGATACAAGGGATCGCGAAATACAATTCGAGGTGACGATAGGTGTTCCAGCCAAAGGTGGCGATACGGTCACCTTCTTTGACTCCTGCTTTTGTTAACGCGTGAGCGAGTTGGGCCGTACGCTTTCCCCATTCTCGATAGGTATAGCGATGCAGGCCTGCCTCTGTTTGTGTAACGATTTCTTTACGGGGGAAGAGATGAACGGCACGGTCGTAGGCGTGCTGGAGTGTCAACGGATAGTCCATCATTAAGCCTTGCATGCGTTTCTGCTCCTTTACTAAATGAGATCCTTCGCTTCGCTCAGGATGACAGTGGAATTTGCGCGAAGATTTTCACTCTTCCTCAATTCTACATGCCATCCTCCTATTAAACAAGGGTATTTTCTCTTTCTTAAGAAAGCTGAGCTTTGGATTAGAAATTGCTGAGAATCCTTTAAACTCTGCGAAATGAGCTTGTTTCTCTTCTTGTGTTTTGGTATGCTGAGGAAAGAAATTACTGTTGAGGTGTAACGTAATCTTTTGATGAGGCGTGTAAGGTATATACCTTGGTAGTATCGATGTTTTTATCGCGGCGCAGTTTCGCCGCTAAATTATCCATTTATTTGATGAAGGGAGCCTGACATGATCTTACGACCCCATACAGGACGTGCACGTGGTCTAGCTGCGATGAGTCCTGAACGACGCCGTGAAATTGCCAGTAAGGGTGGGCGAACCTCGCAAGCACGCGGAACCGCGCATCAATGGACGCCGGAAGAGGCCTCTGCCGCAGGGAAAAAGGGAAGCTTACGCTACACACGCAGACATGAGCAGCAGACTCAACTCTGATTTTGCTGAGCACTAACATCGCGATTTGCCCAACAAATCGACGCTAGCCACGATAAATCGGGCCTTAAAGGTTTTGCTATATGCATGGTGGATAGACCATGCAGTATTTTAGACCGGACAGTTGCTTACCTATTGTTTTAGGAGCAACTGCCTTATTTATCAGGATAGCATTTTCTTTCGTGTTATTCATTCCAGGCAATGAATTTAGTGGGTGTAATGCGAATAGCCTAGCTATATGATTGGGCTAGCATCGTGTTCTTTTGTCAGATCAAGCATGAAATATACTCCTTTTATGTCGTAACCACTTCTTCTTTCTTCGAGATATAGCGCTCTGCGTGACCGAGGGCGGTGAATGAGAAGGTAAAAGGAATGAGCATGAGTAGGAGGCCGATTACACCGTAAACGAGCGCGACATCTTGGGTCCAGCCGATTGCGAAGCCGCCAAGTAAGGAGCCGAGAGGAATAGCAGATGTGGCAAGAACCCTGGCAATGCTTATGATGCGGCCCAGCATATGGTTGGGAACAATAGACTGGCGCAGACTACCGCTGTTGATATTGAAGAGGATCCCAAGCCCTGAAATGACCGCCCAGAGCGGGAGCGCGGCCCAGTACCAATGCATGAATGAGAAGATTACTGTTAACAGACCTTCGAGCATGAGCGCGCTGAGAGCCACTCGGCTGAACGACCAGCGTTTGCGCAATTGCCCTGCAGCCAGTGAGAGAAAGACAACTCCAATGCTGCCAGCCGAAAAGAGCAGGCTGATCTGTGCATCATTAGCTTGAAGACGTACCTTGGCGAAGAGTACCAGTTGAGCATAGGTTGTGGCACCCACAAAGTTTACTATTGCCATCATTGCTGAGATGTTCCGCAGCACGGGGTGGCCCAATACGTAGCGTAGCCCTTCAAGCATATCCTGGAAGATGTTGGTTGGAGCCTCTTTTTTAGCGGTGCTGGTGTTGAAGCTGCCCTTCACGAGCGCAAGTGAGAACGCTGAGATGAAAAAGGAAAGAGCATCGAAGAGCATAAGAGTGGAAACTGGCATGCTCGTTACCAGTAAACCAGCCAACAATGGACCCACGACACTGGCTCCTGAGTAACTGGCCTGGATACGCCCATTGGCTGTCACCAAATCATCTTGATTGACGAGGCTGGGGATGGCAGCAAATTCACCCAATTCGAAGCAGATGGTCAGTGTTGAATGCACGAAGCCAACTCCGTATATCCAGAAGACGGAGAGATGGCCAAGAGATGCTTGAAGCGGAATAGTAGCGATGACTAACGCACGGGCAATGTCCGTGAAGATCATTATACGCTTGCGGTCGATGCGATCTGTCCAGGCACCCAGGATGAGCCCGAAAAGCAGATAGGGAAGAACATTGACGGCAGCAGAGATACCCAGGTTGAGCGCCGAGCCGGTCAGCTTGTAGACCAGTAGGGGAAGCGCGAAGAGGGTGATGGAGCTGCCGAGATTCGAGATGGTTTGCCCGGTCCAGTATTTCCAGAAGTTGCTGCTGAGTTTGGACGTGTGGTTGTTTATTGGTTCGGACATGCTCTATCTCTCAGTGATCTACGCTTTCTATTGTAGCTGCCGCTATTGAATCTCCACGTGCGGCCGCCCAACGGAGCGCTTCTCCCGCCAGGTAGAGCGAGCCGGTTGCACAGATGAGATCCCTCGCTTCGCTCAAGGCGACAGCCTTATCTAATGCCAGGTTGCTATCCTCGGCACTATGTATCTCCACCTCTGGGGCATACTCAGCAAACGCTGCCTGCATCTGCTCGATGGTGGCGGCACGAGGATTTTGGACGCGAGTAAGCACGACTATATTCGCGCTCGCCAAGGCACGAGCAATGCCTGCCAGATCTTTGTCGCGCATCAAACCCAATACAACAATCAAACGCTGCATAGTAAAGGAGGTCCGCAACGCTTGTATCAACTTCTCCATAGAGTCAGCATTGTGCGCACCATCAACGATAATAGTAGGGTTGTGTCCAACGACATCAATACGGGCGGGCCAGCGGGTGTTAAGCAGACCCTGCACGAATGCTTGCTCATCCCAAACTATTCCCTGCTGTCGCAGCATGTCGAGGGTTGCCAGAGCTGCAGTGGCATTTTCAAGCTGATGCTGGCCCACTAATGTTATTTCCAATCCTGTATAAAGACGTTCTGGCGTTTCGACTGTAAAATGCTGGCTTTGCTGGTTGCGTCTTTCAAGGCGATAGCGATAGCTCAGCGCAGGTAGAGCCCCTGTTTCGACCTCAGAATGAGCAGGATCAACTTCAGCAGATCCGACGCGTACAAGGCGAGCGTGTTGTTGCTGACAGACAGCAGCAATAGCAAGCAATGCTTCGGGTGCTTGTGCTGAGGTAACGACGATGCCATCGGGTTTGATAATACCAGCTTTCTCGGTAGCGATTTTCGTCAGAGTATTGCCCAGAACCTCCATATGGTCATAGCTAATGGAGGTGATGACCGAAACGAGCGGATGCGTCACATTAGTAGCATCTAAACGTCCACCCAGGCCAACTTCTAGCACGGCATGCTGAATTTGCTCGTCGGCAGAAATACAGGAAGGTCAGCGCAGTTGCGACCTGATAGGTATTGAGGGGATCAAATTCATGCCGTTCTCGCATATCCTCGGCGGCTGTACGCACTTCTGGTAACAAGTCTGCTACCTCGTCTTCCCTAATAAGTTGGCCATTGACGCGCATACGCTCGCGAAATGTATGTAGATCGGGCTGTGTATAAAGGCCAGTGCGTATGCCAGCCTCGCGCAATACACGTTCGATGAATGCGGCAGTAGAGCCTTTGCCCTTTGTACCGGCAATCAATGTACTGGTATAGCAATTCTGTGGATTGCCGAGGAGTTCGAGTAGCCGCGATTCGCGGGCCAAATTTTCCTCGCGATTGCGGGTATATCGATCACCTCGTTCATAATCGCTGAGACTGTAGATGTAAGCTAGAGCTTCTTGATAGTTCATGAAAACGACATTCCTCCTCGCACAACTGCATCACTCATCTTGACGACGCGCATCATTTCACGTACGTCATGTACACGCACAATATCTGCTCCTTGCGCGATGCCAAGAGCTACGGTGGCCGCCGTTCCTTCGAGGCGTTCGGAGGGAGGTAGTCCACCGAGCACGCGGCCGATGGTCGATTTACGTGATGCTCCGAGCAGGATGGGACGACCGAGCGCTTGCAGTTCTCCCAGGCGGCGCAAGAGCGTCAAGTTTTCCTCAGGAGTTGTGCCAAAGCCAATCCCCGGATCAATAATTATATGTTCCCATGCAATTCCCGCCGCAAGAGCAAGATCAATACTATTTGCCAGGAAACGGAGTACGTCGCTGACTATGTCGCGCTTCTGGTAACCGCGCATATTCGCCATTAAGACGACGGGGATCCCATGCTCAGCAGCCAGCGTTGCCATATACGGGTCGCGACGCAAGGCCCAGATATCGTTGATGACAGATGCCCCGGCATCCAATGCCTGTTTTGCCACCTCTGCTTTGTAAGTATCAATGGAGATGATTACTTCTGAGGGCAAGGTGGTACGCAAGGCCTGGATGACAGGTAATACACGAGATAGCTCTTGCTCGATGGAAATCGGGGCGAAGTTGGGGCGAGTCGATTCGCCACCAATATCGATGAGTGCGGCCCCTTCTGCAACAAACTGTTGCGCTTGCTCGACGGCACGAGTAACGATAGCATCCTGCGTCATCGTCTCTTCCATCAGACCATCTCCTGAGAATGAGTCCGGTGTAACATTAATGATACCCATGACATGGGTTTGTTGTCCCCAGTCCAGACGGTGATTCCCCCAGATGGTAGCAGGCAATGATGCCATTGTGAAACGTCCTTCCGCTAAGTTGCTTCACAGTGTCATCCTTTGTTGCGCTCAGGATGACAATTAAGCAAAAACTTATGTTCATCATATCTTTTTTGTTGCCTGGCCGCAAACCCTGGTGCTATACTACAGATAGGTACACCTCTTATCTTCAAACTACTCCATTGCCCTATGGGGGAACAATAATACTATGCAAGATATCCAGAACACGGGCGAGACAAAACGTCTTACCAGCACTTTAAACTCGGCACGTCGCTGCCGGGAATGTAATGAAGAGGCTCTTGGGCGTTGCCCGGATTGCCATCGAGGGCTTTGCCAGGAGCACTTTCCAAAGCAGCAACATTCACCTTGCGCTGAAAAGCAGATGAAGTTGGCGCAAACCCAGGTCTGCTATGTGTGTGGTACACCGGTTTATCCCGATCAATGGTCTATTTCTCGCACCTCGCATTTCATAGATCAGTACCGCTGCCAGGGCTGTGGTCGCCATATATGCGACGAACTGCACACGCAGCGCAAGACGGAAAATGTCTCTATTGTCCGTGAGGGCCTGCGTGGTCATCGCTACCAGTATACCGTTCGTTATTGCGATCTCTGCTCACCTATCTATCGCCTTGGAGGATTAAAGGGATTATTGCGTGGAGCTGTTGTAGTCGGAACGGTGGTTGCGGGCGTCTTTTTCTACTTGCATCCTTAGAGGAATTGTTTTTCATGACGTTATCCCCTACCATTCAATCGACACTTCAGCGCTATCAGAAAGAGATAGCAGCCGCACTCCGCCGTGCTGTATCCCAGGCAAGTGACCATGCGATGCACTCAGGTGCGACAGATATCGAGTCTTATTATGGCCAAATGCAATACCATCTAGGCTGGGTAGATGCAAACTTCTTACCAGTGATGGGGTATCCCGGTAAGCTGCTGCGTCCAACATTGCTCCTGCTGGCGTATGAAGCTGCCGGAGCGGAAGGCATTTCTGCCAGTTCGGACTATTTGCGCCGTGCTTTACCAGCAGCAGCGGCTATAGAACTCACGCATAATTTCACTTTGATTTATGATGATATCGAAGATGGAGATGCGAAACGGCATCACCGTGCAACACTGTGGAAGCAGTGGGGCATTCCACAGGCGATCAATACAGGCGATGGGATGTTTGCGCTTGCACGTTTGACTCTGTGGAGGGTGGTAGACGAGGGAGTAGATGCTACCATTGCTGTACGCGCCGCAGCAGCGCTTGATCGTGCCTGCCTCGTGCTCTCGGAAGGCCAGCATCTCGATATCAGCTTTGAATCTCGCCAGGACATCTCCGTTTCAATGTATATCGATATGATTCGTCGCAAAACCGGGGCGTTGATGGAGTGTGCAGCGCAGATGGGGGCGCTTCTAGGAACACTCGATGAGGAGACGATTGCTAGCTTGAGCAGCTTCGGTAATGCAATGGGCGTAGCTTTTCAGGTACGAGACGACCTGCTCGGTGTATGGGCTAGCTCAGAAGAGTCAGGTAAGACTGTGGCGGGTGATATCTACCGTCGCAAAAAGAGCCTGCCAATCCTACATGCGTTGGAACATGCAAATGAGCGTGACCAGCAGTTTTTGCGCTCGGTCTATACCGGGGAGTCCGCTGTCACAAATGACCAAATGAAAGAAATCTTGGTAATCTTTGCACGTACCGAAACACAAGTGTACTGCCGCCAGTTTCTGACTGAGCAATGCCGATTAGCTCATGGAGCGTTGGCAAAAGTACCTCGCAACAATAATCCTATAGCGATGCAGGCACTTAATGACATGGAGCAGTTAGTGCTTTTTGTGCAGGAGACGGCTCGGATTTAGATTATTGCAACTCCCAAATCGTCACCGTATTTCCCGCAACCGTTGCCACTTGTCTGCCATTCGGTGACCAGGCCAGAGCCATTACAGGTGCTTGGTGCTGCATAGTCAACAGTGGAGTTTGGCTCTTCGCAGGATACCAAATGGTTACCTTATTGTCATCTCCAGCAGTCGCCAGAAAACGTGCATCGCGAGACCAAGCCACCGCGCGTACAGGTTGAGTATGAGCATGAAGATGCCGCGGCATATCCTGGCATTGTCCTCCAAACTGTCCCTGTCCAGGCTGCTGACATACAAGACCATTCCAGAGCAACTGCCAGTCGATGCTTGCGCCAATAGTCAGTGCATAGAGCAGGAGACAGCAAAGATACACGAGGCTAGCCATCAGAATCAATCGCTGTTGTTTCAGCACATCTACCGTGACAATGAATAAAGAGAGCGAGAATGTGAAAGCTACTGCCGGGCTTTGTGTGATCTGAGTCAGCAGGAAAACCATGCCTGCCTGAAAAAGCAGCAACAAAGCGGATGCAGAGCCTCGTTTTGTTGAGAGCAGAATCACACACAAGCCAAGATGGATCGTTTCCAGCAGGATGGTAAACAAGACGTGCTGTGTACGAGAAGTATGTGTCATAATGAAGCTCCTTTTTGCTTTGTGTATTTTCATCGTTCTCCATTGGTTGCTATTACATTGGGTTAAGCGGTCGAGTAAGTACCTCGTATCCCTGATAAGGTAGAGATCCCCTTGAAGCTTCCCTCATTTCTCTGCAACCCATTAGCAAGTATAGAAGATGGGATTTAAGCGCCGCTACGTTCGTTTTGACACTGTAATTTACTCCAGTAAATCGCCATTGTCGTTTTCGACAATGGCGGAAATGATGGGATCGCGAAGGCAGCAGACCAACCTGCTCAACAAGAACAAGACCTTGTGAGATATCCCCACAAATGCACGAATATTCCATAGACATCTTTTTGCCACACAACGAAAAGAAGTGGAGGCCATATGCCGCGCCGAATGCTACGGGGTTGCTGCTTGTTTCTGTTTATACTCAGCTTCTTATTGCCTGTTTCAGCGAATATGGTAGGCGCAACACATGGAAGAACACAAAGCACATCATCTCAGCGAGTGGCTTCGGCAGATCTTCCAGCAGTCGATCCAAGCTATGTTTATGATCAGCTCTTTTATATGGTGACGCATTTTCAGCATCGGGAGGCAGGTTATGACAATAACTTGCCAGTAAGCGTTAATGGGCATGATGAGTTTGCTGCCTATTGGTCTCAGGAGATTGTCAATGATTTACAGGGGTTTGGGCCACAGGTACGGCGCGATCTATTTCCAGTAGCAGGTTGGCAAGGACGCCCTGCAGTAGTACCCGCCTTTAACGTAGAGGTAAGCGTTCCAGGCGTAGTATATCCTGAACAGGTGGTGGTTATCGGCTGCCACTATGATGGAGAGGCTGTATCAACACAATCGGCAAACGATGATGGCAGCGGCTGCGCCATCGAGCTTGGTATCGCAAGGGCTATGGCGCAATACTGGCGCAGTCACCACGTCTATCCAGCACGAACGCTTCGCTTCGTGATCTTTGATGCTGAAGAACAAGGCCTCTATGGCTCGTTTCATTACTTGAATAGTACAGTCAATGGAGACGTACAGAATATTGTGGCTATGTTCAATGAAGAGCAGACCGGCATCACTTATCCACTACGCTTTCTAGGCGATATGGTGAATCCGCTGTTGCCGTTCTACATTGAACTGTCGCCGCTCAAAGACAACAACCTGTATTCAAAACAAAGCAAACTTCCACAACAGCGCCGCGACCAGATTGCTCGCTTTCGTGCGCTGATGCAGCAAGCTCTTCCCGCCGTCTTCCAACAGTTTCAAGCGCTTGGCTTTCAAACACTCACCTATCATGGGAACAATGGCGTAGATTTCCCCCAGCCAATCTTTACCTCAGATCAATTGAGCTATATTCAGCCAGAAGATGACAGTGGAGTTGGCAGTGATCAGATTCCTTTTACCCTGGCCGGAGTACCCTGTGCTACCTTTGTAGGAAATGCAACATACTACGACCGTGATACACAACATCCCCCTCCACCGTGGTCATATCCCTATGACCAAAAGCAAGACACCATTCAACTCATGAACATCTTCGCAAATGGAAGTTCACAAAAGGCCCTGGCGCTCGAATTATCGCTGGCACTGCCGGGAATGCTTACTACATGGATGCTCAATCAGTCAGATGTCCTGGGTCAGGCAAGTGCCGATAACAATCCTATTGCAGCTATCAGCGACATTGGGCAGACGCAGATTGGCAAGAGTATTTCTATTGATGCCAAAACCTCATTTGATCCAAACAATAGCAGTAGTACCTTAACTTACACCTGGGATTTTGGCGATGGTACGATTGGTAACGGCATTACTGTTAACCATACATATACAGCTATAGGAAATTCTATACTGACCCTTACTGTTACCTCATCGGCAGGTGGAAAGCGTACCATTAGCAAACCCATCAGTGTAACGAAGTCAGCAATTAGCTACCCAAATCCCTTCTCAAGTTATCACGCAACTGGCTATCCCCAGCCCAATCCCTTAGTTATACTGCCAACTGGGAATGATACAGGCACAGTTTCAATTACGCCGACTCCACCGGAATCTATAGCAGCGGCTGGAAAAACAGGAACATTAGGGTTATTTTTTATCTTGATTATAGGTATAGGCCTCCTGATTGCGCTACTAGTGATTGGAATATTGCTAGCAGTTTTGAGCAGAAGACAATGAGTTTGACATTGTTTGGCCATCCTCGCATAATAAAGAGAGAAAACCATCGAAGGACCGGTAGTATGCCACGGCCAATTTACGTAATAGGACACAAAAACTCTGATATGGACTCCATCGCCTCAGCATATGCCTATGCACGGCTATTGCAAGCGCAGGGCGAGACGCAAGCTATTGCTGCTCGCAACGGTGAACTGAAGCCGGAGGTGCGCTTTGCCCTCGAGCGTTTTTCGGTTGAACCCCCAGAGGTTGTGGATGATGTCTACCTGCGCGTACGCGATGTGATGCGGCGAGGCGTAACATCTGCACACATCGACCAACCTTTGCTCGAAGCTGGTCAACTCCTGCAAGAACATAACCGGCGTTCGATGCCCGTCGTGGATGAGGAGAATAAAGTCTGTGGCATCATTGCCACCGAGGATTTTGCGAAGCTCTTCTTTAATGACCTTGATCCACGCTCCGTTAATCGTATTCCACTGCGGCGAGATAACCTGGTGCGGGTTCTTCGAGGCCGCATACTGGTGGAGGGACGACGCAAGCTAGGGAATCGCGTGATTGTGGGAGCCATGCAGGCAGAGACGATGGCCGATTATGTTGAGCCAGGTTGCCTGGTTGTGTTGGGAGACCGCGAGGATGCACAGCTCACAGCTATCGAGCAAGGGGCAGCGGCACTAGTTGTCACCGGGGATTTGCTAGTTTCGGCACGAACATTGACGGCAGCACAAAAACAGGGAGTGTTGGTCATTAGTACTGGGCATCATACCTTTACTGCTGTACGCCTGATTAACCTCAGCATCAGCACACAGGACATCATGAATCGTGAGTTTGATTCGTGTCACCCGGACGACCTTATGAGCGAGGTGCAAAATACGCTCGCTCGCCGTCGTTCGCTGCCGGTGGTAGACGCCGAAGGAAAGCTTGTAGGATATCTCTCACGTACAGACCTGCTCAATGCACGACCCAAACAGGTCATACTCGTCGATCATAACGAGCAATCGCAGGCGGTTGATGGCATCGACGACGCGGAACTGCTGGGGATTATCGATCACCATCGCATTGCTGATGTACATACGAACAAGCCAATTATGTTTCGAGCCGATCCCGTCGGCTGCACAGGTACCATTATTGCCGGGCTGTATGCTGAGGCAGGCGTCGATGTTCCACGCGAGGTTGCCGGATTGTTGTTAGCAGGACTCCTCTATGATACGCTGATCTTGCGCTCTCCCACCTGCACAACACGCGATGAACGTATTGCTGCCATACTAGCTGAGATTGCAGACGAAGACATCGAGCAGTTCGGCCACGAACTTTTTGCCGCCGCCGCCACCGATCTTAACAACCGTAGCGCTCAAGAGTTGCTCACCTCCGACTTCAAAGAGTTCACGGTACGCGATACAAAGTTCGCTATCGGTACAGTTGAGACCGCAAGTCCAGAGACAATCGAAGAGCGCAGCAAGGAATTGCTCTCAACGATGCAGCAACTTTCACAGGAGCGCGGCTATAGCCTGTTCTTGTTTATGATCGTCGATATCATCAACATGCGTTGCCATTTATTGATCTGGGGTGGAGAGCACGCAGTGGCAGACGTTCTGGGCGTTCCGCTTGAATCTGATGGGCATTCGATCGTTGTAGAGGGGCTTGTCTCACGCAAAAAACAATTGGTACCACTTCTTCCACGCTTTGCCGCCTCGCTCTTATAGGAACCGTGCAAGGTGTAACACCTGTTGTGTATGGAAAGCGTATTCCAAAGTGCAAATGCGTATTTCTTTGGTAATTCTGTTACCAAATATACTTGTCATATCACAAACACTTATGATACACTAGGTTCGACTTAAACGCCTCTTATCAAAAGAGGACGCGATACTTTTTGCTGCATTTCGATTTGAGCGGAAGCTCTGCCGCAAGGATACCCCTAATGGGTACCCTTTTAATTTTCGATGCGCATGTATCTTTGCAGTCAATGTTGATCTGCTTGCTTAACTTTTTAATGCCTAAGGAGGGCGTTGTCTATCGTGAGTAACATTATTTTAATTCCTTTCATCGTAGGACTCCTCGCAGTAGCATTTGCTGGCTTTCTTGCAAGGTATGTCTTGAGCAAAGACACTGGTACCCCTGCGATGCAGAAGGTCGCTGATGCCATTTTTAAAGGCGCGATGGCTTTCCTCAATCGACAATATCGTACAATTGCCATTCTCGCAGTTTTTGCTGCCATTCTAGTTGGCGTAGTGCTTGCATTGATCGGACAGGGAGATAAGTTTAGCCTAGCATGGCACACTTCGATCGCCTTCTTGATCGGTGCATTCTGCTCCGGTGTCGCTGGCTATATAGGCATGTACGTCGCGGTGAAATCGAACAGCCGAACAGCCAGTGCTGCTACACGCAGTCTTGGTGAGGCATTGATGGTTTCTCTGCGTGGTGGCGCGGTCTCTGGTTTCCTGGTGGTTTCACTTTCTCTACTTGGCGTGTCTGCAGTCTTTACCATTTATGGTGGCTTGTCAAATCCTTCACTGGCACCCTCTCTTATCGTTGGCTTTGGCTTTGGCGCTAGTTTCGTAGCCCTATTCGCGCAACTCGGTGGTGGTATTTATACAAAAGCTGCCGATGTAGGCGCAGACCTTGTGGGTAAAGTAGAAGCTGGCATTCCTGAAGATGATCCACGCAATCCAGCCGTGATTGCGGACCTCGTTGGCGACAACGTTGGTGACTGTGCAGGCCGTGGTGCTGATCTCTTTGAGTCAACAGCCGCCGAGAACATCGGTGCCATGATCCTGGGCGTCGCGCTTTATACTGCTACAGGTCAAATAGGCTGGATCCTCTTCCCACTCGTTGTGCGTGCCTTTGGTTTAATCGCTTCTGCACTCGGTTTGCTCTGGATTCGCCCTTCTGTCGTGATTGAGCCTGATAAAGCTGCCGGTCGCGACCCTGGCGAAATTGCCATGAACCAGCTCAATATTGGCTACTTCATCACATGCTTCTTCTCAGTCATCGGCGTCTTCCTGGGTAGTTACCTGCTTACTCAACATTACGAGACATACAAATAACACCCCTATCGCGACAGGAGCACTTCCAGGATGGATCTGGTTCGGTCTTGCAGGTACCACGGGTATCCTCCTGAGCATTGCTTTCGTCTACATTACGCAGTACTATACTGCTGGCACATGGCGCCCCGTGCGTGAAATTGCAGCCGCCACGCTGACCGGTCCTGCTACAACCATCATCACAGGTATCGCAGTTGGGTTCGAATGTGTTGCTCTCCCCGTACTGGCAATTAGCGGAGCGCTGGGCCTCTCGTACTTCCTTGGGAGTCAGGTCGATCTAGGCACGCATGGCATTATCAGTGTAGGCGGCATTTTCGGTACCGCTGTTGCTACCATGGGTATGCTGATGAGCTGCGCGTATATTCTTGCTATGGACACATTTGGTCCTATCACCGATAACGCGGGTGGCATTACAGAAATGGGTGGCCAGGCCGAATCTGTGCGTGACATTACCGATGCACTTGATGGCGTAGGTAACACCACTAAGGCTTTGACGAAGGGCTATGGTATTGGCTCCGCTGCACTTGCCGCCTTCCTGCTCTTCAGCGCCTACTTGGATGTCCTTTTCAGCTACAAACACAATCTAGCCGTTTACAGCGTCGATCTAGCCGATATTTCGGTCTTCATTGCTGCGTTGATCGGTATTACGCTGATCTTCTTCTTCAGCGCGCTGGCGATCCGTGCTGTAGGTGCTGCTGCCAAGCGTATGATTGAAGAGGTACGTCGCCAGTTCCGCGCCAATCCGAAGATTATGGCGGAAAACCCTGCCGATCGTGTTGATCCTGACTATGCACGCTGTGTTGATATCAGTACTCGCGGAGCACTACGTGCTATGATTCTCCCCGGATTGGTAGCCGTACTCACTCCCATCGCGGTTGGCGTCATTCTTGGCCCGGAGGCTGAGGCTGGCATGCTCATGGTTGGCACGATGGGCGGTATCGTGCTTGCACTCTTCTTAAACAATGGCGGTGGCGCGTGGGACAATGCCAAGAAGTATATCGAGGCTGGTTACTTACGTGTCAATGCTGAGGGCGAAATGGTTGATCGTCTTGACCCCAATGGTACTGTTCTTGGTAAGAAGAGCGAGCCACACAAGGCTGGTGTAGTTGGCGATACAGTCGGTGATCCCTTCAAGGATACTGCTGGCCCGTCGCTACACGTGCTGATCAAGCTGCTTAGCACGATTACACTCGTGCTCGCACCGCTCTACATCGCGCTGCATCCTTAAATTCGATTGATCTAACAAGGCATGAAACACCTGCTCCTTCATGAAGTGAGCAGGTGTTTCTTTTTATTACATCATGCATTCTCTTTGTACACATGGACTACTCTTTTCGCGTTATTTTTATTAAGCAACGCATGCCTACTTATAAGGATGTGAGTCAAGGAGTGAATATGTATCAGACATTTTCCAAATATAAAAAAGGTATCGTTCCCTTCACATATCTGATCATTGCAGTGCTCTGTGTACTGCTTGCTGGGTGTGATGTCAATATTGGCGTCGGGGGTACGGGTAGCAACGGAGGAAATAGTTCTTGTCAGAGCAACTGCACCACAGGCTCTGGTGTGCAAGGAGTTCGCGTGATTGTTGAGCCTGATGCTGGTGAAAGCCCAATTACCGGAGCGATTAGGGGTGCGCAGAAGTCGGTCTGGCTGGAAATGTACCTTCTAACTGATCGAAACGTAATCACTGCCCTGGAAGATGCAGCTAATCATGGACTAGATGTACGCGTGATGCTAGAGCCACATCCGGTTGGTGGTGGAACCTCCCCCTCAAAAACGCTCGATCAACTGCGAGCTTCGGGGATTAAAGCGCAGTATACCGACCCCAGCTTCTCCTTGACACACGAGAAGGGCATGATTATCGACGGCAATACTGCCTTCATTATGACATCAAACTTCACACGCTCGGCCCTAGGCGGTTACAGTGGCAGTAGTGGTTATGAAAACCGTGAATACGATATCATCGATACAAATACTCAAGATGTGCAGGCTGTCAGTGCGATCTTTCAAGCCGATTGGAATCATACAACCGCCCAGTTCAATAATCCTAATCTTGTGGTAAGTCCCGTCAATTCGCGTAATGCCTTCACCGCACTCATTAACAGCGCTCGCCACACGCTTTTGATTGAAGCTGAAGAGATGAACGATAGTAATATTGAACAGGCTATTACCAACGCAGCGCAGCATGGTGTTCACGTTGAAGTTATTCTGCCCGCACCCAGTGGATCATCAGGGGATAGCAATAGTCAGGGTATCAGTACAATTTCGCAGGGTGGCGTGCAGGTTCGAGAAGATCCCCGCCTTTATATGCATGCCAAAATTATCGTGGTAGACGGCAAAATAGCTTTTGTCGGGTCAGAGAACATTTCAACGCAATCGCTTGACCAGAACCGCGAACTTGGCATTATCGTCTCCGATGCGGGTGTACTGAGTACTCTCCAACAAACGTTTCAAGGAGACTGGGCAGATTCACGAGGCGTATAAGTTGGGGTTGTCAGGTATGATACCATAAAAGAAAAAGATGAGGAATTACATGGTTACAGAAATCGCGATCTTTACGGCAGTCCCCGGCAAAGAGGAAGAATTGGGGCAAAGGATACTGCGGGGCGTCGAAGTGATTTGCCAGCATCCAGGATGCGTCTCGTCGCGTGTTCGAGCGCTGCATTGAGCAGCCCTCAAGATACATGCTCATAAACATATGGACCTCACTTGAGGCGCATACGGTTAATTTTCGAGGTGGACCGCTCTTCCAGGAATGGCGCAGCCATATCAATGGTCTGTTCCAGGATCCGCCAGAAGTTTTCCATTATGAACCGTTCTGAGAAGAATGGTTTAGTATAACGTGGTCAAGTAGCCAGGAGCATACTTTGATGATCGAACCACAAGACACCTCAAATCGTGATATCCTCAACGATACTCCGTCTCCTGATTTAGAGCATACAGGCACCAGTGAGGCAGAGCTACTTGCAACACATGTTGCTTCGCTGCGCCACCAGATCGAAGAAGCTAACTATCAATATTATGTCATGGACAATCCAACACTGTCCGACGCTGAATACGATCACTTGATGATTGAATTGCGCCGTATTGAGGAGGAGCATCCTGAACTACAAAGCCCCGACTCACCCACCCAGCGTGTAGGGGCTGGCCCTGTACAAGACGTGCCGCAACACCGGCACCCGGTTCCTATGCTGAGCCTGGCTAATGCACGCAATGAAGAAGAACTACTGGCATGGCACAAACGCGCACAGAATATCCTGCCCAATGCAACATTTGAATATGTCTGTGAGTTGAAGATCGACGGATTAGCAATGGCGCTTACCTATGAGAAAGGGAAGCTCACAGTTGGAGCCTCGCGGGGAGATGGCCTGATAGGTGAGGACTGGACGCCGAACGTACGTACCGTGCGCACTATTCCCCAGAAGCTCCGTGGGGAACGTATTCCTGACAAGGTTGAAGTTCGCGGCGAAATTTATATGACCACCAAGAGCTTTGAGAAGCTGAACGAGGAGATGAAGGATGACCGCTTGTTCGCCAACCCGCGCAACTCGGCAGCAGGCTCCCTGCGGCAAAAAGATCCCCGCATTACCGCTACCCGCCATCTCGACTTCTTCGGCTATCAAATTGGCTATATGCAAGGCAGGAATTTCAATAGCCAGTGGGAAGCGTTGGAACTGATACGCGAGTGGGGTTTTCCCGTCAACCCACATATTACGCTGGCAAAGACGTTAGACGAGGTCATGGATTACTGCAAAAAATGGGAGACAGAGCGTTTTAATCTGCCCTACGAAATTGATGGGGTCGTGATTAAGATCAATGATCTTGTACAGCAGCAGGAGTTGGGAACGGTTGCACGTGATCCGCGCTGGGCAATTGCCTTCAAATATCCTCCCATCCAGGTAGCTACCAAACTGCTGGATATCCGCGTGAACATTGGTCGCACAGGCTCGGTAAATCCCTGGGCGGCACTTGAACCGGTCAATATTCGCGGCGTGATTGTCGCACGTGCCGCGCTTCATAATGAAGGTGATATCCAGCGCAAAGACCTGCGTATCGGCGACTGGGTACTGGTACAACGTGCTGGCGAAGTTATCCCCCAGGTGGTTAAGCCGATTGAAGAGCGGCGCACAGGCAAAGAGGAAGTCTATCACCTTCCCGAACGCTGCCCATTGTGCAATACTCCGATTGTGCAGTCGCCAGATGAGGCGATGGCCTATTGCCCAAATACAGAGTGCCCGGCTCGTCAACTTGAAAGTATCATCCACTTTGTTTCGCGAGGCGCAATGGACATTGAAACCATTGGCGAAAAGATGTGCGAGCAACTGTTGGAAGCTGGCTACATCAAGAGTGTCGCGGACTTCTATACGCTGACCCCCGAGAAGTTATTGGCTCTTGAAGGCGTCAAAGAGAAAAGCGCCACTAACATGCTTACCTCGATTGAAGCCAGCAAACATCGTTCACTTGTGGCGGCTACTTGTCGGGTTAAATATTCGCTACGTCGGTGAGAAAGCCGCCCAACTTGTAGCAAATGCCTTTGGAAGTATGGATCGATTGCTGCAAGCCAGCGAAGAAGAAATTAATGCAGTACCCGGTATCGGCCCGAAGATCGGACACAGCCTATATACTTGGCTGCAAGACGAAGAGAACCGAGCACTGATCGAGCGATTGAGGCAAGCGGGCGTGAATATGCAGGAAGAGCAGAAGACGAGTTCGGGTCCGCTGGCAGGCCAGACCTTTCTACTTACAGGTCGGCTTACCAGTATGACCCGACCTGTAGCTGAAGAGGCGCTTATACAACTTGGAGGGACGATTGCTTCGGGGGTAAGTAAGTCGCTCAGTCACTTGATAGTCGGCGAGGATGCTGGCTCGAAGCTGGCAAAGGCGCAAAAAGCGGGCGTGCCAATTCACGATGAGCAGTGGTTGATTGAGTTGTTGAAGCAATACATCTCGTAAGATAACTTGTATGGATGTTGAAGATACATTTCATTTCTCGCTTGCAACCCTTAATACACTTGGCATTCCTTTTCTCTCGCCATCTCCCAGAGAACGCTATAAAGCATTAGCCCAGGAATTTGAGAGACTCGCAGTTGATATCATTAACTTGCAAGAGGTACACACCTATGGCCTCTTAGAGGTCTTAAGAGACAGGCTTCTATCCTACCCTCATGTCGTCTATGAACCCTCATTGCTTGGACCAAAGGGGGGATTAGTCATCTTTTCCAGACACCCAATGGAGAAACTACAATTCACTCTTTTTACATTTGCCAGTCAGCCTACAAACTGGCGGTTTCTTCGACCCTTAGGCTTCTACAAGGGCACACTTGTATCAAAAATGATAAACGTACCGCTTGTGAATTTCAATACTCACCTGACTGCGAATGGAGCAGGGAATTGGTCTCGAGGGAGCAGACTGTATCCAATGCACGAAGCCCAGCTAGACCAGCTCTCAAAACTCATTGGGCAATTCACAGACAAAGAAAGCGTCAGTGTAATCTCCGGTGATTTCAATATTCCCAAATGCAGCGAATTGTATACAAGATTTCTGGACCTTTCACAGGCAAAGGATGCCTTTGGAGAGGATGATACTCCTACGTTTCATAGCGAATTTTTACCTGCTGGGAAACAACTCCATCATATCGATTACATTTTTACCTACTCCCCAGAGACGAAGGTTGAGGTAAACGATAGCTCCCTGCTTTTCCAGGATAAGGTCAAACTTCTTAATGGAAAGATTTCATATCTCTCGGATCATATTGGACTTATGGCTGTATTTTCGTTTCAACATCTTTACAACTGACATCCACTGATACCCCTGAGGCAAGAGGTTGCACCTCTTGCCCTTGAGCTATAAGTAGATACAATTCCTACGCGTATTTCATCTCCGTAAAGCGCCCTCGCAGATCATGCACCTGAGACTTCACATCCTTCCCATCAATGGCATCATGAATGAGTTGAGCCAGTTCACCCATGGCTCGTTCGTCCATGCCGAAGCGGGTCATTTCGGGAACGCCGATGCGCAGGCCGGAGGGGTTGCGCGGATCGGTATCGCCTGGCACCATGTTGTAGTTGACAATGATGTCGCTGGCTTCCAAACGTTTGGCAACTTCGACACCTCCGCCCCACTGCGCAACATTTACTGCGATCATGTGGCTCTTAGTGTAGCCAAAGTCCCGCGCTTCAACAGGTGTACCTAGTTCGTCCAGGCTGCGACCAAGCGCTTGTGCATTGCGAACAATCTGCGCGGCATAGTCATGGCCGTACTTTTTCATCTCACGGGTGGCAACAACCAATCCAGGCAGCGTATACAGGTGATGGTTACTGGAGGAGCCAGGAAAAACACCCCGGTCGGCGGCACCCCAGTATTTCTTTTCGCCTTCCGCGTCCAAATTGCCCAGAATGACGCCACGCTGCGGACCTGGGAAGGTCTTATGAGTGCTGCCGGTCAACCATGTCGCACCCTCGTGTAACGGGTCCTGGAACTCGCCGCCCGCAATTAATCCGAGTACATGCGCACCATCATAGAGCAGCGGAATGCCTTTTGTTTTACAGACATCTGCGACCTCTGAAACTGGCTCTGGGAAGAGGAAGAGACTTTTGCCCATGACGACGAGTTGCGGAGATACCTGATCGATAAGCTCAATGGTTTTCGGAGCATCGACATGATAATGGTCTGCGGTAAGAGGTAGATAATGGAGATTGACTGAATTCTGGCTGCCCAGCTTGAGCGACTGGCCACGATTTTGAATGCGCCGTCCCAATACGCCGACCGGACCATGGCTGATATGACCGCCAGCATCGGTGGAGTTAGCAATCACTGTGTCGCCACCACGCAACCAACCAAGGACAATGGCGGTGTTAGCTGCATTTCCACTGATCGGCCGCACATCTGCCTGCCTGGCACGGAAGAGGTCCAGTATCTCCTCGGTAGCCATGCGCTCGATCTCGTCAATAAAACGGGTTCCCTGATAATAGCGATTTACTTTATCGCCCTCATTGGGATGCCCCTCGGCGTAACGGCCCATGAAGTCAGAGAGTAGCACCCGCTGCACTGCTTCGCTGGGGGTATTTTCGCTGGCAATCAGGTTGATAGTCTGTGTCTGCCGCCATGTATTTGCTTGCGCTATGATGTTTTCAACGTCGCTGGTTTCTACTGTCATATTTCCCACTCCCTTATGTTTGTGTTGCTTTGTTAAAATATATAACTCAGTATACCAGCAGGACAGGCGTAAGGACAATAGAAGTTATTGCATGGGTCTATATCCTTCGGAATACTGCTAGCGAACTCCCTTTGAACGACCGCCACCTTCGTAGGGGCCAGATTTATCGCGCCCTGGGACGGGTGGGGAACCGTTCCCGAATTCGCTACCAGTATCCTTCAAGGTGAAATATTCGACTGATCCGTAGAACGCGATCAATCCTATCTGGGGAACAGACAATGAGCCGCCAAACATAGATCAACCCTTCTCAATCATCCCTAAGAATGAAAAGACCCACTCTTTATCGGTTTACAAATCCGCACTCTATAGTAAAATGTAAACCAACCGGAAAAGCCCGGAAAGTTTCCGGTCACAACCTTCCTGAGCAGCTTACACCCTTACTTGGACATGAACAGGAAGTAGCGGCAGTCTGTACCATCCTGCGACGACTAGAGGTGCGCCTGGTGACTCTGACAGGTACAGGCGGTATTGGTAAAACACGCCTGGGTTTACAAATAGCCACCGACCTGCACGATACTTTTGCTGATGGAGTTTGGTTTGTTGCTCTCGCTCCGATCAATGATCCTGAACTCGTCATGTCTACTGTCGCTCAAGTCTTCGCCCTCAAGGAGACTGGGAATCAATCTTTGTTCGACCTATTGAAAGCATATCTACGAGACAAGCATCTGCTACTGCTGCTCGACAACTTCGAGCAGATTGTGTCGTCGGCACCTCAGCTAGTGGAACTGCTGAGCGTCTGCCCTCACCTCAAGATACTGGTAACCAGTCGGGCGGTGCTGCACATCCTGGGAGAACACGAGTTTCCCGTCCCACCTCTAGCAGTCCCTCACCTCGCCCAGCTTCCTGAAAGCGCAGCCTTTGCAGAGTACACGGGGGTGGCGCTCTTCTTACAGCGAGCGCAAGTGCTTAAGCCTGACTTTCAGTTGACGAAGGCCAACGCGCGTGCTGTCGCCGAAATCTGTACCCGCTTAGATGGACTTCCACTAGCCATTGAATTGACGTTAGACAACCGCCCGTGAAGGCCTACACTGGTTGGAGAAGGCCCTGCTTGGAAGCGAGAAGGTTCGGGCACCAGTTCGTGCGAAAGCGTTGTATGCTGCGGGGAATCTGGCTCTCCTCCTTCATAATATTGATGAGGATGCTCTTTGGTGTGAAGAGAGTCTTAAGCTGTACCGGGAACTTGGAGACAAAAGAGGAGTAGCTGCATCGCTCATCAAGTTAGGTTGGGTAGCCTCCGAAAGAGGCAACATGGTGGCAGGTAGTGCATTGGACGAGGAGAGCTAAGTGCTATTCAAGGAGTTGGAAGACCCTCAGGGTATTGCAGAGTCACTCAATGACCAGGGATTCATGTCGGCTGTACGAGGAAACCTTATCAGAGCGAGTGAAAAATTTGAGGAAAGCCTGGCAATATCCAGGAAATTGGGTGACAAGGATGCCCTATCTATTACCCTCTATGCTTTAGGCTGGACCACAGCATACCAGGATGATTATGTGAGGGGGTATGAGTTAGAGCAAGAGAGTCTAGCATTAGCCAGAGAATTGGGAAATACATTGGGCACTGCTAACCCGCTGCTTGAGATGGGAAGGATAGCCTTTCTTCAAGGCGATGCAGCAGTAGCATTTTCTCTGTTTGAAGAAAGTCTCGCTATCGCCAAAAAGCACGACGACAAACGGATTATCACTGAAACAGTGAGCTGCCTGGGCGAAGTGCTCCTCAGGCAAGGTAGGCTTTTGACACAGCATGGACCGAAGGATGGAGCATGAACAACTAGTGCTCACGCGTCGTACGGTCAACTGGTATCTGACCTCAATCTACAGTAAGATTGGCGTGTCTTCACGTAGTGCTGCCACCCGCTACACCATCGAGCACAAATTGGCCTAAATACAGAGGGGAGTTTCTTCCTCTTACCTATGTTGTAGAAGTCACTAGCTGCACTTCGACTTCCAACTGACTCGGTTCACCGGCACCCACTCTACTTGCTTTCTTCACGTCATTGCGCAAAGGGAACACAAACTGGTTCCCCGACCCATCCAGATGCAAATTCCGGATCTCCTTTCCTGATGCCATTTTTACAAGCGCGGGCAAATTTTCGGAATGGCCTTCCAGGGTTACATGATGCAGCCAGATTCGAAGCTCCTGCGCTTTTGTCTCAGTCAGATGGACTGTCACAGAGCGGAGATCAGAGAAATCTGAAATGCTACCACTGGCAGTCTGATGCACCTGCTGACTATGGGTATAACTCAACTCCACCCGAACGTGTGTCGCAAATTGACCAGTGTCCGTTACTGTAAATAAGCCATGTCCTTCCTCTCCTGGATCCTGGCGAACTTCTATCACTAAGCGACGAGCAAAAGCACCGCGTCGTATCATCATGTATGTTGCGGCAAGCGTAACTATTCCCATCAGGATCGCTATCGCCCTTTGGAACATATTTTGCCAGATAAATAGCCCGTGCAGGAAGAGGATGCCCACCGATATCAGATAGATGATGCCAACCATCACCGGATGAGCCAGAAAACGTGGAACGAATCCTGGGATATATTCGCCCTTGCGGCGGCCAGCGTACAGGAGTAACACCGGGAAGACCCCTATCTCTACAGGCAGCGCTAGTATGCCCACGAAATCGAGCAATTCAGTAAATGATACCAGGCTCTTTAGTAAGGACCACTCACACAGCAAAAAAATAAGTATCAATGGGCTGAACGCCAACCAGAACCGACCATAGTTCCCTTGCACCAGTTCTTTCGTGCCTCTGAGCAGTCTTCCCTTCTTCGCCAGGCGGATCGTATCATATTCCCGAGATGCTACTTCACCGAAATCGTCCAGGGCCTGCCAGATTGCGGCGGTCGCCTGCCGCTTGCGCCGGGCTACAAAATGTATCTGGTACCACGTCTGGCCTTGCTCTCTCGTTTCTAGTAAGACGCCTTGCTTGACCAGGTCGTTCAAAACGGCCTTGCTCTCCTCCTGGCTTTGATCCAGAAAATGAGCCACTTCTTCTATACTTACCCGTCTACGAGCGGAGAGCCAGCCGATGAGCGTCGTGTCAGTACTATCGGTCATCTCTAACAAGTCGAATCCCAACCTGTCCAGATTCCCCTCGTAGCGCATTCGCATAGTTGAGACCAGTTGCACGCGGGCGGTATCAGCGCCTGCGCTTACTACTTTTAACGTCAATTGTATTCTATGAGGAGAAAATTTGGGCATGAACTCTGCAAGCGTGGTGGACGCTTCCCAGCTATCTTTTACCTCCACTTCGAAGCGCCGCGTCTCGCCCTCAAACGAGAGGTCAAGGCGAAACTGAGGGTACGTTCCTTTCAAACCGAGATAGGTGAGTGTCAGGCTGGCATTCGCTTTACCACGCGGGACAAAGATGGCCTTTCCTTGTCGTCGTCCAAGCACCAGAATATGCCGGGTTCGGCCCGGGATCCACCCTTGTACCGTAAAGAAGATCGCCAGGCCTATAAAGACGGAACCTATGCCCATTGTGAGCAGGGCTAGCAAGGTTCCCCCAAGAGTTGCCACCGGGCCAAGCAGTTGCCCCAGCGGTGTCACCGCCGTTCCTGCCAACCCTGTCAGAGTCTGTGGAGCAAAGACTCCATTCACCGCCACCGTCCACAGGACATAGAGCACTATTGCGCTCGCTACTGCTGCAATCGCCCCCCAGATAAGAGATCGTCCACCGGGATCACGTTGAAGTACCATCCTGGCACAACTATTGACCATGAACTGACCACAATAAAGACTTAAGACGATGCCGATAATCAAGCTGACCAGGGCCGGTTCGAAAGAGTTTCCATTGACGAATGGCAGATGGATATATGAAAGGTGCTCTATCCTCACGTGCCTCAAAGTAAGTATCGAAAGAAGCAGGATCAAACCTATATTGATCGCTCCTATGAGCAGAGCACCTGTCACCGTAGCGATCAGGGTTTTCTGGCGCACAAAAAAGAGACCAAGCAAGAAAACGCCACCCGCCCAGACTTCAGGGGGGACAGAAGTAGTATCAGCCAGCGTCAGCGAGATACCAAGGTAGTAGACGAGGAGTAATAAAAAACAATCGATAAATGAGGTGATCGTCAACAGCAGTGAACCAGGTCTGCCCAGGTAGTCATGGGCCAGCTTGAAGAGGGAGCCTCCCTGAAAGCGCATTGACCCGTTGCGCGCGATGGCTTCGGCCCATGCTGTGATAGTCAGCACATTGAACACACCCATCACCGCCACGATGCCTACTCCGGCCAATGGACCCACTCCGGCCAGAGCAATCGGCAAGGCCAGGATTGATGATCCTACTGTATCGGCAAAGACCAGTGAAAAGACGATCCAGAAGGGAGGGAGACGCTCGAGCCACCCACCGAGATTGCTCCAACGCCAGCGTCCCCAATCGAGCAAGCCGGGTTGTCTCTTATAGATTGTATCAAGCGGCTGCCTGTACCGACGCTCAAAGACCCGTTGTACTTCTTCGCTATCCAGCCCTAGTGCTTGCCTAATGTGAGGAACATCCCGTTGCGAAAAGGAGTACTTCTGTCCCAATAGATAGGCTAGAGAGGCCCGCAAAGCCGGATTGGAGGGCACGAGGAATTGCCACTGAGGTGCGTATCGTTCCAGGTCACGAATCGTGGCATGCACAGGCGCTTCGCGGCCTTGAGCGAGCGCCTCAAAGAAGACGAGTTCCTGCTCCTCGGCGGCCTGTTGAGCCAGGTAGGGATTAGCTACCTGGCGTGCTTGCGTCATGAGATAGGCAGTGTAGCGCTCAATTTGAAACAGGAGGAGACGCGCACGCTTCCCTGAAAAGCCCTCCAGCACTTCAGTAGTCGAAAACAACTCATCGTCGCCTGGCATGATTCCTTTCTCCTCGATCTCTTCAGTTACAGGTGTATTGCGCCATCCCAAAAGTTACTAACTATCTCATGGTAGAAGCCGCAATCCCCCTCACTAAATACGCCAACGTCCTCATATCCCCCACCAGAAATGTCTCCTTCACCCTACCAGGCCGTCCCAGACCCTGTCGATTCACCCACACCGTCGTATATCCCAACTTTTTCGCGGGCACAATATCATACTTAAACCCGAATCCCGCGTGCCAGATTTCTGACACCTTCAACCCCAATCGCTTCCGCGCGAGAAGAAATCCCTCCTGGCTGGGTTTGTAAGCACCGGCTTGCTCGGCAGTAATCACATCATCAAACTTCACACCTATCGTCTTCTCCGTCTGCGCAATAATCGCATCATCTGTATTAGTAATAAGGACAACCTTCACAAACTTCTGTAGCTCAAGAATGGCTTCCTTTGTATCTGGAAATGGCTTCCAGTAACCCATAGACTCGGCAAATTCTTCGGCCTCCTCCTTGCTAGAAGGAATACTGTATTGATTAAATGCCATTCTCAGAGTGTCCTGGAGTACTTGCCGGTAAGGACGATATTTTTCCTGGATGTAGTGAAATTGGATTTCTTCCCAATCCTCTTGCAGAGTTTTTGGAGAAACATTTCCGTAGCCTTTTAAATCCATACTCTCCGCGATGAATTGCTGGATTGCCTTTTCCCAGTCGATGAGTGTGCCGTAACAATCAAAAGTGATGGCCTTTGGTAATTTGATCATCGGTTGCCCGACCTTCCCATGCTGACACTTGAAGTAACTCTTCAGGACTTCTCTTCGCCTCCGTCAATGACAATCACAACTGGTGCAAGTACCACTTGTGTCACAAGTGTCACAATCGCAATCCCTCATCGCTCCCCTCAGTCATGAAGGGATCGCAAGAAGGTTGAAGAGTTACCATTCAAAGGAGATATTACTTGACTCCTCACTATGTGCGGCGAGAAGCCCCGAGTAGTTAGGTTTCTTAATCTTCGAGTGCGAAGCCGATTTCAACCGTAGCCTGATACTCAATGCCAGTATCAGTAATCCGGCCTCGCTGCTCTTTAACTTCGAACCATTGGACGTTGCGCAATGTTTTTTGAGCACGCTCTATGGCTCGTCTCACACATTCATCGAAACTGACTGTCGAGGTACCTACTACTTCTGTTTTGCGGTAGATTTTGGTCTCTTCACTTGCCATTGTATTTTCCTCTTTCTGTGTCTGTTGAACAAACCGACCAATACTGATATACTACAACATACCGACGAAACTAGATAAGCGTATGGCACAGTCTATCACGCGAGATTGAGACAAGTAACGATTGATTGGCGTGGGGATGCAGGCGGTCTATGACAGACCACTGTGTAGTCTGGATAGACCAACTCTTGCTTAGAACTCAGGAGGATTATTCGATTCATGAAGGTCTATAGGGCGGAACAAATTCGCAATGTGGCATTGATCTCCCATGTGGGAGCAGGTAAAACATCTCTGGTAGATGCGGCACTATTTGATAGCGGAGCGGTCACTCGCCAGGGTAAAGTCGACGATGGCAGCTCAGTCTCTGACTTCGATCCCGATGAACTAAAACGGCACATGTCTCTGAACGCAAAGGTGCTGCCCGTTGAATGGAAAAATACCAAGATCAATTTCATTGACACCCCTGGCTATGCTGACTTTGCCGGTGAGGTAAAGGCTGGACTGCGCGTTGCCGATGCAGCGCTGGTGGTCGTGACGGCTGAAAAAGGTGTCGAGGTTGGCACCGAGCTAACCTGGCAATATGCCGATGAGCGTAACTTACCACGCATAGTACTGGTCAACAAACTTGATCGAGAAAATACGTCGTTCGACTCGGCGCTAGACTCGCTGCGCAAACAGTTTGGCCTCAAGGTCGTTCCATTACAGCTTCCTATTGGAGAGCAATCAGCCTTTAGAGGTGTGATAGACCTGGTATCGCAGAAGGGCTATACCTTTGAAGGCGGCAACAAAGTACAGGAAGTGCCTGTACCTGCTGATCTACAAGATCGCATCAGCACCTATCGCGAACAACTGATCGAGTCAGCGGTTGAGAGCGATGACACGATTATGGAGAAGTTCTTGGAGGGTGAAGAGCTCAGCGACGAGGAAATTCTTTCCGTCATCAAATTGGGTACACGCAGTGGGCAATTAATTCCTGTGCTATGTGGCGCGGGAAGCAAAAATATCGGCGTCCAGACGCTGCTCGATGCCATTGTCGATTACCTGCCTAGCGCGGCAGAGATATTGCCAGAAGACGCGAAGGAATTTGGCAACAATCTCTCGCTGTTCGTCTTCAAGACTGCTGCGGCGCAGGTCGGCACGATATCCACCTTCCGTGTATATAGCGGATCACTCAAGCCAGATACCCATGTGTATAACGTGCAGACAAAGGCCGATGAGCGGATGGGCCAACTGATCACTCCACGAGGCAAAACCCAAGAGCCTGCGACAGAAATTCCCGCGGGCGATATTGGAGCAGTAGCGAAGCTTGCTAACACACATACCGGTGACACGCTAGCTAGCAGCAAAGAGACAACTACCACACTGCAACCGATCAACTTTCCAGAGCCATGCTACATGGTGGCAGTTTTCCCCAAGAGCCAGGCCGACCTCGATAAAATGGGTAATGCATTGAGCCGCGTGGTGGAAGAAGATCGCACGCTGCGGGTGACACGTGATCCAGAAACTGCCGAAGTACACCTGTCTGGCATGGGCGAGTCACACATTCAAATTGTGATCGAGGGCATCAAACGCAAATACGGCGTTGACCTGGAGGTACGTGATCCGCGTATCTCGTACCGCGAAACGATTCGCAAGAAGGCGCGTGCCAACGGACGCCATAAGCGGCAGAGCGGTGGACACGGGCAGTTTGGTGATGTATGGCTGGAGATCGAGCCGCTACCAAGGGATGGCGATCAAACATTCATCTTCGAGGACAAAATTGTTGGCGGCGTCGTTCCTGGGCAGTTTATCCCTGGCGTGGAAAAGGGCGTACGTGAATCACTGAAGCGCGGCTTCATTTCGGGCAACCCGCTGGTCTACGTCAAAGTCGCGCTGGTGGATGGCAAGTATCATCCAGTCGACTCGTCTGCACAGTCGTTTGAAATTGCAGCTTCGCTCGGCATGCAGGAAGCGGTTCCTCAGGCTGGCCCAACGCTTATGGAACCGGTGATGACTGCTACGATTACAGTGCCGGAAGGCAACATGGGCGACGTGATGAGCGACATCAATACCAAGCGCGGGCGCGTACTCGGCATGGCTTCCCTGGAGAATGGCATGCAGCAAATCACCGCGAATGTGCCCCAGGCCGAAATGCTGCACTATGCAACCGATCTACGTTCGATGACGCAGGGACGCGGTACCTTCAAGATGGAATTCTATCAGTATGAAGAGGTTCCCGCCAACGTGCAGCAAGAGATCATTGCACAGCATAAGAAGGCGGAAAGCTAGAAGTTAAGCATTTAACTGCTCGCAGGCTGTACCTGCGAGCAGTTAAAGAAGAAAATTGGTCCCTGATATCATCTTGACCATCAAAGCTGAAAAATGATGCTTCCACAAAAGGCAGTGGGCTATTGGCACCCCAAAAAGATTGGAGGATTATGATGTCAGATCAACAACTACCGCGCGGTGTTCATCTTAACGGCAGCATCCCTCTGGCAAATGCCGACGAAGTTTTCCGTGTAACCAGTTCAATTCTAGGCAAACGTCTTCATCGTATCCCAGACGGCGAGACCGGCGTTCGCACAAACTGGATTGGCTGGCAAAGCGATGTTCTCGCACACAATCCCTCTTTAGAGATGGTCCCGCCTGATTCCACTGTCTATGCTTCATTACCGCATTTTAAAATGCGCCCAGGGGTCAGCGCTGCTGATGTCACCTTTGATCATCTTGGTTATGCCGATGCTGCTCTTGCGTCTTACGCGGTGTTCTCGCAACTAAAACAAACTGGCGTTATCCCGACTCAGTATCGCTTCCAAGTCAGTCTCCCTACACCCCTGGCTCCTATCACCGGGTTTATTGTGAATGAAGAGGCTGCGAGCTTGCAACCGGCATATGAGAGGGCTATGTTTGCCGAACTGGACAGAATTGCGTCAGATATTCCCCATAATGAACTGGCTATCCAGTGGGATGTAGCCATCGAGTTCGGGCTGTTGGAAGGTGTCGCATTCACGAATTATGCGCATGTCAAAACAGAGATTATTGAACAGCTTGTGCGGCTTGGGAATCAAGTGCCGGTAGATGTTGAACTGGGGTATCATCTCTGTTATGGTGATGCCGGTCACAAACACTTTGTGGAACCAAAAGACACTACCAAGCTGGTTGAGGTCTCCAATGGCATCTCTGCTGGCCTCAAGCGTTCTCTCAACTGGATTTCTATGCCGGTTCCACGCGATCGGAGCGATGATGCCTATTTCGCTCCACTCAAGAACTTGCAGCTTCATCCTGAGACAGAACTCTACTTAGGATTGGTCCATTTTACCGATGGGGTTGAGGGAACTCGACGGCGTATCGAGGCAGCGCAACGCGTGATCGCGGATTTTGGAGTGGCGACCGAATGTGGGTTTGGCCGTCGGCCTTCCGAGACGATCCCTGACCTTTTGCGTATCCATAGCGAAGTGGCAGCGCCTCACTAACAGAGTTTGGCCTCAGAAACAGGGATTGTGAATGAGCCATGCGAAGCAAAAGGTCATCCCAAAGCTGCGCTCTTCTTTTCTCCAAAGCTACACCTGGCAATAACTCGCAGTCCTGAAATGCCGGAGATATCTCCTTGACACTATTCCGTCCAATGTATATACTTACGTGTATACTTGCAGCATTTCAGTGAAGGAGAGATATATGCAGATAGTGAAATTGCGTAAAGTTGGTAACTCTGCAACTGTAACATTGCCAGCATCGGTGGTAGAAGCGCTGCATCTGCGCGAAAATGATGAGATCGCAGTCGAGGTTGTTGGGGATCGAATTGTGCTCACGCACGCTACTGCTGATTTTCAGGAAGGCTGGTCAGCATATCAGTCAATTGAACCACGTTATCGAAACGCAAATCGTAAGCTGGCTGAGTAGACTGTATGATTCGATTCCTTTCCGAAGCGCTCGTCCTGGCCATCCACGAAGATCAGATTCGCTTATATGGTGGTGTATATGGAATACGGGATGCTGATAGACTTGATGCAGCGCTTCATATGCCGCAGGTTCAGTTCGATGGCCAATTTTTGCACACTTCCATCTTTCACATGACGGCTGCGTATGGATTTCATCTCTGTCAGAATCATCCGTTTATTGATGGCAACAAGCGTGCGGCAGGTATGGCAATGTTTACGTTTCTTAAACTCAATGGGTTGGAGCCAATTGTGTCAGAGTTTGATTACTACACTACGATGATGAAGGTCGCATCTGGCCAGATGAACAAAGATGAACTTGTAGCTTGGCTACAAACAGCAGTGAAAAGCCTGGATAAAGGTTAGGAAGTGGATAGGATGTCTAACGAATATAAAGAACAGATAAAACGTATAGCACTTAATGAGCAGACCTTCGTACGACTGACTATGAAGGGTAAAATGCGCGATGATGTGTTGCCGTGGCGGCAGGTTATTGTTCGGCCAGTATTGATCAAGAACGAACGCTATCTGCAATTCTCTTACTTCACGGAAAAGCAGGATATCACCAAGAACTACCGTGATTCCGAAGCCGATGAGAAGCTAGATGATCTTCTTGCCCTGCCTTTCAGTGCAATACATGCTCAATCGACGGCAGAAAACCTGGTTGTACAGATAACGAAAAAAGGAAAACCCCTTGTGCATCGCAACAAACCCATCGATGCTAATCGCGAACCGGATCTGACGCACGACCATAGCAAAATTTTGCCCTTGCCAGCCGATAAGCCCGATACATTCCTGCAGGCAATCGGCATAATGGATGAGCAGGGTAAAGTATTTCCTGGTATGCAGGGGAAGTTTTCGCAGGTCAACGAGTTTCTTAAATTGCTCGATCATACAGGTGAATTGGAGCACTTTGGGAAAACTCCGCTGAACATTCTTGACTGCGGTTGTGGATCGGCCTATCTCTCGCTCGCTACATACCACTATCTGAACGACATTCGTGGCATCCCGGCTCGTCTTGTTGGCGTCGATGTCAACGGCACCTTGATGCAGAAGGACAATGCGCAAAGTGAGGCGTTGGGTTTTACGGAGGCATGTTTTCAGAAATCAGCCATTATTGATTACCAACCAGAAGTGCCGCCAGATATTGTTCTGGCCCTGCATGCCTGCGATACCGCAACTGACGAAGCGATTGCCCAGGGCATTCGCTGGCAATCGCGCCTGATTTTATGCGCTCCTTGCTGCCATCACGATCTGAACCAGCAACTTTCAGCAGCAAGCCCTCACAGTCTCCCCGACGTAGCTCCCTTCAGTCCAGTGCTGCGTCACGGTATCCTGAAGGAGCGTTTAGCAGATATCCTGACAGATGCCTTTCGAGCGCTTGTCTTGCGTATTATGGGCTACAAGACTGACGTGGTCGAGTTCGTGTCGTCGGAGCATACTGATAAAAATCTTATGATCCGAGCCGTCAAACGACCCCATACACACAATGCCGCCTTTGTACAAGAATATCTGGCTCTCAAAAAATTCTGGGGAGTGACTCCCTATCTTGAAAAGTTACTTGGGGAGCAGTTTACAGCGTTGCTGCATGAAACATCGGTCGCATAACATAACAACTCATTAAATACCGCCTCCGCAAAGAGATGTTGAGGCCTCATCTTTCCTTTTGCCTTGAGCAATCAATCGCCCCACAATCCGTAACGCTTTCGTAACGCTTACGAGACGATCATATGGTAGAATGCTTGATAGGAAAGCTGAGTCAACACTCTCTACGACTTTGCCCTGTGAGGTCTGAGGAGGCCATCTATGAACCATTCCTCTCTCTCAATGCAAGCTCCAATCAGTGAGAAGCAACGGGGTGAAAGAGATACACGCCTGCATGGACGTCGGCTCACCCTGGCCTGGATTCTTTGGGGAGTCATAGCCATCTTCGAACTGGCAGCGATTGTCGATAGCCTTACCTCGACGGCCTCGCAGCTCTCGGTGCCTTGTACCTCCTCCTGTGTGATCCAGCAGCTTTCTCCTTCTGCGATCTCGACGATTCAGCACGCTGGCCTCTCACTCGGAAATTACATCGCGTTCTACCTCGCTATCATCCTCATCTCGACGCTGCTCTGTTACACCGTTGCGGCATTACTCCTCTGGCGCAGACCCGATGACTGGATGGCACTGCTTATCTCGCTCATGCTCATGAGCTTTGGTCCAGGGACTATTTCCAATGCAGTCCGCTTCAGCCACTGGTTCGGATCAGCAATGGCAGCACATGTATCTTCCCTCTTTGATATAATCAACCTGACGATTCTCGTCCTCGTTTTCTTCCTCTTCCCCGACGGACGCTTTGCGCCTCGCTGGACCCGTTGGTTCATCTATATCATGATAGGGATCGGCATCGTCATCATCGCTATCCCTCGCTTTACCGCCCCTGACTTCCTGATTGACATTTACGACTATCTCTTTGTCGGTATCTTGTTCAGCCTGGTTATTGCCCAGGTCTACCGCTATCGTCGGGTGTCCACTCCAGTGCAGCGCCAGCAAACCAAGTGGGTTGTGTACAGCCTGACCGTTTCCATCACTTTAGCCGTCGGTCTCCTTGCGGTCTTTCAACCCGAACCAGGTTCGCTCCTTTCGGTCCTCGATATCATTGCGAACCTGCTCTTGACACTCATTCCTATCTCCTTAGCGATCGCCATTCAGCGCTACCGTCTGTACGACATCGACATCCTCATCAATCGCACCTTAGTCTACGTCACGTTAATCGCCCTGTTAGCTGGAATCTACGTAGGCCTCATCATTGCACTACAATCCCTCTTGCGTAGCATCATCAATCAGAACAATGATGTCGCCATTGTCATCTCCACGCTCGTCATTGCTGCCATTTTCCAGCCGCTGCGTCATCGCATTCAGACCATCATTGATCGCCGCTTCTACCGGCGCAAGTATGATGCCGCTAGGACCGTGGAAGCCTTCAGCGCAACATTACGCAATGAACTGGATTTGAGCCAACTGAGCGAGCACCTTATATCGATTGTTCAGGAGACGATGCAGCCCAGGCATGTCTCGTTGTGGTTGCGTCCACCTGCACATAATAGAACACAACAGTTTCCTTGGAGGACCACTCCTCCTGTTTCTTCTGATTGGGAAAAGAAATGACTAACGAGAACGAAGTAAGCACCCATACGACAACAGGGCAAGCACGGAAATGCCGGGTTATTATAGACTACCAGGCCCTTTATCCTGATCCCATTTCAATGAGAGCTGGTGAACCTCTTACAATCAGTGAGAAGGTCGATTACTGGAATGGCAACCCTGACTGGGTATGGGTCTGGTGTACAGATGCGCGAGGGAAAAGCGGCTGGGTACCCAAAGTGCTTATAGACGTTCATTCCGAAGGCAGAACTGGGATCGCTCGTTATGATTATACAGCAACGGAACTGACTGTCACTGTTGGAGACGAACTTGTTGTCGAGCGCGAAGAAAGCGGCTGGCTGTGGTGCACCGACTCCCAGGGTAAAAATGGATGGGTACCGGCAGATCATGTTACAGAAAGCTAAAATTCCTATCCAGGCTTGTTTGCTCATTTAATTTGGGAAAGAACTCGCATTCAGTGCCAAAAACACTATTGTGAGGCAAACCTCAACGTAACCGAGTAGACTGCCAGCACGATGAAGCAGAGCCAGAAGATCAGGATGGTTGGGATCACACCGATACCCTGGATAAGTACACCTGTTAAAGCTTGACCCAACGGCAAAGTGCCAATCGCAACCAGGCGAAAAACGCTGTTGACGCGCCCTTGTAGCTCATCTGGTATGAGCGCGAGCCGGTAACTGAGTTGCGCAACACCATAAATCGGTCGAATGCACGTCAGAACACCCAGCACTGCCGCCAGAATTAATAGGTTTGTCGCAAAAGCAAAGAGCGGCCAGAAGAGCACGAAGAGCCAGCATGTCCATCGAATGATGGATACAAGACGCAATCTACGCCGAATAGGGGAACCCAGGAGAGCGCCTAGCAAATAGCTCATTCCTCCCAAGGCGAAAATCACGCCAATCAGAGCAGACGAAGCATGGTGCTTCTGAGCCAGGACGATTACGATGAGCATACTGGTAGGAAACACGAAATTGATTCCGCTGGTGAGTATGGCTAGAGCACGGATTACTCGTTGCCGCCATAACCAGGCCAGCCCCACAACTATTTCTGTCCTCAGTGTGCTCACTGCACTATCTGTTCGTGCATGTTGGAACCTGGTTTTGATGAAAAGTAGCGAGATGATGGAGACGATGTAGGATATGGCATCAGCCAAAAATGGAATCATCCGCCCTATACTGTACAACACTCCGCCCAGTGGTGGGCCAAGAGAGTCTGCAACGCCGCCCATGACAAGGTTCTGAGCTACGGCTGTGGGCAATTGTTCTTTCGTTACGATATTGGGCAGACTGGATGTCCCCGCAAGGTCAAAGAAGACGTAGAGGGTACCCTCGATGAGTGAGGTGATGTAGAGTTGTACAATCGTCAAATGCCCAAGCAGCAGAGCAATTGGAATGCTTATAAGGCTAAGCGCACGCCCAGTATCACAGTAGACCATGACGCGTTTGCGATTCCAGCGATCAACCAGCGCTCCGGCTGGCAGAATAACGAGCAAGTAGGGCAGTGAACGCAGGGCAGCGACAAATCCAGCTTGAGCAGGCGAATGAGTGAGAGCCAGGATAAGCAATGGAAATGCAAGCTGCGAAACGCCAGAGCCGGTCTCAGAGATAGTTTGTCCCGTCCACAGCGTCAGGTAGTCGCGATTGCGCCAGAGGGACCCAGAACCTGGGGATGGCTTTGCTTCAGTTGTGATCGAACGATCATTGGATGTGGACATGCTCTCTACTTTCCTAGAGTCTAGGGCCTTATGATGGCATGCTTATTGACCGTTCGTCCTGCGGTTCTTTTGTGACCTGATGATATGAGAGTTACTGCTGGATTTCTGTCCCTTTGATGCACGATTCCGAGGTTCACCTTTGCCCTGTTTATTACCGGCACTCTTACCTCCCCTTAGTACAGCATCCGCATCTTCAGCATGTCCATGACTGACCAGCCACCTGCGAGCCTGTTCATGGAGGTCGCGCAAGGTAGGACTGCCCGCGATCATCATCCACATCGCATACTCAGCATTGGCAGGCGTTCCTGGGCTTCCACTGCCCTTCAGCTATAAGAAAATCTCTGTACCTGCTTCACGTCCAGTGTTCGTAGTACGGCATCTAATCGTTGTCGAAAATTCGCATAATCGGTCATAAGTCATTTCCTAGCACTACGGATAAATTTTCTCGTTTCTCGCCAACATTTCAATAAATTTCTGGATGCGGGCCGAACGGGTTTCGGGTTTTTTCGCGGTTTGGATTTTATAGAGTATGGCATAGCGATTGACGCTGTTCAAGGTGCCAAAGAACTCCTTCGCCTGCTGGTTTTTGTCCAGTTGACTTTGAAAATCTTCGGGGATGGTAATCCTGCTCTGCGATTGGTAGGCCGATTCCCAGCGACCATCGGCCTTCGCTAACTCCACTTGCCGTAGTCCTGCTGGCTGCATCCTGCCTTTAGCAATAAGCGTAGTTGCTTTATCACAATTGACTTTTGACCATCCGCTCTTTGCTCGGCGCGGCGTGAATTTCTGTAACCAGTACCTGTCGTCAAATGCGTCTTTTTGTCCATCGATCCAGCCGTAACATAGAGCGCTATCCAGTGCTTCTGAATAAGATACAGAAGGTATACCTGTTTCTTTTTTGGCTATCTTGAGCCAGATGCCCTGTGTATCTGTGTGGTGCTCCGCGAGCCATCCTTCCCAGTCTTGCTGGGTTTCAAATGGTATGATTGGGAATTCATCTGCATTCTTCATGCAAGCATTATACAAAATTCAGGAGTAACTATGCAGGTCTTCTCTTCTTGACCCCTCACTGACTGTAGCATGAGGGAAGGTAAAACTTGCATACGAGGTCAATTGGGGGCCTGCAATACAGCTATCATTCCGCTACCGCTTGAGACAGCAATCATTCTGCCATCAGGGGACCATAGCAGTGACTGTAAATCGTTGAAATTGAAATGCAGATCATATACATGGACAATGTTCCCTGTGATGGCGTCCCATACCAGCACTCGTTCCACCCTTACCCGCTGAGATGAGATACTTGCCATTAGGAGACCAGTCGAGCGAGCCTGTGAATATACTACTTCCGCTGCCTTTCACAAAGGCGGCATTTGCAATACGGTACGTTGAGATTTTAAGCCCTGTGATAGCGTTCCATACCTGCACCGTATCAACCCCATTACCCACTTCTATATATTTACCATCAGGCGACCAGGATAACCCATTGATAGACCCATTGTTGGCAAATTTCAGGATAGTATGACCGGTAATCGTGTCCCATATAAGTACTTCGTTATCACTTTTAGAGAGGAGCCGTCTTCCATCAGGCAGCATTGCGAAGGTCGTCGGTCTCTTCGAATGACCGGTATATGTCAAGAGTTTGCGGCCTGTGACGGCATTCCAGATTCTGATCGATGAATCACTGCTTCCTCTTAAGTCGCCTGTGACGAAGATTCGTTGTCCATCAGGAGACAATCCTACCAATCCAGCTCCAATATCTGCAATAGTCTGTACCTGTTTTCCAGTTGCTGCATCCCAAATCTGGATAGACTTGCTACCGTAGAAAGATGTAGCAATTCGCTGCCCATTCTGCGACCAGAATAAAATCAGAGGTTGACTCTGTTGATTCGAGGAATGATTCGGATAAAAAGTTACCAACACTTTCCCGGTATCAACATTCAGTATCTGAACTGTTCCATCCTCAAGGGTAAGGGCAATGCGCTTACTATCGGAGGACCAGGTCACGCCGGGGTATTGTCCGGCTCGCCCAGTATATATCGTGGTACTGCGCCCCGTGACAAGGTCCCATATGCGTATCTTTCCATCCGCCGTTACGCGGCTAATATGTCTTCCATCCGGTGCAGTTTCAACGTCTGCTACTCCCGGAATGGGGCCCCACTTCGAAAACTGCTTGGTAGTAGCATCCCATACATACAGGTGCTCATCTGTACCGCTCGCCAGGTCACCTGACCAGATTACGTCTTTACTATCTGATGTCCACCCTGGAAAGGTATAGTTATTCCCTTGAACGTTCTGTGTGAAAAGGATGGTTCCCGCGGTAGCTGGATGCAATCCATGTGTGAGCACAAACCAGGCAGTGATGATACCTGTGATAATAATTGCTGCAAACACTCCCTCTATAACGCGTATCACTGGGCGATGCTTGATCTCTGGTAGTTTTTGTGCTCTGATTGATCCTGTGGTCATATCTACATTTCTGGAATTGAGATGTTCTCCTAGCATTTCATTATCTCCTGTCTCTTGATTATGTAAAGCTCTACGCTTTAATCGATTGTAATTGCTGTAAAATTGATCACGAAGTCTGTGAACTGAGTTCCTCCTGTGTGCCCGCTGTTCGTGAATTGGTACCGCGGTGTTGCTCGTTTGTGATTGAAGCGTGGAAAGGGAAGCTTCTTTATGTGAAGACTCTTCGGAGCTTAATGGAATAGGAGAAGATTTATTCTCCATCTGCTGGAGCACCAGTTTCGCAGCTTCTTGTACATCTGCGTCTGCATCATGAAGGACTGAATGTAATGCCTCTACGTATGCGTGCCCGCCCAGTTTTTCTAACGCAAAAACAGTGGTCTCGCGCACATGCCATTCAGAATCGTGTAAAGCTACTAAAAGGCGCTCTACTGGTACATGCTCTCCCTCATGTGCTAGATTCCCCAGTATGCGCACTGCTATAGCTCGTACAGAGCCATCCTCATCGTCTAAGGCAACCAGTACTGGCCTTAAAGGTACTTGCTTCCCCAACGTTTCTAAAGCTTGTAACGCAGAGGCTCTTACATTCCAATTCGGGCTTTCGAGAGCTTTTAAGACCGATGCTTCAGAGAGTTCAAGAGTGTTTTGTGTTGTTCCTAATCCGACGCGTGCCAGTACGTTCTGCAAGACAGCATCTGGGACTTGCCCTATGCTGTTGCTATTTGGCAATGATTTCATGTTTCTCGGAGTTTGAAGAATGCTCGTTCTGTTCCATAGCCTTATCCTATCGGGTCTCTATTTGCTTCATTTAATGCGCTACGCAACAGCCCTATGCCTCGATGTAGCTTCGCTTTGATAGTGCCCATTGGTTGATTTAGAAGATTTGCTATCTCCTGGTAGCTTAGTTCTTCGAAATAATACAGGTTGATCACAACCCGGTAATGTTCTGGAAGCGAGCTTGCTAACGTCTCAAGTTCGTCTCGGCGTTCACGCCGCCATGCCTCCTCTTCTGGCCCTGATGCTTGATCTTCTAGTTCGAGCATTGGACTATCAACCGATGTATCAAGTGATACAGTTTGAGGGGAGATGTTGCGCACACGATTATAGAAGACATTGAGGGTAATTTTATAAAGCCAGGGCTGCAACTTCAGCCCTCGGACCTTATATGTAGGGTAGTCCTTCAGGGCATAGTAGGCACGGACAAATGCATCCTGAACGATTTCCTCAGCATCTTGAGCACTTCCAGTATGACGCACCATGAAGGCAAACAACCGCTGCCAATATGTGAGCACCAGTTGTTTGAAATGCTGTTCCAGGTCTATCGCCAGCAGTGCGGCTATATCCTCATTACCCTGACTCATGGACGTCCCTCTGCTCCCATTCCATTCATCTATGCAACATAACACCAAATGCGGGAATAATGTTGCATTATCCATACAACGAATCCGGTGCCAGCAGGCTATCCACTGTCTTCGTCTTTACTTCATTCCTACCGAAGTTCGCCACTGTTTGAGCCAATGTACTTTGCATATTCGGCAGGAGTTCTTCCAACGATGGTTTTGAAGTCTTTGATGAAGTGGGCTTGATCGGAATAGCCAAGCTCTACTACCATGCTGGGCCAATCCATAATGTCACCTTCGGCCAGGCGTTCAGCTACCTCGTGGAGGTGATAGCGTTGAATCACTCACTTGGGACTGACATGGAGATATTTGTCAATTGGGAAACGGGGAATTTCACAAAGGGGTGATTAGATGCTACCATAGGACTGAACATGGCACACAAAACGAAAGATCCTTAACAGTTCTAGAGAAGGGAGACAATAAGATGAATCGCTATATGGAAGAGAAGTGGCCCTGGATTGAGGGAACCCATGGCATGCGCACACAGTTGTTAGATAGTCTGAGTGATGCTGATCTCGCTTTCAATCCTGGAGGGCGGAACATAACGCTGAGCGCTTTATGCCGCCAGTCGGGTGAGGTTGAGTACTCATACATCCAGTCTTTGAAAACCCTCAAGCAAGATTGGTCCTACCACAACATGGATGCAGGTTTGGAGAGCAGTGTTGCGCAGCTCAAGGCATGGTATCAAACGCTGGACGAGGAGATGAAAGCAACGGTTGCTGCCTTATCGGATGAGGATTTGAAGAAGACGATTGATCGAGGAGGCTATGCGACACCGATTGAACTTCAACTCGATGTCTACCTCCAGGCCCTGCTGATTTTCTTCGGGAAGGCTACGATTTACCTCAAGGCGATGAATAAGTCCATGCCTCAGACAATTGAGGAATATATTGGGTGATGCATCCCTGAGTTGACAATTTGTTCTTTCGATTTCGAGTCTGCTCATAAAGAGCAGACTCATTTTTTACTCAATAGCTAGTCTAGCAGCCTCATGCCTTGTGATGTATTTGTGATAAACGTAGCTCTGATGTGACTACATTGTGATTTTGATGTTCCATACTAGGAGTGTCGGAAAAAGAGATGCTTCTCGTAGCGGCAGTCAGGGCATTGAGCCTCTCCTTCAAGTGGACATCGAAGTTGCTTAGGACTATGAGCCGTCGACAACGAAGCATTCTAAGAAATATCTTTGGAAAGGAAAAGAGATTATGTCTACTCAACGAAATGCGACGTTCTGGGTGAGTACGCTCATTGTTGTGATTGCAGCAGTGTGGACGATTTTTCATATCATCTGGAATATTGCCGGTAATCAATCTGACGACCTTTGGGGTACCGCCTTGCTCATCCTGTTTGTCCTGGCGCTGATTTTGTCATTTGTGAACTATGCGCAAGAGCGGTCTGCTTTACAGGCTGCTTCTCAAAATGAGCGGTTTCCTGAACCCGCGATCTCGCGATTTTTCCTGGGTTCCGTAGGCTCTTCGGTGCTGTGGTTTATAGTACGTATGGACGTTGGTGCTCAGTGGTTGCTTGCGGGGTGGGAAAAGATTACCTCTCCTGTCTGGGGAACAAGTGGAAAAGCAATGGCTGGCTTTGTGGCAGGCGCATTAGCAAAATCTTCTGGCGCGAATCCATCAGTCCAGGGATGGTACGCGTGGTTTTTACAGCACATTGTGCTTCCTAATGCGGGCTTGTGGTCATTCCTGATCACCTGGGGAGAATTTGCCGTCGGATTAGGTGTCCTGTTAGGAGTACTGACCGGGGTCGCAGCAGGGTTTGGAGTGTTGATGAACCTGAATTACCTTCTGGCCGGTACGGTAAGTATCAATCCAGTTCTAGGCGTGTTTGGATTATTCCTGGTTATCTCGTGGAGAGTATGTGGGTGGATTGGCCTTGATCGCTGGTTGTTGCCTGCAATAGGGTTACCATGGCATCCGGGAACATTGTTCAATGCTCAAGAGCCAACCGGAAGAGTTCTACGAACATAATCTGTAGTGCCAAATTTATCACAGTTACGAAAGGCCCCTGGCTGCTAGAAGCAGCCAGGGTTTTATAATTTTTGCAAAAGCGAACTATTGAAATTTTTCCCTTCCATTTATGCTACTTACGAGCTAAATCCTTGACTCTTGTGTACAAAGTCTGTACAATTCTAGAAACGATAGACAGCTTTTACGATGTTACTTGAGAAAATTGCGACTTTACTGACATTGGAGTTCCATAAGTAGTGTATGAGGTAATGTATGCAAGGTGCTCGTATTTATTCCGCTCCCTCGCTTGCAGAAGTCATTAAGTACCTCGCGCTCTATCGTGCTTCCGGAATGCTAAACCTTCGACCTGCAATGGGCGTGTATCGAGAACAAGCTGATATTACTATCGAATATGGATATCCTGTCCGTATTCGATGGGGAACGTACGAGGGACAGGCTAACGAGTTTACGCTGAGACAGCTAAATGCATGGGGTGAGGTCCACTTTATGTTTCAGTCGAAAATGCAGATCCTCTCGCTTCCTTCACCGTTGCATGCTCCTCAGCAAGAACAGTCTCGACTTTCGAGCCATCCTATAAAGCCGACTCAATTATACCCACATCTTTCAGAATTACTATCACGTCCATCGATACCTATTCCGACCGATAAAATACCTGCTGTTTCCCAAAGGATGCGTACTGTCAAGTCTCTTAAACGAACAAATGGTACGAATCATTCAGGACATGGAAAGCTCTATGCAATTGCACCTGAAACGGTTATTCCAGCTCCCACTCCCAGCGCCCGAGAGTATTCCGTCACAAATCTTTCACATCACGACCGCACTATTTTCCTACTTATTGATGGGCAGCGGAGTGCTGCTGATCTGATTGCACTCACGAAACGTTCCCTGGCAGATGTCTACAATACGCTCTATAGCCTACGGGATCAGCAGTTAATCGTGATGCAACAAATCCTGCCGGGGCGTAAGTAATGCTGTGGCTTGTAGGCCACATGTCAAAAAAGCAGTGACGTTTGAAAAAGGCACATTTGCTACGTCTAAGTAAGTGGAACAGGAGCAGTGTACTATATAGTAAGGTAGTCTATAATTCCTCACAAACAGCAGCACTGAAAAGGAACAAGACAATGTCGCGAAGAATTTTCCCGTTTGTTATTACCGGACCAGGAATCCTGATGTTGATTGGTTATGTCATGGGCGGCTTATTGGGACTTACCATCGGAGTCGCTGTCTCACTCTTCATAATCATAGAATTGGTGTATCACTATGGTGCGATGGGATCGCTTTCACACTCATTCCGGTCAAATACATCAAGTGATGTACCGAATACTCAAATCAGCAAGAATATACAGTCACCTCGTGGATTTTACGATCTTGATTATAGGGGCAGAGGGAAAAACTGAATGAAGGATTTGATATTGTGAGCCGAATAACATCTCTATTGTGAAATGGTCCGTCGCTAGACGCTTCTGGACCTGCCATACTGGAGAGAGACGTAACTATGCAGCTTTCTTGCTATACTCTAATAACTCAGTGGAACAAGGAGGGGTTGCGAAAGTGACACTTGTGACACTTGTGACGCTTGTAATTTTCACTGACGAAGGCGATGAGAAGGTCTGAAGAGTTACGAATATATACTCTATGCAAATGAAAAGGAATATATGCTATGAACACTATCGATATCCTCTTTCTTGTAACGATTGCTTTGCTTGTTTTCAATGGGCTGCGCAATGGGGCGGTTTTTAGCTTGATCCACCTGGTTTCGCTTCCGGTGGCATTCGCGGGAGCGGCTTTGTTTGGGCCGTCACTGACGAGCACATTGGCCGCCAACCACTTACCTGCGAATCCGCTCATTTCTTACATAATATTGTTCTTCGGCATTGTGCTGGTGTTGCATTTGATCGGTTCAAGCGTGCGCGGAGCGCTGCACGCGGTTCCGTTTATTGGGGCTGGAGATAGGCTGATTGGTGCCGGGCTTGGCTTTGTGGAGGCGTGGCTTTTGTGGGTGGTGCTGCTGGCAGTGCTGCATGGCTTTTTGCAGGGTACACACACAATCCCCGGCGTTGGACCTTCGCTGTTCCAAAGCTGGCAACAGACGTATAATAGCGCGGTTTCACAGAGCCTGTTTGCGCATGTGAATAGCGTTTTTGTGAATACGCTGCACGTCTAAAGAAACGGGCCTGCCTGGTGGGCGCGATTAATCGCGCCCACCGCAATGAATTTACACCTCCTCAGTCCTGCGCTGCCAGGACGGCTTCATCTCCTGTGATCTTGTATGCATCAGGGCTGGAGATGTCGGCTCTGGTTAGCTCTTTTAGCCCGAGCACTGAAGCAAACGAGATGACTGCGAGGACGATGATATAGACCGATACTGCCTGCCAGGAACCACTCCCAATGGATATGGTGGTCTTTGACAGGCCGAGGGCGGCAAGATTGGTTTTCCCATTCAGCAATAGTAGGGCAATGATGGGAGCCAGTCCACCGGCAAAGGGAGCGGCGAGTTGATATCCCAACGAAGCACCACTATATCTAGCCCTAGTGCCAAAGCGCTCCGCAATGAGGGCAGCTTGAGGACCATACACCCATGCGTGGAAGATACAAACAGAGAGGACTACCCCTAAACCAAAGAGGAAGGTGCTCTTGGTGTTCATGAGCATGAAGTATGGAAAGGCAAATGCCGCCATGAGGACACAGCCGATCAGGTACCAGATGCGGCGGCCTACAATGTCCGATAAGTAGCTGAAGAGCGGAATGGTCAAAAGCTCAAGAGCGCCTGCTATGCTAATCGCATACAGGGCGACCTGGGGACTGAGACCAATCTTCGTTTCATTGTAGGTGATGACAAACGTAGTGAAGAGGTAGAATGGAGCCTGCTCCACAAAGCGTGCGCCAGCGCTGAGCAGAATATCTGGTGTACTGTGCCGAAATGCCTGAATAATCGGGGCCCGCTCCTCCCGATTCCTTTCCTTAACCTCCGCAAAGAGTGGGGTCTCCAGAATACGCAGGCGGATATATAGACCAACGATTATCAGCAGAGCACTGATAAAAAACGGGATACGCCATCCAGCATTCCATGCCCCGGTGGCGAAGTTAGAGCCATGCTCGAAAAAGTTGACCAGGAGGGACGAAGTGACCAATCCAATCGGCACCCCCATCTGAGGCCAGCCTGCCCAGAAGCCGCGATTGCGCCGGTGGCCATACTCAAGGGCTAGCAGAACAGACCCTCCCCACTCACCACCGACGCCCAGACCCTGACCCAGGCGTAGGATGACAAGAATGATTGGGGCCGCTATCCCAATCGCAGCATAAGTAGGTAGGAAGCCGATGAGCAATGTCGAGATACCCATGAGCAAGAGAGTCGCAACCAGGGTTGATTTCCTGCCAATGCGATCACCCAAATGACCGAATAACGCACCGCCAAAAGGACGGGCAAGAAATCCTACGAAGAAAGTGAAAAGGGACAGTAGAGTACTGACGGTCGCGTTGGACGTTGGGAAAAAGAGTTTGGGAAAAACTATGGCCGAAACTGTGCCATAGAGGAAAAAGTCGTACCACTCAATGGCAGTGCCAATCATGCTGGCGAGGACTACCCGCGTCATCTGACGCCCAGTAACCTCCGGGGAATTCATTGACATGTGTGCTTCTCCTTTTCGTGTCACGAGAAAAACGCATGATGAAACCGATTGGTGTTTCTTTTGTCTGCCCAACGTGCAGTTTCTTATTCGAAACTACAGTACCTGGCATGACGCGCTACAAGCGGAATGAAAAGGATAAAATCAGTGCACGAGGAACGATACTTCTGTTACTCACCTCCTTTGCGCTGAGCATTGATGGTAGGACTATACATAATTATCCTCTGAGATTAGTATGCACTATACATGCCTAGATTTCAATCCTTTAGCATTGTACGGCTATGGTTTCACCGCCTAGCTCGGCAGAGCGCTTGGCAGCTTCCATTACTATGATATTGCGGCGCGATTCTTCAGGTGGAACTGCCAGTGCTTCACCGCAGTGGAGGTGATTGGCGAGATTACGGTGGAAGGGGTAGAAGGGTACCTCGGGCAGCATAAGATGCTGCTCGTGGATGGCTCCACTGATGTCGCGGGTGAGGACATGCACGTCTGGGAGGGCTTCAGAGGGTGCCAGCCGCTGTTCGATCAGATCGCCTGACCAGCGGCGGGTTTTGACGGTCTCCTGCCGCCAGTGACCAACAATCGCGCCTCGCTCGCCCAGAATATACCACTTAGGCTTCATAGCGGCCGCGATATCTGAATGGGTAAACTCGGCCTCTTGACCACCTGCAAAGCGCAGGTAGACGCTGGAATGATCGGCGTTGGTCACATCATGCCAGACACGTTTGTGTTCGACGCCACGTACGCTGACAACACTGTCAGGGATGAGTTGCAGAATCCAGTCCAGGTAGTGCGAACCCCAATCGTAAAAGACACCCCCGGAGATTGGTTCGTGCGAGTGCCAGTAGTCGCAGGGATGCGCATAACCTCCGATAAAGGTTTCTATGTGGAAGATCGGGCCAATGATGCCTTGCTGAAGCGCCTGCGAGATAGCAAGGTAGTCAGGGTCCCAGCGGCGGCATTGATAGACAGTCAGCGTACGGTGTTGCGCCTGGGCAAGCTTAATCATGGTATCGGCTTCAGTGGTTGTCAAACAAAAGGGTTTCTCGGTGACAACGTGCTTTCCAGCTTGCAGCATCTGCATGGAGATAGCGGCGTGGGTATTGGGAGGAGTCGAGACAATCACTACATCAATGTCCGGGTCTTTGGCGACCTGGTTGAGATCAGTGCAGGTGCGGACTCCTGGAAAAGCTTGCCGCGCCAGCGCTAAACGCTCCTCGTTGCGATCACAGACAAGTGCGTATTCAAGTCCAGGCACGGTGCTGATTGCCGATCCATGTTCAAAGCCAATCGCTCCATAGCCGATCATTGCGACATGAGCAGGGCGCTCGTGTATTTCTGCACCCGCAGCGTAACGAATTGCACGATCTACCATTTGCCGGAAGACGGGATGGGTGTGCGTCTCAGGATCACTGCCTAAAGTGGTACAGAAGACGCGCCCACGCCCGTAGCTGCGTGCATAGGCCAGGGTATACGATGTATAGTGCCAGGAAGTTTGCCAAAGAATCTCGGCATCTGGAGGGATCGCATTCAGTAGATAGACTGCCTCTATCACAGGGAAGGAAGGATCAACACGGCGGGTCATGTAGTGGTTTTCAGTGACAACGCGTGCAATGATTTCGGTGCGTGGTGTGCAGAATCCATGCACATTGCCCAATATTTCGCCAAGCAAAGGATGCTCATGGTATGCTTCTGCTGCATCCCCCAGGCAGACGAGTCCACCGCCGTGTTCGATAAAGCGACAAAGGGCTTCTACCTGTTGAAAGTCGAGTGGTCCGATATCGCCATTCAGCATAACAACCTGATCTATGGTCAGTTGAGAGAACGATTCGGGAGCAGTTACGATGGAGGGATGATTCTTGAGAATATCCATTTTTTTACCACGATCCATGAAATTGAAAACTCCTTGGGATCAGATTATTTGGTCCCACATGTGGCCGATAACGAGTTGGCCTCAGGCCGATACATCGGCGGTCGGCGTGATGAATCGGCCACTACGTTATATTGGTGCACTTTCGTGGTAGTGCGGATGCTCATGGGAGTGATCAGGCCAGTGCTGGTGGGTATGGGTATGCATTGTACCAGGGAGTGGCAGCTCGCCCGGTGCATGGGTATGTGTACCCTCCAGATGATGGGGATGATCGTGCCCACGCCATAGGTTCTGCGGCTGATAGTTGGCGACAAGCAGACTTTCGCCATGATGCCAGCGATCACGAAAAATATCGTAATTTTTCTTGCTTTTGGTTGCCTGTTCATCCTCACTTAAGCTGTACCATTCGCGATGCGGATGCTTTACAAGACGTTCAGCTAGCTTTGAGACGGTTAGAACACGATAGCCGGAGGTCTTGAAAAAGAAGCTCAAGTAGATATCCATCAAGCGGTAAAAGCGGAAGCGTTCATCGATCCAGCCAACTTCTGGCAGAAGTTCACGGCGGAAGGCCATGAGGTAACCCTCGATGGCGTCTACATCTGAGCCAGGCGATTCGTGGAATTCGCGCAGGTCTTCGGTTACGAGGCCATAGGGTCCGACAACTCCAATTGCAGAATCACTCAGCGCAGTTACTAAAGGTTCCCAGATGTCACCTTTGACCTCAATCGAGGTGTCTATCAGGACGATGTAGCATCCACGGCTAGCACGCATGGTGGCATTGCGACCGGCAGCAAAGCCCATGTTATGATCGGCAAAGAGCACTTGCAAGCCAATACGCCGCCCATCTTCTGCACGCAAGTCGTTCTGACGAGCGAGTTGTTGCAGATACGCTAAAGTATCATCGGTTGATCCATTATCAACGATTACCAACTCAATATCGTGATGATGGGTGTGGCGACAAATACTCTGGATGCAGCGATTGAGGTCTTCCCGGCTATTGTGAGCAAGCAGATTCACGGAAAATTCAAAAGCATCTGCTTTCCGTGTATGATCTGGCGCGTCGCCGGAGCTTGAGAGGACAACGAACTCATCCTCCAGAGGGCGAGGTAGCACTAGAGGGCCTCGCGCAGTATCTCGAACGTTATAGCCGACGGTTGCAAGCTGATGGCGTATTTGATCGGAGTGCTGATAGTCAGTACGACGGCGCAGTTCTTCATGCTGCCGTACCTGGGCAGCGATTTCAGATGGCACCGTTGCCAAGTAGACTTCTGGATTCGTCTTTTGCTCCGGCAGATCGCTTTGCAGGTAGTTTTTGAGGTTAAAGCCAAGAATACGATCAAAGTCTAGCAGCAGGTGTACTTTGGTTGCCGGTTCCAGTTGATCCGAACGGAGCATTTCCCATACGAGCGCCATGGCACGCGGCATGTTCAAATCATTCTCCACCTCTGTTAAAAATGCCTCTTGCCATTTTCTCGCCTGATTGATAGAGAGGAATTGTTCCTCGCTTGACTCATTGGAAAAGATGCGCTCCCTACCGGCCTGTAAATAGAGCGAATAGGCCAATCCACGCAGGCGTTCTAAGGAGGTCTGAGCGGCCTGCAATGCGCGGAAGGTGAAATTCAGGCGACTGCGGTAGAGCGCGGTGGTATAGAAGTAACGCAAGGCCATCGGATCAAAGCCGCGAGCCTCGATTTCAGAGCAGGTGTAGGCGTTGCCGGTGGATTTCGCCATCTTTTGACCATCAGCGAGCAGATGCTGTGCATGAACCCAGTAGTTGATGAACTGTTCGCCTGTAAAGCCCTCGCTCTGGGCAATTTCATCCTCGTGATGGGGGAAAATGTTGTCGACGCCGCCGGTATGGATGTCAAAGTGCTTGCCAAGATACTTCATGGACATGGCGGAACATTCGATATGCCAGCCGGGGAAACCACGTCCCCAGGGACTATCCCAGGCCATTTCACGTTCAGGTTCGGCTACCTTCCACAACGGGAAGTCTTCTGGATTATGGCGATCTGCATCAACGCCTTCGCGTATGCCTGCGAGCATGTTTTCAAGCTGGTTGCCGGAGAGCTTGCCATAGCTGGGAAAGCGTTTGATGTCGTAGTAGACGTTACCATTGACTTCATAGGCAATGCCTTTTGCCTGCAAACCCTGGATAATGGCGATCATTTCGGGAATATGTTGCGTGGCACGAGGAAAGATGTTCGCAGACTCTATGTTGAGTTTAGCTTCGTCTTCATGAAACGCTTCGGTATAGAATTGCGCGATCTGTAACGATGTTTTACCCTCTTTACGTGCCTGAGCCAATATTTTATCTTCGCCGCGATCCACCACCTCCTGCCGCATATGGCCGACATCAGTAATGTTTTTGATGTGAAGCACCTGGAAGCCACGATACTCAAAAGTACGCCGTATCCAGTCGGCCATGGTGAAGGTGCGCAGGTTGCCGATGTGGATGTAGCGGTAGACGGTAGGACCACACGAATACATTTTGATCTTGCCCGGCTCAATTGGGACAATTTCTTCGACTTTCCGGGTGAGGGTATTGTAAATTCTCATGGTTGCAGCTAAAACCTCAAAGTGGATTCCATGCTTCTTGCTATCTATCGAAACAAGTGTTCAGTTTCATATGGTACGAGCATGGGTCATCCTTTGTCAAGAATTGTCTGTTGATATCTATTCTTTCTACGGTTATTGCTCCAATATGGAAGTTTGGTGACATGAAGGAGGATAATTTGTTGTGCCTCTCCTTTAGAGATGGTTGCTGTGAGAAATGTAGGTAAGATTGGTTTATTCTGCTTACCTTTTCCTTTATCCGGGGACCGACCTTAATCAATCGCTGATGGGGACTTCTTCACGAAGGATCCGACGACTGATATGGCTTGGCGGCAAGCATTCGTGGTCAACTAGGCACCGCTCGTCCCCAAGGACATCCCTACGTTCATCGGACATGGCCTCGCTGATCCGCTCATCAACCCTGCTTTCTCGGCATGGCTCGTGACGCGCTACTACGCTAATGGCAATTCCGTCGTCACCAAATGGATGCCCGGCGTGGGACACGGCGAAGCAGCTATTGAGGCGGCACCGCAGTACATCCAGCAGCCCGCCTCTGACTATGGCAAACCGCTGCCGGTCACGCCAGCTCAACCGAACACGGTGTGAATCTAATTGCGGGAGAACCGCCTCTCTCGAAACGCTGATCACGGCTGTAAACTGCCTCCAGTCGACGCGCTGATCAGTGCGAACCGGAGCATACCCCCGGCATAGGCGATGAGTAACTCATCCTGGCTCAGTTCGCAGCACTCGGCGATTGAAAGTGCCTGGAAGAAGCGGTCCTCCTGCTCCATCCGAACGGAGTCGCACATCATGCGTGTAGATCCCATAGCACCAATATGGAGGCGGTCGCCAGTCAGGGTGTAGCTCCCGAAGTAGCGGTTGCATCCGCCGCTCCCGCTGAGACTGCCTGCCTGCTCACCTATTGCTGAAAAGGTAAGCGTGGCTGGTGCCTCCTTCACTGCCAGGATCACCCCCATGTCCGTCTCAAAACTGATCAGCGTCCACGCGCTCTCAGCCAATTCTATCTTTGCTTCCTCGTTCATGATTGCTCCTTTCGATCACCTCCATTTTGGTGAAGACAGCACTCGAAGTAGCTTGCCAGGATCGTGACACCTTCAGCAATGGGACAGAGAGACAACCAACTAGAACGAGACTGGTAGTGCTTCTAATCCACGAAGGATGAAGGTGGCACGCCAGCGAATTTGGTCTGGTGCAATATCCAGGCGCAAATTTGGCAGGCGCTGGATGAGCGTGCTGATGGCGATTTGCCCTTCAAGGCGGGCGAGTGAAGCACCAAGACAGTAATGTGGACCCTGGCCGAATGCCAAATGTTTGTTGTTCTGGCGGGTTATGTCAAGTGAATCGGGGTTGTCGAAGTAGTTTGGGTCGCGATTTGCCGACCCTATGACTGCCATGACGAGTTCACCACGTGGAATGGTTGTTTCCGCAATTGTGATATCTTCACGAGCATAGCGTTCGGTTGCCATTTCAACCGGGACAGACAAAGCGCAGTAGCTCTTCAATCGCCGTTTTGATGAGTGCTGGCTCACTACGCAGCTTTGCCAACTGGTCGGGATGTTCCAACAATGCTAACGATCCCGCTGCCAATCAGGTTCACGGTAGTTTCATGGCCTGCGACTAGCAGAACTAAGATCATTGCCAGAATTTCATCTTCACTTAACTGATCGCTACCATCTTTAGCTTGAACCAGTGCCGTGACCAGATCGTCTTTGGGGTTTGCACGTCGCTCCTTGATGAGCTTCTTCAAGTATCTCATAAACCGCATTACGGAGGGAATGAGCACAAAGAGATTTCTGTTGGTTCCCCCTGAAATCAATGTCTTGGTCC
>CAVZTX010000018.1:0-206103 GCA_963778375.1 uncultured Chloroflexia bacterium | reverse complement strand
TGATAATCACAACCACATCATCCCCCTGTTGAAGATTCAAACTCTCAGCCGAGGTACGTGTGATAGCCGAAACAATTTCCTGCCCATCCGAAAGCTCAACGATAACTTCAGCCATCACAGCACCAAGCTTGACCGACTTCACCTTTGCCTGCAACTGGTTACGCGCACTGAACCGTAATGCCATAATTCATACTCCTTCTTAAATCGCAGCCCCTGCTCGCATACAGCCAGCGGCCACGTCTACTGAATTGTATCATTAGGCATACTATATATCAGCCCGTCAAACACAGCAGGCGAGCTTGCGATAATCCATGAGGGATCTCTGAGTTGAAACAAATATAGTTCTTCCGCACCTTTGCTGATCAAAAATTGTAGTATGTTGAATGTTTGAGCAGAATTGAGCAGTTCTGGCTGTCTCACAGAGCAGAAAGACAACGCAAACCAGGTATTCTGCTTCAACACCCGTGCCTATTTCCGCGATATGAGTAAAAGATAATAAAAAAACTATTGACAGTTGATTGAGAAGTGAATATACTCAAGAGGTTAAACTACATTCGTAAATATTTATTTCTTTTGCTATTCTGTGTCTCTTTACCTCGGAGAAACATAGGAGGAAAACGCATGCAGTATAACAACCAGTACCAACAATCTGGCCCAGATAACCGTGTTTCGATGCCACCACCGAAGCAATCGGCTGGCGATGATGAACCACGCTTGCCAAGATGGATTGTACGATATGTCATTGTCCCAATAATCGTCGCGATTATTGGGACAGGAGCCTTCTTTGGAGTAAAGAGTGCAACGAGTTCTTCCACTACACCAACACCAGGATCAGCGCCTACTCAACCAACCATACCTCAATTACACGGTTCCTATAACGGGTCCGCCATCAATGATGGCACTCCGCTTAATTTTGTTCTCACCCAGCTAGTTGAACAAAACGATGGTAGTTTCATTGCAAACGGGAGCCTCGGCTTCTGCACTATAACAGTTCAAGGCACAGTTACTGATACAGACGATATCACCTTCACTGCACAGCAGACTGGGAACTGTTCTCCTGAGACAGGGACTTTTACAGGTAAGGTATCCAATAACGGAGCGACGCTTGCTGGCACATGGGATGTAGAAAACTCAACTCCCCAGCAAGGTGGGAACTGGAACCTTTCATAAAAGCTGACGACTCCAGACATCACACTCTCGGCTTACGTGCCCGAATAAACGCACTCACAAATTTCCCATCCACATCTCCACGCTCGCTTTCCGAAAGCGCAGCAATCGATGCACCTGCACCCCCATCGGAAATGTCGCTCAAAGCATAGCGACGTGTCACCTCAACCTCAATATCGGTAAACCCTGCTTCACGCAGCAGCCCTCGGTACACCTCCTCCTCCAAAGCACCCGCAATGCAGCCAGCCCACGCCTCAAGATCACCTCGAATAGCATCAGGAATGCGCCCCTGGAAGACAATATCTGAGACAGCAAAACGACCGCCAGGCACAAGCACACGATAAGCCTCGCGCAGCACCCGTCCCTTGTCAGCGGAAAGATTGATCACGCAATTGGAGATAACCACGTCCACGCTCTCTGCAGGAAGCGGGATATCCTCGATGATGCCCTTCAGGAACCGAACATTTTCCACTCCCGCCTCAGTACGATTGCGCTCGGCCAATTCCAGCATCGCATCGGTCATATCCAAACCATAAGCAAAGCCCGTTGGCCCAACTCGTCGCGCCGAAAGCAACACATCGATGCCACCTCCACTTCCCAGATCAAGCACCCTCTCCCCTGGTTTCAATTCAGCCAGCGCCGTTGGGTTGCCACAGCCGAGTGAAGCGAGTGCAGCCGCCACCGGCAATTCACCCAATTCTGCATTACTATAAAGATCGCTCGTCACAGGATCACCACTACCCGTCCCGCAACAGCTACCAGCACTTGTACCACAGCAGCTAGGGCTTGTGCCACAACACTCACCCGCACTCGCCTCGGCCTCAGTTCCCTGCAATACTTGCAACGCTGTACGTCCATACCGCTCACGCACCTCTTCACGCAGTTTTTCATCGTCATTTGGGATTGCATTCATTTCAATTGTCCTTTCTGTCCTTTAGGTTTGATCTCGCATTGAGCATCCTAATCTGCTCAATTGTTCGTCGTAATAGACGGAACTTTTTCAAAAAGGACGCAACTCACTTGCAGCAGGAACAATCACCATTCCCTGTACAGCAGCCACATTTCGGTTGATAATCAATAACCTTCCCTAATCGATCAAACTCAAAATGGCAGCAGTCCAACAACATAGCCTTCAGTTTTTCCCGCGCCCTCTGCACCCGCGATTTCGCCCCAGAAAAGGAGAGACCAAGCCTTTCAGCCAATTCTCTTTGAGTAAGTCCCTCATATTCGGTCAGGATCAAAGCTTCTCGATACTCATCAGGCAGGCTATTCACCATCGCCCTGACGCTGGGTATCAAATCTTTCACGGCATCATCGTCAACAACCGCTTCCCCCGGCAGTTCAAATGCCTCGGGTAACTCAATCGTAGCTTTATGTTCCCTATAGTAATCTGTAACAGCATTGCGGGCAATTTGGTACATCCAACTTTGCAGCTTTTCTTCATCCCGTAGCGTGCCAATTCGAGCATGAATTTTCAGAAAGACATTCTGAAGAATATCCTCGGCATTCTGTTCATCCGGCACACGTTTGAGGATGAATTGTTTGAGCCTCGCGTGAAATGTTTCCCATAGACTCTCGGTTGTCACCATCATACTCAACGTCCTTGAATTCTAAGCTTCACAGCAGCATGAGTTCGTACATTGTTGTAGTATACAACCCCATCGTTCCAGGTAGAAACCTAACCAGGATGCAATAACCTGATATATTGTTCTATGATACTGCTGTTGGCCTCGTGCAGCACGTACAATCCGTTCTTGCGCAGCTTCCCGCATCAGGTCTTTATATCTTTCCTGGTGAGCAAGAAAGTGCAGATCATTTGGCACCATGTTCGCTACCCCTTTCTTGAGTAGAATTATTTCATGTATATAGACGGGAATTTGCCCAAAAGGACGCAATGTGCTATATCTCATCTAAGACAGGTTTTCAATAGAGAAAGGCACCCTACCATGAAGCAGCGCATTCTTTTCATTTGTACGCATAACTCCGCCCGTTCTCAGATAGCCGAAGGATTATTGCGTCATCTCGGCGGAGATTCATTCGAGGTATTCAGTGCAGGCACAGAAGCAACGGCAGTACGACCATTAGCGATTAAGGCAATGGCAGATTTAGGCATCGACATTTCGCAACAACAATCAAAAACCCTTGACCGCTATATACGTGAGCCATTCGATATGGTAATTACCGTCTGTGACACAGCCGCGGAAGCCTGCCCCATCTTTCCAGGTGCAGTCCAGCGCCGCCACTGGTCATTCGAAGACCCCTCAAAGGCTACGGGAAGTGAAGCCGAACAACTGGCAGTCTATCGTCGAGTCCGGGATCAGATACGCTCCCGCATTGAGCATGAGTTGCTTGCAGAACATGCATAAAGACGAGAGCAGCTTCCTGAGGCACGCCATGTGGTAAAAGACATGAAACTCAATCTGACACTTGCTTTCATAGTACAAATGACCTATACTCTGAGAAGAGAGGTGAGACACCTCTATCGAACCTATCGAGAAAGAGAAGAGGCATGACTACACCAACACCATCTCCCAACTACCGTACTGGCAAGATTTGCTATATCGAAATCCCCGCCATCGACATCTCGAAGTCAGCTCAGTTCTACCAGCGGGTCTTCGGTTGGCAGACCAGGCAGCGCAATGACGGCTCGACCGCCTTCGACGACACTGTCGGCGAAGTGAGCGGCACGTGGGTTCTTGAACGCCCTCCCTCGACAAATCCAGGCCTCCTCGTATCCATCATGGTCGCCAGTGCCGCGACTACAATCGAGGCTATCATCGCTGCTGGCGGCGAGATCGTGCAGCCCGTCAACCCTGATGAGCATGAGGTATATGCACACTTTCGCGACCCCGCCGGCAACATTCTGGGCATCTACCAGCAATCCGGTCTGGCGGAGATCGAATCCGGACAAAACACTGTTTGACATTTTACAAATTTGCGGATATCCTTGAAGCAGACAACTCTATACAGACTGACCCGCGTTGAACGAACAAAGTACGGGAAAGGCGACCAACAGCGATCCGAAACAGAGTGAAAGTTCGGAATGGATACGCTCCCCCAGAACGCCTTCGTAAGCGGCTGACCGAAGAAAGCTTCCTGGAACGGGAGCAAGTAGGAGCAGGTGGGTAGTTCCCACGCAGCAAATAACTCGCAAAAAGTGGTCACCATCACTTTCTCACAAGGTCGTGAGGAAGATGCAGCGTAGCGGATAGTGGCAATCAGGGTGGCACCACGGGAGCAAAAATCTCGCTCTCGTCCCTTCAGTGTTTTTCAGGAAGGGGCGGGAGTTTTTTATTGCCCGCTTCCAACACAAGGAGAATCGCTATGACAAAACTCTGGCAAAAAGGCTACACCTTGAACGAGCAAGTAGAGCGTTTCGAGGCCGCACAGAATAGCCAGCTTGATGTCCGCCTCATTCGACATGACGTATGGGGATCGCTCGCTCACGCTGCCATGCTGGCGAAAATCGGCATCTTGACAGAATCGGAGCATAAAGCTTTGAAAGAGGCCCTGCGCAACATTCTGGAACTGGAAGCAACGCACGAATTCACCGTCACATTAGCCGACGAAGACGTGCATACTCGCATTGAAAATTACCTGGCAGCAACAGCAGGAGCATCAGGCAAAAAGATTCACATGGCTCGTTCGCGCAACGACCAGGTGCTGGTAGACCTGCGCCTGTACGGTAAAGAGCAACTGCATAACGTAGCCAACTACGTTATCCCAACCTCTGCTCAGCGTCTGCTAGAGATGGCCAGCGCTCATGCCAATACTCCTATGCCAGGCTACACACATATGCAGCGTGCCATGCTCTCATCCGTAGGCCTCTGGGCCTCCAGCTTTGCCGAAGCCCTGCTTGATGATGAGCACCTCCTCTCGGCTGCCTATACCCTCAACGATCAATCTCCGCTCGGCTCTGCCGCTGGCTATGGCGTACCCATACCCATCGACCGCCAGTATTGCGCTGATGTACTCGGCTTCTCTCGCGTTCAGAACAACGTCATCTACGTACAGAATAGTCGTGGCAAGATTGAAGCCTCCATCGTGCAAGCGCTTGCACAAATCATGCTCGACCTGAGCAAACTGGCACAGGATATCCTGCTCTTCACCACGGTCGAATACGGCTTCTTCCAGCTACCCCAGGAACTCTGTACAGGTAGCAGCATCATGCCTCAGAAGCGCAATCTGGGTATCATGGAACTCGTGCGCGCCCGCACCCAGACGATGCTGGCTTTGCAGCAGCAGATACTCGGCATTGTCAGCGGCCTTCCCTCTGGCTACAACATGGACTACCAGGAGACAAAACGCCCCTTCATGGAGGCTCTCGATATCGTGCAAGAAAGCCTGGAGATTTGCACACTAGTCGTCAGTGCGCTGAATGTCAACACCGAGCGCCTGGTCGCTGCCTGCACCTTCGAGCTTTTTGCCGCCGACCGCGCCTACGAACTTGCCACCGTTGCCAAACTCCCTTTCCGCGACGCCTACCGCATCGTCGGAGCCGAAGTAACCGCTCTCCTGGATCGCCACATGCCCCTGCCCACCGAAAGCCAGGCCCAACTCACCGAGCGCCTGGCCGCACGCAGCCACGAAGGCGGCGCTGGCAATCTTGGGGCTTGAACAAGCACACCAACAGCTTGAGGAAGCAAAGAAGATATGGCAAGATCGTACAGATAAATTCGCTTTAGCGATACAAAAGTTGGTAGAAGCTCAGTGAACTTCTACAATCAAAAACGCTCATCGTAACGGTAGGGGCGGGGTCAGGCGGCATGTAGGGACAGGGGGCGGCTGGGTGGCTGGGGATGGGGCCTTGTGCCTGTCCGGCCTGGTGTTCGACCCGGCCGGCATACAACAGCACAGAAAGGATTTTTAACACTATGTCAACAGTCGTACTCGCATATTCCGGTGGCCTGGACACCTCCGTCGCCATCCGATGGATTCAGGAACAGTATAATCTCGATGTCATCACAGTTACAATTGATGTAGGCAATGCGCGCGATCTCCCTGCCATCGCCGCCCGCGCTGAAAAGATTGGAGCAGTCAAAGCCCTCGTTGTTGATGGCCGCGCCAATTTCGTACGTTACTTCGTTTGGCCTGCATTGCAGGCAGGAGCCATCTACGAGGGGCAGTACCCGCTGGCAACCGCCCTGGCGCGTCCATTGATTGCACGCCTGCTGGTTGAAGTCGCCCGCACGGAAGGAGCAGTGGCTGTAGCTCACGGCTGTACAGGCAAGGGCAATGACCAGGTACGCTTCGATGTCGCCATCAACACCCTTGCACCCGACCTGAAAATAATCGCCCCCGTACGCGAGTGGAGTATGACACGCGACAACGAAATTGCCTATGCTACCAAGCATTCCATTCCCATCTCGGTCACCAATGCCAGCCCTTATTCCGTCGATCAAAACCTCTGGGGACGCAGCGTCGAGTGCGGCATCCTCGAAGACCCCTGGGCCGAGCCGCCGGAAGAAGTCTATGAGTGGACTGTCAATCCCGATCTTCAGGCCCAATCTTCCTCAGAGCCTACCTACGTGGAGATCACCTTTCAGCATGGCATCCCCATAGCACTGAATGGCGAAGAAATGGAGGGCGCAACACTCATCGAAACGCTGAACAAGCTCGCAGGCAGCTATGGTATCGGCCGAATTGACCATATCGAGAATCGCCTGGTTGGCATCAAATCACGTGAAATCTACGAAACTCCTGCTGCCACTGTATTGCATACAGCACACAGTGCCTTGGAGAGTCTGACACTCAGCCGTGATCAGGTTCGTTTCAAGGAGATGGTTTCAGCCGAGTACGCACGCCTCATCTATAACGGCCAGTGGTATACTGCCTTGCATCAGGACCTCGCAGCTTATGTCCAGAGTACGCAGCGTTTTGTGAGCGGCGTCGTGCGCGTGAAGTTATCACATGGACATTGCTCCATCGTAGGACGCAAATCCGATCATTCGCTCTACAACCACAGCCTCGCAACCTACGATACCGGCGATCAATTCGATCACAACGCCGCCCTTGGCTTCATCAAACTCTGGGGCTTGCCTATGACAACCCAGGCACAAGCACAACTCTTGCCCTCCATCGGCGTAGAAGGTAATCTATTAGAGGAAGTCAGCACCCAGAGCATAACGAAGCAAATAAAATAACTCATCAATGTCCGTAGGGGCCGATTCATCGCGCCCATCGCAAATGATGAAATGTAACGACCAAAGCCGGGACTGTCATGCTGAGTGGAGCGAAGCATCTCTCTCGCCAGCTACAGATGCTTCGCTCCACTCAGCATGACACAACATTGCCGATCTTGATTGGTAACACCCGTTATTGTCTATAGGAATAGGACTGTATGAAAAAGCGCATCGAACGCTTACGTGGCATGCACGATCTTTTACCGGAAGCGTACCAACAGCAGCGTCACATAATAGATCGCCTGGGCACATTCCTCGCCCAGGCTGGCTATGCCCCCGTTGACGCTCCGGTACTCGAGCGCAGTGACCTCTTCCATGCCAGCTTCGGACAGGAGTTGTGGCAGAATCTCTATGCCTTTCACCTGCACCATCACGACCTCTGTCTGCGCCCAGAATATACCGCCTCTATCTGCCGCCTCTACCTGGATCATTACCAGCAGTATCCCCTGCCATTGCGCTTCCAGTACGCTGGGCCAGTCTTCCGTTATGAGGCCCCAGGAAGGAGTCGCTATCGACAGCATACTCAGCTTGGCATTGAACTATTTGGCGGTCACGCAGCATCTGCTGATGCCGAAATTCTGCAACTTGCCTGCGACGCGTTGCACGAACTCAATATTCTGCAATACCGCTTGGAATTGGGGCATATCGGCGTCGTGAGCGGCTTTATCAACCGTCTGCACCTCGACGATCATGCCGCACGTCTGTTGCTCAGCTTGATGGAACAAATCAGCCGTTCGCAAGAGGGCGAGCAACTCGCTCAGGCTCGCCTGGAAGCGCTCTATCCTGCAAATAGCACGAGTGAGAATAGCGAAAATAGCACGGGAGCCTTTTCAGAGGTTGAGGCACGCTTCATCCCATCTTTATTAAGCAGCATAAGCATCCCTTTCGACGATAATGATGCTCGCCAGGAAGTCATTGAGCGCTTCCTATGGAAGATGGGACGCAGCGAGCAGCGCCGACAAATCCTGCACGCGCTAGAATTTCTACGCGCCCTCCACGCCGTCTCCGGCTCGCCACCGAAAGCCTTTGAGGCCTTGCGCGACCTCTTAAGACGCTACGAACTTGATGCTGAGCCACTAAAAGAATTGGAACAACTGGTAACTATCGTCGAACAGTGCGGTATTCCTCGCGAACAAATTCTACTCAACCTCTCGCTTGGTCGAGGCGTCAGCTACTATACCGGCCTGGTTTTCGAGATTCACGCCCAGGACGAAGAGGGGTTCGACGCACAACTCTGTGGAGGAGGCCGTTACGACCATCTTGTGAGAGCAGTCGGCAGTTCCCGTGACATCAAAGCCTGTGGCTTCGCCTTCGGTGTTGAACGCCTGCTCTCACTGATACCCAAAAGCGACCTTTCTCCATGCGCATCTCCCCAGACCTTGATCATTCCTGTAAGCGTCCAGGATATGCCCTATGCCTTGCACGTAGCCCGTTCCATTCGTGCCAATGCAGTCAAACAGTCCACCACATCGCCAACCATAGAGGTAGACGTCACCGGACATGGCGTTAGCGCAGGTCTAAAGCTCGCCAGCAAAAAACACATCCGCCTGGCCCTTATCGTCGGTGAAGACGAGCAGCGGACAGGCACCGTCACCCTACGAGACCTCACAACAGGCACAGAACAAGTCCTGAATATCGAAGATGTAGGCAAGGAGTAGTATCTCATGCAAACCCGCCTTGCACTCCCTGGCAAAGGCACACTAGAGGAAGCAACGCTGGCATTTCTCGCCGAATGCGGCATGAAAGTCAGTCGCAACAATCCGCGCCAGTATCTGGCACGCATCGGCAGCATGCCCGACCTGGAAGTAGTCTTCCAGCGTGCCGCTGATATACCCCTGCTTGTACAAGATGGCGATGCGGCGCTTGGCATCACCGGCTACGATATCCTGGTCGAGCATCGCGGCAACGTCGGCGAAGAAAATGATGAGAACGGCTTCGACGACGACCTCATCATCCTAGAACGCGACCTTGGCTATGGCTATTGCCGCCTCGTCGTAGCCGTTCCCGAAACATGGATCGACGTAAGTACCTGCGCCGACCTCTGGCACCTTGCCGGATACTACTCCACACATAAAGCTCGCGGCTTGCGCATCGCCACCAAGTACCCAATATTGACGAACGCATTCCTGCGCCAGCATGGTATCACCCATTACAAAATTATCACACCTCATGGCGCATTGGAAGCCGCTCCACTCACCGATACAGCAGATCTGATTGTTGACCTCACTGAAACGGGAACTACGTTGCGCGAAAATCATCTGAAATTGCTGGATGACGGGGTAGTATTACGCTCCCAAGCCTGCTTGATCGCTAATGCACACCTCTTGCTTCATAATGAACAAGCCTTTCGCCTGGCCTCCATCATGCTCGAACTGATCGAGGCACGCATGCAGGCACGCAACCGATCACTACTAACCGCCTACTTACAAAGCCAGAGTACCGCTGAAGTATCTCGTATCTGCTCCAGCCTGAACCAGCATTTGAAGTCGATGAATACAAGTTTCGAGTTCCAAATATCGCACGCCCAACTGGCAGAAAATACTGAACCTGGCTGGTATACTATCTCAGGAGTGGTGGACCTAAAAGGAACCGCCGCTGAGCTATTGGAAATAGTTGCCTTGTTACGTAGCGCCGGGGCATTGCATATCAATGTCACGCCGCTTACCTACCGTTTTACCGCGGAGTCCAATAGTGTCCGCACCTTGCGTGAGCGATTGAAGAGAAAACATTGAGCGATCTTGCCACCATTCAACGCCTACAATTTACCGACCGCAAGAAGGCCGAGCAACTCCTTCAGCGCTGGTTCGAAGATCATATGCACCTGGTAACCGAAAGCGTTACTCTGACGCCAAAGGCTGTATCGCTGAACTCGTTTAACGGCTTTTACTGCGCCAATGGCGAAGAATATTTCTTCAAGACACACGTCGAAGAGCAAGGCATCCTGGAAGAATACTATCACGCCGAACTCCTGAGCCAGGCAGGTTACAACATCGTCAAGCCCCTTCGCATGCTGCACGAAAAAGAGCAGCAGATGGTCATCTACCCCGTCATCCATTACCCCGTCATGTTTGACCTCGTGCGTGCAGTCGAAACCGGCAACGCCCCAGACATCAGCATCGAAACCCTTGTCACCGCCGAGCAACAGGAATGCGAGCGCCTGCTGCACATCTACCGCTCAACCCTCGCCCCCAACACAGCCGAAGAACATGCCCGCGCCCCCATTCACCAACTCTTCTGGCACCGTCTCACAGGCAATCGCTTCACCACCTTCTACGCCGGAAAGACCATCCCACTCCCCTCCATTCCAAATTCTCATGTAATCCGTAGGGGCCGATTTATCGCGCCCATCGCCGATTTATCGGCCCCCGCTCCCCAATCACCTGCAAGCATGCAAAACAGCATCCCCTTCAACCAACTCCTGCACTATCGCTGGATCATCAACGGAGTTCCGCAACAACAAACACTAGGCGAACTGGTCGAACGAGCTAAAATCATCCTCAACCCCGCCCAATCCGCCATGACCATCATCGGCCACGGCGACGCCCACTTCGGCAACGTCTTTTCTGGAATATCAACAAAGTACCTCTATTTCGACCCCGCCTTCGCAGGTCGGCACTCCCCCTTGCTAGACATCATCAAACCCCTCTTTCATAACATATTTGCAACCTGGATGTACTTTCCACAAGACATCGCTCAAAACTTGCATCTCTCCGTCTCCCTTCACAACGAAACCATCTCGCTTGAACACGACTACACCCTGACCCCCATACGACAGGCCATCCTGCAAACCAAAAGAAACCATCTCCTGACACCCTTGATCGATGAGTTACATTCGCTCCAGGCGCTCCCCTCTAATTGGTCAGAAATCATACAATTAGCATTAATGTGCTGCCCACTATTAACCATCAATCTCCTTGACGCAGTCCGTATGCCCCCGTCGATTAGTTGGCTAGGCTTGTCTCTAGCCGTCCAAATGGGCAATAATGGATACCTATGGAGTAAGAACTGTTCATACCGTAAAAGCGGCCACATTTATGGCGCCCCGTGGGGCAGGGTGGAGGAATCCATGGTCCCGAATTCACCATTCGTCTCAATGGTTGCACAAATTCGTGGAGGAATGATCTATGATTGCTATTGTCGATTACGGTGCAGGCAACATCCGCAGCATCGAAAAGGCCCTGGAACACGTTGGAGCCAGCGTTCGCGTCACCGACGATCCTGCGGTAATCACCGCTGCACAGGCAATCGTGCTGCCCGGCGTCGGCTCAGGCGGAGCAGCCATGGCACGCATGCAAGAGCGCGAACTAGACGATGCCATTCGCCAGGCCACACAGGAAGGCAAACCCTTTCTCGGCATCTGCCTCGGCATGCAGTTGCTGGCAGATCATCATGCTGAGGGCGAGGTCAACGGCCTCGGCCTCTTTCGTGGCGAAGTACGCCGCATTCCCCACGGACCGAAAATCCCTCACATGGGCTGGAACTCGGTCACCCCATTGCATCCAGGTTTGCCCATTTTCGAGCACATCCACACAAACGCCTATTTCTATTTCGCCCATTCCTACTACGTCGAACCCCAGGACTCACGAGGCGTGGCAGCCCTGACCGACTACGGCTCCCCCTATTGCAGCGTGATTGTGACCGAGCACATCTGGGGAACCCAATTTCATCCTGAGAAAAGCGGAATGGTTGGATTGCAATTACTTAAAAATTTCGTGAAATTTGCGACGCAAAACAATATTTCGTAACGCTTTTCGTAACGATTTCGAGACGTTTGCTGTGCTATACTACTACCTATTTGACTCAATTAAACGAGTTCTTCTAGAAAGGAGCTTCTCAAAGAAGGATGATGAGCCATACCTATCGAAGAGTGAAAACTTAGCGATAGGAGGAGCATCATCATGAACGAATCTACCACAGCGACGACTAAACAGTTTAGCAGTTGTGCGAGCTTGGCCGCCCTTGGCATCAAGCTGAGAGAGTGAAGCTGTTTGAGCCGATTGAGCACACGGTGCAGATTGCCCAGAAGACGATCAAGGATCGCCCGACTGACAAACTCTACGACGCGTTGATCAGCCTGCTGGCCGGAGCCCATGGTTTGGTGGAGATCAATACGCGCTTGCGAGCCGATACTGTCCTTGCAGCAAGCCTTCGGGCGCAGTCGCTGTGCCGAGCAATCGGTGGTGCAAGACACCTTGAATGCCTGTACACCGGAGAATGTTGAGCAGATGGAACAAGCGCTGGACAGCATCTATCCCCAGCACAGTCAATGCTATCAGCATGACTCTCAGGCCAACTTGCAAATTCTCGATGTGGATATGAGTGGCTTGTCCTGTGGACCCTAAGCCGCCTTTGCCATCAAGGGCTACTTTGCCTAACAACGCAATCGTCGTGGACGACAATTTGGTCGCGTGCTGGCCAGTCGCTATCAGGAAATCGTCGTGGATCGCCTCTTCGATGGCAAGACACAATTGACCCGCGCCTTGCAGCCTCTTGATGCTGGCGGCAGAACGCGACCTTGCAGTTGGATGAAGCACAAGCGCAGTCGCACGATTGTGCGCCTCGACGCCGGCGGAGGGAGTCTGGATGACGTCAATTGGCTGCTCGCTCGTGGCTATCAGGTGCACGGCAAAGACTACTCGGGTCAGCAGGCCAAACGCCTGGCTCAGCAGCAGTGCAGCACTGGTTCGATCGATCAAGAGCAGCCGGAGCGGCAGTTCGGCTGGGTGACGGAGGCGAGCAGATGCTTATGTGCGTCCGGTCAAACGCATCGCGGTGCGCTGTCGCAAACCCGATGGGCAGTTCGCTTACGGCGTGCTTGCTCTCTACCTTGTCGGCCCGGCAGGTGCTCGCGTTGACTGGCCAGCCGCTCTGCGTTGCTCGATGATCCGGCAGCGGTGCTGCTGGCGTACGTGCACCTTCTACGATCAACGCGGAGGCGGCGTCGAAACCTCCTTCAAGGGCGATAAGCAAGGACTGGGCATCGGCAAACGCAGCAAGAAACGCTTTGCCGCTCAGCAGATGGTGATGCTCTTGGGTACGTCTGGCGCACAATGTGATCGTCTGGGCTCGCCGCTGGCTGGCCAGCCCGTCGCTTGTACCACTATGGGACGTTGCGTATGGTGCGCGATGTCTTTCATATCAGTGGCTTTCTGCTGGTCGATGCTTGCGGGCAGGTGACTCAGATTGGTACTCAATCAGGCTGCTCCCTTGGCATCGGCTTTAGTTCATCCCTTGCGCAATTTCCTGCTTGGCGCTCACGTCGCCTTTAATTTGGGCCAAACTTAGGTAACTAGCATATGTTCAGGAAGAAAGCTGGATCTTATGGCAAATTTACGTACGAAAAAGGCAAAAGTGACGCAGACGGAGAAAACAAAAACCGATACCCGCTTGCGAGGCCGGGGACTCTTCATCGCCAGAACATTCTGGATAGTTATAGCGCTGTTTGACCTGGGTACACTGGTAATAGGCGTACCTGCAATGGCAATGCAGGTGCGTATGCCATGTCTTGATCCAACATTGGCATCCTGTAATAATTATCAGCTTGTTCCAGCGCAAATCGCTGCTGCTCAGTTCTTGCACATCTCACTGGATACCTTTGCAGCGTATACGATAACCTGTGACGTGCTGATCACGCTGCTCTTTCTGATCACCGGGGCCTTGATCTTCTGGCACAAATCGAATGACCGTATGGGACTCTTTGTCTCGATCTTTCTGATCACCTTTGGCTGTTTGGGAGTTGATCTCGTACATGAGAGCGCACTCTCCAGCTTCTCATCCACCCCTGGACTCGCTTCCCTGGTCTATAATGCAATAATCATCTTCGGATTTCCAATGAGCGTGCTCATCTGGCCAGCGCTGGGTATTTTCTTCTGCACCTTTCCCGATGGACGTTTTGTTCCTCGCTGGTCCTGGATATTTCCTGGTCTTTTTGTTATTCAATTCGGTTTTTATATCTTACCTGCGCCCTGGAACTTCCAAAGCTGGCCGCTGTTCCTGCAAACGCTTGAAGAGCTTCTTTCTATGGAAGTGCAATAAGTACTCAGATCTACCGGTATTTCTTTGTTGCATCGCATGTGCAGCGCCAGCAGATTAAATGGCTGGCACTCGGTTTTGGCCTGGTCGTCCTTATTGTTCTGCCTGGTCCGGAATATCTTCAAGTTCTGAGGCTGAACGACCCGCATTCTCTCAGCCAGCTCTCCAATCCCCTTGTGACAATGATTGGCTATCTGCCGATACCGCTTTCTATTGGCATTCGCACTGTTGCGCTACCGACTCTGGGATATCGACCTCTTATCAACCGCACCCTGGTCTATGGCTCTTTGACCGCTCTGCTGGCTCTGCTCTATGTCGGCCTCATCCTGGCCTTGCAATCCCTGTTCCAGGGGATGTTCAAGCAAAGCAATAACGCCGTCGCCATCGTGGTCTCAACCCTCGTCATTGCCGCTCTCTTCCAGCCCTTACGCCGACGCATCCAATCCATCATCGACCGTCGTTTCTATCGTCGCAAGTATGATGCTGCCAAAACGGTAGCTGCCTTCAGTGCCACCCTCCGCAACGAAGTCGATCTCACGCAGTTGAGTGAGCACCTGATAGCCGTCGTCCAAGAAACAATGCAGCCAAGCCATGTTTCACTCTGGTTGCGCAAGCCCGAAAAAACCACCAATAGCAATCTCTGGGAAGCCAATCGACTTGCTGCCCCTCATGACCCGCTTTTACCATCTATAAACCAACAACAAGAAACTATCTCGTAACGCTTTTCGTAACGATTTGCGAGACGGAGGTATGCTATGATATTGCTGAGGAAGACAAAAACCTATTTGACTCGTTGAGTGTTTCTTCTCTTCTGAAGAAGGGAAAAATGTATGAACCTAGCGGATACTGAAGAAAATAGCACAAGCGAAGCGGTTGTCTCCAACAACACGAATACACACTTATCTGGCTCCTGGCTCATCATTGCCCGCACGGTGTGGCTAGTGCTAGTCGTTCCCAGCCTGGGACTCTTTATTGCCAGCCTCTTCGTATCCTATCAGCAACTCCAATCCGGGGCAATTCCTGCACTGATGCAGCAGATGCTCTCGAGCATTGGCTTGTCTGTTAGTGGGTTTGCCACTCTGAACACCATCCTCAACGTGATCATCTCATCAATCTGGTACGGAGTCGGCTTCCTCATTTTCTGGCGCAGGTCGGATGACTGGTTGGCGCTGCTGGCCGCCTTTTTTCTTGTGATGTTCAATGTCACCACCTACTCAAACAACAATGTCCCCTCTACGCTGGCACCTCGCCTATCCCGCCCTCGCTTTGCCTCTCAGTCTCATGAGCTTTCTTGGGTTTGTCTCGCTTGGGTTGTTCTTTCTGCTCTTCCCCAATGGACGGCTTGTCCCGCGCTGGATGGGACTGATCCTGCTGCTCTTCATCATGGAATTCTAGCATCTTCCCTTCACCTTCATCAGCTTTCGATGCAAATTGGCCAGGGTGGCTCCAACTGCTGGAGGACTTGTCATCATTTGGAGCCATCATCTATTCACAAATCTACCGCTACAGACGCGTGTCTACGCCTGTTCAACGCCAACAGACCAAGTGGGTGATCTTCGGGGTTGCATCGGCAATCGGAGTTATCATCGGCATTTTAGCCATCACCTTTCTGATCCCATCCAGCACCAACTCACCTTTCGTTGATTTTTTTGTTACTTTTATCCTCTGGCCCGCCGCCTTGCTCCTGATCCCGCTCTCCATCGGCTTCTCAATTTTGCGCTATCGACTCTACGACATCGACCTGCTGATCAACCGTACCCTGGTCTATGGCAGCTTGACTGCTCTGCTAGCTCTGCTCTACTTCGGCCTCATCGTTGCCCTGCAATCCCTGTTCCAGGGCATGTTCCAGCAGAATAACGCTATCGCCATCGTAGTCTCAACCCTCGTCATTGCCGCTCTTTTTCAGCCCTTACGCTACCGCATCCAATCCATCATCGACCGTCGTTTCTATCGTCGCAAGTATGATGCTGCCAAAACGGTGGCCGCCTTTAGTGCCACCCTCCGCAATGAAGTCGATCTCACGCAGTTGAGTGAGCACCTGATAGCAGTAGTGCAAGAAACCATGCAACCATCCCACGTCTCGCTCTGGTTGCGCAAGCCCGAAAAAATCACAAATAGCACTACCTGGGAAGCCAATCGACTTGGTGCCTCCCCAGAGCCGATTTTGCCATCCACAACTCAGCAAAAAGAAAGTATTTCGTATGAATGATAACAGGACGAGCAGAAAACTGAATGCCCAGAGTAGTCTCATCCTGGTTTCCATTCTCTATCTCCTAAATGCAGCCATCGGCACACTGCTAGCAGTACAGGCAAACCTCCCTGCTGAATTCTTCGGCAAAGACGGCAAACCAGCATTTGAAGATTTCCTGATCGGCAATGGCACCGCGCTCTCCGCACCTCTCTATTTCTGCATCATATTAGTAGTATTCATCATACTTGCACTCCAGCTTAGGCGCCTGAGAACCTTAGGAATCATGGGACTCACCATCCTTGGCGTATGCTTTATAATAGGCGCATTGGGCGAACCAATCACCTACAAAGTCCTCAACCCGGCAACCTTTGACCTACCAAAAGCATTCATCGTGGTAATAGAGATCGTACTACCACTTTTGATGGTTACTTTCGGAATAATTGAGTTAGTGAACAAAAGACAGGTAAGCAGGATAAGCGCATGATCATCCTTCCGGCCATCGACATCAAAGGCGGCCAATGCGTCCGCCTCTACCAGGGCGACTACGCCCAGGCCACCACCTACGATGCCGACCCCGTCCAGGTAGCCCAACGCTGGCAAGCAGCAGGCGCAAGCTGGCTCCATCTCGTCGACCTTGATGGAGCGGCAGCAGGCCAACCCGTCAACATCGAACAAATAGCCCGCATACGTGCCTCCACCTCCCTTTTCATCGAACTCGGCGGCGGCCTGCGCACCCTCGCACACATCGAATCCATGCTCGACCTCGGCATAGACCGCATCATACTTGGCACCGTCGCCCTCACCAATCGCGCCCTTCTCGAACAAGCGCTATCACGCTGGGGCGAACATATTGTCGTTGGACTCGACGCACGCAACGGCCAGGTTGCCATATCCGGCTGGCGCGAAACATCCCACATGCAAGCAACCGCACTCGCAACCGAACTAAGCGCCACAGGCGTCCAACGCTTCATCTACACCGACATCGCCCGCGACGGTACCCTAAACGGCCCCAACCTGGACGCCCTAAGGGAAATGCAAAAAGCGCTCATGTCAGGGACGAACAGGGCGGGGGCCAGCCACGCCCCTACTATACACGAAGGCACATAACCCTCCCCGTATACTGGTAGGGGCACCCCTTGCGGGTGCCCTGGGCGGGCGGGGGCGGGCCAGCTCGCCTTTCCCCAAACCCACATTGATCGCCTCCGGTGGCGTTCGTTCCCTCTCCGACCTCCACTCCCTTGCAGCACTCGGCATCGAAGGCGCCATCGTCGGAAAGGCGCTCTATACAGGCGACATGAACCTGGCCACAGCAATTCAACAACTTGAAAGGTAAAACCATGCTAACCAAACGCATCATCCCTTGTCTTGATGTAGCTGCCGGGCGCGTCGTCAAAGGCATCAGTTTCGTCAACCTGCGGGATGCAGGTGACCCTGTGGAACTTGCTGCGTACTATAATGCAGAAGGCGCGGACGAGTTGGTTTTCCTTGATATCACAGCCTCGTACGAGAATCGTGCCACCATGCTCGACGTCGTACGCCGCACCGCCGAACAGGTATTCATTCCCGTCACGGTCGGTGGGGGCATACGTAGCGTCGAGGACATTCGCGCTACGCTAGGAGCAGGGGCCGACAAAACCTCGCTAAATACGGCCGCCGTACAAAACCCCGACCTCTTACGTCAAGGAGCGGAGCAATTCGGTGCACAGTGTATCGTGCTTGCCATCGACGCCCGCAGCAACGCCGCTATGCCGAGCAACTACGAGGTCTTCATTCATGGTGGACGTACTGCAACCGGCATGGATGTGTTAGAATGGGCACAGCGAGGCGTAGTCCTCGGCGCAGGTGAAATCCTTCTCACCAGCATGGATCGAGACGGCACGCAGCAGGGATACGATCTTGCGCTCAACGCCACGAGTCTCCTCAGCCGTCTCGGTGCCCGTCATCGCCTCTGGCGGCGTCGGCATACTGGAGCATTTCTACGAAGGCCTGACAGTTGGTGGAGCAGATGCAGTATTGGCCGCATCCATTTTCCACTTCGGCCAGTTTCGCGTCTGCCAGGTCAAGGACTATCTACAGCAAAAGGGGGTTACGGTGCGGCCATGCTGAAATTTGATCGCCAGGGCTTGATACCCGTTGTCATCCAGGATGATGCCACTTCAGAAGTGCTGATGGTGGCGTTTATGAACGAGGAAGCGCTACAACGCACCCGCGAGACCGGCTACACACACTTTTTTAGCCGTTCGCGCAATACCATCTGGCACAAGGGCGAACAGTCCGGCAACATACAGCAAGTGCGCGACATCCTCGTGAATTGCGAAGAAAATAGCCTCCTGATCCACGTGGTACAACAAGGCGGCGCAGCCTGCCATACAGGCTATCGCAGTTGTTATTACCGCCGTCTTCTACCCAACGACACATATGAAACTATTGCCGAACGCGTTTTCGATCCCGAGACTGTCTATAAGAAAGACCCGGCCACCGTGTCCCAATGGACTGCGCCCTTAGAATCAACCATGCGTCAACTGTACGGCGTCTACCTCTATTTGCGAGATCATGATTTGAGCGAAGAGTCCAACACCTCGCGCCTGCTGCAAGAGCATAGTCAGAGCTACCTGGCAGCACGATTCGCGGATGAATTGGAAGAACTGACCGAAGTGCAGAGCGGCGACCACGTTCACGTAGACAAAGAGTCAGACACAATACTCGAAGGCAGCCAGGTAGGATACTGGCTGTTACTGCTGGCCGCAACCTTAAACCTGCGTTACGAAGATTTTCTGCCCCATGCCTCAGTTTTGAAGGGATACCAGGAACTCTACAGCCAAGAAAAGGCCATCGAGCAACAGCAGCAATGTCTGAACCTGCTCACCAGCAACGACTCATCCCTGGTCGCGCAAGGTCTCCAGCTCGGATTTGCCTTCATCGGCTGGGCATGCGCCGAGGCTCGCATCAGCCCCCTTGCCCCCGCCGAATTCGACCTCGAACAAATGCGCCGCAAGGGCCTGATAGGAAAATAACATGATCCATTTTTATGAACTAGCCACCTTGAACGCATCCCAAAGGCAGCGTCTACTCCGCCGCGCCGAAACCCAAATTGATGAACTCATCGAGCGCGTTCGCCCAATTGTGCAGGCAATACGCGAGCGCGGTGACGAAGCGCTTGTCGAACTCACAAAACGCTTTGACCGCGTACAGCTCACACCGCAGCAACTGCGTGTCAGCCGCGAGGAAATTGAGCAGGCCCATCAAACACTCGATCCATCAGTACGTGCAGCCCTCGAACATGCCATTCACAACGTGCGCACATTCCATGAACGGCAAATGCCACACGAACTCTGGTTTACAGAAGTTGCCCCAGGCGTAATCGCTGGCGAAAAGATCACCCCGATCAGTTCAGTAGGACTCTACGTACCACGTGGCAAAGGCGCATTCCCATCCGTCATGTACATGCTCGCCACGCCCGCACATATAGCAGGCGTTCCCCGCATCGTCGTTTGCACGCCACCCGCGCCAGATGGCAGCGTCGATCCAGCCTCACTCGTCGCGGCCGACCTATGCGGCGTACACGAAATCTATCGCATTGGTGGTGCCCAGGCCATTGCAGCCCTTGCCTATGGCACATCCACGATTGCCCGCGTGCATAAAATCACCGGCCCTGGCAGTGGCTATGTAGCGGCCGCTAAACGCCTTCTCTACGGAACCGTCGATGTAGGCTTACCCGCTGGCCCTAGCGAGTCAATTCTACTCGCCGATGCAAATGCGAATCCCGACCTCGTGGCACGTGACCTGTTGATTGAAGCCGAACACGGCCCCGACTCTTCCAGCCTGCTCGTGACAGATAGTCGTTCCCTCGCCGAAGCCGTCATAGCCTTGTTGCCCGAGAAAATGGCAGCCCTTCCAGAATGGCGGCAAGCTTTTTGCCGCACCGTGTTCGAGTCTCCCGAGGGCACTGGTGGCATTGTCCTGACATCGAACATGACCGAAGCCATCGATTTTGTCAACGAATACGCCCCAGAGCACCTCGAAGTGCAGATAAGCAACCATTTTGCCTTATTGCCACAGTTAAAGAATGCAGGTGAGATTCTGCTCGGCGAACATACGCCCTTCTGCACTGGGAACTACTGCGTGGGAACGAACGCCATCCTACCCACAGGCGGCTTTGCCCATACATTCTCTTGCACCTCGGTCTACGACTTTCTGAAACGTACCGGCATTGCCTACCTGACTTCCGAAGGATATGCCTCCTTGAGCGAGACAACGCGCCGCTTAGCAGAATTCGAGGGGTTTCCGGCGCATGCGAATGCGGTGACAGGGCGTTAAGACCTTACCCCGTCCTTCGTTGATCCAATAGCCAGCAATAATAGTCCATGATACGTCGTGCAACCTGGGGCCAGGCATAGTCGCGCGCCTTTTGCAGACCCGCATGGATAAACCGCTGTCGTAACGGCTCATTTTCAAGCAGATATGATACCGCGCTCGCCAGCTCCTCACTATCGCGGGGTGTAGTCAACAATCCATCTGTACCTGAATTCACGACCGTAGCATAGCCCGCGATGTTGGAAGCCACGACCGGAGTGCCTGATGCCATCGCCTCTAAAAGCACGATACCCATGCTTTCGCCCCCGGTCGCTGGAGCAGAAAAAACATGGGCGCTAGCAAAGTAGCGTGGGAGATCTTCATCCGAGACATAACCCGTAAAAACAACGTCGCGCCACCCGGCCTGCTCCACAAAGCGTTGAAAACCTGCCCTCAGACGACCTTCCCCCACGAAGATAAATCGTGTATTCGGATGTCGCTCACGAATAGCCGGAATAGCTCGCAGCAGATACTTGGCACCCTTGCGCCGCTCAAACCGACCCACAAACAAAATATTCCACTTATCATCCATAAATCGCGGCAAAGGTGCACTATATGGATTGAAGCGCTGCAAATCGATACCATTAGGGATGATGCGATAGTCGGCAGGAAAGTAGTGAGAGACGAATTGGTAAGCGGCATTGGAGACGGCAATCCGACCGGTCAGGTGGCGAAAATAACGTCGCAGAAATGGATAGGCCGAGGCATACGCCAGGTAGGGGGTAGAGGTCATACCAGGTTTAGCAAAGGCGTGGAACGTCCCAACGGTCAGAGTGCGTGAAAGCCGTAAAACCGTCAGCGAAAGCCCCGGCACCAGCGGTTCATGGACGTGGATAATATCAAAATGTTCACGTTGTAAGACCCGCCGCACACGCCACGTCAGGGCGGGAACAAAGGTGATGCGTGCAATTGAGCCATTGATGGGAAAAGGTATAGTTCGTCCCATATTGTAGATATGGGCCTCCGACAATTTGCCTTTTGTACCCGGGCCTGGTGCCAGAATGCGAACATCGTGGTCCATCTGGATGAATTGATCGGAAAGATTGAGGATGTGATCACGTACTCCTCCCGGGTAATTCCAATCATAAGGCGATACGAGGCCAATTTTCATGCGCAACCCCCAGCTTGACCTTAAGCGCTTCTTACGCTATTGTTTGATTATAGGAAGGAGCGTGCTACGCCACTCCACTTTGTCTAAGTTTTCTGCTCTCTATCATAACACAAATATATACATGTGTTTTTATGAGAATGTGAAATGTTTCAAACGTGCTTCTCAGAAGCATAACGATAGATTTGAGGCTCTATGGATTCAAACGATTTTCAAGAGGGAACGAATGACAATGACCTTTCCCATTTCGAGAAATATAGCCGTGCTGATACGCATATGCATACGAACTTGAGTGACGGTACAGCCAGCCCAGCGCGCATCATCAAGGAGGCGACTCGCCGGGGATTACAGGTAATCGCCGTGACCGATCACGACCAGGTAGAGGGGGCAAAGCGTGTAGCAGAGCTATTGGCACAACAAGAAAGTCCGCTGCAATTGATAACAGGCGTTGAGGTCAGTACACGCAATGGTCATCTGCTTGGCCTGTTTGTGAACAAAGCTCCCAAAGCGCTGCGCTCCGTTGAAGCCAGCATCGAAGCGATTAAAGAGCAAGGCGGATTAGTGATCATTCCGCATCCCCTGGGACGGCTTGTGCCAAGTTTGAGCCGCGCCAAGATCGATGAGTTACTTAACAAGGGATTTCAGATTGACGGCATAGAAATATATAATCCCTCGCCTGCTAATGCCTCGAAGCGTTCAACCGTACGTCTTGCCAATGAACAGTGGCGATTTGCCGAAATGGGGGGAAGCGATGCACACTTCTGGCAGCACATCGGGGCCGCTTACACCCTCTTTCCGGGAAGTAGTTCCGATGATCTGCGCCGTGCCATTCTTGAGCGAACCGTGCGCTCCGGTGGGCAAGAAATTCCACCTGTTCGTCTTTCCCCGGCCTCCTACGTTGCTCAGTGCGCCTGGAGCTGGTTTGTCGATCCTCCGCGACGTATCATGAGAACGCTCAAGAGCCGCTCTTGATATCTTCTATCCAGATGGGACTAAATGCTATCCACTGCTCAGGGTGCTGGCGAATGAATTGCTCCATCTTTTCTATAACTGCATGCAGTAAATCATCTGTATTGCTTCGTTGCTCGTCGTTCAAGTCCAATGAAAGTGGAACCCATTGACCGGTGGCCAATCCTTGAGGCATGCGGTAACAACGTGCGCCAACTAACGCCGCGCCCGTACGTTGCGCCAGTCTGACCGTCCCTATAGGCAGTCGGGCTGGCGCGCCGAAAAAATCTACTTCAACACTTTGCCCCTCAATAGCTCTATCAGCAGTTAACAACACAATCTTATTGTCTCGCAGCTTCTGCACAACAGCCCGCATTGGTGAGCTACCTCCCAACGGCAGAAACTGGGTGCCGTGACTTTTGCGCAGATCGAGCACCAGATTCAGCACACGCTGGTCTTTTAAGTGCTCAACAGGAATGGTCACGTCGTATCCCTTGATTCCCATATACTGGACAATATAGTCAAACGGTCCCTGATGCGTCGCAAAGAGAATGACTCCTTTTCCCTGCGCAAGAGCCGCGTCCAGGTGTTCTACCCCCTCGACATCTATATTGCGCAAGATTTCTTTCGACGAGAGAGACCGCAGAGAAAATAGCTCCAGGTAATTACGCACATTATTCACAAACATGCCTTGCACAGTGCGCCGCAGTCGTTTGCGACCAGCGCGCGTCTCTTGTACCTGTGCACCGAGCACATGCATAATATTCTTCGTTGCCTGCCTTCTCGCCTTTGTTGCAATCAGCCACGCTATAAGCCCTATTACACTTCCAAGCGCGAGCACCATCCGACGAGGAATCCATGGCACAACCACAGTGGCAAAGCGAAACAGGTAGTACATTTATTTTAACCTCTTCACTCGCTGAAGTCGGCCAGAACGGGCGGAACATATACCATTGCGTCGGCCACGCGCGCACCATTTCTTCCAATGAATTGTAGATACATTGCGTCAAACGAGCGATTTCATCAGCCTTGTCCCTACCTTTGCTGACTTGAGGAAAAATCGGGGGAAACGCCCGTAGATAAAATTGGTGACGATGCCCATACCATACGTAACCCGGCATAATCGCCGCACCACTTTTAAGCGCCAGCGCGGCAGGACCACTCGGCACATAAGCCTTGTGTCCAAAGAACGTCACAGGCACACCCGAATCTGCCTCCACTGGACGATCAACCACGATGGCAACGCTTTGCATTCTGCTGCAAGACCCGCAGAATGCGCCGCGCCGAACCCTCCATCGGAATGATGCCTATACCCTTTTCAATTCGCTGGTTCTGCAACAAGTGATTTAATCGCTCATCAGGAAACGTTTCTGCCACCGCGGACAGCGGTGTATGGCGAGCAAGAATAGCGCCTGCCATATCCCAATTACCAAAATGCGCGGTCGCAATCACAACTCCACGTCCAGGCTGCAATGCTTGCTCTACGTATTCTTGCCAGCAGTTAACTCCCTCAGTCATATCACGCGTATGTGACTCAATCGCCGCGACATCGACATTGGCAAAATTTATAAAATCGGCAGCATAGCGACCATAATTGCGCCATGAAGCATATGCCAGGTGCCGCACATACGGGTCCCGCACCGAACGTCCCGTTACGATAGCCATATTCCGTTGCGTCACCCGTCGCTTTGAACGCCACCCCACGTAACTTCCCACACCCACGGCATAGCCTAAACCATGCCTTGCCACTCGTGGCATCCACCCCGCAAGCGCACTCCCTCCCCGCGCCAGCCAATAAATTGATGACAATTCATCCTCCCAAACAGATCTAAAATGGGTAACAATGTATCAAAATTGCTGCGAGAATTGTCTTTGCTATAGACAAGCATGATGATTGTAGAGATTCTTGCTAATACAGTATGCCGTTAAGTCAGACGGTGTCAAGGGAAAACCATGTTCTGAGAAGGACATAGACCCTAAATTGCTCCTACTTGCGACCATAGGAGACTTGTAGTATGATGCAGCAGGCAGGGAAGCAGTAAACCCAAGAATAGTTTGTCGGTAAGTTGTTAGCATGGAGCGATCCACTGTGACATGAAATTGCTCCTAACAAGTGTTTCAAGAGGAAAATAGATACTCATGAGGGAGACAGTGCATGGGAAAATTATTCCAAGGGCTATCAGTTTTACGGGTACTACATCATCCTGCACTGTTTCGTCTCTGGTTAGCTCAGGTCATCTACCTTAGCGTCCAGTTTACCGCTAGCTATGCAATGATCGTATTGATCACCAATGAGACGCATTCGGCAACGGCGGTAGGTCTCGTGATTATCGCCTTGAGCCTGCCACTCGTCCTGCTTGGTGCTCCCGCTGGGACATTGGTAGACCGCATGGATCGCCGCAGGGTACTGTGGGTCAGCAACGCAATTCGCGCATTTGCAACAGCACTTTTCGTGGTTGCATTGATAGTCATCCCTCAGCAATTCTACTCTATCTACATACTGGCCTTCTTTTTCTCGCTCGTCGGACTCTTTTTTACGCCCGCTGAAGGAGCCATCATTCCACGACTCGTTGGTGAGGCGGAACTATTGCCTGCGCTCTCGCTGTATAACCTGACACTGAATATGAGCCAGGCAGTCGGCTTACTCATATTCGGACCGCTGGCACTCAACTTACTCCCTAACGTAGTGCTCCACATGGGTAGCTTTTCGCTCACCTTAACGTCGGTTGAGATGCTCTTTGCCATCATCACTGTTCTCTACCTGATTGCGGCAGCCCTCACCCGCAGCTTGCCACGTGAACATGAAATCGTCCGCCATCTCACAGGAGACCTGATTGCCGTTAAGACAGGAGATACGATGGCTGTCGAGTCAAAAGTCAGTGAAGAGTCTACCACTCCAGCATCCGATCTTACGACCTTGACCAAAGTCGATTGGCTGGTGGGTGCATGGAAGCGCATGCTTGAAGACCTGAAAGAAACCTGGCAATTGGTTCGTAAAGACGGGACGCTGATCGATGCATTATGGCAAGCTTGCTTTGGTGGTCTAATTATGCTGATCATCGCCGAGTTAGCAACAACCTTTGTTCAGCGTCTCTTGCATTTGCCTACGAGTGATACATCGCTTGTGTTTGCGCCCGCAGGAATTGGCCTGGTGCTCGGCTCGATCCTGGTTCCAAATATAGTATCTCGCCTGGGTACAAGGCGTACCATCGGCATCGGAATGCTAGGCTCAGCTTTGGGAATAGGCATGTTGCCAATTATGCAGTTCCTTGCCAATTTGTCACATGCCACAAGTTTGTTGACTGACCCGCCACTTCTGGTGCTAATGATATTCCTCACCGCAATGGTGGGCGTTAGCCTGGACTTTATCGTCGTGCCTGCTCTAACACAGGTACAGGAACATTCACCTGATGCCATGCGTGGTCGCGTGCTTGCTTTTTACCAGGTGCTCTTCAATGGCGGCGCAATTCCGGTCATGCTATTCATGGGAGCACTCACTGACCTGCTTGGCATCGTGACTGTGATCTACCTTATCGTAGGCTTTTGCCTCGTAGCAGCTTTTTTTACCTTAATACGCTCCCTGGGTAGAAAGCGCAACAACTCGAACCCTGACGCGCCGGATAGCCAGAACGGTAAAGATAAAACTGGCAGTGATCGGCAAGCCGGACGCGATAGCATGGAGATCCCCGGACCTCGCTAATGCCTGGGTCATCTGTAGGGGCCCGATTTATCGCGCCCTCGTACCCGTTGTCAACGCGATACCCCCGGCCTTTATAGTGAATCCTCGCCAACTATTTATTTTGTCCATCTACACTATCTATCCCTACAATGCTGCCTCGCTAGCACTCACTGATATCTCCTCAACAAGCCATGATGCCAAGGTCTTCACCACCGACGGCGTATCAGGATCGTACAGCAAACAGTGATAGGCATCGGGAAACGTAACAAGGCGCGAATTTTTGCCCGGCACCTGACGTAGGAATGCCGCCGTGCCAGCTGGGTGCGCCACGTAATCCTGCTTACCTTGAAGCACCAGCAGCGGTAGTTGCACCGCACCGGCTTTGCGCCTCGTTTGCCACAGCCACCTCGTCAAATTATTGAGAAAACGCACACTTACCAAACGTACAAAAAGCGGATCAGCGCGTAATCGGTCGTTGAAATCCGAGTCGCGACATCCCAGTTCTTCACGCCCTGTCACAGGAATAGAGGGATGCGCAGGAGCCATAAGCAGTGAGCGAATGTATCGTGCTGCTTCGCGCACAGTCGGGCGAATAGCGGGACGCAGAACAGGCGAAATAAGCACCAGCCCTCCAATCTGTGCAGATCGAACGCCGTCTATTGCGCCTCTATATCGAGCAATATACTGGATAGCGATAGATGCACCCATGCTCTCACCAAGCAAAATCAGCGGCTTATCCAGCCAACGCGACAGTGCCCAGGCAACGGTCGCATCCACATCCTCAAGGTAGCGATCAAAACGATCGATATCACCACGCCGTCCTTCAGAATATCCATGCCCCCGTAGATCAAGGGCAACAACGACGGTACCCTCAGGTGCGAGGTCCTGCGCCAGTGATTCATAGTATCCACCATGCCCGCCCAGGCCTTGAATGCATACGACCACTCGTTGCGGCTCGTCAGGTATCCATGCACGCACATAAATTGAAGTACCATCGTGGGAACGAAGCGTTGCCTGAACAACCTCAAGCATCTCCCCTACATCATCACTAAGCATGCAATTTATCTCCTCCGGTGAACCATTTTATCGTGCTTGCCAGAGAAGCTATCTGACAAGCAAAACGATGCCAAAGCTGTAGGGGCCCGATTTATCGCGCCCTGGGGTAAGGTAGAGGAAAACGTTCCCAAACCCGCGGTCGTAACGTCCATCTCTTTCGTAGCAAGCGCGGGACAGCCCGTAAGTGTCTGGGACGGAGGAAACGCCAGATAGGAACCGGGCGCGGCTTCTTGCGACTTGCAACGATAGAAGCCGCCGGTCGAAAATCTTGATAAATTTCATGCAACGTGGCAATGAAGATAGGCCGCATCAGGATAACAATTGCCCAGGTAAATCCACCTGCAACCAATGGATTAGTGTTATGGAGAACAAGCAGATACAGCGGGCCAACAATTGGCGCTTCTATGAGCACTGAAAGTGCGAAGGCTGCCGCCACCATCAACCAGCGCTGACGGGCAATACCAACGCTAATCAGGACTGAGCGAACGCCCGGTTGGTCATCCACAATGGCAGCATACGTCGCGAAGACCAGCCGTACATGCCAGAAAAGCATTGGCAGTATCAGGATTGCGAGCGGGGCAATCGTTATCCAACCCCAGTGATTTGTCTGCTGCGCAACAACTGCCTGCAAAGGCGTGAACAGCCCCCAGAAGAGGATAGTGGTAATGCCATTAGCCCACAGATAGCGCGGAAGCCAGCGCACCGCCGCGGGCAAGATCTGAGCAGGCACTACAGGTTGCCCAGCATCGATAGCCTCAACAGCCAGTACTACCGCGATATTGCCAAGCGTGATCGTAATCCACGGCAGAGCCGAAGCAACCCAAAAAGCAACTGCTCCCGGCTGGCTACCAACAATGACCGCGGCAAGAGGTGGCAGCGTAAAAAGTCCCACCAGGGTGATTAACCCTGAGATATCCTGGCGGCAAATGCGCACACCAGAAGCCACATAAGTGGCCGACTGTTTCCACCAGGGACGACATGATCCTGGTGGAAAAGAGTTCGTACTTTCTCCAAGATCTTTTGTTTCGACCATCGAACTCGTTGATGTTGCCATACAGATCCAACCTAACTCTAGTATTTTCACGAAGTGTACAGTTGAGTTGCCCATCTGTCAAGGTCTTAGGTCACGGATTCCTAGATGGTGCCTTGACAACAGAGCAGCTTAAAATGTATGGTAGCAAGCAAATCAGCAACAGGAAAGCGTTGAAAGCAATGATGAAAGGAACAAAGAAATGAAGAGCATAGACATTCGCGAGGCTCTTCCTGACGATGTTGATGCGATGAGAGACGTACAACGCCACACCTGGATCGCAACCTACCCCAATGAGACGTATGGGATTACAAAAGAAGATATCGAAGCGCGATTTCGTGAGGACCCTGAAACGGCGAGAGAAAGCCGAGAACGGCGTAGACAATCCGTGTGTACCGCCCCTTTTCACTCCTGGGTAGCCCTGGAAGAAACCGTTATCATCGGTTTCTGTATTGTCAAACAGGACGACCATGAGAACCTTCTTCAAGCACTCTATGTCTTGCCAGACTTCCAGAGCAAAGGAGTCGGAAAGCATCTTCTGCAAACAGCGCTCGACTGGCTTGGAACAGACAAAGAGGTGATGCTCAATGTAGCATCCTACAACGAGAAAGCCATTGCTTTCTACCACGCCTTCGGCTTCGTTCCAAATGGACCTGCTTGCTTCCTCTGCAGCTCTAATGCATCTGAGTACGTCTCCGAATCAGCATGTGAACGGTTATCCCGCAGGCTTATGGGTAATCATCAGCAATAGCACTTTGCACGACAAAAAAGTAGAAGTGTACAGAGGAAGAAAAGGTTGTGTCCGTGTCTTGACAACAGGGTGCAGTTTACCAGACAATAATCAAGCAAGGAGAACTTCATGAACGCTACCCCTCGATTGAATCGACTACTAGCCCAGGATGGACGCTGTTTCGATGTCGCCATTGACCACGGCTTTTTCAACGAGCGATCATTCCTCAACAACATTGAGGATATGCGCCACGTCATCAACGTCATCGTCGACGCCAACCCCGACGCGGTCCAGCTTAGTCCAGGACTCGCACCTCTGCTGCAAGCCATACCTGGTAAAGCCAAACCATCGCTTGTACTGCGTACCGACGTGGCCAACGTCTATAACCGGCAACTGCCACGCTATCTATTCAGCCGCTTGATTGAGGACGCCGTCGAGCAGGCAGTTGCACTCGACGCCGCATGCGTAGTCATAAACTTGCTATTGCTACCCGACCAGCCAGAACTATACGCCCAATGCGTCGAAAACATCTGTCGCCTCAAACCTCAATGCAGCCGCTTCGGCATGCCCTTGATGATCGAGCCGCTGGTAATGCAGATCAACTTGGAAGCCGGAGGCTACATGGTCGATGGAGACCTCGACAAAATCCTTCCCCTGGTACGCCAGGCAGTCGAGCTAGGTGCCGATGTAATCAAAGCCGACCCATGCGACGACGCAAGCCAGTACCACCAGGTCATCGAAGTGGCCGCCGGCCATCCAGTCCTCGTACGTGGAGGTGGTAAAACCTCCGAAGAGGAGATCGTACAGCGCACCCACGCTCTAATGCGCCAGGGAGCCGCGGGCATCGTCTATGGCCGCAACGTCATCCAATATGAGCGCCCATCATACATGGTCCGCGCCCTCATGTCCCTCGTTCACGAATCAGCCACCCCAGAACAAGCACTCTCAATATTGCACAAATGAAATTCAACAATCAAAATCCATTATTAGCTCCATCCAACCGGAAGGAAAAACATGTCAAAGCGCTACATTCGTTTCGGAATCATCGGCTGCGGCCTGATGGGGCGTGAATTTGCCAGCGCAACCGCCCGCTGGGCACACCTGCTCGACTTCGACGTTGCCCCACGCATCGTCGGCATCTGTGATACAAACCCCGCCATGCTGCGCTGGTTCTCCGATTCGCTGGATACCATCCACATTGCAACCCAGGACTACACCGACCTCCTGAACTCACCCGACATTGACGCCATCTACTGCGCCGTTCCCCACAACCTCCACGAGCAATTTTATATCAGACATTATTGCAGCCGGAAAGCACCTGCTCGGCGAAAAACCCTTCGGCATCGATCAAGCCGCCAACGCCCACATCATAGAAGCTGCACATCGCCATCCAGAAGTGCTGGTGCGCTGTTCCTCGGAATTCCCATTCTTCCCAGGCGCACAGCAGATCCTGCATTTCATCCGCGAGCAACGCTTCGGAACGATTCTAGAGGTACAGGCAGGCTTTCTACACAGCAGTGACCTCGATCCACACAAGCCGATCAACTGGAAACGCCGCATAGCGACAAATGGCGAGTATGGCTGCATGGGCGATCTTGGCATGCACGTCCTACATATCCCGCTGCGTGCGCACTGGTTCCCACACAACCTTCGCGCACTGCTCTCTAAAGTAGTCACCGAACGTCCAGAAAACACCAGACCTGGTGCAGCCATGGTACCATGTGAAACATGGGATAACGCCACCCTGGCATGTGAAGTGAAAAACGAAGATCAGCATTTCCCAATGCTGCTTGAGGTCAAGCGCATCGCCCCAGGCGAGACCAACACCTGGTACATTCGCATCCTTGGCACCCGCTTTTCGGCTGAATTTAGCACCAAGTATCCCAAAACGTTGCGCACAATGACTTATATGCCCGGCGATTCGCAAGCCTGGCAATTGCAGGACCTCGGCTCGAAATCCGCCTATCCAACAATCACCGGCGACATCTTCGAGTTTGGCTTCTCCGACTCGATCTTGCAAATGTGGGCCGCCTTCTGCGATGAACTTGCGCATCCCGGTACCATGCGCCAACCCTTCTACTGCGTCACTCCCGAGGAGACCGAGCAGAGCCACCGCATCCTGACAGCCGCGCTGGCATCTCACGCTCAAACACAAGTCATCCAACTCAACAGCAAGGACTAAATTGTGAGTGAAGCACAAGAATTCTGGAAAACTCCAGAACAAACACCTCATCTCCTAACCTCCATCCTCATCGCACCTGCACCTGAAGCGGTCGTTGCCGGGCATATCTGCCTCGATGTCATTCCAACACTGGCCGTAAATACAGGCACAACCGCAAGGACCACCTGGTTTTTACCTGGGCAAACCATCGAGGCCGGACCCGTTATCTTCGCCACAGGCGGCGCGGTCTCGAATACCGGCCTGGCCCTGCATAAGCTGGGAATTTCAACACGTTTAATGGGAAAAGTTGGCCCAGACCTCTTCGGCCAGGCAATCCTGCAAATCGTCGCATCCCACGGAACCAGGCTATCAGATGGAATGCTGATTGCCGATGGCGAGTCCAGTTCCTACTCCATCATTCTCAGCCCATCCAATGCCGACCGCATGCTCATCCATGCGCCCGGCTGCAACGCCACTTTCAGCGCTGACGATATACGCTACGAAGCCCTGGAAACGATACGCCTGTTTCATTTCGGCTACCCACCACTGATGGAGCGCATGTACCTGGAAGATGGAGCCGAGCTAGCAACGATATTCCGGCGTGTCAAAACAATGGGTATCACGACCTCGCTTGATCTCTCGATGCCCGACCCCCATAGTGCCGCCGGTCGCGCCGACTGGCAAGCTATCCTGAGCACTACCCTACCCTACGTAGATGTATTCCTACCTAGTGCCGAGGAAATCCTCCTCATGCTCCATCGCCCAATCTTCGACCAACTTGCGGCCCAATCAGAGCATGGCAGGCCCCTCCATTCCATCACACCCGCGATGATCTCAGAACTCGCCCAATCCCTCCTCGACATGGGAACAAAGATCGTCGGCATCAAGATCGGAGAACGCGGCTTATACCTGCGCACTGCAAATGCCAACACCCTTACCCAGATAGGCCGCTGCCAGCTCGACAACCCCACAGATTGGACAAACCGCGAACTATGGGCACCCTGCTTCTCAACCCACATTGCCGGTACCACAGGCTCAGGTGACGCCACAATCGCAGGTTTCCTCATGGGACTTCTCCGAGGAATGACACCACATGCCACCCTCTCAGCAGCCTGCGCCGTAGGAGCATGCAGCGTCGAAGCAGTTGACGCCCTCACCGCCGTAAGAAGCTGGCCCGAAACAGCCGCCCGCATGGCTGCAAACTGGCCCCGTTTACAACTCACCTTCGATGGAGCAGACGGCAACTGGCGCTGGGATAATGCTCAAGAAGTCTGGGTTGGGCCAAGCGATAGCCATCAGTAAGGGTCCCTGCCGAACCTTACACCGGGTAGGTGTTTTGCAAGAGACTCTGCCGGTTTGTAGAGGCAGGGGCGGCTGGGAGCGGTGCGGGGCCCCTTGCGGGAACCTGTCTGGGGGACAGGTAACCTTTCGGCCGCCCACCTCTCAGGCCTTTTCTCTAAGAAACCTACCCGTGTAAGCCCTCGCGGGTGCCCTGGGGGTGGCTCTTATAGGGAACGCCTATGGAGACGTTCCCTTGCCCCCTCCCTGCAAGGAAATGATACAATAACGTCATATCCCCTAGAAGAAAGGTTTCTATTTGTGAATGCTGCTCTAAGCCAGACCATTCAAGACCTGCTTGCAGACCTTGAAAAAACATTTCCCTATGCCTCCGCGCTCTGGATGAGAACCGAAGGCACAAGGGCATCTCTGGATCGCAAAAATCAATCACTGGACCCCCTGGATCCAAATACAGGCATCGTGTTCACCGTCTATACCGGCACTGCTGTTGAGGAATTCGCCAGTAGCGAGGGCAACAGCGCAAAACTCGTACAGTCCGTGCAAAGCTGGGCAAACGGTCTTCCTCGACCAGGAACGAGTGTAAAGCCACTACCAATTCAAGAGCTTGCTCAGAGTCAGACATTCATTACACCTGTCCAACTCGATCCGGCCACCGTACCAGTCCAGGAAAAACTCTCCATACTGCGCTCCTTGCAAGAACGTGCCCAACAGCTTGACTCACGCGTAGTCAACGCCCAGATTGGCTACAGTGACAGCTATAGCCAGCGTATATTCCTTCGTCCTGCTTACACACTCGACCAGACCATCATTAGAACCATGCTCTATCTCTTTCTAATGGTAGGTGATAACGAGCACATGCAATATGCATTCACCTCACATGGTGGCACAGGCGGATTAGAAATCATCACGATGAATGATGACGAATTGAACCTTCTGAAAGAAGATGCCCTGCGCCTGCTGCAAGCGCAACAGATACCTCCAGGTGACTACGACGTTGTGACAGACAATTCAACCGCTGGAGTTATTGCCCACGAATGCTTCGGTCACGGAACCGAGCTTGATCTGTTCCCAAAGAATCGCGCAAAATCCGCCCAGTTTATCGAAAAACGGGTAGCTGCCCCTGGCGTGAGCATGTTTGACGACCCGCGTGTTGCAGGTGCATACGGCACGTACTTCTTTGATGATGAAGGCATGCTCGCCCAACCCACTCAGATCCTTGAAAACGGCATCCTGATCCACCCCCTCTCCGACCTTTACTCAACCCTCGCCCTTCCAGCCTATCAACGCACCGCCAATGGCCGCAGGGAAAGCTTTGCGCGTAAAGCATATGTACGCATGTCCAATACCTTTTTCGGCACAGGCGAACAAACTCCCTCTGACCTGCTTGAGAGCCTGGAAGATGGCATTTACCTGCGCCGCGCAATGAGCGGGAAGGAAGACCCCATTGGCTGGGGAGTACAAGTCACCGTGCATATCGGCGAAGAATACAAACACGGCAAGCCAACAGGGCGCATATTTTCTCCGATCGGCATGAGCGGTTATGTTCCAGAACTGCTCGGCTCGATCAGCGCTATCGCCAATGATCTTGAGTTCAGTAGTGGCAACTGCGGCAAGGGGCACAAAGAAATCGTTCCGGTCAGTACAGGCGGACCACATTTACGTTTGAGAGCGAGACTCGGTTAATGGAAATAGAACAAGAATTTATACAACAGGTTGCTGACGAGCTGCAGCGCCATCCCGATGTTCACGACTGGTCGATACGTTTTGTCACCGATTCCAGTCGGCAAGTATTTGCCACTAATCAGCATATAGATGAGCGTAGAGAGGTAAACATTCAGAAACTTACTGCGCATATTTTTCATGATCTTCCGGCAGAACATGATGGTTCTCCTTTGCGTGGAAGTGCAAGCTTCACCCTTGTTCCCTCTCCTACATCGCGTTTAGATGCTCAGCATATGCTCGAATCATCTCTCGTCATGGCAAAAGCGACCGGAAATCCCTACTACTCCCTGCCCCTTCCACCAACACAGGGCTATCCAACCGTCGAAAGCTGTGATAAGGAAATCTTAGAGCATCCGCTAGAGACTTTAGAGGAGCTGATTTCAACTATCGCAGAAACCTCTAGCCACGAGGCGCAGATTATTGCAAGTTCTACAGAGCTTTTTGCCACCACCTCGACGATCCACTTTCAAAATAGCCGTGGCATCAATGCCACCACACAAAAAACCTCCATCATGCTAGAAATGTTCTTGATCGCCAGTGATAGTACGAACGATACTGAACATTACATATTGACAAACAGGTGCAGGGCAAGCGACCTTCACATAGCAGAACTCATCCGCCACAATGCTCAATTTGCCAGAGACAGCCTCAACGCCTCTATTCCCAAAACCCACAAGGGACGCGTATTGATCAGCGGTGATGCCCTTGTAGACCTTTTTTCACCGTTTATCTACCACTCCTCAGCACAAACAGTCTATAGATCGCTCTCTCGCCTACGCATTGGAGAGCCAATTGCTTCAGCATCCTCCTCAGCAAACGCTACAGCGCTCACCCTTTCCTCAAGTAGAATGCTCCCATTTGGCGATGAAACGCTTGCCTTTGACTCCGAGGGTATTCCCGCCAGAGACACCGAGATCATCCGAGATGGCATTTTGCAGCGATACTGGGCAACCCAGCGCTACGCACAATACCTTGGCGTACCCGTTACAGGTAACTTCGGCAATATTGTAATGGCCCCCGGTCAGCAACCCTATGACGCCCTTCGCTCCGAAGACCCCACCTACGAAATAGTCGCCTTTTCCTGGATGAACCCCGACTCCCAGACCGGCAATTTCGTATCCGAAATCAAGCTAGGCTATCTCTACTCTCATGGAAACAAAATACCCATCAAAGGTGGATCACTCAGCGGAAACGTTTTCTCCGCATTTGGCAACTTCACCGCATCATCAGAAACCCAATTCACCGGCAACTTCTCAGGCCCCCTCGCCCTCCGCTTCGAAGACCTCACCATCTCCGGTCAATGAAGAGGGAGGACACTATGTTCCTTGTAACTGAACAGATTGCTAGTAATGAGTCAATATCTTTGCTCCCAATCCTCTCAGCCGCCGAAGAAGGCGAGGAGCGCGTTCGTGCTGCCCTCCTCGATCCTACCTGCACCGTCTACGCAGCCAGACTCGACAATCAACTCATCGGAGCCGCCGTAGTGCGCTGGCAGGAACATCAGCCCAGTGAAATCATCTACATCGCCGTAGCCGAGACCCAACGCGGACATGGTTATGGCAAGCAAATTATGCAAACCTTACAGCATGAACTGCGTAAGCGTGGAGGCCAATCACTCCTGGTTGGCACAGCAAATTCCTCCCTTGAAAACATTGCCTTCTACCAGAAATGCGGCTTCCGCATGTTCGAGATTCGCCGCGACTACTTCGCCTATATCCAACCGCCAATAGTGGATCGTGGTATTCCTCTACGTGATATGCTAGTGTTTCGTTACGACCTGGAATGAAGCAGAGAGTAGCCCCTTTATCAATGGACAACACATTCATAAACCGAGAACTCGAACTAGCGGCAACAAGAATGCTTATCCGCATCAGTGGGTCGAAAGATACCTTAAAGTCCCTGTATCTTCAGCCCGACCGCGCCCTCTTCTTAGCTGAAAATCTCCACATCATCTTAAAGGTCTATCTAGCAGAAAAAGCCCTTCGGCATGAATACACCATCGCTCAAAAAGCAGCTACTTTCCCTCTACCGTCTTTTACGTCACCTGGCAGAAATCCCCTGGTTACTTGAGCGGGGCTTCAAAGAACTAGCCGCAAGAAATATAATTGCTCTTAAAGAATCCCTGAATGCATATTTAACCTGTATCAGAAAGGAGACGTATCATGCTCACCAGCCAACAACTTGCAGACGCCCGAACCCGAGCACGCCAATATCTGCACCATGCAGGAATAGTATTAACCCCCGAAGAAAGCCTCAACATCGAAGTAGCCGACTTCGGCCTCGGCCAGCTCGAAACCACTGGCCTCGAACTTGTTGTGTACATCAACACGGATCGCGTCTGTGCCAAAGAACTAGTCCTATTCCCCCACCAAACATGTCCCGAACATCGCCATCCTCCAATCGGCGATGATCCCGGCAAAGAAGAAACATTCCGTTGCCGCTGGGGCACAGTCTACCTCTACGTCGAAGGCGAACCCACCACCAATCTCATACGCACAAGTACCAAAGGAACGCGAGGGCACCTATACCGTCTGGCACGAAATCACACTGCGACCAGGACAGCAATACACCATCCCACCCAACACCCTCCACTGGTTTCAAGCAGGCGACGAAGGCGCAATCGTCTCGGAATTCTCAACCCACAGCCGCGACGAATTCGACATCTTCACCGACCCCGACATTCAGCGTACCACTGTAGTCGAATAGACCATATAAGCTTCACGGAGCGCTTCGTCTCTCGTAGGGGCAATCCCTTGCGGTTGCCCTGCTGAGGCGGTCTTCGTCTCTCGTAGGGGCAATCCCTTGCGGTTGCCCTGCTGAGGCGGGGGCGGCTTCAATTCACGCCTATGCTGGCAATCCCTTGCTACCGCCCTACCGCATTGCCCTTGACAATCCACCCACTACAGCTTACGCTTAACAATACTGTAAATCGTTTATTGCTGCTACGAGAGGAGCAAACCATGCCCGACCACACCAAATATCTCTTGACCGAAGACGAAATGCCTCGTACCTGGTACAACATTGCAGCCGACCTGCCAAAGCCACCCGAACCATTTTTGCATCCAGGCACCAAGCAACCCGTCACCCCCGACGACCTTGCCCCGCTGTTTCCGATGGCGCTCATCATGCAAGAAGTCAGCACCGAGCGCTATATCGAGATACCGGAGCCGATACGTCAGGTCTACACCCAGTGGCGACCCAGTCCGCTCTTCCGCGCACATCGCCTGGAAAAAGCGCTGGATACCCCTGCTCATATTTACTACAAGTACGAAGGAGTCAGCCCCGTAGGCAGCCACAAGCCCAATACCGCCGTCGCTCAGGTCTACTACAACAAGCAAGAAGGAGTCAGCAAGATTTCGACCGAAACAGGTGCCGGACAATGGGGATCGGCGCTATCGATGGCAGGTGCATTCTTTGACGTGGACATCGAAGTCTTCATGGTCAAGATCAGCTACCAGCAGAAACCCTATCGTAGAAACATGATGGAAGCCTATGGAGCAACCGTACACGCCAGTCCCACCAACCTCACAGCAGCAGGCCGCAGCATCCTCTCGCAAGACCCGGAGAATCTCGGCAGCCTCGGCATCGCCATCAGCGAGGCCGTTGAAGTCGCAGCCACGAGCGGCGGCAAGATCAAGTACTCGCTGGGCAGCGTCCTGAACCACGTCTTGATGCATCAGAGCATCATCGGAGAAGAGGCCCTACTCCAATTTGATAAAGCCGGTGAATACCCCGATGTTGTCATTGGATGCGTTGGTGGCGGCAGCAATTTCGCCGGAGTCGCCTTCCCCTTCATCGGTAAAGCCCTGCGCGAAGGACTGAACACGCGCTTCCTCGCGGCGGAACCAATGGCCTGTCCCAGCCTGACCAAGGGCGTCTATGCCTATGATTTCGGTGATACCATTGGTATGACCCCGCTTGCCAAAATGCATACCCTGGGCCATGATTTCATTCCCCCTGGTATCCACGCAGGTGGACTGCGCTATCACGGCATGGCACCCCTGATTTCGCTACTCTACGATGAAGGCATCATCCAGGCACAGGCCTATCACCAGAACGCTGTCTTCGAGGCCGCGGTCCAATTCGCTCGCAGCGAGGGCATCATCCCCGCGCCAGAAGCTGGACACGCCGTTCGCGCAGCCATCGACGAAGCTCTGAAAGCCAAAGAAGCCGGACATCAGCAGGTCATCCTCTTCAACCTATCCGGGCACGGCCACTTTGACATGGGTGCCTACGACGCCTACTTCGCCGGAAAACTGCAAGACTACGAATATCCAGCCGAAGCCGTCGCCGCCGCCCAGCAGCGCATGCCCCAGGTAGTCTAAAAATAACGAACGCTGAGCACGTTCTTAATGCTCTGTACTGATACTGCTAGCGAAATACTGGCGCTCGTTCGTAGGGGCCAGATTTATCGCGCCCCTGGCCTGGGGGAACTGCTCCCGAATTCGCCAGCAGTATCGTACGGTAGCTAAAAAACGTGCTCAGCGTCCATCACAAACAAAAACAGACAAGCCAGACTTGTCTTCAGGCAACAGCAGTCCTGGCCTTTCGCCATTCATATCGCGCCAGCACAAAAAGCACGATCGTCACGACCAACAAAGCCGCCACAATCGACCATTCGAGCAGCCCACTCCCCTGATCTGGATCAACATTGAAGATAATCTCCACCCAATCATGCCACACCAGCGTAATGACGAACAAAATACCCGTCACAATCGCAACAACCGTTTCAAACCAGAAACGCATTCTCAACGCATTCCTCATTGTTTCAATCTCGCCTTTCATGTAACAACTACGCTCAATCAATTCCAATATATTGTAAAAATTGCCCCCTTGTCAATGCTAAGAAGGTGAACCATTCCACATTTTTCCAGATAAATTGATCTAAGTATGAGCTACGCCCCATCTCTAAGGCATGATACAATGCAGAATTAGCCAATATCATAGCAAAAGAGAACAAAGGAGTTGCTCATGCGTCTAGCCATCCTTTCAGATATTCACGGGAATCCTCTCGCTATGGATGCAGTTCTGGCCGATATCCATAGTCAGGGCGAGGTTGATGCCTACTGGATACTAGGTGATTTCGCCGCTCTTGGCTACGATCCCGTCACCCCACTTGAGAAACTTACATCCCTCCCTCATGCCAGTTTCACACGTGGCAATACCGATCGCTATGTCGTGACGGAAGATCTTCCAGTGCCGCCGGAGAAAGCCCTGGAAGATTCCACTTTGCTTCCCCAGGTCATCGAGTTGGCAAGAAACTTCTCCTGGACAAGGGGTTATCTCAGCGCTGCGGGTTGGCTAGACTGGCTCACAAACTTGCCGCTTGAAGTTCGTTTGACACTACCGAATGGCACGCGCTTACTCGGCGTACATGCTTCTCCAGGCAGAGACGACGGACCCGGTATCCAGCCCAGGCACAGCGATGACAAACTGGAACAACTGCTGGTCGGCTGTGAGGCAGATGTAGTCATCGTAGGGCATACCCACGTGCCGCTCGATCGTCAGGTTGGCAAGATGCGTGTCATCAATCTAGGCAGCGTCAGCAACCCGGTCACACCAGGCCTGCAGGCCACCTATGTTCTTCTAGATGCCGATGAGCACGGTTACAGCATCCAGTTGCGGCGCGTGGACTACGATCACGAAGCAGTCATCAAAGCCATCGAGCACTCACGTCATCCCACTCCTGCCTTTCTAATCGCATATATGCGTGGAGAACGCATCACCTCATCCGACCCAGGCTTCTTCCAGGCCGGCCGACGTGCTAAGAACCAGAAGGGAAAAAGTGAGGATCAATCATCATGACCAACAACATAAACCCCCAATCCCTCTTCAACATCCAGGGCCAAACAGCCGTAATCACCGGCGGCAGCGGCGCACTAGGAACAGCCATGGCCCACGCCCTCGCCCAATCCGGCGCTCAAGTCGCCATCCTCAGCCTCCACCCCGAATCCTCCGCAAAAGTAGCCCACGCAATTCAAACCGAAGGCGGTCACGCCCTCGGCATCGCCTGCGACATCACCAACCGCCCCAACCTCGAACAAGCCCTCGAACAAATCACCACCACCTTCGGCCCCATCGACATCCTCATCAACGCCGCCGGAGGCAACCAACCCCAAGCCACCACCACACCCGACCGCACCTTCTTCGACCTCGACATCCAAGCCATCGACAACGTCTTCAACCTCAACTTCACCGGCACCTTCCAAACCTGTCAAGTCTTCGGCCGCAGCATAGCCGACCGCGGCCACGGCTGCATCGTCAACATCGCCTCCATGAACGCCCTCCGCCCCCTCACCCGCATCCCCGCCTACAGCGCCGCCAAAGCCGCCATCGCCAACTTCACCCAATGGCTCGCCGTCCACATGGCCCAGGAATACAGCCCCCACATCCGTGTCAACGCCATCGCCCCCGGCTTCTTTCTTACTGACCAAAATCGCTTCCTGATGATCGATACTCAGAGCGGCGGCTTGACCCCCCGTGGACAAACCATTTTGGGCCATACACCAGCAGCAAGATTAGGTGCGCCGGAAGACCTGGTTGGAACGCTGTTGTGGCTGGTAAGTCCAGCATCGGCCTTCGTCACTGGGATTGTGGTGCCGGTAGATGGAGGATTCTCCGCCTATAGCGGCGTCTAGTTGACCACCTGGTAGCGAGAAGAGGAATACTTGCTCATCTTTTAATGAGTAGCTTGCTTGTTTATTCTCTGAAGCTCAGGTATACTACTTGAAAAGACGCATCTATACGTATATCCTTGATACTGTTTGACCCGCATCGTTCTCACCCTTTGCGCTATTTTTCACCCGAGTGGATGCTCTGCGTTCTCCCATGCGTGATGGGGATGCATCCAGAAAGGACGGACAAGAGATGGAACCGTCTCAGTTTGACGAACTGACCAAAGCCCTGGCGACTGCTACCTCACGTCGTCACGCCCTCAAAACGATTGCTGCCACCATTGGCGGTCTTTTAGGTCTGAGCAGCATTGGCACCGCTTTCGCCAACTGTAAGCCCAATGGCATTGGCTGCAACACGAATACCCAATGCTGTAGTGGAGGGTGCTGTCATGGCACCTGCACCAATCTGAGCAGTAATCCCAGCAATTGTGGCTCCTGTGGACATACGTGTGGGACCAACCAGATCTGTCAGAATAGCCAGTGTGTCACTCCCTGTACGGCCAATGAGGGCACCTGTAGTACGAACACTGACTGTTGTTCAGGCAACTGTAGCAACGGCATCTGCTGTGGCTCTGGCCAGGTCGGCCTCTGCAATGGCTCGTGCGCCACGCCCTGTGACAACCCTAACGGAGCTTGCTCTGATGGCAGTTTTTGTGCCCCAGACAATGGTGCAAGCTACTGCGGGGGTGTCCTGGAAAGTAATCCGATTTGTAAAAGCGACTGCGACTGTCCTCGCGGGTACTTTTGTGGTACTGACATAGGAACATGTGAATTTGTGTCCTAAGTACAGTACCTATCCCGCAAGTCCTGATTTCTATGTGTGTTTGCCCTTGACTCAGGGAGACCCTACAACAACGGGTTTCGTGAACCACGGAGATAACGGATGTTGAGACTAGAGTCTAACATCCGTTTCTATGAGTATACTCCCGTTGAAGACATGAAGAGTTCTCCTGCTGGCATTGCTCCACGATGGCATCGAAGAAGCGGCGAAAGATGTCCACGCCATAGCGCTCACGGATGCGCGTCAGACTGGAATGATCGGATAACGGCTCGTTCAAGTCATAGCCAAGATACCATCCTACGCTCAACCGAACTGTTCGACTGAAACATTGATGAGTGAAGCAAAGTGTCGCGCTTTGGTTCCCATCATTGGAGTCACCTTTCATGCTTCAAGACTGGAAATGCAGATAAACCAGAAACCCTTTCACCTCTTCATTTTCCGTCAGAGGAAGCAGGAGGAGTGCTCCTCCAAGCAGTTTGCTGTTGTCTGTCTGGTTTTGCTGGAGGCAACCAGAGGAAGACGTGCGTTGGTTGCATCGTCTCCTGCACGACGGCTAGCAAGTGCTCGCTCAACTGACTCAAGTCCACCTCATTGCGTAGCGTTGCGCTGAAAGCGGCTACGGTGTGAGCAGCATCATACTTGCGTCGGAAGAAACGCCGATCGATGACCCGTTGTATTCGACGGCGCAAGGGCTGAAAGAGTGCGGCAATGGCCAGTGTCGATGCAACAATGATGAGAGGAGACTGCGAGGCCTCCTGGGTGAACAGCCGCATGAGCGACTCGAAACCGACAACGAGTCCAACGTAAAGCAAGGCCAGGATCACCGTCAAGGTACTATAGACCAGCGTACGACGAATAATGACATCAATCTCCCATAAACGGGAGCGCAGGATAGCTATCGTGATACTCAGGGGAATGAGCAAAAAAGCCCACGTAGGCAACGACGTTGTGACCAAATACAAGAGCGCGCCTGCTGAACTCGTGGTCGGGACTATCCCTCCCAAGCCTGTGAGCAAGAGCACCGTAATAACGCAGGCCAGTCCAAAAATGACCCACTTGGTCTGCTGGCGCTGTGCTGGGGTAGAGATACGTCGATAGCGGTAGATTTGGAGCGCAACGGGACTGCCCCAGGCGAGCGCAAGCTCAAGTAGAAAGAGCGGAACGGGCCAGGAGAGAATATTGAAAGGGCCAGGCAGGAGGAAGAAGATGGCTTGCACAAAAAGCGTGCAGCCAATCAGCCAGCTCCAGCGAGGAACGAAGCGCCCATCAGGAAAGGTGACCAGAAAGAAACCAAGGCAGAAAAACAGGAGCAGGGTCTGGATCACATTAAAGACCACTTGTAGAGCCAGTGGCATTCTTGAGACGTCTCCTGCAAGCCCTCCCGCTCCCAGTAAGAGGAAGGCGATAGAGGCAAACAGAGCCACTGGTTGGTTGAAGACCCGCCAAAATAGGAGGACGCTGAGTCCCACAAAGATCAGCGCGGAGAGGAATCCAAATCCTGTTGCATAGGTGTTGTACGCACTGAGAGAAATATGCGTATATTGGAGCGCCGAGAGTGTTGGTGCGTCATAGGGACAGGTAAAGGTAAATGGGCAGATCAGCGTCTGCCCTCCGAAGAGCGGTTGGAGAAGATTGATGCTCAACAAGATGAGTTCAAAGAAGGCAAACGCCAACCACACCGCTCTGGCAACCAACAGCAACCGACCTTCCAGACGAACGTCGGTTCTCATTGTCCCTGTTTTCATCTCTTTCACTCTTTCCTCGCGCAATAGGTCCATACACCTGGCTATGCCATACATGATATTGTTCCACGGCAAGAAAAACGCCACGACTCAGAGAGAGGTTTTTGTCTTCCTCAGCCATATCATAGCATACCTTCGTCTCCCAATCGTTACGGAAAGCGTTACGAACCGGCAGACTTTGCAAACCTTCGTGTAAAAAATACTGCTCGTCTCATGAAGCTCAGCAGGAAAGTGACTTTTTCAACAGCCTGCCCCATTTTTGTAACAGCAAATAGGTGTCTCAAAACTCATGCGAAGCATAAGCCGAACCACATATGCGAGTCACTTTATTCCTCTCGCGCAGCGACTAACTTCTTTGGTGTATAATGCGCTGTCCACATATATAGACCTATTCGTTCCAAAGGAGGAACAGATGTCGCATAAGTACGTGCGATACTGCTAAGCCCACCCATCCGATGGGAGGAGAGCAATATGAAACCCGTCATGAATAGTATTGCCATAGAAACCCCTGCTGAGCAACCTCAGCTCAAGCGTAGTCGAAAGATACTCAATTTCATCCAGAGCCAGCTCTATGGCCTCTTCTTTGGGCATCTCGGCAAGCTATCGATGATCGCCCTCTACTTCATCCTGACTCAGTGGCTCCAGGGCCAGCATATCGTCACCACCATCTTTGGCCAGCATCTTGACTTCCATCTATGGAATGTCAAGTACACCTGGGATCATCTGCTGAGCAATGATATCTCCCACGGCGGCGTTGTCCAGTGGCTGTCGACCAATCAGTGGAATAACGTCCGACACGTAGTGCGCCCGTACATGGAAGGTCTCATGGCGCTGCTGCTCTACCAGCAAATTGGCTTCAATTCTCTGAAGTATGAAAAGAAGACCGAAGAATCTCAGCCAGACAGCGTTCGATCGCTTCCTTATGCGCGTACCGCTCATCCCCTCGCGCTATAAGCCGGTCACCACGGCGCAAGAAGTCGCGATCCCCTTCATCGTGCTCCTCGTAGGTACCTTGATTGCGATCCCAATGTTCCTGTGGGTGTTGCCATTCTTCCATGACATCTTGCATGCGAGTTGGCTTGAACCACAACTCAGCGCGCATCCATCTCTCGCCGAAAAACTCTATGCGGACGGTTATGACGCATTCATCATTGGTGTCATTGCGGGTTTCGCTATCAAGCGCATCACCCGGCCGGTACTCAATGCCAATATGATGTTCTTTTGCCGTCGCTGGATAGCGAAGGAACGCAAACCCCACTGGTGGATGCCCCCAGGAATGCGCTACACGATCAGCGCGCTCGATATGCGCGAGGATGCAGTCGAGCACAACAAGGAGAAGCTCGCCCTCAAAGGCCGCTGGTTTGGCCCGTCTATCATTGGAGCGGCGATAGTGCTCCTTATCCTCGCAGTATACGGATTCTACATCATCGAGTACATAGCATAGCAAAGTGAGGTATGTAAAGTCTTGCGAGTTCCGAAACATACCACATGCAGCCCTAACGAAGTAAAGAACCATGCCCAAACAAGAACCCATCAAAACCATACTAACCGGCGGCAACCCCCGCTCACTAGAACGCACAGAAGAAGTCGTAACCCTCGTCCTTAATAACAGCACCCGCCTGAACGAGTTGTACACCTGCCTGCTAGAAGACGACTCCATCATACGCATGCGAGCAAGCGACGCCCTCGAAAAAGTCTGTCGTCAACACCCCGAATGGCTCCAACCCTACATCCCCCAACTACTAACAGAAATCGCCCCCATCGACCAACCCAGCGTCCAATGGCACCTCGCCCAAATCCTCGGACAAGTCCAGCTAACACCCCAACAACATGCAACAGCATCCGAAATCCTAAAACGCAACCTCACCCACAAAAAAGACTGGCTCGTCGTCAACTACAGCATGGACACCCTCGCCAAACTCAGCAAAAACGACAACCAGCTACGAACAGAACTCCTCACCATCCTCAAAACCCTCCTCTCCGACCCCCACAAATCCATCGCATCCCGCGCCCGCAAACTACTTGCCACCCTTGAATCGTAAGAACTCCATAGCAAGCCCCACTCCACCCCAACGCACGAACCCGGCACCTGCAAGGAAGGGGCACCACTCCACTAACAAACTTGCCTGCCATCCTCTAGCAACCTTGTCGTCCTCCTGTAGGGGCAGTGCCTTGTGCCTGCCCTCGCGAAGGACCTCTGCCCAGGAGAACACTCTTCGCTTCACTCAAGATGACCAATGCTCCTCACAGCTCAAATGAAGGTTCACGGACTACCATGGAAAGACTTGAACCCACTCATACCACAAGCAACCAGATCAGAAGGAAAGCAGCCACAGCCAGAGGCATTGAAACGTGCCCAGGCACACAAGAAAGCGGCCTGGGTCATGAGCGTTTCAAAGAAGTAAGAGATAGGAGCCTGCGCTACTCCTATTTTCTTGGTCATGTCAGAAAGCATAAATTGTGCGATCTACACTAGATTTGCGATATCCCTCTATTTCTTCTTTCACCGGTCTAATTACCTAAGTTTGGCCCAAATTAACGGCCACATGAGCGCAAGCCAAGAGCTTGCGCAAAGGATGGACTAAAGCCGATGCCAAGGGAGCGGACTGATTGAGCACAATCTGAGTACTTGCCCGCAGGCATCGGTCAGCAGAAAGCCACTGATATGAAAGACATCGCGCACCATGCGCAAGATCCCGTAGTGTTGCAAGGTCGGGCTTGCCAACCAGTGGCGCGCCCAGACGATCACATTGTGCGCCAGCGAGCCCAGCAGCATGACCATCTGTTGAGCGGCAAAGCGTTTTTTGCTGCGTTTGCCGATGCCCAGTCCCTGCTTGTCGCCCTTGAAGGAGGTTTCGACGCCGCCTCCGCGTTGATCGTAGAAGCTGACATACGCCAGCAGCACCGCCGCCGGGTCATCGAGCAACGAGAGCGGCTGGCCGGTCAAAGCGAGCACCTGCTGGGCCGACAAAGTGGAGAGCAGCACGCCGTAAGCGAACTGGCCATCCTGTTGGCGACAGCGCACGGCGATGCGCTTGACCGGACGCACATAGGCATTGCTCACTTCGGTCACCCAGCCGAACTGCCGCTCGGGCTGATGGGGATCGGCGTACCAGTGCTCCACCGCTCTGGCCAGGCGTTTGGCCTGTTGGCCCGAGTAGTCTTTGCCGTGCACCTGGTAGCCACGCGCCAGCAGCCAATTGACATCATCCAGACTGCCTCCTCCCGCATCGAGGCGCACAATGGTGCGGCGGCGTTTGTCCTCATCCAAGTGCAAGGTCTCTTCTGCCGCCAGTATCAGCGGCTGCAAGGCGCGGGTCAGTTGCGTCTTGCCATCAAAGAGCCGATCGACCACCACTTCCTGGTAGCGGCTGGCCAACACGCGACCCAATTGGCGACCGCGACGGTTGCGCTGTTTGGCAAAGTAGCCTTTGGTGGCAAACGCCGCTTTGGGGCCGCAAGGCAGGCCGCTCATATCCACATCCAGGATCTGGAAGTCGGCCTGGTAATCATGCTGATAGCCTTGACTGTGCTGACGATAGATCGTGTCCAGCGCTTGTTCCATCTGCTCCACATTCTCTGGCGTGCAAGCATTCAACGTGTCCTGCACCACCGATTGTTCGGCACACCGGCTGCGCCCGAAGGCTCGCTGCAAGGCGGCATCGGCTCGCAAGCGCGTATTGATCTCGACCAAGCCATGGGCTCCTGCCAGCATGCTGATCAAGGCATCGTAGAGTTTGTCGGTCGGGCTATCCTTGATCGTCTTTTGCGCAATCTGCACGGTTTGCTCAATCGGTTCAAACACCTTCAGCTCTCTCAGCTTGATCCCGAGAGCGGCCAAACTGGCACAACTGCTAAACTGCTTGCTGGCCGGTGTGGTAGATTCGTTCATGATGATGCTCCTCCTATCGCTAAGTTTTCACTCTACGATAGGTATGACTCATCATCTTTCTTTTGGCAAGCTCCTTTCTGGTGGCTCTCTGCCACTAATTGGGGCCAAATTTAGGTAATTAGCTAAATCCATAATTTAGGTAAAACAACCATATACACGGATATACTAACTTTCCTATTGCATTAACAAATGGCTTTATGATATTATAGACAACATCTTCAAGTCTCCTTATAGCTTTTTTCATACTACAAGTGCTTTGGAGGAACAAACAATGGAAGACAGAGAAGTGTTTAAACGTTATCGTTCACGTTCTGTTAAAACTTCATTAGTAACTATTCAACGCGGTGGAACTTTCTCATTAAACTGGGCAGCATTTGAAGCTCTAGGCAAACCTCAGGCTATCGAGCTTAGCTTTAGTCGTTTAAAACGCATAATATTCTTTCGTTCGATAGATTTAAATGATCCTAGTGGAATTCCGGTAAGAAAGCAAGGAAATAGTGATAGCTATACAGTAGCAGGTCTTACATTCACCAAGGACTATGATATTGATATAAGTATTGCACGACGATATATTGGTCATCTGCAACATGATATGTTGATCGTCGATCTCAATTCCCCAAGCGCAGATGCAACTGGTCCCAGAGCGCGTGATCGAATACAAGAAGGTCTACAAGAGCAAGAGCGCAGAAGGGCTCAACAAATTGCTGAAAGAGGAGCAATAGCCGATCATGAAGTGCTTGAGATCTCACCTACAAAAGGACAGTCAGAGCCAGACAACCAGCAACTCAAGGATTTACTACATAGTGCTTTAAGTAAAGTTGAAGAAGGGAAGGTATCAAATATGGACGACTTACTCAAGCAAATAAGTTTGCTTCAAAGACATCTTAAATTGTGATTGACCTCGAAAACAGAAGAAGCGTGACCGAAAGAGTAAATAAAGACTTACGTCAAACTATACATTTAACCGATTCTTTTTTCAGAGACCGAAAAAAGCAGTCGGATTTTCCTTTGTGAGGTAAGCTTCGCCATGACATCAATTGAACCTACTAACAAAGCAGTAAATTTTGAAAGTCTGCGGCGAAAGGCTGTCGATGATTACCGAAAAGAACGTCCTAAATATGAAAAATTTGCTTCAGTTATTGAGACTATCTTAAGGATGACTTTAGACAGTCAACAAATTAAAGTTGCCTCAGATTCAAGGACGAGCTAAGGATGAAGAGAGTTTTGGGAAGAAAGCGTCAGCACCATCTCGTGTGGATCCAAACCGGCCAAAATATCAAGACCCGATTAATGAAATTACTGATAAGGCAGGCGTTAGAGTTATTACCTTCTTCCCAAAGACGGTTGATCAGGTTGACCTAGTAATTTACAGTGAATTTTTGGTGCATAATAAAATTAATAAATCAGATGTTCTAAAGGAAGAAGAGCGCTTTGGATATCAAAGTATCCACTATTTAATCTCACTTACCCCACAACGAGCTGCATTTCCAGAATATGCCCACTATAAGCACTTAGTTGCTGAAATCCAAGTGAGGACTATTCTTCAGCATGCGTGGGCAGAAATCGAACACGACATACAATATAAGTCAGTTGAAACAATCCCTCCATCAATACGACGTCGTTTTATGTCGTTAGCTGGTCTACTTGAGATTGCTGATCGCGAATTTCAGACAATTGACGATGAAGACAAGGAGCTTAGACAATCAGCACGAAAGTCAGTTCAAGAGGGCGAGCTAGAAAGTGTTGAAATTACTCCGGATGCATTAAAAGCATATCTCGATAAGAGGCTTGGAGTTGATAGGCGTATGACAGAAGCCTCTTATGATTGGGCTGCTCGTATGCTACTTAAACTGGGTTTCACTAACTTCCGTCAAATAGATGAATGTATAGCAGAATATGATGATGATTATATAAGTCGTCTAGCATGGGGAGAACGCCAAGGGCAAGTATTGCGACTCGAAACGCAACTCTTGGCAGGCATGGGATCATACTTTATCGAAAACCACCCTTTAGCTGTAGATAGTGGTTGGATAAGAACATGGACGAGGATTCTCGAACGTATGATAAAACTGGAGGTAAAGATAAGAGATTATCGACCTTGATGATATATTCAATAGAGGCTCTGTTCTTAATATAAAGGATTACAAGCCATAGGGCAATTAATAATTCTTAACTAGAATAACGCTACAAATCAAATATTGTGCGCCGTTTGCTTGCTGTGTTTAGTCTAAGCATGAATATAATTAATAAACGAACGTTATGAATTATTCTCTTTAAGAGGAAAGAAACTCAATGGCAGACCAGGAACATCTCAATATCCTCAAACAGGGAGTAGAAGTTTGGAACCAGTGGAGAAAAGAGCGTCCATTTATAGAGCCAAATCTTTATCATGCCTATTTCAGTAATGCTAACCTTCGTTTGGTCGATCTTCATGAGGCAGAATTCAGCCGAGCCAATTTGACCAGAGCCGATCTGAGTGGAGCAGATCTTACCCGAATCAAGCTGAGTGGAGCAGATCTCCGCCAAGCCAATTTAAGCCGAGCCATCCTTCGGAAGGCTGATCTGAGCCGAGCTGTCCTTTTTAATGCGAATCTCAGCGGAGCAGACCTGACGGAAGCAAACCTCGTCCGAGCTAATCTCAGCCGAGCTAATCTCAGCCGAGCCATTATCCGAGCTGGTAGACTATCTAATGCCTTTCTCCTCAATGCCGATCTGAGTGGTGCCAAACTCTACAAAGCTAAACTCTTTGATAGTGATCTCAGTGGAGCCAACCTTACTAAAGCCAATCTTAGAGAAGCCAACCTCACTGGTGTCGACTTCAGAGAGGCTAAACTCATCGGAGCTAAACTCATCGGAGCCACTCTCTACGGAGCCATCTTCAGAGAAGCTGATCTTACTGATGCAGACTTCACCGGAGCGAACCTCAGCACAAGTACATTTGTCGGGACTAATTTCACAAATGCGATTCTAAGCAATTGCCGTGTCTATGGAACTTCTGTATGGAATGTCAAACTACAAGGAGCTAAACAAGAAAATCTAATCATTACTCATAGCGGAGAATCTAGTATTACCGTCGATAATCTCAAACTTGCCCAATTTATCTACCTACTCTCGAATAATGAGGAAATCCGTGATGTCATTGATACCATTACTTCTAAAGTTGTCCTGATTTTAGGCCGTTTCACTCAAGAGAGGAAGCTGTTTCTAGATGCGATCAAGGGATGAATTACGAAACCGCGATTATTTGCCTGTCCTTTTCGATTTTGAAAAACCAGTGAGCCGCGACTTGACCGAAACAGTCAGCACCTTAGCACACCTTGCACGATTTATTATTGTTGATCTCACTGATCCTAGCAGTGCTCCGCATGAGGTAGCAACCGTCATTCCTCAGACAGTCGTTCCTGTCCAGCCTCTGCTAACTCTCCAACCTCTTATTGCTGAAGGCAAAGTAGTTGAAAGACATGAGTACGCGATGTTTGAGGACTTGAGAAAGCGCTATAATTGGGTGTTGCCAACATTTCGCTATCAGGATATCGCAGACCTACTTACATCACTTCAAAAACATATTATTGAGCCTGCTGAACAAAAGGCCAAAGAGTTAGCACAGCGATAATGTCGCCAATAAATATTCTCATATCGCCTTTCATGGCTTCTGTGACGTAGGAAATCCACCGATCATGATATTTTCGAGGCTAACCACCAACATATCGTAAGCCTGACAACACCAGGAGCATCAGGCAAAGTGAAAGAGGTACATTGAAAATTCCTTCCCAAAACGCTACTGATCCTGCAAACTAACCTGCCCACCCACCTCCACCTCCCCAAGCACAGCATCCCCCCTCCCCTCATGAACCCACTCCGCCACCAACCTCCCCGCCATCATCCCCTGCTCAAACCCCGAAGACCCCAAACCCGTCAGCACAAACACATTCTCAACCCCCGGAACCTTCCCAATAATCGGCCGCAAATCCCGCGTAAAAGGCATCCACCCCGCCCACGTCCTCTTAATCGGAAACTCACGCAAAAAAGGAAACACCTCAATCGCATGCTCGCGATTAACCTCAATCCCAACCGGGTCCGGCATCCTCGCAACATCCACCTGCCTATCACCCCCAAAAATAATCTCCCCATCCTGCGTCTGCCGCCCATACAAGATGCCTCGTCAGCCGCTGCCCCCCTCGATGAGTCAATTCCAACGGAGTATCCTCATCACTATAAGGAGCCTTATGCCAGTAAAGCGCAGATTCTGCCGCCCCAACACTATGAAAAATCCTGGGCGGAACAGGCCCGGTAGACCACATCTGCCCGCGTACAGCATAAACCGGAATCTCAAGACCCAGCATCGACCCCAGAGATCGACACCATGGACCCGCCGCTAACACCAATATCTTTGCCCGAAACACCCCTGGCAACGTCTCAACCTCGTAGCCTCCATCATCAAGGGAACGTATCCCCGTCACCTCATGCCGAGTCAGTATACTCGCTCCCTGCTGCTGAGCAAGTGCAGCAAAAGCTCGCGTCGTTTTCACCGGATTCGCATTACCTCCATGAGGATAATACAAACACCCCACAATATCCAGGGCTCAGTCTCAGGTTCGAGGCTTCGCGCATCCCTTGCCGACAGAAGCTTCACCTCATATCCACCAGTCGTCAGATCCGCCACCACTTCACGAACAAACGCCAACTCCTCCTCAGTCGAAATAACCTTCAAAGAGCCGCTCTGCCGAAATTCAACATCCTGACCCAGATCAATCTGCAAAGTCTTCAAGATATCCAGCCCACCCATACTCAACGTCGAAGCAAGCGTTGGTCTGCTGCCCCAACCAGTTGCCCACAAAGTGCCGGCATTCAAACCCGAAGCCTCACCCGCAATCTCCCCTCGCTCCAGCAGCATCACCTCATGCCCATATTGGCTTAAAAAATAAGCAGTCGATGTCCCCGCAATCCCACCGCCGATAATCAATATTTCGGTCTCTTGCATGATACTATCTGCCCTTGCCTGGAACTACCCTCATACGTTTTGCCTGCCTTATTATGTCATACATGTCCCGATGTCTCATGACAGGAAATCAAGCACCTCCATGTAGAGGCAGGGGCGGCTGGGAGCGGTGCGGGGCCCCTTGCGGGTGCCTTTCGTAATTACACCCCTTTTATTTTTTTCTTTTTTCTTTCTCTTCTTTTTTTTTTTTTCTTTCTCTTTTTCTATCGTCAGCAGCGGCCTGCGCGCAGCTCGCAGGACTTCTCGTAGTTCAGCCGCCCGCCACCTCTCAGGCGGGCTTTTCTCTAAGAACTTCCCGTGACCCTTGCCTGGGTGCGCTTCCAGCACCCCTCTGGCCTGCCTGAAACTGCCCCAATCGCGTCCACGCTGTCTTCCAATCAACTCGATACATCCAGACACACACCGCATAATGAGCCAGCAACATGCCGTACATTCCTGGTATACGAGTGCCTTCTACTGCCTGCTCAGGTACTACCACTAGGTTCACGAGTATTCATCTTATCGATGCACTGCTCAACCTCTCAGTGTTCGTGGTAGAGCAAAAAGAGAGCGAAGACCGCAGCCTGCTCCCTATCGAGCAAGTCATCACCAGACAATGGACCACGTGCGGGTCACTACCCGCACTTTGCGCGAAACAGGCTGCTTAACCACTTCCTCGGCCACCAGTGTCTTCACGCTATACTCGATCACCCACAGCTTCAAGAAAGGCTAGCCCGCCTCGTCGGCAGGCAATCTGATCAGATATCTGCCATCGGCAAGCAGGCGCGCGGTGTGGCGGTAGCGATTGCTCGCTAGCCGGCCGAGTAGGTGCGACCAATAGCGTAAGCACTCTGCAGAAAGAAAGCACCTACGAAATTGCGATCAAAGAGTAGCAGCATGTCGAGGGTGAACGAGCGCAAGAGCACTGAGGCCATGCGTAGTTCACTGATGTGCGCCGGGGCAAAGAGGGCTTCGTCTATGGCATGAGTGCCAACCTTACCCACATACAGCCACCGCACCTGGAAAGGACACTGGCTCGCTCAGCATCTCACGCGGTCAAAGTGCAAGGCGTTCGCCGCCTTCGTCACCTCTCCAAGGGCTGACAATTGAGGATCTGATCGCGCCCGAAGGCAAAAAGCGCCTTTCGTCTGCCCGCTACCCCTAACTGGCACCCACCAGGGACAATGGAGAGGTGCCCCTGTACGGTGGCCAGTAGCTGAGCGCAGCGTTCACAGAGCTCGCTGCCCGTAGGCAAGGTCGACCGCGATCAGGCCAGAGCCAGCGCAGCCCTGACAGAGCAAAGCAGAGACTTGGGAAGTTGAGGCGGCCAAACAGCCAAGCGCATAAGTAATAACGATTAGCGGCTACGAGCATCATACCGCTTCTCCAAGCCATGGCACGCTTAGATCGCCGAATTATGTGGCATAAAGGACGTCCTCAGCTCTGCTACAACAGTTGGGTGCGATCCCTTTCCTCGATGGGGTAAGCTAAGGGCATCAGAAGAGTCCTTTCGGTGACAAACTGAGCGTGACGTTCATTGCACTCTGTTTCGCACACTCTAGCCTCTTCTCCTTATCTTTATGTCATTTTTCTTTCAAGTAGACCTTGCCATCATTCCTACACCTCGCTAGGCTGCTTTCTGATAAAACCCTACCCGTGACAGCTCTTGCGGAACCCTGTCTGGGGGACTGGTAACCTTCCGTCCACCCACCTCGCAGGTCCCTTTTGACGTCTGGTTTCGGCAACGCGTCAAGGACCTCTTCAACGGAGTGGACCTGACACAACCCCAGCCCCCAAACGAACTGGTCTTTGATGGCTTTGCGCGTTGAAGCCTTGCTCGATTTGCAAGGCAACCACTCACATTGCAGACATTTGGGGAGAAGACTTCCTGTGAGCGGACGTGAGATGAAGTATACTAGAAGCATGCAAATCTTTTCCATCTCCAACCACCTCATAAGCATTACCCAGCAATGTTCAGCTCACTTCATGCGCTGGAAAACTCCTCCTGCCAAGCTCAGCAGTTCAAAATTTATTGCGCACTTTGAAAGGTACGTGCAAGCTATTCTCTTCCCAGGCCTCTCAGGCACCAGAACTTCTCTGAACACTCCTGACACCCCTTGCGGGTGCCTTCCGTTCCTCTCCGCTCTGGTCAAAAGAAACCAACACAATATCATGTCCCCGATGTCCCAATGTCCCAATGTCCCCGCCCGCTTTCACCACAAAACTCGCCTCACACCTCCACTTCCTTTCTAACCAAACCATGTTGTAGACTGACAGCAGTCGCCTTTCATCCTTCAACAGCGTATAAAGTATAGAGGAATGCATCATGATCCTGGGCAAAGGCTCAACAACCGAAATTTTAACAGCCGACGATATCCAGCAACTCATTGCGCAAGCATGCGACCCCTTACCGGTAGAAGGCAAGCGAGTGCTCGTCATCATTCCAGACGGCACGCGCACAGCTCCCATTCCATTACTTTTCCGCCTGCTCTATGAACAACTTGGGCAACGCGTAGCACAACTAGACTACTTAATCGCCCTCGGCACCCACGCACCTATGACAGAGCCAGCCATCGACAAGTTAGTAGGCGTAAACGCACGCGAGCGAGCAGAGCGCTATCCCAACGTCACAATATTCAACCACCACTGGTCGCAGCCAGAAATGCTCCAGACAATTGGTGTCATTTCGCGCCACGAAGCCGAATCTCTGACCAACGGTTTGCTAGTCGAGGAAGTTCCCGTAACCCTCAACCGCCTGATCTTCGACTACGACCAGTTGATAATCTGCGGTCCCGTCTTCCCTCACGAAGTTGCAGGCTTCTCCGGTGGAGCAAAATATCTCTTTCCCGGCATTGCTGGCCCAGACATCATCAACTTCACCCACTGGCTGGGAGCCCTCGTCACCAGCATGCACACAATTGGCATCAAGGACACGCCTGTACGGCGCGTCATCGAGCGGGCAGCACAGTTTGTAACCCGTCCCCTACTGTGCCTCGCACTGGTACTGCAAGGGAACCAACTCCACGGCCTCTACATTGGTCCCCATACCGAAGCCTTCAGTGCCGCCGCTGACCTTTCCGCCCAACTCAATATCATCACCGTAGACCGCCCCTTCCAGCGTGTACTTTCAATGCCCTCAACCATCTACGACGACCTCTGGACCGCGGCCAAAGCAATGTACAAAACCGAGCCTGCCATCAGCGACGGTGGCGAAGTAATCATCTACGCCCCACACATCACCGAAATATCCTACACTCATGGCAAACTGATCGACCAGGTCGGCTATCACGTGAAGGATTATTTCCTCAAGCAGTGGGACCGTTTCAAAGATATCCCTGGCAGCATCCTTGCCCACAGCACCCACGTCAAAGGTACAGGCACCTATGACGCTGCCACCAACATCGAAACGCCTCGCATTTCAGTAACCCTCGCCACGGGCATCCCCGAAGAACGCTGCCACCGCGTCAACCTCGGCTACGCCGATTACAGAAAAATCGATCCTGACCAATGGAAAAACCGCGAATCAGAAGGCATCTTGCTCGTACCCCACGCCGGTGAAATACTTTACCGCGCTAACGGGCTGTCACGATTCGATGATGGGGAACAGACACCCAAAATGTAAGGACAGCGCCTTGTGCCTGTCCGGCCTGGAGACAGGCGTAGGGAGGGCCACTCGAAATGTAGGGACAGCGCCTTGTGCCTGTCCGGCCTGGAGACAGGCGTCGTGATTTAACGCAGACAAGACCAAATAAGGAGTTCACAGTGGAAACTGACGATAGATCAACATATCATTCCGCTATAAGAAACACCAGAAAAACATCTCCCGCACTTCGTCGTTTGATCGACGAAAACGCCATTGGCCAACTGCGGCGACAGGAAGGTCTTATGGCCACGCTCGGCAGCGAAGACGGAGCATTAAAGCTCGATTGGGTTGAAGGCGTAGCCCGCCTGCTGGAAGACCCTACAAAACTAGAACAGGTCGAGACAGAAGCCCGCGCAATCTGGGATCGTGGTATACGCCACATCATCTGGGCAGGCATGGGAGGCTCCATCATCGCCGTCCGCGTCCTCACCGAACTCGGCTTCTGTAGCAACCAGCAGGACGATAGCATCACCATCTACCCCCTGGACAGCACCGACCCTGCGGCCCTGAACGAAATCATCCGCGAGCTAGCCCAGACCAAAAACCTCACGCTCCCAACCGAACCAGCATCCGCCAATACAACATTTCTGCACGCCCTTTTTAACGACGTAGTAATGATCGGCGTATCAATGGGCATGACATCCGAAGAACCCATCACCCACCTCACCTGGTTCAGCGACCTTCTAGAACAAGCCCAATTACCTTCAGCCGAACATCTACTCGTCATGACCCTCCCCGGCTCTTACCTTGAAGACTTCGCCCATGAACATTCGGTCCCAACCCTCCCCCTTCAACTCGATGGCAGAACAGGCACTGGTGGTCGGATGAGCGCCCCCACAACGCGTGTATTCCTTCTCCCTGTCGCCCTCTACTTTGCAAGCACATCCGCATCACCCGGCCAGTTGCAGATCATGCTGCGCCACGCCTGGCAAGAATATAACCTGACCTTCATCACCGAACAACCCACATCTTCCATATTCGTACGCCTTGCCGCGGCCCTGAGCGACGCCAGCATCGACGGAGCCTGCCGCCTGCTCCTAAACGTCCCCCAAGCATGGCACCCGCTCATTCCCTGGATAGAGCAACTGATGGAAGAAAGCCTCGGCAAAGGCGGCAAAGGCATCATCGTCTTCCCCGACCAGCCACTGGATGACAACGGTTCACCATCCCCCCGTAGGGGCCGATTTATCGTGCCCACCGCCGATTTATCGGCTCTTCCACAAACCCAACCGGCACACTACACGTCAAAGTCACAACCAACAACTCCGAACCAGACGAGACCAACACATTTCTGCTCTACCAACCTTCTCTTGCCAGCCCGGAACCACTAGATCGTCTTGCCGCCCTGGCGGCAAGTTTCCTTGACTGGCAGCTAACCATGGCCCTCTACGGCTACCTACACCACATCACCTTCGCCGGTCAACCCGCCGTCGAAAACTACAAAGCGCGCGCCCGCACCCTACGCAAGGGCGACCCATTCAGGATCACATCGAAATGGAAAGCAACCCTTATCGATGGCCCACTAACACTGCTCGTCCCCCAATCAGAGCAGCTAGCTACAACGTCCTTCGCCCACACCCTTCCAGCTTCCATATTCGCCCAGGCGCTACAACAACTAGTCGCACCAAACCATGCAGAATCCCAACTTGCCTACCTTGATTTCACCCTGAACGGTGAGCTACCCGCAAACATAGTATCAGTCCTGGATACACACCTACATAAAATTGGAAACGAGCTACTCAGCATCCCCGTCAAGCTACGCCACGCACCTGCCGCCTATCATTCAACCGAACAGAGTGAAATGGACGGACCTCCATACCTGCTCAGCCTGCGCGTACTAATGCGCAATCACGAAAAAACCATCCTCGGCACCTATACCGACTCCTTCCTATGTGCCCAGGCCATCAGCACCTGGCAAGCCATGCTCGAACAAGGCCGATCCTGTTTCCTGCTTATTATCGACAGCGACCCAAATGGGGCAGTTGAGCCACTCAATCACTTTTTCGATGACGTAGAGAGATATCTCAACAACCTGGAAATGGAGGATTGATTATTGAATTTCATTCTCGGTCTGCCCTCCACTTGGATACCTATCCATAAGGAAACACAAACATGACAAACAAATTACGTTTCGCAATTGTTGGCTGTGGAGTAATTGGCGCAACCCATGCCGAAGCCATCGCCAGCCTCCCGGATGCGCAACTCGTTGCCGTCTGCGACCCTCTTCCCGACCGAGCGCACAAACTTGCCGCTAAATACAGCGCTACACCCTACACAGACCTCCAGCAAATGCTGGATCATGAGCTAGTAGATGTCGTAAACATCTGCACACCCAGTGGTCTGCACGGAGAGCAAGCCTGCCAGGTAATGCGCTCAGGCCGACACGTCATCGTGGAGAAGCCCATAGAAATCACTCTCCCTGCGATCAATGAGATGCTGCGTGTGCAACGCGAGAATCACGTGAAGCTTGCCGTAATCAGCCAGCATCGCTTCGATGCCGCCTCCCAACAAGTACACAAACTTGTCGAAGAACACGCCCTTGGCAAACTGGTACTGGGCAACGTCATCGTCCCCTGGTGGCGTTCCCAGGCTTACTACGACAGCGGAGCCTGGCGCGGCACCTGGCAACTCGATGGCGGAGGCATCCTCATGAACCAGTCGATCCACTCCATCGATCTCCTCCAATGGTTCATGGGCAAGGTCAGCAGCGTCTATGCCTACACCGATACCCTCGTTCACCACATAGAAACGGAAGATGTAGCAGTAGCTGTCTTGCGCTTTGCCAGTGGAGCGCTTGGCACTATCTCGGCCACAACCGCTGCCTATCCCGGCGTCACCACCCGCATAGAAATCTTTGGCGATAAAGGTTCAGCCATTATCGAGGACGATAAGCTAGCCTACCTTCACCTCGCCCGCGACGACCGCGAGGAAGTTGGCGCTTACGGTGCCAATATGAAGAATGTAGCGGAGACTGAAGATAGCAAAGGTGGCTTAGCGGCACAAAATCCTGCAGCCCTTTCAATCCAAGGCCATGCCTTACAATTTGCCGATATGATCCGTGCCATCCGAGAAAACCGAACTCCACTCGTCGATGGAGAGGCCGCAAAGCATCCCGTCGAAATTATCCTCGCCATCTATGAATCGGCCCGCACACACAAGGAGGTAACCCTCTCATGATTCGCCTCTCAGCCTTCGCCGACGAAATTTCAGCCGACCTGAATGAACAAATCGCCGTGCTCCGCAGCGAGAACATCTCTTTCCTCAACCTGCGTGGAGTCTGGAACACAAATGTGCTTGACCTCAGCGATGCGCAAATACAGGAAATTCGGCAGACTCTACATGACGAGGGCATAGGAGTATCTGCCATTGCCTCTCCCATCGGCAAAGTACCAATTGATAGCCCCTTTGATGAGCACTTGCGCCGTTTTGAGCACGCCATCACGCTTGCAAAATTCTTTGACACCCCCTTCATCCGCATCTTTTCTTTCTATCCACCCACAAATAGAAGCTCAAACAATCCAGCGGAGTGGCGGGGCGAAGCCCTCCAACGCCTGCATGAGTTGACCACACGCGCAAGCACTGAAGGCATCGTGTTGCTCCACGAAAACGAGAAAGACATCTACGGCGACACCATAGCCCGCTGCATCGACCTGCTCCAAAGCATCGACAATGTGCATTTTCAGGCCATCCTCGACCCTGCCAACTTCATCCAGTGCAACCAAACGCCCTACCCCGATGCCTACAACGCACTGCAGCCCTGGCTTAAATATATCCATGTGAAGGATGCGCTCCCTGATGGCAGCGTCGTCGCCCCAGGAGAAGGTATCGCGCACTGGCCCCAACTCCTGCAACAACTACACAATGACGGCTACGACGGCTTCCTCTCACTCGAACCCCATCTCTCCTCCGCTGGACAATATGCCGGCTACAGCGGCCCCAACCTCTTTCGCTACGCCTCCCAGGCTCTACAAAACATCCTGCACGAAATGCGCTGGGAATATACCTGAGAAGCATGAAGCGCCTGTGATACTTGCTCTACCTAAGACGTACACATATATGTCTGTTTTTAACACGCCATACTTCCATTGTCCTATCTATCATCTGAGGAGTGTGGCAAACTGAAATGTAGTGGCACTCCTTGCGGATGCCAGGCTCGGGGTGTCAGGCCCCAAGACATCAACAGAAAGGAGAAATCACCTGTGCGATGCAGTCGCTTATTGCTTTTATTACCCTTATTGCTCTTGCTCGCAGCATGCAGTTCGGGAACAGCTTCGCAATCTGCGGCACCGACTGCTCCAACCCCGACAGCTACGCCAACGCCCTCTATCGCACCGACGCCAACGCCCCCCAATGTGCCAGCCCGTGCAGTGCATTTTACTACTTCTGATCATGTTCAACTCGCGGGATTACTCTACGGACACGGCAAAACTATCGTAATCTGCTCGCATATGTTCCGTACGACCAAGGACATCTGGAGTGAGTCTGGCATCCCCCAGCGCCTTGCCGTGCTTGGCTATATGGTGCTAATCTATGATTTTCGCGGATATGGCGACTCAGCAGGCACAGCAGATGCAACAAAACTAGACATCGATCTGCAAGCAGCAGTAAACTTTGCACATCAGCAAGGAGACACAAAGATTGTGCTGATGGGTGCGAGCATGGGTGGAACCGCCTCCCTCAAAGTAGCAGCCGAGGAGCCGGTAACAGCCGTAATCTCCCTCTCAGGGCCACAAGAGTTTGGTGTCGGTGTGAGCGATAATGAGGTAAATGCGCTCACAGTTCCCAAACTTTTCCTGGTCAGTGAGAATGATACTTCATTCGTCACCGACGTCAAACATATGTACGATATCTCCCGCCCACCCAAAGAGATCCACATCTATCCTGGCAACGCCCACGGCATCGACATCTTCGGCGGTGATAACGGTGATGACCCGGCTCAGCGCGTACTGCACTTCATTGCACAATATGCTCCTGCCAGCTAGAGGCACTTCTCGTCACATTTCCTGTCTTCAACTTATCAAACACACCCGAATAGCTACTTTGTCAGCAATGCCAGCACATCTCATTCCACGTTCGGCTGAGATTGCATCCAAGCGAGCATTATCGTATAGTGAAACAAACTCATTGTACTTAATAGTGCAAAACCAAAAACCATTGATACACGTCAATTCAAGTAAGGAGAAACCCAACATGGCCAGAAGAGACAGACGAAATCAACCACCTCGCCGCCGTGGCGGCTTCATAAGAAGCATCGTTAGAGCCGTGGTAGTAAGCGCAGTCATCCGCTGGGTACTACGCCGCATAGGCGTCACACAACCCAAGCGCGCCAGCTAATGCCCTACGGGGTGAGCCATCCCAAATGTAGGGACAGCGCCTTGTGCCTGTCCGGCTTGCTCCGACCTGAATGTTGACAATCCGGTAAAGTCACCAATCAAACTTATCGATCAAGAACCTGCGGCTATAATGTAGCAAAATCGGACTTCCATGAGGGCAAACCGCCGGAGCCGACACATGAGAGAGTGCAGTTATTAGAGACCGCTGCTCATCTACGCCCAATTCATACCCACGTCGCATTGCCGAACGGCACGACAGGGCGATGAGCAAACGGTCTTCCCAATCGTTGCTATCCTCCGCTGCTATCTCGGCCAGTTCATGCAAATGCCCAACCAACTGCTCCACGCGCTGCCCTTCCTCAATACCACCTGGCACCGAGCGGATCAGAAAACTTCGTCCGCCAAAGCGCTCGCACTCTAACCCCAACCCACGCAGCATAGGCAAACGCTGCTCAAATATCTCCGCCTCGTGCCGTTTCAACTCAACCATCACCGGTTCCAACAACAGGTGGGAATTCGTCCACTCATCCTCCTTACCCTGCTCCACTCCGGCATAAGTACGGCGCAAGTGCTCATAAATCACCCGCTCGTGCGCCCGGTGTTGGTCAATAAGGTAAAGGCTTCCATCCGGAGCCTCAGCCAGGATCACCGCTTGCTGCAACTGTGCCAGTGGCCGCAACGTCGCTAAGATCTCAGCCGCTCCCGGAGGGCCTTGCTGCGCCGAATATTCCTCGGCAGTTTCCGCCACGTGCAAACCCCGCCGATGTGGACCCGGAAGACGCCGCTGATAAACAAGCCCTGGCCCAGGAAAATCCATCACCTCAGGCAAGGCCGGACTTCGTTCTAATACCGACCGCACAGCCTGCGTCAGCGCCGTCGCCACCTCTGCCTCCCGCATCAGCCGCACCTCCGTCTTAGCAGGATGAACATTTGCATCCAACTCCTCAGACGACAGGTTCAGGTGAAACACCAGCAGTGGATGCTTCCCCTTCGGCAGCAAGCCACGATAACCAGCCTCAAGCGCCTCCTGCAATGGACGTGACTGCACCCACCGCCCATTCACAAAAAGCGTGATATGCTGCCGATTATTCTGTGCCAGTGCCCTATTGCCGATATAACCCTGGATAGTATAAGAATGCGCAGCATCCTCTTTCGCACTCACATTCACAGGATTGAGCATCTCAGCCAGCGGCAGATGATAGAGTTCTGCCAGCGTCGTAGCAATATCACCACTACCACTTGTTTGCAGCGCAGTGTGCTCTTCAATCATCAGGTTGAAGCGCACCCCCGGATACCCCACCGCGTAGCGCCGCATCAACTGTACAATATGCCCTGCCTCGGTCCTCGCACCTCGCATGAATTTCAACCGTGCAGGCACGTTATAAAACAAATCACGCACCGTTACCGTCGTACCATGCAGGCGCGCCCGCCGTCCACGCTGCGTCACCTCACCATCCCGCAAAGTCACAAAAGTAGCAGGATGTTCCTCGCCCATGCCCTCGGTTTCTATCGCCCGGCTCAGCAGCGTTAATTCCGAAACAGCCGCGATACTCGCCAGCGCCTCCCCACGAAATCCCAGCGTCCGCAAGCGGCTCAGATCATCAACCGTACTAATCTTGCTCGTTGTATGCCGCGCACAGGCCCGCTCCAATTCATCTTCTGGAATCCCATATCCATCATCAATAACCCGAATGAGCCGCAGTCCTCCACCTCGTATCTCAACACGTACCTCCCGTGCCCCCGCGTCAAGCGCATTCTCCACCAACTCCTTCACCACCGAAACCGGCCGCTCGACCACCTCACCTGCAGCTATGCGTTCTGCCACATCCTGCGGCAATGGCAAAATGGGGTTGCGTGTCATGGGGAAATGGTATGTTTGTTGCTCGGTCATTTTAGTATTCTAGAAAACGTAGTTGCTAGGTGTGTAGGTTGTAATAACGTTTGCAGTTCTTTGCAATTGCTCTTTATCCCAACTCACTAGAGGGATATTTAATTGACGGGCTAGAGCCACATAGATAGAATCTCCTGCACGCAACCGTAGATCAGTACCGACGTCGATTGCAGTCTGCACTAATGCCGAATCCAAGGGTACAAAGTCCATTCTCTCGGTATTGTTCAGATCGTCTAACGCTTTCCTAACCAAAGCAGGCTTTCCCGTTAATCGAGATATTGCGGTTGCCACCTCTATCTGTAAAAACACTGGTGCTACCAGCAATCCCCCAGCAGCACTAAATTGGTTCAGCCATAAAAGGCTCGGATTATGATTGATATCATAGGGGATCAACTGACTGACCAATACACTAGCGTCGACTACTATTCTCGCATCCATTAAAACTCACGTCTTCCCTCACGTACTATTTCAACGGCATCCACTTTTTTATCTGGTAAGTAGGAGCCAATTTCAGCAGCTAGCTGCTCCATCTTTTCCCAAAAAGGTATTAGATCTGGCTTAATGACTGGTTGCGGTTCACTCACGGGCACCATACGTGCAATGATCTTACCATGATCACTGATCTCGAAAGTCTCGCCTCTCTCCTCAACCATACGCAAAATCTCGTCAATACGTTCTGTTAATTCCTGTGCTCCAATAGTCTTCATAACTGCCTCCTCTGTAGCCGAAATCGTAACTACAGTATAGTAGTTAATATCTCTTTTTGCAATCTAGATATACGGAGCAGCCTCTTGCAGTCGCTCGGCAGCAACTTCACTTCCGAGATTTATTCCTCTTCTTCTGCATTACAAACAACAAATTCAGCGCATCCAATGGCGTAATCGCGCACACATCAACCATATCCAGATCACCCTCGGCACCATCGACCGTTTCAAGCCTTTGTGCCACTAAACGCGCCTCCTCACTTTGCCATTCATAGGCTCCATAACGTCCATTACCATCCGCAACCATCAATCTATCATCTCCATACAGTATTAAGTCGTGCCCATTTTGTGCCGATAAAGTATGTAGGGATGGCCTGGCATCCGCAATGGGAACCACTACATTCCCAAGCTCCAGTTGCTTCAGGACCTCCTCCGCCCGTTGCACAATGCTCGGCGGCATACCCGCCAGTTTTGCCACATGCACGCCGTAACTCCGTCCAAGCGAGCCGGGTGTTACACGATGCAGAAAAACTACTTCCTTCTGCTCGTCTTCGCTGATCGCCATAGTATAGACGCGCAGGTGTGGCAACTCATCGGCCAGCGAGGTCAGTTCGTGGTAATGGGTAGCAAAGAGTGTGCGTGCGCCCGCCACATTATGCAGGTGCTCAACGACCGCTCGTGCAATTGCCAGCCCATCGTAAGTGCTCGTTCCCCGACCAATTTCGTTGAGGATAATTAGACTATGGCGCGTCGCGTGATGCAGAATCGTTGCCGTCTCCTCCATCTCTACCATGAACGTACTCTTGCCAGAAGCGATATCATCTTCGGCACCCACACGCGTAAAGATGCGATCTACCAGCCCAATGCGTGCGCTGCGGGCGGGCACAAAACTGCCAATCTGCGCTAAGAGCGTAATCAACGCCACCTGGCGTAAATACGTTGACTTGCCCGCCATATTCGGTCCCGTCAACAACAAGATTCGTGCCCCATCATCTGCCTTCAGCGACGTATCATTCGGAATGAAGACATCTCCATCCAGTGCGTACTCGACCACCGGATGTCGCCCGCCGCTAATCTCTATCGCGCTGCCCTGCTCCAAATGCGGCCGCACATAGCCTTGATGCGCCGCGACCTCCGCAAGGCTTAAGAGTACATCGACTCGTGCTATAGCCGTAGCAGTTGTCATCATCTGGGGATAGTAGACGCTCAGTTGCCGCAAGATATCGGCGTAAATGCTGCGCTCCATCTCTTCGATGCGCTCTTCCGCGCTCAGGATACGCGCCTCGTGCTCCTTAAGTTCAGGCGTGATGAATTGTTCCGCGTTAACCAGCGTCTGCTTGCGCATATAGTCAGATGGAACCATGTCCAGCTTCCCATTGTTGATCTCAATGTAGTAGCCAAAGACCTTGTTGAAACCCACCTTGAGCTTGGCAATACCTGTGCGCTCCCGTTCCCGGGCCTCCAGTGAGATAATCCAGCGGCGCGAATCGCGAATTGAGGCGATCAGTTCATCGAGTTCAGCATGAAAGCCTGCACGTATCAGACGTCCATCGTCTTCTTGTCCATCACCCTCGGCCGCACGTGTCAGCGCCTTACCGACCAACTCCGTCACCTGCGGGCAGGCATCCAGTTCATCGGCCAGTTCTAAAAGCAGAGAACTATTACAACCGCGCAGAAGCTCGGCCAACTGCGGCATTTTCAGCAGGTACTCTCGCAGCGCCAGCACCTCACGCAATATCGCGCTTCCCTGCCGCACCCGCCCCGCGATACGCTCCAAATCGCCCAACTTCTGCAAGCACATTGTGAAACGGCTGCGCATCGCTGGACTCTCGTAAAGTTCTTCAACACTCTCCAGGCGAGCTTCAAGCTGGCTTAGATCAAGTAGCGGCTGTGTGATTGTTCGCCGTAACAGCCTTGCACCCATCGGCGTGAGCGTTCGATCCAACACACCTAGCAAACTGCCCTGCGTAGAATTGCTTCGCGCCCCCTGCAACAGATCAAGATTGCGCTGTGTATGTGCATCCAGCACCATATAGCTCATCGTGCGATATGAGCGCAAACCCGTTAAAAGCGAAAGGAGATTTCCATTCATCTTCTCCAGATATGCAACAATTGCCCCCGCCGCTGCAATAGCCTGCGGAGATTGCGCGCATCCATACGCCTCGAGCGACTGCACTTTAAAAAGTTTGCACATCCGCGCCCGTGCCGCCTCCAACTCAAAGAAATAGGGCGGGCAATGCGTCACCGTCATCGTCTTAGAAGGAAGGTGATAGGCATCGGATCGGCTTCCTTCGACAAGGAGGCACTCGGCAGGAGCCAGACGCTGCAGTTCCGCCTCCAAAGCAGCAGGCAACTCCTCAGGCGTAAACCATGTCACCATAAATTCGCCCGTACTCACATCTACCGTCGCCAGTCCCGTCTGGAAACGTGCAGGAGCAATCGCCACCAGATAATTGTTTTGGCGCACAGGCAAGAGATTCGGCTCAGAAAGCGTACCCGCCGTCAGAATGCGCGTCACCGCCCGGTCAACCGGACCCTTGCCTACTTCGCCAATCTGGTCGCAAATCGCTACCTTGTACCCGCGTGCCACGAGTTTGCCCATATAATTCTCCAGCGCGTGCACAGGTATACCTGCCAGTGGTACCCGCTCACCTTCACCAAAGGACTTGGTTGTCTCTACAATCTGTAGCTCCCGTGCCGTAATGCGTGCATCCTCGTCGAAGGTTTCGTAGAAATCCCCAATCTGGTATAAAAGGATAGCATCGGGATACTGGCTTTTGATTTGTAAATATTGTCTACGGGATGGCGTTGACATCTATCTTCTCTCTGCGCTGTTCTACTTTTATGCCCGTTTCGACTGAAACATCTGTACTTTACTCTATTCCGTCCAGCTTGTCAAAAAGCGGTACCGAAAGAAAATTTATGGTTGACATTATCCGTTCAGTGCCATATGCTAGCAACCATCGATATTCGTTCTTACTGAAGTACGACACGAAAGGAAGACACTATGGCCGATCCACGCAACGCAATGGAAGTAAGACCTGGCTATCGAGGCCGCGCTTTTACCTCTGATCTATCAGGACAAGAATTCTGGCTTGTCGTCGATAAAGGCTTTCAACCGATGGGCCTCGTGATAGGCAACTGCATCTACTCTATGGGAGCGATTCGCAACTGGTTAGTTGGCATCAAGGGCAACTTCCAGGGAGAACTGCGCGAATACTCTCAATTAATGTATCAAGCTCGCGAACTGGCCCTCAGCCGCATGCAATACGAGGCAGATCAACTCGGGGCAGATGGGGTAATCGGCGTCGATATCAACATAGAATTCATGCACAACAACGAGTGGATGGAAGTGACTGCTATCGGAACAGCTATACGCTGGGTAGGCGCTGGCCCCAACATGCCGCCAACCGGACAGGGCCGTACAAGCATCAACATTGGTTAAAGTTGCTCTACCTGTTGTGACACACGTTTTATCCTGTACAGATATCGTTGGCGAATTACCCTTGTCTGGCAAGCAAAGCGATACCTTCCCATCCGTAGAGGTCCGATGGATTGCATCCCCGTGAGAAATCGTTCTGAAACAAGTGAAACAACTGAAACAACTGAAACATCAGACACAACTGATACAAGCGTCATAATGCCGTCTTCTAGCTCATGCTCGCGGGGACCCGAGAGATCATGCCCTCTCCACACTGGCGCGGAGAGGCGCATTCCTCAGGTTTTTATAGGTAATCATCAGTGAAGGATAAAGCAATGCCATTTGATCTTCAACGCGCTCGTAACGACACACCCGGCTGCAAAAACGTCCTGCATTTTAATAATGCAGGCGCATCCCTCATGCCTCAGCCGGTCCTCGATGCCACCATTGCCCATCTACAACTCGAGGCGCAGATTGGAGGCTACGAAGCGGCAGAGCGTGCAGATGCTGCTATTGAGCACGTGTACGATGCTGCCGCCGCGCTCATCGGTTGCTCACGTGACGAAATCGCGGTAGTAGAGAATGCAACTCGCGCCTGGGATATGGCCTTCTATTCTATCCCTCTACATCCCGGAGATCGCATACTCACAGCTATGGCCGAATATGCCAGCAACTATATCGCCTTCCTCCAGGTTGCTCAGAAAATCGGCGCAACCGTCGAAGTCATTCCCAACGACCCTCACGGCCAAATCTCGCTTGAAGCACTCCGCAACGCCATCGATGATCGTGTCAAGCTAATCGCCATCACCCATGTGCCAACCAACGGTGGACTCGTCAATCCTATTGCCGAAGTGGGCAAGATTGCACAGCAGGCAGGTATCCTCTTCCTCGTTGATGCCTGCCAATCCGTCGGCCAAATGCCAATTGATGTCAATACCATCGGCTGCGACATGCTCTCAGCCACAGGCCGCAAATATCTGCGTGGCCCGCGTGGAACCGGCTTCCTCTACATCAAACGCAGCATCCTCGAACAACTCGAACCACCCTTCCTCGACCTGCACGCGGCTGAGTGGGTAGCACCAGACCGCTATGAAATACGTCCTGACGCCCGTCGCTTTGAAAACTGGGAGACAAACTACGCTGGCAAAATTGGCCTGGGTATCGCCATCGATTACGCAATACACTGGGGCCTAGATACAACCTGGCGGCGCATAAAAACCCTGGCCTACGCCCTTCGCACCCAACTCAGCCCACTCCCCGGCGTCATCGTACGAGATCGCGGCGTCACCCAATGCGGCATCGTCACGTTCAGCGTTGAGGGAAAAGACCCCGATGAGATCCAGCGGAAACTCGCCCAGCAGAACATCAATGTCTCAGTAACCAGACGCAGTTCCACGCTCCTTGATATGGAGGCACGGGGCTTCACGTCCCTCGTACGAGCATCCGTGCATTACTACAACACAGAAGAAGAGGTTGAGCGCTTTTGCGAAAGGGTAGCAGCACTTGTATGAGAATGCTTACTCCCTCTACTCTTTCGCTGTCCTCTCATACACATTCGGGAAGAACTTCTCCATATACCTCTCGGGAGTCCTCGGCTCGGTGAAACCGGTCTTCCTATACAAGTTATGAGCATCACGGGTGAGCAGCAGCCATCTGCGCAATCCCTGGAGATCAGGATGGGCAGCAATCACCTCCATCAGCCATTTGCTCAGACCTTGCCCACGATACTCTTCCAAAATGAAGACATCCCCAATGTAGGCAAACGTAGCGTAATCAGTAATCACCCTGGCAAAGCCAACCTGCGACCACTCCTTGTACACCCCAAACGCCAGAGAGTGCTCGATGGATCGCTTCACAGTCTCCATAGGAATGCCCGGTGCCCAGTAAGAGGTCGTAATAAAACCATGGATTACCGCGAGATCCAATCGACTGTTGTCCGTGCTGATAAGATAGTCGCCTCGTCTCCATTCGTGGGCCATGCTCATGCCTCCAGAAATATAGTACTAAAAGCTGAAGAAAAGCCCCGTATCATCAATCTTGACTGAAAATTGGCATGAATGCAAGAGCCAATCAGGGATTATCCCCACCGTTTGCGCAGTCTCGGCAGAATTTCCTGGGCATACAAGCGGAGGAAACGTGATTGGTCGTCGCCAGGAGCATGGAATATCAGGTGCGTGAAGCCAAGTTCAATATAGTGCCCAACCTGCTCCACATGTTCCTCTGGATCGCTTGAAACGAGCCAGCGGCGGTGCGCCTGGTCTGCTACCTCCTCCGCTCTTCTCTCCATCTCACGCGGATCATGAATACCTACCTTCTCCTCGGCTGGCAAAGCCAGAGCAGCCCAGATGCGTGTATCGGCCAGTGCTCGCTCTTTATCTCTATCAAACGAGACCTTAACCTCAATAGTACGCTCAATTGTGGAAGGATCACGACCGGCTGCCTTTGCGCCTTCTTCCAGGGCTGGCAACAGTTGATCGCGATACAGTTCATCCCCTTTGCCGGATGTACAGATAAACCCGTCTCCTGCCCGGCCCACATATTTCGCGGCCACAGGTCCACCCGCGCTGATATAGATGGGAACGGGCTGATCGGGCTTATCATAGATAGTGGCCTTAAGCGTGCGATAATACTGGCCTTCATACGTCACCAGTTCATCCGACCACAGATGGCGGATCAGATCCACAGCCTCACGCAGTCGCGCCAACCGCTCTTTTGTTGCGGGCCATTCGCTGGCAGTGACCGCGACCTCGTTGAGCGACTCACCCGATCCAACACCTAAGATTATGCGACCGGGATAGAGCGCGCCCAACGTCCCAAACGCTTGTGCAACGATGGCTGGTTGGTACCGAAATGTGGGCGTCAAAACGCTGGTACCCAGAATCACGCGTTTCGTGCGCTCTCCCGCCGCACCCAACCATGAGAGCGCAAATGGCGCGTGCCCATTAGTATGCCGCCACGGCTGGAAATGATCACTGATCCACACACTATCAAAGCCGTTCTCCTCCGCCTCCGTCGCGAAGTTCAGAAGTTGGCGCGGCCCGAATTGCTCCGCCGATGCCTTATATCCAAATTTTAATGGATGTGTTGCCATAATTTTTTCTCTTTCTCTCCCTTTTAGGGTGTCTGCATTGTCTACTGGTCATTGTACGCCATAGACGCCAAGTATAGTTTTATGCATAATACAGCAAATGCCCTCACTTTTGTAAGGGCATTTGCTTGAGCCTGCATTGTACGATTACGCAAGATACAATGGAACACGAAAGGTTAGCGTCCAGCCACCTGTATCTTCTCTACTGCCGGAACAATCTCAGTTGCCAGCAGATCAAACGGTTCGATTTCGGACACATTCTGGAGACTGAAGATGGCCTGATCGATGCCCATTGCCGCCAGTTGGCCGAACTCTTCAATCAGTGCTGACGGAGTCGTTGTTCCATTGCGACCATCTCGCGTCAGGTTGTATGAGCTGAGCGTTGTCTTCTCAATCTGCTCGTATGGCCGTTTCACCGCCTGACAATGTTCGCGCAATACATCCAACTTATGCTGTAGCTGCTCCTTGCCAAGGCGTGCAAAAAGATTGCAAGCATCACCATACTGTGCAACCAACCGCAAGGTTTTCTTCTCCCCGGTGCCGCCAATCAGGATAGGCGGATGTGGCTGCTGCACTGATCGTGGTGAATTGAGCGGTCGTTCAAGCTGATAGTATTTCCCCTCGTAAGGCTTTTCGTCACCCGCCCACATCTGGTGAGCGATCTGAAGCGTCTCTTCCAGGCGCTCGAAACGCTCCGCCAAAGGTGGAAACGGCACACCTAACCCGCGATGCTCCTGCTCGTTCCAGGCCGCACCAATGCCAAGATAGGCACGCCCATGTGAAAGCACATCCAGAGTCGTTGCCGTCTTAACCAGCAGGCCCGGATAGCGGTAGGTGACGCCAGTAACCATTGTACCAAGCTTAATACGGTTTGTATGCCCAGCAGCAAAGGCGAGCGCGCTCCATCCTTCGAGCATCTCATTTTCAACCGGGCCTACATTTGGGATCTGGAAAAAGTGATCCATAACCCATAAACTATACAAACCCGCCCGTTCGGCTCGCTCTGCTATCAGTCCAAAGGTATCGCCAAGGTCGCTCTGACCGTTGGGCCACGTAAAATTGGGAACTTGTAATCCAAGTCGCATAAGAATTGTGTTCTCCTTTATATGTTTGTCGAAGCGTCCGCTGCTATTGCTCGCGCCCCGCACCTACGAAGGGCATGAATTTTAAGATGCGCTCAAGTGGCTCCTCAGAGTCGAGCTTCACATCCTCCATTGTCCGTTGCATCAGAAACTCTATCACATTCTGCACATCATTTGTCTCTTTATAGATGGCAATCTGGCGATCCGCGCCTGTACCGTTCGGATCATCGAGCAGCTTGCGCAGATAATCCATCTCACGACGACTCCCCAAGTCGTCAACGACATCATTTACAAAGTCTAGGAGTTCATGGATGGAATCGCGCATGCTCAAACGGCGACGCCGCACGAAATCGATGACCTCGGCATCCAGACCATAGCGCGTAGCACGCCATTTATTCTCTTCAAGGTAATCGCGTGGCAGTACGTGGACTTGCATACCATGCTCGTGCAACCAGGTCAATTTAGCAACGAGCGCCTGGCAAAGCGCGGCAAGAGCCAGTGTATCTTCAATTGTCGACGGCATGTCACAGATGCGAAACTCGACGGTATCAAAAAAGGCATGCGGGCGAATATCCCACCAGATTTTTTTGCCATTGTCTATGCACTCTGTCTCAACGAGCGTCTGCACGTAGCGATCGAAGTCATCCCAGGTCGGCATAATGCCGGGCATGCCACTGCGAGGAAATCTTTTCCAGACTATAGAGCGATAGGACTTGATGCCGGTGAAGCGTCCGGTCCAGAAAGGCGAGTTCGAGGAAAGTGCCAGTAGATGTGGCAACCAGGTGCGCAGTTGATTCATGAGTATGACAGCCCGCTCTTTGTTTTCCACACCGACATGCACATGCAGACCAAAGATCAAGATAGACCGCCCAACATCCTGAAACTCCTCTTCCAGTTCGATATAGCGCTCTTTATCCGTCCTCTCCTGGTGATGCCAGAGCGCAACAGGATGCGTACCTGCACTGATAAGCGCAAGCCCCTCCTCATCCACTAGCCGCGCAAGCTGTGCTCTCATAGCATATAATTCCTTACGGGCAGCAGCCATATCTGGCAAAATGTCAGATATCAGCTCCACCATTGATTGAAGCATTTCAGGCTTAAGCTTCTCCTCAAACTGCGGCGTCCCTTTTTCTAAGATCGAGGTAATACACGAACAAAGCTGGCCCGTTTCGCGGTTCACTAACTGAAACTCCTCTTCAATCCCAAGCGTAAATGGTTTTGCCATATCTATCCTCCTTCACTCACATACGAGCGCTACAACTCATCATCTTCCCCTGTCACGAATATGAGAACAATTGGGTTTCTATCGGAATACGGACTTGCCCACAAGAACAAACCCCGACAAGCAAAACCTAAGCTCAAGAAGATAACGCCATCGATAAGATACTGCCGCTTGCTGTATCATTGACAACTTGTCACCAAATATACTAATTGTCATGGAGTATAATTGACAAGGTGAGGCCGCTATGATTTAATTGGATATTGCAGAATATAAAACCAGGAAATAAACGAGTTTATGGCTATACAAAAGCAAGACCTTGAAGGCAAAGGTAAATAGCAAGGAGGCACAATCATGGCCCTGAGGAACCAAGAGTTCAATGACAACGAGGAACGGTCGAACAAATCGACCAAACGTCCCCGCATCACGATAGACGTTACTCCTGAACTGCGGCGACGTATTAAAATGGCTGCGCTTAAGAATGATCTCTCGATTAGTGAATTTATTGGGAAAATTCTTGAACAATCCATCCCTGATGATACTAATGTGATAGAGCAAGAGGAACATCCAGTGACGCCCGATTTTCTAGAACAAGTATATTGAGTACGTGAGCGGATTATGCGAGAAAGTAAGGGGCGGCTTTTTGAAGACTCCGCAGAGCTGATTCGACAGCAACGAGAAGAGCGTACACAGTATCTTGAGCAATTACGAGAGCACCCATGAAAAATATCGTAGTTGTTGATGCTAGCTTAGTTCTAAAATGGATACTTAACGAGTCAGATTCAAACAAGGCGCTTGCTTTGCTAACTAAGTGGAGCAGGGAAAGAGTAGTAATACGTGTACCAACTCTACTCGCTTATGAGGTTACTAACTCTCTCCATCAGCAGGTTCGTAAGGGTAACTTCACAGTCGATGCCGCCAAGGAAGGTTTAACAGACGTAGTCCTTAAAGGACTGGTATTTTATTTTGCATCAGATTTCGCTCTCAGTATGCGAGCATTAGAACTAGCTCATCATTTTGGCTTACAAGCTACGTATGATCCACACTATTTGGCACTTGCAGAACGCGAAGGTTGCGAACTCTGGACCGCTGACACTCGAATGTGGAGAGTTGTAAAAAGCGAACTTGATTGGGTGCATTGGATAGGTGATTATCCCGCTCCTTAATCCAACGGGAAGGCAGCATTATGACCGAGGAAAACCAACAGGCTGATAACAACTATACAGACGATTTAACTGGGAGATGACTGTTGATACGCTTGCACTCATTTATGGTACCGGACTGAAGCAAGAACTGACGTCCCGCTTCGACTTCCGGAGACCGTCCCTCCACGAGTAACATGGTATAATTACAGGTAATAACCTATTACCTATCGCCGGAAGGAGCCATACTTTGCTTTTACAGGGGAAAACGATTGGATATTTTGTTGCCGAAGAGGTCGAAGATTTAGAGTTTTGGGTTCCGCTTATGCGGCTGCGTGAAGAGGGTGCAAAGGTGGTTGTGATTGGCCTCTCGACGGAAACGGTACGTGGCAAGCATGGACTGGAAATGACGCCTGATGTGAGCATTGAGGAGGCACCGCAGGCAGACGCGCTGGATGGTCTGGTCATTCCAGGCGGCTGGGCACCGGATAAACTACGGCGCAATGCCAGGGTGCTCTCGCTTGTGCGCGATATGCATGTGCAGGGCAAAATCATTGGCACCATCTGTCATGGCGGGTGGGTACCTATTTCGGCAGGCATTATACGCGAGCGCAAGGCGACTGGCTCTACTGGCATTAAGGATGATATCACGAATGCGGGCGGCATTTGGGTCAACGAAGCCGCATTTCGCGAGGGGAACATGGTGTGGGGACGTGTTGTTGCGGATATTCCTGATTTTTGCCGGGAACTCGTCGCGGCACTCGCTGAATAATACTCATTTCCTGGGAGGATTGGAGGGATCTATTCATGAGCAAATTTCTCAACACCCTGGCACATCGGGTTTTAATCTACGATGGAGCGATGGGCACCAATATACAGCGATACCAGTTGACGGCACAGGATTATGGCGGGCAGGCGACCGAAGGCTGCAACGAATACCTTGTGCTCACAAAACCTTCAGTCATTGAAGAAATCCATAGCAGGCTTTCTCGAAGTTGGCTGTGATGTCCTGGAAACCGATTTATTCACGGGCAGCCGCCTCAAGCTGGATGAATATGGTCTTGGGGCTTTGACGCACGAGGTGAACCTGACTGCGGCACAGCTTGCACGCCGACTTGCCGACCGCTATAGCACGCCTGAGCAGCCACGCTTTGTAGCAGGCTCGATTGGACCTACCGGCATGCTGCCCTCTTCGGATGATCCACTGCTCGGCAATATCACCTACTCACAACTCGTTGAGGTGTTCCGAGAGCAGGCAGTAGCACTGCTTGAGGGCGGGGTTGATGTCCTGCTGATTGAAACCAGCCAGGATATTTTAGAGGTCCGAGCCGCCATCACCGGTATTCGACGAGCTATGCAGCAGGTGGGCCGCAACGTGCCCATCCAGGCCCAGGTTTCGCTCGACACCAGTGGACGTATGCTGCTCGGCACCGATATCGCGGCCGTGATGACCACACTTGTTGGACTGCGCGTCGATATCGTTGGGCTGAACTGCTCGACGGGGCCGGAACATATGCGCGAGCCAGTTCGCTTCCTGGCAGACAATTGCCCACTGCCCATTTCGACCATCCCGAACGCCGGCATTCCCTTGAACGTTAATGGCCTGGCTGTTTATCCGATGGAGCCAGAGCCAATGGCCGCTGCCTTGCGCGACTTCATTACCGAATTTGGCGTCAATATCGTCGGTGGCTGCTGTGGAAGTAGCCATGAACACCTGCAAGCAATCGTTAAAGCCTGCCGCAACGCGCCCCGCCGTGCTCGTCCGATTGCCGATACCAATTTCAGCGATAAAAATTTTGCGAACATTTCATTGCCCTTTGTTTCCGGCGGCATTCGCGCTATGGCATTGCAGCAGGACCCGGCACCGCTGCTTGTCGGCGAGCGTGTGAATAGCCAGGGCAGCCGCAAAGCCAAGCAGGCACTCCTGAGTGAAGATTATGATACCTTGCTAGCAATTGGACGCGAGCAGGTGGAAGGCAGCGCCCATGTTCTAGACGTGTGCGTGGCGCTGACCGAGCGCACAGACGAAGCCCACCAGATGGCAAAGACCGTCAAGAAGCTCTCGATGGGCGTCGAAGCGCCTCTTGTCATCGATTCAACCGAGGCCAATGTTATTCAGGCAGCACTGGAAACGTATCCAGGGCGTGCCATCATCAACTCGATCAACATGGAGACGGGCCGCAGTCGCATTGAGAGCGTTGTCCCCATGGCTATTGAGCATGGTGCGGCACTCGTCGCGCTTACCATCGACGAGATCGGCATGGGCAAGACCACCACACGCAAGGTCGAGATTGCCCACAAGATATATGATATCTGCGTCCATGAGTATGGAGTTGCTCCCAACTCGCTTATCTTCGACGCGCTGACGTTCCCAATTACGACGGGACAAGAGGAGCTACAAACGGCTGCCATCGAGACGCTGGAGGCTATTCAGCAAATCAAGGCAGAGCTTCCTGGCGTGCTGACGATCCTGGGTGTGAGTAATGTCTCCTTTGGTCTGAAGCCGCATGCTCGTGCCGTGCTCAATAGCGTTTTCCTCTATCACGCCGTCAAGGCTGGGCTGGATGCCGCGATTGTCAATCCGCTGCATATCACGCCCTATGCTGAAATCGATGCCGAGCAACGCCAACTTGCCGAAGACCTGATCTACAACCAGCCCGATGCTCTGCCTCGTTATATTGCCTACTTTGAATCGCATGGGCCACAACAGGAAGATGGCAACACGAAGGTCGATCCTACCGAGGGCATGAACGCGGCGCAGCGCATCCACTGGCAGATTCTGCATCGCCGCAAAGACGGTATTGAGCCGCTGATCGACCAAGTGATTGAGGAACGCACTGTAGGGGCACCTCCTGCGGGTGCCCTACCGGGTGCGGATGCCCTACAGGGGATGAAGAGTGAGGCGGCGGTGGATGTGTTGAATACGGTGTTGTTGCCTGCGATGAAGGATGTGGGGGATCGTTTTGGCGCGGGTGAACTGATCTTGCCCTTCGTGCTGCAATCTGCCGAGGTCATGAAACGCGCCGTTGCCCACCTGGAACAGTACCTGGAGAAAAAAGAAGGCTATACCAAGGGCAAGGTGGTGCTGGCGACTGTCTTCGGAGACGTGCATGACATTGGTAAAAACCTCGTCAACACGATCCTAAGCAACAATGGCTATACTGTGTATGACCTTGGTAAGCAGGTGCCGCTGAATGCGATCCTGGATAAGGCGATTGAGGTACAGGCTGATGCTATCGGACTTTCGGCGCTGCTGGTGAGCACCTCGAAGCAGATGCCGCTTTGCGTGCAAGAACTGCATAAGCGCGGCCTGCACTTCCCGGTTATCGTGGGCGGGGCTGCCATTAATCGCTCGTACGGGAGGCGTATCCTCTTTGTCGATGAACAGACGCCGGAGTCGACTCCCGTTGCCTATGAACCCGGCGTGTTTTATGCGCGTGATGCCTTTGAGGGACTTGAGATTGTCGATAAGCTGACCAACCCCGCCGAGCAGCGAACCGCCTTTGTACAGCAGGTGAAGCAAGAGGCGCTGAAGGAACGCTTGAAGAAGGCGTCGAACGACTCAGTGGAAGCTGATAAATCAGCGGTGGGCACGATAAATCGGCCACGACGCGCATGGGGCGATATCTCGATTCCGACGCCGCCGTTCTGGGGTGCGCGTGTGCTAGAACGTATTGGACTAGAAGATGTGGCTGACTGTATAGATCTCAACACGCTCTATCGCCTGCACTGGGGAGGCAAAGCGCACGGTGCGGACTTTGACCGGCTGGTAGAGCAGGAGTTCCGTCCGCGCCTAGAACGTATGCTGCGCGAGGCACGCCAGCAACGCTATCTGCAACCAAAGGTGGTATACGGATATTTTCCGTGCCAATCCGAGGGCAATGAGCTGATCGTGTATGATCCGAATGGCAGTAGGGACAATCTTGCCAGAGCGAGGGCAGGGGCAAGCTCTGACATGCCACGGGAAATTGTGCGTTTCCGTTTTCCACGGCAGCAGGAACGGGAGCGTTTGTGCCTGGCAGACTACTTTGCTTCGGTGGAGAGCAGAAAGGTGGATGTGGTGGCTTTCCAGGTGGTGACGATGGGTCAGGCGGCAAGCGAGGCGGTCCAGCGTTTGCAATCGGCGGGCGACTATGCCGAGGCGTATTTTCTGCATGGGCTGGCCGTTGAAATGGCCGAGGGGCTGGCTGAATATACCAATCGCGTCATTCGCCAGGAACTGGGGCTGGATGGAGAGCGTGGACGAAGGTATAGTTGGGGCTATCCCGCTATTCCCGATCTGGCCGATCATGCAAAGCTTTTCTCGCTGCTCCCGGTGACCGAGAGTATCGGGGTGGAACTGACCGAGGCCTATCAACTGGTGCCTGAGCAATCGACGGTTGCGATTGTGGTGCATCATCCACAGGCAACCTACTTTGCAGTGAGGGTGTCATCGGCTGAGACGCTTACAGCGTCTGCTGGATAGAGTGAGACTCTATCCAGGACGAAAGGTTACCTATTCTCAGACAGGTAACCTTTTACGCCAACCTCGCCTACACGAAGTCTTCGCCTTACGTCAGAGCTGTAGCAAATGTACGGTAATCCGTTTCTCTGGCTGCTGTCAACGCGTACACTGCTTCTGTTCGAGGGAGAAAGTGGAGCGTTCGAGCAATTCCTTTATATCCTTGTAAGTCCGAGAGGATTGCGATGCTCTCCACTGAGCGGCTTCAACAACGCGCCGAACGCCTTCGTTGAAGGTAGTTTCGGGATGCCAGCCGAGGGTGTATTGGGCCAGGGTATTAACCGTTGTGTCATCCACGCGTAGGCGACGCGCAACTTCATGTACAGTCAATAATTCATCCATTTCCTCTGCCATGGCAGTATCTCCTACACCGTTCTGAAGGGGCATTCCTCGCAGATTCCCGTATAAGGTATTGTTTCGACGAGACATGTGACACCTTTACTTTGAAACACAAAAACAATCAGGTAGAGTTACCTGGCTCATGCGAGTTATTTGAGCTGCTAAGCACGTCACAGAACACATCGCGTGATACGACAGTAAACACAGCTTGCCAGCTAACTATACTATACATTTCGGCAGAAACGTACTAAAATAAAGCAGCAAGTGACGTTGCGAGAACGAGACCTTCCAATCAACCGTAGCGGGAAGAAAGGGCGCGATACATCTGGCCTCAATACTACTCGTGCTCCGTGCAGCAACGGAGTGGTGCAATGTATTGTGCCCCATCCTGAAAGGCACGGTTTCCGATTTGGCACGGCCCAGGCAGAATAGGTAATGAAGACGAGGTATGATGTCCAACATCAAGCTAATCATCAGTGACCTCCATCTTGCCGATGGTGATGCGCTACTAGATGGTTTTGGGAATGCCCAGCAGGCAGCCCTGGCAGGATTACTTGATGCTGTAAATAGTGACAGGTTATTAGGACGGACAGCCAACACGGTTGAACTGATTATCAACGGTGACTGCTTTGATTTCCTGGCAATTCCACCGTTTCATACGGATGACATAACCGATTCTGCAACCGCATTGGAGAAACTAGAAAAAGTTATTGCTGCCCATGGCTCTTTCTTTGAACTCGTGCATACGTTTCTCTCTACCCCAGGACGCTCTGTGACCTTTCTTACGGGGAATCATGATATCGAGCTGTGTTTTGAGGAGGTACACACGCGCATCGCCGAAGCCATATATGGTGCTGCGGGTGAAGGCGAGGGAGTCCTTTTTTGCCCTTCCCGTTTTTATTGCCCATTGCCGGATGTGTATATTGAGCATGGCAACCAGCATGATTTCTGGAATTCCATCAGCGGCGTATGGGACGATCAGGGGCAACCCCTCACGCTTTCGCCGAAGACACTTCCGCTACCCGTTGGATCACAGTATGTACTGCGTGTGGGACATCCAATCAGCCTAGCATATCCCTACTTTGATCACTTTGAGCCATCAATAAATATCCTGCGCCAGATAGCGCTCCTGTCTTTGTTAGACCCTGATCTTACGCTAGAAACAGCAGATCGCTTGATGGGTATGCTCTCGTATCCGCGCAAAGCATTAGCCGACCTGGCTCCCGGCGATGAGCGTATTCCTGTCCGTTTGTTTGAACATGCGATACGTGATTTCCTCGCCTTCCAACAAGATGTGGAGGCCCGTTCACCAGAATCGAAAGCAAACAGTGAGACACGCTTGGCTGAGACGAAGAAGCAGGAGAGTTTGACGAACGCAGAGGACAATGAGGACGCCATCGTAGAGTTTCTGGCATTACGCGATGCCCTGATGTTGCCACCACTTGAGGCTATTGCAGCAATATGTACGCCGGTACCCTATACAATGGGAGAGGATGTGGCCAGAGGCATTCAACATGTGTTATACATCAACCCGGCACTCCGCTATGCAATTGCCGGGCATTCGCATATGTGGCTAATCGATACGCTTCATGACAGGAGGCAGACCTATCTCAACACGGGCACATGGACGAAACGTGTAGCGCTACCCACGCCTGATGAGATAACGCCTGCACTGGTTGAGTGGCTACGTCAACCCGATTGGCAGCACATTCCTTTACGAGATAGAACTCAATTCACATTTGGAATGATTACGATAGATGAAGATGGGCCATCAGAGGTCCGCTTATATGCGTGGGAGAGTGGTACGAACGCCCGTTATAGGGTACTAGCAGAGTAAGAGGAAGAACATATGACAGAACAACCACGTGGGGAATTGCCTCGCAAGACAATCGTGTTGATAGACGGGCATGCGATGATCCATCGCGCCTTCCATGCGCTACCGGAAAACCTGACCAATAGCAGCGGAGAGCCGGTCAACGCCACTTTTGGCTTCACGAATATGCTGATCAAGGCGCTGGGTGATATTCGGCCTGACTATCTCGCGGTGACCTTTGATCGTCCGTCACCGACCTTCCGGCACCAGCAGTTCGCCGAATACAAGGCGCATCGACCGACGCTGCCGGATAACATGCGGTCGCAATTTGGGCGCATTCGCGAGATCGTGGAGGCATTCGGCACTCCGATCTATGAGAAAGATGGGTTTGAGGCCGATGATGTGCTGGGGACGCTCTCGGTACAGGCCACCGCCCTTGGAGTGGACACCATCATCCTCACGGGTGACATGGATACCTTGCAGTTGGTGAACGAGCATGTGCGGGTCTTCGCGGCCAAACGGGGCATCAGCGAGATTACAGAATATGACGAGGCGGCAGTGGAGGCACGCTACGGTTTTGTGCCACAGAAATTGCCGGATTACAAGGCGCTGGTGGGTGACACCTCGGATAATATTCCCGGCGTCCCTGGCATCGGGGAGAAGACGGCAAGTCGATTGATTGCAGCGTATGAGGACCTGGAGGGTATCCTTTCTCACGTGGACGAACTCAAGCCAAGGGAGCAGAAGGCCCTGCACGAGGGAGCGGAGCAGGCACGCAAGAGTAAGTTCCTAGCGACGATTGTGTTGGACGCGCCAGTGCAGCTTGACCTGGAAAGCAGCCGTGTTGGCCAGATCAACCGCGACAAAGTGCTCGCGCTCTTCCGCCAATTGGAATTTCGCACGCTGGTGGATAAGATTCCTGGAGCAACGTCTGAGCAGGCGACAGTGGGTGATGCACGACGCGAGGCAGGGGATGGAACGCGCAGCCTGTCTGGGGTACAGGTAATAGAGAGACCGGGTAATTTGCCGATTTCTGATTCAGACCATACCCGTTCCAATGGGCAGGACATCCAGGGAACAAGGGGTGATGCACGACGTGCGAAGGTGGAGTCAATCCCGCGTCAGGAAGAGGAGTTGTTGTTCGCAGCACCGGTAGGTGTAGTGCCGATTATGACGCCACCATCGCCGCCAGCGCGTGAGCAGGAAAGCATAGGATCTCTCGCCGCACAGAGCGCAGATCCTTCGCTTTCGCTCACAATGACAAGAAGCCCTCAGCAGCATGAGGATGAGGCAATAGGGGAGGACGAGGCAACCCAACTAAGCCTGTTTGGTACGCTGGAGACAACAGATGAGACGGAGAGCGCCCGTGTGCGCAAACTGCGCTTGCCAAGCATCCCTACAGGCGAACCGCTGTTTATCGAGGAGCACGCAGAGGTATATGCGACCAACACCTTAGTGGTCAACAGCGAGGAGGCACTTGCGGTGCTGGTGAAAAGCCTGCGTGATGCGGGACACTTCGCGCTGGACACCGAATCCACGTCTGAGGATCCCTGGCATGCGGAGCTTGTCGGCATTTCCTGCTCGATGGCTGCTGGTGAAGCCTATTACATCCCCGTTGGGCACGTGCGCAGCGTTGATGGAGAGGAACCGAGCTACCAGTTGCAGAAGGAAATGGTGTTGGAAAAGTTGCGCCCGGTGCTTGAGGATTCCCATATCAAGAAGTACTTGCATAATGCCAAGTATGATATGCAACTGTTCCTGCGCTGCGGCATCACGGTGCGTGGGCTGGCATTCGACACGATGGTGGGGGCGTATCTGGTCGACCCTGGCAGGCGTGGCCTCGGTCTCAAAGATCAGGTCTTCCAGCGGTTGGGACACGTCATGACGCCGATTGCGCAACTCATTGGCAGTGGCAGCAAGATGATCAGCATGGCCCAGGTCCCCATCCGGAAAGCGGCTGATTACGCGGGAGCGGATGCGGATATGACGCTGCGGCTGGTTGAGCCGGTGCGGGAGGAACTGCGCCGCCACGGGCTGCTTGACCTCTATTACCATATTGAGTTGCCGCTCGTGCCAGTACTCTTGCAGATGGAGATGTATGGCGTCGCACTTGATGGCGAATTCTTGCGCGAACTTGAGCAGCGGCTGGGCGAACAGATTCGTACGTTGGAGCAAGAGATTTACGCCTCCGTTGGTCACCAGTTCAATGTGAATTCGACGAAGCAGTTGGGGGAGATTCTGTTTGGAGAACTGAAACTACCGGCAGGAAAAAAGAATAAGACGGGCTATTCGGTGAGCGCCGATGTGATTGAGAGCCTGAGAGGCAAGCACCCAATGGTCGACTACCTGTTAGAGTACCGGCAACTCAGCAAACTCAAGTCGACCTATGTTGATGGACTGCTGGCACTGATGGATCCTGTGATGGGGCGGGTGCATACCTCGTTCAATCAGACGATTGCCTCCAGTGGGCGTTTGTCGTTGAGCAATCCGAATTTGCAGAATATTCCCATACGCACTGAGGTAGGGCGGCAAATCCGGCGTGCGTTCATCGCTGATCCCAGTTATGTCCTGCTCACCGCCGATTATTCGCAGTTCGAGCTACGCATCCTGGCACATATCACGCACGAGCCACGACTGGTTGAAGCCTTCACGCAGAATGAGGACATTCATACCATTACGGCCGGGTCGCTGTTCAATGTTCCGCCATCCGAGGTCACCAAGGATCAGCGGAGACTTGCAAAAACCGTCGTCTATGCAGTGCTCTACGGCCAATCAGCCTTTGGCCTATCAAATATTACAGGCATGACCAACAGCGAAGCAAGCGCCTTTATCAAGCGGTATCACGAGACGTTCCCACGTATCAAAGACTACGTCGATAGCACGCTACGCCAGGCATACACGCAGGGCTACGTCAACACCCTGTATGGTCGGAAACGCTACTTCCCCGATATGCACTCCCTGCCCTTCAACGAACGGCAGGCGCTTGAACGTGAAGCAATGAATATGCCTATTCAAGGCACCAATGCCGATCTGATCAAAATGGCGATGATTCGTATCCAGCATGCCATTGAGGAAAAGAGGTTGAAGGCGCGTATGATTTTACAGGTGCATGACGAGCTGGTCTTCGAGGTGCCTGTTGAGGAACTTGAACGGACAAAATACCTCGTCAAGCGACTGATGGAGGACGTGGGCGACTTGGATGTTCCGATCAAGGTTGAACTGAAAGCTGGCAAAAACTGGTACGAGGCGGAACCGATGGAATAGTTTCAATGTTGTCATTCTGTGAGCAGCATAATACATACGTGCGGGATGACCTTTGCGGTCGCCCTGGTGCCTTTAAACGACAACCAATCAAAGGAGTATTTTGTGCAATTATCCAACGTCATTACCAACCTACCGCCATATCACTTTGCCGACGCCAAGCGGAAGATAGCTGAGCGCAAGGCAGCAGGTGTGGATGTGATCAGCCTCTCAATGGGCGATCCAGATCTGCCTGCGCCACAAGCGGTAGTGGATCGCCTGTGTTCGGCCATGCAAGACCCTGAAAATCATCGTTATCCAGAATATCGTGGCATGCGTGCGCTGCACGAGGCGATTGCGGCCTGGTTTGAACGGCGTTTTAACGTGCGGCTCACACCTGAACGCGATATCTTGCCACTGCTGGGATCAAAGGAGGGATTGGCATATGTAGCGACATCGGTGCTGAACGCCGGTGATGTCTCACTGATACCCGATCCCTATTATACCGTCTACATGACGGGAAGCACCTCTGTCGGTGCGATCCCCTATCTGCTACCTCTTGTAGAAGAAAATAACTATCTTCCCGACCTGGATGCTATTCCATCCGATGTACTGGCAAGGTCGCGGCTGCTCTGGCTGAATTACCCCAATAACCCTACGGCGGCATGTGCCAATCGCGACTTTTTCGAGCGTGCAGTGGAGTTTGCGCACCAGCATCATCTCGTAATTGTGCATGATATGGCCTACGCCGAGGTATATTTTGACGAATTCCGACCGATCAGCATCCTGCAAATTCCTGAGGCCAAGGAGGTAGCGGTTGAGCTACACTCACTCAGCAAAACATATAATATGGCAGGATTTCGTGCAGGGATGCTGGTGGGCAATCCCGAGCTGGTCGATGCAGTGGGTCGGTTGAAAAGCAACATTGATAGCGGTATGTTCCGGCCCATTCAGTACGCCGCTATTGAAGCGCTGAGCTTGCCAACTTCCTGGATAGAGCAGCGCAATGCTCTCTACCGGCGGCGACGCGATCTGCTTGTCGATGGCTGTAACGCTATTGGCATGCGCACACACAAACCACTCGCTGGATTGTATGTCTGGGCAGCAATTCCTGAAGGATTTACCTCAAAGGATTTCGCATCCTGGCTGTTTGACAAGACCGGTGTGTTCATTACGCCAGGCGCGAACTTCGGAGATGCGGGTGAGGGTTATGTGCGGATATCACTTACAGCACCGGAGGAGCGTATTGAGACGGCGGTGGAGAGGATGCGCTCAGCTTTAGCAGGCCAATACATCAGGTAACTAGATCCAGCAAAGAGGGAAGAAAGCAATGTTCATCGAACAAGGAACAGATGCATTGAATCGCGGCCCGATATATGCCTGGAATCTCTCTATTGGTTGAGAAGTGTGCGGAAATGTGCAGGAAGGGCTAAACCGCGAGTGGTTGGTCACCAACGGCATTGGTGGATACGCAAGTGGCTCGATCGTGGGAGCCACAACGCGCACCTATCATGGCTTGCTCGTCGCCGCACTGCATCCTCCTGGCGAGCGGACGGTGCTGGTGACGAAGATAGATGAAGAGGTGGAGTTTTCGAATGGACGCGTACTCAAGCTGGGTGTGAACGAGTACCAGGACGGCACAATCGACCCGCAGGGATACACGTATCTAGAAAAATTTTCGCTCGAGGCCGATATGCCCTGCTTTCGCTATAACCTGAGCGATTCTCTCGCGCTAGAAAAGCGAATCTGGATGGAATACGGACAGAATACGACGTATGTGCAATACACACTGCGAAGTACGGGGGAAGATGGCGAGGCGAGCAGCGAACCCTTGATGCTCACGTTGTATCCATTCTGCCTTTTTCGCGATCATCACAGCACCACGCACGGAACGGCCGACTGGCACTTTATTGTCGAGGGACAGGGAAATAGCTGCCGCGTGCGCTCCTACGATGGTGCTCCTGCCTACTCGATTACCATGGGCCCATTTGCGCAATTTACCCCAACAGGTATGTGGTACTGGCACGTACTGCATCGACGTGAAACGGAGCGTGGTCTACCAAACCTGGATGATGTGTATTCGCCAGGGTTCTTTCGCATAGCGATTACGCCGGGTCAACGAGTGACGGTGGTGCTGACCGAGGATGAGGCAATACAATTGAGTTTATTTGGTGGGCCGCAGCATGAAGAAGCTGTAGCACAGGCACTGACACGTCATCATAGACGTATCAAGCAGCTTTTAGCCGTGGCTGATCGCTCAATCGATAACCTTCCCCAGCAAGACCCGGTGCGTGCTCGCCTGGTCATCGCAGCAGATCAGTTTATCGTTGCGCGTCCCGATTACAGCAGGAGTGATGGACGAGTACATCTTTCACCCGATCGAAAAACTATTATTGCAGGCTATCCATGGTTCACCGACTGGGGACGCGATAGCATGATCTCGTTGCCCGGCCTGTTGCTTTGCACAGGAAGATACAGTGAAGCGCGAGGCTTATTGAAAGCCTTTGCGTCCTTCATGCACGAAGGACTTATTCCCAACCATTTTGCTGATAGTGGGGAAACACCTGAGTACAATACGGCTGATGCCACGCTCTGGATGTTCCATGCCCTCGACCGCTACACTGCTACGACGGGGGATTGGACGCTGTTGAAAGAGCTTTTTCCAACGCTTCAGGATAGTATTGCGTGGCATATACGTGGTACAGTCTATGGCATTGGCATAGATCCAAAGGATGGTCTGCTGCGCGAAGGCGCACCCGGCATCCAGCTCACATGGATGGACGCGAAGGTTGACGACTGGGTCGTCACACCGCGTCGTGGCAAGGCGGTTGAAATCAATGCACTCTGGTATTGTGCGCTGACCTGCATGGAATCCTGGGCAGTACGTCTCTCAATCGATGCGACACTGTATAGTGAACTTCGCTCTCAGGTGAGCCAGAACTTTGCTGTGCGTTTCTGGTATGAGGCCGGTGGGTATCTGTATGATGTTGTGGACGTAGAAGATGTGGCCGGGCAGAACGATGCCGCGCTGCGACCCAACCAGCTATTTGCTGCCTCACTCACTCGCTCCCTGCTCTCTGAAGAACAAATCAGCAGTATCTTGCAGAAGGTGACAGAACATCTCCTGACACCGATGGGTTTGCGCACCCTCAGTCCTCAAGACCCGGCCTATCACAATCATTTCAACGGGAACCGGCAACACCGTGACACTGCCTATCACCAGGGAGCCGTCTGGCCGTGGCTGATCGGCGCATATATTGATGTCTATCAACGTGTACACAACGACCCGACAGCTATAGTTCCTCTCCTGCAACCGTTAATACAGCACCTGTGGGATGCGTGCTTGGGAACGATCAGCGAAGTCGCTGAACCGGAACCACCTTTCACTCCCGTCGGATGCATCGCCCAGGCCTGGAGCATAGCCGAGGTATTGCGATGCTGGCTCATGACACGAAGTTAAGCATGCGAAGTAAACTTTTCGAGGAGATGCATGGATATACGTAAGCTGACAGAGGCAGATGCGGAGGCTTTCTGGAATCTCCGCTTGCGAGGGTTGCGCAATAATCCCGAGGCATTTGGCTCGTCCTATGAAGAATTGGTGATGACACCTCTTGCCAGTGCGGTACAAAGATTTCGAAATGAGAGTACCGCAGGTGATAATTTTATTCTGGGAGCCTTCGACGGTCCATTAGTCGGTGTTGTCGGCTTCTATCGAAACCAACGCATCAAAGATCAGCATAAGGGTATGATCTGGGGAATGTATGTGCTTCCCGAAATGCGCGGGCGAGGTATAGGTAAAGCGCTCATGTCTCAAGCTATTGCTTATGCCGCTAGTGTGCCAGGACTCATACAAATTCACCTTGCAGTCGTCACCACACAAGATGTTCCCAGGCACCTTTATCGTTCACTAGGATTTGAAGTATACGGCGTGGAACCGCGAGCGTTAAAGGTTGGAGATCAGTTCCTTGATGAAGAGTTGATGATTTTGCGCTTGAGCTAAATTGATTGAACTCCTACAACGATTGCACTCACATTGCCTTCACCATCCCCAAACCTCCTTTGAACAAATTTCTTTTGAGCCTGCTTACTATTATACTGATGCTTTCAGCATAGCTGGCCAAGTTAATTATGCTAAAAGCATGTTTTTATTCTTGTAAGATATGCCAAAAGCAAGTATCGTTGACAGTAAGACTAATAAACTACTCAAAAGAAAGGCATAGAGCATGCGAATATTAGTTATTGGTGGAACGCGCTTTATTGGCCCGCAGGTAGTGCGCTATCTGAATGAGCAGGGTCATGACATCACCCTCTTCCATCGTGGTCAAACTCACGCTGAATTGCCACTAAGCGTCAAGGAGATTCTGGGAAATCGTCGGCCTCTTTCGACTGCGGCAAGTGAACTCAGGAAGTTTGCCCCTGATGTTGTACTGGATTTGATACCGTTCATCGAGCAAGATGCGCGGGAGGTTATGGATACGTTCACCGGCATTGCAGAGCGAGTCGTCGCAATCAGCAGCCAGGATGTGTACCGGGCGTTTGGGCGAGTGAACCGCAAAGAGACCGGTCCACTCGATCCGCTTCCACTTACGGAGGATTTAGCACTTGCGAGAAAATCTCTATCCCTATCGTGGAATCACTCCAGGAATCCAGATGATTCAGGACGTTGGATGGATGACTACGACAAGATTCTCGTTGAACGCCTCGTGATGGGCAATCCCGAATTGCCCGGCACAGTTCTACGCCTACCAGCAGTATATGGCCCAGGAGATTATCAGCACCGGCTCTTTCAATTCTTGAAACGGATGGACGATAATCGTCCCGCCATTTTGCTCGACGAAAACGTAGCACGCTGGCGCTGGACACATGGCTACGTGGAGAATGTCGCGGCAGCTATTGCATTGGCAGTAACCAATAAGCGTGCCATCGGGCGCATCTATAATGTTGGAGAACCATCTACGCCCACAATGGCAGAATGGGTGAATAGCATCGGACGCATCGCAGGATGGAAAGGAAGGGTTATTGCGCTGCCTAAAGACCGCCTTCCCGCGCACCTGGTAGAGGAGGTCGATACCAGCCAGGATATCGTTGTAGATACCACCCGCATACGAAAAGAACTGGGCTATAACGAGATAGTAAACCAGGATGAAGCACTGCATCGTACAATTGCCTGGGAACGAGCGCACCCACCCGAGAAGATCGACCCCAAAGAATTTGACTATGCGGCGGAGGATGCGATCCTGGCAAAAATGTAATAGAGCGTCAAAAAGCATGTTATAATTAGGCAAATAAAGCGTAGAACATCCGAAATAGGAGGAAGTTCCGTGTCTCTGAATGAGCTTCTTCAGGAAAAACGTGAAGACATTTTGCGCATCGCAGCCAGTCGCGGAGCTTCCAACGTTCGCATTTTTGGATCTGTCGCACGAGGTGAATCCGACTCGAAGAGCGACATCGATCTCCTAGTTGACCTGGAGTCTGGACGCAGTTTCTTCGACCTTGGTGGCCTCTTGATGGACTTGCAGGATCTACTTGATCATAAAGTGGATGTAGTGACAGAACGTGGTCTGCGCGAACGTATTCGCGAGCATATCTTGAAAGAGGCCATCCCGTTGTGAGGAACGTACCGGAGCGATTACTCGATATCCAGGAAGCCATCGCACGTATCATGAAGTATACCCACGAAGGGCGAGACCGATACGCTCATAATAAAACCACTTCAAGCTGGTTGTTCATTCAGGCGCACAGATGTATAATCTGACACAGTAAAAGAAGGCCCCGCCTTCTAACATCTCCCTCAACAAACAACAAACACAAGGATAGAAAAGAACAATCGTATGGTAACGCTTCCGCTGATATTATTCATAGTCATGACCGAGCTTTCAATAGGCGCGTTTACAGTCCTGTTTGTGCTGGACTGGCGCAACACCGTCAAACGCAATTTCCTCGTCCTGTATGGCATCGTTTATTTTTTCCTCGCAGGCCTTACCTACCTGTTCCAGCAGGGTTTTGCATCCGCAGCTTTGCTTGATACCTACACCGTCCTCGATAAAGCCTGGACAGGAAACCTATCGCTTCCCCTATTGCTCTTTACCTTACTCATCATCCCGTATAACCTCTTTTTGTGGTTTGATAAGTTGTCAGGAGTGGATGAGAAAGGACAGAAGAGGAGAACATCTCCGGCACTTGTACGTTCAATCCGGCTGGTTATTGGAACACTGACCGTGCTAGCAGGGCTGGTAACGCTCTTTGTGATGGGCATGATTTTCCGGCCTCTTGCCGCAACAAATCTAGCAGGAATCTTTACAGTCGCCAGTTTCTTTGCTGCGGCACTCGCGGTGGGAGGGGTGATGACTGCAATGTGGCTTGGGCACTGGTATCTTGTTACACCCGCGCTTTCTGAAAAGCCATACCTATTCGCAACCACCCTCGTGCTGTTGGCAGTGCTCGCAGAGGTTATCATCTTTTTTATAGCTGTTCCTGCTACGACACAGGCTAGTGCAAGCAGTCCATCAACTCCGGGCGTTACTGCTACGGCAACGCCTACTACGAGTGTATCAGCGGCGACACCAACACCGGGTTCGGCAGTCAAGCCTTCCGGCGCTTCGGTAGCAACTCCTCTGAGTGCTGGCGCAATTGGTTGGCTGCGTATTCTGGTGGGATTTGTGATCCCACTGGTAATTGGCGGCATTGCCTGGAAGTTGATTCGTGATCGCTCGTTTCAGTCGGCGACAGGCATGCTTTACCTGGTGGTTGTATGTGCGCTGGCGGGCGAGGCAATGGCACGTGGGTTGTTTTTGATGGGCTTGCAATAGTCCTGTGATATACTAAAGGCAGCAATCATAAAAATTCTTCAGGAGACGGATTATGGATGAACCGACCGTTAAATCAGATACATCGCTAGGAAAACCTCTTACCACACAGGAAATGGCCTCTACAAGCCCTGATGTGGCAGCGGAGAAACCCGCATCCGAAGCAAGGCAGGCTTACGGGACGGCAAAAACTGAGAATCTGCGCGACTCCGGATTATGGCGCATCATCCTGCCAGCCTTTGTTGCTGCCTGTTGTCTTGCCGTGCTGGCGATACCACTGATTATCTTGATACCACTCCTCTCCAATTCCCTGAATCCTAATGCCGCCGCCAATGTTGCGGGGCACCCGCTCAGTTGGGTATGGATTGTAATGATCGTAATCGTTCTGGGTATTGCCGCTGTGATTATCCGGGGACTCGTCAAGATATTCATGACGCAGGCAGGCAATTACCGCAGTTGAGTTCATTTAAAGGTTAATTTTTATCCCCTCAAGTGAGAGCAGCCATTGCTTGGTAGGTAATCCGCCACCGTATCCGGTAAGGGTCCCGTTGCTCCCTATTACGCGGTGGCAAGGCACGATGATGGCGACAGGATTGGCTCCATTAGCTGCTCCGACTGCACGCACTGCCATGGGGCGTCCAATGGCCTTCGCGATCTCCGCGTATGTACGGGTCTGACCGTAGGGAATGCGAAACAGTTCTTCCCACACAGCTACTTGAAATGCCGTACCGTACAGATCTAATGGGCAGGTGAACTGCACATGTTCTCCCGCCAGGTAGCGCCTCAACTCGTCCATCGCTTGCATCAGAGGAGCGATCTTTTCCCCTTTGACGATATGTTCAGCCTGCAAGTGGCGACGAGCCCAGGCGAACCCTTCATCTGCCGACGTTCCCGGCGTTCCTGTCCAACAAATTCCCTTGTTTGTGGCTAGAACAACACACGCTCCATAGGGGCTTGCTGCGCAGCTCCAATAAAGCGTGTCTATCTTTGTCTCCGGCTTTGGCACTATTGCAACCATCGTTCGCTCCTTGTGTATCGTACGCATGTTCGTATCGAAAGTGTAACATGGAGGGCCGATGATTGCAAGTAGTCGAGCTAATGAACGATGATCATTGCTTTCATATACGGGTGGATATTGCAGTGATAGGCATACGTCCCCGCTTTAGTAAACATAAAAGTGAACGTTCCGCCTGTACTAAGCATGCCGTTAAATGTCTTGCCATCATCGCTCGTCACAGTATGAGGCGCACTTGTAGTGTTTCGCCACGTAACAGTAGTGCCAACCGAAACAGTCAACGTAGCGGGACTAAAGGCAAAGCTGCCGTTGTTGGTTACGTCAACCTCCATTGAATTGCCGCTCGCGGCGGTCGGACTTGGTACGGATGTTGCAGTTGGAGTAGGCACAGTCGTAGGTGTAGAGTTACTGGTTGTACCACCGCCACTAGTGGTGCTGCTACCACATGCAGCAAGCAGTAGAAGCATCACCACGGCCAGTGCAGATAACCAGCCAAACATTCTGGCTTTCGTTCTAAGCATCGTAGATGCGGTCACTTGAGTATTCCTTTGCATTCTGTTTCCCTTCTTAAATCACGATTTGATAATTGTCACATCCAGTTTGATGAGTACACTCCTAAAGAAATACCAGGGCAGGTTACACCTCAGCCATTATTGTATACCCTGAACTCTGCAATGGGAAGCGTTCAGCAAAATTGTACTGATACTCGTCAAAAAAACTCTTGACTTTTGTAAGCTCAACGAGTACACTCTACTCAGGTTTGTCGTCCGTTAGTTTGTATAAGCATGGTTAAAATAAATACCTTTTCTTTTGCATCAGAACTTCCTCAAGTGCATCTGATTCCCTCATTATGGAAACACCTATGTTCCCAATCTGCACATATCGGAAGATAATTTATGAATTGTCCACCAACCGTGTGTCTTAAGGATGAAATTACTTGCTTATTCACATCATAAAAGAAAGGCATCGCCAATTTGCTGAATTTGTTGTATCTACATGCCCGAATTTTGACGCTCACCATTTCAGGGGAGAGGAGGTGAAGGCATGAGAGGAAAGCTACGCGACAAGCCCACAAATGCCAGGCAGTATCGTCTGAGGCGAGAACTGATGGAGCACCGCCGTCCTGCAAAGCGTGAGAATCGCACCGCAATAGTGCTCAGCCAACACTGGGAAGAAGATGACGACTTGTTGGACGAAGACAAAGAGCTGCTTGTCGTCGCACAAAACCAGAAGAAATAGCCTCCCTATCCCTCTCTAGATAGAGGTAGGTTGCCTCCGCTCTGGAAGGCGACCCGAGATCATCCTTATGCTCAAGCGGAGCGGCGGCTGACCACGTGTTTTCCTGCCCCGCTTGAGGGGACTGCAATTAAGGAATATCCACCTCTGGAAAAAGGCGACGAGCGATCACGAGACGCTGAATCTGAGCTGTGCCTTCAAAGATATCGAAGACTTTGGAGTCACGGAACCATTTAGCAATAAACTGCTTGCGCTCGGAGTTTTCGCCAGGCGCAGTGATGCGCACCGCCGTCGCCGTCGCCTTCATCACCAATCCCCCCGCGTAAGCCTTGCACATTGACGCTTCTTTCGAGTTGGGAATGCGACGGTCAGCCATCCATGCGGCACGCCAGACCAGGAAGCGTGCCATCTCCAGCTCTTGTCGGATTTCTTCTAGCTCAGCTTCGATTTCACGACGTTTCTGTGCCGGATAGCCCTTCGGCAATTCCTCACAAACCCATTCGCTAGTCGTTTCGTAGGCTGCTCGCGCAATTCCCACCGCTAGCGCTCCCACCATTGGACGCGTAGCGTTGAGCGTCCCCATCGCAGCTTTAAAGCCAGCCTTCTTGCTACTTTCACGTCCACTAAGGAGGTTATCTTTCGGAATGCGGCAATTCTCGAAGATCAGTTCGGCGGTCTGTGAGGCACGCAAGCCCATCTTCTCTTCGATGCGGCCAACAACGAAACCAGGTGTGCCTTTGGGCACCACAAATGGGCGTATACCCTCGCGCCCAAGAGATTTATCAACAGTAGCGAAGGTCACAACGAGATCGGCACGTGCTCCGTTAGTAATATAGTGTTTGTGGCCGTTGAGCACCCACTCATCACCATCCAGCACAGCAGTTGTAGACATACCCGCCACATCGGAGCCAATACCGGGTTCCGTTAATGCCAACGCTCCCCAGTGAAGCTGCCCATCCATATAAGGGGCAAGAAAGCGCATCTGCTGCTCCTGAGTACCCTGGGAAAGAATTGGTGGCGCGGCCAATCCCGGCCCTGGAATAGCAGTAGAGAGCGCAGCGTCACCCCACGCCATCTCTTCCTGTGCAAGCATAGAAAGCATGTTATCTTGTTTAGGTTCATTTTCTTCCTGTGCCTGCGTACGTGCCTGTGCTGCTGCTCCACCCCAGAAGCGGCGCTGCATGTTCCAGAAGAACGATTCGGGGATTTTCTCGGTGCGATCACATTCCAGCGAGATCGGTCGCATCTCTTCAAGAGCAACCTGATGCGCGTAGTCGCGAGCCGCCTGTTGTGATTTGCTGAGGGTAAAGTCAATCATGTATGCTACTCCATCGCTGCTGCGTTACGCATCCACATCTCTGCGGGATGATCTTGCATGAAACCTGCGCCACCCATGACCTGGATGGCATCAATCGTAGCCGACTTCGCAATTGAAATTGCCTGGTGCTGTGCAGCCTCTGCCTCGCGTACAAGCGTCTCGTTCTCAATCTCTCGATCCCAACTGGCGGCAGCACGCCAGACAAGTAAGCGGGCGGCGTCAAGATGCATAGCCATTTCAGCAACGATAAAGGCGATGCCCTGATAGGATGCAATAGGGCGACCAAAGGCGATACGATCTTTGGCATACTCCCTGGCATATTCAAGTGCGGCACGCGCCATACCACAGGCAACACCGGCACGCAATATGTTATAGAGTGTCGCGGCACGTATCACACCCCTATTGCCAGGCTGCCCCAACATGCAAGACTGCGAGACTGCGGCATCTTCAAAAATATATGAAGCGCTTGGCGCAGCAATCAATCCCAGTTTTTGCACGTCATTGCTGATGCGCACTCCCTCTAACTGTGCCGGCACCATCAATGCACAAAGTCCATCTGTGCCACTTGTTCCCTCTATGCGTAACAACACAACGCGCGGCATAGCTGTTGCACCGTGAATGACATCCCGCTTCGTACCGTTAACCATGTAGTTTTCGCCATCCTTGCGTGCAGTCGCACTGATCTCAGCAAGTGTATAGCCTCCAGTGCGCTCGGCAAAGGCCAGGCTACCACGTTGCAAGTAACCGGTTCGCTCGTCGCAGAATGGCGAGATATAGTGTTCCTGCTGGCTCTCATCACCTGCCAACATCACTGTGAGCGGTCCTATCAACGATCCAAGTATATTCATTGCCAGCCCACCATCACCAAAGCCCAGTTCTTCAGCAATGAGCGTATAGGTGGTTGCCTCGATTGCGCCCGAGCCGCCATATGTCTCAGGAAAGGGAGTGGTGAGGCCGGTCTGCACGAGGGTGTGCATGAGTTCTGACGAGATGTCCCCTTGCCGCTCAGTGCTGCGGCCCGCTGGTCGCAACTGTTCCACAGCCACGCTATGTGCCAGGTTACGTATCTCTTCCTGCTCCTCTGTCGGGGCAAAGTTGAGCATAAAGTATGTCCTTTCGATATGCGTTTGTTAGCAAGTTTCCTCGATAGTTAGGTAATGGGTGATGCTAATAAGAGGACGGCTATCTATTGTACTTGCTATTGTACGTGAACAATAGCTGAAGTACAAGGGCTATGTAATAGTCCCTCTCAAGCACACGGGTGTAAGTAACATAGCAACTAAGGTATAGCAGCGAGTATAATTTGCTGGCATATTTGATGGAAATCTCATACGATACATAAGAAAAAGTAGGAGGCTTAGACCTATGTTACCAAAACCAGCTCATCTTACGAAGGAAAATGCTGCTCGCTTTGAGGATACAAGCGTTGTAGATCGCTATCATTTTCGATTACCTTATCCGAGTGAGACCTTTGATATACTTGCCGGACTCATCGCTGATGAGCCGCGGAGAGTGCTAGATGCAGGCACAGGTACTGGAGATATTGCACGTAACCTGATTACTCGCGTCGAACGTGTTGATGCCGTTGATCGCTCCGAAGCCATGATGCAGAAGGGGAAAACGCTGTTCCAAGGAAATCATCCACGCCTGCATTGGATAAATGGTGAGATTGAGCAGGTAGAGTTGCACCCACCTTATGCGTTGATTACGACGGGCGAGAGCCTACATTGGATGGATTGGGAGGTAGTGTTACCGCACTTCCATGATGTGCTCACACCTCGTGGTTTGCTTGCCATTGTGTATCGCCACGATGTTCCTTCTCCCTGGGAGGATGGCTTAGACCAGTTGATCAGCCGCTACTCCTCGATGCGCAATTATCAACCATTCAACCTGATTGAGGAACTTGAGAAGCGGCACCTCTTCCAGAAGAGTGGTGAGCACATGACGACTCCGGTCACTTCGACGATCTCTATTGAGCACTACATCGCGTCGTTGCATTCACGTAGCAGCTTGTCGCTCGATAGTATGCCTTCTGCCGATGCAGTAGCCTTCGATACGGGAGTGCGTGCATTGGCTGAACCTTGGAGTCATGAAGGCCACATCCAACTACAGTGTATTGGCAGTATTGTATGGGGCAAGCCCCTAGCATCTGGAAAATGATGATTTGACGGCCCTCAACGAGCCAGGCGAATGTTGGAAGGAAAGCCACTGAATTGTGCTTGAAGTACCTCTATCCCATGCTGATTGATGAAACTGGCTGTGGCAGAGACGAGACGTTTCTCTTCATTTTTTTCTGCGATCGTGACCGTGCAGGTGATAGTATCGCCTACGTAGACGGCGGACATGTACTCAAAATGCATTTCTGTGGCGAGGAAGCCTATCATACCTCCAATGTGAGTAATCATACTGCCTGTGAGTAGACCCGGGATGATGCGCCGTCCGAACCAGCTACTCTCAATAAATGTCTGATCGATGTGGTATGGATTGTAGTCGCCGGTAATACCACAGAATTGCGTGACATCACCTTCGTAGAAGGTGCGTCGAAAAGTGAATGTTTGACCTACTTGTATGCTATCGAAGGCATTTTTAAGCTGTTGTTTGAATTCTGGGGTTGCGCCTGGCATAGTGAGCTACCTTTTCTTTTTGCCTAATGATTGTTTTTCCCCATTATATCTGAAACGTTTGAACGTATCAAAGAATACGTTCCCTCTTTTTGTAACTTCACATTGCCTCCAGCAATCCACTAGGAGTTTTCTTGGTGGCAGGCTGCTCATCTGCCTTCAGCAGCTCCGTCACCAAGAAAAACCCTGCTATTATATGGATATCTATGCGTTAAATAGAGCCTGCTTACCATTCCTTGGAACAAGGTGATACAATCTTTACCTGGTCAATTGATTCATAACCGCATCTTAACCGTTTCATCTCTGTTTTCCTCCTTCTTTCTGCTAAGCTTCTTGCAGTGAAGCAACGTCTTCCTACCTCGGTAGTCAACCTGTTTAGTCGAAGAGTATCGAAGTCCTCTTCAATCGAAGAGGGTATGTATGCTTCCTCAAGGAGGCGTTCCGTATCTTTCTTTTCTCGAGAGTTTCAATGGGAAACTTTCAAAAAGAGATATATGCAAGGAGATCAATGATGATAAAGAGTAAGACACTACGTTTCGTATTCCTGAGCGTTACTTTGATGTTGCTGGCCATTGGAGCATTTGCATTTAGCATTCAGTCACACGCAGCAGCTCCTTCGGCACCGACAGCAAAGACGCCACATGTGAGTATCCTCAAGCACAAAGGCGGTGATGCGTTTGGACAAACCGCCGTCACCGTCACTCATGGCACTCCGTTCACGTTTGACAATCGTACGCTCGCCTCCCAAACCGTTATGAACGGTAAAAAGACGATTGTCACGATTGCTGGGAAGTCGTCAGCACCCTACACCTTCACGAGGAAGGGTACCTTTACGTTGACTCTGGCATCCAATTCTGCTGCTACGCTGACTGTAACTGTTCAGTAGAATTATCTTTAACAGGCTGGCTTACTTCTGGTAGTTGTGAGAGAAGCTCAAGAATTCCCGTAGAACAAATAGGAGAATTCCTGAGCTTCTCTTTTTACCCTCCCTTCGGCTTCTTGCGCAGTCTCAAGCCATACCAGGCACGTCTGGGATTGCGAACAAAATGATACCCTCGGAGCTTCATCTCCGCGTGAAACTCATCGAACGATGCCTCATGTATCCATTTATGCGTCGCCTGTGCCCAAATTACGCGAAATTTTTCGAACAGTGCAAGCTCCGTAACATGTAGATCAACACCATCCTCACACCATTCTTCTAAAAACTGACTCACTATCTCAGCAAAGTCTTTCCGATCATTCATACTAAAAACTACGCTCAATACCAGCCATCAGATGTTTGCTATGAGACGTATAAAACAATCAGATCGAGGAAGAACGTTGTTAATTGATATATCTGCTCTTGCCAATCCAGTATTTCTCACATAGCTTGCGCCTGAGAACTTTGCCAGCACCACCTTTGGATAAGACCCTGAGTCCGCGCTTTAATAAGCCATGGCAAAAGTGCCTGAAGCAGCCAACCAAGAGGCTGCAAGGGACTTGTCTTTAGAAGGAAGATATAGTATTATTGTGATAAAGAAGATGGAAGGTGTGCTCTACGGCTTTGACCAGACGAAAGCGCAGGCAGGCGACTCAGGAGCAACGGCAGCCCTATGATAATGTCCTGAAGTCATTAATCGAGGGCCATGAGCGAGAAATGCTGCCACAGTTTTTGCAGGGGGCAGAGTTTCTCGAAGTGCTCAATGTGGAAGTACTGAGAACCCCACTGCGCGTCGACCGGGTCTACAAAGTCTGGTATCGAGGGGAGAAGCACATTCTGCATCTCGAATTCGAGTCAGCGACAGATAGCAAGATGGCCCGTCGGCTCTTGTCCTATCATACGTACTTTCTCGAACAATATGAATTGCCGGTGATCTCGATCATCATCTACCCATTTCCGACGACTGTTGTAGAGTCGCCTTTCAGGGAAATGAGTGGAAATGTAGAAGTGCTTCACTTTAATTTCCAGGTGCTCTGCTTGTGGCAACTGGAAGCAGAGCACTTTGTACAAGAGCGGCTCGTCAGCATGTACGCGTTGTTGCCGACCATGCGGGGAGCCAACGAACACTTGCTTACGCGAGCCATTGATGAACTGATACAACAGTATAAAGGCGATGATACGCAGATTGCCCAACAACTCAAATGGTTAGGAGTGTTGTTGCGCCGAGCCGAGATCATGCCAGTTGAAGATCAGCAAGCCATACAGGAGCGATTGGATATGTGGGACAACCTACTGGAAGAAGATCCCTACATTCAAAAGAAAGTTGCTAAGGGCGTAGCCCAGGGTAAAGCTGAGGGTAAAGCTGAGGGCGAATTAGAGGCATCACAGAAGATGGCTGTAGAGATCGTTGAAGCACGTTTTCCCGTGCTGACAGAACTGGCAAAACAGTATGTGAAACGGATCAGGAAGACCGACGATCTCCTGCAACTTGGGCGGCAGATTGCGATTGCACCCGATGAAGCCACAGCTCGCCACGTGCTTACCTCGTATGCAGCTTAATGATACGGCTGAAAACTACTCCGGTGGAGATAATAGCAAGGGCAGTAGGCTAGACGGCTGCAAATGATCGCCCAGGCCCATTGCCCTTCTTTGTATCATTCGCATTAGAAAAGCAGTATGATTGCTATAGTATTTCCGCCCCTATGGACACCCACTAGCTGCCGAACTCATTCTCTAGCCCTTCGCCGTTGTCAGCATCGCTAGCAACCTTCCAGGTGTGACTACTTCATACTCACTGCCAAGTTCTTCTGCTACCTGCCGAAGATCCGAGGGAGACATCGACCAGGCTAGAATATAGACACTGAGATAAAGCGGGCGACGCCAATCTGCCGAGGCTGCCTTTGTTACCATATTAACTGTGCTGCTGACATTCTCACCAATACCAAGATTTTGATAGACCGGTACACCCACTACTTTCGTCCAGCTTGGATTGTGTTGGCCATCGCCGCTCAATAAACCTCGCAAGCCAAAGGGAGACAATACCTTTACAATGCGCTTTTGCAGGTTTCTATTAGTAAGCGCCAGGCCAGCGTCTCCCCAGCTTAATAGCAATTGCAAAATATCTCGATTGAATACCACTAGCACGCTTAAATTCATGCGCTGCATAAGTATCCCTGTACGTTCAAGGAAAGCAGGCAAATGCTTTGCAGGCCAGTGTGAAGGATAAATGTAGCCAGCGCCACTTGGTCCTGCAATCAACTCATCATTGGATGTAGCCGTACCTATATAATAGGCAGCCATTCGAGGTGCCGCTTCGCCCAAAACTGGGCGAGATTGTCCAACCGATTGGCACAGAGCCGCGAGCGGGATCATGCCAGATGTGTTGCAGACGACGCAGGGCATATTGTAGATTATCGCCCTCACTCATGGTGAAGGAAACAAATACTTTCCGTTCTGGCTGAGCTTTACTCCCCTCCAAGTTTTGCTCTACCTGCTCATGAGTGGAAAATGCAATAGGTTGATGCTCTTGATTCTCTACTTTTGACAAGGCCGATGGCTTGGATGGCAGTTCGGCCTGCACGCTAGTCCAGACTTCTAAGTTGAAGAAAAAATCGCTGGCTAAGACGGGTTTTGCGGCTCGCGAGGCGAGGCTGACACCAACTCCCTCATCAATAAACCAGCCAAGATGGACTGCTCCTGGAGGAAATGCCTTCAGGATTTTCTTCATCAAGCAACGTTCTGACATCCAATGGCCCCTGGGATCAGGGAGAAAGCTCGCGCGGGTCAAGCCAATACACAAATGTACGTGTTGCCACGAGAAATGCACGCAGTCCACCGGCGATTTTAGGATTGAGACCGGCAACCAGCCTTGATGAACAATTGACAAGCAACTGGCGTCTTGCCCAATCATAAGCCTGCAAACGGCTCTTCCATTGATAGGTTCGTAGATCCGCAATGACATTGAGCCGATGTGGTGCCTGTCGTAGGGTTTGCGCTTGCTCAGGTGAAACAACAACTCCATCTCTCTGACCTGCCAACATTGTAGCGATGTTGATGCTATCTATGAAGTTGGGATCATAGATAATCAAGCCCGAGTACAGCTTCCGCGATAGGTAGTTAGTAACGCATCAAGCACGTTCATCCGCAGGAGTAGAGAATATGTTATGGGGAATGGGGCTGAAAACTTCGTTGAACCAGAAGAGGTCGCTGTCGCCTGTGATAAGATAGACTTTCGGCCGTGGGCGATTAATTAAGCCGACGAACGTCGTTACACTGAGTTGTATATCGTGTGGTGCGTGGCGTATGCTGTAAACATCGAGATGCTCTGGCCTTTGAAATGCCGGCAGCATTCTGCCGCCTGACCAGTCAATGCCTGCTATTTCCCTAGAGCTATTCATAAAGTGGACTTCCTACCATACTCACTATAGCACTTGCTATATCATAGCAAAATATGAATGCCCAATGTGCTAGATTCACATTGGGCGCTCCCATATTAAATCTTTGCTGTTCTCAGTCTTTCGACGAGTTTTGCCAGCTTACTACTTGATGAGATTGTAACAGCTAGCGTAGTTCCCTGCCCCTGGTCTTTATCTAAGTTTTGTACTTGACCACATGCTCTATGCACGGTATGCTATAGAAGCACGATTGATGTGCCCTTATTTGATTTATACATGCTAAAACCTCGTACCGTACAGTCTTCTAAATTGCTCAATGTTGAGCCTGAAAGGATTTCTGGCATGGCTGCAAAAATGGTGGCACCTGAGTTGTTTCGCCCACCGGTAGATTTTCCCGGATGTTCCCTATGACCATCTCTTGCGCACGGCGGCTGAACTCAATCCTGATCGCCCGGCCATCATCTATCATGATTTAGTACTGACCTATCGCGAGGTCGTTTCGATGGTCAACAGTATTGCTAACGGGCTGCTCAGTTTGGGATTGAAAAAGGGTGACCGCATTTGCCTGCTGCTCACGAATCGCCCGGAGTATACAATCACGTTTATTGCCGCTGCCTCAATTGGCGTCGTAGTCAGCCCGATGAATCCCGCATATAAAGAGCGCGAGGTTGGCTACCAGCTTGAGAACTCCGAAGCGAAAGCAATCCTCGTCCAGCGAGAACTGCTGCCACTACTTTCGACAGTAATGAATGCGAAGTCACTCCCATATCTCAAACACGTCATCATCACAGGCGCGCAAGTCCCGGAAGGCATGCAGCATGCCGTACCATTTGCCAGGCTACTACGAGAATCTTCTCCTAAACGTCCCGAAACCGTTGAAATTAGTGCCGATGATCTACTTGCGTTGCCTTACTCTTCAGGCACTACCGGCTTCCCCAAGGGAACCCTGCTCACCCATCGCAACCTGGCTACCAACAATCTTCAGTTCACCACAGTGGGTCGCCTCAACTCAACCGATGTCGCACTGCTCTTCTTGCCCTTTTACCATATCTATGGTGTAATGCTCACAGGCAGCTTCCTGGCTTGTGGAGGCACACAAATCATGATGGAGCGCTTCGATCTGCTTGAGTCACTAGAGTTATGCGAGAAACATAACGTAACCTACTACTTCGCCGTACCACCCATCGTACTCGCACTCGCCAATGCCCCCGTTGACCTCAGCAAAATGAAAACCGTCAAGTACATTTTCTCCGGCGCTGCTCCCTTGCCCCTTGATCCTGCCCGCAGGCTGCAAGAAAAAACCGGCATCAAAGTTGTGCAGGGCTACGGCATGACCGAGGCATCTCCACTCACCCATTCGCAGCCGGCCGATCCAGCGCTGCAGCGCATCGATAGTGTCGGCATGCCCATCCATAATACCGAGCAGAAGATTGTCGATATCGAGACAGGCGAACGCGAGCTTCCCATCGGTGAAGACGGAGAGATTATCATCCGCGGTCCGCAGGTCATGCAGGGCTATTGGAAGGCCCCCGAAGAAACCGCTCGTGCCCTTCGCAACGGCTGGCTCTACACCGGTGACATCGGTCACGTGGATGCCGACGGCTACACCTACATTGTGGACCGTAAGAAAGAGATGATCAAATACAAAGGCTTCGGCATCGCCCCCGCCGAACTGGAGTCCTTGCTGATGGAACATCCCGCCGTCATGGACTCAGCGGTCATCGGCATTCCAGATGACGAGGCCGGTGAATTGCCCAAGGGCTTCGTCGTCATTCGCCAGGGCCACACAGCGACCAGCGAAGAGTTGATCGCCTTCGTCAACGGAAAGCTGGCAGGCTATAAAAAGCTCCACATCGTCGAACTCATCGACGCAATCCCCAAGACCGCTTCAGGCAAAATCCTACGCCGGGAATTGAAAGAACGCGAGAGGGCGTTAAAGGCTCAGCAGTAAGAAGGGACGTTTTTATTGCTCGCTGTCTCAAGCGAAGATGCAGGGATAGTGTACTCCCCACAGCCTCGCTTTTTGAGTCAATCTATTGGAATATAAGTAATTCCTCGGCAAATAAAGAAATTTAAGTCATTTATGCATTGACACGCTAATTGATTCTTCTTTATACTCTATAAAGAAGAGGCAGGTTGTGCTCGTGATACAGGCATGGATTTATTGATCATGCAGCGTGCCGATCCAGGTCTTCTTTTCTTCACTCCTCGCTGCTTCGGGCAGTTCGCAAGCGTTCGGAAACAAGCTATGGGTGCAGGGGCTTTGCCCCAGGGAACGCTGTCTGGGGGGACAGTGTCTAGAAATCCCAAACAATTCTTTTTACTTCTTTTGCACACCCCATATGGTGGTGTGTGAGAAAAGCGATAAAGCAAGAGAACACCCTATGAACCCCTAGCAAAGAACTAGAATCCTTTGCAATTCCTCTTCTCAGGCGGCCTGAGACATGTAAAACTTTTGTTTCAAAACTTTAGGATGGCTCATGTGTGAAAGAACGAAGTCGCCGAGGGCGACGGAAGTTCTGAGTAGTTCCCGTGTAGCAGAACAGTTGTTTGAAAGAGAGGGTTCAGGATTGCATATCTCTAGACGCTCAAAAGTGAGCATTCTTGTTGCGCTCGTCAGCATTTTCGCGATTGCCGGTCCGTTCGCAGCAACGACCTATGCTGCCAGTAGGAGTTTTGCTCGTAGTTCCACGCCAATTAAGGGGGTAGTGAGACCCGCAGGGAGTGGTTCCCTGTTCAAAGCACCACACTCATCGAGTGATCCACAGCATGCCAGACCTAAATTCCAGGTCAATCGTTTGGGCGTAAACGGCCAGGTAAGTTCAGCGGGGTCGAATGTGCCTTCGGCTGCTTCGTTGCCAACAAGTGGTTTTTCTCCTGTGCGCGGCGCTAAGCCAAAGCCAGGTAACCTGCTACAGAGCTTCAATGGCGTCAGTAGCCTTGACAATTCGTCTGTCAATGGCTTCGATCTGGAGCCGCCTGATCAGGGCCTGTGCGTTGGTCCAATTAGCGCCGCTGGGCCAGGAAATTTTGTAGTTGAACCTGTCAATGTGGCATATCAGATCTACGCTCCCAACGGTACTTCGATCACAGGAGGACCTATCCCTCTGAATTTCTTATTCGGTGAGAGTCCTGCTGAGTTCCTGAGCGATCCACGCTGCCAGTTTGATCCAGCAACGCAAGACTTTTACTTTGTTGTCCTCGCGATCGATCCAAGTGGTTTAAGCTCGCATTTTGATGTGACTGTTGCTGAGCAATCGGGTAACTTCATGGTCTACCGGTTCGACACAACCGATCCGACTGGACCTGGCTGTCCTTGCTTCGGAGATCAGCCACTCCTCGGCCTCGATGCGTACAACATCTACGTCAGCAATAACGAGTTCCCTATTGCAACAAGTCCAATCTACAACGGTGCTGAGGTGTACGCCATCTCCAAATCCCAGCTCGCGGCACTCGCATTTAGCGTCAACTTTGTCGAGTTCCCGATGATAAGCGATGAGGGAATCCTGATCGAGACGCTGCAGCCTGCCATCACTTATGATGCCAAAGCTCCGGCCGAGTACCTCTTGCATTCCTTCACCGTTGACGCCAGTGGAAACAATAACTCCTTCGACCACCGCCTGGGAATCTTCGCCATCACCAATCAGGCCGCGGTCACTGCTGGCGGAACACCAACACTCAGCAATCCGACAATCATCAACAGTGAGGCCTACGCTCAGCCCAACTACGCGGCCAACCCGAACTCCTTCGTCCTCAATGCCGATGATGACCGGATGCAACAGGTGCAGTACATCAACGGTAACTTGATGGCGGCGTTGTCAACCGCGGTCAGCATCCAGGGTGATACAATTCCGCGCGATGGTGCAGCCTGGTTTGATATCGAGCCATCACTGCACGGCTCTCTGACGGTCAAAGCCAGGATCAAACATCAAGGTTATATTGCCACTTCGGGCCTGTATATCCTCTATCCGGCGATTGCGCAGAGTTCAGATGGCAACGTCGAGATGGCATTTTCCATCTCAAGCTCAACCATCAATCCCAGTGCCGCTTACGCGGTTGTCCCGGATGAGACTCGAAGCAATAACGCAGGTGCCATCTTTGTTGCTGCTTCGGGTAGTGGGCCTGACACAGGTTTTACGTGTTCAGACCCGGCTACGGCTTTCCATTGCCGCTGGGGTGACTACTCGTGGGCAACGCTTGATCCAGGCACTACGAACATCTGGATGGCAAGCGAGTATATTCCACCCGTATCCAGCCAGAGTGCTGCCGCCAATTGGGGCACCGCTGTCTATGAGGTGAGCGCCTAATTGGTATTCAGTTGGAATGAATAACTCCAACTCTATGAATTGCGTCTTTTTGCAAAGACATGGCTGATTTGTAATCGATTACAAACCAGCCATGTCTTTTGTTATTCTTACTGCCTGCTTGTATTTGTCGAAATCAATCAAGTGTGTATATTCACTAGCGCGGTCTCCTAGCGTTTCCCTAATTAGGATGAGAAAGATTTTATTGTCGTTTAGTAAGGTCGTTGCTCTGTACTTGAGCACTCGTATTATCTTTTTCTCTGGTGTTTTGCACATTCTTGAGGTAGACTTACTTTCGGAGGAAGTACTCAATAACTTGTTGAAAAGCCTTTTCTCCAGGCAGGCCCATTGACCTCCATTGCTTGCGGGCTGCGGATCCATTCATTTGCACAAATCTATTCATCTTTACCAAATTCTGTTCAATTCAACCACATCACAACCAGTTCTGCTAGTGCATTGATGGCACTTCCCCCTTTAAAATAGAGACGGTGCTTTATCTTTTCCCCGCGAGCAGTGGTGCTAGCCAATCTATTTCCGCTGAATAGGAGTTTCGTAGTGCGTATGCAGAAGAAGAATGGTTATTTTGTCTCATTTCGTAGTCCTTGTCACATTGTGATAGGTGTGCTTGGTGGAAGTTTTGTCTTTGCCAGGGGACCACGTTCTAGTGTTGCCAGCACAAACAGCATATCCTCTGCACAGCGAGTGGTTGCATCAATGACAGGTATGCAAACGGTGAATATGCAAAGTGTTCCAGCGGGGACGGCTACGTCTTTATACAGTGCAAGCGGTCCGGCAAAGAGGATGCCGCTGCTCACCGGAAATCCGGCGCTATATGCACAACATAAGGCGGCTGCGGTCCACAACATACATGCTCCCTTTGCCAATCCTGTTTCGAATACCGCAGTGAAAGCACCAGGGTCAGCACGGCTACCACTACGGCCCCCCTGTAAGCACGACGAATACACTGGGCACGACAAACCAGTTCCAGGGAATGGCTGACTCAAACTCTATCTGCCCTCCGGCTACTTGCCAGCCTCCTGATATGGCACTGGCAGCATCTCCCAATTGGGTATTCCAGGGCGTCAATACTTCCTTTGCTGTCTATAGTCTTACCAGCACGCTTCAGAAGGGATGGCCAAAGACCGCCCAGAAGTTCTTTGGTATTCCCAATCCAGGTTCCTGCGATAAAACAGGCCCCTTTTTAACCGATCCTCGGACGTTCTATGATCCCGTCGATAAGCACTTCTGGGCAGCTATGCTTCAGGTTGAAGGAGCCTTTGGCATTAACTCGTGTCCCTTCCAATCACTTTACTGGATTGCTGTGAGTAAGAGCAACAACCCGAATGGTGTATGGAACGTTTATAAGTTCAATATGGCGCTAAGTACAAAGAATGCTGTCGATTTCACAGAGTTTGGCTTTGATAGTCAAGCGGTTTACTTCTCCGGCAATATGTTTGACCGAGCAGGTTCAATATTTCAGTATGCTGAGGTATTTGCTGCCAGTAAAGCCCGGATGGAGACCGGAAAGAGCATTACTGTTAGAGGTTTTACGAAGCTCATGTCGGGCACCACGATGGTAGATACCGTTCAGCCAACGATGATGGAAGCTTCCGGTTCCTCCAGCAACCCGGCACCGAGTGCCGAGCTTCTTGTCAGTTCATTCAACATCAACTCCGGTCAGGGGCAATGCTTCAGTGGATGCAGTGGCATCGTGGTGTGGGCATTTGACTAATCCTCTCATAGATCCCGATATTACCCAGGTTGTTGTCTCGACTACTCCCTATACACTTGCGCCGCAAGCTGACGAACCCCGGTGTTGCAATGCATGCATTGAAACAGGGTGATACTCGTATCAGTGGTGCGCCCGTTTACAACAACGGAAAGATCTCCTTTGCGCTTGAGACAGGCGTCAATAATGGGACGCAAGTCGTTCCCGGCATTTTCTGGGGGCAGATCCAACCAACATTGAACGGTGGAAGCATTATAAGCGCATCTCTTGTCCAAAGTGGATATCTATCCTTCACAGGTGACCAGGCGGCTTCCTTCGGAGCGCTGATGTCGGATAATGCTGATAACCTGTTCATGGTGTTTGACACGATGAGTGGAACACTCAATCCAAGCATTATGTACACCGCTCGTCAAACTAGTGATCCTCCCGGCCAATTCGAGCCTCCTCAGTTCCTTATCCAGGGAGTCATCCCGACAAATAACAATCGCTGGGGCGATTATGAAGCTGCTGCGTTGGATGGGGCGGCTACTAATAATGTGTGGTTGGCTGCTCAATACTCCGGCTCCAACGGAGACTGGGCCACATATATTGCCCAAGCACATTTTTAACGAATTAATGCCTGAACTAAACGAATTGAGCCTCACACTACTCTGTAGGGGCGAGAGAGGTGTAGAGCGGTGGAGTGGGCCTTTTATGAGCCATTCACAAACTAGCAAACAAGCACCCGTGTATCGCATAGGTGCTTGTTTACTGTCCAACAAAAATCAATGAAAAAGCAAACAGTAGCACAAGGAAAGATTTTATTCGTAGTAGCAAGCAAGTTACGTGAAGTATGGTGTTTTGAGATTAGCTCCACAACATAACCAAAACACACATGTGAAGACTCTGAAGAAAACAGAACACGCATGAGGACGCTTCATAAGATGTTTAACGCAAATTTAGCTTCCCATTGCCGAGAACTCAGTATCTCCAAAACCGGGTACTCCAACATTAAAAGTTTGGCTAAAGCTACCGGTTCCACCAGAATTATCGACACGCGTATAAGTTCCTGTACAAGTAGTATCTACCAGTTCACAGGTGAAAGTGATAGCGTCATCAACGTATTGTGTTTGAATTGAACCGCTTACAGTCGTTCCGTTGACTGTCGCGAACTCCTGATAGGTTTCGTTTATTGGACTGGTGATTACGCCAATTGAATCGCATCCTGTTGTGCTACAAGAATAGCTTCCTACACCAGTTAAGTTAAAATCCTGAGCGTAGGCGGGAGTGGCTGCTGCGAGGAAAGTTATGCTCAGACAAAGAAAAATAAATAGGGGGATCCCTTTTTGTAAAAAGTTCTGCATACTTTTACCTCCTTACTCTTTAGAATACCACAAGTCACCATTCGCTAGTGCTTCATCCCAGCTTCTCACTTCAATTGCTGAATCTCAATAGTCCAATTCCCTATTCCTTCGATTATTAAATAGATTGTACCTCCTGAGTGTTCTTCCACCGAACCGCTTGTGAGAGTGGTACCTGCTGGGCAGGTAACTTTGACAGGAACACCTATTGGTGGCACCTTTCCTTGAGCATGGATGGAAACTCCGAGTACTCCATTAGTTGGTGTGCCATCAGCATTAGGACCTTCGCAGGACCAGAGAATCTTCCAAACATTCCCAACGGTGAATGTTTGAGTTTGCTGGATACCACTGCCTGTATAACTGTTGGTTGTCGTCCAGGTTCCTGATGCTGTGCTAGTGGTAGTGCTGGTTGGAGTACTTCTAACCTGACTGCTAATGACAGTAGATGTGCCTGTAACATGTGCAGAATTACTGGTGGGCGTATTGGCGATACGCGTAGCATATTCGTTGGTATTCGTATTGCTGGTACTGGCGGGAGCATTACCACTACTAGTATTGCCGGAATTACTATTCCTTGAACTCTTCCCTACCTGGCTGACAAGAGCACCAAGGCCCACCATCAATGTAATGACCAAGACCAGCCCAATCCAGAGCACTTTACGTTGAGATTTTTCCTTTGTTTGTATTTTCTTTGTCTGTAATGGTAGAATTGGTTGCTGGAACAGCGGTTGGTACAGAGGCTGCTGCTGGTGCATATAGAAGAGATTGCTGCTCAGAATATATAGTTTGCTGCTGGTGTCCTTCTACAGGTTGTTGTGGATAGGCTTGTGGTTGATTCCATGAGGGCCGAAATGGTGGTGGTTGAAATTGAGTATGTCGCCTCGGATAGCCTGGAAATTGTTGTGCATAACCTGAAGTCTGTTGATCCCACAGCAATTGAAATGGTGATGACTCTGTTTGACCAGATGGTAATTCGGGAAATATTGGAGGTTGGATAGATGGTCTCTTGAATTGAGGCATGACCTTCCTCTCTCCTGGCAATCGTTGATATGTCTACAAGCAGAAAGTCAGGCAGCATCTTCATGCTAGCTAAGATGCTGCCCCTTGCTTAGAAAAACTTTGCATTCCTATCCAGGTTCGTGTTTACGAGCCTGGATAGTTTGCAATCTACTAATCTAGTTGGTATGCGCGCTGGCATAGAAGGGCTGCGGATCGCCGAGGCGGCCATCGGCCCATGCTACGGACAGCGTCTGCTGGGTATAAGGAGCGTGCGCTGTTGCAATGACATAGTTGTCGGTGTAGTCGCCGAAGTTCGGGACAATGTCCGAAGAGGCATCGAACCAGGCGCTGGGTCCCGTTGTCACCTTTACATTGCTGCTGGGTGTCTTGGTTGTCAGCGGATTGACATCGATAGCCGCGAAGACATCATAATTATCCGAGTTTGCCTTAGCACTCTGATAGAACGAGATCTGCAGGTCACCATCGTCATCGACGTTACGCAAGGCTGGTAGCAGGTGCCATCCACCGGTAGCAGTATTGACACGCACAGGAGCAGACTGCACGGGGGTTGGGAAGAAACTACCCAGAGCGAAGCTCTGCAGCAGGATATCACCTGCAGGGTGTAAGCGGGCGTCGTTCCAGACGATACTCACCGTCCCAGCGGGATCACTGACCGCGATGCGTGGGAAATCGTTCATCGGGAAGCGGTTATATCCAGGGACAAACGCCGTGTCCATCGACACGATGTTCACAAATGCCAATGGGTATGTGTCCTCTCCGGTACATCCAGGATTGAGTGGGAAGGTTGCCGCTGGCTGAGTGCACGCGCTAGTGATGTAGTTAATCCGGTTCTGCACAGGATCTGTGAAGCATGCGGAGTCCTCAAAATTGGTAGCCCAGTTGTGCTCGTAGGCAACGTAGACATCGCCAGTGGCAAGATCGGCGGCCGGGTACGCACCCTCGTTCTCACAACCGTTAGAGGAAGCGATGTATAGAGGGCCATTGCAAGTAGGAGCAGCCGGGTTCGTAGCGATGTCACACTCCCATAGGGTGATATCGTCACTAGTTGGTCCGGTGAAGTCTGTAAACGACACGTAAAGTACACCATGCACAGGATCGATCGACATGAAGTCTTTGTCCTCAGAGTTAAAGCTGCCAGGATGGTCAGCAAGGACTATTGGTGTTGGATTGCAACTGATATTGCTACCGCTCACTGTGCACGCAGTAAGAGCTACAAGCAGACCAGATCCCTGTGGTGTGGTTCCGGCTAGCAGGCTGCTCACATAGAAGTAGGATTGCCCACCAGTCTGCCAGGTCTCGACACTCGGATCACCACTCCATGCAGATGAGGCGCAATAGGTATTGGGCAAGCCACCCTCATCAGTGAAGCTCTTGCCACTGTTCGTTGAGAAGCCGTAGCCAGTTCCCTGGTCCTTGTATCCAGGCGAGCAGGGTGGAGAGAAGAAAGATGTGGAGTCGTTCCACGCCTCAACAACATAATGGCTTGTAGCAGCGACAGATTCTTCTGATTGCCCATACGCCTGCGTACCATTTGGTGCGATATCCTCTTGAGGATTGGCAGCATCAACGTTCTTGCCAAAGGCGTTCTTTGTCGGCTTGCTGCCCTTAGCTGAAGCGGGCCCATTAGGCTGCGGTCCGAAGCAGTACATCCTGGCGCCTGACGAGACCTGGATGCTCTGACCAACCTGAGCACAGAACGAGGCCTTGTCAGTGGCTGCAGCCTTATGCACACTCGACTTCGGTGCCGAGGCACGCGATTGTGTTGCACTGCCACGCAATACGACGGTGCCGAAGAAGCCGGCAACGAGAGCAAGAGTAACTAAAACGAAAATGATACTCTTGCGATTTAAAAATCGACTCATACTAACAAACATCTCCTAAAAAGCTTTTTTTCTTCCGCGTTGTCTATTTGCGCTCTCAACTAGCACAACATTTGCGCGTATCAATGCGCACACTAAAGACCGTTCACAACAGAAGAGCATTCCAATAAAAGAGAATAGACACAGGTATACCGGCATTCCTACACCGGTGAAGAAATTGCAACTTTAACTCTACAATAAGGTTCCAGCTAGCAAGAATTGATTGTAGAATTTGGATTGCAACTGCAATTTGATAGAGACCAGGCAATAAGGAGCCTTATAAGCAGCATTTTACTCCTTCCTAGGGGAAGAATACTTGCTAGAGTGGAGTTTGTCAAGCAAGTTTTCATAAACAGTGGTTGCACTAAAAAGAAACTTAATGGTATAATTTGAAACATTTTGACGCATCATAAAAGTTATTTTTGCTTGGCTTATGGTACTGATAAAAGGTCTCCAGTGCTTTATCACATATATGCACATGGTTTCTTAACCAAGCATGGGAGGATTTTAAGCGCATTTAGATGCTCTATAACATACCTTGTTGTTTCAATTAGTATAAATATGTTTATTTTTCTTCAACCATAGTTACGAAACGTTAACTTATAAGGTAAACAAACCTGAACCAAGTATAAAAAATAGAGTAATTTGCCAAAAGTATGGTATATAAGGTGGTGATAAGCGTGGAGTTCTGGAATAACAATTGGAGCCGTTGAAGCATACTTATCACATTAACGGTTGTCGCCAGAGGAAGACAACTCACTTTATTGAAAGAAGGTATTTTCTGTGAAGCGAAGAGTAACAATACTCTCCCTATCCTCGCTCCTCTCTGTTCTGATGCTTGCTCTTATTGGAGTAGCTTTTTTGAAACCATTTATTGCAGGCGCGGCACCAGCAACGAATGCTCAGGTACACGCACAGCCACATCTATTTAGGACGCAGCAATTGATGCACACCAGCCGTACTAGCACGGCAAATAATCTCAATTATAGCGGCGGTCCTGTGATGGGAGGAACTACCAATGTCTATACCATTTTCTGGGAGCCAAAGGGATCATATGTAAGCGCTAACTACAACAGCCTGATATTGCGTTACTTCGGTGATGTAGGGGGATCCTCGCTCTATCAGAATAATATGCAATATACTGATTTAAAGGGAAACCTCGCGAGCAATGCCAGGCTAGCAGGTTCTTGGGTAGATACAGCAAGGTATCCTTCGAGAACGCTCGGTGATGTCAATATTCAGCTTGAAGTCAGCCATGCTGAGAATGTGAATGGTTGGACGCCTGGTATCGACAACGTCTTCTTTGTCTTCACCGCCCGGGGAGAAAATATTTGCATCAATCGATCAACATGCAGTTTCTCGACGTTCTGCGCCTATCACAGCTACTTTGGTGCCAATACGATCTACGCGGCTATGCCGTATACCGGCACAAACTTAAGAGCCTGCGGCGTTTCTCATAGCCCTAACAACAACTTTGATGCCGATAGCACGATCAATGTCACTTCCCATGAGCAGATGGAAGCAGCGACGGATCCACTCTTTAATGCCTGGTATGATCGCTCCGGTAACGAAATTGGCGATAAGTGCGCCTGGATCTTCGGGTCGCTCAACGCTGGTGGTGGTGATGTAACCTGGAACCGTAATTCGTACGAGGTGCAGGAAGAGTGGGATAATACTGCTAGTGGTTGTGTTCTGAGCGGGCCGTAGAGAAGAAGTATTGCGTAATGATAAGAATCCATTTGTCTGGGGATTATCTATACGTCCGTAACAGATCCTTCGCTTCGCTCAGGATGACAAACATCGGGTGACAAAAACGAAGAAATGGCTGGCTTATAATCCCATACACAAACCAGCCATTTCTTTCGCTGATTGAAGTCAACAAAAATTAGAAAATCTTGAGCACCGCTCCCGCTTAGACAATCAAACCATAACCAAGTATAGGCATTTTTCGATCAACTACAACCAATCCTCAACCACATTACAACCCATTTGCCCTTCTCAGTGTTCTACATTTCTTCCATAATTGCTACAGTAACTAACCCTATCTTATTGTAAGGTCAATAAGGTCAGGAAAGTAATTTGGTATTGTCTCACTTTTAGAAGCGAGATGAGTCTAAACGCTTCTCACGTTCACTAACGGCAAATCATACGATGAACCGTAGTGAAATGAATGAGAAGCAGGGTATCCCTTAAATATCGTTCTTGTATTTGATCTCTTAGGAAAGAAGGCATCGTATGAACAAACGAACGCTGCGAATCGCTATTTCTGCAGCGGGCATTGCTGTACTACTTGTAGGCATTTTGATGGGCTTTAACCTGAGTTCTCTGCATGCTAATTCAGCAAAAGCGAGTACGCCTACTCCCACTCAGAAGCTTAATAATATCCAAAAACGTATCGTATCTGGCTTTGCAACCTTGCAGGGTAATGACGATAGCAATGATCCAACAGAAGCCACTACTAAGCCACCCTCTAACTACTATCCTGACCATGCAGACGATCAATGCGCTCTGAGTCTCGGTTCCAACATGAAGGTCAATGAGAACTGTCTGAATTTGTCCGACCCAGACCTTCAGGGACGCGCACAGGCTCAAAACGAGACTTCCATCGCTGAGGATCCCCTCAATCCCAGCCATCTCGTTGCCACCTACAACGATTATCGACGGGGCGATGGTACCTGCGGCGTTTCCTACTCCCTTGATAACGGATCACACTGGAACGACGCTACCCTTCCTAACGGCTTCACACGTGGTACAGCCTTTGGTGGTGTAGCACGCGAGTACTGGCAGGCAGGCGGTGATCCTTCAGTAGCCTGGGACACCAAAGGTAATGCCTATTATAGTTGTCAGGTCTTCGAGCGAGGCGGCCCACCAACGACGAATAATCCCGATGAATCAAGTGCGGTCTATGTCTTCCGCTCGACTCAGAACGATGGCGCATCCTGGAACTTCCCAGGGCGACCGGCGGTTGAGGCCTATGTTACGCCTACTAATGGCTCCAATGTTGTCCTCGAGGACAAGCCATACATGACGGTCGACAACCACGTTGGTAGCCCTTACCAGGATCGTGTCTATGTAGTCTGGACTGAATTTGCAACTGATGGCACAGCCTACATCTACGAAACACACTCGAACGACTATGGAGAAACCTTCAGTCCACGTGTGCTTGTTAGTGAAAATAGCCCGCTGTGCGCGAATAATTATGGGATTACAAATCCAAATGGCAACTGCAACGAGAACCAGTTCGCAGATCCCTTCACAGGTTCAGACGGAGCGCTGTACGTCGTCTATAACAACTACAACAACTCTGTCGCGAATGCCAACGATAATCATAACCAGTTCTTGTTGTCTAAGTCAACGAATGGTGGGGCTTCCTTCAGCGCACCGGTGCTAGTATCAAACTACTATGATCTCCCCGACTGCGCCACTTACACTGGTCAGGACGCGGGTCGTGCATGCGTACCGGACAAGGGTCCCGCTCAGAACTCGTACTTCCGAGCCACCAATTATGCATCGGGTGCGGTCAACCCTAAGAATTCGAAACAGGTTGTTGTCACCTTTGGCTCATACATCAATGTACACTCAAACGAGTCCAACGGTTGTATACCCACAGGATTCAGTCCTACAACTGGACAGGATCTGTACACTGGTGTCACAACGCCTGGTGCCTGCAATAACGATATCCTTGAAAGCGTTTCCAATAATGCTGGGACGACTTTCTCTGGAGCGACGACCGACCCAAGAACAGAAACCACCGTTACCACGGCTTCCGGTCAGGCGACTACCGACCAGTTCTGGCAGTGGGAAGCATTCACAACGAGTGGAAAGCTTGCCGTCTCTTACTACGACCGCCAGTATGGTAGCGATGAGAGGACAGGATACTCGGACATCAGTCTTTCCGGGTCGACAAGCGATATTATGCATTTCTCTGTGAAACGCGTCACGTCGGCATCTAACCCACCTCCAACAGAGTTCAGTGGACTCTTTATGGGAGACTATAGTGGCATTACAGCCGTTACCAACGCCTACCCATTCTGGACAGATACACGCGATCGGGATCTGTTCCTTTGCCCTAACACAGGCGTACCTGGGACACCGCCAGCAGTTTGTACTGGTAGCGCTCCCAATGCTCCTCGTGCGAACGATCAGGACGTCTTCACAGCCAAGGTATCCGTACCGTAAATAACGCATCGACTCATATTGAGGGAGAGTGGCCTTTAGCAAGCCACTCTCTTTCAGTTCTAAAAACCACTTTAGCACTGACATATGCACAACCAGCAATCAAAACAGCAACAGTTCAGATATCCTCCAAATCAAGCATCGCCAATCCCACATTTTGCGAACACACCACCACGACAATTTAAAAGTCCACTACCGTTGCCCCCTTATCAACAGCAGCAAAACAGTCAAGTACAATGGGATTCCCAATTCTCACAACAAGATGAACAACGGAAACAACTACAATTGCCACCACTACTACAATCCTCTGTGTCTCCACAACCCAACTCGGTGCCACATAAGCCATCACGGCATCCTAAACAGAGACTCTGGCTTATCCTGGGTATTGCAGCTCTCGTCGTACTTTTCGCATCTATTACCGTCGGTTCTCTTGCCTTTCGGGTGAATACTACCCCACCCGCATCAAAGACTACACAAGCCAGCCAATCCTCACAGCCCTCACAATCGCAACCTGTACAACAAACAGTCAACACGACCTGCACCTCAACCCACACTAGTACCTACACAAGCTCAATCTCCTAAGTGGACAACAACTCACGCCTTCACAGGCACTCAGGAAAAGAAAACCGATACGTTCTATGTCGGAAATACCTGGAAGATCATCTGGACATGCAACCCAGATACCATCTTTGGTGGGCAAGGGATTATCATCGTGAATATATTCTCTTCAAACGGTACCTTTCAGCATGGAGCTATAAACGATACCTGCCAGATAGGACATACTACTGGGAACACTACAGAGCAACAGGGTGGGAATATTTATCTGGATATTACCGGTGGCGGGACATGGACAATCCAAGTACAGGAGCTAAAGTGAACTCAAAGGGAAAATGAAGCCGTCATCTTTCTTGTGCTGATAAATCATAACCAAGTATCCGCATTTTTCGATCAAATGCAACCAACCCTTAACCACATCACAACTCTTTCACACTTCCCACAGCTTCATATTTCCTTCATAATTTCGATAGTAATCCTTTTGAGTATCTGGGCAAATCAGGCTGATTATCTATTTGCTCAGGTCTTTTTAACAATGTACTAAGTTATTTGAAAGTGAGGCCTATTAATGCGCTTCTCTGTCCGCTCAAAGTTGAGCATCCTCTTCTCACTGCTCACCATCGCCGCTGTAGTTGGCGGTTTCGCAGTGAGTGGAGCAATCCAGGGTGCCCACGCTGCTGCTCCCATGCATATCAATTGTGAGCAGCGAAGTCTGACCTGCACAGAGGTATACGACTCTGAGGCAGTCTTCGGGAAAGATGTCTACGTGGGTCATGACGAGCCCTCAACCCTCTTCTATTCCAACGTACCCGGCTCGGGCAACCGCATGCGTTATCAGCTCACCCTTCCAAAGGATCCGTCACCGAGCAATCCGATGACACCTGGGAAATCCTACAATTTCGAGCTTCATCCAGCCTTCTGGTTCGGCATGGCCATGTGCGACACGCAGTCCTATCCTGAACTGGTCAATACCTGCACACCCGATAGCGACAGCAACATCGTTGATCCAGCCGTCAGCCCCAACCATCCTGGAACGGCCTTCATGGAGATGCAGTTCTATCCTCCCGGTTGGGTGGAGTGGCCTGCTGGCAATAGCTGCGACCCGACAAAATGGTGCGCCGCGCTCAACATCGACAGCCTCTCGGAAAATTCTATCACTGGCGCGCCTGGCGCATGCACTGGATTAGTGGGTGTAGAGCCTGTGAACTTCGCTTTCATCACGAAGAGCGGTCATCCACAGCCGAGCTCGCCACCAAACCCGTTAGATGCGACCATCAACACCTTCACGCCTAATCCGTCAGCAGACCTGTTCATGAACTCGGGCGATAAGCTCGTGGTTACCATGCATGATACTGCCCATGGCTTGCAGATCGTCATCAACGACCAGACAACGGGTCAGACAGGTTCGATGACATCTAGCGCTGCTAATGGTTTCGGCCAGGTCCCATTCGCCGGTGCATGCAACAATATTCCCTACGACTTCCATCCGATGTACAGCACTTCGTCCGAGAAGACTCGCGTGACGTGGGCGGCTCACTCCTACAATATCGCCTTCGCCGATGAGACTGGCCATTTCGACTTCTGTAGCAATGTAGACACAACAAATGGCACGTGCACAGGCAATGAAGGTGTTCCCAATGATCAAGAGCCGGCCGATAGCGATGATACCGCCTGCTTCCCGGCCAGCGCATCATCACTAGTCCAGGTATCAGGGTGCATTGGAGCCAACGAAGGTTTCGACGGTGTTCCTTACCAGCCAGTCTGGCCTGACGGCAACACTAAGCTGCATCCCACCTCAATTCTCTTCACCAGTCCTTTGACAGGCTCAAATTATAATGTGAGATACAATCGTATGGCCTTTGAAGCGGATCTACCCCGCATTGAGACCACTCAGGTTGGTCCTAATCAAGTCCTTTGCGATCGTAACACTGGTATTGGCTGCACATTGATTCCGAATACTGATGATGGAACTCCAGCTGCCTTCTACCCATTCTTCAGCATCCGCAATGTAAACAGTGGGGACAATGACCCATGCTACTGGCAAATTGGCAACCACATTCCGGGCAGCAAGAATGACTTCGGTCAGAACCAGCAATATGGTACGCTTCTGAATTTAACCTACACGGCAGTTGGTGGCGGTCAAACCACACGCTACAACGACTTCCGTATGGTACTTTCTAAGAATCCATGTTAAGCTAACGGTAGCGATAACTACGTTAATCGCATCTCTTTAGCTTGAAGGAGGAGGGCCGCTTCGGAAGAGGTAGCCCTCTTTCCTTTATAGGCGAGAGTATAGAGGATGAATAAGAAGCTATTCTTGCACCGCTCTCATAATGTCTTCCAGCACCTTCTGGATATCCTCTTCCCAACCCACTGCGCAGGTTGCCAGAAAACCGGCCACATCCTCTGCCCATCCTGCATCTCCAAAATTCCACCTCTTCCATCCCCATTTTGCCAGCACTGTAATGCGCCACTCACCCCATTCGGTATCTGCCGAAGCTGTCAGTACCACCCCTTACGATTGAACGGCTTACGAGCAGTTAGCCTCTACGACGGCTCCTTGCGCTCATACATCCACGCGCTGAAATATAAGGGAAACACGCGCCTGGCCGAACCATTAGGTCATCTGCTGGCACAAGCCTACTTCTCCTATCATATGCAAGCCGATATCATCATACCTGTACCTCTCCATAAGGAGCGACAGAAGCAGCGCGGCTATAATCACGCATATTTATTGGCAAAGGTATGCGCTACACAGGTAGGTCTCCCATTACGAGATGATATCCTCATACGTCACCGCGCCACCCTTGCGCAGGTAGATTTGAAAGCCAACGAACGCCAGCAAAACGTTACGAGAGCGTTTGCCTGCACCCCTCTTTTTGCAACCGGTGCACTCTTCGGACGTAGAATCCTATTGATCGATGACGTATCCACAACCAGGGCTACCCTGGAAGCGTGTGCCGCGCCACTTTTCAGCGCCGGTGCGTCAGCGGTGTGGGCACTTGTACTCGCTCGTCCAGGCTCATAAAAGATGTGTTTAGAGAAACCGCCCTCCACGCAACATAGAAGAGTATGCTATAATACGCCACGAAAGTATTATCTATGCTAGCCAATTGCGCAGCTTATCCGTTCGTTAGTAGAGAGGTATCCCCATGTCCAGTAGTGGGAAATGGCTGAGAACCAGTATCATCTATCTATTGATGGCACTGGCCATTATCCTGATCATTGTCCTATTTTTTCATCCAGCTTCCGATACCAACACAGTCAACGTCTCCACCATCTTGAGCGATATCAAGACAGATATCAGTAAAAATCAACAGGATACCCTGGCTGTCGCATCCGATACCATTACGCTCACTCGCGGCCAGAATACGACCAAAGAAGCTGCCAATATCAATAATACATTTGATGTTACGCAAGTGCTCAAGGATAATGGTATTGACTATACCAACAGCAAATTGCTGGTGCTGCAATATGATGCTCCCAGTGCGATAAGTGCATGGCTGGGTGTGCTTGAATATCTCATCCCGTTCCTCTTAATAGGTGGACTGCTCTTCTTTATGATGCGCCAGGCGCAGGGCAGCAACAACCAGGCAATGTCGTTCGGAAAGAGCCGCGCCCGTATGTTCATGGGCAACAAGTCTACTGTAACCTTTGCTGATGTGGCCGGAGTAGAGGAGGCGAAGCAGGAACTCCAGGAAATCGTTGAGTTTTTGAAGTTTCCCGATAAGTTCGCGGCCCTGGGCGCTCGCATTCCCAAGGGACTGTTACTGGTTGGACCTCCGGGAACGGGTAAAACGCTGATTTCACGCGCCGTAGCAGGTGAAGCTGGCGTGCCATTCTTTAGTATCAGCGGCTCGGAGTTCGTGGAGATGTTCGTAGGCGTTGGCGCGAGTCGCGTGCGTGACCTCTTCGATCAAGCCAAACGCAATAGTCCCTGTATTGTCTTCGTCGATGAGATCGACGCGGTAGGTCGGCAGCGTGGAGCAGGATTGGGAGGTTCACACGACGAACGCGAACAGACCCTAAACCAGATCCTGGTGGAGATGGATGGCTTCGATACCAACACCAACGTGATCGTCATCGCAGCTACCAATCGACCAGACATACTTGATCCCGCCCTGCTGCGTCCTGGGCGCTTTGATCGGCAAGTGGTGCTTGACCGTCCTGATATTCGTGGGCGTGTCGCCATTTTGCAAGTACACGCTAAAGGCAAACCCCTGGAAACAAGCGTCAAGCTTGATACACTGGCGAAACAGACACCTGGTTTTTCCGGCGCTGACCTCTCGAACTTGCTGAATGAAGCTGCTATTCTGGCAGCGCGGCGTAACAAGCGCAGGGTCGGCATGAGCGAACTCGAAGAGGCGATCGATCGTGTGGTAGCAGGACCGGCACGCAAGAGCCGCATCATCAGCGAACGCGAAAAGGCCATTACAGGCTATCACGAGGTAGGTCACGCCCTGGTAGCACGCATGCTTCCTAACACCGACCCGGTTCACAAGGTCTCGATCGTTGCGCGAGGCCAGGCCGGTGGCTTCACAATGTTATTACCAACGGAAGATCGTTACCTGTGGAGCAAACCACAATTTGAGGATACGCTTGCCTATGCCCTTGGCGGGCACGTAGCTGAACTCATTATCTTCGGCGAGGTCACGACGGGTGCATCCAACGATATTGAGCGCGTCACAAAGATCGCTCGCTCGATGGTGACCGAATATGGCATGAGCGACCGCATCGGCCCTATGGCATTAGGTCACAAAGACGAACTGGTCTTCCTTGGCCGCGACTTCGGCGAGCAGCGCAACTACAGTGAACAAACGGCCCGCGAAGTAGATGAAGAGATCCGTCGCATTATCCAGGAAGCATTTGACAAAGCCTACCACATCCTCTTACAGAACAAAACCCGCCTCATCATGATCAGCGAGCGCCTGATTAAAGAGGAGACACTAGAAGGTCCCCTCTTCGAATCCCTTTTCAATCAGCCAATCAACGATGGCCAGTTCGACGAACCATCTATCCTTGCAGGCATTCCCGACACTAAATGCGGCAGGCAAAAAGAGCCTACCCGAACCCGGCAAGTCCTATCCCCTACCGCCTCAGCTTCAACCACCCTACGGTAATGAGGCAAGTGCGTGAAAATAACTACGCTCCACCCAAACAGTGGAGCGTACATAAGCCTATTATTAACTTCACATTTGATTGTAAGCTCTCAAGAATTCATCTCGTGATATACCTGCTTGAGTACAAATCGTTCTTAGCGTCGATCCTTTGATAAGAGAATGATTTGGCATTGTCAATGGGGTTCGAGTTCCATTAGGATTTTCTCGCACCATAGCAATATGCTCCCGCTCACGAACAAGACGAAATCCCAGGAGTTCAAATGCTTTGATAACTCTCCCTTTAGGAGCATCTATTGGAAACTTGGGCACTACACAGCCACTCCTGCTTCAGCCACAAAGGCCTCTAATACAGGGGTATCAGCCTCAAGGTCATCTAGACCAAAAGTCTCAATATGGAAGTGAATGGCGGACTTCACATCGGCTAAAGCTTCTTCATAGGTATTGCCCTCACCGACGATAATTCCTTTTAAACCAAGTGGATAGGCTACGTAACCATCTGAATGTTTCTCAACGATTACTTTGAATTGTTTCATTTTTGCAACACCTCAAAAATCTATGATAATGCACTACATCTCAATTATAACCTATAACCATCTCATCTTTCCATGCGAAGCCAATTAACGTCTCCAAACATCCATCAATACTAGCCCCTTCTGAGCAACATACGTACATGAACACGGCTCACATACCACATCCCAACAATCACCACCCCATCCAGCATCATCACCCCAGCAATTGCCACCACAACTGCTAGCTTCCAGACCAGAAACAACATCAAACCCAACAGCAGCAAACTCAACCCCAAAAGTTGCATACGCCGTGGCGTAAAAGGTAATTCCTCCTGAAACAAGGTCTCCATCTTACCCTCTACCGCCAGGTTCAAGTCTTCATCGAAGACGCTAGCCCATACGACAAAAGCCGCATAACCGACAATTATCAAAGTAATCATGGTGATAACAAGGAGAAACTCAACCACTGACAAGCCGACTTCCCAACTCAGTACGCAACACGACACCAACCCTATAAAAAGAGCAGAACACAAGAAAACCATCAGCCGCGCCCGGAGAATATCGCTTACATTCAACGGAGCTACAAGATACAGAGCCAATCGATTGCCCTCACTGCTAATCGCATACGGAGCTAACTCCATAATAGTCAGAATAGCTAAAATCGAAGAATAAGCTGTTACCAAAAACATTTGCGAAAATCCAGAGTGAGCCACCACGTTTCGCATTATAGGGAAGAGCAACAGCCCGATCAGCACAATCATGAGACGCGCCCAGGTGAAGGAATGCCGACTTTGATTAAGCAAACCCTTGTAGAAAATCGCGCCTGTAAGGTTTCTATAACGCGCCAACACGCCGCTAACTGTCCTAATCCCAGGAAGAGTCAAAACAGCATTAGAACCAGCGCGTCCCTCCAACGTATGAAATGCCGCAACATATAGCCTCCCCATGCGCTTAGCCAGAGGACCTACAAGCACGATCAAAAGCAAAACAAGCAGTATAATGCCCAATTTCGGGTCAGGTAGCCTTGCCACTACAGCTAACTTCGGCAACCTTGCGGCGAATCCTAAAAAATGCGCTCCTACTCCAAGCAATACCAAACTCAATCCTATTACAATGAAGACTCGCAAAACCCTTCGCATATGAGGCAAAATAAAACAAATCACCAATAATGTGCCGACCATACTACACCACACAACAACACACATCCCTACCAGCAAAAGCATAAGCCATATCAACGCCCACCAACCCAGAGCTCTTGCTAATGCGATACCCATAACACCCATCTCCAGCAGCAACCAGTTTCCAATACCCTCAAAGAACATCAGCCCATAGAGCACCCGGAAACGCATAGCAGGAGGAATAGGCAACGTCATAAGCAACAATGAAGCATCGCTACCCATGCCGAGATTGCCGAATCCAAGTTGGAGGGTCGCAAGCACTGAAAAGAGACTAATACTCGCCCACCCAATCAGACACAGTGCCCATAACCCATTCACCACAGCCGTTGAACCCACCGTATCCCATTGAATGAAGCGTGCAATCAAAGTATTGACCGACCAGGCACCTAAAGCCAGGTCCAGGACAAGCGCAATCAACCAGGTAGCACGCGTGCGACTATCGGAGCGTAAAGCATTGTATGCAGATTTGAGATGAGCCTTCCAGACAGTAAGCAACATACTCATGCTGGCACCCCTGCCTGTTCCGCTGTCAACGTTAAGAAAACTGATTCAAGATCAGGAGCAGCCGCAATCTCTCTCAGTTCATCAGCACTTCCCTCCACTACCAGTCGGCCACGAGCAATGATCCCGATACGATGACAAAGAGACTCCGCAGTAGCAAGGTCATGCGTAGACAAAAAGATAGCAGTACCATTCGCCGCAAGTTCCGCAAACAAGTCTTTCAAGCGTCGAGCACTCAGCGGATCAAGTCCATTCAGCGGCTCATCCAGAATCAGCACCGAAGGATGATGTAGCAGCGCGGCAGCCAGCGCCAGCTTGCGTTTCATCCCATAAGAATACGTGGCACACTGGCTCTGTGCGCGATCCGAAAGTTCAAGCATATCCAATAGCAAGTCAATATCTTCCTCCGCCTGCTGTCGTGGAATACCTCGCATTTGTGCCAGAAACATCAGGAACTCCCGCCCCGTCAAACGATCATAGAGCATAGCCCGATCAGCAACATAACCAAGCACAGCCTTAGCCGCCAGTGGATCTTTCCACATATCATGCCCACCGATCTCCGCTCGTCCCCCATCCGGCTCAAGCAATCCTACCAGCATCTTCATCGTCGTCGTCTTCCCAGCCCCATTCGCCCCCAGAAAACCATATATCTCCCCTCGGTAAACCGTCAGATCCAGCTTATCGACAGCAACAAGGTTCCTATATCGACGCGTCAACCCCTCCGTCCGAATAGCTGAGGATTCCTCTCTTTCACCATCTCGTTCCCGTGACTTAGCGTCCATCTGCATCGCTCACCTCCTCACTTTTCGTCACATTGACGTTGACCCTCCGCGACAATTCTTCAAAAAACCTTCGCTGCGCTGGAGATGCTAAAGCCTCCAGCCACATTTGCTAGCGCATTGTCAATTGGTCCGTTGCCTGGAGACTGATATGCAGAGAACGTAGGTTGCAGCGGACCAAGTTCACGAGCGTAATCCTCGACTAATTGTTCCACTTCCGAGGCATCTTCAGGCACATTAATAAGGGCAGCAAAACGCTCCTCCAGAGCAAGTAACGCTTTAAACTGTTCCGGCTGCTCCGTCACCTGTTGCACGAATTCTTCATGATGTCACGATAGTGACTCAGGCCAGTGGAAAGCGCCAAGCATCGCATCAACCTTCTCCGCCCACTGCCAGTATTCTATACGCATGTTAGAGAAATAGTCACTGAGGTGTTCTTTGACTATATCAAAGTACAAAGGCGTTTCCGCTGGCGTATCGACTACGTCTTGTGCCAGCAACTTCTTCAGCATCTCTCGCCGTTCTTCAAGCTCCAGAATTTGAGCAGAAAGTTCTTCCACCAGCGATTGCAGCGCATTCCTCAGCATATATTCACGCTCAGAGTCCGGCTCACCCAGAATCTCCCGAATGCGTTCAAGCGATAATCCAAGAGAACGCAGCCGCCGGATTTGTTGCAAGCGCAAGAGATCGTTTGCCGTGTAGAGGCGATATCCACCCTCCGTGCGCTCCGGTTCCGCCAGCAGCCCAATCTCATGGTAGTAGCGCACCGTCTTTGGCGACACACCAATAAGTTTCGCAACCTCGCCTATCTGTAGTAGTTGTCTCATACATCGACCTCCTTGGAATCTCTATATCAGTATAAAGGATTCCAGTAGGGGAAAGGTCAAGAGGAAGAAATAACTTGAGAGATTCCTACCGCTCGTATCGTATTCCTTAAAAAGAAATGGGATTGATACGATGCCCTTCAAAAATGGATGGCGCTACATACTAGCCGGAATACTGCTCATTGGCATAACCGCAGCTTTATTCGTCGCTACCTTGAACCTCACAGGTATGCATCACAAAATCCCTACAAGTTCCCAGACCACCATCACAAAGGGCATCTCACAAGGCAAACTGAAGCTTGCTGGCACCTTCTCACCCGCCACACTGCCCAAAAGCCGAAAGGGGAAACATCCCTACTTCGGCGGCAATGCCATCTCTCCCAGCAACCAGCAAATCATCCAACGAGCAATCACCGATACCCAGGCACCACGCGTTAGCACAGGCAACGGTGCCTTGTCGGTAACAAGCAACGATCAACACCCGACAGGCCTCCTACAGAGCTTCGATGGAGTAAACGCGCTCTCGGACCTCCACGTGACCACCTACGAAATTGATCCTCCCGATCAGGGCCTATGCGTCAGTCCTTCCTTTGTGGTCGAGGAAGTCAATCTCGCCATAACCATCTATTTCCACGACGGCAGAACTGCGCTCCCCGCCATTTCGCTGAATGACTTCTTCGGCGAGAACCCGGACGAAAACACGTTCGATCCCAGGTGTTTCTTTGATCCATCGTCAGCGAGCTGGTTTAGCACCCTATCAGCAGTCGATCTCGATAACCGTCACAGCCATCTCGACCTCGCAGTCAGTACCGGCGTCAATCCAACCGCCGCGTGGAACGTGTATCGTATCGATACAACTGATACCACGGATACCACTACCGCTGCTCATGTTGAACATCCTGCCTGCCCATGCTTTGCCGATAATCCACGCTTAGCTGTGGATGCATTCGGAGTCTACGTGACCCAGAACGAGTTCGGTCTAAAGGCTCCGCCGGTCACCTTTTATGGTTCTCAGGTCTATGCGATCTCGAAATCGCAGCTTGTTGCTCTTCAGCCAGCCCCCTATTTCGTTCACTACAGTGACTTGGCGATCGGAGGAATGGCCGCCGACGCCCTCCAACCTGCCCTCAACGAAACGAATCAACCCGCTGAGTTCTTCATGAGTTCGCTCTATCGAGGACTCGCTACCAGCCACCGCATCAGCATCTGGGCTTTGACAAATCAGGCATTACTTGATAATAACGGCATCCCCCCACTGAGCAGCATACTCCTTACAAGCGAGGTCTACGGTCACCCACCAATGGCTCTACAAAAAGGCTTCGCAGCACCAATCAATACAGATGATGATCGCATGGACGACGTCGTCTACGCCGGCGGCATACTCTGGGGTTCGCTCTATTCAGAAGTCCATGTAGTTGGAGATACCGTCAACCGCTCGGGCACCGCCTGGTTTGCTGTTCGACCGCAGATAGATCACAACATTCTCAGTTCCGCACATATCCAGGATCAAGGCTACATCGCGGTCAAAGGCGAATATTTACTCTCCGGGACGCTCACAGTGAACAAAGGCGCAGGTGCCATGATTATGACCCTGGTTGGCCCCGATTACTTTCCGAGCGTAGCCTACACAACCTTTACGACTGACGCTAATGGCAAAGCTACAAACTTCAGTCCACTGCATCTTGTAGCAGCAGGCAGTGAACCGGACAAGTATGGATCGTGTTTGCCACAGTATGGAGATGCATGCAGTTGGGGCGATTACTCTGCAACGGCCATCGACAATCTCGACGGAAGCATCTGGCTGGCCACCGAATATATCCCCGGTGGATTTGCTACCCGCTATGAGAACTGGGGCACGCGTATACTACAGATAACACCCTCGTAGTAGCCCTGATCATACCAATCCCAGTTCCTTCGCCTTGAGAGCGGCCTGCGTCCGATCGCGCACCCCCAATTTACTCAGGACACTACTCATATGGTTTTTAACAGTTCCTTCTGTGAGGTAGAGATTTTCCGCTATTTGCCGATTCGATGCTCCCCTCGCAACCAGCACAAGTATCTCTCGTTCGCGCTCGGTCAGTTGCTCAACATGGGCCGTAGAATCGATATAGGTTGAGGGAGAGAAAGATGGTAATGTAGCATTTGAGGAAGGAGTAGACGACCTGAGAGGAGCAGAGGGCGCAAAGGCAGAGAAAACTTTGCTCGCAATATCCGGCTGTAAGAGCACCTGCCCGCGTGCGGCAGTGCGTACCGTCAGAGCAAGTTGTTCGGCAGTGATATCTTTGAGCGAATAGCCCAGCGCCCCCGCACGCAGTCCCGCGTGAATGAGTTCAGTGTCGTCGAATGTTGTCAGAATGACAATGTGAGAATCGGGCCAACGTCCCTTCAAATCTTTCGTAGCGGCGATACCATCCATGCGCGGCATACGAATATCCATCAGAATAACATCGGGCGGCGTTCCCGCTTGATGGAGACGTTCGACCACGCTAATGGCAGCCTCTCCATTGCTGGCAGTTCCCACCACTTCAAAATCCGGCTCTAATTCAAGCAGTTTACGAAACCCCTCACGCACAAGCGTCTGGTCATCCACGATCAAAATACGAATGCGCGCTGTCATGCCCATTCTATCCTTTACGAAACTCTTCGGGGATAGGCACTTCTTGGGTAGCACCACCAGCTTTTTTCCATGCATCGAAGCCCATCTCCAGGTGAGCCACGTTCTGGTACCCCATTTTCTGCAAAACATCTGCGGCCAGAGATGAGCGCATCCCGCCCGCGCAATAGACGATCGTACGTTTCTGTGGATCCATGTAACGCTTATGATACTCGCTCTGTGGGTCAGCCCAGAATTCGAGCATCCCGCGTGGAACATGCTTTGCTCCCGGTATCGTGCCTTCTCGCCAACGTTCACGCACATCACGTATATCAACAACAACAGCATCGCCCGATTCCAGTTCGCGCTGCATCTCCTCCATCGATAATCCCGAAATGCGCGTACGTGCATCCGCAACCATATCGTTGACCGACATCGGTTCCATAGCCTTTCCTTTCTCAGAAAACTATACGTGCCTCTTTTTCTGTTCCGCTATTTGCCTGATTCACCTCAAATGAAGGTGAAGAAGCAGCCGGAAGAGGCACGCGTACTGTAACACGATATCCACCCTGCTCAGTCGGACCATATGACACCTGCCCCCCTAGTAGCTCAATCCGTTCGCGCAGGCCAACCAGTCCAAAGCCACCACCCTGATGTTCTGAAGCACTACGAGCCGCGCCTTTTCCATTATCAAGCACAAGCAGATCTATCATCCCATCCTCGTAGCGCAGCCGCACCAGGACTTTACTCGCCTCCGCGTGTTTGCGTATATTAGTCAGCGTTTCTTGCACAGCCCGGTACAGCGCGACCGAAATATCAGGGGAGAGTGCTGGTATCTCCGTTTCAAGGTCAAGTGTCAAGACCGTCTCTGGCGCGTTTCGCTCAAATTCCTTGCCCAACTGCGTAATCGCCTCGGCAAAACTCAGCTCCGCTATGCTCGTCGGACGCAATGCCGCCACAGCGTTACGCACCTCCTGCATCGATTGAGACGCAACGCGACGCGCCTCTGCAACTTCGGCGGCGGCACGACCAGGATCGCGTTCCTGCAATTTGCCAATCGTCTCAAGTTGAATATTCAAAATCGATAGGTAATGACCCAGCGTATCGTGTATCTCGCGTGCTAGACGCGTACGCTCGCGCACAATCGTCAGTTCTTCTACCTCATTCGCATAATCCTGTAGTTGTGCATGTGCCCGCTCCAAATCCGCATTCGACACCTCCAACCGGTGTAAAAGATGCTCGGCACGTTCCTTCTGTACCTCCAATACGCGAAAGACCAGTGAGAAGAGCCCTACGAATAAGAAGGCTGGAAAAAGTGAGAGCAGTGATACATAGACCTGAGACCAATGCCAATCGTTCAGCCAACCGAGATTTAGCACCGCCGCTATATATACTAGAATACCCACACTGATGCCCAGACGTAAAGGGAGATGCATAACCAACATTGAAAGTGTGACCAGGAAGAGCAGCCAATCCCATTGCAGACCAGTGATCGGCAGCACGCCTATAGCTCCTGTGATCACTACCAGTAGACCCAGCGCCAATGGCAGCGGCCATTTCTTCGGAATCTTCCCTACCACCCATATCATCCACCATAACAAAGCACAGTAACACACCTGGAGCGCGGTAAAGATCAGGAAATTGAACGGCGTGAGGCGAGTCGTAGTAAGGATGGTGAGCAGATAGCCGATGACGAGGCAGATATACGCAACGCTTGCTCCGGCCGTAGGTGGGATCGATAGCGCTCGTTCCTCAGTTGTTGGCTGGTTGGACATAGCTCTGTTCCTTTTACATCCCGCTTACTTCTCTTTCGCAATTATAGCATAGCTACGCGGACGAGGGATGTGAAAAAGGTGAGATATGACCCATTACTTCGAGTCATGGTTGCCGATACTAAAATTCAGTGACTACAAAGATGACTCCAAGCACATCTGCTATAGGCCTGGACTAAGCTATACTCCATACAACTAATTACTTGTTCCTCTTATTCTTAATAATCATTAGTTATGAAAGGATCAATCAACAATGATCTCACAAGAACAGTTAGTCAGCACAACTGTCACTCGCCCCGAAGCAGGAGTGATGGTAGATGTGCGCAACCTCGTCAAAAGCTATCATCACAAAACCGTCGTCAATAACATCTCCTTCAACGTCCACCGTGGAGAGATATTCGGTGTCCTCGGACCAAACGGAGCGGGCAAAACCACAACACTCGAGATGATCGAAGGCATCCGCACCCCAGATTCTGGCACCGCCATACTTGCAGGATTGGACATCCGCACCGCGAAACGTGCTGTACAGCGTATCATCGGCGTACAACTCCAGGCCACAACCCTGTTCCAGGAGCTAAAAGTGTTAGAGACGCTTCAATTCTTCGGCTCGCTCTACCCAAAATCACGCGATCCCAGGCAACTACTTCGCGAGGTTGCGCTTGAAGAGAAGGCAAAAGCCTATCCTCAAGACCTTTCTGGTGGACAGCGCCAGCGCCTCGCCCTGGCCCTCGCCTTGATCAATGACCCTCAAGTGATCTTCCTGGACGAACCAACCGCCTCACTAGACCCCCAGAGCCGCCGTATGCTCTGGGATATCGTGCTCAAGCTGCGTGAGAGCGGCAAAACCATTATCATCACAACCCACTACATGGACGAGGCCCAGACACTATGCGACCGCATCGCCATCATGGATACCGGACAGATCATCGCCCTTGATACAGCCGCCGGTCTCATCGCTCGCTTGGGAGCACAGGCAACCATCGATTGTCACCTCGATGCAACGGTCTCCTCCGAAGCTATACGCAACCTCCCTCACGTCACAGGCATCCGTCAATCAAACGAACGCCTTGTCATTTACTCTTCCAACATGCAGTCTACCCTCGTGAGCCTGCTTGAATACGCTGTCCAACGAAACATAGCACTCACCGACCTCCAGGTCGGCTCGCCCACCCTTGAGACGTCTTCCTGGACCTGACCGGCCGCGCACTTCGCCCAGAATAATCGTGAGAAGACATGTAGTGGCACTCCTTGCGGGTGCCATGCTCGATCTGACCGGACGCGCACTTCGCCCCGAATAAATGCAATCAATTACACTATTAGAAAGGATAAAACACATTATGTCAACATTTATCACACTTGTACGCTCAAACTTCCTCATGCTCACCCGCCAGCGCATGCTCATCATCACCAGCCTGGGGATAGCAGTCCTTTCGATGCTGATCTTCGGCGCACTCTTCGGTGGTAATGGCACACCAAAGACGCAGTTGGGCATCGTTGACCAGGATCATTCGCAAACTTCAGAACAGATCATCAACACCTTGCAGCATACGAACTCGCTCACAGTATTCACTGGCAGCTACGCCGAGGAGCAGCAAGCGCTCAAAGACGGCAACCGTGACGCGATCATCATTCTGAGCAACGGCTTTGGACAACAGCTTGCACAGGGTGGGGCACACATCCAGGTCTACTACAATCAAAGTAGCCCCATCACTGCTGCGACGGCTCGACTGGCAGTTACTTCAGTTGTGGATGGCTTTAACCGTTCAGTCACCCATCAAACTGCACCATTTACGCTCGATGAACAGGGTGTTGCATCGAAAAACCTGCGCACAATCGATGTTCTCACACCCGGTATGCTCGGTATGCTAGTAATGTGGGCAAACCTGGCAGTTGGCACCCAGCTTGTGCTATGGCGGGAAATGGGAATCACCAGGCGTCTGGCAGCTACACCATTAAGACCAATGGCAATGATTGGAGCGCAAGTAGTAGCTCACCTGGTACTCTCACTCGTACAAGGAGCAATCGTGCTAATCTTAGCCGTTAAGGTCTTCAATGTGCAAATTTACGGCAGCCTCGGATTAGTCGCCCTGATGTTTGTGTTGGGCGCGCTGACAATGCTGGCGATAGGATTTGCGATAGCGAGTTTCGTCAGGAAGTCTCAGGCCGCGCAGCCAATTACATTGCTAATCAGCTTTCCGATGATGTTCCTCGGCGGTTCCTACTTCCCGGTGAATGGTGTAACCGGCTTTATGCAAGTATTGACCCATGCCATGCCGCTCTATTATCTCAATGATGCGCTGCGCCAGGTTATCAATAATGGTGCTGGCTTTGCAGCCATCCAAACAGGAGTTCTCATCCTGTTGGCCTGGATTGTTGCCTCACTACTGGTAACGTGGCGCTCATTCCGCTGGCTCTAGCCCGCACTGCGTTGTGCACTTGGAACGGCAGCCGTAAAGATATCCTGAATGCCGGTACGTGTATCATTCCAGAAGGGATGCACGAAGCTGCTGTCGGCTGCCAGTCCTTGATAGTCTCCAATAAATTGCAAACCATTAGAATCAACCGGCGCTTTGACCGCCGGATCCCAACTGGTTGTCGTCACACGAATATTCTTGAGGAACGACACCCCAGCATTGATGGATTGCGCGAGATAGACATCGATCAGCTTATGCTGCGGATCATTGCGCGTATCGAAGAATATAATGCTGATCACCCCATCCGGTGCGACAGCCATTTGTGGTTGAAACTGGTTGACCCTATTCCGCACGGCATCGTCATTCACTCGAATTGGCGTAGACCAGGTTTGTCCACCATCTTTCGAGGTGCTGAACAGAATATCGGCATCCCCAGTTCCTTTATCCGACCAGGTGATATAGAGCTGGCCCGTACGCGGGTCGCAGGCGAACGCGGGCAGCGAGAGGTTACGGTATCTCTCAGGCGGGAAGATGCCGTCGATATCGTGAATTGTTGCCACCAGCACCGGCGTACTCCAGCTATCACCACCATCACGTGAGGAAAGCACCATCAACCGAGTGGGTATGGAACCACTCATGATATCAATGTACGGCGTGGCAAGGTAGAGCGTACCATCCGGCCCAACCACCGGAATAATGCCCTGTACCGCATCGCACTTCATCGAATGGGCAGGGCGACCCTTTGCGGGATTCGTGCAGAACGGCGCATTTCCCTCCACGAGGCGTACAGGCGAAAAGCTTTTACCACCATTAGTTGAACGCGAAAAGCCCAACTCCTCACTGCACAAGTTTCCATCTCCACAGGCTCCATTATGATCGTAGGACCACACCACGTAAATCCAGCCACTGCGTGCGCCCTTCGTCGAATCAACCACCATCCACGGCTTGTCGCTAAAAACCTGGTAATCCTGACTGTGAGTAGACAATCACAGGAACACCGAAAGTTTTACCCCCATCATTCGATGTCGAAACCGCGATACCACTTGCCGACTTAGGCCCCGAAAATAAAACTGCCGCATAAACATGCCCATGAGTATCAAATGCAAAGCTAATATCCGAGGTCAGCGCATTCTTATCAAACCCCGGCAAAACACCCCCATCCGTCCAGGTACACCCTCCATCGAACGAGGCAAAATATCCAATCTGAAAGCGATAATGCGCCGGATCAGTAAAGAATTTGGAGCCACCCACAAGATGTAGCGGATTAGTAGGGTCCTCAACCAGCATCGGCTCACTATGATCAAGATACGTATCATGACTGACCTGAACATTCATATACGGCGGCTTCGGATGAGAGCTAAGTTTCACACAAGCACCTCCACCAGATAGTGCATAAGGATTCGGGGTGGGAGTAGGAACCACATTTGTCGGGCTGTTCGAGTCACAGCCGCACAATGCAGCAAGAAGCAAGCTGATTGATAGCAATGAAAAGATAATCCGCTTTAACGAAGGGTACATGCTCTCGGCTCCTCTCGAATGCACCGGATGGGTTAAGTCTTCTTTCAAAACAAGTATACGTTTGATACAGACCATCTATCACGCAAGTGGCTATAGTAGGGGTTGTAGGCACATCCCTACGCATAGTACAATGGAGGAAACAACAAGTTGCATAAGTTCCACCCCACCACACGGGCGCGATAAATCGCTCCCCTACCTAATGAGGAGGTACTTCCCTTGTCGAATGTATTCCGTGAAATCGATAATTGCGTCACTGCCCCCCAGGGTTTTCGCGCTGGCGTAACCGCTTGCGGCATTAAGTCGGATGCCTCGATCAAAGACCTTGCCGTCCTGCTATCGGATGTGCCTTGTGTGGCCGCTGGCACCTTCACCCCCAGCACCACCCGAGCAGCACCCGTCATGGTCTGCCAGGAGCACTTGCGCAGCGGTAGAGCGCAGGCCGTGATCGTCAATAGCGGCAATGCTAACTGCGCCACAGGCGAACCCGGCTTACGCAACGCCTACCTCATGACCGAATTTGTAGCGCAACGCTGGAACTTGGAACAGGAACTGGTGCTCTGTTCTTCTACCGGCATCATCGGTCGCCAGCTTCCAATTGAGAAGGTCCAGGCAGGAGTGACAGCCATCGAACTAAGCAGCGACCAGGGAAACGCCTTTGCCGAAGCAATCATGACCACAGATACCCGCCCCAAACGCATTGCCCTGGAATTTGAGATAGACGGGCGTACCATACGCTTAGGTGGAGTGACCAAGGGCGCGGGAATGATCTACCCAAACATGGCCACAATGCTCTGCTACCTCACAACCGACGCCGCCATAGAACACTCCTGGATGCAGGCAGAACTACGCACCGCCGTCGCGGATTCATTTAATATGATCGCCATGGATGGTGACATGTCTACCAACGATACCTGCATCCTCTTCGCTAACGGCTTAGCTGGCAATACTCCCATTAACGAACAGCACTCGCAAGCGAACACATTCCGTGAGGCCCTCCGGCATGTGACGCAGTATCTGGCGCGGGAGATGGCTCGCGACGGTGAAGGAGCCACCAAATTAATGACCGTCCATGTGCGAGGGGCACGCGATAAGTCCGATGCGGTAAAGGCCGCGCGTTCTGTCACGCTCTCACCGCTCTGGCAATGCGCCCTGGCAGGTGGCGACCCCAATTGGGGACGTATTGTAGCTGCCCTAGGAGCCAGCGGCTGCGAACTCGATGCCAACAACTTTGACATCTACATCGGCGATGTACAGGTGACGAGGCAAGGCATGGCAGCAGAGTATCGCCAGGAAGATGCACGCGCAGCCATGGCGAGTAGTGATGTAACAATTGCGATTGATCTACACCTGGGTGAGGCGCAAGCGACAGCCTGGGGTTGCGACCTCACCCATGGTTATATTGATGAGAACACGTTGTACTCAAGGTAAACACAGAAAGAGCAGGAGAAATCTATGACAACAACCGAAGTGAATTCACGCGATTGGGTTGCACTGGAACACCAGTATTACCAGGGAACATTCAAGCGTCAGCCTGTAACCTTTGTGCGAGGTGAAGGCCCGCGAGTATGGGATAGCGACGGCAAGGTCTATCTCGACCTCGTAGCAGGTATAGCAGTCAATGTCTTAGGCCACTGCCATCCTGCGATTGTAAAGGCCGTACAGCATCAGGTAACCCAACTCATTCATGTCTCCAACCTCTACTACAACACGCGCCAGATTGAGCTGGCCGAGCAGCTTGGCTTAGTCAGCAAAGGCATGCGTTCGTTCTTCAGCAATAGTGGTGCGGAAGCTAACGAGGGAGCAATCAAGCTAGCACGTAAATTCGGAAGAGTACATCGGGATGGAGCTTTTGAGATCATCAGCATGGAGCGCAGTTTCCATGGGCGCACATTAGCGACAACGGCAGCGACGGGTCAGGCATTCTACCAGGCGACATGGATACCTCTGCCAGAGGGTTTCAAACAGGTACCCTTCAACGACCTGGAGGCGCTCAAGGCAGCTACAAGCGAGAAAACGGTAGGTGTGCTGCTCGAAGCCGTGCAAGGCGAAGGTGGTATTTGGCCGGGCACGGAGGAATTTATACAAGGGGTGCGAACGTGGTGTGATGAGCAAAACCTGGTGATGATCTGCGACGAGGTGCAGGCGGGCATGGGCCGCACCGGCAAGTTCTTTAGCTGGGAACACTATGGTGTCATACCCGACATCGTGACAATGGCAAAGGGCCTCGCCGGTGGTATCCCTATTGGCGCAATGCTCACCGGGCCACGTACCGACCTCTTTGCTCCCGGCGATCACGGCACAACCTTTGGAGGAAACCCTATTGCTTCCGCCGCTGGCCTCGCAACCATCAAAACCATCCTCGATGAGCACCTGGTTGAAAATGCCGACAAAATGGGTGCCTACTGGCGGGGTAAGCTGGAAGGCTTCTGCGAGAAATACCCGTTCATAGAAGATCCTCGCGGCATCGGACTGATGCAAGCAGTAAACGTCAAGCACGAACTTGCCCATACCATCGTACAGCAAGCGCTTGAGCATGGCCTTTTACTGAACGCCCTTGGCCCAACAACCATGCGCATCGTCCCACCGTTAAACGTCACCGCCGCCGACCTTGACGAAGCCGCCGATCTGCTGGATCGTGCGTTAACAGACGTAGCCCAGATGCCAATAGCTGAGGCATAAAAACCTGTAAGCTGTTTAAGGAGCAAAGCCATGGTATGGTGAACGTTATACCATGGCTTTGCTCCTTAAACAGCCCATTTTTTGGCCCCCCATTCGGAAGAATCAGTTACCGCCCCGCTGCACACACGTCCCTAGAGATAGATACAGCTATATATATTAGTATTGTTCTCGCCCTGTGCGAGTGGGACATACATATGGAGACGAATCGCGTTGGGCAGCAACTCGGCAACTATTACCTCGTACGTTTGCTTCGACGAGGCGGATTTGCAGAGGTCTACCTGGGAAAGCAAATCTACCTCGAAACCTATGCTGCCATTAAAATACTACGGAAACAACTGGGAAACGAGGAACGCAAAAACTTTCTTCGGGAAGCCCGCACGATAGCTCACCTGGTCCATCCTCATATCATCCGTGTCCTCGACTTCGGCGTCGATGGCTACACCCCATTCCTGGTAATGGATTATGCCCCCCAGGGCACCTTACGCCAACACTACCCCAAAGGAACTCCTCTACCACTACCAACCACTATTTCTTATGTCAAGCAGTTAGCATCAGCACTCCAATACGCGCATCATCAGAACCTGGTTCACTGCGATGTGAAGCCAGAAAACATGTTGTTTGGTAGACATGGCGAGGTCCTACTTAGCGACTTTGGTATTGCCTTCACCCCACAACCTTCGACTGTTCAGGAAACACAAGAACCACTTGGCACAGTCGCCTATATGGCACCTGAACAGATTTTGGGTGAACCATGCCCCGCCAGCGATCAGTACTCGTTAGGCATTGTAGTATACGAATGGCTCTGCGGAGAGCGCCCATTTCAAGGACCTTTAACCGAGATAGTACAGCAACAATTGACTGCTACCCCTCCATCCTTGCAAGAAAAAGCTCCAGACCTTCCACCCGACATACAAGAAGTGATAGCTATCGCTCTTGCCAAAGACCCGCATAAGCGATTTGTCAGCGTTAAGGCCTTCGCGCATGCCCTGGAACAAGCCAGCAGATTAGAACCTCACCAACTTCCTGTCCCGGACTTTGAACTACCAACTGCTTCTCTTAAAGAAGTACTTCATGTGACGAAACCGCTTCCTGAAACGGTTCCTCCGCTTGTAGCACCTAGGCAACCCACAAAAATCGTGCAGACACCTTCTGAAACAGGGCTTCTTAGCTCCTCGGGATCCGCTACCCCTGGCAGATCTGCCCTCAACACTCCGGTAATTATGCACTCGTCAATGGAGTCCAAACCCAAATTCTCACGAAGAACCGTTGTAGCGGGGCTATTTGGATTTGCTTTAGCCGGAAGTGGTAGTGTCGCCTTATTCCTGCAACATCTCTTGAACAGGTCTGCCGTTATTCCATCTCATACTGCCCATCATATCCCAGGCCCTACTCCAACTCCTACCCCTACCTTCACCCCAACTCCTACGCTTCCGCCATTAGGAACCACCCTCTACACCTATCAAGGGCATCATGAAGTAGTGAAAGCCGTGGCATGGTCCCCGAGCGGACCTTCATTAGCTCCCGCAGGAACTTCACGCATCGCCTCGGCAAGTTTTGATTCCACCGTCCAGGTCTGGGATGCCACCACGGGAAATCACATCCTAAAATATAGCCAGCACACCGCGGGTGTAAAAACCGTGGCGTGGTCGCCCGATGGAGCACACATCGCTTCGGGAGGACTCGATATCGTAGTAAGGGTATGGGATGTCGTCACCGGAAAAGATATCTTACCTCCATACAGGGGTCATACTCAAGCAGTGCGCAGCGTAGCATGGTCGCCTGATAGCTCGCATATCGCCTCGGGCAGTGAAGATAACACCGTCCAGGTCTGGGATGCCACCACCGGAAAGACCATCCTTATCTATCGTGGTCATTCTGACAAAGTGATTCGCGTAGCATGGTCGCCCGATGGCTCGCGTATCGCCTCCGCAAGTTTTGACGGCACTGTCCAGGTCTGGCATGTCAACCCCGATGGAAACTTCCTCGCCTATAGCTACCGTGGACATTATCCGAATGGAGTACGTGCCGCGGCCTGGTCGCCCGATGGCAAATATATTGCCTCTGCTGGTAATGACGCCACAGTGCAGCTATGGGACGCCAAAACGGGCCAAACCATTGTTACCTACCTCGGCCATACGCAAGAGGTAGAAATCGTCACATGGTCGCCCGATGGTAAATATCTTGCTTCAGGCAGTTTTGATGCCACTGTGAAGATATGGGACTCGGCTACAGGTCGCAACATCTTCACCTATACCCACGATAGCGACCAGGTCTGGGCCGTAGGTTGGTCATCTGACGGACAGCACATCGCATCGGGAGGGAATGACATGATAGTACACGTGTGGCAGACGGTGTGATAGTTTAGACTCCCCTTGTACTCAGCAACATTATCCTGTATGATTGATGTGGTTGAATAATGTTTCCTGGCTGTTGAGGAGGGTAGGTCTATGAGTTTCAGTTCACCATCTACTATGGAGCAGGCTCCACAGAGTACAGCAACAGCAGGTCGCGGTGTGCGTCGACTGGTAGTCACGCTGCTCATCATTTCAGCACTAATAACCACCGCTTACAGTGCCCTTTCGATCTACATTGCCACACGCCTGATCTACGCTCCACAGAAACCACTCTACAGCACTCCATCCGCGCTAGGTATGCAATTTAAGTACGTGACATTCCCCAGCCGTGAAGATCATATACAACTGCAAGGCTGGTTCATTCCCGGCGTATTGTCCAACAGCAGCCTGACGTCTCAGCGCACTATCATCGTCGTCCATGGCAATCGCACCAACCGCGCTGACAAACCATCCGGTCTCCTCAACCTCAGCGTCGCATTTGCCCGCAAAGGGTTTGCTGTATTGGCCTTTGACATGCGTGGCACAGGTGAGTCTCCTCCCGCGCCACTCTCTTTAGGATACTTCGAACAGCGTGATGTACTCGGTGCAGTTGATTTCTTGCGCTCCGGCACGATGCCTTATCCCAATCTGGGTCGTCCACGTGCCATCGTCGGCTGGGGCGTCTCAATGGGAGCTGCCACACTCGATTTGGCCGCGTCACAAGAGCCTGCCATCCGCGCCGTCGTTTCAGATTGTGCCTATGCCGATATTCTCCCCATCCTGGAGCGCGAGATTCCAAAGGGTGGTAACCTTCCCCAGATGTTTACCCCTGGCGCTCTCCTGGCTTCGCAGACCCTCTATGGAATGAATTTCTACGCCGTTCGCCCCATGGATGTTGTAGCCAGGATCGCTCCTCGTCCAATCCTCTTCATTCACGGAGATCAGGATACCTATATTCCCCCGTCGAATATGTATGAATTGGCCGCGGCAGCCCGCACCGGTCCAGGTGCCAATGTGCAAACATGGCTTGTGCCAGGTGCTGCTCACGCCCAATCATTCAACACGCTCGGTGATACATACGTTGCTCGCGTCATTGCCTTCTATACATCGGCCATCGGGCCAGATAGCGGAGCCGCATAACTGCTGAGCAAGGAGAACTACTATGTTTATTTCTTCTGAATCTGACAAACCCGTGCAGCGGCAAACCCAAGTTCGTCCGTCCCTATGGGAAAACGATACCCTGCAAGGAGTGCTTAGAGGGCTAATTCCCCTGGGGCTACTCGTGGTAATTATTGTTATCACCCTTGCTCTCACCGCCCTCATGCGCCAGTTGCTTGCCCCATCAGGATTCTTTGCCCAGCAGCAAGCAGCCGTAATCACTCTTATTATTGGATTGGTACTATCTCTTATAATTTATGGTCTTGCCATCTTTTTCACCTTGCGCCGTGTAGCAAACTGGCAGCAGACTAATATGGCAGCGAGGGCGCGAGCTGCACTCTGGGCGCTTGGAGTCACTGCTTTCATCGTTGTATTGCCGATGCTCCTAGCAATTATCCTACCTCAGCATCCGGCTCCCTAATTCTGGCTCAAGCATGCTTTTGACGAACATCCTCACGCTACAGAATCACCTCCACCACAAATATGCCCGCAAAATCTCATCCGTATGCTTGTGCGTATGTTGATACGTCTTCGTCACAACCCACTTCATCGGCAAATGCCCCCAGATCACATCACGTTCTTCATCTCAACTCTACTCTTCAAATCTTGGCAATAATTCAAGCTGTTGAGTACGCACCGCTCTGAATTCAGCCAACAAATCTTGCATTTCATGGCCCTCTATCACTCCAATCCCGATCTTCTTCCACCTCATCTTCCTGTGTACTAACCTATACCAGTCCAGGGAAAAAGTCCTTCTTCATCTGCTTCGGGTTGACTTGCATCTGTTTGAGCATATCCTCAGTCGCTCTCACCATGTCCGGAGGGCCGGAGAGATAAAAGGTACGCACTTGATAGTCGGGCACCAGTTTGCGAATCATGCTGTCATTGATGCGGCCTGTGAGACCACGCCAGTTGCGGGGAAGAGTTCCAGTATCGGTCAGCGTGTAGAAGACACGGATACCGGGTAGCGTCTGCGCCTGCCTCAAGATATCCGTATAGGCGATTTCATCCGCCGTTTTATTGGCATAGAACAGGACGATATCGCGTGGCTCTTTCATATCGACGAGGTACTTCAACATACTCCTGAAGGGGGTAATGCCGATACCGCCTGCGATAAACACTAGCTTTTGATCAGGGTCTTTAGGCAGCGTAAAGTCACCGGCGACCTGGCCTGCAAGCATGGTTGTGCGGTTATCCAGTCTGAGCAAAGCTCTCTTGAAGCTGCTACCCTTCGGGTAAAAGCGTACTCCTAGGCGAAGATGTTCCTCGGTCGGCGATGAGGCCAGCGTAAAGTAGCGCCGATTGCCCCTGCTGTCCGGTCGTGAGTGCGCAAGCGTAAACTCCATATATTGGCCCGGCTCGAATGCCAGCCGATGAGACGGCTTGAAAACGAAATCAACGATATTAGCCGCAATCGTACTTCTTCTCCTCAGCTTGAGCATCACTTTGTGCTTTGGACTGACTAGATAGGAGTAGAGATTGCCGACGGCCAGCACCAGTTCAGGGGTCGAATAGATCGGGCCGACATGCATCTGGGGAACAAACAGTATGCCAACAATAATGGCATAGATATCTCTCAGCTTTTGCGTGGGTGGCATGGTCAGCGGCTCCGTAAACATAATCGTGGCAAAGAAAAAGAGCGGCGATTCTATCAGCAACTGTTGTAGCTCTTTCGTTATAGAAAGGCCCTGCACCACGCTGACGATACAGATCGTCACAAGTGAAGTCAGAAGAAAGATGCCCACTATCCTTTCCTCGCGCAGTTTGCGCACGAGCAGGAAGCCGCCGATTAGCACGGCAGGCAGCATACTTGCTGTTCCCACCCACCAGCTCGCGCTCTCCTTAAGCGCAAAAGCGGTGATGACGACGGCGATGGCGGCAGGATTAAAGAGATGCTTATTGTAGAGCGAGAGCACGTATTTGGAAGACATGGCCAGAATCGCGGCCCAGCCCAGAAACTGGAAATCAGCCAGCGATTTGGCCGGGTCGATGATCAGCGCGAGGATGAGCGCGGTAATATAGACCGATTCCACATTGGTCGGGACTTTAAAGATGGCGGCGGCAAGCAGCCAATTGGCGGCCCAGCACATCACGACGAGAAAGGCAGTTGAGAGCAGTAGCGCCAGTGGCGAGAAAGAGAGTAGGTGAACGTATGCCAGAATTGCCGCTATGCCGATCAGTCCAATCAGGACATAGAGCACCAGACGATACATAGTAATGCGGTCCAGAAAGTAATCAATTAATTTCGTCATATTTCAATACATACCTTCGTTATGCCTGTGAGAGTGCATTCGAGAGAGACTGGATGAACGCTTCACTCGTATCGGTGGCTCCGGTCACAATATTGACCTTGGCGCTCTGCGCCTGGATGGCTTCACTGACGAGGATCGGGTCCGCGTAGTTATTGATCTCTACCGAGCGATTACGCTCGTTGGGAGACTGCAAAAACTGCACGCTGGTGATTTTGCCGTTCTTAATGATCACCTGGATCTGCACCACTCCCCATTGTGCATCGGCCACGTTTCCCGTATACGTACCGTTCTTATAACCCGAACTTGAGGTGCTGGTCGCCCCCGGTGTCGGTGTCGTACCTGGTGTCGCTGTCGCAGTAGGTGTCGGCGTTGAACTCGACGAGGCGCGCGAGGTCGGCGTCGTTGTCGGCACAATGGCAACAGGAGCAGCCTGCACGTGAAGAAAGCAGTAGAGAACAAAAATGCCTATAATAATCACTGAAACAATCATTTTTTTCATCGTATGGTTTGTCCTTGCACAAACGATGAGAGAGATATCCTCATCTCCGTAGTGACCTTCCTGTTGTATGTTTCAATCATGTTCCTTGTTTCTCTGTTCCTTGGGAGGTTTTCCTCCTGACATGAACAAGGATAGCACTGGCACATTGAATCTCTATTAGAAATGCATGTGAAAATTTTCATCAAATGTGGTCCCCTCGGTGGGAGAGGAAAGCGATCTATAACTATCTGCAGTTATATGGTGCATCGTAGTGCGCCATTTCGGCATCCGTGAGATCGCCTTTAAGAGGCAGAAGGTTGAGAGGAGATAACTTCATAGGTCACTCAATCGACCTGGCGTCGAAAGGCAAAGGGGAGTACGCCGCTTCAGCGAGAGGTCAGGCTTTGCTTTCGTCACTTTATGGCAGTGACACTTTATCGAGCATGTATAATGGAGCCTCATCGGTGCACCAGCTTACGTAGCACTACCCCACAACAGCAGGAATATGTCTTGACAGGAATATTCCTTTTCAGGTATACTTGAAGTATGAAAACACTCTGGACTGCTCTGATGGAGCCAAATCGCTTACACATTGTCGAACTGTTGCGGGATGGCCCGCTCACAGTGGGTGAGATCACCGAGCGGCTGGGGTTACAGCAACCGCAGGTGTCAAAGCACCTCAAGGTGCTGAGTGAGGCTGCCATCGTGGAGGTCCAGCCGCAAGCGAACCGGAGGATTTATCAGTTGAAGCGTGAGCCATTCCAGGAGCTGGAGGCCTGGCTTCGCTCTTTTCGTCGCCTTTGGGAAGAACGCTTCAATCGTCTGGACGACTATCTCCTGGAATTGCAGGGCACCGAGCAAGACAAAAGCTCCCGAATGGAGGACAACAATGTTTGATTTCCACTCTCTGAGTCCCCATATTGGGGAACAGGAACTTGTGATGGAACGGCAATTCAGCGCACCTCGCCAGCTTCTGTTTCAAGTTTTCACCCAGCCGGAGCATCTCAAGCGCTGGTGGGCACCAAAGCCGTACACTCTTCCCGTCTGCACCATCGACCTGCGGCCTGGTGGCATCTGGCACTACTGCATGCGTTCGCCGGAGAATCAAGATCAGTGGGCGCGCAGTGTGTATCGCGAGATCGTCCCGCCGGAGAAGTTGGTCTATACTACGACCTTCGCCGATGAGCATGCCAACCCTATCGAGGGGATGCCCGAGCATCTGACCACCATGTTGTTCACGGAAGAGGCTGGTAAAACCAGAGTGACTGCTCGTGTCCAGTTCAGCAGTGCAGCGGCTCTGAAAGTGGCTGTCGATCTGGGGATGCCACAAGGGATGAGTATAACCTGGGAGTATCTGGTCATGTACGTGCAAGAATTACAAGCAAAGTAAAGGAGATAAACACATGGCAGACAAAAAGCGCTTCTCGACTATTGACGAATACATCTCTACCTTTCCAGAGGAGACCCAGGCTGCCCTTGAAAAAGTGCGGCAGGCCATACATAAAGTGGTGCCTGAAGCCGTAGAGACCATTAGCTACGAGATGCCTACCTTCAACCTCAATGGCAAACATGTAGTGTTCTTCGCTGGCTGGAAACATCATATCTCCCTGCATCCGGTACCGGCAGGTGACGAAGCGTTCCAGCAAGAACTATCGCACTACAAAAGAGCAAAAGGGACAATCCAGTTCCCATTAGCTAAACCTATCCCATCCGATTTCGTGGAGCAAATCGTCACCCTCCTTATAAAGGAGAAACCGGAAACAGAGCAGTAAAGGAGATTGATATGAAGAAAGTCCAGTCAGCCGATGGCACGACCATTGCATTCGATCAGTCAGGCAAAGGACCGGCACTCATCCTGGTGGATGGCGCGCTCGGGCAACGAGCGCTGGACTCAGAGACCACGCAACTCGCTCCGCTCCTGGCAGAGCACTTCACCGTGTTGCACTATGATCGTCGCGGACGAGGCGACAGCACGGATACGCAGCCGTATGCCGTTGAGCGTGAAATTGAAGACATCGACGCTCTCATCACCGAAGCAGGTGGCTCGGCGTTCCTGTTCGGTATCTCCTCCGGCGCAGCTCTTGCCATGGAGGCAGCCATCAAGTTGGGTGACAAGGTCAAGAAACTAGCCATGTACGAAGCCCCATACAATGATGATGACGCCGCGAGGCAAGCCTGGAAGACCTACCGAAAGCAACTTGCGGAAGTACTGGCACAAGGTCGCCGGGACGATGCGTTAGCGCTCTTTATGTTGTTGGTGGGAATGCCCCCCGACCACCTTGACAGCGTTCGCCAGCATCCAATGTGGCCAATCTGGGAGGCTGTAGCCTCCACTCTTGCCTACGACGCCGCTGTCATGGGGGAAGACGCCTCGGTTCCCACCAAGAAAGCAGCCAGCATCGTTGTCCCTACACTCGTCATGGACGGTTCCGCAAGCTACCCCTTTATGCACATCACAGCACTGGCGCTGGTCAAGGCCATGCCCCATGCACAGCACTGCACTCTAGAGGGCCAGACGCACGAGGTAGCCCCGCAAGTCCTTGCTCCCGTGTTGAAGGAGTTCTTCAATTCCAACGTGCCGTGACCCGCGAGCAGGACGAGAAGTTTCCCATTTAACCACAAAGGAGCAACATCTCTATGCAGTTTGCCATTGATCTCCCCCCCTTTGGTCCTTTCAGTGATCCTCACCGGGTCGCCGAATTGGCATATGAAGCCGAGGAAGCAGGTTGGGATGGATTCTTTCTCTGGGATCACATCAACTACAAACTCGAGGGCTCGCTAGACCCTGTGGCGATCGCTGACCCCTGGATCCTCCTGGCCGCGATTGCGCTGCGGACCAAGCGCATCAAGCTCGGTCCAATGGTCACGCCGTTGCCACGCCGTCGCCCCTGGAAGCTCGCACGCGAAACCGTCACGCTCGACCACCTCTCAGCAGGGCGTCTTGTCCTTGGTATTGGCCTGGGGAGTGACTACGATGGAGAATATCACGACTTCGGCGAGGCCACTGATGCCAGAGTTCATGGCGAGAAGCTCGATGAAGGTCTTGCCATCCTCACACGCCTGTGGAGTGGTGAGGAATGCAGCTACGAAGGACAACAGTATCAGCTTTCGCAGGTGCAATTTCTGCCCACGCCCCTTCAGCAGCCAGGCATCCCGATCTGGATCGCTGGCATTTGGCCTCACAAAAAGCCCTTCCGCCGTGCAGCAAAGTTCGATGGGATCTACCCACAAATGAGGGGTCACATCCCCACACCAGAAGACTTCCAGCAGATCCTTGCTTTTATCCATAGCCAGCGGATGCGAACAACTCCTTTCGATGCAGTTGCCTTTGGACTGACCAGCGGGACCGACAAAGCTAGTGATGCAGCCCACGTTGCCTCATTTTCCCAGGTAGGTGCTACTTGGTGGCTGGAGCACTTTGCTCCCCGTCACACGTTTGAGCAGGTCCGCCAACGCATTCACCGGGGACCACCACGACTCTGATGCTAGGCCATCCAGCACAGAGTTGATCGACCTATGCTAGAAGCATACTTTTCATCTTGGAAGCACGCTATAAGTAGCGTACACTGGGAAGAGCAGTGAGCAAAGTTACTCATCTCTCAAACAGTGGAGAATATCATGCCCTCTTCTTCAGTGGTCAAGTCACGCCTTCCAGAGCGATTTCTGGAAATTCTGGACCGGACAATTCATCTCCACACTTGGGAGTTCATTTACCAGCTTTGCCTTACCGCTGCTGATCTTCAAACTCACCGGCTCTTCTCTCAATCTCGCTCTTACGGTCGTAGCCACCGTTCTTCCTTACCTCCTCTTTGGTCTGATTATTGGAGCCTGGGTTGATCGTGTGAACCGCAGACGCTTGATGATAGTGACAGATCTAGCTCGGGCACTTGTGATTGCCTCGATTCCACTCGCTTCTGTTCAAGGACTCCTCTCGGTCTGGGAGATTTACGCCGTGGCGTTTCTTAACTCCACCCTAACCATCTGCTTTGATGCCGCGAATTTTGCTGCTGTTCCCAGCCTGGTTCGTCAGGAAGATCTCGTGACGGCCAATGGACGACTCCAAGCAGGCTACTCGACCGCGAAAGTCGGTGGTCCACTGCTGGGTGGCCTGCTCATCATCGCGCTTCCTCTTCCAATGTTGCTGTTGATCGATGCCCTATCCTTCCTCGTCTCAGCCAGTTCTCTCGTGCTCATTACCACCAGTTTTAATACTACCCCTGATGGAATGCAAGCTCCAACGAGTTTGCACCAAGACATTGCTGAGGGCTTGCGCTACGTCTTGAAGCATCCCATCCTGTCTTGGATCACCTTGCTGCTCTTACTGGTCAATTTCATCCTGCCCACTGCGAGCGCCCAACTGGTGCTCTTCGCCAAACAATGGTTCACTGCAAGTGATACACAGGTTGGATTGCTCTATGCTAGTGGAAGCCTGGGGACACTGGTCTTCTCATTAGTGGCAGGGCAATTTCGCAAACGCTGGCCCTTGAGCACGATTGCTCTCCTGTCATTGATGATGGAAGGGGCCTTCACAGCTCTGACAGCCGTCACACACTGGTATTGGGTGCTGCTCCTACTGTGGGCATTGCGTGGCGGCGCGGATGTACTCTTCATCATCACTTCCTACAGTCTGGCACAGATTGCTATTCCCAACCAATTACTCGGTCGCGTCATCACCGTCATCAGAGTCCTGACCTGGTCAACAGCCTCGCTTGGTGCCTTGCTTGGTGGCATTGCCATTCAGAGTACAAACAATATCGGCCTGATCTATGCAGTCATTGGTCTGCTCATCTTTGGAATCACCATCACATTCTTCTTGACACCCTTAGGACACACCGAAAGGTATCTCCCTGAAAATAGCCCACCGCAGCATCAAGCCTGAAATCATTCGCGTGAACTCAACACATATCCAACTACCTCATACCCTCGTCCCAACTTATCCTTCTCAGGCAAATCGGTCAACCATTCCCAATGGGCCTCCTCCATCACCGTGAAATTGTTCCTCACAAGATCGGGCAGCGTACGTGGCACAAGGGGAATGACACGTCGATGTACTGCATCATGATCGGTACCATGGACATTGAAGACGAAGCCCCGTATATCGCTGAGCAGAACAACGATACCGCCCATATCTACCAATTTTCTCAATAGGTGCAGATGCGCGGAGATAATGCGTACCCGAAAATCCTGAGCCGCCTGCTGGTAGCGAGCATAACGCTCCTGTTCGCCAACGTAACTGGGAGCAATGCGTTGTACAGAGTCAAGAATGTCAAGGAGTGGATAACTGAAGAGTTGCGAGAGAACCAACGAACTGACAACAACGCCAAATTCACCGCTTCCCAGACCCTCTATCTGTGGTGGGTCTGGAATGGGACATTCTTCTAAACAACTGGCAGCGGCATCAAAAACAGCTCGAGCACCCTGCGATACAAAGGTTTGCCAGGATTGGCGCTCGATAAGCCGATTCAGGCCAACGCTTACTCCACCGCTGAGATCGGATACTATGAAACGTGCGCGTTTGCGTTGGGCAGCGGATGGTAATTCGGCTTGTGCCTGCTGCATAGCCGCGAGATCGAGATCAGCAAGCACGACTTCGTCCGAGGCACGCACAAGGTCGCTAAGTGGAACCTCAGTGCAAGCGCCAGCTCCCAATACAATCGCGCTACGTGATGCACCTGGCTGGCGTTGTTGAAACGCATGCAGGATGAGTGCGGCGCATTGCTCAAGGTGTTGCGGGCTATACTGAAGCAACCAGGCACGACGCTGGGCCCCCTGCGTCTGTATGTTACTATAGGTGAGGGTGTCGATGCGCACCCTGCTTATCTCCCTGTAAATTCCGCGGGACGTTTCTGCAAAAACGCCGCTACGCCTTCACGATGGTCCGCCGTCTCAATTGCGATATCTTGCAGTTCACCCTCGAACCGCAGCGTCGTTTCCAGGTCGCTCTGCACAGCTTTATTCATCAATTCCTTAATCAGTCCATACGCTCGTGTAGGCCCTTTCGCCAGCCTGTGTGCAAGAGCCATAGTTGTAGCCTCAAACTCTGCAAGCGGAACACATTTATTCACAAGCCCGATACGCTCAGCCTCTGGTCCACTCACTTCATCGGCCAGCATAGCAAGTTCCAAAGCCTTACCCATCCCCACCAGACGTGGCAGGAAGAAGCCACCTCCGGCATCAGGAACGAGTCCAATGCGAGCAAAGGCTTCAATAAAGCGAGCATTATCGGCAGCAATCCGCAGATCGCACGCTAAAGCCAGGTTACACGACGCGCCCGCTGCCACACCCTGCACCGCTGCTATGACTGGCTTTGGCATCGTACGTATCGCACGCACGATCCGGTGGTAATTTTCAAGGTGCTCACTAACCTTGACCGCTTCGCCACTCACATGTACAGCAGCGAAACTTCGCAGATCCTGTCCCGCGCCAAATGCCCTGCCAGCACCGGTGATAACAACGCAGCGCACACTTTCATCCTGCGCAGCCGCCTCAAGAACGTCGCCAAGCTCATGAAGCAATGTATCATTGACCGCATTAAGCACTTCTGGCCGGTTCATAGTGATTTTTAATACGCCACTATCCTGTGAGACGAGCAGAGATTGAAAGTCAGTGTACATCGAGTATCCCTCCTGGAATTAGTATACTACTTGGCTGCCGGCAAATCTAACATCAATACCTCTAAAGCCACACGCGCATTGACATTTTGCTCCAACATCTCCATCGTCCGCAAAATCGCATGTACCATTCGCTGAGCTTCACTCGAGCCAAACTTTGCCGCCTGCTTCTGTAAAAGACTGCGCATATCCACGTTGACCGTCAGATCAAGGCTATTGTGGGATGCCAATACCATATCACGCCACCACAGTAACCACAACTCCAATACGCTTCGTACCTTATCCGAATCCGCGCTTAATAGCTTCGCCGCCTCAAATCGCTCGACTCTACTTGCTGCTGGTAGCCGCGCCAATGACTCGAGTTGCGCTTTGCGCTCTCGGAGCATCTCTTCATCTTCAACCGCGTTCGCTGCCCACCCCATGCGCCCGGCTGCCAGTGCAGCGATCAAAGCGGCTTCCTGAGGTTCAACCTGCCATCGCTGTTCCAATGCTGCCTGAATCTGCGTAGTCGTCAGCAAATGCATAGGCACCTGTTGCACACGTGAAAGAATGGTCAGTAAGAGCAGACCTGGATCAGGTGTCGTGAGCAGCAAGACGACATCAGGTTCCGGCTCCTCCAGTGTCTTTAGAAAGCAGTTTGCCGCTTGCAGATTCATCTCATGCGCGCCCTCGATGATAAAGATGTTGCGCCGCCCCTCTAACGTCTTGCGGGCAGCATCACTCTGCAATGTACGTATCTGCTCAATCAGAATAAATTGCTTATCGGCTGGCCTGGCAACCACATGCACATCGGGATGATTGCCGTGCAGAACCTTGCGACACGAGAGGCACACGTTACATGGATATTGTGGAGCAACATCTGGGTCCGACCCCCCAGTACATAGCAACGTCTGCGCGAAACGGTGAGCCAATAATGTTTTACCAATATGCTCCGGCCCGCTCAACAGGTAAGCATGCCGTACTCGCTGTCCTGCAATAGCGAGCTGTAGTCTGTGAATAGCTTGTTCATGCCCAACAATGTCCCAACCATTTGGCATTGTTTGTAGGAGTGTATCATTCATGGCAACATGGTACCAGATATGATAAGCAAAGACAAGATTTTTTACTGACATTCCAACCTTGACAGTTCGCTTGCTTCATAGTATACTGCTCATAGCAGAACTACTCGCTCTGCCCCGTCACATTCTCCGGCCATCAACCCTCTCTCAGGAGCAACCTCTAATGTCCCAACTGTCCCTCCACCATCCTGCACCACCCTACCCTCCCTGTCATCCTGAGTTAACTAAGGATCTGGCGTGAACGCTTTGAAACCGATCCACAGGAAATGTCCTAATGTCCCAATGTCTCAAGCAAGAGACCAATTATTCTAAGGATAAGGAACAACAAAATCATGCTGTCCCCAATGTCCCAAATGTCTCAACCAGACAACTGTTGTTCACTTAGCCATAAACCTCCTATAGATGATATACTATCAATTATGGGTGCCCGTTTTAGCTATCTCAGCCATTTACAATGCAGCGTATGTCATCGGCACTATAACCCCGATGAGCTTCATACCACAAGCCCGTGTTGCTCTCGGCCACTATTGGCACAGTATGATCTTGCTACTGTAACGCACGATCTCACGCCAGACGAGGTGGCACAACGTGATGCCACTATGTGGCGCTACCATGAACTGCTGCCGGTACGAGAAGAACGACATGTCCTCACCCTTGGCGAGGGGATGACCCCGCTGCTAGCAGCGCCCCGATTAGCTCCGAAAGGTCTCGAAGCCGAGGCCCGTCTCTATGTGAAGGACGAAGGGCAAAATCCAACAGGAAGTTTCAAAGCGAGAGGGATGGCCGCTGCTATCTCACGGGCGCTCGAGCTAGGTGTGAGCGGAGTAGTAACGCCCACTGCGGGCAATGCAGGAGCTGCTATGGCCGCCTATGCAGCCCGCGCCGGACTTCCCGCATATGTGGTTGCGCCAGAAGATGCCCCTAAAACGTGTATATCTCAGGCACAAATCTATGGAGCTGAGGTAGAACTTATCCCTGGGCTGATCAGTGACGCGGGACGCATCGCGGCCAACGTTGCACAGCAGCGTGGCTGGTTTAATGTCGCAACACTACGAGAACCCTATCGCGCCGAAGGCAAGAAAACGATGGGGTTTGAGTTGGCAGAACAACTGGATTGGCACTTACCGGACGCCATCATTTATCCTGCTGGCGGTGGTACAGGCATTGTGGGGATGTGGAAGGCTTTTCACGAATTGCACGAGTTAGGCTGGCTTAAACAGTCCAGCTTGCCCCGGATGATTATCGTGCAGGCTGAAGGTTGTGCCCCACTCGTTCGCGCATTTGAGAATCGCAAGGATGAAGCCGAGGCATGGCCGACGCAGGAAGCAAGAACTCAGGCAGCAGGATTACGAGTGCCATCGGCTATCGGAGATCGACTTATCCTGGAGGCCGTGCGTGAAAGCGGCGGCACAGCGATAAGCGTCAGCGACGACGCTATGGCAGACATGGTCCGCTATGCTGCGCAACGTGAGGGGATGCTGATCTCCCTCGAAGCGGCTGCAACTTTAGTAGCCTATCATAGGTTGCTCGCAGCACAATTTGTAGAGCTAAGTGACGAGACCATTTTGTTCTTTACTGGAAGCGGTTTGCCCGATGTAGGAAAAGTTTTCGGGTAAATGTCGCTTAGGCCACAGCATACACTGTACAAATGTGTTATGCTACAAGAGAAAAAGCTAAATCATATATGACACTGCAATATTGCTATGTAAACATAAAGGTTGATGTAACCAATGGACTCCTCTATCCGTCTCTACAACACGAATGGTAGATTGACATTGGATGCTGAACGCGTAGGTCGCCCCACCACGCCGTTAGGGGAAGAAAAGGATGGCCTGCTAGAAGCACCAATAGATGAGGGAGTAAACACTGAAGAGATACTCTCTCAGCAATCTGTAGCCAGTTCACGAGAGCAAGTGCAGCGAGTAGATGTGGCAGACTTTGAAGTGATCTTTCTTCGCTTCCAAGGACCTATCACAAATTTCATCTACCACCTGATTGGTAATCGCGAACAGGCGTATGATCTTGCACAAGATGTCTTTGTCAAGGCGTACAAAGCCTTGCTAGGCGGTACAGTGGTACAGCCGGGCGCTCTATCAGCGTGGCTCTACCGCATCGCTGCGAATACGACAACGGACACACTGCGTAGAAGGCGCTTAATTGCCTGGCTGCCTCTTTCGTTGTTTAACGAAGACCGCGGCATTGGAGCGGGCGTCCTCTCCGACTCGGGAGGAGTAGCTTCAGAAAGCTTTTCAGCAAACAACGAGGATGGCTCAAACGATGGGCACACAAGTTCGATAAGCTCGATGTACGAGCGAGGTGGCTATGACGGTGGCCGCTTTGAAAATCGTGTAGCTGACCGTGAACTTGTCGAGCGTGTCATGAAGCAGTTGCCGCATAAATATGCTATCTGCTTATGGCTCTACGAAAATGACGGTCTCTCTTGTGCAGAAATCGCAAATGTACTCAATATTAGCGCATCAGCCGTGAAAATGCGTTTGATGCGAGCTAGGGAACGGTTTATTACCCTATATCAGCAAGAGGTTGGTGAAGAGTGAACTGTACAGAGGCGCAGGCGCTGTTGGCTGCGTATCGCGAATTGAAAAATCAGAAGTTAGACATGACTGAACTGGATGTGCACTTGGAACAGTGCGCTTCCTGTCGGCAGGTGCTTGCACGCAATAGCTTGATCTCAAACAAGTTATCCGCGTTGCCCGCCATCAAACTACCTGCTCAGATGCATGAACAATTGATGCAGAAATTGGCTAGTGAACATGTACAGTTTTTGCACCGTCAGGCATCAAGAACTCCTTCTGTACCAGAATTTCTCAAGCCTTATCTCCGAGGCCGGGCACAACAAACAGCGAAGCAAGACCTGCTAACCACCTTTTCAACTGCGGAGACCGGTCCACTCCCTATCATTTCCGCGAAACGCAAACGACAACGACGCCCATATACGAGCCATTTCGCCATTGTTGGCCTTGCCGCTATGTTCTTGATAATGCTGATGATGGGCGGCTTGGCTTCGCTGCTCTTGCTAGGACACGACAAGCTCGAAGAATCAAGCACAAGTCGTATTAGTATTTCCTTGAACCAACCCAGTAACGTTGCAGAAGCAAAATACGTCACGAACACACCCTATTCACACGTCATCAGTGCGGTTGCCGATCGCTCCGACATCTACTATACGGCATACACAGACGGAGCCAGTAATCCCTGGATGCTAGAGCAGTTAGATCGTAAAACACATAACAGCACTCCATTGCTTTCAACGGCTAGCGCAAATCCACTTATTGTGTTGGGAAGTTCTGACAACTGGTTGGTATGGTTAGAACTTGATGATTTAAAAGCTGTAACTCCCGTCAATAAGTTTCAACATTCAGCACGCTCTTTCACACGTACCTGGAGTTTGCACTACCTCTCCCTAACAGCGCAACAACAAGGACCTGATATCCCATTGGTAAATTCGCAGACATTCTTTACTAGCACATTTAATGAAAGCGCTGCTCCGAACTGGATATCTACCCCCGTCCAGGGCATCTGGTTTCTACAAGATTCATTGCTGGTCTCCATGATCGACAAAAGCGGAAATTCTCATCTAGTGCTCTTTGAATTAGGTATGGGCAATAACATTCCCCCCGTTGAGATCGCAACTGCAAGCCCTGACCACGTCTTCACCTCACCGACCGCCACGAGTGATGGCACGTCAATCTACTGGTCAGAGGAATGGCGCTCAAACGATGGTTCGCTGCATAGCAACATTTGGGCGCAGCAAGTGCTTGATAGCTCGCGACCCTCACATGGTGCCTGGATAGATCACACGACAACAGTCAAGTACCTGTTCCGTTCAGATGGAATGTCATTCCGACCGCAGATAGTTGATGATTCTTTGTTCCTGCTCAGCACTGCTAACCCAGCAAATTCGACGCAGGCTACAGCCACAACAACACCGACGCCCCAGCCAACAACCTCGATTGATACCACGCCTACGATTTCTCGCGTTGACCCCAGTATCTATGGCCTTGCGCCTGACGATGCGATAGAGGGTACAGTGTTGATGCTTCCAATCAACGCAGAGCCTGACGCGCTACCAATGCAAATGAATAAGTCAGGCCAGGCATCAGCTCTGCAAGCTGGCACAGACTTCGCTGTCTGGCAAAGCGACAAAGGCTACGAGATGTACGACGTGAGGACAGGCTACGTAACTATCGGACAAGATGTATTGAATGGTGCCCGCTTCCTGGCCGTAAATGGCAATACCGCTACCTGGGTTGCTAACAGCGCAGACAATGGCATCACCAGCACCACCCCATCCTCGGTAACGCTCAACGCATTCAACTGGCCTGAAGCGTGAAATTCAGTGCTGAGTTGAGATAGCCATTCAAAACATCGTACAATTTATGAGTTTCCAGTGACAGTATTATCACCTGTCTCTTCCGCGATAACTTCCTGGCTAACTTGCTGCATTTCTATCCCGAATCGGCGAGCCATTTCGGGATCAAGCTGACTGAGATGATTCATGACTTCCTCGTGCTGAGCCTCCATGCGTTTGATAATCTGCATGATGACTACATCCTGATGATCCAGGTGGTCCATGATATTGCGAACTTCCACCTCGCCCTTGACGTTACAATGGTAATCACTTTCGGCCATCAAGCGATCCTTGGCCGCCTGGCGGTTCTGAGACATCATTATGAACGGGGCTGCATAAGCTGCTTGAAAGCTCAACATTAAGTTGAGCAATATAAATGGATAAGGATCCCAATGATTCAGTATAGCCGTAACATTCAGTATGATCCACGCCGCTAGAATGGTGCTCTGTGTAATTATGAATTTCCAAGACCCCATCGTAGTCGCTACGCCATCGGCAATCCTTTGTCCCAGCGTTAATTGCTCATCAGCGACTTCGTTCACGTTGACAACAGGAGGATGTTCATGCCTGAAAGTGGGAAATTTAAAGTGTATACCTTCGAGCAGGCCTTTACGCAGACTATCGTGACCGTGGATATGGTTCTTCGTTACCATATCGGAACTTGGGGTGACATCCATGCCATCTCTCCTTTACAGGCACTACCTTGCGAGCCTGCTGATCTATGAAGGGGCACGATAAATTGCATCCGCTCCATTGCAGGCTTCGCATTTAAAGGCTACTAGCACCCGAGGAGTTTTGCGATCAGCATGCGCTGCACCTCGCTGGTGCCTTCACCGATCTCATTGATCTTCACACTGCGCCAGTAGCGCGAAACTGGATATTCGTCCATAAAGCCGTAGCCACCGTGAATCTGGACGGCCGAATCGGCAGCGCGTTTAGCAGCTTCGGAGGCAAAAAGTTTGGCCATCGACGCCTCACGTGTATATGGTTTGCCCTCCATGTGCAGCCACGCGGCCTTATAATACATTAAACGCGCCAACTCTATCTCTGTATCCATATCAGCAAGTTTGAACTGGATCGCCTGGAACTTGCTGATCGGTTGACCAAATTGCTTACGCTCTTTAGCATAGCTCAAGGCTTCATCCAGGCACGCCTGAGCCAGCCCAACCGAGAGGGCGGCAATGGCAACGCGTCCGGCGTCGAGTATCTGCATGAATTGCTTGAAGCCATCACCGCGCCTTCCCAGAATATCTCCTTCGGGCACGACGCAATCTTCAAAGGTCAGAGGGCGAGTATCGGAGGCTTTCCACCCCATTTTCTTATAAGGATTGCCGATGACATAGCCAGCAGTTCCTTTGGGCACGATGATATTAGTGATCTCATTGCGGCCATCAGAACGTTTTCCGGTGACGGAGGTAATCGTAACGCCACCGGTAATCTCTGTGCCCGCGTTGGTAATGAATGCTTTTGAGCCATTAATGTGCCAGGAACCGTCGCGCAGTACAGCGCGTGTTTGGGTTCCTCCGGAGTCGGAGCCTGCACCCGGTTCAGTGAGGCCAAAGGCCCATAGCTGCTCACCACGAGCCAGGGGAGGTAGAAAACGTTCCTTTTGCTCCTTGCTGCCAAACATGAAGAAGGGGCTGGCACCCAACGAGGTTGCCGCTTCCATTGTGATACCAACTGAGACATCGCCTCGCGAGATTTCTTCGATGGCTATACAGTAGGAAAGGAAGTCCGCACCTGCACCGCCGTATTCTTCGGGAAATGGCAAGCCAAGCAGACCCAGTTCACCCATCTTGCGTACCAGTTCATATGGAAAGGCTTCTGTGCGATCCATTTCCTCTGCTACGGGTTTAATTTCTTGTTCGGCAAACTCACGACAGGTATTACGAATTGCCAATTGCTCTTCATTGAGCGAAAAGTCCATGTCTTTATGCCCTCTTTCTTTGGCAGTTTTCTGTCCTTGTGATGATAGACGAAACGAATCCGGTAAATTCGGCCTTACAGTTCGCCAATTGGAACGCTACATCAGACTATCCGTAAAGCTCGCCCTTCTAGCATCCACTCATCATCCAGTACCTCGCAGTACAACCGTCACTACTGTCACTTTCGCAATCCACTCCCCGCCTCCAGAGCGTTATGAGGAGATGTCGGTCACCTTCAATTATTCACGGCAGTAATGACGATTGGGCGTCCTTTTGTGATCACGACTGTATGCTCGAAGTTAGCTACGAGACTGTTATTGGTTGTTTTTAATGTCCAGCCATCTGGTTGCTCTGCTATACGAGCAGGCTTAGCAGAAACATGGGGTTCAATGGCAAGCACAAGCCCCTCGGTTAAGCGCTGGTTGTATTGTGGTACATAGTAATTTGGTATAATGCGTGGTTCCTCGTGGATGGTTCTACCAACTCCATGTCCACACAGCTCGCGAATAACTGCGAACTTATGACGTTGGACTTCCTGTTCCGCTGCTCGTCCAATCGCATTGATTGGATGCCCTGCCTGCGCTGCATCAAGGCCCTTATGCAGAGCTGCTTTTGCGCAATCATATAACCTGCGTTTCATGTAAGATACCGGCGGCACGGCAACGGTGACAGCCGCATCCGCCATATAGCCATCCAGTTCAGCGGTAACATCGATCTTAACGAGATCACCCGCCGAGATGATGCGATTTCCGGGGATGCCATGAGCAGCCTCTTCGTTCAAGGAGATACAATTCACTCCCGGAAAGCCATAGACCATTTGGGGGGCGGATCGCGCTCCATTTTTCCGCAAAAAGTTGCCGCCCACTTCGTCGAGTTCGGCAGTGGTCATTCCCGGCCTCACGCTATGTCGCATTTCCTGGAGCGCAAGACCAACGATCTTCCCGATGCGCAATAGCGCTTCCAGATCCTTTTCAGATTCGATAGACATGTACTATTTCCCTTTTTGCCACGCTGAGTCCCTCTTTGTCACGCTTCGCTATCGCTCAGCATCTGCGCCCCATCCAGCAAGAGATACTTCACCACGCTCAGCATGATAAATGCGATGCCTTTTCTCAAGTTAATCGACATCGACTATTTCGCCTTGCGTCAGTGCCTGCTGGCCAGAGTCGATGTTGGCACCAATACCTTTACGGAGCATTGGAACCTTGTCAAGGGCTTCCCAGGGTGCATCAATGTCGGTGCGGCCAAAGTGTCCAAATGCGGCCGTGGGCTGGTAGATTGGGCGACGCAGATTTAACTCCTGAATGATGCCCGCCGGACGTAGCTCGAAATGTTCATTTATCAAACGGACAATCTCTTCATCGGAAACTTTGCCTGTACCATAAGTTTCGATAAAGAGCGACAATGGCCGGGCAACGCCAATGGCGTAGGCTACCTGTAATTCCAGGCGATCAGCAAGACCTGCCGCTACGATGTTCTTCGCGATATGTCGTGCTGCATAGGCTGCTGAGCGATCCACCTTGGTTGGATCTTTGCCGCTGAAGGCACCACCACCATGCCGTGCCATACCACCATAGGTATCGACAATGATCTTGCGTCCTGTCAGGCCTGCATCCCCCATAGGGCCACCGGTAACGAAACGCCCCGTCGGATTGACAAAAAACTTTGTGTCCTTATCCAATAAATGCGCAGGAATGACAGGCCTGATGATATGCTCAATCACGTCCTGGCGGATTTGTTCATGATCGATGTATTCGGCATGCTGCGTTGAAATCACGACCGTATCAACGCGCACTGGACGGCCGTATTCGTATTCGACGGTAACCTGGCTTTTACCATCAGGGCGCAGATAGGACATTGGGCCACTACCACCCCACGACTTGCGCCGCACCTGTGAGAGTTGGCGAACCAGTTTGTGGGCCAGGCTAATGGACATTGGCATATATTCAGGCGTCTCGTTACAAGCAAAACCGATCATCATGCCCTGGTCGCCCGCGCCAATATGCTCCAATTCACTATCACTCAGGAGCGCTCCGCCGTCCTTTGCTTCGAGTGAGCGACTGACGCCCATGTCTATATCAGGCGATTGCTTGCCTATCGAAGTAACAACCCCACAGGTGCGATAGTCAAAGCCATAGTCCGCGCTGATATAACCAACCTGCTCAATAGTCTTGCGTACCACTGCTGGCATATCGATCCAGGCCGAAGTGGTTATTTCTCCTGCCACTAGCACTAGACCAGTAGTGGTGGCAGTTTCGCAAGCAACACGCGCTATCGGATCTTGCGCTAAAATTGCATCTAATACTGCATCCGAAATTTGGTCACATAGCTTATCTGGATGCCCCTCAGTCACCGATTCACTTGTGAAAAACGACTTTGGGCTATTTATGAAATTGCTCATTGTTGATCTCCTTTCCTTACCTTACCGCTACCCTCAATTGTCATACTTCGCTTCGCTCAGGACCTAGTTATGTTCCTGATTCCCACGAGTTCAGGTAGAGTTCCTGTTCAGGGGTAAGAGTATCGATGCGTACACCCATAGCATGGAGCTTGAGACGTGCGATTTCCTTGTCAAGTTCGGCAGGCAAGGTGTAGACACGGGGCTGCAACTGGCGTGCATGGTCAAGCATATACTTGGAACCCAACGCTTGATTGGCAAAGCTCATATCCATTACGCTTGCGGGATGACCCTCGGCGGCTGAAAGATTGACTAGGCGACCTTCGGCCAACAGGTGAATCTGCCGCCCGTCACTATAAGTGTATTCATCCACAAAATCACGTACTCGGCGCTTTTTGGTTGCCAACTTCTCAAGCTCTGGAATGTTAATTTCGTCGTTAAAGTGACCGGAGTTTGCAATAAGTGCACCATCCTTCATTCGCTCCAGATGCTCGCGATCAATAACATTGACGTTGCCGGTGACAGTGACAAAGATATCACCGACCGCAGCAGCCTCAAGTCCAGGCATGACACGATAGCCATCCATGACAGCTTCAAGTGCGCGTGTAGGATCGATTTCGGTCACAATTACGTTTGCACCCATACCATGAGCACGCGAGGCAACTCCGCGACCGCACCAGCCGTAGCCAAATACTACAAAGGTACGACCCGCCAGCAGAATATTGGTCGAGCGGATGATCGCATCAATGGAACTCTGACCTGTGCCATAGCGGTTATCGAACATATGCTTGGTATCCGATTCGTTGACTGCCAGCACTGGAAACCGTAGCACACCGTTCTTTTCCATGCTCTTCAGACGAATGACCCCGGTCGTAGTTTCTTCCATGCCCCCGATGATATTGGGGATCAGTTCCGTACGCTTTATATGAAGGGTGGAAACAAGGTCACAACCGTCATCCATGGTCATGTTGGGCTTGTGGTCAAGCACCGCGTTGATATGACGGTAGTATGTTTGTTCATCTTCACCCTTGATGGCATAGGTAGGGATGCCGTACTCGCTGATTAAGGCAGCAGCAGCGTCATCCTGCGTTGTGAGGGGATTAGAGGCGCAGAGCATAAGATTTGCGCCCCCCGCTTTCAAAGTGATTGCTAGATTTGCTGTCTCAGTTGTGATATGCAAGCAGCCCGACATACGTATACCCTGTAAAGGTTGATCTTTGCTAAAACGCTCTCGGATCAGGCGTAGAACTGGCATTTCTTTTGCAGCCCATTCGATTCGGTCTTTACCCCGTGCGGCGAGTGAGATATCTCTGACGTCTCCACCAATTGAAGTTGTCATACAGTAATTTTTCCCTTCTTCAGATTGTACTTGTCAATAAATCAGCGGTAAGCGTGAAGTGGCGATTTTGATCCACATGCATCAACGACTCTGTTCAGCTACGCAGGTTCCTAGCCTTCGGCTCAGATGTATGAAAAGAGCATAGTAATCTCATGCCCCACAAGCTTTGCTTATGGCCGTATTTTCCTCATATATAGTATCACTTTTTTGGTCCTAAGCGAAGAAAGGTCTATACATCTGGGCGTTTTGGCCGCTCGATAGCTTTGAAAATACTTCCCGATCTTTTAAGCTCTAAATCATTCTTTAGCGTGGCAAAGGCATGAATGATACCATCGCATGCTCTATCTCCCTGATCTTTTAGGGCCAACATCGTTAATTGTGTGGTACGGTTACGAAGGATAAGTAGTTTTCCATCGTGAAGGGCTGCATCATCCAGGCTCAGCCCGATGGGGATATCGAACTCCCTAAAGAAGGTCTCCTGCTCTACCCAGTAAGAATCTGTACCATCAGTAGCTCTTAGAAAATTATCAACTATATGATAATCTTCTAATTCCTTACACTCCTCCTCATTGAGGATAACTATACGTTGTTTTATCAATGGATTTGCAGCAACTTTCAGTTGCTGCAAATATGAAAAAGGGGGCAAATTACTGATAGGTCCTTGATGGATAGCTTGCCAGGATACTGTACATTCCTCTATACCTTTCTTCGCCAACTCGAAGAAAGCACCCTCCTTCATCGGTTGAGTGAAAATTGGACGATTCATGGCTTCGTCCAGAAAGCTGCGAATAAGCTGTGTTTGGGTGAGACCGTTTTCAAGAAGCTTACGAATGGTACTATAGAACTTCAAAGTAACTGCGGCATTCTGTACCAAATCATCGAATTCACCCATAAGCTTCGACACTCTTTGCTCATTCACAGTATTTTCTCTACTCAACCTTGTTACTTCCGCCATATACTGCTTCTTTAAATTCTCTACCATATCAATGGTACCATTAATAAGACTCTCTAGTTCGCGCACATTTTGGTCATAACCTTGCAGCCTGGCGAAAGCTATCCCCAGGATTCCAGATATTACAAAGGAGGCTCCTATTGCTGGCAACTTACCGCCATCAGCGAAAATTAAAATAGCTCCAAATACTGCTGATACGATTGCATACCCTATACTCCTACGAGTAGCTTCATATGATCTCTGCCCCTTCTCCTTTGATTGTTGCTCGGATGATTTTCGTTGGATGATGGGTGGATCTGTGGGCAGCATACTCATAGCTTTGGAACTCTCCCGTCTCTAGCACAAGAAATAAATGTCTATAGCTCTATATTACTTTGATACGAGAGACGGTGTCTTTTCAATTCCGATTTTCTCGCACTCCAGTAGTATATTTTAAAGGTTGCTACACTGTCCAGGCGCTTTTGACCACAATTTGTTAAAATCTATTATGGATGTCTACACTGAGCATCCAACCTATAGAGGCAACCAGTGGGGATCGAAATGCGAGCATTTGACGAGAGCTTGGTAACGCTCGGCAATATCGTTGAGGGTTAGAATGCGTAGGCGTTCAATGCTAAAGTCTTCACAGACAAAGGAGCCAAGAATATTGCCATGCACCACACCGCGCTTGATATCGTCGATGGCATAGCAATCATCTGGATCCAGTTCGACTGTTGAAAGGTAGCCCAGGAATCCACCTGCAAAACCATCGCCAGCACCTGTTGGATCGACGACCTCCTCAAGCGGATAGGTTGGAGCGCTGAAGAAAGAACCATCCGCTCCAAAGAGGAGCGATCCGTAGCTACCCTGTTTGACAATCACAAACTTCAATCCCAACTTGAAGAGTTGGCGCACGCCTTTCACGATACTTGACTGGTCGGTATATTGGCGTACCTCTTCTTCACTCATCAGTAGCACATCAACGCGCTTCATAACTTCGGTCAATTGCCGGTGCTCGGTCTTAATCCAAAGCTCCATCGTATCGAGAACCGTGAGGCGAGCACCTTGCATCTGTTCCAGCACCTCCATTTGCAACTCTGGTTGGATGTTGGCCAGGAAAAGCAATGAACTGTGTCGGTACTCTTCAGGAATGACTGGATGGAAGCCTGCGTACACACCAAGCTGGGTATCCAGAGTATCACGAGAGTTCATATCCATGTGGTAGCGAGCAATCCAGCGGAAGGTTTTCCCGTCCTGGATTTGCAAGCCTGCAAGATTGACAGGGCGATTGTGCAAGAAATCGAGATGCTCTTGCGGAAAGTCGCTGCCTACGATTGCTACCAGGTTGACCTGATTATAAAGTGAAGCAGCGGTTGAAAAATAGGATGCCGCTCCTCCAAGGGTCTCTTCTAATTTTGCGAAAGGAGTTTCGACTGTGTCGAGAGCTACAGAACCAACGACCAGAATAGACACGCTTCCAACCTCCATTACACTCATTTCATTCGGCTGACCCAAAGGGTAGACACGCAGTATCGTTGCCGAATGTCTAAGATCAGTTTAAAATAACTAAATTGGTGTTGCATCGCTTAAATGTTCGATAACACCATCAAGGAAAGCGAGCGTGTTACCGAATTTCTCTCGCGCCATCTCCCGTGCGGGAGCTGTGTTCAATGATTGATACAGCTCGACAAAACGTTCCTCAATATGCCGAAGAATGGCAGCCAGAACCTCACCGGTTACCGCACGATTAGGATAGCGAGCGCCAAACTCAATCAACGAGGTAACAACGGCCAGACCACTCAGCCGACCAAGTTTATCAGCATCGTAGAGAATACGTCCTTCAAGTGGCACAGTTTCGCGCTCTTCAGGTGAGATAGCGCTGGTATGTGTCAGGATGGCTTGTTCAACTTTATGAATACGCTCGGCTGGCACATCAAGTCCACGTAAAAACGCTGCTGCCATCTCCGCTGATTTGAGATGATGGTTATAGTAACCGTAGGCAACTGTTGAAATATTGTGCAGATAGCCAGCGATAATTAATGCTTCCATATCCAGGTCACTGCCATCTTCTGCTTGCTCCTCCAACTCTAGTGCAAGCATTTTACAATTCGCTACTACTGTGCTAACGTAGCGAAAACCTTCTTTCCCAAGCACAGCTTCAGCATGCTGCGCCACAGCTTGTATGATCTCCATTATGTACTTGCCAGCTTCCCAAGAAAATGATAACCGGAACACAGGTCACGTAATGTCTCTTGATATGGCGGTCTTGCTATGCCCGCCTCGGTAATAATAGCGGTCACATAGGTATGAGGCGTCACATCGAAAGCCGGATTGGCTACATTGATGCCATCAGGTGCAATCGGCGCATCACGTACATTTGTTACTTCCTGTGGATGACGCTGCTCAATAGGAATGTCATTGCCCGATGCAAGGGTAAGGTCGATAGTGGAACGGGGAGCAACAACATAGAACGGAATGGAATGGACATGTGCCAGCACCGCAACACCATATGTACCAATCTTGTTTGCCACATCACCATTGGCGGCAATACGGTCAGCGCCAACAAAAATTGCTTTGATTCCACCGTGGTGCATGAAGTGACCCGCCATGCTATCGGTAATCAATGTCAGCGGAATGCCTGCCTGCTGTAATTCCCATGCGGTCAGGCGTGCTCCCTGAAGTACAGGACGAGTTTCATCGACAAAAACATGGATATGTTTACCCGCTTGATGTGCCACATACATAGGGGCTAAAGCCGTACCTAGACCCGCGGTTGCTAAAGCGCCTGCGTTACAATGCGTGAGGAGCGTATCACCATCGGAGATCAGGTCTGCCCCATATGTACCCATTTTCATACAGGCATCAAAATCTTCGTCAGCGATGGCCTGAGCCTCATTGCGCAGCAGTTGAGCCAGGTCATGCAGGTTGCTTTGTTCGCTGATGGCGCGGTCGGCGCAGCGCTGCATACGCTTAATTGCCCAGGAGAGATTGACGGCAGTAGGCCGTGTGTGACGAAGTAGCTCGCCAACATCCTGTAGATGTCTTTGCGCTTCAGCTAAGGTCAAGGATGTGCCTTGCTCATACATAAGGCGATAGAGGGCTAACGCCATACCGAAACCAGCAGTGACGCCAATAGCGGGAGCGCCACGCACTTTTAAGGTTGTGATTGCCTCGGCAACCTGCCGCTCATGCTCAAGCCGGAGATACTTGATTTCTTGAGGAAGGAGAGATTGGTCGATCATGCATACGACCGCGCCCTGTGCGTCTTCTTCCCACCACACGGTTCTTATATCTTGTTGTTTTTCGTTAGTTATCAAGTTGTTCTCCTTCTTGGCACAGGCATGATTCGCAAGAATGTATTTGTTAGACGCAGATTGCGATGCATGCACCCAACAATACATAAGCCATAGGTGACGAGAAGCCTCGAATAGTTACAGAATTTCTTACATGTTTATGATATCACGTTCAAGCTCATTTTAAATCTCAACTGAGAGAGGCAGCAAGACTTGCGAATTATTGCTAACAGTGCATTACGGCTGTAGGAACGGATGTCATTCAGATGTTATTGCACATACTCTCAGAGAGAGGTCAAGCTCAATCAGGCCAATTAGTACTAACTCATCGGCTAGTGATTTCAGGGTTTCCAACAAATATGCTACCATGATACACGTTAGACCACGCGAATGCAGAAATTCAACTTGCTTCAGGATGTTACTGAGGACGTTGATTGTCCGTTCCACTACACAGAAGGATGAAAGCCTTTCCAATATCCGCAGGGTAGGAAAACAAACTACCACACAAACTGCGTAGCCTGGAGATGAGCTACTATCGCTTGCAAGGAACGGACAAGTGAATAGCTAGAGCCATCGAAGGGACGTAGCGCATGGCTAGGGTGGAAGCCAAGGAAAGTACTTGGTCCTTTGACCAGATATACGACGAATATAAAACACCTATCTATAATTACGTGTACCACCTGGTAGGAGACCGTGAACAGGCGGACGACCTGACTCAGGATACATTTTTGAAAGCGTTTCGAGCGTTGCCAAAAATGGATGCAAACCTGAAGCTGTCAGCCTGGCTCTACCGCATTGCAACGAATACAGCGTATGATGCGCTTCGCCGTCGCAAATTGATCGCCTGGCTACCCTGGCAGGACCTCGATCATGAGCCTGCAGACGTTGAAAGTGCAGACCCACAAGAAATATACGGAACGACAGAGCTTGTACGCGCGGCTCTCCGTCGCATGCCACAGCAATACCGGGCCGCGCTCCTCCTGTATACACAGGAAGGTTTCTCCTATAGTGAGATTGCTCAGGCTTTGAATATTGCTGAGAGTGGTGTCAAAATGTACCTGTCTCGCGCACGTCAGTCTTTTAGGGAACATTACAAGGCATTGGAACAAGGAGGCACAAAATGAACTGCGAGCAAGTCGAGGAGTTGCTAAGTGCATACCTTGACAACGCGCTCGCCCCGGAAGAACGTCTATCTGTTGCTGTTCATCTACATCACTGCAATCGATGTAGCAGCATACTTGCGGACTTCCGTCGCTTTGACGCCTTGCTTTCAGAACTTCCACACGTACATCCCGCTCCTGAGTTACGTGAGAGAATCTTTTCTTCCCCGGAGTACCTTGAACTTACAGGTACATTCGATGCACACGTGACCAACGGGCAAGAGGAAGTTGCGGATAATTGGACTATGCCACATCCCGCCGCTAAAAACGTTCGACGGAATATTCCTGGTCGTCCCCAGTTAGTGGCAATTTCTGGTGGTCGAAGCGGCTATAACACCAGCAGCACTTCTTCCGCAAAGCCAACTTTGGGACGGGTACCACTTGTTCGCCAATCCCGCGGAAATGGCAAACTACGTGTGGCACTAGGAACCCTTGTTGCTGCTGTCTTAATCACCCTTGCCCTGGGAAGCATATTCGCGCTCAACCGGATATCGAAACAAGCGCCCACGGCGCACTATAAAGCTACAAATCCACCAGCACAAGATTCAGCGCAGCAAGTACCTCTTTCTGCCGGAAACCGTTTTGTCTTCCTGCGAGATGGCGCTCTGTTAAGTACGCTTACTGACGGTAGTTCAAAACCCGAACGTCTTACCTCTACAAGTGTGACAGTAGGGCCGAATTGGGTAGTTAGTCCTCCATTGCCAGGCCGTTCGGCAGGTGATATGGTCGCTTATATTGACCCGCAAAGTGCAACCCTACATATCATTCGCAGTGATGGATTACAGGACACAATCGTGAAGCAGCATCTCCTGAAATCAGGCGTGCAGCCTGCATCCATCTGGGACACGCAGACCGGGACAGTTATCTTAAATAGCCTTACCTGGTCAAATGATGGAAGCATGCTCGCTTTTGTTGCTGATCCTGCTGGCACTGGTCTCACAAACCTGTATATCTATTCAAAAGAAACAGGCTCGGTACAAATGGTGCCACTTTCTACAAAGGGAAGCGTTTCTCATCCTGCCTGGTCACCCGATAGTGTGCGGTTGGCCTTTGAGCTTACACATAATGGCACGGTAAGTATTCTGGACTATAACACGCAGAATCGTGGATTGCTGACTATTGCTGATGGCATCGTTTCTCAAGGTACCATCGGCGCTAATGTTCTTACGCTCGACTGGTCAGCAGATGTAGATACACCAGCGATTACCTGGAGTGTAGGAACGATAGGACATGTTCAGAGTATCTGGGTGCGACGGGTGGGTGTTGCCAATTCGGTAGGAGTGCAGCTCCTCACAAGTGGTGATTTCGTACAGGCTATTTATAGCCACAACGGGTATAATAATGCGGGAAGCTGGTTATTGATCTCGTCTATTCTAGGTCGTCCGGGCGATCTCTGGCGAATTGATGCAATGCCTGGGGCACGCCTCATACCTCTGACGAATGGCCGTCAAGTAGGGTTTGCCTGGTGGTCACCCGATGACACACAGGTTGATTATCTCGATGGCGTTTCAGCAGGGGTAGGAACCTTCCATGTTATCAATCTAGCTACTGGTATAGATACACTTATTGCCAGCGGCGTTGCAGATACCCCGGCTCCAGCATGGTCTAGCGATAGCCAGCAATTGGTTTATAGCACTGGAACTCAAATCGCCGTTGTCAATTTGATCAATCCCCATACAATTCAAAAGCCGCTTATCCTCAAATTACGTGGACCAGCATCCGCTTATGCCTGGACTGCTACTGCAAATTCATCGCATCAGTTGGTTGTAGCGCAAAACGATGTGCAGCAGGGGATTTACCTGGTGAATACTCAGCAGAATACGTTTGTTCAAGTAGATAATCAGGGAGCCCGTGGCCCTATCTGGTGGACCGAAATTCCTTAAGTTTAAGAGGATGTGTGGTATGTGCATTTGGGGGAGTAAAAATGATCGCTAGAGAGGCTATTTTTCGAGTAGTACTTACCGCCACTACCCAAAAGACTCTAAGTTCGATGGCTCGGCGGGACCGTATGGTGTTCATGTTGCTTGATGGAAGACGCACTATTCATGATATAGCCCAGTTGGTACATCGGACTGAGTCGGCTGTAACAGGCACGCTTGTCAGCTTGTTGAGAAGTGGCTATGTTGTGTATACAGGGGTACATGCCGCAAGATAAGTAGAACATCGCCTATAATCTTAAGCTGAGTTTCTTCTACATAAGAAAATTGTTCCTAAAAATGATAACAAATTGTCTGGTTATACGTTATAATACATAGGCCTGGGATGGAAGGCGGGGTGTACGTAGGCAAGCACATCCACCTCGACGAGCAAGCTTGTAGCGTGCATCTGATTTTTCGTGCAACCTTTTCCCCATGGGGTTTGCACGCGCACCTCCTGGAGTTTCGCGTTGCTTTTAGCAGACGCGCTGTAAGGGGAGGACGAGCTGGCACCCCGTCCTCCCCTTACTTTTATCCTGTTTTGAAGGGATTGCATGCGATTTCTCGTAAGGTCATTGAGGGGAAAACTAATAGCTGGCGCAGCTTTAACGCTCTTGCTTTGTATGCTGCTTTTTTCGGTTTCGGCCTGGGTATTACTGAAATATTTTTCTGAGCACGAAGCAACGAGTGATGCTAGAGCACACCTCGAAGTCATTAAGCGAGCATATCAAGAGCAAAATGAGAACCTCACGAGCCAACTAGCGCAAGAGATCCGTAAACTCGGAATTAGTGCCGCTATCTCTCAATCCCCTACCTCTTCCGCTCGTAGCCAACTGGAAAATTTTCTTGCGCCTGTACTAGCGCTTTACGGTCTGTCCACGCTAGATATTCTATCCGCAAATCATACGTTGATTGCGCATGTGGGCATTGAACAAATCATTAGTTATAATGTGCCTGCCGAAACAAATCCAATAGTCGAACAGGGATTTCAGAAAAAGCTGGTTTCATCGCTCCAATTGATTTCTACTGCTAACAGCGACTCTGCCTCTCTGAGTAACGAATGGACGTTAGAAGTAGCTATACCTATCCTAAATACGGCCCGTAAGCAAGTTGGTTTACTCGTAGCTACGCAACCTATCAATGATCACTTCGTACTAGACCTGGTAGAAAAGAGCGCATTGGATGTTGTACTGTGCGAGTCAACGCATGTACTTGGGGCGAGTGGGAGCGGACTTTTTTTAGATCGGCATACATCAGGTAATGCGCTCTGTAGCCTCGACACTCCCAATATTATCAATGGCACACAGCACTACCTAACACTTACAAGTACAGTTCGATTCCAGAACCAGATCAGTGGCTCGCCATCACTTGTGATAGTAGATATTGAGCCGCTCTATAGTGTAGACTCACATATTGCGAAGGAAGCGCAAATTCTGATCGGACTGGCCGTCTTTGTGCTTACACTGGGCGTGATAGTGTACATGATTATTGCTCAGCAATTTTTTATTCGACCACTACGCCAACTCCAGGCTCGTGCGAGAACAATTATTGCTGAAAATGCCAGTACGCCACACCCCGCACCAGTAACCGATGAGTTGACGACATTAACGCGCTCATTCAATCTCATCTCTGACTCACTCCATACTCAGGAAAGTGAAAGTCAGGCTATTACCACCCAAATGAGCGAATTGCTCAATATGAGTGATGTTCTGATTTCTACGCTCAATTTGGAGCATTTGCTTGGGGAAATTGTGTCTCGCCTGGGTACTATCATGCATTCAAAGAATGTATCACTCTTGCTATACGGACGCGAAAGGCTTTCACCATGGGCGGTAGCACAATGGTCAGATCGATCATCAAATGTTCCACTCTCTACTGCGAATATGGGAGAGCAGCAGGGAGCGATAACGGTTCACACCGATCCAGATGGGGATATTACGCTGACAGCTACTACGAAAATGGCAGCCATTCCCAGTCCGTTTCCTCGTGCTGGCACGAGCAATGGGAACAATGGGAAAACCAGCGCAATGCATGCACCCAGGCTCTCCACAACGGCTGAGCCATATGGACTACGGCGACCTCGTATTCCGCGTCCCGCATTACGCGATCTTGATATGATACTAGCCCGTAAGGTCATGCAAAAGCAAAAGATTGCGTATGGTGAAGATGTTGCCAGAATCTACCAGGAAAGCGGCGAACCCTGGGCCGGTATGGCGCTAGAGGCAGGATATCGTTCTGCCATTGCCGTTCCATTATTGTTACAGGAGCAAGCCATTGGTGCGGTAGTGCTCTACGACGACAAGCCCTACCAGGAAAATGGCCGGGATACATTTCTACTGAGTACCGCAGCAGTCCAAGCAGCTATGGCTATTCAAAATGCATTGCTGTTCGCGGATGTAAAGGACAAAAATGCTGCACTGGAGCGAGTCAACCATCTCAAATCCCAGTTTTTGGCGACGGTGACGCATGAATTACGTACACCGCTGCATAGTATTATCAGCTATGGAGCACTTATTTTAGAGGGTTTCGTTGAAGGAGATTTGACTGCTGAGCAGGAAGAACATATCCAGTTCATCGTGCGACGAGCCGAAGATCTTTCGCACCTGGTCGATGATATGCTCGACCTCTCTAAGATTGAGGCCGACAAGTTAGAGGTTAAAGTTGAGCCATTGCTATTGGAACCGAGTCTGACCGATGTCGTGAATCAACTCAAGCCAATGGCGACCAATAAAGGTCTATACCTTACGCTGGAGATGGAAGATGCTTTACCCAGAGCACTCGCGGATAGTCATCGCCTTCGGCAGGTCGTTATTAATATGGTCTCGAATGCTTTGAAGTTCACAGAACACGGCGGGGTGACCATCCAATGCAGGCTGCTGGAAGAGTATGATATACTGCGCATTGCTGTAAGCGATACGGGCATCGGCATCTCGCCAGCGGCACTTGATTATATTTTTGAGGCGTTCCGCCAGGCTGATGGCAGTACCACACGCCGTTTTGGAGGGACCGGACTGGGTCTGACGATTGCGAAGAAGTTGATTGAATTGCAAGGTGGCGAGGTGGCGATTGAGAGTACAGTAGGAAAAGGGTCTACATTCTCGTTCACTTTGCCTGTTGCATCGTCCTATAAGGTAGGCAGTCGTTAAATTTTTGGAGTCCATTAGCGGCAACAAGAACTGGAAGAATACTATGAGTATACCAACACCTTTCGGTGCAAATCCATCTGAATCGGCACCGAGCACCAACCAACCAACTATTCTGATTGTAGAGAATGAAGTTTCTAATTTGCTCCTGATTGAGCGAGTGCTGTCCACACGTGGATATCACTGTATTTCCGCCTCAAATGGTTTGGAGGCGTTGAATATGCTCGATCATGAGCGGGTAGATTTGATTCTTACCGACCTTTCAATGCCAGTGCTTGACGGTTACCGCACGACGCAGTTGATTCGCGAACGTCCTGCGATGGCAAATGTACCAATTGTAGCGGTCACGGCCTATGCCTTGAATGATGAGAATGAAGCAGCGATGCATATCGGCTGCAACGAGTACCTGATCAAGCCGTTCAAACCCCGTCAACTACTGGAGGTGGTGGAGCGCTTGCTTTCACAGAGATAGCAGAGCCTGTCATCTAAGCGTTTAGCGAAGGATCTCTTCAACAGGAGATAGCGCATTTCCTTAAAATTTGTTATTATACGAGGTACTGAAGTGAACATTTGACCGGTCATGCTCATCCAGCGTCCGGTCAATCTGTTTTGGATTCCAAAATACCTGAATTAATGTGTGGGAGAGTTCTTTAAATATGGACATTCAAGTAACAAGTCAAGCAGTAAAGGATATAGCGTGCGATGCGCTGGTAGTGGGCGCGGTACGCAAAAAAGTAGGACAACAAAAAAGCGTAGAGCTATTGAAGGTGACAGAGAAGGTGGATAGTTTTCTGGGTGGCCTGATTTCCGAGGTATGCACAGACAGCGAATTTCAGGGGCAGCCTGAAGAACTGATTACGATACATACCATGGGGAAGCTGGCGGCAAAGCGTGTCCTAGTTGTGGGCTTAGGGATACAAGAGAAACTGTCTTTACAGGTCCTCCATCGAGCAACCGCAACAGCCGCTCGCCATTTACAGAGCACGGGAGCGCGCCAAATTGCTATTGCTTTGAATTGGGAAGATACAGGGATCGATCTTGCACAAGGTGTGCAGGCTGAGGTAGAGGGAGCATTACTGGGGCTGTATACTTTCAGGAAGTACCAATCCAATGGAAATGATCGGAGAGTGAAGCAGATTTGGCTGCTCCTTAGTGATGCCGATGATACTGCAATCGATGCAGCGGTTCATCGAGGCATTGCACTGGCAGAGGCCACAAACTTTGCCCGCGATCTCGTGAATGAACCTCCAGATGTGCTTACACCAACTGAACTGGCTAATCGCGCCTGTGCTATGGCAAAGCAGTTTGGGCTGGAGTACGAAGTATTGGATCGACCTGAGATGGAAAAACTGGGTATGGGTGGACTGCTTGGAGTATCACGCGGGAGCGAGGAGCCTGCCAAGTTCATTATCCTTCGTTATCATGGTGCGCCAAACAGTGCGGATAAAGGCATGGCACTTGTAGGCAAGGGCATCACATTTGACAGTGGAGGTGTCTCACTCAAGACAGCCGATGGCATGCGGAATATGAAAACCGATATGGCCGGAGCCGCCGCTGTTATCTGCGCAATACAAGCTATTGCCGCGTTGAAGCTCGCCATCAATGTTACTGCGCTTGTGCCCTCGACCGAAAACATGCCCAGTGGTTCGTCTTATCGCCCGGGAGATATACTGCGCCTCATGAACGGGAAAACGATTGAAATCGTCAATACGGATGCCGAGGGACGGCTGGTGCTGGCTGATGCGCTTTCATACGCAACAAAAGAAGGGCTCTCACCAATTATCGATGTAGCGACCCTAACGGGCGGCATTGGAGTGGCGCTTGGGCCAATTATGTCAGGATTATTCTGCAATGATGCGGAACTTTGCGACGAGATTCTCGCGGCTGCTAAGGCAGCAGGTGAAAAATTCTGGCCAATGCCACTGGATGAGGAATATAGCGAACTGATCGCGAGCGACATTGCTGATATCAAGCAAACCGGTGGTAAATTGGCGTCACCCATAAACGCAGCTAAAATTCTGGAACATTTCGTGGGAGATGCTAAGTGGGCACACCTGGATATCGCTGGCACAGCCTATATCGATAGTAAAAAGCCGTACCAGGAAAAGGGAGCGACTGGCTTTGCGGTGCGCACACTGGCGGAATTAGCTCTCCATAGAGCCGAATAAGGCATACAATGCATATTCATTTCCGTTAAAAATAATAAAAGGAAACAGGAGACTAGATTTTATGGCTATACAAAACCCAAATGCCACCGAGACAGTCGACTTTACACACGACGATGCACGAATTTCCGCACTACTCGAACGCATGCACGAAATAACGGATCTGAGTGCCCTGGAAGCCCTCGCAGAATGGGACCAAAATACTGCAATGCCGGGAGGAGCTGGAGAAGTGCGCGGTTCTCAAATGGCAACACTTCACGGTTTAGTACACGAGCGCTGGATTGATCCACGACTGGGGAGCTTATTGGACGAACTGAATGAGGTCGTCCAATTGCCGAACTTCACCGATGCGGATAGAGGCTTGGTACGTGAGGCTCGTCGTTTTTATGATCGTTCAACAAAGCTGCCCCGCAAGCTAGTCGAGGAGATGGTACGCGTGCAGGCAGGTAGTTTCGAAGCGTGGCGTTGAGCACGAGAGCATAATGATTTCGCCAGCTTCGCACCGTGGCTCAGCCGCACTGTTGCTTTGAAACGTGAGATGGCGGATCGCCTGGGATTCATCGAGACACGCTACGATGCACTTCTAGATCAATTTGAGCCGGGCATGACAGCGAGTAAATTAGATGCGCTGTTTGCCCCCGTACGTGAGGTCAGCAGGACGATGCTGCAGCGTATTGAGGAGAGTGGGCACACGGTAGATGCTTCTTGTTTGATGGGCGACTTCCCAATCGAGCAACAGGTAGCTCTATCCAAGGCGTTGCTACGCGGTATGGGTTACGACTTCTCCTATGGCGGTATTGCGCAATCGCCGCATCCTTTTACTACGAGCTTTGGTAGTCCATTTGATGTGCGTGTTACTATTCGACCGGACAAGCACTATATTGCCGCAGCATTGATGGCGGCTATTCACGAAGGTGGGCATGCTGTTTATGAGCAGGGCAGTGCTTCCGCGCTTGTACGCACACCTGTTGCCGGTGGTGCCTCGATGGGCGCACACGAGTCACAGTCACGTTTGTGGGAGAATGCTATCGGGCGTTCACTGTCATATTGGCAGGGTCAGTATGCTGCTGTCATTGAGGCATTCCAGCAGCAATACACAAATGTGGACGTTGTCACATTTGCTCGAGCACTCAATCGTGTGCAACCTAGCCTGATTCGGGTCGAGGCGGACGAAGTTACGTATAACCTGCATATCATTGTGCGCTATGAGTTAGAGAAGGCGCTTGTCAACGATGAGATCAGCGTGGAAGAACTGCCAGGGCTATGGAATGCGAAGTATCGCGAATACTTGGGCGTCGAGCCAGCAAATGATGCAGAGGGAGTGCTACAAGATATTCACTGGACGAGCGGATTCGGCTACTTCCCGACCTACACCCTCGGCAATCTGTACGGTGCACAAATTTACTCTACACTGCGCAGGAACTTCCCAGACTTCGATGAGCGTCTGGCACGAGGCGATACCAGTTTTATTCTCGACTGGCTACGCGAGAAGATGTATATCTTCGGGGCAATCTATCAGGCGGAAGAACTGGTTCAGCGTGTGACCGGCGAGAACCCCAATCCTGAATACTTTGTACGCTACCTGACAAACAAATTTGAGGCAGTGTATGATCTGCCCGAAGGTGACCCAAGATTGAGATAGGCACCTACATACGCGCCGGACAGGGGCAATTCGCCAGTGGTAGCGGGACAGTTGGGACTTTTTTTGTGTGATCGCCCAGTATAAATGCCGCCTGGTTGCTTCGGGATATTTGTGGAGCTTTGAGGAAGAAATGGGACATTAATGGGTGCTCCTGAAAAATGGAGGGACAATGAGAGAAAGGATATGGAGGAGCGAGAGTTGCTCCTCTGCTCTTAGTATACGATGAAGCAAGCGAGCTGTCAAGGATGGATTCTAATGGCTGACTTATCTCAATTCTAAAGATATGTTATAGTATTCATATGAATATCCTTATCCGCTACTTTGCCTCGTTCCGTGAAATAATTGGACAGAATGAGGAAATAGTGACGCTGCACGATGGAGCAACCGTTGCTGATGTGCGTGCGCTATTACTCACCCGCTATCCACGCCTGCAACCAATCATGCAACGCTCTGTCTACGCAGTCAATCAAAAGCACGCGCCTCCAGAGACGACACTGCATGAAGGTGACGAGGTCGTGTTCATTCCCCCGGTTGGTGGGGGAAGCCAGGAGTAGTCTTGATGGAGCCATTGATTTCAATTACACACGAGCCGTTGGATCGTAACGCCTTAGTTGAGGCTGTGAGCGATCCAGGTGTGGGAGGTATTGTGGTCTTTGAAGGGGTGGTACGCGACAATGCACGTGGTAAGCAGGTGCGCTATCTCGAATATGATGTATATCCAGAGATGGCAATAGCGCAGATGCGTGAGATAGTTGCTGAGGCGGAAAAGCGCTGGGGAGTAGAACGTGTCGCGGTGGCACATCGCGTAGGGCAGCTGGAAATTGGCGAGGCCAGCGTGATTGTAGTTGTTGCAACGCCGCATCGTGCTGAGGCTTTTGATGCATGTCGCTATATCATTGACACATTGAAAACTACTGTTCCCATCTGGAAGAAAGAGGTTGCGACAAATGGAGAGGAGTGGGTTGAAGGCTGAGTTATAGGCAACACCACCCGATTTAATATGTTATAGTTATAAGTAATCATTGTTTTCCGGAGAAACGCGCTTCGTTTACTCTAGTAGCCCGGTTATAGGTTTTCTCCCGGAGGTCACGGATGAACTTATTCGAAAAACAATCCCGTCTCAATCAACTCTTCACGCAAAGTCCTGTCAACGCTGCTTATCTCGCCGGCTCGCTCTCAACTCGCACCTCGTTTGGACATCTCACGGATGTAGATATTGCGATTCTGCTGATGGAGCAGATCAAATCAGACCAGTTTCTTGATTACCAACTCTACTTTTTTAGCGAACTGGCAAAGCGACTGGAATCCGACAATATCGATGTGGTAATTTTGAATCAGGCTTCGCTGCTGCTCAAGTTGCAGGTGATTAAGTATGGACAAATCCTTTTTAGTCGAGATGAGAAGCAGCGTGTCTCATTCGAGACCAAGGCGGTGATGGATTACCTCGATTTCAAGAAGTTCGATGATATTCAAAATCAGGCACTAAGCCGCCGCCTGTATGGGCAGGTATTGCCGGTAGACAAAGAGCTGCTGGAGCACCACCTGAAACAGTTGCGCGAGGCGGTGATTATCCTGCATGACCTTGGAAAAACGAAGCGTGAAGAATTTACGACAGACTATCATGTATATGGTCTGGCCGAACGCTATCTCCAAATAGCAATTGAGTCGTGTTTGCAGGTCTGCGGCATTCTAGTAGCATCTCTTGGGCTACGTCGTCCAGAAGGCTATCACGAACTGCTGAGCATCGTGGCGGCTCAACAGCTTATTCCCCATCCCTTAGCATACAGATTAGAGGTGCTCACTGACCTGCGTGATGCACTGGTACATGATCCGGGGACGCTTAACCGCGATTTACTCTACGACCATATCCAGCAACGCCTGGGCGATCTGGAGACGTTTGCTAATACTGTTGAGGAGAGGCAAGGGAAGTAACCATTATTCGAGGAGTTTCAGGAAATAGGTAGCAAGGCAACTGCAAAGGATGCCCCATTCAGACCAGGATCAATCTCTATCTCATACAAGATTTCGCTAATTCATATCCTGTTCCCACCACGTGAAGCCAAAGAGATCATTGAGAAACTCCGCTGAAAGCGTAGCACGTCTTTGTGTGAGGTCAATCACTACGCATTCGTGATTGAGGTAACGGCATCAATATAAAAGATGTGCTACGCTTTCAGCGAAAAGATCAATTTGTGGCACTTCTCCCATTTCCCTAAAGGGGAAGGGACTCCTGTCGCTGTTTGACAAAAGGAGAAACAGCATTATGATACATGCAATGTATCCATCCAGTAATGAGGGGAAAGAACCATGTGCGCGGAAACAAAGCGCTGATAATATATGGGAGGATGTGGAGAGGATGCTTCTTGACGTACGTCAACAGAGATTGGCTTTCTTGCTGTTTAACTGTGGTCTTAAGCCTCGAGAGGTCGTCAGCCATTGTCCACAGGAATTTTGTGATGTGCAAGAAGTCTATCGCTTGCGCCACACCATTCTTGAGCAATTTCTGCATTATGGATTGTAGGGGCATATGGCATGCCCCTACAAACAAAGATTACAATTCGCGTGCCCCACGCAAAGTATTGGCCTGCTCCATAGCTTCGGCAGCTTCCTGAGGATGACCCATTTCTTGGTGAATTTGTGCAAGGGTTTCGTAGGCCAGAACGAGTGAGGGATCCATAGCAATGGCTTGCTGCCCTGCCTCTAGAGCCTCGTTGTAGCGCTTGGCTTCACGTAGTGTGTCAGCAAGGTCGTTGTAGTAGTCGGCATTGAGCGGATCGCTGTCGATAGCGTTCTCGTAGTTCTCAATCGCTTCGTCAAAGCGACCGAGCGCATCGTATGCTGTAGCTAGCTGGTAATAGCCCTCCGCATCATCTTCGAACTTTTCCAGCAATGTTTGGCACGTCTTGATAGCATCATCATAGCGTTCCATGGAGTTGTAGGTATCGGCAAGGCCTGCATAGGCAGCCGCAAGGTCGTCGGGATCTAGCTCATCACCTATGTTGATTAAGTCCTGATAGGTCGTTGCAGCCTCATCATAACGTTCAGCCTCCAGGTAAGCTTCCGCTAAACTGAAACGAGCGCTGTAGTGCGTTGGATTCAACTGAACGGCATGAGAATAGGCATTAATTGCATCACCGGTATTGCCTTGAATGGAACGCCAGGTGCCCAGATGTTCCCATGCTTCAACGTCGTCGGGTGCGACTGCCACAATTTGCTCATAAGTGTCAGCAGCCTGATCACGGTCGCCCATCTCTTCATAGACGGAGGCTAACGTATCGTAAGCAAGGCGGTCTTCGGGATCAATCGCAACCATCTGGTTAGCTACTGAAAGAGCATCGTCATAGCGACGCATATCCAGATACAGGCTGGCAAGTTCCGCATAACGGGAAGCATCGCCTGGGTCTTCGTCTACGCGTCTTTCTTGATCCATTACACGGCGTAGTTGTGTATTTACGCGTTCGCGTACATCGCGCAGGTTATCGGCAGCCAGTGTATTATCGGGATTCAAGGTAATTGCCTGACGATAGGCCTGGATGGCATCCTGGTACATGTTCAGGGAGCGATACGCATCGCCAACATTGAGGTAGAGTTCATCGTTTTCAGGATCGAACTCTAGCGCTTGCTGAAATGTTTCTAGTGACTCTTCCTGCATGCCCAACTCGCCATATAGATTTCCCAGGTTGGTGTATGCATCAATGAGCTGGGGATCGAGATCAATAGCCCGACGATAGCCAGCAATCGCGATTTCAGATTCACCGAGGTATTGCTGTGCCAGGGCCAGGTTATAGCGGGCACGTGCATCATCAGGGTCTGCTTCGACCGCCTGTTCAAAGGCTTCGGCGGCTGTCTCGTAATCGCCCGCCTGGGCGGCAGCGTTGCCCTTATCGGTCCACGCCTGTTGGTCAAGGTCTACAGGTTGTTCTGAAGTGCCATTTGGGTTGGCGCTATCGACAGTATTAGCGCTGTCGTCATCTCCTAGAGTTTGCATATTATCCATGTCGCGTTACGTTTCTCCTTTATTCAGAATGAGCGGAAGTAGCTGGTAGTGAAAGTCCTTGCTAGTATAGCACGTCGAACCCGCTTCTTCTAGTATTTTTAATGATTTGGTACAGGATATATGTGACATGGCCAATTGGAGACAGTTGAAGCATAAAACCGTCAGGAGAGCATTTCTATCTGCGTTGTGCGTTGCTTCTCATGTTCCGAAAACATCCGCTGTTTGCGCTCAGATAGGCGAATCAGCTTAGCTCCGATGAGAATGTAGAAGACACAGAGTATTCCCATGATAAACAGGGGCAATCGAAAGTTGATGGCATACAGAAAGGCTGATCCACTTGCTCCGATAAAAGCGCCGATTGAACCGGCCGTGGCATAGACACCCTGTACCCTGGCACGGAAATTACTACCCGAAGATGCAGCAACATGAGAGTCGAGCGCTGGTTGCAAGAAGGCATAGACAGCACCGTGGATTGCGTAGAGCACCACAACGACGAGAGCTATATCCGCTAAACCATAGGCGAGGTAGATTGGCACCTGAGCAAGACCAAAGAGGAGTATCAGCCAGGAGCGAGGCCAGCGATCTGCCATATGTCCACCAACGGGTGATAGAAGGATATTCGGTACAGACCACGCCATAAATGCAAAGCCAATAACAACAACCGTCGCCCCCAGGTGATCATGCATCCACAGGGGGAAAAGAGTGATTTCAAAGCCCATGTAGAGGAAATTGCCAAGGGCTACAAGGTACGCACCTAGCAGGGCTGGCGTAAATAGCTTCTGATATGGGATCACCGTGGCTGACTGCTCCACGATTCTCTCATGTTGCCGCACTGTGCGAATCATGGTCAGGATGAGAACGGCGGCAACGAGACGAAAAATAATAGCAACAATGAAGGTGCTGGTATAGCCTGTAGAGGCGAGAAGGCCACCGATGCCGGGGCCTAGTAGAAAGCCTGTGTTAAAGAATGCGCTAAATATACCGAATGCCTTTCCTTGCTCCTCCATAGGCACAGCATCAACAATCATGGAGCGAGCGCATGGCAAGATGCCAGCAGCGGCTATCCCCTCGAAGAAGCGCAGTACGACAAATGTGACAGGGTCCGTAACATACAGGTAGATGGTAGATAGAAGTGCCTGTGCTAGCAGACTTATTACCATGATTTGTTTGCGTTGCCAGCGGTCACCCAGCCAACCGATAGGATACTGGAACGCGAAATTGGAGATCAGGTAGACTGATCCCATTGCACTGATGAGAGCAAGCGAGGCACCACGCGACTCGGTATAAAGGACGCGTACGGTGCCTATCATGCCAATGCCCGTATAAGCCGCAAATACGGTGAGCGAGACTGCTAATAACGTTCGATTGCTCAGTAATTTCACAATACTTCCTTAATTATGTCAAATGCATTCAAGCACTATGCTGAGTCCCAAAACCATGAAACAAAGCAGGCTGCTAGCTATAATTATGACTTAGTTGATACCAAGTATCAGGCCAATGAGAGGAACTTCCTATTTTCCTTTCAGGTAGGCCTGCAGTAGTTCGCCTACCTCGGATAGCATGGTGTGTCGCAGGCTGTACTGGTTTTCGTCGGGTCGCGCCAATACCAATCCGGCCGTGCGTAAGGTTGCTAGATGATGGTGCATAGTAGTTTTGGCGACGCCGAATTCGTCGGCTATTTCCTGCAAAGAGTAGCTCCGAGTCATGAGCAATTTGAGTATGCGCAGTCGGCGTTTATCAGCAAGCGCTTTGTATAGGCTTACCAGCCGTGCTGATGGAACAGTGCTATCCCTTGCTACACTCTCATCGGCAACCGGGTAACAATAGATTTTCATATCCTGATACTCGGAAAAGTTATTCCAGGGTCGTTCAATAAAGCTGGGAATAAGCAACACCCTGCGTAAGCCGGGTTCCGGTATATATTCGAGACCGTTGGTGGCTGTTTCTATCAAGCGCTCGAGTGACATTGTTGGCTTTAAGGTCTGTTTGGTCTCAGCATCACGCTTGAGTATCGGTAGTACCTGCTGCTCCAACTCACAAAAGATCTGCTCATACCAGCGCTGGAAGATATCCAAAAAGGTAACTTTCATTGTTTGGGGGTCTATAGAGAAGACATACCGAAGCTTCTCTTGCCAATCAGGATTGTCAGCGAACGATGTCTTGAGAAATTGTCTTTGCGCCTCGGCGTCACCCTCGGCGGCCTGCAGGATAACATCTAAAGGCGTGGTTCGACGCGAACGGCGCTGGTAATAGCCGATTATGTGCAGGCGCAATTCCAATGAGTCTGTGACCTTCACATGCTCAATGAACGTGGGAACATCTTTGGGAGGAACACAATCGTAGGCAAGGCCTAGGAGATTCGTCCAACCGCGGTCGCCACAACAGCCTAATTGTTCGACGGCTTGCAATAAATCTGGTGAGGCTTTTGCACGCGTGACCTCAAACCATTCGTTTCCTATTTCATACGGGTATGTATCACGATCATCATTCAAAATGGTCATGCTCACCAGGAATTCGTAGGCGAGACCAAAATCTATTTCTATAGTGGGAGTCCATTTCCCAGGGAATTCGCGGATGGCCATATGTTTACCTCAAGAGAGCGTTCGATATTTTTCGTGCGAATGGCGATCCTGTTCGATATTTTTCGTATAAGGGAAGTGTAATCGAAGAAGTGCCGATTGTCAAGGATGAAGGACAGAGACACGAGGGTGAGGCAGGTAGTCGATTTCATGGGCAATGGGCAGGTCATCCGCGGTACGGAGTCGCTCTAAACGGATCACTTGTTCTTCGTCCGCCAGTTCTAGCCACTTCCGCACGCTTTCAGTCCCTCGTATAAGCTCGCTGACGAGCAGGATGCCGCCAGGGCGTTTTCCGCGTCGCTGTATGTCCTGGGTTAAGCTAGTAAGTTCACTTAAGGTTTGTTGAACGCGAGGTTCACATACAAAGGTGCCTTTACCATGTTGACGATAAAGCAGGCCTTCATTTACGAGTTCGGTGAGCGCTTGACGCACAGTGGCACGGCTAACATGATAGCGGGCGACGAGTTCGGGTTCGGAGGGAATGGCTGTATGAGGTGCAAGGTGACCGGCGCGAATTTGCTGTCTCAGCACCTCTTTGAGCTGATAGTAGAGAGGTAGTGGATTTGAACGTTCTAAAACTGACATTTATTGCTCTCCCTTTTGTCCTGACAACAGGTGTTCATGGCATAAACATGATATATCACAAAAGAGAACGGGCGTCGAAAGGTTTGGAACATTTGAGACATGATGATTTTGGTTTGTTTCTGTTGATGAAAAACGCCGTGGCAAGAGGAGGGCTTACACGCTAGCTTTTGAAGGGAAACTGGTCATTATCAGGGTAAGCAGAAAGACAAGGGGAGTGGGAATATGACTCCTGCTTGTCTTTCTACTGGCCTTATTTCTTAGATTTAAGCGACGCCGTTTTCGGCGAGAACACGGTCAATTTCATTCTTCAGACGGAGGGGATGCGGGCCAATAAAGCGACCGATCAACTTACCATCTTTAAACATCATGAGGGTAGGAATAGCCTGGACACCAAGACGGCCAGGGGTCACCTCATGCTCGTCGATATCCATTTTGGCAAACTGTAGTTTCCCCTGGTATTCATCACTCAACTTCTCATAGACAGGTGCAATGGCGCGGCAGGGACCACACCACGCGGCCCAGAAATCCACAATGACGGGTTTATCTGATTTGAGTACCTTTGACTCGAAATCCTGGTCCCCTACGTGGAATAAATTGGTATGTACTTGCATTCTATTGCTCACTCACTTTCATGACAGGTGAATATGTTTCTGACATTGAGATAATTCTAGTTTCTCGACATGCCTCTAGTCAAGAGAACAATATCAATTCGATGTTTATTCCAAAATACATAAAAATTGAGGGACGTTTCCGTCCCCCAACATGTCGTTTTTTCCTCTACCTCAGTACAGGCATACTTGCTTACCCCTACATTATTATCTACGATTGCCGCCTTGGAGAATAGTCAGAATTCGTAGTATGTAGAGGAACAGGTTTAATACGGTAATGAAAAGGGAAACAGTCAGGCCGATGGCATTAGGGAGGGTATCAGCCAGGTATTTGGCGCGTTGTACGTAGTAGAGCATGAAGCCAGAGAAAATGGCAACGCCAAAGAAAGCGATGATCAGCCCTAAAGGTCCAGTAGCAAAGCCGCCGAAGAAGATGCCTATCAAACTGGTCACAAGCAACAGGATGAGACCGAAGAACAGGTAGTCACCCAGGCGTGAGAAGTCGCGTTTTGTCGTCCAGGCATAGATAGCCAGGGCCAGGGATGTGATTGCCGTGATCAAAAAGGCCTCACCCAGAATATTGCTGTACGTAGAGCCTGCATTCAGGTATATGTACACGATTGGCGATAGGGCCATGCCTTCTAAGAAGGTGAACAGGTAGAGCAGGAGGAGATTCCATCCTCGCACATTGATAGCGAAATTGAGGATAAAGAGAACAACGAGTCCTGCAATAGCGACGAACAGGTAGCCTCCACCGGTGAGACCGATAGAAAATCCAACCAGGGTACCAATAAAGGCGAAAAGGAATGAAAAGGCCAGTAGACCCATAACCTTACTGATTAAGCCGCTTGACTGGACACCTGCGTAACCGGCAGGTACAGTCTGATATTGATAGCGAGAGGAGCCAAATCCTCCACGGGTCCCACCAAAGCCACCTCCGCCGTAAGGAGATCTTGGATTAAACATAGCGAAACACCTCGCATAAGACTATACTACTCTTCAACCCAATTGAAGAGAAACTTTCTGACATATATACGAATTGCCGATGGAATTGGTTGTATCGTTATTTATTTTTTTTCTGGTTGCCTTTGCTCTTGGGAGGCTCGTTCAATGGCTCTTCAGAGGTCTGCACAACGATAGGCGCATCAACGATATTGGTGATTTCACAGTGTGGGTGGTTATTATCCGCATGCCAGTAGAGGTTACTCCCCAAAGGCTTTTGCATGAGGCCACCACAACGCGGGCAATAGCGAGGCGTATGTTCCACTTGACCCAGACCCTGTGTCATGCCGTAATCTCCTTAGAAACAGATAGAGCTGCATCACAAGTCAGACGACTACATAACACTCCAAACGCCACAAATTTCACAAAACGCGATACCAATTTCACCAAAGGTTTTGCTGCGTGTATTCCAACGATCATAAACAATGGCGATCGAGCCACAATTCCAACAACGAGCGCGTCCACCCGCTTTGCTTTCATCTGCGAGACGATGCAGTAAGGTGCTGCGAGCCTCATCTGCCCCTGTATAGCCAGGATTATAGGCGAGGTGCAACATATTGCCCAGCGGCAACGAGATTTCGTGCGTAGGGGGCTGCAGAGATGGCGATACCTGCGGTATCACCGGAGGTAACTGTGGTGGTGGCTGCGGCGGGCGGCGGAAAAACTCACCACGAGGGGTGCGTCGCCCGCCCTCTATTGGAGACGTATAATCCTGCCTCTCTCCCGCACCTCCACGATCACCGTTCGATACTGACGGCAATGGAGTAAAAGGTGGTAAGGATATATTTTCTTGTCGCTCTGCAGCCTGGGCATGATCGCTATCTCCATCCATAGGCATGGTAGGAGTCTGTTCAGTATGCTCGGCAGCAAGCGCTTCTGCGGCATCGGTGGTTTGATCTGCCAGGTGATTGTTGTTTTCCGGTTGATCGGGTGGATTCGCACGTCTACGTCGTGTTATTGGCATAGGAGCCTGCTTCCTCAAAAATAGTATGGTTCAGTACTACTAACACTAATGTCTGTTGAAAAAGTCTGCGTTGATCTTGATAAAGTGCTTCTGGTCTTCAGGTACTGCTGACTCCTCAAAAATGGCGGTAACGGGGCACGCAGGCTCGCAAGCGCCACAGTCAATACACTCATCAGGATTAATGTAGAGCATCTCAGCCGTATCAAACTCTTCTTCGCTCTGTGTAGGATGAATGCAGTCAACGGGGCAAACATCTACGCACGATGCATCCTTTACTCCAATACACGGCTGAGTAATAACATAGGTCATGGTTAGATATCCTCCTCTTGGCCCGCTATGTGAGAACTCACATGACGGCTAAGTTATTTTCTTGGTCCCCTTCAGTATAGAGGGTTGAGCAGACAATGTCAATTCTTTAGGCACTCGACGACATTGCTAATTATAGACGTTTAACCTGCATGTTGGAAAAGATCACTTCAGTCCCTTGATCCTCTACAAAGAGGCCAAGTGCTCCCGAAGCCAATGCTGATTTTGAAGGGTCGACGAAGGCACCAACCTGTTTGCCATTGATGGAGAAGGTGAAGCTATTCCCTTTTGCATCTATAGTAATGGTATTGCGCTGCCCAGGATTAGATAAGAATGAAGGAATACTACCAGTCGTCTGGCCTGTAGGCGCCAATATCACCCACGGATAAGGCTTGATATTAGCATCATAGCGCAAAAACTGATATTGTCCACCTTGACCAGCACCTGTTGCTGTAACTTCAAAAAGATAGTAGTGCGATTCGTCGGTGGTCGAACGAAAAATAACACCATAATAGCCTGGGCTATCAGACAGAGTATGGACTTCAGACATGGTGACAGTCAGATTAAAATCGGGATACGGAAAAGTTTCAGAAGGTTCATACAGTGCCAGGGCACTATCAGATGGTGAGGTATTCAGGATATGGTATTGTCCATTGATGAAGGTATCCTGACCGGATATTGGAATCCATCCAGACTGATCATCCGCTAGAATATCCTGGATAGTCTTCGTAGCAGTGGGAGTTAGGAGAAGGTTCTGTCTATTATGCTGGGTGTTTGCTTGCCAGATAATTAAGGCGGCTGTGATGGTAGCTCCGAGTACTGCCACTACCAAGACAATCATAAATAACGTACGTGAGAGGCTAGATTTGCGTCGCTGTACGGGCTTAACATGCATATGGGCAGATGGCATTGAGCTAGCCGGAATAAGTTTAGGGGTATTCCTAAGATTCCGAGAGGTCTTGCTATTTTCATGGGTCAGACCGAGCTGGTCAAAGCTTTCAGGATCAGAGATTGCTTTGGAAAATGCAGCACTAAATTCACCTGCGGTTTGAAAGCGGTCCTCTGGCCACTTGGCAAGCGCTTTGTTCATCACGCTGTCAAGAGCTGGCGAGATATCGTCCCGAAACATAGATAGTAAAGGCGGCGGTTCATGGACATGTAAAAGGGCCATAGCAATGGGATCATCCACTTTGAAAGGCGGAGAGCCGGTAAGTAGGTAGAAAAGGGTGACACCAAGTGAGTAAACATCTGAACGACCATCCAGATGCTGCCCCAGAGCCTGTTCAGGTGAGATATACTCGGGGGTGCCCATTAAGGTTTCGGGGCTACGCCTCAGTGAATGATTGTTGATGGCATCCAGATGAGTTACACGAGCAATGCCAAAATCTGAAAGCATGGCATGACCTTGTCCATCCAACAGAATATTAGCCGGCTTGACGTCACAGTGAACGCAGTGATGGGCGTGAGCATAATCTAAGGCGGAAGAGAGTTGCTCAAGGTACAATTGAGCTTCCTCTAAAGACAACGGACCTTGCTTTTCGATATACTCGGCCAGAGTGCCACCTGGCATATAGGGCATGACGATATATGGCAAGGCATCCTGTTCGCCATAGGCATAAATGGGAAGGATTGTGGGATAATCGAGTTCGCTTGCAGCTTCGGCTTCGTGCAGAAAGCGGGTATAAAAAGTCCTCTGCATCTGTACATCCATAGTGTTGCGTGGCAGAAAGACTTTGACCGCGACTTTCCGATAAGGTGTTTGCTGCTGGGCCAGGTACACCGCACTTGAACCCCCATAGCCGAGCAACCTTTCAAGGACGCAAGAGCCTAGCTCTTTGCCGATCAGTTGCTGTCCCCTGGTCGTAGACACTCTAAAGCTCCTCTCAAGCTCCCCCAACAAAGAGCAAGTAAGCGCGTGCCTGGGATACAACGAGATGTAGTGAAACAGAACAAGATAAGTCCAACTTGATTTTAACAAGAATGAAAGGACGATGTCAATGCTCTCGGTGATGCAGTATGGCAGAGAAGGAAAGATTTTACAATTGAGGGGTGCGAAATCAATCACACCCCTTCTAATAACCTAGATGGTAAATTCGCCGTCGCGCATAATGATGCGGCCATCGACTTCGATAGTGCAACTGCTGGGAATGACATCTACGTGGATTTTTGCATCCCAATTCGCGCCCGTAAACTCTGGATAAGGGTTGCCAAAGGCCACGTGGAGGCCAGGCATTTTCTCATCCTGTAAGAGATTGCCTACGAGTTTCTTGAGGCTTGTGAGTGTGCCAATCGCAAATTCTCCGGCTCGACTGCCGTTGGGTACTGAGAACAGATAGTCGCGCAGCTCCTTTGCCACAGCTGTATCCTCGCTTGTGATCTCGGTAATATAGCCGCCCTTGACCTTGATGATAACCGGGTGCTTCAGCACGCCATATTTCTTTGAGAAGAAGTCACCCAAGACCTCACAGACAAGCACGCCATCGACACTGGCGGGAGCCGTGAAAACTTCGCCTTCTGGCAGATTGCCCCATGCTCCCCGCTCATGATACTGACCATGACAGGGAATCCATTTCCAGTCTTTATTAAACGTTCCTGTCACGTCTGTGCCTTTGGGAGAGGTGACGTGAATGCTTTTAGCATTACGCACAAGATCGTAGACCTGGTTGGTGAGACTGAATACTTCGTCGTAATCGGCGCACATGCCCTCGGCCATAACTGCCTCATCAATACCAATCATATGTCCATGGCGCACCTTAAGCTCGGTTGCCAGAAAGGGCAGCAGCGGAATACGGAAGGCAATTTCTCCCGGCTGGGCTGTGGCAATATAGTAGGTAACGGTTGGTCGCGCCTGAATGAGGTCATTGCGGAGTTGCTCAGGAAATGACGTGAGAGGACGTTCACCGTAGTGTTCAAGAAAATGAACGCTTACATCGGCGTGTTTCTCAAGAGCAGCCACCGCAACGCGACGAGCAAGATCCTCACGTTCATAGTCAGTCATGATAAAGACGCGGTCCTGAGCTGTGACACCCATACAACGCACTGCATTTTCCGCGCCACGCTGCAAGCGTTCATTAAAAGTTAGAGTTGAGAGATCCGCCCCTTGTTTGCTAGAAATGGCACTGTTACTAACCATTTACTTCACCTCTTCTAAAAGAATATGTATTTTGATAATAACTGGACGGGCTATATGCTGCCTGTATAGGTTGTATAAAAGACCCTTGCCACATCGCAATCGAATTTAGGAATGTTGATAACAACGTGACGCTTCTATGGGACAAGTGTAACGCCGTGTCCAGAAATTGTTATTAAGTAGCCTATTGTAATTACGTGAATGAGCAGACAATCGTTGCTCATTTATAATAGAGACGTTTGAACCCTCCATATATGATAACGTTTGTGCCTACATTCTTTATGACATCCATCTTTGGATGTATTTCGGCGTCGCGCTTGGCTCTAGGAACGATGCCGGGAATAGGGTACACTTACAAGTGTAAATACGGAAGAATGATACGCCTTAGAGAAGGAGTTGTCACTGATGACAGAAAATAGTACTACCAGTTTATATCGCTCCATCCATGAACAGCCAGAAGCGGTACGCAGGTTGTTAACAGACTGGGATGGACCGACGCGGGCGGCGGAAAAATTGGCAGATAGACAGCGCATATTTTTAGCGGGTATTGGTACAAGTTACCATGCAACGGTGGTAGGCGAGTATCTATTACGGCTGGCAGGAGCAGATGCCTGGGCGCTGCGCTCATTTGAATTTGTGAACTATCCCCGACCATTGCATTCGAATGATGGAGTGATTGTTGTTAGTCATCGTGGAAGCAAGCTGCATGGCAATAAGGCGGTGCAACGCGCTGTGGAAGCGGGCGTAGTAACGATAGGGATTACAGGCAAAAACACAAAAATGCAGGGGCCAGATATCATTATAGAAACGGTTGAGCAGGATCCTTCTTCTACCCATTCCATTAGCTATGTTGGGGCGATGACGCGACTGGGACAGATTGCGACACGATTGGCAGCTCTGCTGGGGCATGCCGAAGTGGCGCAGCGCCTGGAACAAGGGCTAACCCAGTTACCAGCACTGATGGAGGATATTCTGGGACGCGAAGATGAGGTGCGGCAGATTGCACAGGAAGCTGTGGCGAACTCACGGCGTCTTTATTTTATAGGGGCAGGGCCGAACGCGGTAACGGCACCGGAGGGTGCGCTCAAGGTGAAAGAGGCGTCTTATGTGACTACCGAGGGATTTGAGTTGGAGCAGGCCATTCACGGACCACAGGTGGCATTTGAGACTGAGGATGTGCTGATTCCAATTAATGTTAAGGGGCCTGCGCAGCCGCGGATGGCCGATTTTTTGCTAGCGTTGAGCGAGATTGGCCCGCGTCTATGGCTCATCGGTGATGCTCCCGATACAGAGACTGCCGAGCTATTTCAGCGGCCTGGGTGGACACGTTTCGCTCTTTATGATAGCAGGAATGTAGACTTGCCTGAAGAACTGACACCGCTACTAGCAGCTTTGCCCGTACAATTGATGGCGGAGTTCCTGGCCGCGGCACGTGGTACCAATGCCGATAGTTTCCGCGCCGACCAGGAAGCTTACAAACGGGCCGGTACACGATTCAAAATATAGAGGTTACAGAGGCTTTTTGCTCTCCGAATAGTGACCGTTTTGCTGCGCTCGTGTATGAATATTTTCCTCAGATGATTCTTCCCGTTCTCCTGTATCTGTATCGGAGGATAGCTCCTCTGTGGGAGCGGCGTGGGGAGAATCCATCTTGACCCAGAGGTCAAGCGATTCTGTTCCTATCTTCTTGATGCGGGAACGCCTTCTGCTTATCTCTACGGTTGCCCAGATGAGGATGAGAATAACGACACCAAAACCAATATATTGCACTACTGTTGGATCCATTGTACACGTCCTTTTTATACATGGGCATCTATCGCTTTCCCATTCTAGCTATCCATGTGTTAAACGTCAAGTGATATTTGGGGTGTTTAGTCTGTTGTAATAGTGCCATCGGCATTGACGCGAATAGCTACAGGCGATAGGGGTTTATTCGCGGGACCCTGGAGGACTTTGCCGCCGTTGGCGGGATCAAAGACGGAAAAATGGGCAGGGCAGATGAGCGTATGTGAAACGGGGTCGTAGCGAACCGGTACGCCTTCATGAGTACAGGCTTTCTCAAAAGCGACGAAGCTGCTGTTGGGTAAATGGATCAATAAGCTAACTCCGTCATCTACGGGATTGTTAAAATTATTGGCGCTATTGAGCGGCTGGGTGGTATTACCGATGACTGTACCAGTATGAATTGGGTTAGAAGTTGTTTTCGGAATGGGTTTTCCTGTCGGAGGTGGAGTGCCGGTACTTACCGCGGCAGTTTGAGGATGGGTATTATTTTCCAATAAGTGTGCCAGGCTAATGCCACCTAGAGTTCCCACTCCTACAGCCGCAATTCCTCCGGTAGCGAGCAGCGCAACGGCCTTTCGTTGAGTCATAACAACGTACTTACTTTTACGGGAAGATTTTCGCCTTGGTTTACTGCTTTCCATTTGGGGTTTGTTAGAAAGTTGTTCTGCTCCCTCTGTCAAAGGAGGTGAGCTTTGGATTTCTGTCTCCTCAGAAGACGCGCTTGAACGCTCTTTGGAGGGATCGAGGGGAGTTAGATTACCCTCTTGCAATGAATTTACCGGTACGGTTTGCAAAGATACGTCCTCTTCGGATGACTCTACCGGTAGTAGGGAAGTAGACTGTACCGCAGGAAGGCGGCCGGTCACAATGGGAGGAACAAGTTGCCATGTACGCTGGTCAGGATCTGATTGAGCTTCAGGATCGATAGCTGGCTTGTCTGACATTGATGCGTTTACGACAGGCAGGTGCCCTGTGACAATCGGTGGTATTAGTTGCCACCTACCAGTAGTAGGAGTTTCCTCATTTAAAAAGTTGGCAGGCGGGAGGGGTGTATCTTTTATCTGAGGCCAGATGGTTGGATTTATGGCGGTTGATGTTTGCGGTAGACGCTGCAAGGCTTGGGCAAAGGCACTCGCCAGTTCACCGGCATGCTGGAAACGTTGATCAGGGTCGCGGTGCAATGCCTGCAATATTACTTGCTCCAATTCCTCTGATAGATCGGGGCAGAGGGCACGCAGCGAAGGAAGTGGCTGCTCCACATGCTGCATGGCAACTTCAAAAGGATTGGTTCCGGTGAAGGGTAATTTTCCGCTCAGCATCTCAAAAAGTATGATGCCAAGAGCATAGATATCGGAACGAGCGTCGGGAGGTTGTCCGAGTACAAATTCAGGAGCTATATACTCGGGTGCGCCTAAAAATGTGCCTGCGATGCTGAGTAGATGGACAAGCTCAGGATGAGGATGCTGGCTGGAATTGATGTCGCGCATTTCCAGGATGCGTACAAGGCCAAAACCGGCCACCTGGGTTCTCTGAGCGTTACGCAAAAGGATGTGAGAGGGCTTGAGAGCACCATGAATAACACCCCTTTTATGGGCGTAATCGAGTCCAGCAGCTACCTGTTCCAGTATTTCGAGGGTATAGGCAGGGGTACATTGCTTCTGTTGCTTAAGGAGATTAGCTAGCGAACCATCCGTTACATAAGGCGTGACAAGATAAGGATAACTGAACCGTTCACCATACTCATATATAGGTAAGATCTGTGGATGATTGAGTAGAACGAGCGCCGATGCTTCAGAGGTAAAACGCGTCATAAAACGGCTGCGTACCGAGGGTGAGAACTGTTCAGGGATTCTGAAGAGCGTTACGGCGACGGTGCGGTTCTGCTCAGGTTGTTGAGCAAGATAGACCATGCTTACACGATTACGGCCAAGTAACTGTTCTACGTGGCAGGTTCCCAACGTTTGTCCCACAAGCTCATCTGCAGAGATTTCTTGATGTTGCATGTTCCCCCAGAAAAGATACGAACTGTTAGATACACTCCCTGAATGAGAGTCTACACACTGTATCAATATGCGTCAAAGTGGTTGGAGTTTAGTGGGACTTGTGGGGGATGGAGGTTTGATATTAGAGGGATTCCTCCCACCGATAGCGGCCGGGAAGGGGAGAGAGGGCAGTCACCCGGCCGCTGAAAAAAGAGGGCAGATAGGGGAAGGGACAGGGGTTTAGGGAGAGCCTATTAAGTTTTAAACATTTGTTCTAGTACAGAAGGTATATTACCACGACTAAAGGAGATTGTCAAGAGTTTTCTAGAACTTATTTTCTAATTGAAACCTAGCGGTTGCAAGGGAGTCCTCACCCCACCAGGGCATCCACAAGGGAGTGCCCCTACCATACGCGAAGCGCCTCTGGAAGCCGTGTCGGACGATTAGCGAGAGGAGAGTCAGACCTATGTGGTTGATCTGTCCAGGCTTAAGTGAACGCTTATGGAGATCGCCACTACTCTTATCATCATTTGCTGAACAAAGCACTAGATTACGATAATTTCGGAGATTGGGCATTCAACGAGATGATACAATGGACAACATTGGAATTTGTTGCTACGTCAGATCTCCTGCATCCAGGTATGAGTGGATGTCAGATTACTGTATTGTAGAAAGCGAAGTGGGAATAGTATGGCAGATGTTCAACCTTTACGTGGGATACGCTATGTAAGCGAGAAGATTGACGACCTGGGAAAGGTAGTGACCCCGCCTTTTGATGTGATTTCACCAGAGGCGCAGGAGAGATACTATGCTCGCCATCCTTATAATTATATTCGGCTCGAACTTCCAAAAGATAAGCCCGGTGATACGACGCTGAATAACCGCTATACTCGTGCGTCGGCAACACTGGCAGAATGGCGACTGGAAGGTATTCTGCGGCAGGATGTGATGCCGCGCTATTATATGTACCAACAGAGATTTACGTATGATGGCACAGTGTATATACGTACGAGTTTGATGGCGCGGGTGCGGTTGGAGCCGTGGAGCGCACGAGTGATTTTGCCGCATGAATACACACATAGTAAGGCTAAAGATGATCGCTTGCGGCTGATGCGGGCATGCGCAGCGAATTTTAGTCCATTGATGGCTGTGTATGACGATCCTCAGGGGAGAATGCGGCGATTGCTGACACTCTATGCTGAGAAGTCCTGAAATTACGATTACGGACGAGGTGAATGAAGAGCATCGGCTGCATGCGATTACGGATATTGAGCAGATTGCACTTATCCAAAACTTCTTTGCCGAGCGTCAACTGTATATTGCCGATGGGCACCATCGCTATGAGACGGCGCTGAACTACCGCGAGGAGATACGACAACAGCGCAAGGGGATCCACGCTGACGATGGCGTCAACTTTGTGATGATGGCGCTTATTGATACGGATGATCCGGGGTTTCTAGTGCTACCAACGCATCGTTTGCTATTTGGCTTGAATCCGTATGCTGTCAGTTCCCTCTCAAGTGAAGATCTGGGGCAATATTTTACGGTGCGTGAGCTGGATATTACCGAGATTGGCTCAGCAACGCTACAGCAGTTAGGGCAGGCAGAGGAAGAGAACCCATCGTTTGTACTCGGCACGGCGCAGCATCGCTGGCTGCTCAGTCTAAACGACCATGGTAAGAGGCGCATGGAGGAGAGCGGGCATTCGGAGGCATGGAATTCACTGGATGTAGCAGTAGCGCACATGCTGGTGCTAGAGGCGTTGCTGGGATTGAGCCTGGAGGATATTACGGCAGGAAAGTACGTTCGCTATACACGTGATGCGCAGGAGGCGCTAGAAGCGGTGCAAACGGGCGAAGCGCAAGCGGCGATCTTGTTGAACGCAACGCCGGTAAAGCAGGTACGTGATGTGGCGAAGGCTGATGATCGGATGCCGCAGAAATCTACCTACTTTTATCCGAAGTTGATCAGCGGATTGGTGATGAATCCGTTGTGGTAAGGGGTGCGAAATGATAGTCATCGTTGGAGCAGGACTGGCGGGGCTGACGTGTGCAAAAGAGCTTGTAACGGCGGGTGAGCAGGTACTGGTGTTAGAAGCTACAGAGCAGGTAGGGGGACGAGTACGCACAGATATGCACGAGGATGGCTACCGTCTGGATCGTGGCTTTCAGGTACTATTTACGGCCTATCCTACTATCCAACGTCATATTGATCTTGACGAGTTGAACGTCCAGCGGTTTGAGCCGGGGGCGATACTGGTGAAAGATAGTAAGAAGTATGAATATTGGCGATCCAGTGCGAGATCCAGGCAGTATAGTTGCGGGATTACTCAATCCACTGATCTCGCCTGCTGATAAACTACGGGTGCTGCGGCTGGTACGGGATGTGGCGGGCCTTTCTGTTGGCGACATATTTGCGGGTAAAGGTCAGCCGGGCGGAGAAGACGAGTCTTCGGAACAGTATCTACAGCGATTGGGCTTTGCTGAAGATGGTTTCATCAATCATTTTGCACGTCCATTTTACGGAGGCGTCTTTCTTGATCGGGCGCTTGCTACAAGTGCGCGGATGTTCCAGTTTATCTTTAAGATGCTCGCGACGGGCGATACGGTGCTTCCCGCGGAGGGGATGCAGGCTATTTCAGAGCAATTAGCCGCGGCGCTGCCAGGGTATTCGGTACGTTTTAGGGAGCGTGTAAGTGAGATCCTTGTGAGTGAGGGGAGGGCACGTGGTGTACGACTGGTGAGCGGAGAGACGATTGAGGCCGATTTGGTGGTGGTAGCGACTGAAGGTCCGATAGCGGAAAAACTGATGGGTATGTCCTTACCAACAAAGGCGGTAGGTAGTGTTGGTCTCTATTTTGCGGGCGATGAGCAACTTTATCAGGAGCGCAAGATTCTCCTGAATGCGAATGCTCATGCTTACGTGAATGAGGCTGTGCTGATGACGAATATTGCTCCTACTTATGCACCAGCAGGTAAGCATTTGCTTTCGGCGACGGTGCTGGATAGTCCAGAGGGAGACGATGAGGAGATTGCGCGGCGCTGCTTAGCAGAAATGGCAGGCTGGTTTCCTGAGCATGATCTTCGTCGCTGGCGGTTGCTGGCTGTGTATCGTATTCCTTTCTCACAGTTTGCGCAGAGGCCGGGGGTGTTTGATGGGCTGCCGGGGAACCGGACGCAGGTTGAGGGATTGTTTCTGGCGGGGGAGTATACGGAGTCAAGTAGTATTCATGGGGCGATGCATAGTGGGGAAAAGGCAGCGAGGGAGGTTTTGAAGGCAATTAAAGTATCCACCTTTCGTTAGCGAATGATGGATACTCCTTCTCTGTATTTCTACCAAGTAGAGAAATATATTCCCGTTTTAGGGAGCTATTGGTTGCTTCACTTGAGTTACAATCATATGGACTTTTTCGTTCAGCAGGCTTGCCAAAGTGTCCTGTACTATCTTCAAGGCATCTTCCAACCCTTCGATAGGATGATGGTCCTTCACCTCTAACAGAAATTTAAGGACATCTATGACGCTCTGGAATTCTCCGGGTGTGCGCGTTATCCTAACTGCTGTCCTATAATCTTCTAGAGCGCTCGCTTTATTATTCAGGGCAAGCCTAGCCATTCCTCGATCATAATAATCCCAGTACAGTTCACCAAAAGTATTAGCCTCGATACGCTGCGTCGCTATTGTTTCTACCTGCTTGAACACTTCGCGAGCTGTTTTAATGTCTCCGGTATACCATGCCAGGACGCCAACATTGCTACGTGCATACGAGGATTGTGGATTTTTCTCGAACGCCTTTTTGTAGTACTTCAGAGAGCGGGGGTAATTTTTAAGGCGCCGATATGTCCCGCCGAGAGTTGCCAGTGCATCATCGGAGTCGGGTAAGAGTTCGCTTGCACGTTTTAGATAACTAATGGCCTCATTATAAGCAGTCTCGCGTTGATCCTCGTCTAGCGTCTGGCTATAGACCTTATCTGCCTGGAAGCGAACAGCCAACCCTAATTGCATATATGCCTGGCCGAATTCTGGATCTTCCTCGATTGCCACCTTCAGGCGGGCAATCGCATCCTCATACAGATACTCATTCAAGTAGGCCTGACCGAGAGCATAATTGATGTGCGGATCTCGAGGACGTAATGCCAGGGCATTCCTGTAGGAAACAATGGCTCGATCACGTTTCTTGCTTTCCCATAGCTGGTTGCCTAAGATCAGATTAGATATAGCTCTGCTTGTATTCTCGCCGTCTTGAACCAGCTTGTGTTGAAGATCAAAGACTTCCTGCTGATTTTTCTGTAGCTGCTCGTTTAGAAGGGCTAAATGTTTCTTATACAACTCATCGACTTTATTTCCCACTCGGTGCTCCAAGTTCCCCCACCAGGCTGCCACTGCTAATGCACCCAAAATTGCTAATACAGTTGCGGCTACTCCTAATACGGTCGCGGCCAAACCAGAAACAGTCCAGCCATCGATAACGTAGGAGCAAGCGTTCGTCTTTGTAGGAACACAGGGAGGGATAAACAGTAACTTAAAGATGATTATGATTGAACAGACAACCAATAAACCGACGCCGATGTAGTAGATGGCAAAGGCAACGCGTGTCTTCATGTGTTAACCTCCTGACCGCTTCTCCAAAAATCGCCTATTAGATGATGAATTATTATATCCTTTTATGCCCTGCCATTGCGTCTTCTAACTCGGCGATATGCAACTTTTTGTGACTTCCCCTACTGAGGGATATATGAGAAGCCGCAAAGAGTTGCACACTATGTTAACAGAAGGGTTTTAGCCGAGTTCGATGTCGGCATTGCGGAACTGGATGAGGGCGATGATCAGGAGCGCAATGGCGACGGCGGTCATGCCGAGGAAGTTGATCCAGTTCATGCCGAGGAAGATTGGGTTGCCGTAGAGGTGGAAGATAGATAGGGACATGAACCAACTGGGAAATTGGATATTCCCTTCGAGCGATTCTTGCAGGTAGGACAGGACGAGATAGGCGGTCACGATGCCGAGCACGGCGCCATAGCGCAGGCGCCCGGCCAGGGCATAGATTAGTCCCATGGTAATCAACGCGGGAGGGAGCATGCTGAAGCTGGCGGAGAGCAGTCTGCCCTGGTTGACGTTCAGATTGATGATTTGTGCTCCAACAGTGAGAGCGAGCCAGGTCAGGATAGGAGCCAGCAGCACCGGCAGAAGGTTTGCACTGAAGCGTTCCAGCAGGACGCGTGATCGGGATTGAGGTGTGCTGAAAATCAGTTCCAGCCGACTGTTTTCGAGGTCTGAAGACCACTTCAAGGCCAGGGTTAGCGCGAGGACCACAACCAATGCAGGCACGAACGCGAAGACGAGGGTACCCAGAAACGCAGCATTGGTGTCGGTGGGGGTGTCGAACAGGTAACCGGCCAGCCAGGGGGTCTGCAGCACTGCCTGGTGGAAGGCTTTCTGGATGCCAGGGGTCATGAACAGCAAAGCGGCACAAAAGGCGACAATGCCGAATAGCCACCAGAAGGAACTCCACCCATCAGCGAAGAGCGTGTGCAAGCTGACGGTGCGCGTGGAGGCCTGACGCTCGGCCCGGTTGAGACTGCGCAGCGCAGACTGTGTGCTGCTTGCTCTCACGCGCTGTGACTCAAAGGCAGACCTACCAATATCGCGCCGGTTGAACAGGACGATACTTCCCGCAAGACAAAGCAAGGAGAGGCCCAGCAGGAGCAGCACGGCCAGGGGCTGGTTAGGGAAACCGGGGAGGAGTGGACGGTTGAGATTGTAGTAATAGAATGGTGAGAGGTACGGAAGCCAACTACCAGTCAGTTCGCGTCCGGTCATTTCCAGGACCGCGAACAGGATCAGCAGGCCGCTTGCCCAGCCTGCTGCTGCACGGCGGCTTTCAGTCAATTGGGAGATGAGTAGTGCGACCATGCCAAAGAAGAAGGCGAACAGGCTCAGGTTCAGCCCCGCTAACAGCGCACTGATAAAGTCGATGCGCGCATGAAGACCGGCTTCTCCTGCCACGACACCTAGAGCGAACAGGATCGCGATTACGAGCAGTGCGAGAAAGAGCGCACCAACCTTCTCCAATAGCAGGCGAGCGCGTGATTGTGATGTGGCGAGCAGGACATCCATTGTGCCGCGTTCCTCTTCCCCACGCACAAGGCGAGTACCAGCCAAGATGGGCCAGATGCTGAGCAAGAGTGGCAGGGTGGTTTCCAGGTAGCGAAAGGTGATATAGCCCTGCGGGGTATTCATAGCGTAGGGGTCGCCGAGAAAGCTGAGGATATGAGCGAAGCTGATAAAGGCGGTCACTACAGCAGGTGTAGCTGTGGAGAAACCAGCGGCCATAAGTGCAGCCAATCCATAGCCCCAGGCCAGCATGGGTACGCGGTAGTCGCGAAGTGATTTACTTAAAATGCTGCGAAACATAGTATACCTCCTAACTGGCGAGCGCGGATGGCTCTTGCAGAGGTTCGTAGAAGCGCAGGAAGACTTCTTCCAGGGTTGGCTCGTGGGTGGCAATATTTGTGGCCCCGTGCTGGCCCGCGATTTGAATGATTTCGGTTAAATTGCCCTGGACGTTGAGTTGGAGGGTGCGCTCATCGGTGGCTTGAGTCACTCTGGTCACATTCGGGATATGTTTGAACCATTCGACAGAAGCCGGAGCAGCGAAGGTGATCTCGACATCGTGCTGGCGGATATCTTTGAGCGCCGAGACATGGTCGATCTTGACCAACCGTCCTTCGCGGATGATGGCGATGCGGTCACAGGTCTGTTCGACCTCGGGTAGGATGTGCGAGGAAAGGAAGACGGTGCGTCCCTCGGCGTGGACCTCGGCTACCATTTTATAGAATTCTTGCTGGTTGAGCGGATCGAGGCCGCTGGTTGGTTCGTCGAGAATGAGGACACGCGGCTTGTGCATAAAGGCCTGTACGAGTCCGAGTTTTTGTTTGTTGCCGTGTGAGTATTCGCGGAATTTTTTGCTGGGATCGAGGCCAAGACGTTCAACCAATGAGCGTATGTAGGATTGGTCGACGCCGCCGCGCAGGTGACCCAGGTATTCGATGATCTGGGCACCGCGCAAGCCGGGATCGAAGGTGAATTCGCCAGGGAGATAGCCAACGAGTTTTTTGACTTCGGTGGATTGTGTCCAGCAATCGAGTCCGCCGATGGTGACGGTGCCGCTGTTGGCGTGGAGCAGGCCCATGAGGGTGCGCATGGTGGTGGTTTTGCCCGCTCCGTTGGGACCTAGAAAGCCGAAGACTTCGCCTTCTTGAATTTCGAAGGTTACGTCGATGATGCCACGGCTTTTGCCGTAGCTTTTGGTGAGGTTGTTGGTCTGAATAATTGCTGACATGCGTTTTTCCCTTTTGCTGACCCTGAGCAGAGATCCTTCGCCAGGGCAGGCACAAGGCACTGCCCCTACAGGATGACAGTTTTGGAACGTACTTCTGCATTTTCTTCTGATGAGATAAACCACTCCTTTAGTATTTGGTCGTCAACGAGGGTCAAGGAACCTGTGGGAATGCCTAGTATGCGCTCAAAAGCGTCGGTATAGGCGGCGACGGTGCGCCCTACGCGTTGCATATTGTCGCGCTCTGTATCAAACGAGAGAATCAGAGCGCCAATCGCTTCTCCAGCGTCCTGCGACAGAGACGCAATTACTTCGCCTGCCTGATCGGGATAGGTTACTGTCATGACGCCTTCCCGGATACCCTGGCGGATGATCTCGGCGAGTAGAGGTGCGACCTCCCGCATCCCGGTTGCGCGAAGTTTCTGGCGCACGATGGCATTCTCGTCGGTGAACCAGACGCGCAACAGTGCGAGAAAAAAGGTTTTCTGTCCGACCTTCCATCGGTTGGCTACAGCCAGGAAGCGCTGGAGTTTTTCGAGGGCAGGCAGCAGCGGATTCTGCACAATCGGTATGAGGAGATGTAGCGCTCCTTCTCCCATACATTCGACTAATGCTTCAAGCAATGCCTGCTTGGAGTCAAAGTAGTGATAGAACGCTCCCTTGGAAATTTGCAGGTCATCCAGAATATCCTGGATGGTCATCTGCTCATAACCCTTGGTGTACACGAGTCGTCGTGTGATGTCGAGGATTTCGTTGCGTCTGACGGTGTGTTCTTTGACGATCCGTGGCATTGTTGCCTCCGTCCATTTAGACCGACGGTCGGTCTGTTTCTATAAAAGAGTATAGCTGAGAATGGAATGGTTGTCAAGGTTTTGTGGGGAAGAATCCGGCATTTGAGGATAAGCGGCGAGCCAGATCCTTCGCTTCGCTCAGGATGACATACCAGAACAAGGAATACAACCGAATAGGAATGGATACCAGAACAAAGGCTGGTGGGAGGATGCAGTTTGGACGTATGATGGGGTAGAAAGAAATGTAAGTGTAATGAAGGAGGTGCTTTTTGAATAGAGATGTGTCGAAAAGAAAACTGCGGGTGGGTATTGTGGGTGGTGGTCAAGGCTCGTTTATTGGAATTGTGCATCGGATGGCAGTCGAGTTAGACGGTCAGGCAGAGGTTGTGGCCGGGGCAATGTCTAGCAATCCACAAAGGGCGAAAGATTCTGCCGAGGCGTGGTATTTGAAGAGGTCGTACAGCAGCTTTCGGGAGATGGCGGAAGTGGAGTCGCAACGACCGGATGGCATTGACTTTGTGATGATTACCACTCCAAATTCTACGCATTTCGCAATTGCCAAGGCCTTTCTAGAGCATGGCATTCATGTTGTCTCTGATAAACCAATGTCTTTCACGCTGGAAGAGGCCCGGGAAGAAGTGGCGCTGGTTGAGAAGAGCAGACTTATCTTTGGCTTGACTCATACCTATGCAGGCTATCCGGCGGTTCGACAGGCAAGGAATTTGGTACGACAAGGCGCGATTGGTGATATTCGGAAGGTGCTAGTCGAGTACATACAGGATTGGTTGATGGAACCAGTTGAGAGAGACGGTTCGAAACAGGCAGCATGGCGAACGGACCCAACAAAATCTGGTATTTCAGGCTGCGTAGGAGATATTGGTACACATGGTGAAAACCTGCTTGAATTTATTACAGGTTTGAAGATAGCCTCGCTGTGTGCCGATTTGACCACGTTTGTAAAAGGGAGAGCACTCGAGGATGATGCCAATATGCTGCTGCGCTTGCAAAATGGTGGCAAGGGCGTACTTACCTGCTCACAGATTGCTGCTGGTGAAGAGAATAACTTGACTATTCGCATCTATGGGAGCAAGGCTGGGCTGGAATGGCATCAGATGGAGCCAAATACACTCATTTTGAAGCAGCAGGGGCAGCCTCAGCAGGTATTACGTGTTGGTCAACTATATATGGGTAATGAGGCGAAAGCGTTTACACGTCTTCCGGCAGGTCATCCTGAAGGCTATCTGGAGGCGTTCGCGAATCTTTACAGGTTGATTATCGCGGATATCCGACGGGTAGAGGCGGGGCAGCAGGCTGAAGGTGGTTATGCAAACGTGTACGATGGACTGAGAGGGATGCAATTTATCGTGAAGGCGGTTGAAAGCTCACAAAGGGGGGCGGTCTGGGTAGATATGCCAACGGAGCAAGACTAGGCGCTGATTGCACAAGTAGTGTAAGGAGAAGGTAATGAAACGACCAGTTACCCTTTTTACCGGCCAGTGGGCTGATGTGCCACTGGAAACGCTGGCTCAAAAAGCGAGCCAGTGGGGCTTTGATGGACTTGAACTGGCCTGTTCAGGCGACCATTTTGATGTGCATCGGGCCCTCACTGAGACAAGTTATGTTCAATCGATGCGGGATCTTCTCAAGAGATACAACCTGAATTGTTTCGCGATCAGCAATCACCTGGTCGGGCAAGCGGTCTGTGATCCGATTGATGCGCGACATAAGGGGATTTTGCCGGGCTATGTGTGGGGCGATGGTGAGCCGGAGGGGGTGCATGAACGGGCGGCAAAGGAGATGATGGATACGGCGCGTGCAGCCGCGAGATTTGGTGTGAGCGTGGTGACGGGGTTCACGGGCTCAAGTATCTGGCACCTGCTCTACTCTTTCCCACCGAATGATTTTAGGGAAATCGAGAGAGGATACGAGGAGTTTGCGCGGCGCTGGAACTCGATTATAGACGTATTTGAGCAGGAAGTTGTGAAGTTTGCGCTGGAGGTCCATCCTACCGAGATTGCTTATGATTTTGTGACGACGCGCAAAACGCTGGATGCAATCGGCAATCGTCCTGGCTTTGGCATTAACTTTGATCCAAGCCATCTTATCCCTCAATTTCTCGATCCGGCGGCCTTTATCGAGGAGTTTGCGGAACGGATCTATCATGTCCATATGAAAGATGCGAAGAGGCACCTGGATGGGCGCAAGAGTATCCTGGGATCACATCTGAACTTTGGCGAGAGAGAGCGTGGTTGGGATTTTGTTTCGCCAGGGCATGGTGATGTTGATTTTGAGTCGCTCATTCGGGCGCTCAACCGGATTGGTTATGTGGGGCCGCTTTCGATTGAGTGGGAGGATTTGGGCATGGATCGGGAATGGGGTGCTCAAGATGCGCTGGCTTTTGTACGGCACTGTGATTTTACGCCTTCGACGGTTGCCTTTGATGCGGCATTTAGCAGAAGTGGGGTTCGTTTAAGCGGAACAGATGGGCAGGAATAGGCAGGCATAGCGAGGAAAGCGATGCAAGAACGGCCAGCGTCCTTATGGCGTAACAGGAACTATCTGCTCTTATGGAGTGGACAAGTTGTTTCCTCGGTTGGTACGCAGGTTTCTCAGCTTGCTTTTCCGTTGCTGGTGTTGCTGCTCACGCATTCGGCAGCTCAGGCGGGATTCACGGGGGCATTACGTGCTTTGCCCTATCTCCTGTTTGGGTTGCCAGCAGGGGCATTGATTGATCGCTGGGATCGTAAACATGTGATGATCTTCTGTGATGCAGTACGAGCGTTATGCCTGGCAAGTATTCCATTGGCTTTTGCGCTGGGAAGGCTTTCGATTATACAAATCTACCTGGTTTCATTGGTGGAAGGGACGCTTTTTGTCTTTTTTGATATCGCGGAAACGTCTTGTTTGCCTAATGTGGTTGAGCGCGAGCAGTTGCCTGCCGCCGTGGCTCAGAACCAGGCGACACAAGGGATCACTTCGCTGCTAGGACCACCGATTGGCGGATTGCTTTACGGGGTAAGTTTGTTGCTGCCTTTCGTGGTGGATGCTGTTTCTTATCTTGTCTCGGTGGTTTCGTTGTGCTGGATTCGGAGCAAATTTCAGCAGAAGCGGGCGATTGCTCGTCGACGGTTAGATCGAGAGGTGAGGGAGGGATTGGCTTGGTTCTGGAGGCAGCCGATGCTGCGTGTGATGGCGGTGCTCTCTTGCGGAGTCAATCTTGTGGTTGCGGGTGGTAGCTACGCTGCTGGTGATTGTCCTGGCACAGCATCAGCACGCGTCAGCTTTCACGATTGGCTTGATTTTTGCCTGTGGTGGGATTGGGGGTATTCTTGGTTCTCTGTTGGCACCTTTCTTGCAAAAGCAGCTCAGGTTTGGACAAGCGATTATCAGTAATGCATGGCTGCTCGCGTTACTCTGGCCGCTGTATGCTGTTGTTCCAAATGCTGTTTCACTGGGAATCCTGGCTTCAGTTCTCTTCTTTCTCGGGCCTATTTACAACGTGGTTAATGCCAGCTATCGTTTGGCGCTTGTGCCTGATGCGTTCCAGGGGCGCGTCAATAGTGCTGTACGCTTGATTTCCTTTGCGAGCCAGCCGTTGGGGTTGGCGGCAACGGGTGTACTGATTCAGAGCGTGGGTACTGGTGCGACTGTGCTGATGGGTGCAGGAGTGCTCATGCTGGTTGCTCTGTTGGCAACGATAAGCAGTGATGTGAGGAATGCGGGTCAGGGGGTTCCGCAGGCTAGCGATGTTCCAGGACGATTGTAAGGGTTGGCCGAGATGTGGGCGAGATACATGGACTCTACATTTTTTTGAGGGCGGGATTGAGGAGTAGGGAGAGGGTGGATATGAGGTAAAGCGCGCCCATGATTATCATTGTCAGGCGGAGGCCGAGCCAGGTGGCGACGAAGCCGCTGATAAAGGTGCCGAGGGGTACGGCAACCAGGTTTAAGGCGTTGAATGTTCCGTAGATACGGGCACGCAATTTGGGTAGGGTGCGTTCCTGCAAAACGGTTGCACCTAGGGGATTGACTGCTGAGATAGCGAGGCCGGCAATTATTAGCCAGGCAATGATGAGGGGAAGGAATGGCAAGAGGTAGACCCAGAAACGGAGTGCGCCTCCAACGGTGTAGCCAATGCCAAAGGTGAGACGACGTGGTAGGCGATGACCGATAACGCTAAAGATGAGGGTACCGACAAAGGCAGCGCCACCTAATGTGGCCATCGTGATGCCCAGGAAGATAGGGCTATGGAAGACTTGTTGAAAGTATGCCGGTGCGATAACCTCCGACCAGGCAGCGTCAATCATGTTAGTTATCACGCCCACGATTAGCATTGAAAAGATGAGCGAATCACGCCAGATAAAGTGCAGTCCTTCCCATAGAGATGAGAAGTAGCCCGATGTGTTCTCTTCGGCTGACATAGCAGTGGGTGGCGTCGCGGATACCAGGAAACCTATGAGTATGGCGGAAATGGCGAAGGATAGGCCGTCAAACCAGAGTAGATTGCTAGGACCAATGACAATAATGAGTACGCCAGCGAGTGGCGCACCAATAAAACGCGAGATGCGAGTGATGCCATCTGAGAGGGCGTTTGCCATTTCCAGGCGCATGCCTGCAAGTTGAGCGAGTTCAGGGGTCATGGCGCTGCGGGCTGTGACGCCGGGAGATTTGAGGAGTCCACCAAGAAAGACCAGTGCGAGTAGTTGCCAGAAGGCCAATCCGACAGTGTGGTAGAGCAGTGGTACCATCGCGACGGTGACGCTGCTGAGAATATCGCCGATGACGCTGGTGCGTTTGTAGCCGAGGCGGTCTACGAGTGTGGTGCTGAAGAAGGAGGAGAGAACGAGTGGGAGGGCGGAGAAGAAGGCGGTGATGCCGGTCTGGGTGACGCTTCGAGTGGTGAGCAGAACGAACCAGGGGATGGCTAGCAGGGTTAACATGTCTCCGACGTAGGAGATGACGCTGCCTAGTAAGAAGGCATAGATGGGTAGGTGTTTGTGGGGTGAGGTTGATTGTTGGGATGCTAGCATGTTGTGCTGTTCCATAGGTTGGTTCCTTATGTTTGTCGCTCTGTTTATTATTACTGATTTCAGGGTATAGTCGCTTCAGAGGGGGGAAATATTACGAGATTTTTGGCGGGAATTTATAATGGTTACGGGTAAGTGGTTGAGTGCGGGTTTGTTCATCCCGGCACACGGGCGGTCGAACATAAAGTTCACCCATACGGAGAGGGGGAGCACTCCCTTCATCCCGGCACGAGGGCGGACATAAAATCCGCCCATACGGAACCAGATTAGCTTCTATTGCTGCATCAGTAGCATCCATCTTGATGGCAGGAGTTCGGAGAGTAGCAGCAGACGGCGAAGCCTGGGCAACAACTGGGAGCAAATCCCGCGACCGACTGGCAGCAGAGTCCATTGCAGTTGATGTAATCGGATGGACAGGCGCAACTGGTGCCGTTACATACTCCCCCTGTCGGGCAGTTGACGCAGGTACCCCCACAGTTGGTCTGGCCGGAGGGGCAGCAGATACCAGATGAGCAGTGGCTTGAGCAACAGTCAGTGTTCCCGCTACAGGTACCGCCGTTGGCAGTACAAGGAGTGACGCACTTGCCATTCTGACAGACCTGGTTGGCTCCGCAAGTATTTCCACAGGAGCCACAGTTGTTGGGGTCGGTCTGCTCGTCAACGCACATGCCATTACAACAGCTTTTCCCTCCTGTACAGTCACCGCTGTTGCCGCAGGTGCAGGCGCTGTTGACACAGGTTTCACTGGGGGCACAGGTATGCCCGCACGACCCACAGTTGTTCGCATTGGTCTGGGTATTGGTACAGGTGTTGCTACAGCAGTTCGGGGTATTGCCCGAACAGCAGGTGCCGTTACACTCTTGACCGCCATTGGTGCAGACGCACATGCCATTTGAGCAGGTTTCATCGGCTCGACAAGCATGCCCACAGGAGCCGCAATTGGCGTGGTCGGTATTGGTATTGACACAGGTGCCACTGCACTCGATTTGTCCAGAGGGGCAAACACACATGCCTCCCGAACAAATTTGATCGGCGCGGCATGTATGGCCACAGGAGCCGCAGTTACTACTATCAATGTTGGTATTGACGCAGGTGCCGTTGCAGAGGGTGAGGCCGCTAGGACATTGACAGCTTCCACTGACGCAGATGGTGCCGCCGGTACAGGTATGGCCACAAGCACCACAATTGCTAGTGGTGCCGAGATCTGTGCAGGTGCCGTGGCAGCAGCCCCCGCTACAACACTGGCTATTGGTGTTACAGCCGATGCCGTTGGGTTTGCATTTGGCGAAGGCGGTGCCGATGCCGCCTAGACTCAGTAGGCCGCCAAGGGCAGTTGCCGCGAGGGTTTTGAGAACCTGACGGCGCGAGGTGGAGGTGGCCAGGGCTTTGGTTAATTCATCAAATTGTTCAGGTTCCATGTCCCTTGTATCCTTTCTGAATGGAATTGACTCGCTCGCCAGTGATAAGTTAAGTTGAGATGCTAGTATAGAGTATACCAGTTGAGGAGACGGACTACCGT
>CAVZTX010000017.1:0-114709 GCA_963778375.1 uncultured Chloroflexia bacterium | reverse complement strand
AAGGATGAACCGCGCAAGGTGTTTTTTACCCAGTTAGAGGAGCGGCTCAATGAAGAGGTAAATCATCCCATCTTTGGCTACAAAGTGACCTATCGACGGTGTATTGAGTTGCAAGGGAGGCTTCAGGGAAGTTTCTTACCGGCGAACTGGAGGAATATCCGCCGTTTCTTATGCATTGATGGGGGAGCAATGAAAACCAAAGCCAGAATCAAAAAGAGCAGTTCGGTTACCTGTTATGTGGTTGCGTACGATATTGCCGATGACAAGAGGCGGACGAAAATCCACAAAGTGCTGTTGGGTTTTGGGAAGTGGACGCAGTACTCGCTCTTTGAATGTTTTCTAAGTCGAAGGGAACGCATCTTGCTGCAATCAAAGCTGATTGACCACCTGGTTGCCGAAGAGGATAGTGTGCGGTTCTACCCGATGTGTGCCAACTGTGTGAGTCGGGTAGAAACAGTCGGTGGGCCATTCCCGAAGGAAGATGCGTTGTATATCGTGTAATCTGAGCAATTGAACGCGGGTCTCAGCGATGAAGAGTCTGAGCGTAGACCCGCGCCTGCCTCTACAAGCCTGTCCAGACGAAATGAGGGCTGCTCTCGCCCTTATTGTTGTGAGTAAAAAGCTCTTCTGTAAAGAGATCCGCGAAAACGCTTGCATAAACTGGCTTCTCATGCTATACTAGAGGGGTAGCAGGCTAAATGGCTTGGGAGGCCCGTTCGGGATTGAAACCTACTATCTGCTGCATTCATGCTGACGACCTTGGGCTAAATGGCTTGGGAGGCCCGTTCGGGATTGAAACGCAATCATTCTGCGATACGATTGACAGCATCATGGGCTAAATGGCTTGGGAGGCCCGTTCGGGATTGAAACTGCAAGTATCATGACTGTGATACACTGGATCACTCGTGGCTAAATGGCTTGGGAGGCCCGTTCGGGATTGAAACCATGAATCTGTCGTTACGACGCGTACCAGTTCTAGGGCTAAATGGCTTGGGAGGCCCGTTCGGGATTGAAACATGCATGAGTAGTTGCCAATGCGTCTGACTTGCATCAGGCTAAATGGCTTGGGAGGCCCGTTCGGGATTGAAACTACAATTGCTGACAGTCAGTATGACATGGCTAAATGGCTTGGGAGGCCCGTTCGGGATTGAAACATGTTGACATCAGCTGCAATATGCGATCATGGGCTAAATGGCTTGGGAGGCCCGTTCGGGATTGAAACGATGCACGATCTGCGCATGCGATCGACATGCAGTGAGGCTAAATGGCTTGGGAGGCCCGTTCGGGATTGAAACATTGGTCATGCATGTACTGGCATTACCGTATCCAAGGCTAAATGGCTTGGGAGGCCCGTTCGGGATTGAAACACATACAGTACGCTTGCAGCTAGCGTATCCAGCTTCGGGCTAAATGGCTTGGGAGGCCCGTTCGGGATTGAAACTCATGTATAGCTGCCATTGCTAGCTCATCATTGCTAGGCTAAATGGCTTGGGAGGCCCGTTCGGGATTGAAACCTAGTATCCGATGACGATCCTATTTGACGGCTAAATGGCTTGGGAGGCCCGTTCGGGATTGAAACATTGCATGATCAGCTCTAGCTCATGACTACGGCTAAATGGCTTGGGAGGCCCGTTCGGGATTGAAACCATGACATGATCTGTCATTCGAGCTGTAATCGTCATAGGCTAAATGGCTTGGGAGGCCCGTTCGGGATTGAAACATAGCATATCTGAGCATCATACGCAAACTAGTATCAGAGGCTAAATGGCTTGGGAGGCCCGTTCGGGATTGAAACGTATAGATGTCTATGATGCGAGTCTACAATTGCTTAGGCTAAATGGCTTGGGAGGCCCGTTCGGGATTGAAACGTGCAACGTAGCCAGCTGCGACAGACGTTCTCAGTGGCTAAATGGCTTGGGAGGCCCGTTCGGGATTGAAACACTGCTCGAATGCTCAGTATCAGTACTAGCTCTGGGCTAAATGGCTTGGGAGGCCCGTTCGGGATTGAAACGATGATACTGATACCGCTTATGACACTTGATCTCGTAGGCTAAATGGCTTGGGAGGCCCGTTCGGGATTGAAACTTCGGACTATAGCACTTGCATGATGCAGTCAGCTTGCGTCGGCTAAATGGCTTGGGAGGCCCGTTCGGGATTGAAACACTGATCGTTGCCAACATCTGTCAGGCTGATAGTCGGCTAAATGGCTTGGGAGGCCCGTTCGGGATTGAAACACGTTCAGTTGCAGCTATTGCTACAGGTTCATCGAGGCTAAATGGCTTGGGAGGCCCGTTCGGGATTGAAACTGACTGTTGCCAGTATGTGACTAGTACGCTGATTACTGTGGCTAAATGGCTTGGGAGGCCCGTTCGGGATTGAAACGTCATAAGTCGCATTGAGATCACGCGGCTAAATGGCTTGGGAGGCCCGTTCGGGATTGAAACTGATCCAGTCATGAGACTCCTGGGCTAAATGGCTTGGGAGGCCCGTTCGGGATTGAAACTATGACTGTTCCGCAATGCACGGCTAAAGTTCACTGCGGCTAAATGGCTTGGGAGGCCCGTTCGGGATTGAAACATCTGATCGTTCATAGAGTCAGCAACTACTATCAACTGGGCTAAATGGCTTGGGAGGCCCGTTCGGGATTGAAACGAGTATCGGTTAAGATCGTAGCGATGAGTCATGATCTAAGGCTAAATGGCTTGGGAGGCCCATTCGGGATTGAAACCGTAAATCACTCAGTACCGATGCCACTGCTAGCTGGGCTAAATGGCTTGGGAGGCCCATTCGGGATTGAAACTGGGAACTATGCCATCAGGTGAGTAATTGTCCTGAGGCTAAATGGCTTGGGAGGCCCTTCGGGATTGAAACTCAGCATATCGACGATACTGGCACCTGTAACGTCTGCGAGGCTAAATGGCTTGGGAGGCCCATTCGGGATTGAAACTGATCTGATCGCAGCTTGAGGCTGCATAGCTGCATCTGAGGCTAAATGGCTTGGGAGGCCCATTCGGGATTGAAACGATCGATAATGCATTGACGCAGCCATATGCCCATACGGCTAAATGGCTTGGGAGGCCCATTCGGGATTGAAACCAGCTATGCTTGCAGCATGTATAGTTGCAGCTCTACTGGGCTAAATGGCTTGGGAGGCCCATTCGGGATTGAAACCTGCATAGATCGTATTGCTAGACGAGCTATCGTCAGGGCTAAATGGCTTGGGAGGCCCATTCGGGATTGAAACTATGTCAGATGCCATTGTAGCATAGTCTGCTTGCAGGCTAAATGGCTTGGGAGGCCCATTCGGGATTGAAACTCATCTGATTGCGTACGTACAAGATTGACCGTCATGGGCTAAATGGCTTGGGAGGCCCATTCGGGATTGAAACACTGCCAAATTGGCTGACTTCATGATCTGATCCTATAGGCTAAATGGCTTGGGAGGCCCATTCGGGATTGAAACGCATAGCATTATGTCGCAGCTATTGATCGCATTGCTAGGGCTAAATGGCTTGGGAGGCCCATTCGGGATTGAAACACTATGAGACTGTCGATGAATGCATGAGTTGCTCTATGGCTAAATGGCTTGGGAGGCCCGTTCGGGATTGAAACATCGTGATAACCGTAATGCAGTCGTAGTACTCAGCCTTAGGCTAAATGGCTTGGGAGGCCCATTCGGGATTGAAACTAGTAGTCTCGTACTAGTGATCTTCAGCTAATCGCATGAGGCTAAATGGCTTGGGAGGCCCGTTCGGGATTGAAACATGATAGCATCAGACTCGCATGGTGCAACCTAGCTGCAGGCTAAATGGCTTGGGAGGCCCATTCGGGATTGAAACAGCAGTCGAATTCTGAACATCGATGCCCACTGCTAGGGCTAAATGGCTTGGGAGGCCCGTTCGGGATTGAAACACTAGCGATACTCGTTCGCATCGAGTTGCCATCGAAGGCTAAATGGCTTGGGAGGCCCGTTCGGGATTGAAACGATCAACAGCTGGTACTGCCACTACTAAACGTCAGTGGGCTAAATGGCTTGGGAGGCCCATTCGGGATTGAAACTGTAAGCCAGTGAAACTGAGTCCACTTCCAAGTGCAAGGGCTAAATGGCTTGGGAGGCCCGTTCGGGATTGAAACCGTAGTCTGCCATCTCGATTGAAGTGGACGACAGCTCTGTGCGGCTAAATGGCTTGGGAGGCCCATTCGGGATTGAAACAGGATGGATTGTTCGTCACTGGTCATGGTCATGCGTTGGGCTAAATGGCTTGGGAGGCCCATTCGGGATTGAAACCACTGTTGTGGATGGCGAGGTAATCCTAGGTACCCAAGGGCTAAATGGCTTGGGAGGCCCGTTCGGGATTGAAACTTGCAACATAATAGGATATTGCCAGTATGCTGATCCTCAGGGCTAAATGGCTTGGGAGGCCCATTCGGGATTGAAACCGAAAATGGCGAACTGGATGCACAGACATGAACGCTCACTACGACAAGGGCTAAATGGCTTGGGTGTCAATAGCGCCATACTTATGACCCATTTTTAACGTTTTCAAATTGACCCACCCGACAATAACCACTAAGAATTGATTCGCCTTTCTTCCCCTTGTTGGGCCGCTGCAACTTTACTTTTAGCAGCGGGCATCCGGTCTTTCATACGAAACGACTTTCCACTAATGGAAATGACCTCGGCATGATGCAAGAGGCGATCGAGTAGTGCCGTTGCCAAAATCTCGTCATTGAGTAGAGACCCCCACTCGGAAAAGCTTGTATTGGAAGTCAGAATGATGGGTCCCCTCTCATAGCGATCACGTACCAGATCAAAAAAGGCGTTGGATTGATCCCCACTGAGTTTGGTGTAGCCGATTTCATCAATAACCAGCACACGAGGGACGAGGTAGCGGCGAAGTCGCTGCCTCCTCAAACTGGGATGAGGTACTCCTGTCACATCTTCGGCGAGACTGGATAACGTCGTGAACAGGACCGAGTAATCCGCCTCCAACGCCTTGACAGCCAGGCTGAGCGCTAAGTGTGTTTTCCCTACCCCAGGTGGTCCCAAAAAGACGACATTGCGATTGGTTTTGACAAAAGACAGTTCTGCCAGTTCCCACAATTGCCGCTCACTGAGCGAGGGTTGAAAGGAGAAATCGAACTCTTCAAGCGTTTTTCGGGTGGGCAGTTTCGCTGCTTTGAGGCGTTTGTGCCCAGCAGCGAGCTTGCGGGCTTCTACCTCCATCATCAGCACGCGTCGTAAGAAGGCATCATACGTGAGACTGTGGATCCGAGCCTGCTCATAAAGATCTGCCAATCCATTCTCTATATGTCTGAGACCCAGGCTGTTGAGTAAATCGTTCATTGAGCCACCTCCACCCCAAAGAGTTGATCATACTCAGAAAGATCCCGAATGCTGACCAGTGGGGCCTCAATCTGGTGCCCTACTGGTTTTGTGGTGTGACGCAGCGACGGCGCTGGTGGCACATCACGAAACTGATCGGGATAAATCACAATCTCTTGCGAACGAGGCTGCTTCTGCAGGGTGGCAATCAGGCTTCCCTGGTGAAAGATCCTCAGTTCTCGGTGGTGCTCACGGACAAGTACCACTGCACCGGCCACCGGTGGGTTCGAAGGTAAACCGTAGAGCACCCCATCATAGGAGATGAAGCCATCCCAGCTCACGCGACGGTCCTCGCTACCAAAACGTTCCCAGGCATAATCTTTGGGTAACGGCCGTAATCCTTCTTCTGCCCACAGGTCCATCGGGACCTTGCGGGTGGTGCGATGGAGTTTCTGATTGAGTCGATCACACCAGCGACTCGCTTGCATATTCAGATCATCAATATCAGTGAAGCGAACGCCAGGCCAGAAGCCATGTTTGATAACTCCCACGCTGCGCTCAACTTTGCCTTTGGTTTGGGGTTTGAAAGGCTTACAGACTCGTGGAGCCACCCCGATTGACGCCATAAAATCGGCAAAGAGTGGGTTCCACTTGGGCACGTCGTCTTCCATCTCCAGAAAAACGCTTTTCATGCGATCGGTGAGTGCCGCTTTGGGTAAACCACCAAAGTACTCAAAGGCTGCCATCATACACCGGATCATGGTGGGAGTGTCACAGCGTTTGACAAAGGTGACAAAGCGCATGCGCGAGTAGCCAAGCACAGCCGTAAAGCCGTAAAGCTTATGATCTTTCCCTTTCTGCTCGTAATGGACCTCGCCCCAGTCATATTGCATCTGTTCCCCAGGCTTGGTTTCATAGCGCATCACTGGCTGATGACCGACATTGCGCGGACGAAAAGGACGCACATACTCCCTGAGAATGGTCCCATTGCCGGCATAGCCTTGTTCGCGTAGACGCTCAAGCATGGTTTCACAGTTGTACAAATGATCCTCCTGGATCCACCTCTGGATTTGGGCTTTATGCGGTCGAGAAGCGAACTTCGTTTGGGATGCGGCACTGCTTCCGGCTTGCCTCGCAAGTACCGACGAACCGTGTTGCGTGCTATGCCCAGTTCCCGGGCAATGGCGTGGATGGACTTTCCTTGCGCCGATAATTCATGTATCGTGTGAATGGTGCCACTCCTTTTCATGGCCCCTCCTTGTGTCTATGATGAACACTAGGATAAGGCTTGTGAAGGAGTCGGTCTATTCCTCCCGTTATTTCTGGTCTAAGTTTACACCGATTAATTGGGAGGCCCGTTCGGGATTGAAACTCACTGAATGCCTGCATTCGCGATGAGGCTAAATGGCTTGGGAGGCCCGTTCGGGATTGAAACGTCGCTGTTGGTCGGAATATCCAACGTCTCCAAGGCTAAATGGCTTGGGAGGCCCATTCGGGATTGAAACTCGAGCACTGTCTGAGCATGTCAGCATAGGTATTGACGGCTAAATGGCTTGGGAGGCCCATTCGGGATTGAAACGTCATTGTCTGAGATGACAACGCGCCAATACTAATGCGGCTAAATGGCTTGGGAGGCCCGTTCTAGAGATGCTGAAAAGTGATACTGTTGCGTTCTCGACAACAGTATCACTTTTTCTGTGCCTTGACGAGTTGTACAGGTTTTTGCTATAACGAGACTGCGTATGAAAGCGGAGCTTCTCGCATCCGTGTTTGTAGTCATCCTCAAAGTTTCAGGCCTGAGCGTTTTTAAGGAAAGGACGCGAGCATGGAACATCAGAATTCTCTGGCAACCTTGGGAGGGACCAGGACTTGAACATCTCCATCTCCATCAAAAGGAGGACATTTTGGCGGATGGCTTGATTCTTGGCGTGTGGGAGCAGGGGCCGTTTCGACTCCACTATACGATCTACTGTGATAGGCAGTGGAGGCTGCGTGCCCTGCATATGAATCTATTTCCTGGCTTGCCTTCCTCTCTGCATCTCCTCACGGATGGGAAAGGAACCTGGACAAACGAGCAAGGAGAGGCCCTTCCCTCGCTCCAGGGGTGTTTGGACGTTGATATCTCCGCTACACCTTTCACCAATACTCTGCCGATCCGACGACTGGCACTCTCGCCTGGCTCTACTGCTACGCTCAATATGGTGTATATCGCGGTTCCTCAGATGCAGGTAAAGGTCACCCAGCAGCGCTATACCTGCCTATCAGTTACTCCTTCTGGGGGACAATATCGCTATGAGAGTCTTGAGCAGGGGGTGTGTACATTTACTGCTGATCTTCCTGTGGATCAAGATGGATTAGTGCTGGATTATCCCAAGCTTTTCAGGAGAGTCGGACACATTTGAGGTATTGCTGACGACAATCATAGCTGTCCCAGCCGACGGAGCGTATCGAGATCATCGGTGAATTCCTGTACATCATAATGAACTGGAATGTGATGGCCTGCTAGCAAACGTTGAAACTCCAACTGGTTGATGCCTGCAAATTCGCTGGCTTGCCCAAGAGTGAGTTTGTCTTGTTGGAAGAGCAGGAGTGCGATTTCTCGCCGCAGTTCTCCTGCTGACATGTTGGCGGCACGCAGGATATCATCAGGGATTACGAGGCTCATATGCATGCATCTCCTTGCTTTATAATCACTTGCTCACAATTATACCATCAAGAAAAGCATGCAGTATACAAAAGTTTATCTCTGCTGGTTATCGTTCTCTTGAGGAGCCAATTCCCATTTCTTCGCGGTACTTGGTGACGGTGCGGCGGGCCATGGGGATGCCTCGGGCGGCTAGGAGGCGGGCGAGTTCGTCGTCGCTGAGGCGGTGTTTGGGTTCTTCGGAGGAGATGAGTTCGCGGAGGATGTCTTTTATGCTGAGGGAGCTGTCGAAGAAGTCGGAGAGGGGCATGAGGCGACCGTTGGGGAGGAGGGCGTATTTGTTGGCTGTGGCGCGGCTGACGGTGCCTTCGTCGAGGTTGAGACGGGTGGCGACTTCGGCGCGGGTGAGGGGGCGTAGGTAGCGGGTGCCCTTTTCTAGGAATTCGCGCTGGTAGTCTACGACGAGTTCTGAGACGCGTTTGAGGGTGCGCCAGCGGCGTTGGATGCAGTCGATGAAGAATTTTGCGTGGTCGGCGTGCTGGCGCATGTAGTGTTGTAGTTCCTGGTTGGAGGTTTGATTTTCAAGGTAGAGGGGCTGGGTTCCGTAGCCGGGGCTGATGTAGAAGCGGTAGCGTTTTTCCTCGATGATCTCTACTTCGTAGCCGGTTTCGCCTTTGCGGATAATCAGGTCGGGGCGTATGTAGGCTGCGAATGTGGGGGCAGTTCTGGTGGTGGGCTGGTAGGTGTGTGCGGGAAATGGGTGCAGGTTGCTGCGGATGTAGAGACTGGCCTGGCGTACTTCTGATTCGGGCACCTTTAGTTCGCGGGCAATTTCGTGCAACTGGTTGTGGCCGAGGCGGTCGAGGTAGCGATCGATTAAGGTATGGGCGAGGGGATGCGGGCTTTCCAGTTCGCTCAGTACCTCTAACTGGATGAGCAGGCATTCGCGCAGGTCGCGTGCTCCGATGCCCGGCGGCTCCAAGGTTTGTAGCTGGCTGAGCACGTAGAGAACGCGCTCGACGTCTACCTGTAAATGGTCGGCGATCTCGCTGACACTGATGTCCAGGTAGCCGCGCTCGTTCAGGTTGCCTACGAGTTGTTCGGCAATGAGGGCGTCGTCGGGGGAAATAAGGGCTTCCAGTTGTTGCAAGAGGGCTTCGGCCAGCGTTTCGCTGCGAGGAATACTGGCTACAGGGTCAAAGTCGTCATCATCGTCGCCATCTCCATTGCTATATTCGGAGATATCGTAGGTGTGATAATCGCCCCATTGGATCTCGGCTGAATTTTCCTCGCTGAGGGATGTTTCGCCGGTGGGAAACGCGGGTGGTGATTGTTCGGCGAAGTGTCCGCAGTTGGCGCAGGTTTGGCCCTGCATCAACATGCCACAGAAGAGGCAGACGCGCTGCTCGTTGACTTCAAGCGCGGGATTTTCCATCTGTTCCTGAACGACGGCACGCTCTAACTCATCTGATGAGAGGTGAAGGATGGTACTTGATGTGATGAGCCTTGCGCTGACTCGTAAAACGTGATCTGGCCTGGGGGTTGGTTCTAGTCGCATGTGTCCCTCCTATCTTCCGCATATCCCTTTACATCCATCCACGGCTCTGTAGCGCTGCGTATGCAGCTTCTTGTTCGGCGGCTTGCTTGTTACGGCCCTGGCCTTTGCCTGCCACCTGGTCGCCCAGCAGCACCTCTACGGTAAACTCGCGATTGTGCGATGGCCCTTCCTGGCCCACCAGCCGGTAAGAGGGGGTGATGCCATCGTGTGCCTGTGCCAGTTCCTGAAAGAGAGATTTGTTGTCTTTGAACAGGCGTTTCTTGACGATGTTGCTTGCGAGAGGTTCAAGGCGGGGTAACAGGAAGCGCTGCACGGCTTCTATGCCCTGGTCGAGGTAGATGGCTCCAAGGACGGCCTCAAATGCTGAGGCGAGCACGCGTTGACCTCCACCGCTGCTTTGTTCGCCTTTGCCGAGCAGCAGGAAGGTGCCTAGTTGGATGTCGCGGGCGAAGTTTGCCAGCGTTTCCCTCTTTACAAGCGTGGCACGGATGTCGCTCAGCTCGCCCTCGTTCATTTCCTGGAAGGTGCGATAGAGAAAATCCGCGCTGATGAAGGCCAGGATCGAGTCGCCCAGGAACTCAAGGCGTTCGTTGGAGATTTGTCCCTCGCCCGGAGTTTCGTAAATGTACGAGCGATGGGTCAGCGCCAGATTCAACAATGCGGGATTTTCAAAATGTATGCCTAGAATCTCTTGTAGATTTGATTGCTCTTGCGTATCTTCCATCAATATACCTCTAACACCACCTGTGTCTCATCTTCCACGTGTTCCGTCACCTCACCGATGCGCCAGAATGTCACTTCCGGTGCCTGCGCGGCTAATGTGGGCCATAACGCCGGGTCAATAGCCGCGAAAAGCCCGCCGGATGTTTGAGGATCCCACAGTATTTCCTGGTCGATGCCGTCCACTCGTTCATGAATGCGAACGTGCGGCTTGAAATATGTTTCGTTGCGATTCGATCCGCCTGGAATGCAGCCTAGCTCGGCATAGTGCCGGACGTGAGGCAGCAGCGGAAGCGCGTCATAGGAGATACGCATTCCGGTGAGGCTCTGTGAAGCCATTTCCCAGGCATGTCCAAGCAGGCCGAAACCTGTGATATCGGTGACCGCATGTACTCCTGGCTGGGTGAGTGCAGCGCTTGCCTTGCGATTTAACTGCATCATGGAGGCAATCGCGGCATCCAGGTCGCTGACCTCTACCTGGTCGCGTTTGTGCGCGGTGGTAATTAAGCCTGTGCCAAGCGGCTTGCTGAGTATTAACAAGTCGCCGGGCTGCGCGCCACCTTTGGTCAGAATATGCTGTGGGTGGACTGTGCCTGTGACGGCAAGCCCGTATTTCGGCTCCTTGTCGGTGACGGAATGGCCACCAGCGATCACTCCTCCTGCTTGCGCGACGATATCGGCACCACCGCTTAGAATTTCGCTGAGTATGCCGGGGTCAAGGTTATCGGGCCATGCCACGAGGTTGATGGCCATCAAGACCTGACCGCCCATGGCGTAGACATCGCTCATAGCGTTGGCGGCAGCGATTGCTCCAAATGCGTAGGGATCATCTACCACAGGCGGAAAGAAGTCTGCTGTGCTGATGACCGCCTGGGAATCGTTGACGCGGTATACGGCTGCGTCATCGGCAGCGTCTAGCCCGACCAACAATTCAGGTGGAGCGGTATGAGATTTGAGTGGACGCAGGACCTGCGCCAGGGCTTCCGGGCCCATCTTGGACGCTCAGCCAGCGCAACTGGCGAGCGATGTTAGGCGGATTTGCCGACCTGGAGTCATGAAATAACCTCAAAAGACTTTCTGTTGTGTCATTGTAGCGCGATTTCATTCATCTCGTCAACTTACTAGACGAGTAGAGACATCTGTGTTACCCTAATGTGGTGGGTTTGAGGAAGACAGGCAATCGCGGGCCGCGAGGTCCGAGGAAAGTCCGAACTCCATAGAGCAGGATGCTGGCTAACGGCCAGTGGGGGTGACTCCAAGGAAAGTGCCACAGAAACATACCGCCCGGCATCTTCATGAACTGTAGAAGCGATTGATGTCGGGTAAGGGCGAAATGGTGAGGTAAGAGCTCACCAGCAGCCGGGCGACCGGCTGGCTGGGTAAACCCCATCCGGAGCAAGACCGAACAGAGGGAGTAGTGTGCCCCTTGTGGGCACGCTTGCAGGTTGCTCGCCTGTCAACCTTCGGGTTGGTCGCTTGAGATGCCGGGTAACCGGTGTCCTAGATAGATGATTGCCACCTCGGTAGTCGTAAGAGCTGTGTGGGGACAGGATTCGGCTTATGGCTTGCTCAGGCCCACGAACCACACTGATTTCATACTCTCATTTTGACAGCCCTGAAAAAGAGGCGGGAGGCATCGTTGCCTCCCGCCTTTCATCTATTTCTACTCACCTAAGCGATTGTGCTCGATGAGCCATCGTACAAAGTTCAGACGGTGCCTTTCTTCGGCCATTTCACGATATTCGATTTCTTCGGTCACGTGATTTTTCATAAAGATCAGCCGGGTGGCATCAATTTCTGAAAAACCTAATGCACGTAGGCGCGCATAATCTGCACTATCGGTGACGTACATGTTTTCTGGCATAATAACACTGCTCCCTCTAATGATAAGGAACGAACCTTGGGCCTTTCGACCCTTTTGATCATCCAGACTTTTTATGGTCTGTATGCTATGTATACGCAATCAACTAGTAAGAAGATGCAACTTCTTGCTTAGAAGTCGATAAGATTTCTGCTTTTTGGTTCATACAGGTTGCGGAGCATCTTACTACAGAGAACTTCTTTTTCAGAGGGAAAATTCCGGTTTTTGTAGGGGGCTAAAATTGTAGGCGGGTTAGTCGAAGGGAGCGTTCGGTGGCATCCTTCATTAGCTCAGCGGCGTGTTGCATGGCGTAATCGAGGGTCATGGGGCCGGAGGGTAGTGCGGCTACGGCGTCAACGCCAAGTGTGTAGACGGTGTGGTAGTTTTCGCCGAGGCTGCCGGCAAGTGCGAGTACAGGCAAGCCGTAGCGTTTGGCAAGGGCGGCAACTGCACCAACGGTTTTGCCATAGGCTGTCTGACTATCGATTTGCCCCTCAGCGGTAATCACTAGATTGGCTGTGCGTACATGCTCTTCGAGCCGTACCGCTTCGAGCACAATTTGAGCGCCGGGTCGCAGTGTCGCGTGAGCAAAGGCTATCAAGCCCGCGCCTAGCCCACCCGCGGCACCAGCACCTGGAATATCTTTGACGGATAGGGCAAGGTCACGCTCGATAATCTCTGCATAGTGAGCCAGGGCTGCATTGAGTTGTGTGACCATCTCGGGTGTTGCTCCCTTTTGTGGGCCGTAGACGGCTGAGGCACCTGTTGGGCCGCAGAGTGGATTGGTGACATCGCAGGCTACCTCTACTGTACATGCTTGCAGGCGCGAGTCCAGTCCTTCCAATGAGATACGGGAGAGTGTAGCGAGGGCTGCACCACCACGACCAATTGCTGTTCCAGCTTCATTGAGGAGTGAAGCGCCTAAGGCTTGGGCCATGCCAGCGCCGCCGTCGTTGGTAGCGCTGCCACCGATGCCGATAATGAAACGATGGCACCTCCGATCCAATGCTGCCAGGATAAGTTCGCCCACTCCATATGTCGTCGTAATGAGGGGGTTGCGCTTTGAGGGAGGAACAAGTGGCAGACCGGCACAGGCTGCCATCTCAATTGCTGCTGTCTGTCCATCGCCGAGTAGTCCAAAGAAAGCTGAAACCGGTTCGCCTAATGGGCCTGTTACGACTTGCGGCACGATCTCGCCGCCTGTGGCATCGACCAGCGCCTGCACTGTGCCTTCGCCGCCATCCGCAACCGGTACTATGTCGATCTCTGCGTGTGGATAGACTGCTTGCACACCTTCTGCGATAGCCAGCCCGGCTTCAGCGGCGGTGAGGCTTCCTTTGAGGGATTGGGGAGCGATGACGATACGCATAGGTTTATCTCCATTGGGGTGATATTGGTTCTCTTGGTTGCATTATATCAGACGGTTGGGATGATAGGTGCGGAATTGGCACAAAAGGGCCTTAGGTGGTCGCGCCGAGTTCTTGCTCTTTGCACGGTATCTCACTCTGGACTATACTAGGCACTGGGTGATAAATATTTTTCATAGATCTTGGAGACCTTTATGTTTTATGGTCTAGATTTGTCGTGGCACTGGAGTCCGTTTACGCTTATTTTTCTTGTGGTGCTGTGCTTGCTGTATGGTTTTGGTATAAGGTTTGCGGGCCGTCGAAGTGCCGAGCATCGGCCTATCAAGATTCGCCAGGTAGTTGCCTTTGTGACCGCAATTCTATCGATAGCACTTGTATTGCTTACGCCTCTCGATACGATTGCCAGGGCGCAATTGTTTGCGGCACACATGGCACAGGCGGTTATCTTGATAACAGTGAGTGCGCCATTGCTCTTGTTTGCAATCCCTGCCTGGCTGTTGCTGCCAGTGGTGAATTTGCCGGTTGTGCGCACGATAGTGCGGGGGCTTACCCAGCCTGTTGTGGCCTCGGCAATCTTCAATCTCAACTTTCTGATCTGGCATGCACCTGGATTGTTCAATTTTGCACTTGCGCATGGTACGTTCTATCACATTGAGATGCTCAGCTTTCTGTTGACTTCGTTGCTCAACTGGTGGCCGTTGATTGGGCCGGTACGCGAACTGCGACGATTGAGCTACCCTCAGCAGATGCTCTACGCGTTTCTGGATGGGCAGCCGGTGGATATTTTTGCCTTCCTGCTCGTATTTTCTGGCGTGGTCTTCTATCCTCGCTATGTAGTTCCTGCGCAGTTGGGTATTTCAGCTTTTGCCGATCAAGCGGTCGGAGGTGCATTATTGTTGTTGCCCGGGCTAGTTGATCTGCTTGTGATGACGCCGCTGTTCTTCCGCTGGCTTGGTCAGATCGAGGAGAAAGCGAAACTGAATGACGAACGGCTGCAAGAGTTGGCGGAGGCTGAAGCCGCGATGGAGGAAACCTCGGAGGCATGAGCAGTTTCCTATTTCCAGCTACAGGTTAAACGCAACGCCTCCTTCAGACGACGTTCGTACATCTTGCGTGGGATCTCGGTTACGCCGAGCGATGCCAGGTGGGGTGTGAGGAACTGTGTGTCGTGCAAGACATAGCCGCGCGTCTTCAAATGCTCAACCAGCGTAACCAAACAGACCTTTGAGGCATCGGTAGCATATGAGAACATGCTCTCGCCCATAAATGCGCCGCCAAGGGCTACGCCGTATAAGCCACCAACGAGTACTCCATCTTTCCAGGCTTCGACACTATGGGTTATCCCTGCATAATGCAGCCGGGTGTAGGTTGCAATAAATACTTCGTTGATCCATGTATCTGCACGAGCGGCGCAGCAACGCATGACGTTCTCAAATGCTGTGTCCATACGCACTTCGTAGATGTTCTTGCGAAGGGTGGCATGGAGTGAATGTGAGATGTGCAGGTGGTCGTGTTCGAGGATAGCGCGAGGATCGGGTGCATACCAGCGAATTCTGCCCATGTCATCGGGCATGGGGAAGATTCCCTGGGCGTAGGCGTTGATAACCATGATCGGATCGAGTGGTTCGGGTGTTCGTTTGGGCATAGGAATAGCTAAGTACAGCGTATCACAAGTGTTTTCCGAGTTTGACAGGAACACGGCGAGAGGATAAACTGGGAGTGGGAGGTGAAAGTTCATGCGAGGTCCCAAACCCGCGTATCCAAGTGTATTGACCGTTGAAGAAGTCAAGCATCTTCAGCACCTGATCCGAGCACACACGACGCCCCAGGCACTCGCGGTGCGTGCCCAGATCATTCTGAGAGCGAAGGCCCATCCTGAGCAGAGTAATCAGCAGATTGCCTCGGTCGTGGGTACGACTGACCGCACGGTCCGCGCTTGGCGCGGACGCTGGGTCAAGACACATTCGTTGGCTGATGCGCCTCGCAGTGGGCGCCGAGTCGTTTTTCCCCCTCAGGTGCGCGCACAGGTCACCGCCCTCGCCTGTAGCTTGCCACGCCAGCAGCAGGTCCCACTCTCGCGCTGGAGCCGGCCGAATTGGCTCGTCGGGTGGCCCAAGATCCGGCCTGCCGCCCATCTCGCCCAGCACGGTGGGGCGCTGGCTCAAAGCCGAACGCCTGCACCCCTGGCGTTATCACGCCTGGCAGCACATCCATGATCCCGTCTCTTCTTGCAACGAGCTCGGCCTGTACTGCAGGCCTATGGTCAAGCACGAGCACTCTTGGCGCGCTGGCATCTGGTTGCTATGCCTGTATGAGAAAACCTCGCTCCAAGCACGCGAGGGTGAACAGCCACCGCGCCCCGCACAATCAGGCAAGCCGATGCTGCACGAAGCTCGCTACCAGCGGCATGGCGCACGCCAGTCTGTTTGCTGTACTCTCCGTGGCCGATGGCCAGTCTACGGCTTGTGCCGCTCCCGCAAATGCTTTGTCGATTTCCAGACCTTCCTCCTGCAGCTCGTTATTCCTCTAAGCCCTCCGGCGCAAGGTCCACACGCTGACCCTCATTCTGGACAATGCACCACGCATGCGCCCAAACAGCTGGAGGGCTGGCTGCGTGAGCAGGAAGTTGCCTGTGAAGGACAGCTGCACTTTCAGGTGCTCTGGTTGCCGACCAATGCCTCCTGGCTGGATCAGCTCGAAATCTGGTTCAGTGTGCTACAACGCAAACACTTGCAGCCCAATCACTTTCTGAGTACGACCGCTCTGGAAACGTCTCTGCACGACTACATCGCTTACTACAACCAGGCTGCCAAACCCATCAACTGTACCTATACGGTTGAGAAACTGAACACAAACTTGAACAGAAACTCGGAACGCATTTATGATAGCCTGTACTAAGAAACTTTGTGCTGTTTTGATTATACTCCTTTTGATGTTTCACGCAAGTGTTTCCATTGCCGTTTGAGGTGAGCATGCGATTTATGCATGCAAAACTGCTATCTTTTGTTTGGTTTTCTGAATCTAATTGATCAATATTCCTCTATCAATTCGCATTTAGGCATAGTATAATATTTCCAATTCTAACAACAGTAGTGAGAGACTTTGTGGTATGGCAATACAAGTGCAAGGTAGGCGTCCTCATAGGAGACATAGACAGAGACATAGACGCCTAGTCAATTTGCGCTTAGTACTAGTTGTTACTACAGTCACTCTTTTCACTATTGGCATTGTTATCGGTATATTGAATGTTCTGAATGTTGTCCATGGTTCCTGATCCACTATTATAACTTTATCCTTTACCGGACTTGTATCTATTTCGGTTGTCCTCCAATGGCATTTTCCTATTGGATCCAGTACATCTGTACCTGCTAGTGCCGCTACCTATCGTGGTGTCTAACTGCGTGAGTTGCATATTGTTTCCATAACTGTTCAACTTGAGAGTACAGTTAAGGAAGTGTGTGAGATGCTAAGTAGCTCTAGAACCACAACCCTTGTAATGAGTGGCATAAGCTTTATTGGCAAATCTACCCTTGTTGCACTCATCCATGACTATGCAGAAGGACAGCGTCGTGCTGGTAGTGAGTTATTTGAAGCTGAAACTATCCGTCTTAATGTAGATGCTGATGTGACTTTATCCAGTCTAGCTGGACAACTTTATAGGCTTCAGAAGAAGCCATTACCAGATTTTGCTAGTCTTTCTTCACAAAACCAAGCAGAGGAGCTTTTTAATTTACTCGCTGAGACCAAAAAAGCCCTACTCTGATTTTAGATTTTAAATACCCATTGTATATACAAACAGTCGAGGCACTTGTTTATCGTCCTGGTTTCAGCTAATGTCTCTACGCACTTAATAGTCAGCCATGTAAGTGGCGAGTTCTGCTTACAGATTGTCCTTTTTCTCAGTTAACCTATAATCTTACTCTCACGTATATCAAGGTATATTATGTTAGAGTTTTAGAAGTTGTTGAGTGTGTAGAACTAGTGCAGAAGCAAGGAGCGCTTGCAACAGAAGAATATATACGTAGAGTAGTAAAACATTGTAATGGCCACCCAGGAGCACTAGCACAATTAGTTAGAGTTCTACGAGACTATAATATCTACTTGGCAACTTTTCTGGAGTACTCCACTTATGCTCCCATCTGGACAGTATACATTGCTGATAACTATCTTTAATTTACCTATCAGCGACTAGACAACATACAGCGAAAACTACTACTAGCTTTCGCTGTTTATCGTAAACCTGTTCCATTAGAGTCTGCCGAAGCCCTCATTACTGATACAATACCTAAGGATCAAATATTAACTGCCCGCCTAAAATTGACTCGGCAGCATCTGTTAGAGCATGTCAGTGAAGTAGGTCATTATCAACTCCCTGCTATTGTTGCTGACTTTGCCCAATATCATTTTGATGAAAGTCTCTTGCAAGCCAATAGTAATACTTTACAAGCATTGCATAGCAGAGCCGCACAGTATTATTTTGCGCTAATACGTCCCTATTCAGGACAACAACAACGACATAATAAAGATGTTCAGATGTTAATAGAGGCCGTCTGGCATAAATTACAAGCAGGACAGAAGCAAGAGGCCTATGATATAATTCAACAAGAAGATATTTTACAATATATTTTTGAGATTTAGAGAGAAACAAATTATCGTATATAATAGTGAGGTTTGAATTTGTAGTGCTTTGGATTTTATGATATGTCCTGCGTAGATTGTTATAGTGAGTGTTCATTTTTTACTATGTCATGTTATCCTCTGATTAACATATAGCAGGCTACTTTTAGCAAAGAGAGGTATCTTACATGGCAACACAATGGCAAGAACGACGATCTAACAAACTACAAAGACCTAGGCGAGTTCCTTTAGAACGTCTGATTATTGCTGCCATTATATTCCTTATTGTTGCCATAGATATCGTCATTGTGGCTGTGTATAGTCAGTGGCCCTGTGTCCCTATATCTGTCATATTGTCTATAGCCCTGGCTATTTCTGGTCTGGTTATTCTCTCTCTCCAAGTGCTTATATCATTCTATTATCCTTCCAGGAGTATTGAAGAAACCATCGCACCTGAGCAATCAAATGGTAAAGCTACATCTCGTGTAATCTTGGGATTACCTCCACCTACCTATTCTAGTACCATCCAGCAACGTGAAAAAGTCGTCAAGGAAGTTTATGCTAAGTTAAACCAAGCTGATGTAACAGCTATTGCATTAACAGGAATCGGTGGTATTGGTAAATCTACCCTTGCTGCATTAATCTATCACTATGCTGAAAAGCAGCGTGAGGCTGGCAGTAGGCTTTTTACAGATGAGTGCCTTTGGCTTAAGATTGATGCTTCGGTTACGATGGCAGATTTAGCTGGTACCCTCTTTAAAGCCTTAAGAAAACCTCTACCAGATTTTGAAAGCCTTACTCCTTTGAACCAGGCTACGGCCCTCTTTAAAGTGCTGAATATCGCTAATCAGTCGAGGCTAATCATTCTAGATCAATTTGAGAATCTGCTTGATGCTCAAACAGGACGTGCTCTAACAAGCCGACCAGGCATTGGTGAATGGATAGATGCAATTAATAGAAAACAGTGTACTTCTAGAGTACTACTCACTAGTCCTTTCTTGCCTCAAGGGACCTCTAAGTTTTCTACAATTTATCTGCAGGAGTACCAGGTGAAAGGCTTGGAGTCTGCTGAAGGAATTGCACTACTACAGAGGCAGGGGGTTAAGGCAACAGATGCAGAGTTACGTATTGCTGTAAAATATTGTGAAGGTCATGCCTTGGCATTAATTCTTTTAGCGTCCCTCCTACGCGATTATCATATAAGTCTTGATGCTTTTTTCAAAAATCCTATCTATGCAAAACTCTGGGTGGGGGATATTGCTCATAATCTCCTTGACTATATTTATATGCAACGACTCAATCAACCGCAACGCAAGTTGCTAGTAACCTTCTCTGTCTACCGTGAGGCGATGCCTTTAAGTGCCGCTCAGGCTCTTGTAGACTTCAGTGCTGGATTAACAATGGCTCTAATGCATTCTGCTCTTGAGAGGTTACTTGCCCAACATTTGCTACAAGAATAGGAAAGGGTCGCTACCAACTGCATGCTATCGTTGCCAGTTATGCACGAGGACACTTTGTTGAGGATGATCAAGAGGCTAACCTACGAGTTTTGCAAAAAACGCATGCCAGAGCTGCCGAGTACTATTTGCGCCAGGAAGCCAGTAGTTGTCCTCCACGAGAACAGCGAAAGCGTATTAGCGATATCCACCCTTTTATAGAGGCTATTTGGCACTACTGTCAGGCTGAGCAGTGGAGAGAGGCCTACAATCTTATAGAACGCGAGGCGATCTTCTTTAATCTCAAACGCTGGGGAAGTAATGCGATTCTACTAGAATTGTGTGAACTGCTATTGCCTTTAGAGAAATGGCATCCAGAGCATTCGGAAGCCGCACGCATTTATAACAATCTTGGTGATATCTATAGAGTTCTAGGGCAGATGGAGATAGCCCAGTCCTACTATCAGAATGCATTGAAGTTAGACAAGGAAGTCGGTGATCGTGTGGGAGTAAGCAGAACGCTCAATGATCTGGGGATAGTTTATGGCGATATAGGAGAAAAGGAGCGAGCTCAGGGATATCTTGAGGAGGCATTAAGTATAAGTAGAGAGTTAAAGCATCGTAAAGGAGAAGGCAAGACACTTAGTAATCTTGGCCGAGTTTACAACATGTTAGGGCAGAGGGAGGAGGCACAGAAATACTTTGAGGAGGCCTTGCGTATAATTAGGGAGGTAGGAGATCGGCGAGGAGAAGGGAGAATACTGAATAGTCTCGGTATAACCCGTGACGACCAACTGCCGGAAGAGCAAGCGCTGAAGTACCTAGAACAAGCATTAAGCATAAGCAGAGAGGTAGGGGATCGTAGAGGAGAGGGTTGGACACTCCACAATTTGGGTCGCCTTTATGCTGATCATGGACAACAAGAGAGCGCACAGAAGTACTTCGAGCAAGCTTTATTGATACGCAAAGAAGTGCAAGATCGTAGAGGGGAGGGCTGGACATTGCAAAATATTGGCGCACTCTATTTTGATAAGGAGCGTTATGATACTGCTCTAGCCTTTTTCCTGCTTGCAGAGTTTATCCTTAAAGAGGTAAGAAGTCCAGATAGTGGTCAGCCCCGGCGCTCCATAGAAAGACTACAAAAAGAAATTGGCGAGGAACAATTTGCTGAATTATTAGCTCGAATTGAGCCGCAAGCTTCTCAAATCGTAGAACAGGCCTTGCGTGAAGGGCTAATTCCAAAAGAACAATCCAATAGTTTGGCTCACTTTTGAGGCTATTCGGGTACATTAAAAAGCCTTGCCTTTTCGGTTGTACTGCTTGCTTTCGACTATGTGAATTGATATGATTGTGTCCTGGAACTCTGGATTTGGACATAGTACGAAAGAGGGTGTAGATGAGCGATACAGCCATGTCAACGCCTGATGTGGAGTCATCGAAGGGTATTTCTCCTCCTGGGATAGAGCGTCAAAAATGGCATTGGTTGAGCTATCTATGGTCACCTTTATGGGCATGCCTTTTGCTAACGTTAATTCTACGTATATGGTTGACGATCCATACGCATGGGGTCATTGCAGGTGATGAAGCCATGGTGGGATTACAGGCTGAGCATATCCTGCATGGCGAACGACCGATCTATTACTATGATCAGCCCTACATGGGAAGCCTGGAGGCTTATTTCATAGCATTTATCTTTCTGTTTACCGGTCCCACGGTGTGGGCGTTCCGCGCTGAACCTATACTCATCTCGTTCGCTCTGGTTTACCTCACATGGCGTTTTTCGGCAGCACTGGCAGAGGCAGCATCTTTATCACCTCGGGCTAAAAGGCTCTTTATGACCATTGCCACGCTTGTGGCTGCATTCCCTCCTCTCTACGATATGGTGGAGGAGATGCGTGCCAAGGGTGGATATGTTGAAATACTTACGCTCATGCTGTGGCTCTTGTATTGTGCCTTGCGCCTGACGCAGCGCTGGCAAGCAGGGGCGTCTGCTAGAGAGCTGGCACTGCGTTGGGCGGGCATTGGTTTTCTGATTGGGCTAGGTTTGTGGGTAGATCCACTCGTTATTTACGCGGTTGCCGCCATTGCGCTGTGGATTGGTTGGTATCTGGCTACGCAACTAGTAAAGGGCGTACGGTCGCGCTTGACTGTGCTCAAGGAGGCACTCCTTGTTGTGACAGCTATTCCTACCGGTCTTGTTGGCTTTGCTCCTGCTATTTATTGGGGAGCCAATCATTCGTGGGCGAATATTGCCTATATCTTTCACAATGGAGGGCCAACGCCTCAAGGTCGTCTCCATACTATTCTAGAAGTGCAGCATCTCTATAGGACGTGCCTGGCACCACGCGTCCTAGGTGGAGCATTGCCAACGCAGCCTGATGTCACTCTCGCCAATCCACACCTCTTCACGTTTGGGTTAGTGGTAAGTGTGTGTTGCCTCGTCGTGTGCACTGGATGTGTTGCGCTTTCTGTTTTCTGGCGGCAATCGTTGCTCGTGCGCATGCGGCGGCTTACATTGCTTCCATTGGTTTTCTTCTTAAGTACATCGCTCATCTTTTGTGTTGCCTCCATCTCTGTGATTGGACTCGTTGCTGGTTGCGGTCCCTGGGATACGGTAGGACGCTATGTTGTGCCGTTGGTTGTTGGTCTGCCATTCGTTATTGCTGCTACCTTGTGCATTCCTTTGTTGATGACAAAGGAAGGTCGGCAGGGGTACTCTTACCAGGAAACAAAGAGCTTGCCACAGCGTATCATGTCAGGGTTTGTGCCTGTCCTGCTGGCTATGCTTGTGTTGATTCCCTATTTCATTGCGCAGGGGGTCGCATATGCAGATGCTGATCCGTCGTATACATTTCAGGGTACTGGTTGCGTTGCTGCCAATCCGACGAATTTGAATCCAATCATTCAGTATTTGCAGCAGGAGCATATTCATTATGGTTGGGCGACGGGATGGTTTGGTGATCCGATTACATTCGAGACTGATGGAGCGGTTGTTGTGACGGAGCTAAACGGTCGCATCCCTGCGGAAGTCCGGGCTGTATTTCATGCTGATCGTCCCAGTATACTTACGTTGGTAGGGCATGATGATCTGCATCCAGGAATATTAAGGCTGCTGGATGCTAATCATGTGACGTATCACGTTGCGCGGTTCCATTCGGAGCCGGGTGTTGATGCATTGGTGGTAACACCACTAAATCGTACCGTTTCGCCGTTGGATTCCCATTTTGGAGATATGTTTAAGAAGGTGTTTAGCGGGTGCCTTTAAACGTCGTTGATCAGTTTTGAACGGAGGATTCTTCTCGATCTGTTTAAGGAAGTTCGTAACTGGTAGACGTCGACCTTCTCTTTTCTTTTTCTTTTCCTTCATCCTTTCTAGTCCTCACGCTGTTGAGCCTTGATCGGCGCAGTTGGCTGGCCTCGTTGGTGACGTGGTGCTTATCCATCAAGGTTAGCACTACTGTGTTGAGTTCCGCCTCATTTCTGCTACCGGATCCAGACGCACGCTACAGCCATCCTCTCCCTGGTGGCATCGCGGCCAGTGGGTCAATTCTCCACGGCCCTATGCGCTCGGTTCAAGCCGAGAAGGCGTTCGGCAGACAGTGCTGTCGGGACAGAGTCGTCCAGCCATAGATCACTTCCACGCTGTGTTTCTCTTTGCTAGTGCGTTCGCGTTGCACCCGAAGACTTGTCCCACCTCACCCCACTCGCGGTCGAGAAACTCATTGAGATCGGGACTGGTAGGATGTGACGACGCTCCACGTCCATGACCTTTCTCTATCTGTTCAAAAGAGTGCCACGTGCTGCGGTCGGCTTGTGGATCTTCAAAAAAGAGTTCTAGATCAGCCCGTGTGGCCGGGGTATTGTCTTTCACGATGAGGATCACGTCCCCTCCGCCCGCTTGACTAGACGCCCAACTCGTGGTAGCTCTGAGCTGCATCCGTCGTCAGAATGCGCCCCTTGCACAACACTTCAGTGAGCAAGGGTTTGAGGCACTCACTTCGTTGCACTTCTCGCCATGGGACACTGCTCTAAGACAATGCCTGTTTGCACTTCATGACATGCAGCAGATGCTGTTGCGGATTCTCCCCGCCATACATCTGCTTCCCCGTCCTTTGACGCTTTGCCATCGTTCGCCAGATGCGACTGGGCTGGGCTGCTTCTGTCTCTCTTCCTTCGGCAGACCGCTTTTCTTTCGCTTGTCGCACAAACCAAGCTGCCAAGTCTGCATTGACCTGCTGACTGTCCAGATGAGCTAGGGCATACCTATAGGTATTGGCACAAGGCATCCGTTTCCATGGCAGGCAGACCTCGCGCAGCATGCTCCTGATGCTCAACCCATTCGCTGGCCCCCAGCAGGCTCTTCATGCCCGCTAGTTTCGCCAGCACCAGCAGCAGCAACAAGCTGCCAGCTCATACCGCTTTCCTCGGCTGCCCGCCCATCCACCAACTGGTGGCAACGGCATACACGAGCAGTGCTGCTGTCCGTCCTGGCTTTCCTTGACTTCTTAGCAGTGTGTTAGTCCTACGAGTCTCTCCTATGAGTGCTCATACTTCATTCTACTATGACTCGTCTTTTCTCCCACCACTTTGAGAAGCCCGTAACGTCGAGTCCGGTGCTTGTTGAAATAGAGTGAGTGCGATATACTGTCTCTGACCACCGACATGCAAAACCTGCGAAAGGGACGTATAGTGGAATGAGAGAAGAGCAATCCCCGCTAACCCCTGCCAATACGAATAGAGATACCATATATCGTCGCTCAAATACTAACAGTGCTGCATCTCGCGTTATTCGTAATATACTTCTAGCCATTCTTATAGCCATAATAATCACCTGTATTGAGGTAGTTGTGCTATGGCTCACTGGACCATCGCATAGTCTCGCATCTTTGCTGGCTATTCCTGGGCATAGTCCGCTGCTGGTATTTGTTCCGTTTGTTGCTGAGGTGGTTGTGGTGTTTATTGTTGCCCAGGTGATTGCTATGCCCCGGGCGATCTCTGCATATGTGCGGGAGGTGCAAAAGGAACAGGAGCTTTATCGCAGGTTATATACTCCGCTCAATAGCTGGCCTGCTTTGTATGAAACGAGTACGACCTATTACCAAGAAAATCCTGATCCTACTATTCACAATGCTAGACAGAATTTGTCATTTCCAGGTCTGGCACAGCAGCGAAATGCGCATTTGTTATTGCTTGGCGAGCCGGGAGCGGGCAAAACGGTGGCTCTGTATTTGTACCGATATCACTTATTGCAGCGACGGCGGGAGTTAGTTTCCGGTCGAGAGAAGGTTCCTATCTATGTTCCGCTGGAGAACTATAATCTCTTCCTTGAAATGCGGAGATCCTCGCAGGGAGAGGTGGCAGAAGCTCCATTGCTTGACTTCCTTTCTGCCGCTGATCTACCAGGCATACACCGGCTGCAGCCTTATCTGTCAAAGTTGGTGAAGCAAGGTCGGCTGGTGTTTCTGTGTGACGGTTTGGACAAGCTTGACCCTGGATATCTTCCCGGGGTTTGTACGGAATTTGCTAGACTGTTGGGGCAGACCTCGAATCGGTTGGTGATAACGGGCCGCGAAGTGGATTCTCGCGAGCAGCCGCAGCTTGCGCAATTGGTGGCTGAGCATCTTGTCGCGCATGCAGTGATCTCGCCACTTTCATTGGAACAAATGCGGAGCTTTATCGAGCGCTACATTGAAGAACAGGAACCTGGCAAGCGCTGGCAACATACAGCGGGCCAGATCATGGACGTGATTGAGCATAGCCGTTTGCGATTTCAGTGTGCCAATCCTCTGTTGTTTTTTGCGTTTATGCAGGTTATTGATGGGATTGGTGTTGAGCGTGGAAAGCAGATTGATACACGCGGGCGTCTTTTGCGCGAGTTTGTGACGCATTTGATCCGACAGGGACAGAGTCAGGTGAATGGGCGGCAGAATGGGAATGGTGGGAATAGAGATATTCAGATGGAGCAAGACCTGCGCTTGTTGTTGGGGGAAATTGCCTGGATCATGCTGGCTAGAATCTCTCCATCTTCTCATCCCTTCATCATCTCACCAGCGGGCGGGCACAAGGCCCCCCACTCCGCCCAGCACCTCCCCCGCCCCTACGGATTTGACCAGCTTGACGAGAGGGTTCTGGGTTGGCTGGATGAGTATCGCTCTCAGAGTGCGGTTGGCAGTGTTGTGCCGTCTCTTGAAGGTGCTAGATGGGTAGATGACCGGGAGTATGGGGTTCGTCTGCTGCAAGTTGCGCAGCGGGCAACATTGATAGGTATCGGTTCAGATGGCCTGTTGAGCTTTCGGCATGAGTTGATTGCTGACTACTTTGTAGCGGAATATCTCCTAGCACTTGATGGGCAGGCACAATCCCACTTGACGCTTGTGGAAGCATTGCTTGCGAATATCAACTTGCAAGAGGGGAATGTTGGGGGGCAATGGATTGCACCGATTGCGATGTGGGCTGGGTTGGTGGATGAGCCTCTTGAATTGGCTGAACGTTTTGTCGAGCAGGGAATGGATCATCCTGTACATCTGCTGGAGGCGTTGGCGTTAAGTTTGATGTGCATCGGTGTAGCCTGGACATCCCCGCAGGCTAGCATTCAGCGACAGTTGGTCTTGCCACCTCGTTTAGAGGAGGCTTTGGTGGCTGCTGTGAGCGATGTGGCGACACGTGGGAGATTTGCTACTGTCTTCACACGATGTGCGGAAGAGGGAGGGCAGGAGATTTATCAAGCGTTGGTGCCGCTGCTGATGCTGAATGGGATTGAGGAATTGTTTGTTATGCTGAATAATACGCTGGTTCCTCAGTTGCTCTTCAATTATCTATGCGATATCGTGGATGATCTGGGACATGAAACCGAGGTCAAACGGCTGATACGTGTGCTGGGGCGATTTGGAGATGCAGCGGTACCGCGTGCAACAGAGTTGAGTCAAGCTACGCCTACAAGGAGTGGGCGGCTGCGGTCGGCGGCGATCAATATCCTTGGTGGCACCCGCGAGGGAAGCGCAGTAGAGCCGCTCATCGTATGCCTGGGCGATGCAAACACGTTTATTGTTGACCGGGCCGTCAGCGCCTTGATCCGCCTGGGACCGGAGCTTGCATTGATGCGTGTAATTGCGGTGCTGGAAAGTCGTTCGGCAAACCCAGCGAGGGAGCAGATGCAATTGGCGGCGCTGCGCATCCTCGAGCGTTATCTTGATGGGACAAATGCGGCATGGCAGCTTACGCCACCCCAGCATCAGCATATTCTGGAAGCGATGCTGCCTGTACTGGCCGGAAATTATCCTCCACAGGTTCAGCAGAGGGCAAGTGACATCCTTGTACGGCAGGGCAGCGTAGCTGGTGGGCGAGAAGGCGGCGAAAAAACGGTGGAGATGCTGGTGCAGAAACTGGCTTCTGAGGATGAGGCCGTTGCACGCAATGTGGTACGGATGCTGAAAGAGATCGGACCTGTAGCTACACCTGCCTTGCTAATGCAACTGGGTACACAGTCGCCGGAAGTTGTGCGTATATACATTGTTGAGGTTCTTGGTGCGGTGCGGGATCAGCAAGCCTTACCTCAACTGCTGCGCCTCGTAGCTGATCCATCGTTGATGGTACAACAGCAAGTCGCGAATGCACTACGTACCTATGCACCTGAGAGCATCCCTGGACTTATCAACCTGGTTTTACACGGTGAGAGTGAAGCTGTGGCGAGCAGGGCGGAGCAAATTCTGGGCGACATCGGTGAACAAGTTGTCAGGCCAGTCATACAGGCGCTATTTCCTGTGGTCCCTGAGCGTACGTCTTTGTTGGTGCATGTGCTTGAGCATGTACAGGAACCACAGGCCATTCCCGCACTCATATCGTTGCTAGAGATGCCGCATGTAGAGCAGCCGTTGGCGATTGCTGTTGTACACGCCCTCGGCCAATTTCGTGATAAACGAGTCGTGCAGCCATTGCTGAATACACTGGCAAATACGCAACCACTTATTTACGAGGTAGCCATCAATGCCTTGAGCAATCTAGGGGAGATAGCTCTTGATAGGCTGATCGCGGCATTGGATGTTGAGCAAATCACTGCTGTAACGCCTCGTGTACAGCGCGCGCTGCTTGGCATGATTGATTTTCCAGGAGAAAGGCTGCTAGCTGCCGTAGCGAGGGGAAGTGATGCACAGGCGCGAAACATTATGGATGTCTTCTTGTCGAAAGGTAGCGAAGCAGCACAGTTGCTTGTCGCTCATCTTTTTAATGAAGATATGCGCGTGCGAGGCTATGTGCGCCAAACGTTGGCTCGCATGAACGGGCGTGTGATTGTTCCAGCATTATTGGATGTGTTGAATGCACCTTCACCTGCCTGGCGTAGTGCCGTTGCCGAATTACTGCTGAAACATCCTCAGGAAGCTATACCACCGCTGGTAGGTCTTCTGAGCGAATATGAACGTGGAGACGCGGCCCAGGATATCTTGCTGCAATTTGGCCCTGTGATACTTCCCGCACTCGTATCTGGGCTGGATGATCTCAATAGCAGGACACAGGAGCGTTCACAATATATTGTCGTGACGTTAGTGCAGCGTACGCCTGAAGTGCTGTCAAGTGTGGTACAGCTTTTCCATCTCTCGTTGCCATCACGTGCACGCGAAGCTCTCCTGGATGTGCTGACACGCGACCTCGTTGATGTAAGTATTCCTGCATTATTGGAAGGTCTGGAGGATGCGCACTTGGTAGGGGATGTCTCCGAGGCGCTTGTGCGATTAGTACATAAGCACGATAAAAATAGCGAAGTGGTGATGCGTGGCCTGCTGGAAGGCTTGTGCAATGAGGACCGACGACATGGTGCGGAGATTGTATTGATAGATATCGGTGCGGAAGCGGTGCCTGTTGTAGGAGAACTGATTACTGACCCGGATGATCTGGTAGCCCAGGCGGCTCAGAATATTCTGTCTCAAATAGGTGTGCCTGCTTTTCCCTTTATCTGGGCTGCACATAGCGATATGAGCAATCTTGCACGCAGAACGGCAGCGCTGAATGTCTTCCATGGCATGTCAACGATGGTGATTAAGGATGAACTGGTCAAGCTGCTGACAAGTGACGATTCTCAGGATATCACTATGGCGCTGACGCTGCTGCTGGAGCGTATCCATGACGAAGCCGCGCAACCAGACGTTGATCAAGAAATGATACCTGCGCTGCTTGAATATGTGCAGACGCATGCTGATGAACGTGCCAGTCTACGCATTATTGCCTTATTGCTCCTGCTGGGTTGGGGTACGATTATTGATGCTATGACCCAGGTACTGTACGATTATCCGAACCACCAGGAACGACTTGTACAGGCTTTCCTGCTGCTTGGGGAAGAGGCTGGGGACGCACTCGTAGAGATACTGCGCGATCCTGATGCTCCTCCCAAGCTGCATGCCGAGGTAGCAGGCGTGCTTGGTATGCTGACGCAGCATGCAGATGTCTCTCAATATGCGAGCACAATTGGTAACTATGGTCTGTGGGCTGGCCGATCAACGGGTCGAACGACTCTATTGGAGCCTGAGCAACTAGCGATTGCGCTGCGTGCATTGGGTGGATTGCTGGCCGGCGGCCATTGGAATATTGCCCGGCTACAGGAGTTGCGTCGCGTCAGCAAGGAAGGCAGTGCTGAGCGCGAGCTTTACGATATTCTGCTTGGCTGGCGCTATAGCCCGCGTATTCAGGCCCTTGAGAACGAGCTAAAGGCCGAACGTGAGGAGCATGAAAAGAACTTGCAGGATTTCACCCAACAACTCTTGTTGAAGCAGGTGCAAATCCGCGAAATGGAGATGGAGTTAGAGCAATTGCAGGAAGAGCATAGCGCACGCGGCGCAGAACTGGATCGCACAACTCGCGAGAAAGAGTCCTTGCAAGACCTCGTACATCAGCACGTTCAGGACAAGGAGTCGCTTCAAGACGATTTGCAGTATGCAAGGCAGCAGAACCAGGCCCTTAGACAGACACTTCAGCAAGTAACCCAGCGAAGAGACGCCCTAGAGGCGCAAAATGAGCAATTGCGTGGTTTCAGCGAGCGATTGGAAGAGGAACTGAATAACTTGCGAGGGCCTCGGAAAAAGTAGAGGAGAACTACAGCGACTTATTGTATATTCGTCTGAAGTAGGGTATGATGGTCAAAGAGTTTTGTTGAAAGCAAAGATACAAAACGATCTTTGAGTTCTCTTTAGGAGAGAGTTATGCAAAATATGTTCTCGCGGATAAGAAATCCAGCCCTACGATATGGCCTCATGTACGGCCTTATCCTCTTCGTTGTTGAAATCGTTCTCAGTTTTCTGGTCGGGTTTTTAGGTAGCATCATTAGTGTGATATCTTTAGCCGCATATCTAGTCTTATCTTTTTTGGCTGGGCAGCGAGCTTCTCAGGAAACTGGTCTATTAAGAACGGGATTGCTTGCAGGTTTCTGGACCGGCGTCTTCGGTGAACTGATTTCTGCCATTATCAGCTTAGTCATCACTTTTTTAAACCTGGATGCCGTCCGGCAGTCCGCCCAAAGTTATGCAACGAACACTTTGCATCAGAGTCAGAGTCAAGTCAATGCGATTACAAACGCTACTGTAATCAATGATACACTCCTTCAACTGGCTTTAAACATTGTCATAGCATCTCTACTTGGACTCATTGCGGGGGCTATTGGGGGATACCTGGGCAGAAGACGTGCTGCACCTCCCAGCGAACCATATCAAGAGGCTATGTTTGAGCCGCCTTCGACGACCACGAGGCAGTAGTTTGCTCTCAGTCTAATAATAGATCAGGCAGAAAGAAACGAAGAAAGACTCAAGTCAGGATGCACAGGACTTGAGTCTTTCTTTTGCAGTTCTTGAGAAAACTTAACCGGATTGATCGATTTAAAGACATTTCTTAACCCAGGTGCAACCGCTAAATTCACTTTTCCCGCCTATACTTACACTGTGAAAATCTGTGCTTCACGAAAATAATAGAAAAAGGAGCGGTTGCACTATGGAAGTTATTTCTCGCTTTCGCTGGCGGATCAGCATGGCGACAGCCGTCGCCGTTATCACCCTCATCCTTTCTCTCGTCTTTGTAGCCTCATCAAGTACCTCGTCCCATGCGGCAGGGGACAACCTGATACGGATTAGTAGTGACCCGTTCACGAACGGTACAAGTCAGCACGAAACTGAAGTCGAACCTGACTCGTATGCATTTGGTCAAACAATTGTCGCAACCTTTCAGCAGGGCCGCTTTACCACTGGCGGAAGCTCTGACAACGGTTGGGCAACGTCTCACGATGGTGGTAAGACCTGGACGCATGGTTCATTGCCAGGCCTCACTACCTATTCAGGTGGCACACAGTATCATCGAGCGAGCGACCCGGCTGTTGTATACGACGCCAGGTACCATACCTGGATGATCTCCAGCTATATCTTCGATGAAATTGCTAATCCAAATGCAATTGTGGTCAGTCGCTCAACCGATGGAGGATTGACCTGGAGTGGCCCCGTAACGTTGGCGCAGAATTCAACCGGTATTTTCTTCGATAAAGATTGGATTACCTGTGATAATTCTTCTAGCAGCCCCTACTATGGAAACTGCTATGTCGAGTGGGATACCTTCATTAACAACAATGAGTTCAACCTGATTACGATGAGCACATCGACTGATGGTGGAAAAACCTGGGGACCTCTAACCTATACTGTGAATAAGGCTAATGGAACAGGTGGGCAGCCCCTTGTTCAGCCCAACGGCAAGGTAATTGTTCCTATCCTCGGAGAGACTGCTACAACCTATTATGTGGCAGCTTTCACCTCTAGCAATGGTGGCGTAAGTTGGAGTAAACCTGTCAGAATCTCCTCGCTCAATGTGCTTTCTGAGGAGCCGAGAATGCGCACCAGTGATGGTCTTCCCACCGCTGGAATCGATAGTTCTGGTAAAGTCTATGTTGTCTGGAACGATTGTCGTTTCGAAAAAGGTTGCAGCGCCAACGATCTCGTCTTGAGTACCTCAACCAATGGTACCGAGTGGTCGGCTGTACGACGCATTCCAATCAATGCTGTTGGAAGTGGGGTCGATCACTTCACTCCCGGTTTGGGTGTAAGGACTCTTGCGGGCAAGACCTATCTCGCGCTCGCCTATTACTACTTCCCAGATACTCATTGCTCCATCTCTACCTGCCAGCTCAATGTTGGTTTTATCTCATCGTCGAACGGTGGTGCTAGTTGGAGCACACCACAACATCTAGCTGGGCCAATGAAACTCCCCTGGTTGGCGAATACCCAGGGACGCGGCTATTTTGCAGGCGACTACATCTCAACCTCTATTACTCCTGATGGAATTGCATTTCCTGTATTCGCTGTTGCTACACCACCAAGCGGAGTACATCTTAACGAGGCCATGTACACAACGCCCGAAGATCTTTTGGTAGCGACGAGTGGTATCACTACATCAAGCAGCGATCAAGTTGTGGCTTCTCGGCTGAGATCGTCTACTCGGTTTAATAACTAATGTGAGTTGCGAATTGTTTACAATGGGGATGTAGGGTATTCGCCCTGCATCCCTTGCCTTTATTCACGATATCAAATGTCGTGACTTCATCCCTCTGTGCCCAGGCTGACAACTGTGCGTCCTCGGACACTGCCCTTTAGCAGAGAGGCTGTCACCTGTGGCAGTTCATCCAGCGTTACTTCGTGTATCATGCTGGTGAGCTGGGATGGTTTGAGGTCGGTTGCCATGTGCTGCCAGAGTTCGCGGCGCAGTTCCATGGGGCAAAATACGGAATCGATGCCGAGCAGGTTGACGCCGCGCAGGATAAATGGGAAGACGGTGGTGTTGAGAGTTGAGCCGCCGGTAAGGCCACAGGCCGCGATTGAGCCGCTGTATTTGGTAGTGCGGATAAGGTAGGCCAGTGTAGCGCCGCCAACGGTGTCGATACTGCCTGCCCATCGTTCTTTCTCCAAGGGACGGTTGCTCTCGGCTGAGACCTCTTCGCGGCTGAGGATGTCGTTCGCACCCAGTTCCTTCAGGTAGGCATGTTCGGACTGTTTGCCGGTGCTGGCCGCGACGGTGTAGCCCTTCTTAGCAAACATGCCGATGGCCATGCTGCCAACTCCACCGGTTGCGCCTGTTACGAGGACAGGACCGTTTTGAGGTGCGAGTCCCATTTTTTCGAGTTGGTACAGCGATAGAGCGGCCTCGAAACCGGCTGTGCCGAAGGCCATTGCTTCTTTGAGGTTCAGTCCATCAGGCAAGGATACGACCCAGTCACCTTTGACACGCGCATATTCGCTAAAACCTCCATAGTGAGAGACACCAAGGTCGTAGCTGGTGGCAATGACCTTGGTGTCTTTGTGGAAGCGAGGGTCGCTAGATTCGACCACGGTTCCTGACAGGTCTACGCCGGGGACGAAGGGATAGCTACGCACGATCTTTCCGTCGGGGGTACATGCAAGTGCGTCTTTGTAGTTGACGCTGGAGTAGGCAACTCGAATGAGGACTTCGCCTTGAGGTAAGTCGGCCTGGGTCAACTGCTGCACCTGGGCGGTAAAACGATCGTCGGTTTTATTGACTACGAATGCGCGAAATGGTGTTGACATATCTTCTCGCTTTCTGTTCTGTTTGATTCTTTTGTCTTATACTATACAACGTGTTGCGGTTTTTGAGCATGTCAGTGCGAGAAGCTTGGTTTTTCGCAGATCGAGGCGATGCCTGTCTCCTCTTTACAAACCTTGAGCAAAGTTCGTACGTAGAGTTCTGTAGAAGCTGTGAGTTGTATACTGCTTAGGGGAAGCGTACTTTACTAGAAGGAGTATATGCATACGTATCTACCTGCTAGACACCGGAAAACAATTTTGATATTGGTATGCGTTTGCCTTCTCTTGTTTGTTTCGGCATGTAGCGGGATTGGGCAATCTGGAAATGGCGGTACGCCGCAAATAGCGTCGCCTACGCAACAAAGTGGCGTTCAGGTACCGGGCCAAACAAGTTCTCCAACGACCACGGCAGGAGCAAATGGGGCTTCTTCTAGAGTATCACCGCGGATTATTGATAATACGGGCCATCCTGTGCTGGCGTTCTACTATCCCTGGTATTCTACTTCGACGTGGTGCTCTTGTACGATGTCGGACCTGCCAACGATTCAGTACAATTCAAGTGATGATAATACGATTGAGCGACAGGTGACATGGGCGGCTAATGCCGGAATTACTGGCTTCATCAGTTCGTGGTGGGGAGAAGGAGATCCAACGGATAAGAATTTTGCTAAGCTATTGGCGCATGCGGCTACTCTGGAGATCACAACAGGGTATCATTTTGCTTCAACGATCTATTTTGAAAGCGATGCACCCGCTTTGAGTGGAATGGATACTATAGTCAATGCGTTGCGCTACGTGATCGCGCACTATAGTAACGATCCGCATTTTTTTCACTGGCATGGAAAGCCTGTTCTCTTCTTCTGGGATCCTTTAGGCAATGGTCGCACGCTCTCTGAGTGGGCATCTATTCGCAGCCAGGTCGATCCGAATAATGCAATGATCTGGTCTGCTGAAGGCGTCGATACGAGCCTTTTGAGTGTTTTTGATGGCCTGCATCTCTTTAGCGCTGCCTATTGGGGCATTCAAAATGGAGATATTACGGCGGTGGATCAGGGATTCCGCGCTAAAATCGATGCGTATAACTCAGAGCACTCGACGCAAAAAATCTGGGCGGCAGGCGTTCTTCCCGGCTATGACGATACGCGCATACCAGGACGCAAGGGTACATATGTTGTTCCGCGTAACAATGGTGCGACCTATAGTGAAAGTTGGACGGGAGCGCTTGCGAGTAAACCTGACTGGATCACGATTACTAGCTTCAACGAGTGGTTTGAGGGGTCTATGATTGAGCCGAGCGTAAGCTATGGAAACTTGTACCTGAATATGACGCAGCAGTTTACGAAGCAGTTTCAGGGATGATTAGTGCCGGTGGAGAGAAGCGGCCCGGTTTGTTCGCCTCTGTCTTTTCCGGCTCGCCCCGTGCTCACTTTCTCCGGCCCCCGTCCGTTTTTGGATGCCTTTGTTCATAGAGAGTCGTTGCGGTTGCCGTAAGTATTGTCGTAAGGTTCCGGCGCTCGTGACGACCTGATGTCCGGTAGATGCTGTTGGTGATGAAACCGTATTTCTGCACGTACTCCACGGCCTTAGTCAGCCGATGCTCCCGCTGATCAGACTGATTCTCCGCCAGTATCTCAGGTAGAGCATCCTGGTCATCCCCCCACAGCGTCTTTCTCTGCCGCGGCTGTGTTTGCGGAGCTACTAGGGCTGGGGCCTTGCGGAAGGTCACCACGAATTCATTCACTTCCCGAAACTGCGGCGCGGGCAGCCCCAGGCGTTTCGTCTCGTCCAGCATAAACCTGATGCCGCTTCCAAGCCGCTCCATGTACCCGGGGATGCCCATGAGCAAGTTCGCCAGGATGGGGTTACGTAACTTGGATTGCACTGCTCCCCGTTCCATTTGCTCCACTGTGATCCCAGGCAACAGTAAGCCGGGGCTGTGTACCTCCACCCGATCGGGGTAAAAAAAGACACGCACGCTCTCGCCACGCTTACTGTAATCGCGATGCACCACGGCGTTGATGACGGCCTCGCGCAAGACCTCGAGCGAGTACTCCGGTATGTCGATGCGCTTGAAACCCTCGACTCTCGCCCCTACAGCGATATACCTGGTCAGGAATAGCTCCGCCCCATCTATCAGCTCCTGCAGCGTTCCCGTAATAATTCTCCGGTCGGCATAGCGACTCGCACCCACCGTCTCACGGAACAACACACAGGCCACATCGCTTTGCACAATGTGCTCCTGAGGAGCATACCCGAAGAACAGGAGGCCCACGTTGGTAGGCGCCACTTTGCCGCTACTCGTCGCAACGGCGCACTCCAGGTCAACCAACACCCGCTCTAGGTCTCTGAAGCGACTCGCCTGGCGGGTGTTCGTTGAGCGCCGCGCCAGATACGCCTTGACCTTTTCCAGGTCGATGTCCTCCATGATGGCATTACGAGCCGGCTGATGTTCCCAATCCACCAAACCCCGGTCGTTGGCCATTTCTAGCAATTCCGACAAACTGAGCGAGACGGTATGGGTACCGCGCCTCACCCAATACACTCCGTGAGCCTGGTAGACCGGCCCGTGACTCGGCTTGACCGTAGCAATAACCAGTTTCTTTCCCGACACCGTGTAAATTTCCGGCTCGGGAGGATCTAGTACATTCAAGAACTCTTTGGGATTGTTTGTGCCTGCCGAGCAGGTTTTTCCCAAGTTTGTTCCTTGATTGTACTTAGCACCAGTTCTGGCTTGATCATTTGCCGGACTGCCCGTATAATGACGTCCAGCGTCTCGCCGAGTCGATGATCGGGCACACCCACGATTTCATGAGAAGCATCCTTGACGCCGATAATGACTAGGCCGCCCTGGGCATTGGCCATGCCGCACAAACGTTCAGCCATCTCCACTGCTCTCGGGGCAGCCACCTTTAACTCAATGGTATTTGTCTCTCCACCTTTAATCAGCTTCTTCAGTTCCGCCTCAGTCAGTTTCACCATAACGGCCCCTTTACGTTCTTCTCATCATCTGATGCGCTCCTCATTTTAGCATAAGTAACTGGCTTCTCCTAGGGCGCCGGTCAAGAAATCACGCAGCGTTCTGAAGATCAGCTTGCAGTGGTTGAGAGCGAGCCAGGACATGCAGATTGTGGACAACGGCACAGCGGCGTAAATCGAAGAGATTCTTGCGAATACCTCGATAACGCGCCCGCCGTCCTTGCCACCGTCCAACATGGGCCAAAGTATGCTCAACTGCCACCCGTTCACGAAGTTGAGCGCGCCCCTATGGAGTCTGCTGACGTTGGCGTAACTCAATGAGCAAGGCTTCGTCGGGGTGAATATTCACGCTGCGCCCTTTCGCGCTGGTCGTGCATTGGGCTTTCAGGGGACACTGGGAGCAGGTGTCTTTGGGAAAATGGACGATCCCGCCGGGTACAAAGGGCATTTCTTGTTCCGCTGGACAACGAATGACCTGCCGTTCCCAGTCCAGAGTAAACACTTGCTTGGAAAATCGCTTCCCCTCGCGAACTGGCCAAGCTTTGCAGTAAATCTCCAATTCATCACTTCGCTCATGCACGAAATGGCTACTCAAATAGGCTCGATCGATATGGAGTTCTGTTAAACATACTCCTTGTTGTTCCAGATCAGCACTGATCTCTCTGGTGACGCTGGCTTCTGGCATGTTCGCGGCTGTGATACCCACTGCACGGATGAGACCTGTATCCAGATCGTGTAAGACATGGCGTTTGTATCCATCTACTCGCACACTTCGACTTTTGCGTCCATGACGCATTTCGGCATCTTCGACGCTGATGCGCCGATTTTTTGCCACTCCTTTGATCAGACGTGCTTTCCCCTTCTCATCGACCTGCACATCTTGCTCTTTCACCTGGCGAGCGATTTCTAGCGATGGTTCGGCCAGTTCCACCTCATCTGGTTGCAACGTCTGCACCCACGTTTCCACCGTTTGCAACACATTCAGAACCAGATTCAGCGCCTCTTCTCGCTGTCCTGGCTGATCCCAATCCCGGTCGAGCATCGCTTTCAAACTCGTTCCACAGACCACGTCTGCTCCGGCCTCGTTCCCCACTTCGACCAATTCTCTTCCCTGCTGCTCGGCCACCACACCCATGAGCTTTTTGAGCGCATGCCCAATCAAGTTGATTGTATCTTCGACTCGGCCTGCTCCCCACAACGGGCTGCTGTCCAGGGCCGCACGCAAGGTTCGTGATCCAAACTCTTGGGTGGAGCTGGCGAGTTTAATGGTTCGCTCAATGAGCCGTCGATCCATCTGGGCCTCAATGAAGCGCTTGCGAAAGGTGACGAATGTGCCTTTACTGAATGGTGGCTAATCAGTGTCCAAACAGTCCAGCACCAACTGCCAGCGCCGATCCATAAGGGTCGCCTCGATCACTTCGTCATCGGAAACGCCCGTGTACGCTTGAAGAATGGTTGCCAAGGCCAGTTGTGCGAGAGCAATGGGCGGATGCCCCCGCTTGCTTGGCCGATAGAGGGTCGCCAGCTCCTGCTGGAACAATTCATCGAACAATTCGTGCCGATGGTGGCGCAGAAACACAAAGAGTTTCGCATGTCGTATGCGCGTCACAAGTTGCTCTTCTTGTGCGGAAAGGTTCGCTGGTGGTTGCCAAAATGGTGGCTGCATGGGCGTTCTCCAGACGTGAGTTGGGCGTACGCGCGTGTCTGTCTCCGCGTATGGTTACCCAGCCGTGCTAAACAGACCGAAGAGGAGAGAAATCCCCACGAAGATGAGGATCGCGCTGGCAAGGTACGAAAAGCATAGTGAGAGAAACGACAGGAGACCGGCTCCAAACGTCACAAGCACACTACTCCAGATGAGAAACATGGACGGTTTCCTCCTCGATATTTGTTCGCACCGCTTTGCGCTTCGATAGGGGCATGCCGTAGGTTGCGGGAATCTCCCCTTCCGGAATAGGCTGAGCAAAACGCCAGTGTCTCACCCACAACGTCAGTGGGATCAAAAGCAGCAAGACAATGAGCGAGGTCCATTGGGCTTGCTTGAGCCCCCAATCCAGCGTGAAGAGCGGCACGACGGTATTGGCGCGGGTAAAGAAGACCAGAAACTGGGTGAGGGCATAGCCACCCAGATAGATGAGCAAGCGCATACCGGGACGGCGATACCATCGGGCCAACAGCAGGAGTATTCCAATCAGCAGAAGGTTGAGCAGGATCTCGTAGGCGGCTGCCGGTTGTACCGGGACATGGCAGGTGCCTGCTGCCGGATTCTGACAGGCCCAACTGGCCGGATTGTCATACACCGTGGACCAGGGAAGCGTGCTGGAATACCCAATGATATCGCCGTTAATGAGATTACCGATTCGCGCGAATGGCTGGGCGCAGGCGGCAAAGAGCGCGCCTGCATCAAGCACTACCAGGGGATTAAGCCGCTCTTTCATGGCTCGCCAGAACAGCACTGGCACGATCAGAAAAACCGCACCATAAAAAGCCATACCGCCTTCCCAGGTGGCCAGGATATGCTGGGGTTTCAGAAGGTAATCCGGCACCAGGTCGGGCTGCTGGATGACAAAATAGAGGCGCCCGCCAACAAGACCAGCCACGACGCACCACCAGAGCATCCGGTAGATCTGTTCTTTTTTGAGGCCCTGGTGTGCGGTATACTTGCGAATCAACCAGAGGCCCATCACAATGGCGACGACATACATCAGGCCGTACCAATGCAGGGCCAGCGGACCCATGGAGAACAGGACCGGGTTGATGTTCAGATGGATGTACGGGCCGATTTGAATCCATCCCCAATTGATGAGAAAAGCAAGAGGAATTGAGATACGTTCCATGGTTCACACTCTTTCGCCAAGGGAAAACCCGCTCTTGAGCTTCCCCCTCTCTTTCAATTGAAGCACCTGCCTGCAAGCGCACAGGCATTGAAGACGACCACACTGCTCACACCCAGAAACAGGTCGAACAGGACGACGTTGCCGACTAGGGTCAGCACAGAGCGCCACAGTTTCTCCCGACGACCAGAGGACATTCGCTCGTGGGAGGCTCGTCGCCAGCACTCCAGGGAAGCCAGCCCCACTGCCAGGGTGACGAACAAGAACGTCAGCGGCCAGTTCCAGGAGAGTAGGGTCATGCTCCAGTTCACCCGCATCCCTGCCAAACGGGCGACCAGCGCACTCAAGACGAAAACGGCAGCCAACAGCATGCTCCGCTTTGTTCGGGTTCTCATGCGCACCGCGAGGAAGCCTGCCAGCGGAAGCAAGAGTGCCGCCACCCCCCAGCTTCCAAGCCCAAAGGCAGTGAAGAGGGTCAAGGTGAAGGAAGACGTGTGGGCAAGCAGGGGTTCCACGAGGGCTGTGGTACTGATAACACTCAAAGCGTAGACCAGTCCAGGCAGGAGCAGAACCCCTCCCCGCAAGGCATGGGGATGCATTTCTCTGGCCCAGGCTTCGGCAAAGGCGGCAGGATTGGGACCGACAACCGTTTCCGGGGATTTTCCATCCATCGCTGCCTGGAGAAGGTGGTGCTCTAATTCCAGTTGCATCTCGTTCCGGTGCTCCTGGGCAATCCCCCGCAGTTCCCAGTACCTCCCACATGCCTCACTGAGGTCGGAGATCTGGCTGCGGGTGGGCTGATCGAGGATCAACATCAGCATGTGCTCCTTTCAAAATTTGTGAAACGGCATGGGCAAAGCTGTCCCACTCAGCCTGCCACTCGGCCAATTGTTTGGCACCTTCGGGGAGAAGACGATAGTACTTGCGCGGAGGGCCGTCCGTTGAGGGGACAAGATATCCTTCCAGGTAGCCGCGCTGTTGCAGACGGCTGAGAAGAGGATAGATACTGCCTTCACTCACCAACGCGAGTCCTTGCTGGGCCAGGCGTTGGACCATCTCGTAGCCATAACAGGGCTGCTGCGCAATGGTGGCCAGCAGACACATATCCAACGTGCCCTTGAGCAATTGGGTCAAGCGTGCCTCCACGAAGGTCTTCCTTTCACTCTCTTGCAGTACAATACACTGAAGAAGAGTATATCACATCGTATCTTGTGTTGCAAGAGAGTCAAAGGAACAACTGCCGTCGCGACCGTGATTACTTGACCGACGCTCTAGAGGATGGCGGAAGGGTGGCGGATAGATGGCGGAAACAACAAATCTGAAAAGCATATACCGAGGGCTTCCAGCAGCCACTTGAGGCGCAGCATCGATCTCCCTCCCAACTCGTTCTGTGGCAGCGTTATCCATGCCTGTATCATCGTCCTCGTGGATACCAGTCAGATCGAGCTGACCATCTTTACCTACTCAGAGTTTGTGACTTACACCCAGACAGTGAATGCGCAGTATGAACAGTAGCAAACAAGCAACACACTCGACCTCAATAGATCTGGCGTAGGTTGTTTGTATTGTCGATTACCGGGGCAGAATTGTTCCGAGAATGATTGTGCAGGAAATATTCCAGCCTAATGTGTATCTGGCAGCGCCAGAGGCGTGGTGAGCGGCACCCCCAAAATCTGGCACTCTTCTATTTTCATCTCTTAATTTACTTGTTCCCTGCCTCTTTCCCAGGTGCAGTTTGGCCTTGACCTTTAGTGGAGTGCAAGAGCATGGAAATTATCTCAGCTCTCGCTCATAGATGCTAGGACTGACATATCCGAGAGAGGAATGCAGTCGCTGCCGATTGTAAAAGGCCTCCAGATCCTCAAAGATCGATTGTTGGGCTTGCGCACGGGTCCGATAGGACTGCCGCTCGTGTTAATAGCGGTTTACAATGCCCCGTAGAAACTCTCCAAGAGGCCCGTTGTCGTAACAGTCCCCTTTGCGGCTCATGCTCACCGCAATCCCATGGGTAGGAAGCCTCGTCTGATAGTCCTGGCACGTGTAGTGACTGCCCCGGTCCGAACGATGCACGAAGCCTGATAATCACAATGTTTTTCAACTTCGATCTTCCCCATCTTTTCCCGCCTGTTTCCCAGGTATCATCCAGGTCTGGCCCGTTCAAATCAGGTATGCTACAAGTGAGTAGATGATGGTATCCGCTGAAAGGGGTGGTAGATCTGTAGGCAGCAAGCCTGGACCGTCTAAGAGCAGCGCCGCCATGCAATCTTTATGCGATAGAGACGCTGAGCATTCTCTGCCCACAGCCTTCGTCTGGCCGCGATCGGCAGTCGCGCGGTAAGCGCCTGTAGTGTCTGGTACCAGCGCTGGTATGAGGAGGCGAGCAAAGCTACGGGCCAGTCACTGCCGAACAGAACGCGCTCCTCCCCAAACGACTCCAATACCATATCGATGAACGGTTCGAGATCGGCAGGCTGCCAGCTTAATTGATTGGCCTCCGTTACCATGCCGCTGATTTTACAGGCCACGTTCGGCAACTCAGCCAGGGCGCGCAGATTTGACTGCCAGGGTTCGAGCAAGCGTTGTTTTATATCTGGCTTTCCCAGGTGATCCAGAATAAAGATGGAATCGGGGCAGCGGCGCACCAGTTCAACGACGGAGGGCAGTTGCCAGTGCCGAATGCACAGGTCAAACGACAGGCCGTATTCCGCCAGCAGGCGCACCCCCTCGACAAAATCGGGCTGCAGGCAGAAATCGGGTTCGGTTTCGTCCTGGATATTGCGTCTCACCCCCTTAACGAGCGGCGAAAGAGCGATCAGGGCTTCAAGGTGTCCGCGCACAGCAGCACCCAGTTCCACCGGCGCGGCGACAACAATGGCCTGCAAACGTGGCTCCTCTTGAGCAAGTTCCACGACATGATATGCCTCGCTCAATGCCTGCCGTGGATCAACACCCACCTCGACATAGACCATCCCAACAATGGGAAGATGACGAGTTTGCTCGCGATACTCCTGCAAGCCGAAGGGACGACGCAGTGCTGTAACGTCCTCCAGCCAGGGCATGTTGAATTGATTGGGATTCCAGAGATGGACGTGAGCATCGATGATGGGAATCTGTTCGACCATAAAACTCACCTCTCTTTTTTATGCCCGGTAAATGGAAGCGAGTTCGGCCCATAGTTCATCCGGGATGGGTTGTTGAGCCAGCTTTAACGTTTCGCCGAGGCGTTCCGGGCGCGTGATGCCGACAATCGTGGAGGCAATGCGCGCATCTCGCAGCGAGAATTGCAGCGCAGCCGCTGCCAGTGGCAGACCGTGCCGCTTACAGACCTCCTCCATCCGCCCGGCGCGCCGCAGCAGGTCGGGCGAGGCCGAGCCATACATATAGCGTGGGTACACGCCCGGCCCCTTTGCCAGCAAACCACTCCCATAGGGAGCCGCGTTCACTGCCGCGACTCCCCGCAGTCTGCATAGGTCCCACAACGGTCCGGCCTCCCTGTTGAGGAGCGTGAAGCGGTTATGCGAAATGGCCGCCTCGAAGAGGCCGGTTTCGACAAAGCGGATCATCATGTCGATGGGGCCGCCGGCAACTCCCAGGTGCGCGATCAATCCCTCATCTTTACATTGCCGCAGCACCTCGACCGGTCCACCCGGCTGCATGGCCGCCTCAAAAGAGATATGTTCAGGATCGTGGAGATAGACCAGTGGCAGTTGTTCCAGCCCCAACAGGCGTAGGCTGCGCTCAACGCTGCGCCGCATCTGCGCGCCGGTAAACGTGCCGGTCTGCAAATCGCGGTCGGCCTTGGTTGCCAACACGAAGCCGGGTGGAAGACCGCCCATCTCTCTCAGGACGCTGCCGATGCGGCGCTCGCTCTCGCCGTCCCCGTAGGAAGCTGCCGTATCCAGGAAGTTGAAGGGACCGGCGAAAACCGCGCGGACCGTCGCCAGGGCGCGGTCTTCGGAAACCTCGTAGGCGAAAGTCTCAGGCATGTTTCCCAGTGGGGCAGCGCCAATACAGATGGAAGTCACGTGCAAACCGGTCGAACCAAGCGGACGTAGCGCAAGTTGACCGGAAGGTTCTGGTTGAGAAGGCATATGCTACTCCTCTCTTTCTGCATGGACAACTTATTTAGCCGTCCAGCCGCCATCGATAACGAGAGCCGAGCCGGTGACAAAAGTCGCCTCATCCGAAGCCAGGTATAGCGCGGCATAGGCAATCTCGTCAGGTTGTCCCATGCGACCCACGGGTTGGCGAGCCTGTAACTGCTGTCGCACCTCGTCCTCTTGTCCGGCGAAGTTGCGGGCGAGATAGTCTTCGACAAAGGGCGTCTGCACCGTGCCGGGGCAGATGGCGTTGCAGCGAATCCCCCGCGTGGCGAAGTCGATGGCAATCGAGCGTGTCAGCGCCAAGACCGCGCCCTTACTGGCACAATAGGGCAGGCGCCGCTCGATGCCGATCATCGCTGCGACCGAGGCCATGTTGATGATGACACCTCCGCGTGGCGATTGCGCGAGCATCTGTCGTACCCCCTCGCGGGCACACAGAAAGACACCGCGCGCGTTCACCTGCATCAGACGCTCCCAGTCCTCGAGACTGGTTTCCAGGATAGAGCCGACGTGGCTGATACCCGCATTGTTGACCAGAATATCGAGCCGACCTTCGAGAGCGGCGGCCCGCTCTATGCCCGACGTCACCTGGGACTCTTCGGTAACGTCAAGCAGTTGTACACGCGCGCTTCCTCCGGCTTCATGAATCTCACTGGCAACCCGTTGGGCCGCGTCTTCTCGAAGGTCGGCAAGCACGACGTGCGCGCCCTGCTGCGCGAAGAGCCGCGCGATGGATTCTCCGATACCCGACCCGGCCCCTGTCACGAAGGCGATTTTCTTATCAAGGCGAAACATGGTCCTTTCCTTTCTTGCATCAGTCCGTATGGAAGACTTCCTTCATGGTGGTCCACCACTCACCGGGAACTCGCGTCTCCAGGGGCACCTGCATGGGCTCGGTCCAGGTCCACCACTCGCGCGTCTTCGGATCGGCAGCCATCTTCGCCATGTCAACCTCGAAATCGTCGCCGACGTATTCAAAATAGGCAAAGAGCTGCTCGCCGTAACGAAAAATACTGTAGTTGCGAATGTTGCTGGCGAAAATCGCCGCCAGCACTTCGGGCCAGACGGCGGCGTGCAGGCGTTCGTATGCCTCGATCTGGTCGGGTTTGAGACCGATGACCTGTCCGTACCTGCGCATACCTACCTCCTTTCACTCGCCCATTCCGACCCCCCTGGATAGGAAAAGGCAGCCATCGAGGCGGGGTACATCGTTACGCTATAGCCAGGGGCATCCGGGGAGACATAGCGACCATCTTTGATGATGGCTGGATGCACAAAATGCTCGTGCAGATGGGAAGTATACTCGATCATACGGTTCTCCAGCGAGCCACTAATGGCAATGTAGTCGAAGATCGAGAGGTGCTGCACGTATTCACACAAGCCGACGCCGCCTGCATGGGGGCAGACGGGGATACCGAAGCGCGCCGCCATCAGGAGAATAGCCAGCACCTCGTTGACACCGCCGACGCGGCAGGCATCGATCTGGCAGATGCCAATGGCATCAGCCTGAAAGAGCTGCTTGAAGATGATGCGGTTTTGCACATGCTCGCCCGTGGCAACGTGAATCGGCGCGATGGCGTGCGCAATGGCAGCGTGTCCAAGTATATCATCAGGGCTAGTCGGTTCTTCGATCCAGAGCGGGTCGAAGTCCGCCAGATATTTCATGGCAGTGATGGCTTCGTTCACCTCCCAAACCTGGTTGGCATCAAGCATAAGGGTACTCTCCGTCCCAATCTCTTCGCGCATGATACGCGTGCGGTGCAGGTCGTCTTCCAACCCCAGGCCCACCTTGAGTTTGAAGTGCCGCCAGCCCTTCGCCAGCGCTTCGCGGCACAGCAGGCGCATCTGCTCGTCACTGTAGCCCGACCAGCCCGCACCGGTTGTATAAGCAGGGAAGCCATCACGCAGCATCTCCGCCTCGCGCTGCGCTCGCGCCGGAGCCTGGCGGCGCAGCAAGTCAAGCGCATCGTCGGGAGAGAGGGCATCGGAGATGTAACGGAAATCGATGCAGGAGACGAGTTGTTCGGGCGTCATATCGCAGAGCAACTTCCATAGCGGCTTGCCCTCAACTTTGGCCCACAGATCCCATACCGCGTTGACCACCGCCCCGGTCGCCATATGAATGACGCCCTTATCCGGCCCGATCCAACGCAACTGGCTATCACCTGTCATATGCCGCCAAAAGGCGCGCATATCAGCAGTGAACGATTCCAGGCTGTGACCAATGACGAGCGGTGCTAGCGCTCGGATGGCGGCGACGCAAATCTCATTCCCACGTCCAATGGTAAAGGTTAGGCCATGACCTTGCAGACCCGCCGGGTGATCCGTTCGCAAGATCACATAGGCGGCGGAATAATCCGGATCGCTATTCATGGCATCAGAGCCGGCCATTGTGCGGGACGTTGGGAAGCGGATATCGTATGTCTGCACGCCGACAATCGTTAGCGCCACTCCACTCCTCCTTCTCCAGCCTTTCTATACACCGCTACAGGAGGCGAAGCCGCCATCCACCGGGATCACGACGCCGGTAACAAAGGCCGAGGCGGGACTGACCAGCCAGAGCAGGGTACCGAGTAAGTCTGCTGGCTCGCCCAGGCGACCTGCTGGCGTGTGGTTGACGATCGCCTGCCCGCGCGGTGTCAGCTTGCCTTCGGCATCCAGCAGCAAATAGCGGTTCTGTTCGGTCAGGAAGAAACCAGGGGCGATGGCATTCACACGAATAGCTGGGCTATGTTCCTGAGCCATGTGAACGGCGAGCCATTGAGTAAAGTTGATCAAGGCAGCCTTCGCCGCACTATAGGTGACGACGCGCGTCAGCGGGCGCAGACCGGCCATCGAAGCGACATTGATAATGCATCCTTGTCGCCGCTCGGCCATGACACGCCCAAAAACCTGGCTGCACATGATCGCCCCGGTGACATTCGTATCGAAGACGTGTCGGATCGCCGCCATTTCGAGTTGAAAGAAAGTGCGGTCTGGTCCGGTGGTAGCTTCAGGTTGATTGCCCCCCGCGCCGTTAATGAGAATATCGACAGGTCCCAAGGTTGCGGTGATGGTTTCGTTGGCTCTTTCTAGTGCGGGGCGGTCGAGTACGTCGGCAGCCACACCTATCGCTTCTCCCCCGGCTGCTCGAATTGTGGCTGCGACAGCCAGGGCCGGTTCCTCTCGCCGCCCCAGGACGGCGACATGGGCACCAGCCTGAGCAAGCCCACTCGCCATGACTCTGCCCAACACGCCGCTACCGCCAGTAATGAGTACGGTCCGCCCGTGAAGATCGAAAAGTTCGCTGATATTCATGGTGAGCCTCCATTGATTCCTTCGGACATATGCAATTCTATCTTCGCTTCTTAGCTGTAGGCTGCGAAAGGGCGCAGATGGCGGAGGAAATGTGACTTGAGATTGGCAGCATAGGCTTCACGATGGATATTCAAGACCTCCATCATCCGGTCATAGAAACGCCTGCGCCCACCGGGATCTTGCGCCGTCAAGACCGAGCCAAAGGTGACATGCAAGATCTGGCGTGCATCGAATTGGTCAAGCAGCATGGGCACTGCTATATCTCGCAAGTCCATAGGAGTGGGGGCACGGTGAATCTCTGCTGAGACATGATAGCTGACGCGATCTGTTTCATACCGCTCAAGCGAGAAGGCATAGATGTCATGCAGTAAATCGGGTTGCACTTGAGCGACCGTCCGCAACGCTTCGAGGTAGCTGGTGCCCGCCGTCTTCAGATGCACGGCGCCCTGGGTTTCACGTGCCGCGATCTCGTAGATGCTGAATTTATCCGACCCCGAGTGCAGGCTCAGCTTATACGGCCCCAGGGTGCGCGCAATAGCTGCATGGGTGGCAAAGTTTGCTGTGAACGCGGCGAGATCACCAATGTAGTCCACCCCCTTCTCGAAGCGCCCAACAAAACGCGGCGCGAGACTCACCCACTGAACCCCTAGCCGGCGCAACTCGGTTGCGAAATAACACATGTTCGGCGGGGGTCGTTGGCGTCTCAGTCTCGTCTACTGAGATCTCAACCTCCCAGGCACGCCCGGAGCCAACGGTAGCAAGATGACGATAAAGCCTGGTAACATGAGCAATAGCGCGCCCATACTTGACACTGGCACGCACGAGGGTTTCCCCATCGAACCGGATAACCCGTCCCTCAACATACTGGGGGGCCAAATAGCGCGCCAGCAGATCCTCGGGGGTATCTTCCAGTGCAGCCCACGGGAGCGCTTCGAACTTTTGATGCAACGCGGCGACGGACGCTGCGTCTGCCGTGCTATCAACATGCTCTCCTGGGTCAAAGGTATAGAATGTGTAGCCAGCGGCCACGCAACGATCAATATCTTCTGTGGACTTCAGGTGATCTGCATCAGCGGCAAAACCAGAACGCCAGCCTTCGGCAAAGACGCCCCACATGGCATCATCAAATACCTGTTGTGGACTGCGCCCAGTTCGGGTCATCTCGCGAATTGATTGCTGTGCGGGAATCGGGGCGATATGCCCGCCTGCCTCTCTAAGCGCACGCAGATGCCCTGGGGTGGCTATCCCAAGGCGATCTCCAAAACCAGCGCTTGTTCCAAGTCCCAGTGTGACCGGATTCAACCAGGAGAGTTGGCTGCGCAGTGCCGTGGCATTGTGACTTTCGAGCGGACCGACTAGCACCGTCTGGGCGGCGCTCGTGCTGGCCTCTCCCACGAACTGTTCTAACCACCTGGATGCAGGTGGTGCAAGAATGACCAGTTGGCGTTGTCCCGGCTTAGGCTCAGCGAGCGCATAGGTCAGCTCCCCTTGTTGGGTGACTGATGAGGGGTAGACGCGCAACTCTGTGAAAATCTGGTGAGTGCTGTCGCTTAGCTGCATTTCCGTGTTGTCTCCTTTTATCTGGATCGCGGAAAGCTCCCTGATTTGCTCAGAGTGCATACTAGATACTGATAAGGCCTTTAATCATGACGCTATTAGCGCCGATCCATTGTGGAAACGCATCCGCAGCCGTTTCGAGCGTGGCGCGGTCGGTAATCCAGGAAGCCAGATTGAACTCGTCTGCTTGAAGCGCAGCAATGATACGGTCAAAATCGGCGGCCAGGGCATTACGGCTAGCGAGCAATGTCACCTCACGGCTGTGGAAAAGCGGGTCAGAGAAGGTAATATTCCCACTGGGATAATCCAACAAAGATCACTCGCCCCCCATAGCCTACGTAAGTGAAGGCGGCTTGCATCGATTGAGGATTACCGGTAGCATCGAAGACCACTGTGGGGAAATCGTCGCCCAGGAGGCGCTCAAGGGCCTCGACCACTGGCTCACTCCCATCGATGCACGTGACCGAAGGCCACAGGTTCTGGCAGAAGGCAAGCCGTTGCTGGCTGATATCTGTCACGATCACCTGGGCGCCCATAAGCAGCGCAAATTGCGTGACGGCCAGGCCGATAGGGCCTACTCCTACGACGAGCACTCGCTCCCCTTTTGCAATCTCTGCCCCCGCGACCGCATGGGCACCGATAGCAAGCGGCTCGACCAGGGCAAGCTGTTCAAAGGTGAGTGTCCTGGCAGGATGCAAATAGGCAGCAGGCAGCAGCGCAAATTCGCGCAATCCCCCATCAACATGGACCCCAAAAACCTGCAGATAGAGGCAGCAATTCGGCTTGCCCCGCAGACAGGCTGGACAGGAACCGCAAGAGAGATAGGGGCGTACTGCGCAATGATCGTCTTGCGCAAGATGGTGCACGTCTGTTCCGACAGCCACTATTTCAACACCGAGTTCATGACCAAGAATCCTTGGATACGTAAAGAATGGCTGATTGCCATGAAAGGCGTGGTAGTCAGTCCCGCAGATGCCTACCTGCCTGATGTGGATCAGTGCCTCTGCAGGTCCTGGCACAGGTGGATCAGAAACAGAAACCATTTGTATCTTACCGGGAGCATCAAGGCTAAGCGCACGCATCTGAGGTCCTTTCTTTATGGACGCAAAGAACTCTCACTCCATGGATGCCATCCAGGAGCTTGATTGAGTGAGTACAAAGCGGTACCCGTTATCTTATCAGCAGGCGTGGTTCAAGACGAAGAATCCTCGTCGCCCATCAGCAGGCGCCTGACCTCTCGTTGATACGCGCTAAAGACGGATTCGACATGGTCGCGAGCTGCCTCGGCGGCTGGATCTGGCTTTCCATCCCGTATGGCTTCAAAGAGCCTCGTGTGCTGCTCCACCGCTAACCAGGATGACCCTGGCGCGCCTCCGGTTAAGATTTTGACCGCCCATCTTTGGAGTTGAAGGATGGAAGTTACCGTTTCCACAAAAAAGACATTGTGCGAGGCAATGGCAATACTGCGATGAAATTCATCATCGCTTCTGAGAAATGTTTCTCGGTCTTCTGATTTCGCCGCTTCTCTATTCATCGATAAAAAATGTTCGACGGTGCGCAGTTCCGCAACGGTGATCTGTTGTGCTGCAAGGCGGGCCGTTTGCATCTCCTGGAAGCTGCGATACTCAAATAAATCGCTAATACGCTCCGGCGCAGCGGGTGAAGCTAGATGCAAGCGCGAAATTGGTGCTGGCTGCTGCTCTTGTTCACCAACAAAAATGCCACTTCCTCTGCGGGGGCGTACCAACCCGGAGGGCGTCAGCATTTTGATCGCATCACGCACGATAGTGCGACTGACCCCAAACTGCTCAGCAAACTTCTGCTCCGTCGGCAAGCGATCACCGGGGCGGAGTCGTTGCTCGGTAATAAACTCCACAATCAACTCAGCGATTCGCTCATATTGTGGACGATAGACCGGCAACTCGTGTTTTTCCATGAAGATATCTCCCCCGGCTGATGTGTACACTTCCTTGCTCCGAATGTGCATCTAAAAGTATTACTCATTGCAAGTTCTGACACATCCATTTACAGAAAAGCAAGGGTTGTTGAGTGATACTTTAGCATACTTATCAGAATTTTTCAACCCCCTCTCATCTGATAAGAGTTATCTAACGCCAAGAGCGCTTCATTTCTTATTTGAGGAAATCTGGATGTTTTTGGAGACAGAATTTAACGAGGGGAAAAAGCCGAATCCTATCTTGGTTTTTGTATTTCACAGCCTTAAAATCATACTCATTGCTATTGACAGAGTGGTACTCTTTATGTTATATAACTTCCAACGTCATGTATTTAAAGTAACTTCATTCTGTCCCAGGGAACGAAGCAGTCGACCCATAGAAGAGCAGGAACGTCATAGCAGACAATGGGAGAGCAGGCATGGCATTATCACAACAATCGCCCCTGGTCCAACTGGTCAACATTTCAAAGCAGTTCCCGGGTGTGCTGGCAGTCGATACTGTTTCGCTCGATATCTTTCCTGGCGAGGTGCATGTCGTCGCCGGGGAGAACGGTGCCGGCAAATCGACACTGATGAAGTTGCTTTCCCAGGTCGAGCGGCCCACCTCTGGGAAAGTTTTGCTGAATGGGCAGGAAGTGGCTATCATCAATCCGCGGCATGCCCAACGGCTGGGCATTTCGATGGTGTATCAAGAATTCGCCCTGGCGCCGCACCTCACCGTGGCGCAAAATATTGTCCTTGGTCGCGAAAGTACGCGCTTTGGGGCCATCGATAAACGTGCTGAAGTCGAACAGGCGCGCCGACTCCTACAACGGGTAGGATTGCACATTGATCCAAGGCGCATCGTCTCCACCTTGTCGGTCGCTGAACAGCAGATGGTCGAAATTGCCAAGGCGCTGGATATCGAGGCGAAATTAGTCATCATGGATGAACCTACGGCGACACTGACGGATTCGGAAATCGCCCGCCTCTTTTCCGTCATTCGGGGGTTGACTGCTCAAGGTATCGCCGTTTTCTACATCTCCCACCGCCTGGATGAGATTTTCCAGATTGCTGACCGCGTCACTGTGATGCGAGACGGGAAGGTAGTTGCCACACTACCGCGCAGTGACCTTGATCAGCAGAAACTCATACGACTGATGGTGGGGCGCGACATCCAACAGTTGTATCCTAAACCCGAACCCAAAATTGGCCCGGTATTATTGCGCGCCGAGGGGATCACCCGGCGTGGGATTCTTCACCAGTGTACATTTGAAGTCCGTGCCGGAGAAATTCTTGGTTTTGCCGGACTGATCGGGTCGGGGCGAACGGAGCTTGCGCGCGCTGTGTTTGGGGCCGATCCCATCGACGCGGGAAGTATCTGGCTGGAAGGGAAGCGCCTCTCAATCACTTCCCCTGTCAGTGCCATAGCCGCCGGCGTTGGCTACCTGACCGAGGACCGCAAAAGAGATGGTCTGGCGATGACCCTGGATATTGCGCAGAATATCACCCTGGCCAATCTACCTACCGTCGCGTCATGGATTGAACTTCGCAAGGAAGAGCGCATTGCTCTACGCGCCAGTGACCGCCTCAAAATACGCACTCAATCGGTTCATCGCAAAGTGACTGTCTTATCTGGCGGCAACCAGCAAAAAGTCATCGTCGCGCGCTGGCTGGAAACCCGCGCGCGCGTGCTCTTTTTCGATGAACCTACGCGGGGCATCGATGTGAATGCCAAGTCAGAACTCTTTGAATTAATCGGCACCTTGGCCAGTGAGGGGCGTGCAATCGTCCTCATTTCCTCGTATTTGCCAGAACTGATCAATATGTGCGACCGCCTGGTCGTCTTGCATGAAGGACGCATCACCGGCGAACTTCAGCGTAGTGAATTCACAGAGGAGCGCATTATGACCCTGGCTACGGGAGCCACTGAAGGAGTTATGCTATGAAAGATGCCATCCCGTCGACAAACGAGGCTATCGGCTCCGAAGCGGCTCCTGCACCCGGAGAACAACCGGCTGGGCGGCGGGCGATACCGCCGAGGGTGAAAGAGCGGCTGGGAAACTTTATTGCACAGGGGACAGCGGCAGGCGCGTTGATAGTGGTGTTCATCTTTCTCGCATTTGCCTCACCGGTCTTCCTGACAACGAATAACTTAATCAATATCATCGAGCAAAATGCTGTCACGGCTGTCATGGCGCTCGGCATGACCTTTGTGATCATCACCGCGGGCATAGATCTGTCGGTCGGCTCGACCGCGGCGATGACTGGAGTGGTGGGAGTTGAACTTATTGCGCATGGATGGAACTGGCCACAGGCGCTGCTCGTTGCCATCCTCGCGGGCGGCGTCGTTGGTCTGGGAAACGGCTTGCTCATCAGCGTTGCCAACCTGAATCCTTTTATTGCCACACTTGGCATGCAGACAGTCGTGCGCGGCCTCACAGACGTGTACACGAATGCCGTCGTGGTGATCGGGCCAGCGAGCGTCCTGGGGCCGGATAACTTTGGGGTGATCGGCTTAGGGAAACTGGCGGGTATCCCGGTCGCTCTGATGATCCTGGTGGTTCTATCGGTGCTCGCCTATTTTCTCTTGAGCCACACCCGTCTGGGCCGCTATACCTATGCGATTGGCTCCAATCGGGAAGCAGCGCGCCTCTCGGGTATTCCCGTCAAAAAATATTTGCTGGCGGTCTATGTGATCCTGGGCCTACTGACCGGCCTGGCGGGTATGATTGCAGTGTCGCGCCTGGGTATAGCCGAACCAAACTTCGGCATCGGGTTGGAACTGGACGTCATCGCCGCGTGTGTGGTTGGCGGGGCCAGCCTCTTTGGTGGGCAAGGTACCATTGTCGGCACCCTCCTCGGAGTGTTTCTGATCGGACTGATCCGCGATGGCGCGGTGCTGCTCGACGTCAACGACTTCTGGCAAAATGTCATTATCGGCGTCGTAATCTGGCTTGCTGTCCTTTGGGATCAATTCCGGCGTCGGCGAATTGCATCGCTCTCTTCGTAACGCAAGCAGCACTGATCAGGTAGCCGTGAGAATCGGGTGTGGTGAGCACATCCGAACACATTGGGAGTACGTTGCGCTCTTTCTGAAAGGGGGTGGTGCATCAGCGCCTATTCTCATTCCTTGTCGTGAGCAGTTCCTGGTACACGCTGGCCGTTCGTACCAATCGTTGTTACATCTACAGAAAGGGTGAGGACAACATGTTCAAACAAAAGGGGGCTTATCGCACATTTGCCCCGATCATGGTCGTTTTCTTGGCTTTGCTTCTTGCGGCTTGTGGTAGCACCTCAACCACTACTGGTAGCACTTCAGGCACTTCGAGTGGGCCAAAGGCGTTGAAAATCATTGCTGTTCCCAAGTCGGTCGCCAGCAGCTATTGGACCATCGTGGAAAACGGCATCAAGTGTTACGCATCCAAGGTGCCTAATGTGAATGTTGTCTGGAATGGCGTGCAAACCGATACTCAGATTTCGGACCAGATTTCGCTCCTCCAGAACTATATCACCCAATCTCCTGACGGCATCCTCTACGCCGCAACCGATGCCAAAGCGCTTGCCCCGATAACACAGCAGGCTCTGAACTCACACATTCCCGTCTTCAATTTTGATTCGGGAACGACTCCACAAACGGTCCCTCTTTTTGCAACCGATAATTCGGCCGCTGCAGCCAAAGCGGCTGATGAAATGGGGATGTTGTTGAATGGAACCGGCAAGATCGCTGTTCTGGAATTCGTTCCTGGTTCTGCGACCAACGACCAACGGGTAAATGGTTTCAAGCAAGAATTGGCAGCCAAGTTTCCCAACATTCAGATCGTCGCAGATCAAGCGAATGGTAGCGATTCCGCCAAAGCATTGAGCCAAACACAAAATATCCTGAGCGCGCATCCTGATATCAAGGGCATCTACGCTGCCAACCAACAGGGTGGTGAAGGCGCAGCGCAGGCCCTGGACGCTGCCTCACTGGGAGGGAAGGTCCACCTCATTTCTTTCGACTCGTCAGACCCCTTGATCTCGGACCTTCAGAAGGGGACGGTCGACGCGTTGGTGGTTCAGAATCCGTTTAAGATGGGTTTTGATAGCCTCAAAGCGATGGTGAATTCAACTCCGCAATGGGGTGCAGGCTGCGAATGAGGACACGGGTGTCACTCTCGTGACCAAGGCAAACTTTAACGACCCGGCGACACAAGCATTGCTCAACCCGAGCTGTGCGAATCCCCCTAGCTAAATGACTTGACATCAGGTTGTTTAGAAAACAGAGCCAGGTTCATCCATCTTCTCTCTTCAGAAGAGGCAAACTTCAGCGGAGGAGGGCGATGAACCTGGATGAACTGATTATCGCATGGTTTTGTGTCAAGACTCTCAAAGTGGATCGCTCGCGTTTAGTAATCCTGTGAGGAGGCGAGACACGAGTCGTTCCGTTTTACGCCGTAATTTTGAGCACGCCCGCATGCTCACAGGGCTTTTCCACAGGCAGTTCCACCCGTAAACCAGTCACATCACGCACCCAGGAGAGGGGCATATCTGACCCCAACAATTCCACGTGTGTGATCGAAGTCGGGTACAGACCCGTCTTCTCAGCCAGCGACGTGATGACCACGCTGCCGTTTTCCGGCCAGGTCAGGAAGATGGCATAGAGCGTCTCACCTCTGGTCGTAAAGCGAATATCCTGGCTGGTAAAATCCGGCTTCTTCGCGTCGGTTAAGCTGCCGCTCGCTACCTGGGTGGGGCCTTCGCCAAACACTTTCCACGGCCTGCTCGCGTAGATGGCCTCGCCATTTACTGCCAGCCAGCGCCCAACGGAGCGCAGCATCTCGGCGTCCTGCTCAGGAATGGTGCCATCGGCGCGCGGCCCAATATTCAAGAGGAGCGCACCATTCTTGCTGACAATGTCCACTAGATCTCTGATCAACTCACGTACGGTTTTGTAGTCTGGGGAGGCCACATGACACCAGGAATTACGCAAAATGCTGGTATCAGATTGCCAGAAGCGTGGAAGAATCTCGCTCAGTTGCCCGCGCTCAATATCATACACGGCTGAGCCTTCGGCAAAGGCGTGCCGATCCTTGAAATCGCCCTGTTTATAATTGATGACCACTCCCTGGTTCCACGCCGCTGCCCAGTTATAGTAGTACGCAGCGAAGCGCGACAGATAGGGCTGAAAGCCGGGCTGCTCAATCCACCAGTCGAAGTAGACCAGATGTGGCTGATACTGCTCGACCAGCTCGCCTAAACGGGCCATCCAGTCATCCAGAAAGGCGGTATCCGGGGGATGGTTTTCGGGGTCGATCTGGGCCGGCCCATAGAAATCCGCGTAGCGCGGGTCTTGCACATCAGAGGGAATGTCCTTGCCACTATTGAGAAACCACCAGTGTTCAGCCCGATGATATGAAAGCCCGAAGGTCAAACCCTGGCGCCTGGTCGCCGCAGCCAGTTCGCCAAGCACATCGCGCTGCGGCCCCATCTTGACCGCGTTCCAGCGCGTGAAGGAACAATCGTACATGGCAAAGCCATCGTGATGTTCGGCGACGGGCACGACATATTTCGCTCCTGCCTGCTGAAACAGGGTCGCCCAGGCATCGGGATCAAAGTGTTCCGCCTTGAACAGGGGTAGAAACTCTTTATAGCCAGAAATCGTCTGGGGACCATACGTATCCAGATGGTATTTGTACGCAGCCGAGTCCTTGAGGTACATGTTGCGTGGATACCACTCGTTGTCGAACGCAGGCACCGAGTAGAGGCCCCAATGGATAAAAATGCCAAACTTCCCATCTTCATACCATGCGGGAACCGTATAGCCCTTGAGCGACTCCCAGGTCTCAGCGAAGGGGCCGGAGGCAATGACGCGCTGTATGGACTGTTGCAGAGCTTCGGTGTTCATTGCGCTCACCCCTTCACCGCGCCAGCGGACAGGCCGGAGAGGATCCAGCGCTGGGCGACGACGTAGATGAGGATGACGGGCAGGATCGTGAGCACGACATCAGCGGAGATGAGCGCCCAGTTCGATTCGTACTGGCCGAAGAAGTTGTAGACCGACAGCGTCATCGGCCAGTTGTCACTGTTGCCCAGCAGGTACAGCGGCGTCAGGAAGTCGTTCCAGACGTTGAGGATGTTGAGGACCCCGCAGGTCACCAGCACCGGCGTCAACATCGGAAGGATGATCGAAAAGAAGGCCCGCATCGGCGAGCAGCCGTCGATGAAGGCCGCTTCATCGAGGTCCCTGGGCACCGAGTCGACGAACGCGTAGATCAGGAAGACGTCGAACGGGATCTGCGTCGCCGCGTAGACCAGGATGATTCCGACCTGGGTGTCGATCAGATGCGTCAACTGCATCACCTTGATGAGCGTGACGTAGTTCGTCGGAACGGCGATGCCCATGATGAGAAGCAAGTAGATGATCTCGTGGCGGCGACTCCGGTGTCGAGCCAGAACGTAGGCGGCAAGAGCGGCAAGGAGAACAGCGAGGATCGTCGATGCGAAGGAATACAGGACGCTGTTGGAGAAAGCCGTCACCAGGTTGCCCTGGTCGATGACGGCACCGAAGTTGCCCCATTGCGGGTTGAGCGGAGGTTGGGCGTTCATGGAGCTTGCGTCAGTCACTGTCTTCAGTGCGTTCGTGAAGACGAGGTAGATCGGCGCGAGGGCGATCAGCCCGGCACCGCTGGCTAGCAGGTTGTTGACGGTGGTTCGGATCGAGCGCAATGGGTTCATGAGTAGGCAACCTCCCGTCGGCGCATGACCCGAAGGACCACGTAGCCGAGTGCGAGCATCACGATCAAGAACACGGTGGAAAGGGCAGTGGCGACGCCCCACTGGCCGAGCGAGAACGCGTCGAAGATCGTGGTGTAGACAGTGCTAGTCGCGTAGCCGGGTCCCCCGTTTGTCAGGACGTAGACGATGTCGAACACGCGCAGGGCGTACAGGAGGTTGAGCACGGTCGTCACGGCGAGCACGGGCCTGAGCAGCGGCAGGGTAATGAAGCGGAAAGCCTGCCAGCCCGAAGCGCCGTCGATCTTCGCCGCTTCGTAGTAGTCGCGCGGAATTGCAAGGAGACCGGCCATGAGGATCACCATGATGTAGCCAACGCCCTTCCAGGTGTCGACGCCGATCACACTCCAGAGGGCGAGTGAGACGTTGGTGAGCCATTGCTGAGCCAGGAAGCCAAGTCCCACCAACCTGAGCGTCGAGTTGAGCAGGCCCACATCGGGATCGAGGATCGACTTGAACACGATGCCGACGGCCACCATCGGGAGCAAGGCTGGCAAGTAGATGAGCGCTCGATACAGGTAGGCCAGCCGCCGGACGCCGCTCGTGAGCAGCACGGCGAGTGCGAGCGCGATGACGGTCTTGAGGATGATCGTCGCGATGGTGAAGATCACCGTGTTCACTATCGCGCCCACGTATTCCGAGTTCGGTTGGAAAATGGTCGCGAAGTTGGCGAGGCCTACCCAGTGGAGGTCAGTCGAGTAGGCACTCCAGTCCGTGAACGAGTAGCCGAGGCCCAGCAGGCTGGGCAGCAGGACGAACACTCCATACAGAACGAGTGCCCCACCGGCGAACCACGTTGGATAGTTGTTTCTCGGACGATAGGAGCGGCCCGATCGGGATGAACTACCGGGCAGAGTAAGATCCTGCCCCGGCAGCACTGAGGTGTCACGGGCCACTTCGGTCGATCTATTCATATTTACTGTCCTGCTGGCTCGCGAGACCGGTCGGCCATCACTCCAGCCGGTCTCGTAGAGTGCTCGTCGGTCAAGCGATGGTTACTGCTGCCAGGCCGAGTCATGGGCGGCCTGTGCCTCCTGCTTCCGCCGCGTGTCGGTGGCCACCAACGCCTGATGGGGCGTCTCCTGGCGCGTGAACATGGCGGTCATGTCCTTGCCGATGTCGATCCACTGCGGGTTCACGTAGTTGACGCCGTCCTGAAGGACGAGGGTCGTTGCAGCCTGGTACTGGTTGAGAAACGCCTGCTGTTCCTGCGTCCACTTGGCCTTGACGCCTGTGAAGTCCACCGTCTCCGAGAGGGTATCGTGGTCGACGTAGTACTGCAGGTTCGCCGGCTCAGCGAGGAAGTCGAGGTACTGCTCGGCCTGCGCGATGTGCGACCCCTTCGAGTAGATGAAATTGGTCGGGGCCGCCGGGTGCGTCGGGAGCAACTGGTTGTCGAGGATTGGGAGGGGGAAGAAGCCGAAGCTCGACGCCTGGACGCTCGGGTAGGCGGCATTGATGGCGCCCGGTTCGGTAAGACTATTGATCGTCATCGCGAACTTCCCGCTGGCCATCTCCTTTTCAGTGTTGGCGAACTGGTCGGACAACGCGCTGGAACCGAAGTACCCCTTCTGGTACAGCTCGTTGATCTGGGTCATGGCCGTGTTGGCGGCCGGGTCACCGGCGAGGGTCGCCTGGTTCGCGTTGAGCTTGGCATAGAGGCCAGGCTCGAGCTGCTCCATCCGGGCGCCGATCTCAGGGAACCACAGGACGTGATGCCATCCGTCGCTGATTGGCTCGTAGATCGGGGTGATGCCGGCGGCCTTGATCTTGGCGCAATCGGCCACGAAATCGTTGTACGTCGCCGGGACGCTAGTGATCCCCACCTTCTGGAAGATGTCCTTGTTGTAGACGATGACCCAATACCCGCTGTAGATGTCCCAGATTTCCTGGCCATACACCTTGCCGTTGACGGTCGCCTGGGAAACAGCGGCCGGATCTTCCCGCTTCACCCACTCCTGGTTCGACAGATCGACGGCGTTCGCCTCAACGTTGTAGTTGACCTTCAGGTCGGACACGCCGCTCTGACCGCCGAAGATGTCCGGTCCCTGGCCCGAGTTGAGCTTGGTTTTGAGGACCTGGAAGTAGTTGGCGGCCGGGATGATCTGGTATTGGATGTGGATGCCAGTCTTGGCCTCGAACTGCTTGGCGAGATCCATCTCGGGTTGATGGACCCAACCCACGCTCTCAAGTACCGTCAGGGTGATTTTGGATGAAGATCCGCCGCTGGATGAAGATCCGCCGCAGGCAGCGAGCAATATGGACGAGAGCGAAAAGAGCGCGACCAGAAGCGGGATCGTCATGCGCTTCTGGAAGCGCAGGGGTGCGCGAAAGAGGCGTTGCATCGTAGAAACTCCTAACTCAGGGACGATGAGTGGGAAACACTCATCGCGAAATAAGCAACAACGCTTCACATGAGACGAGCATGGGCAGACGTCGGCCAGCATGCTTGCTCCAGCCACAGCGCCAGGCGCCATGGCTGATGTAGTCAGGAATGAACGCCACCACAGGCGGCCAACAAAAAAACGAACCCCGAAAGATACCTACGTCTGTAAGTACGGATGACAATTCATCCGTGAGATAACCACCCTCCTTTCATGCATGTTCTGTCTGCAAGCCGGGCCAGTAAAAATCTCTGCTATCTCTTTTTCATGCGAAACGTTTCGCATCACTCTAGAGATCAGTATAGTCAAAGCGAAGCAGAAAGTCAAGGCTTGACAACCAAAATGGAAACAATTTACAATACAAGAAGAGAAACGTTTCGTATGAAAAAGAGACAGCCTTGATACAAAGAAGGAAGTCATCCAGTGGGTATTACTATCGTTGATGTCGCTAAGCGAGCAGGAGTCACGGTCAGCACAGTTTCCTACACCCTCAGCGGGAAACGGCCCGTCTCCGAAAAGGCTCGGGCCAGGGTCTTACAGGCCATCGAAGAGTTGAATTACCTGCCCCATGCCATGGGGCAGGCCCTGCGCAGTAAGCGTACGCATACCATCGGCATCCTCTATCCTGCCGCGGGCCCTGGTCTTTCTGCTTTGCAGTTGGAGTTTATCGAAGGCGCGTCCACTGTGACGACGGAACGCAACTATGGCCTCTTCCTCTGGTCAAGCCAGGATCAAGATCAGGGCGTGTTGCAAATGATCAAGCGAGGCTTCATCGAAGGTGTGATCCTGATGGAAATCCGCATGAAGGACCCACGTGTTGCCATCATGAAGGAACGAGGGTACCCTTTCGTCATGATTGGCCATGGTCACGACAATTCCCCCGAAAACGATGGCACGAGTTTTGTCGATCTGGATTTTCCTGCGGCCATACGCACCGGCGTTGAGCACCTGGCGGGACTCGGGCATCAAGATATTGCCTTTCTGAACATCGGTCCGGCCATGAGCCAGGGAGCAGCCTACGCAATCCGTTCCACGCAAAGCTTTGAACAGAGCATTGCCCGGCTCGGTTTGCGCGGGCAGACCTATCCCTGTCCGCCCGATCCTCAGAAAGGCTATGAGCTGGTGCGCAGCATTCTGGAGGAAAGGCCCGCTCTCACCGGCATCATCACTATCAATTCCTGGGTGGTCGGCAGTATTTTGCGGGCTGTTCAGGAACGCGGTCTGCGTATTCCCGAGGATTTTTCTGTAGTGACCATGCTGCCCTCGCATCTGGCCGAAATGATGCATCCCGTGATGACCTCCATCGATTTTCCCTATCAGGAACTCGGACGACTTGCCGCGGAGATGCTCATTCGACAACTCGATGAGCCCCACACCCTTCCGGCCCAGACCTTACTGCAAGTCCCTTTAACCATTCGGCAAAGTACCGGCCCCTACAAACCACGAGCATAAGACTGGTTTGTCGAAGCCGTGACTTCCTCATTCACTCAAGAAGGAAACATATGATACGTATTCGCGGGATCCAGGTAGAACTTCGTCCGGCCAGAGCTGTTGAGCCTGCTTTTCGCTGGCGCAATGGTTTGCCAGGATCTGATGGCCCTGGCATTCATGCAGTTCTGCGCGTCCAGACGGATGAGGGAATTGAGGGTGTGGTTCCGGTACTACGAGGGTCGATCGTCGCCGACCTGGTTGAACGCCGATTGCGCGACGAGTTAGTGGGACAGAACCCATTGCAACGGGAATGGATCTGGCATCGCCTGTGGGAATTGGATAGAGTGGAGGAATTTCCCATCTACATCCATGGACTCATCGACGCCGCGCTCTGGGATATCGCGGGCAAAGCCGCGGGCCTGCCCCTGTACCGCCTGCTGGGCGGGTTTCGGGAAAGCATTCCAGCCTATGCCAGTACCGTGACCTTTGCATCGATTGAAGAGTATCTCGATGTCGCCGATCAATGCTTGGCGCTGGGCTACCATGCGATCAAACTACACGCCTGGGGGGACGCTCGCCAGGACGCTAGGCTCTGCCAGGCCTTACGTGCGCATGTCGGGCCAGATCTTCCCCTGATGTATGACGGGTCCGCCGGTTTTGATCTTCCTGACGCAATCTACCTGGGCTATGCGCTTGCTGAGGCGGATTACCTCTGGTATGAAGAACCGATGCGCGAATTCAGTATCTCGGCCTACAAGCAGCTCGCACAGTCAGTGAAGGTGCCGTTGAATGTGGCGGAAACGTCGGACGGAGCGCATATGAATACCGCCGATTTTATTGCGGCAGGTTGTGCAACCTTTGTGCGCACGAGCTGGAACTTGCGCGGGGGCATTACCGGCGCGATGCGCATTGCCCATCTGGCCGACGCGTTTCGCTTGCGCGCTGAAGTTCACGGACCGGGGCTTATCCATCAACACCTGTGCATGGCCATTTCCAACACCACCTACTATGAGTCGCTGGTGCTCAGCAATCCGGTAGTGCGAGAGGAATGTGTTGATGCTCAGGGGCTGGTCCACGCGCCCCAGACCATCGGGTTGGGATTCGAGCGCCTCTGGCAACAACAGGGCCGCAATACCCTGGCGGAACAAATCTAAAAGCAGCCTCCTCCGGCGCTGAGAAACGCCTATCGGGGAAGACGACACGGGAGATGCTATCTTGAAAGTAACCTCATATGATGCACAGCCGGACGGTCTCCGCATCGAAACAAGCGAAGGTGACCTGCAACTTATTCCCTATGCTGCCAACATCGTTCGCGTGCGTTACACCCTGGAAGCATCTCCATCCGCCCGTGAAAGCCTTATGATTGTGGCCCGGCCGCTGCCAGGAGTCGCTTACGAGGTGCAAGAGACGCCGCACCTGCTCACCTTTTCCACCTTGGCCATCGAAATCCAGATTCAGAAAGAGACAGCGGCGTTCGTCTACCGCGATCGCCAGGGTCACGTGCTGACTAGAGAACCTGAACGAGGAGGGAAAACACTTACCCCGGCACCGGTATTGCGCTCTATTTTTGAAGAGACACTGGTACGAGCAGATGTCCAGGGCGCTGATGGGGCGCGTGTGAAGGTTGAAGGCGTCAGGCAAGTCGTTGACCGGCAAGCCTATCACACCCGGCTGGAATGCGTATGGAGCGAGGGGGAAGCGCTGTATGGCCTGGGGTCGCATGAAGAAGGCTTCTTGAATCTTCGGGGAACACACCAGGATCTCTATCAGGAAAATTTGAAAGCCGTGGTCCCGATGCTCCTCTCAACCAACGGCTATGGAATCTTGCTGGATTGTTATTCCCTGATGACTTTTCATGATGACGAGCAGGGGTCTTTCCTCTGGTGCGATATCCACGACGAACTTGATTTTTATTTTCTCTACGGGCCGGAATTTGATCAGATTATCCAGGGCTTCCGCTTCCTGACCGGCAAGGTCCCCATGTTGCCGCAATGGGTCTTTGGCTATCTCCAATCGAAAGAACGCTACGCTTCGCAGGAAGAACTCATCTCGGTGGTCAAGGAATATCGACAACGCCAGGTACCCCTTGACGGCATCGTGCTCGACTGGCGTTCCTGGCCGGGAGACTTCTGGGGGCAAAAATCCCTCGATCCAGCACGTTTCCCCAACCCACAGGCCATGACAGAAGAACTCCACCGCTTACAGGCCAGGCTGATGGTTTCCATCTGGCCAACCATGAATAATCATGGCCCCAACCACCGAGAGATGCTCGAACACGGCTTTCTGCTGGGAGACCAGGTCACGTACAATGCCTTTGATGAGCAGGCAAGAGCGCTCTACTGGAAGCAGGCGAACGAAGGACTCTTCTCCCTGGGTGTGGACGCCTGGTGGTGCGATTGTACCGAGCCTTTTGAAGCAGATTGGACGGGCGATACAAAACCCGAACCCGAAGAACGCCGAAGATTAAATACGGAAGAGGCAAAAAAGTACCTCGATCCCCAGTATATCAACGCCTACTCGCTGCAGCACAGCCGGGGCATCTATGAGGGTCAGCGCCTGACCACCAGCAGCAAACGGGTCGTCAATCTGACCCGTTCCGCATACGCGGGGCAGCAGCGTTATGGCACCATCACCTGGTCAGGCGATATTTCGGCAAAGTGGCAGACGTTCAAACGGCAAATCGCGGCAGGCATCAATTTCTGTGTGACCGGCTTACCCTACTGGACAGCAGATATTGGCGCCTTTTTTGTCTCAAAAAAAGACCTGTGGTTCTGGGATGGGGACTTTCCAGACGGATGTGAGGACCTCGGCTACCGCGAATTTTATGTGCGCTTTTTCCAATACGGGACCTTTCTTCCTCTGTTCCGTTCTCACGGAACAGACACTCCGCGTGAAGTGTGGCGCTTTGGGGAGCCCGGTTCGCGTTTCTATGATACGCTGGTAACGTTCATTCGGTTACGCTACCATCTCTTGCCCTACATCTACTCACTGGCCGCTCGAGTGACGCTGGAAGATTATACGATGCTGCGCGCCCTGGCTTTCGATTTCCGGCAGGATTCCCAGGTCTACAACATTGCCGATCAATACCTCTTTGGGCCGGCATTTCTCGTAAATCCGGTCACGGAGCCTATGTACTATCTTCCCGGGTCGCAAACACTCCCTCCGCGTTCCCAGACACGCCAGATCTATTTACCGGCAGGCAGTAATTGGTATGATTTCTGGACGGGGAGACGGTTTTTAGGAGCGCAAACAGTGGAAGCGGATGCCCCATTAGAGATCCTCCCACTGTTCGTACGCGCGGGATCCATTGTACCCTTTGGCCCGCATATCCAATCGACGGCGGAAGCCGGAAGGAACTCCTCTCTCCAGTTGCGTATCTACCAGGGACAGGATTCCACCTTTATGCTCTATGAGGACGAGGGGGATACGTATGGCTACGAAGACAGAGCCTTTTCGACGATAGAATTGCATTGGGATGACGCGCAGAAACGCCTGCATATTGGACAAAGACAGGGAGCTTATGCAGGTATGCCTATGACGAGAACGTTTTCTCTCCTGTTGGTCTCTGAGGAACAGGGGGCGGGCATGGATAGCTCCGGTACAGGCGCCAAAGAAATCACCTATGATGGAAATTCTCTGATCGTTGAGATGAGCGGGGAGCTAGAATAAGGAGGTGGCTTAGTTTTTCAGCATCGCCTGGCTCGCTATCCCAGCTTATTATAGCTTTTGATGAGACAATGTTAAACGTCAACTAATTAGTCAGCATTGCCTCATGGGAGAATCGGATCACCCCGCGTGATGCGCAATAGAGGCGTTTGCACATTGTCGTACGAATTGCCGTAAGGCCGGAAATCCAGGCAGAAAGAAAACGCCCCAAACCGCTTCTCTCCTGGTTTGAGACGCCTCCTCTATCCTCTTTGGTGCCGGTGGAGAGATTCGAACCCTCAACCCCTCACGGGGACTTGTTTTTGAGACAAGCGCGTATACCGTTCCGCCACACCGGCTGGCTTGTAGAGCGGATTCAGCGCTTACTCGTTTGGTAGAGTTCATCGAAGCAAGCGAGCATTGTTTGAGTGAACCGCTTTACAGGGGAGATAATATCATAGTGCGGGGAAGGCGTCAATAGCCGTTTTCCCCGCTGAGAACCCTTTACGATGCTATGCCGAACTTCCCAATTTCCCGGTACTTTTGATAGCGTTTTTCGAGGAGCTCGTCTGTGGGGATTTGCTTGAGTTCGGCGAGATTTTGCAGGAGTGCAGCCTTGAGATTGTCGGCGGTGAGGGTGGGGTTGTGATGGGCACCACCTGATGGCTCCGGGATTAGCTCGTCTATGAGATGCAAGGCTTTGAGTTCACGGGCGCTGATGCGCATGGCTTCGGCGGCCTGAGGGGCAAAGGTGGTGTCACGCCAGAGAATCGAGGCGGCGGCTTCTGGTGGGGCAACTGTGTATATGCTGAATTCTAACATGAGCAGGCGATCGGCAACGCCGATACCTAATGCTCCACCGCTACCGCCCTCGCCGATTACTACAGCGATGATAGGGGTATGCAGACGCGACATCAGAAAGAGGTTGGAGGCGATAGCCTCGGCCTGACCACGTTCTTCATCACCTAAAGCGGGGAAAGCGGCCGGCGTATCTATCAGACAAATGACTGGGAAACCAAATTTCTCGGCCTGTTCCATTAAGCGGCCTGCTTTGCGATAACCCTCGGGATGCGCCATACCCAAGTTGCGGAATTGTTTCTCCTTTGTATCGCGTCCCTTCTGGTGGCAAACAAGCATCACTGTGTTGCCATCCAATGTGGCTGGTCCACTCAGGATAGCATGATCGTCACTAAAGGCGCGGTCGCCGTGTAATTCAAAGAAGTCTTCGCACATGAGTTGAATGTAATCCGCAGCATAGGGGCGATCTTTATGGCGAGCTACTTGCACTGTCTGCCAGGAGGAAAGATTGCGATAAATCTCCTCGGTTCGACGGTGCAGATCACGCTCGACATCCTGCAGTTGGCGTTGCTCGTCTGGTTTCAAGCGGCCCTTACGTTGCAGGTGGTTGATCCGTTTTTCTAGTTCGGCTAGCGGCTTCTCAAATTCCAGGTCGTAGGCCATCGCTTCCCCCTCGTTGGTTTGGATTTATTACTTGGAATTGCTTGTCGGTCATGGAGGGAGGCTCACGAGTGAGTCCCGCCGATTTTGAATAGAGATGCATTAGCTGTGCTAGCTTCTGCCTCAAATCTCGGCGGTGTACTACCGCGTCGATCATACCATGCTGGAGCACAAATTCGGCGGTCACAGCACCTTCAGGAAGTTTCACGTGCATAAAGTTCTCAATCACACGCGGCCCCGCAAAGCAAACAAGTGCGCCTGGCTCAGCAAGAGTAACGTCGCCCAGCATAGCGAAACTTGCGGTTACGCCACCTGTGGTAGGATCTGTGAGTAAGCTGAAATAGGGCAGTTTCGCCTCGGCCAGTTTGGCCAGGGCTGCCGAGGTTTTGGCCATTTGCATCAGTGAATATAATCCCTCTTGCATGCGTGCACCACCGGAGGCGGAGGAGATAAGTACGGGCAGACGCTGCTGGATACCAAATTCAATGGCGCGCGTGATCTTTTCACCGACGACAGCACCCATACTGCCGCCGATATAGCGGAAATCCATCACAGCGATAGCAAGCGGCATCCCATCGATGGCTGCGTGACCAATCACAACCGCTTCGTTCAAATCCACCTTACTTCGTTCTTCACTGAGCTTCTTTGCGTATGATTGGACCTCGTCTTTTGTACGACTGACAAAGTTGAGAGGGTCAACAGAAATAATATCGGCATCCATTTCGACAAAGCTGTCTGCATCTACCAGCAGTTCAATGCGCTCCTGTGCAGTGAGTTTGAAGTGATAGGCACAGCGGGTGCAGACCTTCAGGTTCTTTTCCCAGTCGCGAGCTACGAGCATTTCTCTACACTTGGGGCACTTTACCGCCAGGTTGCCCGAAGGAAGCATATTGGGCTTTGCCTCTTTGGAGGATGATTGGCCCGTGGGGGGAACAGAAGCTTCTTTGACCATCAAATAGTTACCTCCTTGTCAGTCTTGCGCAAAGAGCGCGGCCACGAAACTCTGTGGATCGAAGGGTGCGAGATCCTGGACCTTTTCTCCTGTTCCAATGAATTTGATAGGAACTCCGAGATCGTCAGCGACCGCAAAGGCAAAGCCACCTTTGGCCGTACTATCAAGCTTGGTGATAATGACTCCGGTCAGGCCAATATCTTCTGCGAATTTGCGTGCGGCAAGCAATGCGTTCTGACCAGTGGTAGCGTCGATTACCATCAACAACTCATGTGGCCCATCGGGCAGAAGTTTCTGAATGACTTTGTTCATCTTCTTCAACTCTTCCATGAGGTTGTACTTGGTATGGAGCCGACCGGCTGTATCTACGATGAGAACATCACTACCGCGCGTACCAGCGGCCTGAATGGCGTCATAGACGACGGCACCCGGATCAGAACCTGGGTTCTGGCTAATGACGGGCACGCCGATACGCTCTCCCCATACTTTGAGCTGATCGATGGCGGCAGCGCGGAAGGTATCTGCCGCGGCTAAAATAACTCGATGACCCTCTCTGGTGAGACGGTAGGCCATTTTCGCAATGCTTGTAGTCTTACCGGAGCCATTGACTCCAATGATAAGAATGACGGTCAAAGGGGATTGTTTGGCAAAGCGCAATGGGGATGGTTTTCCAAGCAGAATTGTGAGTTCCTCGCGTAATGCGCGCTGTACCTGAGACCAGCTATACATCCGCTCCTCGGCAGCACGCTTATGCAAGCGTTCCATGAGCCAGGAGGTGGTGCTGGGGCCAATGTCAGCACCAATGAGCGCTTCTTCCAAATTATCCCACAGTTCATCCGTGATGTCGTCTTGTTTGAAAGAATCACCTATCCGCCGGAAGAGTTGGCGTGTGCGGCTCAAACTGTTCTTAAAGGGGTTGAAGCTCTGCTCGGGCATGTTGTCTCCTCTACGTGCTCTTGAGCAGCAACTGGGTCGTGTTTCTCTACATAAATATAAGATAAAAGGCAAAATATGAATAGTTTTGCCTTTTATCTCCTCGCTTTACCGACGCTGCTAGCAGCGTCGGCCGTAGCTTAGTAGTGTAGAGCGTATAGGGTTGAACGAACTACAAACTTACGAGCGGTTGCTACGATAAGAGTGGAGTGACCCGTCGCTAATGGGTTCGTTAATGATGATATCTCCGTTACGGATTTTGATGTTGTACAGGCACGAGGGATTTGTACAGACCCACGCTTTGTACTCTATGGAAGCTCCTTGGCTGCCGAAATCCGAAAGCGGTACCAGATCACCTTCACTACACTTGCGACACCGGGGAAATGCGTTTTCCACGAAATCGCCTCCTTCCTTTTCTCTGGAGGGTTGTATTCGCTTGCGCCTGATCACATGAGATAAGGCTGAGCGAAGAAGTAAGCCGAGGGGGAGCCTCCGCCGCTGCATCCGCGTCCCCACAGCAGTCATAGTCCATTGTCCATGCCTCTGCTATCATACCACATTTGACTGTTTCTGTCAGCATGCCCATGACTATGTCTGCTTCTATTCTTAGAATAACAGGTGTTACAAGTTCCGTCAAGCGATTCATTAATGTATTTGGAATTATGAAAACCTCTTGTGTTGTGGTTGGGGTCTGCTGCCCGTTTATCTCTTGATTTATGTACATAGACCAATATACTGCCTGGTTCTCTCAGCCGCTTCAAAGCCTACGCGGTGTGGCATCCCCTGGTGCTCCGGGTACGAACACAGGTGTGAGATACGGTCTGGGAACCTGCAGACCGTGGTGTTCGTTGTGGTTTGTGGACCAAGCGGCGTCGGAAAGTCAAAGCTGGCAGAGGTCCTGACCAAAGAGGGCATTCGCATCTGTTTTTCTGCTCTCTTTCAGGGAAAGGTGCGCGACGCGTCAGCGCTGCTCATATAGAGCACAAAGGGGGGAAGTGGGTGTTCTCTAAGCTCAAAAACGAGCCCGTTCTTTCCACTTTTATTGTATCACCTCCTGTCTACTCGCACACTGCCCCTTTGGACGATTTTTTTTGGCGTTCCTTCCCCTATACTCAGGCGGAAGCGATGCGCGTCTTTCGCACCTGCGGTGAAAGCTCTCCTTTGAGCAAAGAGACCTCTCGTGTGTGTGCTCAAAAAGCACGTGCTTCCTCAGACGTGTGCCGGACCCTTGTCGTGTGCGAAAGGAGTCACCAAGAGATGAAAGGAGAAGAGAGGTTATGGCGGCAAGCGAGCAATCTGTTCTATTAAAGGAGGGAAACGTATGAGTTCCTATGTGCTTGGTTTTCAGGACATTGACAAAACAAAACGCATGGTTGTTGGGGGGAAAGGCGCGAACCTGGGGGAACTGTCCAAGATTGAAGGAATACGCGTACCAGATGGCTTTTGTCTTTCTACTGAAGCTTTTCAAAGAATCATTGGGGAAACGTCGTCGATGAACGAATTACTTGATCAGTTATCGCTTCTCAAGGTAGAAGACCGGGAGAAAATCGGTGAACTGAGCGGTGAGATTCGCAGGGTCATCGAAGGGATAGCCATGCCTCAAGACATGCATGAAGAGATCACCCGCTACCTCTCTCGGCTTGGTGATAAAAATGCCTATGCTGTGCGTTCCAGTGCTACGGCGGAGGATTTACCGACCGCCTCCTTCGCAGGCCAGCAGGATACGTATTTGAACATTGTCGGGAAGGAAGCAATCCTGAAGCACATCAGCAAGTGCTGGGCATCGCTGTTTACCGACCGGGCAGTAACCTACCGCCTTCAAAACGGCTTCGACCACCGTAAAGTCCATCTATCTGTGGTTGTTCAGAAGATGGTCTTCCCGCAGGTGGCAGGAATTTTGTTTACTGCCGATCCCGTCACTTCTCATAGGAAGGTGTTATCCATTGATGCTAGCTTCGGCCTTGGTGAGGCCCTGGTCTCCGGCCTGGTGAATGCTGATACCTACAGAGTGCGTAACGGCAAGATTATCGAGAAGAAGATATCCACCAAGAAGCTGGCTATGTATGCCTTAAAAGATGGCGGTACGAAAGAACAGGAGCTAGACCCTGAGCAGCAGAATAGGCAAGCGCTGACGGATGAACAGATCTTGCAGCTTGAGCATATCGGCAGAAAGATTGAAGCGCATTTCGGTTGCCCTCAGGACATCGAATGGTGCCTGGTCGATGATACTTTTTATGTTGTCCAGAGCCGGCCTATCACCACTCTATTCCCCATCCCTGAAGCGAACGATCAGGAAAATCACGTCTATATATCTGTCGGCCATCAACAAATGATGACCGATCCTATGAAACCGTTGGGATTATCTATATGGCAGTTAACAGCTGCCCGACCCATGTATGAAGCCGGTGGAAGGTTGTTTGTTGATGTCACAGATGACCTGGCTTCGCCTGCTAAAAGAGACATCCTGGTAAATGTCCTGGGAAAATCCGACCCACTCATCAGAGGCGCGCTGGTGACCATCTTAGAGCGGGGAGATTTCATAAAATCGTTACCGAACGATAAGCAAGAACAGAGTGCCGGTAAAAGCAATCAAGGTAGGCCGCCCGCGGGTTATCAGACACTGAACGACTACGATCCGGCAATCGTTTCTGATTTGATGGAGAGGAGCCAGGCATCGATCGAAGAGTTACAACAAAGCATCCAAACGAAGTCAGGGCCAGAACTCATTGATTTTATCCAGGAAGATATCCAGCAATTAAGGAAGGGCATATCTGATCCGCAAGGTTTTGGTGTGATTCATGACTGCTATGAATGCTTCATCATGGCTCAATGAAAACATGAAGGAGTGGTTAGGTGAAAAAAACGTAGCAGACACGCTTTCTCAATCGGTACCAAACAATATCACTTCGGAGATGGGTTTGGCGCTGTTGGATGTTGCAGATGTGATTCGCCCTTATCCGGAAGTAGTTGAGTATTTGCAACACGCACGAGATGATAGCTTTTTGGATGGACTGGCTAAACTTCGTGGTGGAAAAGAAGCCCGGGACGCTATCTATGCGTATCTCACCAAGTTCGGAATGCGATGTGCCGGGGAAATCGATATAACGAGAACTCGTTGGAGCGAAAAACCAACGACACTTATCCCCATGATTCTTAGGAACATCAAAAACTTTGAACCAGGTGAAAGCAAGCGGAGATTTGAGCAAGGGCGACAGGAAGCATTGAAAAAAGAACAAGAGTTATTAGATCGATTGAGGCAACTACCGGATGGTGAACAAAAAGCCAAAGAGACAAAACGAATGATCAGTCTCATCCGAAATTTCATCGGGTATCGTGAGTATCCAAAATACGGCATGGTTCATCGCTACTTTGTTTATAAGCAGGCTTTACTGAAAGAAGCCGAACAACTTGTACAAGCTGGCGTTCTTTCTGAAAAAGAAGATATCTACTATCTCACGTTTGAAGAACTTCGCGAAGTCGTACGCACACATACACTGGATTACCAGATCATCAGCAAACGAAAAGACGAGTACACATTCTATGAAAAACTCACTCCCCCACGTGTTCTCACGTCTGATGGTGAAAGCATTGCAGGTGAGTACAAACGAGAACATCTCCCAGCCGAAGCTCTTGTCGGTCTCCCTGTTTCTTCCGGAGTGATAGAGGGACGAGCACGTGTCATCTTACACATGGAAGATGCTGATCTAGAAGAGGGAGATATCTTAGTCACCTCCTTTACCGACCCGAGCTGGACACCATTGTTTGTCTCCATAAAAGGCCTGGTCACCGAAGTTGGTGGACTGATGACCCATGGAGCAGTTATCGCACGTGAATATGGTTTACCGGCAGTAGTAAACGTAGGAAATGCCACCAAGCTGATCAATGATGGACAGAAAATCCGGGTGAATGGAACGGAAGGCTATATAGAAATCCTATAGGGGTCACCATATTAAACGGGGTAAAACATACGCTAAGGTATGAATGCCCTTCTAAGGAATGGTAGACAATTTTCCAGGGCAGGGCAAGCCGCTATAAGCGTTAACTTAAGCGACTCCGCTCGCCAGAGCAATTGAAGGGATTCCCCTACTATAATACGGGTCTTGTGGCCTCAATTCCTGTTAGATATGTGGAGAACTCTTGAGTGTATCAATAAACCTGAAAATTTCCTGACGTGGAATACGCGAACGACTAGCCAAAAGTGGAATCAATTCCGCGATAATATAGTTCGTAGTCACTAGATGTCGCCGTTGACTGATCGCCCGTTGATAGACTATACGCACTTCATTATGGAGAGGATCATGACGATCAAGCAAGTAAGCCCATCCTGATGTATCAACGAATAGACTATTTGTTGTTACCATCTCGCTCTCCACCCTCATCATTTCCAGCAAAGTACATATCGTGTTGCTCGATCCATCCAGGCACGTCATCCCCACTGTCAAATGCACCAATAAAAGGAGCTAATGGGTCAAAGGTGGGGTCATACGCTCCTTGGTATCCAGGTTCTCCATGCTTAAGCTGTTCTACTCCTTCGGTCACCAATTCTATGAGTAACGCATCAGGGGTCTGCCCACGTTGTGCAGCATAGGAGGCAACTTCAGTGTAAATCTCATCAGGAACTCGAAAAACATAGCTCATATTCGTACCTCCTCATTGGAATCAGTCAATTGATGTCTATTCATACTTCCATTGCCACACCGCCAGCTTTGGCTCGCAGATAGGCGTAGATGAACGGGTCAACGTCGCCGTCGAGGTAGCCTTCGGTGTCGCTGGTCTCGTAGTTGGTACGGTGATCCTTGACGATGTTGTAGGGATGGACTGTGACTGTGCGGATCTGGGTGCCGAAATCGGCCTGCACGTTTTCGCCTTTGAGTTTGGCGGTTTCCTCCTCGCGTCTCTTCAATTCTCGTTCGTAAAGGCGGGCGCGAAGAAGGCGCATGGCAACTTCGCGGTTTTGTATCTGGGAGCGTTCATTTTGGCAGGTGACGACGATGCCGGTTGCCAGATGGCGTATGCGTACGGCTGAGTCGGTTTTGTTCACGTGCTGGCCACCGGCACCGGTTGAGCGATAGGTGTCTATCTCGATGTCTTCGGGGCGGATCGTGATCTCGATCGCGTCTTCGATGTCGGGTAGAACTTCGACTTTGGCGAAGGAGGTATGCCGACGATGGGCGGCATCAAAGCGTGATAGGCGGATCAAGCGATGGGTGCCGATTTCTGAGCGAAGATAGCCATAGGCGTAGCGTCCCGTGATTTCGACTGTGGCGCTTTTGATGCCTGCCTCTTCACCTTCGGAGTATTCGTAGATTTCGGTACGGAAGTTATGGCGCTCAGTCCAGCGGAGATACATACGCAGGAGCATTTCGGCCCAATCCTGGGCGTCGACACCGCCGCTGCCAGCGTGAATGCTGACAATGGCATTGCGCTGATCGTGTTCTCCATTGAGCATCAGCGAAAATTGGAGCTTTTCAACCTCTTGTTCGATTGTTGAAAGTGACTGCGCAACTTCTTCCTGCATGCCTTCATCCGGCTCCTCCTCCAGCAATTCGGCTAATCCAAGCAGGTCGTTGAGTTGGGCAGCAATGTTCTCCCAGGTAGTCACTTCTTCGCGCAGGGCATTGAGTTGCTGCATCTGTGCCTGTGCTTTGCGGTTGTCAGACCAGAAATCTTCGGCCATGCTTTCCGCTTCGAGATTGGTTATCTGTGTTTTCTTATTTGCCACGTCAAAGACGCACCATAGTTTCGTGCACTCTTTGTTGGAGGCGGTCTATTGAATTGGTAAGTTCACTCATAAAGTGGCATTATAGCATAAGAAAGTAGAAACAGCGAACGAAAGACGAGGTGCGTTTGTCGACTTCATCAGTCGCTCACCGCCCTTTTCCAAGAACATGCTGTCTTGGAAAAGCTTCTCATAGCTATTTTGGTTACTTCACCGGAAACTTCGTTTCCTTACGGAACTTGTGGTGGCATTACCGGATTGCGGGGCCTGATTGAGTTCTCTGGCGACATTACCGGATTGCGAGGTTTTGCAAGGTTTTCCGGTGGCATTACCGGGTTTTGAGGCTTGGTTAAGTCTTCTGGTGACATTACGGCGTTTTGGGGCTTGGTTGAGTCCTCTGGTGACATCACCGGATTGCGAGGCTTGGTTGGGTCCTCCGGCGGCATAACAATTTCTGACATATATTTTCCCTCCTTTCAGGGGAAAATTGGGTACTACGATTGGAAAAACATTCTCGTAGCCGAGGAGAGTAAGTCTAATATAATACCTTGCTCTCTTCATCTTTTCTCTGTAGAGACATCTCTTGATTCATATCGTATCACGATATGAATGAAAAATCAACCCAGGATGACACTTGTTATCAGGAGTTGTCCAACCTCGTTACTTCCTGGCGGAGGTAGAAACTCTATCAATAATACTCCTTGCTGACCGGGAGTGATATTGCTGTAGGAGAGTGTGCCTGAATATACGCCGGTACCGTCTACACTTAGCGAGATGCTGTTCAGGTTGATGGGTGTTAGAGTGTGATCGAAAAGGGTGGTTGTGGTATGGCCGTCTGGCAGTAGGCCAGTTCCCTGGAAGAAGACGGAAGAGGAAGGTGACTGAGGTGATGGGCCTGCTGAGCCTAGCTTTATGCCTGCGGTCTGAGCGCTGACTACGAACCAGAGGCCTTTGCTATTGTGCTCGATGAGGCGTTTGAGGGTGACTGTTACTTCCAATGGTGGATTCTGTTGAACAAGTTTGACCTGGGCGGTTGTGCCATCGTTGCTAAGCACGGTATCTTGAGGGTTGTTGCCGGGCCAGTTGAGGATATCTTTTGCCATTTGTTCGGCGGTAGTGAAAGGGTCGTTAGTTCAGTTTATCTTCTTGAAATTCCGTTGAGGATTTTCCATGAGCCGTTCTGTTGACCGACGAGGTAGAAACCTTGATAGGTGTGCTGAGAGACTGTTCCAGAAGTATCTACTTCGCTTGCGTGAATGGTAATAGAGACTCTAACTGTGCCATTGGCAAGGGGTGTGATTTTGTCGAATGTGATGTCGTCGTGCTGGGTATGAGCATAGCCTGCTACGAAGCGGTCGTAGGGTTGCGCCGGGTGCTTAGAGTTGAAGGCCCATAGATTGTAGGCTGATTGGTAGTCACGCTGGTTGATATCGGTATAGTACTGGGAAATCATGGCTTGCGCTTGCTGAGAGGGAGATGTTGAGTTGCCACCAAGCAATCCATTTTGTTTTAGTAAAAATAATCCTAGAGCACCGAGTATAACCATCAGGCCTAGCAAGATCAATAGTAGAGCAACTGTATGGCCTTTTTGTTTGCGAATAGGGGCCTGAGTGGGTAGCGTTCCATATTGACTAGCAATTGGTTGGTAGCCTTGGTCAATCTGTGATGTTTGTGGTGTATAGGCTGAATTGGATGGATCAATGGTGGGTTGTGAAGGCAGTGCTGGAGTACGCTGCGCATAGGATGGGTAATCCTGGTAGCCTTGCAGGCTTATCACACTGGTGAGATCGTTTGCTGCTTGTCCACTAAAGTTGTGATTAGTGCCGTCGGGACGCAGTACCAGTTTCTCCTGTTGAAGTGGGACGGATGCTCCGACCGGGGGTAGATAACCAGGCCCATAGCTTGAGAGGGTGGCAATTGTAGGATCGTTCTGATGGAGGTCTTCAGCGACCAGGTTGAATTCTGGCTCAGTGGGCGTGCCGCAGCGCGGACAGGCCGTTTTTCCTGGCGGGACTTGAAGTCCACATTGACCGCAGAAAACCATATCTATTTCCTTTCTTTATTGTGCCTGATTTGGAAGAGAGGGGCTGATTCCATTTCTGGCCTGGATGCGAGAAATCGGCTTGCGCTGCTCAGTTTGTTCCTCTGGCTTAGAACGGGGAGTTTTGGTCGTTATGCTCAGGCGATCTTCCTTGCTTGCAGAAGGTGGTAGGCCGTGGAGAGCGACGTTAATGACATCATCCATGCGTTCGACCGGCACAAAATGGAGTTCGTTGAGGACTTCACGCGGTACGTCTTCCAGGTCTTTCATGTTGCGCCTGGGTAGGATAAAGGTTTTGATGCCAGCACGGTGGGCCGCGAGAACTTTTTCCTTGATACCGCCGATGGGCAATACGCGTCCTCGTAGTGTGATTTCACCGGTCATGGCAACATCGCGGCGGGTGGCACGCTTCGTAAGGGCTGAGATCAGCGCGGTTGCCATGGTGATGCCTGCTGACGGCCCATCCTTGGGAATTGAACCGGCTGGCAAATGCAGGTGGATGTCGTACTTCTCGTAAAAACGGCTCTCCAGACCAAGTTGCCCGGCGCGGGAGCGGGCATATGATAGCGCAGCCTGGGCCGATTCTTTCATTACGTCACCGAGTTGTCCGGTGAGTGTCAGATTTCCGCGTCCATCCATCAATGTTGCTTCAACGGTAGTCAAATCGCCTCCAGCACTTGTCCAGGCTACACCTGTCGCTACGCCAACCTCGTCCTCTTCTTCTGCTAGCCCATAAAAATGCTTTTGTGGACCCAGGTAGTCGGGCAGCTTGTCTGCTGTAACCTTTGTCTTTGTACGTCGTCCTTCGGCGACTTTGCGTGCAACCTTGCGCATTACCGAGGCTATTTCGCGTTCCAGGTTACGCACACCGGCCTCGAAGGTGTAATCACGGATGATGCAATGGACCGTTTCGTCACTGATCTCTACACGTGATGGCTTCAGGCCATGCTCGTTCATTTGCTTGGGAATGAGGAACTGGCGGGCGATATGCAGTTTTTCGTCCTCGGTGTACCCAGGAAGTTCAATAATCTCAAGGCGGTCGCGCAGCGCAGCCGGAATGGGATGCAAGACATTGGCCGTCGTGAGGAAGATTACCTGGGAGAGATCGTAGGAGACTTCCAGGTAGTGATCGGAAAAGGCATGATTTTGCTCAGGATCAAGCACTTCCAGTAAGGCGGCGGAAGGGTCACCTCGGAAGTCCGCGCCGATTTTATCTATTTCGTCCAGCACAAACAGTGGGTTAGTGGTGCCTGCTGTCTTCATCGTCTGGATGATGCGGCCGGGCAATGCTCCGACGTAGGTGCGACGGTGGCCACGTATCTCGGCTTCGTCATGGATACCTCCCAGCGATAAGCGAACAAATTTGCGGTTGAGCGCCTCGGCGATGGAGCGGCCAAGTGAGGTCTTGCCGACTCCTGGTGGCCCTACGAAACATAGAATCGGGCTGCGCATGTTATTGGAGAGCTTGCGCACCGCGATATATTCAAGGATGCGCTCTTTCACCTTTTCCAGGCCGTAATGTTTCTCTTCTAGAATGGTTGCCGCTACCCTTGTGTCCAGTTGGTCGAGTGTGGCTTTGTTCCAGGGAAGGCTGACGAGCCAGTCGAGATAGGTGCGCATTACTCCGCTATCGGGAGCTATCGAAGGCATGGAGTTGAGACGATCTAACTCTTTCATTGCCCGCGCCTTGACTTCTTCGGGCATGCCGCAGCTCAGTATCTTCTCGTGTAACTCTTGATTTTCGCGCATGCTGGGGTCTGTTTCACCCAGTTCTTTTTGGATAGCCCGCAGTTGCTCGCGTAGGAAATATTCGCGCTGGCTCTTATCGACCTCTTGTTGTACCTGGCTATGAATATGACTTTCCAATTCAAGAATATTTAGTTCTTTAGAAAGAAGAATACTCGTCTTTTGTAGTCGCTCTTCGATATTGAAGGCTTCCAGGATATCCTGGCGGATTGGAATGGGTGGTTCAATTGAAGATACTATAAAATCGGCGAGCCAGCCTGGTTGGTCAATGTTCATGGCGGTGATATAGGCTTCATCGGGGAGCGTGCGGCTCAGTTTCACACATTTCTCGAAGAGGGCCAGCGCTGCTCGTACTAATGCCTCTACTGCAAGCGTACGCTCAAATTCCTCGTCTACGATTTCTGCTCGCACTCGCATAAAGGGGGCTTGCTGTGTGTATTCAATGCGACGTAAACGCTGCTGGCCGTGAATAAGAATGCTGGTTGTGCCATCAGGCATTTTTAGGACGCGGTCAATGACTCCTTCCACGCCGATAGTGTACATGTCATCAGGACCTGGCTCCTCTGAACTTTCATCCAGTTGGGTGACCACGAACAGGCTACGATTCTTGTGCATGGCATCTTCGATGGCCAGGATCGATTGTTCACGTCCTACAAGGAGGGGAGTCACCACATTGGGAAGCAGCACGGTATTGCGAACTGGCAAGAGAGGCAGTTCTAACACGTCTCTTTGCATCGCCTGCGGCGCGTGCAAGTCGTTTTCTGCGGAGCTTTGCTCTCCATTCGTTTCTTCTAAAGAAGTGCTTTTGGTGGTCTTCTTCCTGACCATTGTAATGTAAACTCCCTTTACGCCTGATCTGGCTGAATTTGGAACTATATCAATGAATTATAACGTACGACAGCTTGCAAGAGATGTAATTTATTTCACAATGTGCTAAAGTTCCCAGTAAGACTACCTCGATTGCTTTTTAGTCCAATAATTTCGCCATATAATACTCATCGACGTACTGATTGTTGACGAGAAGAGCGTGTTTTTTGGTTCCTTCAATTTCAAAACCTCTTTTCCTGTACAACGCGAGACCGGCCTGGTTGTGGGTCATGACTGTTAGCTCCAGACGGGTAATTGACTTTTGATGTGCCCATTCATCTAATGCGGCAAATAATTGTGCTCCAATCCCTTGTCCGGTAAAGGCCTGGAGGATACCAATTACAATGTAGGCGCTATGTCTGATCCGTCGAAATTCGCCGCCTGAAGCTGAGAGGTATCCAATAAGCTGTCCGTTATGCTCGACGACAAAGATTGTTGAATTCTCTTGTAATAGAAGACGCTGAATGTGCTTCCGTTGTTCCTCGATGGTAGTTGTTCTTTCACCCGGTTCAAACATCATGAACTGGGTTTCTTGATCGAGTTTTCTACAGAGATTCAGAAATTGCTCTGCGTCGTCTGGATGGATGGTTCTTATGAGCATGAGATTCTTTCATCGAAAGAGGGCGAGTAGCTGCCGCTGTTCCTGGGATAGGATCAAGCGTTTGTTGTGCTGAGACGGATATATTTCGGCGCGGTCCCACAGTTCAGCAATGACACTTGTTCGGGGGCCTATCTGGACGCCACGTTCGTGTAATGCGGTTAGTAGTTCCTTTGCATCGAAGAGATAGACCGATTCGATGACCCATGGATTGACGAGGCTGCGTGCGGTATTCACTCCTGCTTTTGGTCCGGTCAACACAAGATAGTAGTCAAGCGGAGTGTCTGTCTTCAGGTTAAGATCTCCTTCCCGGCGCGTATGCCATTGCACATCGACGGTGTGTCCGACAAGCGGGCCATATGAGAATTTGTCGTAGATGATTTTGTGTGTGGTTAGCTCTTCGTGTGTGATGCCAAAGATAGCTGAGGCGATGTAGTCACCGACCGATCCGATGTTCACGGGATGTCCGATCAGGTTCGCCATGTTGGACTCGACGGTATTTCTCGCTTTGAGTAGTTCAGCGAGTCGGGGCAGGTTACTCATATGCAGCGCTCCTTCAGCATTCAGATGCGATCCAGGTCAGCAACGGTTCTCTCATTCTGGGTATTGCCGGTATTCAGCGTCGATTTCGGTTCAAGCAGGATGACGTGTGCTTCTTCCTCGGCAATCGGCAGGTGTTCAACGCCTCTGGGAATAATGACGAATTCACCCTCCTCTAACAAAATATCTTGGTCTCGCAGCTTGATGAGTAGCTTTCCTTTCACAACCAGGAATAGTTCGTCTTCCTGCTCGTGATGGTGCCAGACGAATTCACCTTTGAGCTTTACCAATTTGACGTAGGAGTCGTTGAGTTCGCCTGCGATTTTGGGACTCCAGTAGTCTGAGAAGAGGCTGAATTTTTCGAGTGAGGTTCACTTTTTCCATTAGTTTGCTCCTTATCTTTCATTCTGTAAGTGTGAGTACCTGCCCACGTGTAGACCAGTTATATTCCATGCGTCGTGCAGTCCATTCAGCAACATCTATGCCGTAGAGTCGAGATACCACGTGAAGGCTCATATCGATGCCGGCGGAGATGCCTGCCGAAGTGATGATATGTCCTTGATCGACGACGCGTGCATCGGCGACCATTTCTATGGCTGGATAGGTGCTGCGCATCCATTCGATGCTGGCCCAATGTGTTGTTGCCTGATGATGGTCAAGCATGCCGCGTTCGGCTAGGAGGAAGGCTCCTGTGCAGACGCTTGTTGTCAGGTTTGTGTGCTGATCTTGTTGAACAATCCAGTTCAGTAGTCGCGGGTTGTGTCGCTCACGGCGTGTGCCCTGGCCTCCTGGTATTACTAAAATGTTGAGGGGTGGGTGATTTTCGATTGTTGTGTGTGGCTTGACGAGTAGTCCGCCACGGCAGGTGATGATTTTATCTTGCTCGGCGATGGTCACGACGTTGAAGAGTTTGAATTCGTCGCTGTTTTCTCCTGTTGGACGTGCTACTGAAAAGACTTCGAAAGGGCCGCAGAAGTTGAGTACTTCAACGTCGTCGAAGATGAGGATGCCTACGGTGGGTAGTTGGTTTGTGTTCATAATAGATACCTCATTACACTTTCAGGTGTTCCTTGATAAACTCTAGCGTGCTTCTGATAATTTCTCGTGACCGGGCATCGTCATCCAGCATATCGAAGGCGTGGTGACCTTTGGGATGGTTCATGAATGTGATGGGAACATTCTTGGAGCTTGCCTGCATTACGAAGCGGTCGATAGTTTCGTTGAAGAAAGAGTGATCGAGGCCTGCTTTTGCGATGAACATTGGGGGAATTTCCGAGGAGTTGTTCGCCAAGTGAGAGATAGCGGAAAATTCTTTCAGGGTTTCATCTGTCACCTCAGAGGGAAAGAACTCGAAGAATTCGCGCACGTGTTGCAGATCCATAGGGCCGTAATAGGCTACAATGCAGCGTATAAATGGACGAGGCTCACGCATTGCTGCCCGCAAACCGCTTGGAACTCCGGCTGAAATAGTCCATAGGCAAAGGTGCTCCTTGTCGATATGGAGCGATTCTGCGTGGTCGCGTACGTAGGTTATGAGATCATCTATGTCGCTGGCAGCATCATACCTGGTAAGATTTTCTGTGGATCGATGATTGAAAGGAATTGCTATGAGGCTGGATGCGGCGATTAACTGGCCGAAAGAGACGAAGACGCCCCAGTCCTTTGCGTCTTTCAGGATTGCCGGGTCTACTCCTTCACCGTGAACAAGGATGACTGCAGGGCGTGGTGAGTTGCTTTGAAGGTCGGAAGGATAGTAAGCGTCCATCTTCAAGTCGGTACCGTCTACGGTTTTGTAGGTGATGTTCTTGTGCACCTGGATTTGTTCCATGTCGGGAATGGTATATACTACGCGCTTTTTCACCATTTCTTCGACGTCTGGCATATGTTGGATGCTCCTCTTCTTTCGATTTTCATTATCCTCAGCTATGGTAACATATCATCACGGTACAAGCCAAAGAAAGCTCAAGGTAATGTAAAAAAGAGAGTTTTACTGTTTGCTCAGAAAGGGAGAAGTCAATGCATGCGAGGACATCCATCGTGCGATTTCAGGATGGAACGGCTGACGAGGCGACACGGATTTTTCGGGATATTATGCTTCCATCGGCAAGTTCGCAGAAAGGGTTTAAGGGCGCTCTGATGCTCAGGAGCGATACTGATGCAGAGAAGCATATCATTATCAGCTTATGGGCAACGATAGAAGATCTGTTAGCGAGTGCTCCACCAGATGATATCGTTCCTCTTTTAGAGCCATTAGATGAACTTATTACTGAGATAAGTCAAGATACGTGTGAGGTTCTTTTGCAGATGGATGGTCCTGCACGGCGAGAATAGTCAAGTGAATTCTATTCCTGTAGAAAAGTACATTTCTCTTGCAAACCTCTGCGCTACGTGCTATTCTGGTACGCATGATCTATATTTATTTGTCATCCTTTTCATGAGATGTGTCATCCTGAGCGTAGCGAAGGATCTCGCGACCTGCCAACCAGATCCTGCGCTGCAGCTCAGGATGACAGCCTTAATGTTTCATAGAGTGACAGGCTTAGTGTGTCATAGAGGGGAAGTTTGCTATGGCGCAGGAGCAGGTTGAGGGAGCGCCTCAACGAGGGGCATTGCTGCGGCGTGCGCATGAATTGCTGGAGAGCGTAGGGCGACCGGTAGCTGAGGATGTGCTGCTACAACATCTTTTTGGGGTAAGTGGATATGGGGATGAATATGGCAGCCGAACGACTCAGCATGCACTCTGGATTATGTTGCTGCGGCGCACGCTGAAAAGTTCCTCACTTTTTGAACAGATTGATGAACATCCGGTTGATGAGCAAACGGGGTTGGAAGCGCCCCAGTGGGGGCTTGCGTCGTGGCGGAGTACTCAGCAGTCATTGGACGAGGTTGAGTTCGTCATTCTGGATACTGAAACGACGGGATTGCGCCCTGGGCCTGATCGTGTGATTGAGATTGCGGGTATTCGCATGCGTGGAGGTGAGGTGGTTGGCTCATTTTCGAGCTTAGTTAACCCGGGTCGTCGCTTGCCGCCATTCATCGTTAAGTTCACAGGCATTACTCAGGAGATGGTGACGTATGCGCCCAAGGCCCAGGAAGTCCTGCCGGACTTTCTGCATTTTATCGATGGGGCTATCCTCGTTGGGCATAATATTGGCTTCGATATTGGTTTTCTATCGTACGAGGCGCGGCTGCTTGGACGCAATTTTCCTATCGATGGTCTTGATACTATTACATTAGCGCGGCGCTTTTTGCCAGCTTTGCGGCGCTTCAAGCTCGATAGCGTGGCGGATCACTTGAAGATCCCGGCGGCCAACCGGCACCGTGCTCTTGGTGATGCGAAAGTGACGGCGGCTATTTTTGTACGACTGCTTGAGCTGGCGCGGCAGCAGGGCATACAAACATTGGGGCATTTGCGGCGGCGTGTGCAGTTGCCGGTTGCGTGGAGCGGAGATATTACTCAGGCTATTATGCCTAAAGAGGAGAAACTGCTGCGTGCCGATGGCAAACTTTCTGGGCAGTCTCTTGCCCCTCGCCCCACAGGCAGCCTTTTCCTCAACCCGGCGTGGAAACGCGATTTTCCGGCAAAACCCGGGGTATACCTGATGAAGGATGAAAATGGACAGGTTGTCTATGTCGGTAAGGCGAAGTGCCTGAAGGATCGCCTGGCTTCGTACTATAATCAGCCGTTAGGCTATACGCGTAAGATGGATGGGCTATTGCAGTGTGTGAAAGAGATCGAAACGCGGGTGCTTGGCTCCGAGTTGGAAGCGCTACTGGTGGAGTCGCAATTGATTAAGCAGTTGCAGCCTGCTTACAATGTACAACTGCGTAACTATGAGCTGTATCCCTTTATTAAGATTGATTTGCAGCATCCATTTCCACGTGTGTATGCCACTCGCGAGGTGGCCGCTGATGGCGCTCGCTATTTTGGTCCCTTCCGTAGTCGTCGTATCGTCAATCTTACGATTGACGTGGTACAAAAGGTCTTTCCGATTCGCACCTGTATTCGTTCCTTGCCACCACAGGTCAAGCCATCCGACCCGTGTCTACGCTTGCACTTGAATCGCTGTCCTGGCCCGTGCAAGGGCGAAGTTGACCCGACAGAATACTCTAAAATTATTGAGCAAGTGTGTGCTTTTTTGGGTGGCGAACGCGAGGACCTGCTCGACCGCCTGCGCCGTCAAATGCTGGAAGCCTCACAGGAACTTAACTTCGAACGCGCTGCCTGGTTACGTGATACGATTAGAAGTGTGGATGAGGTGCTGATTGGCCAGCGATTGATTACCGGAGCGGTTGAGTCCAATAATTTGTTTATTGTCTATCCTTCCGCGCAAGAGGGATGCAATGAGCTTTTTCTTATTCGTCATGGTCGTTTGTTGCAACAACGATCGATTGTGCATGAGCCGGAAGCGATGCAGGTTGCTGTCTCCGAACTGCTAATATTTGCTGCTTCGTTAGGGGAACCGCCAAGCATTGTAGGCAAGGCCGAGGTTGATCAGATCAATATCATTAGCCGTTGGATACACCGCCATAGCGATGATAGAGCGTTCTTTCCCTTCCAGCATGCTCTGAAGGATGAGGATGAGGCGAGATTGCTTGCGCAACGCATCTGGAGTGAAGTGGATGCTGTTCGTACTATGCCGAATGAGACAGGCGAAGAAGAGGCTGATGATACGTTATAAAATAAATAACAGGGAGATTAGCAGGAGATACTAAGGAATGTTACTTTCTGACAAGCGTATTGTGGAAGAATTGAAAAATGGGAACATCATCATAGAGCCGTTTGATGAGCGCCAGTTGGGGACGAACTCGTATGATTGTCGGCTTGGGGAATGGTATTATCAGGGCGATGCAAATGTAGAGGTGATGCATTTGGATAATCCAGATGAGATTCGCCGCTATTGGGATGAGCCACGACATGCTAAGGATGGAAAAATTTCTATTCGTCCCGGCACAACGATTTTAGCGCATACACAGGAAATTATCGGAGGGCATAACGGTTACCTGGCGAAGATGTATTCGCGAAGTACGGTGGCACGATCAGGTCTGTCGGTGTGCCGGTGCGCGGGTGTTGGAGATGTTGGGTATATCAGTCGCTGGACGATGGAAATCAGCAACCATACGCAAACCGCCATCTGGGTACCGGTGGGCTTTCGCATTTGCCAGCTCACTTTTGAATATGTCGGGGAGACACTCAAAGAGTATCATGGGAAGTACGGCAAGGCTGACCAGCACTGGACGCCGGAAGATATGTTGCCCAAACCGTACTTTGATTGGGATTATGATGTCTACCGTACGGATAGGGGAACGAAAGTGTGAGCAAGGGGCTGTTGATTTCATTTGAGGGCCTTGATGGTGCGGGAAAGACGACGCAGATGGATTTGCTGGAAACCTGGTTAAAGAAGCGTCAAATCCCATATGAGCGTACGAGGGAGCCGGGAGGAACGCCCCTTGGTATCAATATACGGAATCTCGTGCTTAATTATCCTGAGCTTGCAATTACTCCATTGGCAGAGGCATTGCTTTTTCAAGCTGACCGGGCACAACACTTTGCGAAAGTAATTATTCCTGCGCTGGAAGAGGGAAAATTAGTCGTCACTGATCGCTGCTTTGATGCCAGTATTGCTTATCAGGGCTACGCGCGTGGCGTGGGAGTAAAGCTTGTAGAAGAACTTTCGCTGCTGGCTACCCAGGGACATAAGCCTGATCTTACTATTCTGCTTGACCTAAATTCTGGACAGGTACACACGAGGGTAGGCGAGAGGAATCAATCGCAGTTACCTGGTATCGATGCAGTGCCTGATTCTAATGGTTTGCGCGAGGAACAGAATCGCTTCGATAGCGAGGCGGAAAAGTTTCATCAACTTGTGCGGAAAGGTTTTCTTGATCTTGCAGAAGCAAATCCAGACCGCATCAAGATAATAGATGCCTCATGTCCGATACCACAAGTGCACGGGAAGATTGTTGAATTGGTAAGCGGGTTGTTGAAAATGCATCCTTTGCAGGAGTCTTCAGGCAGTACGTTGTAGGAAAGATAGGTATGGATGCCTGCAATCGCGGTTATAAAGTAGATATTTGGAGATAAGACTTTCTGTGTGTACGTTTGAGGAATGTCCTGACTGTCATCCTGAGCGAAGCGAAGGATCTCGGCGGCTGGCCAACCAGATCCTTCGTTGCACTCAGGATGACAGGCATTATACTCAGGACGACAAGCCTTATCTCTAAATGTCTGGGTTGAAGGGTTAGAATTTGATAGGATACTGTCAACTGTAAAATGATGAGAAATAGCGTATTGAGCATTGGGGTGACGAGATGAAAACATACCTGGAGCTTTGCAAGCGGATTTTAACAGAAGGCGTAAAAAAAGAGGACAGGACAGGAACCGGAACCCTGAGCGTCTTTGGTCATCAGATGCGCTTTCCCTTAGGCGAAGGCTTCCCTTTAGTCACAACGAAGAAGCTGCATACTAAATCGATCATTTACGAGTTACTCTGGTTCTTGCAGGGCGACACCAATATCCGGTATTTGCAGGAGCATGGGGTGCGTATCTGGGATGAATGGGCAGATGGGCGAGGGGATCTCGGTCCCATTTACGGGAAGCAATGGCGTTCTTTCGACGGAGCGAATGGGAAAACGGTTGATCAGATCCAATGGGTGGTTGATGAAATTCAGCGCAATCCCGATTCACGGCGTTTGATTGTGAGCGCATGGAACCCAGCAGAGCTTGCGGATATGGCTTTGCCACCCTGCCACTGCCTCTTTCAGTTTTACGTTGCGCAAGGCAAACTATCCTGCCAGTTGTATCAGCGCAGTGCCGATACGTTCCTTGGCCTCCCATTTAATATTGCTAGCTATGCGCTCTTAACGCACATGGTTGCTCATGTCAGCGGGTTAGAACCTGGAGAATTTGTTCATACCATTGGTGATGCTCACTTGTACGTGAACCATATCGAACAAGTGCAAGAGCAATTGACTCGTGCTCCCTTCCCTTTGCCAACGTTAAGGCTAAATCCAAACGTGCGGTCGATTTTTGATTTCCATTTCGAGGATATTGAAATTGTGAACTACCAGGCCCATCCGCATATCAAGGGAATTGTGGCTGTATGATTAGCATCATTGTGGCGTATGCGAAGGGTCGGGTGATTGGGAAAAATGGCAGTATCCCCTGGCGTCTCCCGAATGACTCACAGTATTTCAAGCGCATTACTACTGGACATACCGTTGTGATGGGGCGGAAAACGTTTGAGTCGCTTCGACGCCCTCTTCCTAATCGGAGAAATGTGGTATTGACGAGCAGTAAAACATTTGCGGCGCTAGATGTGGAAGTGGTTCATTGTGTAGATGATGTGTTGGCAATGAGTAAATTTGATGATGTCTTTATCATGGGTGGTGAGAGCGTCTATCGACAATTTTTAGAGGTGGCGGATCGCCTCTACATCACAGAAATTGACATTGAGGTAGAAGGCGATACCTTTTTTCCAGAGTGGGATCGTGAAGCTTTCAGGCTAGTTTCCGCACAACCAGGTACGCTCGATGAGCGAAATACCTTGCCTCATACATTTTTTGTATATGAGCGTAGGATTCCTGTATCAGAACCAACATGATGTGTTTTTGGTATTGGACTAGGGCCACCAACTGGCCCTCATGATGATCCTTAACACCTGGGGCAGTTTTACAAAAAGTGTTCCTCAACGCCTGAGCCACTTGTTCATTTTGCGCCAAATGGTACTCTGGCTCTGATGCAAATTGCTAGTGGATGTGATGTATTTTTCCCGCAAAGTTTGGGCTTCGCCAGAAATGGCAAGGAGTAGAAAGGGATACCCATTGTTGCGGCCAGAGGTATGCTCCACCCTTTCCCAGAGCCAAACAGCAGGCTAATCCAACGAGAAGGTATCAGGTTTCCCATAAAGTATCCAAGAAAACTGGCAAGCACAAACGTTAGAAGTAACCGGCGGCCCACTCGCCACAATTCGACAACGTATCCTCCACCGGCAGTTTCTTGTGAACTGCTTTCCTCCCAGCAACACTCATTGCTTTCCTCGGTAGTGCAACAACTCCTTGTCAGTTTCGGATTATAGCGGGCTTGATTAACAAACCATCCATTCCCCTCTAAGAAATGAGCGAGAAAACCACCCGCAATACCCGCACTGGCCGCAGCCATCACATACGTTAAGGCAAACGGCCACCCGAATAGACCCGCACTATAGAACACTTCATCTGGACTGGTCAGGGGAGAGGCGATAATAAAAGCAACAAGTGGCCCCCAGGGAATAGCGGCAGCCATCATACTGAGGGCAACGGCAATTCCCCCACCACAGGAACACAGGGGCGTGGAAACAGCAACACTTGTTGCGGCAAGAATAGAAGTCCCTCGATACTTCTGTAACCAACGGTTGACCTGTTCGGCACTGATATACCGCCTCATGGCTGCCGAGAGAAAGACGCTCTGAAAAGAACTATACACGTTCCCATCGCTGGAAGGTCAAGGTATTACTATGAAATCTGACTTGGAAGGAGAATTTATCTACGCACATGTACCCGCTTATTTTCGAGTTTATGTGTGATGAAGGTGGCTCTGATGAGTAACAACTGGCACCGATGTTGAGGAACATTTTTATATACTGATCCGCAAAATGGCCTTAATGTTAATGATCTTTTGGCCCAAGTGTTGGGGTCTCCCCCATTTTAAGTGCGCCTGCTTGCTGGAGATCGTGAGTCGGGATCGTGGGGGAGCGGTAGCTCCTTATGGACCCTGTTCTGAACTCCTGCCCTCATGAGATCTCATGCTTGCTACTGTGCGTCATTGATCTCATTCTTCATGTGGAGGAACAAGACCATTGGAGACCCAGGCGTTCGTCTTGTATTTTATTTCCCGGTGAGGCTTGGGCAGCCACAGTGAGACATGCGTGGGCTGCATCGTCTCCTGAACGACTGTTAGGAGGTGCTCGCTCAACTGGCTCAAATCCACCTCATTGCGTACCGTCGCACTGAACGCCGCCACTGTCTTGGCTGCATCATACTTCCGACGGTAGAAACGACGATCAATGACCCGTTGAATCCGATGGCGCAAGGGCTGAAAAAGAGCGGAAATGGCCAGTGTCGAAGCAACGATGATGACAGGAGACTGCGAGACCTGCCCGGTGAACAGGCGCACCAGCGACTCGAGACCGATAACGAGGCCCACGTAGAGCAGGGCCAGGATCACGGTCAGGATCGTATAGATGAGTGTGCGACGAATGAGGACATCAATCTCCCACAAGCGGTAACGCTGGATGGCTATGCCAACACTGAAGGGAAGGATCAGAAACGTTACGGCTCCTAACGTCCCGTTTATCAGTTGATAGGGCGAGTCGGGAGCTCCGAACCCCGGGAACAGGCTTCCGATGAAACCAAACAGGAAATTCAGCGCAACAAATCCTGCGAGTCCAAAGACGAGCCACTTCGACTGCTGGCGCTCGGAGTAGCTGAAGACGCGCACGTAGCGATAGATGAGCACACCGATTGTCCCTCCATACGTCAACAAGAGTACGGCAGCGAAGAGCGGAGGCGGCCAGAACGTGATATTGAACGACGTAGGAAGCTCAAAAAGGATCACCTGCACGAACAAGAGAACGGCAAATACCCAGCTCCAGCGCGGCACAAAACGACCGTGGGGAAATGTGAGCAGGAAGTAGCCGAGCGCCGGGAGGAGGCAAAGAGCATACACATACCCGAAGACAACTGCTGGCGGATACGTAGTCTGACTCATGAATGGTGACAATCCCAGGATCACAAAGACAAACGAGGCAGCCAGACCAAGTGGTTCGCGTGACTTGTGCGAAAAGATGAACATCCCTACGCCGAGAAAGATCAGTGACTGGAGTAACGCCAGCACTATATTGTAGATCACATAGTTCGTAGGAGCAATACCGACATGGTGAAGCGCTTGAACCGTATGTGGAGTGATAGTGCAGTTTGCAGGAAAAGCACAAATGGTAGGAGGATCATACCCGCGAGATGCGAATAGTGTAAGGATGACCACTATGAGTTCGGCCACCAGGAAACTGATCCAGGCTCCTCGCGCTATGTGCAGCCAGAACCCTCTCAACTGGAAGTCCGTCCTGGAATACTGGCTCTTGTCCAGGGAAACGTCTCTCGGGCGCTCTTGTGTCAGGTCATTGCTTAGATGCATGCATTTGCTCCTACTCGCCTCCTGGCTCCTCCAGAGAGCACAAGACGACGCACATCCTCATGGGTAGTATAGCATATCTCCATCTTAAATGCGTTACAAAAAACGTGACGAACTACCTGATCTCAGCGACGTTCGGAAGTGATGAGGTCTTCTTTGCACCTGCTTGAGCAGTATTCAACCGATGGTCACCATGCTAAGAAATTCCCTTGGCACAGTGCAATAGGTTGTAAGCAAGCAGGCATACTTAATATGAGGATGAGCCAAGTGTTGAGGATCAAAAACACCTGAGCGCACTTCAGGACGGAGAGAAGATATAGGCAGATGAAATCCTAAGCATTTCTTTGCGCCCAGATAATGTTCTCCTTAGAGCGCCTCTAATCTCTTTTTGCGTTTCTGTGCATCGAAATATTCGGGGTCCAGTTCCAGCGCTCTATCGACTGCATCCAATGCCTCGTTGCGACGTCCTAGAATACCCAGTGCCCAGGCTTTGCCATCCCAGGCAGGTACATAATGGGGATTCAATTGTAGAGCATGTTCGAATGTTGAGAGGGCTTGTTCGTACTGTGCCAGCATACATAGGCAGGTTCCTTTTGCGTACCAGGCTTCGGGGCTGGTTTCGTCAAGTGCGACGGCTCGTTCTACTGCGGCTAGCGCTTCGTTGTAGCGAATGGCTCCTGAGAGCTGTTGGCTGTATTCTAGCCAGAATTTTGCTTGTTGTTTATTCTGTTCTGATGTCATTTTTGCTTTCCCATGCCTTTAAAACGGATTGATATGCTTCCCAGGTATCCATATCGTAGTTGGCCATAGCATCGCTCATTTCAACCATCGCCACCTCCTGGCGATGGCGTTCGAGGATGCTGCGGCCACCTTCATCGCCCGTGATCTCCAATAGTTCGGGGAAGAGGCTGGCATCGAATAGAACGGGGTTGCCGCGCTTGCCATTGTAGAGGGGTGTGATAATGCGTTTACCTGTTGTGTGCCTGGCTTGAATAAGGGTATCAATAATTTGTGGGGTGATCAAGGGTTGGTCGCCAAGCATAATGAGCGCGCTATCAGGCGAGGAAGATCCTGGCGGAGAGTCTGTTGAGGTGAGAAACTCTAAGCCCAGGCGCATTGAGGTACTCATTCCTTTCTTATAGCCGTTATTCTCCAGAAGAATCACATCTGGTCGTGCGGCGTAAGGGAGGATTTTAGCGCGGACTTCGTTGGCGTGGTGGCCGAGTACGACGACGATTGGTCGTGCTTGTGAGGCGAGCACTTGCCTCAATCACATGGGTAAGAACTGGGCGACCGGCAAGTGGTAACAAGAGTTTGTGCCTACCTTCTCCCATGCGGCTGGAGCTACCTGCTGCCAGGATGATGGCGGCGGTTGATTGGTAATGGGTTCATATGCTTATGGCTCCTCAAAGGGAATATAGCTACTGTTATTGATTTTAATAGATTAGCTGGTATTGTGCGTTAAGTTGCCTAGGGAAGGCGATCATGAGTTTTAACACCCAAGATTGGCCATAATTTGTCATGCTGAGCGAAGCGAAGCATCTCTCGCGTCAACCGCAGATCCTTCGTTGCACTCAGGATGACAATTCTGGGTTTGGTCGTGAAATTTTATCATCGGCACCTACGGATCAGATTAACTTTTCAAAAAGTCCCAAATGTAGACGTAGAGTTGCCGATAGATGTTATAATAAGGCGGTATATTTTCACCCTGGTTAGGAGCTTATCACATTATGCTGGATACTCACCAAATGAATAGTAATCATGTTGAGGAGTTGGATGCAGAGACGCAGGCAAAATATGAACACTTACAGGCGATTCTGCGGGAGATGGGATCGGTGCTGGTAGCATATTCCGGTGGGGTCGATAGCGCTCTACTGTTGAAGGTGGCGCATGATGTGTTGGGTGAACGGGCTATTGGGGCGATTGCCTCGTCGCCTGCCTATGCGACTGAGGAGACGGAGCAGGCCATTGCTGTTGCAGAGCAGATGGGCATTCCGTTGATTACGCTCGAAACGCATGAGATGGAAGACGAGCGCTACGTTGCCAACAACTTCAATCGCTGCTACTTCTGTAAGACTGAACTTTTTACCCAGCTAGAACCTCTGGCAAAACAACATAATCTACGTTATATTGCCTATGGTGTGAATAAAGATGATGATGGTGATTTCCGTCCGGGGCAACGTGCAGCACGTGAGTTTCAGGTGCGTGGCCCTCTCAAAGAGGTCGGTATGGGCAAGCGCGAGATACGAGCCGTAGCACGGTTGCTCGGTGTCCCTGTATGGGACAAACCCGCAATGGCTTGTTTCTCATCACGCATTCCCTATGGAAGTAAGGTTGATGTAGCTTCGCTGCAAATGATCTACAAAGCGGAAAAATTGCTCCACGAGTTGGGCTTCCATCAATTACGCGTACGCCACCATGATAAATTGGCGCGTATAGAGGTAGAACGCTCAGAGTTGCCGCGCCTGGTTGACGAGGAGATGAGCCGCAAAGTAACCGATGGTCTGCGCAAAATAGGCTATACATATGTAACAATTGATCTTTTAGGATATCGTACCGGCAGTATGAACGAAGGTTTCTTCAAAAAGAAGCAATCGTGAGCTAATCCATTTTTTGAAAGTTGGGCATGGTTATGAACAAGCAAATCACACGTCAAAATGCGAAGTCGGGAGGGAATTCGAATTTATCTCCGAACAAGCGAGTCACTCGTCAATCCCAGAAGATGGCACGACGACAGGAAGAGCAGCAGAAGCGTGAAGCTGAGCAGCGGCGCGCCAAACAGAGACGACGCTTTGCTGTAATTGGCATCGCCGCTGTAGTAGTATTAGCGATTGGTCTCACAGGCTACTTTATTGCAAATGCACATAGTCAGAATGGGCAGGGTGCTCTTAATATTCAGGAGACGCCTGTTAATCCAAGCTATCCAGCGGTTGATGGTATCAATTGCGATCAGTTAGAGCAGACTTCCTATCATGTTCACGCGCATGTATCCATGTATATCAATGGTCAACTGTCGGCAGTTCCGCAGGGGGTTGGTATTGCCCCCGATGGCTCCTGCTTCTACTGGCTACACACGCACAATCCAGATGGCATCATTCATATCGAGGCACCAGCTAAAACTACCCCCACGCTTGGTAATTTCCTCGACATCTGGGATAGTCATTTCTCTTCCCTAGGGTATCCAATTCAACTGGCTGATCCGACTAACTGGAAGGTCTGGGTCGATGGCAAGCCATATACGGGCAACTTCCGTAACATCGACTTGCAGGCACATGAGCTTATCACGCTGGCATATAATAGTCCTAATGTAAAGCCGGATACGACCTACAATTGGGGCAGTCTTTAGTCTTTCCTGTGATATAATGAAGGGGCGCAAGGAATTGCGCCTCTTCTTAGGATGCGTTCGCCCAATTTCAGGAATGAGAGACTATGCCGGACCGCACCATTTATCTTGACCATGCCGCCACTACCGCGCTTGATGCACGGGTGCTGGATGCTATGCTGCCTTACTTTACCGCCGAGTATGGCAATGCGAGCAGCATTTATACGCTTGGCCGTCATGCGATGCAAGCTATTGATAGCGCTCGTGAACAGGTTGCCGAAATCCTCAACTGTCGCCCTACAGAGATTACCTTTACAGGCGGCGGTTCCGAGAGTGACAATCTGGCGATTAAAGGCATGGCGTATGCCTCGCAGAAAAAGGGTAACCACCTGATTACCTCGTCGATAGAGCATCATGCTGTATTGCATACGTGCCAGTACCTGGAGCGATTTGGCTTCAAGACCACCTACCTGGCTGTTGATAACTTTGGCTGTGTCAATCCCGATGATGTTGGTCGCGCAATTACTGATGCGACGGTGCTTGTCTCGGTCATGTATGCCAACAATGAGGTAGGTACGATTGAACCTATCGAGGAGATCGGTCGTATTTGTCGCGCGCGGAAGGTACCTTTTCATGTCGATGCGGTGCAGGCAGGTGGTGCGTTGCCGATTGATGTTGCAGCTCTTCATGCTGACTTACTCTCGCTCTCGGCCCATAAATTTTATGGTCCAAAGGGTGTTGGCATTTTGTATACGCGTCAGGGGATGCGTCTGCTACCGCAGCTTCAGGGGGGCTCTCAGGAGCGTGGTCGGCGTGCCGGTACCGAGAATGTTGCGGGTATTGTAGGCGCTGCAAGCGCCTTAAGATTAGCTTATGAAGAACTCCCGCAGGTAATGCCGCGCATTATCGCACAGCGTGATCGTCTGATCGCTGGACTATTAACCATTCCTGGCAGTCACCTGACCGGACACCCCACAAATCGCCTGCCTAACAATGCTAGTTTCTGCTTTGAAGGGGTTGAAGGCGAGTCTATTCTACTGAATTTTGATTTACTGGGTATTGCCGCATCGACAGGTTCCGCATGCACCTCTGGCTCCGTCGATCCATCGCATGTATTGATTGCTATGGGCATTCCTGTCGAGCTGGCGCATGGGAGTTTACGTCTGACACTTGGCAAGGCAAATACCGATGCAGATGTAGACGCAGTGTTGGCTGCTGTACCAGGGATTGTTGAGAAACTACGTGGTTTGGGTCGATGATCGGGGTTGTTTGGGCTTCTGGAGGTCCTGACTGTCATCCTGAGTGATAGCGAAGGATTTCGGCGTCCGGCGAACCAGATCCTTCGCTACCGCTCAGGATGACAAGTAGGTGTAGCGAAGGATGATACACGGATGCGGCAAGGGATGACAAGTGGGTGCAGACGAAGGATGACAAACGGACGCGGCAAGGGATGACAAGTGGGTGCAGACGAAGGATGACAAATGGACGTGGCAGGGGATGACAACCAGGACCGCATTCATCTCCGCTCACAGGAGATGTTCTTTCTAAATTGGCTTGCTTCTATGGGGAATATTGAGGCTCTTGGCGCATTGCGAATGCGCCCCTTTTTATGTTACATTCAGGGTATACGAGGTTAGAGGCGAGACCGACACCTGCTTGGATGATTTTAGATTACCGTAGTGGGTAAAAATAAGACAACAACGACTGTTGCTCACTTTTGTTCCGCGCCTCACAATAATGAAGGGGTTAAGGCATACTATGGACACACTTAAACGTGACGTGTTGTCACAGCGCGTACAAAAGGTCAAACCTTCTGGAATACGCAAATTCTTTGATATTATTAACACGATGCCGGATGTGATCTCGCTAGGCGTGGGTGAGCCTGATTTTGTCACGCCGGAGCATATTCGCCAGGCAGGGATGCGCTCAATCGAACAAGGACATACACGCTATACATCAAATTATGGCATACTCGAGCTGCGAGAAGAGATTGCCGCTATGTTGCAACGCCGCTATGGGCTGGACTATGACCCAACATCTGAAATACTTGTCACGGTTGGGGTGAGTGAGGGTGTGGACCTTGCGATGCGTACAATCATCGATGCAGGTGACGAAGTTATTTCTCTTGACCCTGGCTATGTCGCCTATGAAGCAGATATTATCTTTGCTGGTGGCGTTGTGGTACCTGTTTCGACGTATGCCAAAGATAATTTCGCAGTGCGTGCCTCTGAGATTGCTGCCGTGATTACGCCAAGGACCAAGATGATTTTGCTTGGCAATCCGAATAATCCGACCGGTGCTGTTGTGCCGCGTGCTGAGCTAGAAGGGATTGCTAAACTTGCCACAGAACATGACTTGATTGTGGCTACTGATGAAGTATATAGTCGCCTGGTCTATGAGACTGAACATGTCAGTATTGCGGCTCTGCCTGGCATGCGCGAACGCACTATTTTGCTGGATGGGTTTTCAAAGGCCTATGCCATGACGGGTTGGCGCATTGGTTACGTTGCCGCACCAAAGCACATACTGGAGGCGATGTTAAAGATTCACCAATACACTATTATGTGCGCGGGAACCGCTCCCCAGGAAGCTGCAATCGAGGCGCTGCGTCACGGTGAAGATGACGTGAGGGCCATGCATGATGAGTATGATCGCCGCCGCCGTATGTTTGTGGATGGCCTCAACCGTATAGGGTTGCCGTGTTGTGACCCACGTGGGGCGTTCTACGCCTTTCCGAGTATTGCAGGTACTGGCATGACCGATGATGAGTTCGCGGAGAAGCTGCTTTTTGAGGAACAGGTAGCTGTTGTACCTGGCAGCGCATTTGGTGCGGCAGGCGTGGGATATGTACGTGCCGCGTATTGTACTGCTTATGATAAGCTGGAAGACGCTCTGGTGCGGATGGAGAGGTTCCTTAAGAAGCATCAATAATGGGGATAGTAGCTACCCGGGACTTCTTACTGCATCAGACCGCTAGGATTTTTTACTTGTGAGTTATGGGTTGCACCGTAGGCGGCACAACCCATAACTCATAATAGTCTCTTACGAACTGCCGCAGGCAGGATCAAGAAAAGAAGATCTGAATAAGCGCGAGCGTCTGCTTATCCGACGATAGGTTCCCATTTCCCACTTTTCCTATCGCGCTTTAGTTCAAACAGGTTGGGCTGGCGCAACGCCCAGGATGTATAATCCCACATTTCTCCAGCATCATCGCCGCGTGGCACATCCTGAATAATTGGCCCGTAGAAGCCTACGTCAAGTCCTTCGATTGCGATTGTAGGTACGCCAAAGGCGCGGTAGCGGCGAACGGCCTCTTCGTGATCGGCCAGCACATCGTTGATGGTGCTCTCGTCGGCCAATGCTTCATCTACGATAGATGGATTGAGGTCTGCCTGCTTTGCGGCTGCTCGAATGACTTCCAGTTGCTTGATGCTCTCTTTGCGCCCGTGTTGTGCCACTCCCAATGTCAAATACAGTCGTTCGACGGCATCATTGCCGCCTTGACGACGCGCCAGAGCCAACGTTCGTTCTGCCGCCCAGCTGCCATCCTTCTCAAAATCCGGTACAACTCCCTCCTTGCGGTTAATAACTTCCAGGCTAAAGAAGCGCCAAGTGACATCGATTGGACGTACTTTGCGGGCCTCGCGTATCCATAATGCTGTGCGCCATGCCAGTGGGCAGCTAGGGTCAAAATGGAAGTTAATTCTGGTAGGTGAGGTTGTTTCTTTTGTGGTCATTGAAGTAAAGTTTCTCCTCGCGTGGTTTTACGGCTAATCACTGCAATACTTCATTTTATGAAGTGTACTAAAAATAGCATACGTCGGATGATAAGAAGGTGTCAAGGCATCTCTAATTTTTTTTACTTTCCTCTGCTAGCATATTAATAGAAATTGCCTGCACGTGAGTATTGCTGGTTGTTGAAGTCTTTGTGGCGGATGAACGACTTCCATTGCCTGTGACCGTTACGATTAAAGAGCCATGATTATCTGAGCGAGTGTTGTCACAGATTGAGAAGTTAATGGGGCCTCCCGAAGCGGTCATGGTGAATTGATACGAATGACCGGGATTGAAAGCGGGAGTCGGTACAAATCCGTCACTTTGCTGACCATAAATATACATGACCCAGCATCGTGTATGTTGAGGAGGATTGATGGAATTTCCTGAAAAATCAGTGTACTCATAAAATGCGTCGGACCATCCAGAGGGAGCTACTCCTCCTTCACCACTGACTGTAACGGTCACGTATCCTGAGTACGAATAGGCCGTTTGTACGCTGTTAGGATTCGTAAAGTCTACAATCAATGTCTCTGATGTTGGAGGTGAAGTAGGGGTAGGAGTAGGTTGTGTTGTTGGAGGTGGAGTCACATTAGGAGTAGTATGTGCTGTTGGCTGCCCAGTGGGACTTGATTTCACCTGAGGAGTCGAATTCGGTGTTCTCTGTCCTGTCGAATTAGCAGTTGGTCGGCTATTCGGTTTCCCTGGAGGTGTTGAATGTTGTGAGGGCCTGCCGGGGGTAGGAGTAGAGGAGCTTCCTGTTCCTCTAGCTTGTTGTGGGGAACCTGATGGGTTACTACCGTCATGAGAAGAAAACATTGGGAATATTCCTAACAAAAGTATAGCCATAATTCCGGCACCAAGGGCCAGGCATAGAATTGTCAAAAATGCCCATCTGTATCCAGAACCTGCTCTTGTAGGTCGGCGATGTCTTGTTTCCCAGGTAGTTACAGGCAAAAGCGCTGGATTGTCTTCTATATAATGTGCCTTCGTTCTGTTCGGCATGTTGCTTCTGGTTGATGGTTGAGAGGATTCAACCGTATGTGCGGTACTGATATCCTGGAAAGGTGCTGCCGGAAATGGTATTAGCGGCTTTGACTCCTGAACGGGAGGAAGCGGAGTTAGTGGGTTCTGACTCCTATATTCAGGTCTTTCATTGTAAAGCGGGGCATCTAGAATGGTCTGGTTTCTATCTATCTCTGTTATACCCGGCTCTGTAATGTTGAGAGAGCCTCTATTTGAGAAGGTAGGAGTTTTTGGATTTAGTTCGCTGGCTGATGTACTGTTCGTAGATGAGGTGAAGAGAGTGGGCATCTCTATTTCGGATGATGCTAACACATGAAGTTGAGAATCTGTGGCCTGTAGCAGGGCAGAAACGAAACTTGAGATGTCAGGGTAACGATCCGTCCGTTGTTTTGCCATTGCTTTCAAGATAACTTGTTCGACGGTAACAGGGAGATAAGGATTCAATTGTGTTGGTGGGGTTGGATTACCTGTCAAATGTTTGAATCCAATGGCAAAAAAATCCTTATCTAGAAAGGGTGGTCGCCCAGTTACGAGTTCATAGGCTATACAAGCAAGGCAGTATTGATCGCTCTCCTTACTCACATTGCCTTGAAATTGTTCAGGTGCCATGTATCGAGGGGTACCTGCGCTGTCAATATGTTTGATACTGGTTGTTGAAAGAGAAGTGGCAAGGCCGAAGTCGGCAAGAAGCGCTTCATTTCTGACGTTGAAGAGGATATTTTCTGGTTTCAAGTCGCGATGAATGACCTGTCGCTGGTGCGCATAATGGAGTGCCTGCCCAATTTGTGAGAGGATGGTGAGTACCTCCTGAAATGGCAAGGGATGGGAAGCATGACTTTTAATGCGATCGCGAAGTGAGCCATTTGGTGCATACTCGGCCACAATATAAGGGGATCCATCTTCGATGCCGACATCAAGGATAGGTAATATATAGGGATGTTTCAGTTCTTCAAGAAATTGGGCTTCTCGCAGGAAATCCTCACGCTCCTCAACAGAACCGAGATGAGTGATATGCAGAAGCTTGATAGCGACGGTTCGCTTCATTAATACGGTGTGCTGTGCGAGATAAACACGTCCGTATGCGCCATTCGCCAGTTCACTGATTACTCGATAATTGCCGATTTGTCTATTCATATAGCTGTTTTCCATTGTCATATTGTTATTCCCCCTGATAAGAAGCAATATGGAAGCAGAGGATGCTTTCATGGTGACGTGTCAAATGTTGTGTTTCCCCAGACACACATTGAAGAGTATAGCTGATTTGGTGTGATGTATCAATAAAATAGAACTATTGATACATATTGCTTCTGTAGAGCATGAGGTCGAGGTATTTAGCATCTTGAGCTAATGCCTACAGCAGCTTACGTATGGCAGTGTAGCGCTCTGAGAAGCATTGCGGTGTAACGCGTGGATATCTTCCCTTTCCTAGTTGTGCGAGAACTTCTTGATATGCTCTATCAAGCTCGTCCAGAGTGATGATTCCTTGTTGGACGAGAAGTTTGACATCTTCGATATCACGGCTATTCCCCCGTTCTATCTTGCTGAGGGCAATACTGTAAAAGTCAAAGTAAAAAACATCAACTTCCCCGTAGCGACCGACGTACTTCGCATGCATCTCCCATTCGGAGGGAAGAGGAATAAAATCCGCCGGTGATGCAAATTTGACATTGATCTGCATCTGTTGGATCAATCGTTGAACTGCAACTATGAGCTCTCCCTCGTTTGCTCCGCTAACCTTTATATCAATATCCTGGGTGAATTCAGGCCGTACCCCGGCATGGACGATGACTAAAGACTTGTCAATTTTCGTTTTTCTTCGTCTGATGTATTGATCTGGCGACTCAGACCATCGACTGCGCGACCCCTGGAGTTCCGCATCTTCGCATTTGCCGCGCCCGTTGTGTACTACAGCCTTTACTTCCTGGTTATTCAATTGACCGGTGGTATTGGTTGGACGATCCATCTCTGGATGGGTTCGATTTTCCTGGCCGGTGTTATTGGTGTGCTGCTTAGCTATCTGCTAATACCACCATTTACGGCTATGCAGGAGGGGCAGTAGAGCAGATAGCTGAACGTTTTTACAGCATGGAAGCGCGCAGGTATAAAGCCCAATATCCCTGAGAGGCCCCATAACGGTCAAGCAACTTTTGCATCTCGTCGGAGGTGAGCACCTGTCCGTCATTATAGATCTTCCCCGCTGCTTTGGATAATTCCTGGTCAATTGCCGATACACGCTCCATGCGGCCAAGTCCGCGTACCAGGATGAAGTGGGAGGACCATTCACCAATTCCTCGGATGCTGCGGATTTGTGCCGCAACCTCGTCGTAATCGCCACTACGCAGAAATTGCTCATTGACCTGATTGAAGAACTGAATGACGGCACGCAGATATTCCACCTTGCGCTCGTTACGGACGACGCTCAAAAGCTCACTTGAATTGACGAGTGCCAGTTGTTGTGGCTCTGGAAAGGCGGAATAGGTTCCACCACTTGGTAAAGTAATGCTGGTTCCCCATCGCTCTACCAGGGCGAGTTTAGTGCGGTGGGCCACGCGCCAGGGGAGTCGCTGTCCTAGAATGGCCCAGCAGGCAATCTCGAACGGAGTCAGAAACTTTGGCTGGTGCAGTCCATATAAACGCTCAATGACTGGAGCGAAATGGAGATCGGCACGTCCAATACTGTTGAACGGTCGAAGGTCATCGTCCAGGCTGAGAAAGAAACGGATGCGGTCTGCTATCACAGCGTGTTCTGACTTGCTCAAAGGCTGTTCGGAGTAGAGAGTGTAGTTGATTTGAGGTTCTTCGATTGTGCCTGCATTTTGTAGCTCGAAAGCGACAGCACGTCCATTCAGTGTAACTGCTTTGGTTAATGTGCCATTGGCGATAACTTGTTCACTATCGGTTGGTCCAAAGCCTTGCAGGAAGCCAAGCGTTTTGGCGAAGTCGAAGGGTGGACATGGAGTTAGTCTGTTTTGAGTGGTGTATAGATGGGTGGATGTAGACATTAGTGTATTACCTCCTGGTTTCTCTTGCTGGACTTTCAGTAGAAGCTCCTCTTTTGGATATCTTTAGTATACCTGAGGTGAGTGACAACAGCATGTCAGTAGCGAAGAAGATTAAAACAGGCCCGAACGGAAAACACTATCCACTTTTCCCCCTCTCAGAAAGAATTATAGAGTAGTACAACAAAATGGACTGAATAGCCAATGCAGTAAATCCCCAGGTTGAGTAGTCTAAAAGTAGGTAATCACCGATCCGATAAGGAGAAGACTATGACAACGTTCACTCTGCTCACGCCAACCACACGAGTTGCGCTCCTCGCTGATCTCGAAGGACTCTGGCAGCGCTTTGACGAATTGGTAGGAACCCTTGGACCCGATGATTGGTCAGGTAAGCATGGCCAACACTGGACCTTTACCGACGTACCGTATCACCTGGCCTACTTCGACCTGGAAGTGATCGCTACTGCCATTACGCGCGGATTGAATGTGCCTATCAACGAACAGATTCTGCGTACCGAGGCCGAACAGGATGCGTGGAATGAAATCAAGTTTACCCAGCGCCCGGCTAGTACGACCCTCAGGCAGTGCCTGGAGCAGATGTGGGCCAGTCGCCAGGCCATTCGCAATGCAGTTGCCGGACTGAGTGAGGTTGATCTCGAACATCCTGTGTTTATACCTCTGGTTGGCCTGGGATGGGTGAGCATCCGTGTAGCGCTGGAAACCTCCTATAGCCATACCTGGAATCACTTTATGCAATTACGCTTCTGGATGAAGTGCACTACTATCATGCCTGGCCCAGAGCAAACGCACCGTGCGCTTTCCTACTTTATGGCTTCGTTCGCACAGAACATGGATCGTGAACAGGCAGCACAGATACGCTTGACTACAGTAATGGAATTCTCCGGCCCAGGAGGGGGTCTCTGGACATTAGATGTTGCTGATGACATCTGCTGGGTCAGCGAAGGGAGGACGACACGTGCTGATCTGGTGATTATTCAGAGCCCAGAGACGTTTGTCAGAACGAGGACCGGCATTGAGAACCCTACGCTGGCTCTAGGGACGGGGAAGATCAAAGTGCGCGGATTATGGAATTTGGGAACCTTTGAGAGGTTGTTTCCGATCAAAAGTCTTGATTTTGCGCCTGCATCAATAGGAACGTTGGGCTTGGGGATGACTGCTCGATATGAAATGCTCATACAGGCAAGTGCGGCATGAGGAGTAGATATTCATACGTGTTCTAATACATGCCGTACTAGAGATGATGTGAGAAAGTTTACTCGTTTCTGGTCATTTCGGAAAACTGAAAGCAAGCCAGTAGGATTATATTATTCCTACTGGCGTTTACATATCCTGAAACAAGCGCATAAACTAGACTAACTCAGGAATTGGCCCCATATGCCGCGTCCAAATCTCACGTGCAAGTATATGCGCGTCGTAGTTCACTCCATAACGCGCAAAGTACTGGCATGTTCGCTCAACGTCACGAGCTAGCAGTGAGAACACGTCCGAATTGTGATAGGGATCAACGGCCTGTGCGAAGTCGATCAGGGTCACGGCTCCCTGCCAGTAAAGGACATTGTACTCCGAAAGGTCGCCGTGAATGCGGCCGTGGATCAGCGACAGTTCGATGTTGCGTAGAATGCAGTCGAAGAGGGGCTGTGCCTCCTCCTGTTCGAGCACAACATCGCTGAGCCGAGGAGCGGGATCATCCAGAGCGCCGATATACTCCATTAAGACGGCATTACCAACCTGTGCGAATGTTCGCGGCACGTTGGCACCATGTGCGTAGAGCAGGCGCTGCGTCTGAGTACTCGTACTCGATCCAGGATGCGACCTGTGCGGCACGTCCTTTCTCAGTTTTGCGTGTGGCGGCGCTGCCACGGCGACTGTTGCCGTGTTCCGCTTGCCCTTGTTCATCGCGCTGCACCCGGCTGAAACGATAGATGGCATCATTGCGGAGGCTGCGGAACATGCGCGGGCGATAGATTTTCGCCGCCAGGTAATCAACGCCAGTTGATGGATGGGCCTGACAGCAATAGACGGTAGCCTCCTTCCCACTGTGTGCTTCGTGCAGCACGTCAGTGATCAAATGCTGGTCATAGAATGGCGTGAGCGATGAAAGAATCCAGGGGGCATCGCGCCGGGATGTCAACAATGTTGGGTTGAAGGCTGGGACCTTCTGCTGCTCTTCTTCATACGCCTGTTCGCGTAGCCAGCGTTGGACTTCTGAACTGCTTTCATAGCTGGTCTTCCTGGTCGGCTTCGCTGAAACATGAGTGCGAGTTTGGGCACGCTCGCGCATACCAGGTTTTATCTTTGCGAAGGTTATATTTTCTTCTTCGGGATCGTCTTCAAAATGACGCTTCAAGGTCAATGCTCCTTTGAGTGGATAGACACATAAGGTCCTTCGGGTCAATCAGCGCGCAGAATTCCGTGCTAAGGATTCTTGAAGTGGGAAATGTATCTCTCGGAGTGGTATTCCAAAGGCTTCTATGGTCGGAGCAAACCATAGGCTGAACATCATAGGAGGATCTGCGAAACGCTAACCGTTGGGTATAGCGAAAAAGGAAGAAGCACTGTGCGCACGTGCTAAAACAGCGTATGCGAACACAATAGGTTTAAAGTGCCACCCTATAGAATGTCACAGGCCAGGGTCTACTCAGCGAGGAGTACCACATAGCGTGGAGACAGAAGGAAGAAGTATCGCTGACATATTTTGTACCTCCACAGTTCATTTATTTCAACATGAGCTTACCATATTATGACACAGAAATCAAGCGAATCACGCTGTTTGACTTATCCATTTGGAATAGTGATAGATATTTGTTGTAAAATACAAACTGGTAGATAGAACTTCAACTTACGCGTAACAGGCTAGCCCACGATGTTCCTTTGGGTTTATTGTCCTTGTAGTGTTCCACTTTTACGTTCCGTTATTCTCAAGGAGGAGCTATGCGACGTATTTTTGGTGTACTGGCAGCCCTGAGCATCCTTATTTCCCTGGTGTATGTAGTGAATGTTGTGCCTGCTGGTGCAATATCTCGCACGCAGGACAACGCGAAATTCGACCATATCTTTTACGTGATGATGGAGAACCACGCGACCAACGAAGTTATCGGCAACACGGCTGATGCGCCTTACATTAGCAAGTTGGCGAATCAGTATGCGGTTGCATTGAACTACTATGGAGTTACCCATCCCAGCCTACCGAACTACCTGGCCGCTATTTCAGGTGATTTTCAGGGGGTCTGGGCAGACTGTGTAGCAGGACCGACTGTCCTCTGTCCTCCGACAGAATTTGCTCCTGATTCAGGCTACACGAATGGTGAGGAACTTCTTACTCCTTCTGAAATTGCGAGTGCAAGCCAAACGCCTTTCTGGTTCAGCGATAAGACCATTGTAGATCAGCTTGAGGGGCATGGCCTTTCCTGGAAGGCGTACATGCAGTCCATGCCCGCAGTAGCTTATGACGGTGGATATTATCCCTATCGAGTCGTGAACGGACAGTTAGTTCCGGTCCAACTCTATGTGCAGAAACACAACCCGTTCGAGTATTTTACCGACGTTCGTGACAATGCGGCAACGAATGCAGAAGATTGTTCCTTATACCCAGTTGAGTGCAGACTTACAGTCTGGCAACGTTCCTAATTTTGCCTGGATCAGTCCCGATACCTGCCACGATATGCATGGGATTAATCCTTCGGACGCTCAATATCTTGGGATACCTGATTGCGCATATGCATCATCTGGCCTGGATCACAGCATCATCCATTTGGGCGATACATTCGTTCAGTCGCTGGTCACGCAGATAATGACGTCGCCGGTATGGCAGCAAAACACAGCGATTGTACTGGTGTGGGACGAGAACGATTTTAGCGGTTTTAATGGATGCTGCCACAGTCCTACTGGAGTGGCGGGAGTAACGCTTGGTGGCGCAAATGCACCATTCCTGGTAATTACGTCAAAGCATCCACAACACTTCTACGATAGCTCTACTCCCTACAATCACTATACGCTGCTCGCGACCATCGAGCGATTGTGGGGATTGGGCTGTCTGGAGAACGCTTGCGGCTTCGACCGGGATGATCTGATGAATCGGTTCTTTGGTGTTAGTCAGTAGAGAAAATCTTTCCTTTAGTTCTTCCACAGAAGAATCAGGGGTGTTATCTTTGTAGATGTGTGCCCTTGATTCTTCTGCGGAAGAGTTATTTCTAATCTGCAACGAGATAAACACGCCCGTTCGTACCATCAACTTCGATCGTTTGCCCATCGCGAATGAGGCGAGTCGCTCCTCTCACGTTGACTACGGCAGGAATACCATATTCCCGCGCCACTATGGCACCATGAGAGATTTGGCCACCAATTTCCAGTACAAGTCCACTTACCAGGGGAAAAACAGGTGTCCAGCCAGGGTCGGTTGCCTGCGTGACTAAGATTTCGCCTATCCGCAAGGTTGCTGCTTCACGTGGATCAAGTACAATACGAGCCTTACCGTATACCCGTCCTCCACTAACAGCGATCCCTTCCAGCACATGGACGTTCTCCTCCTCCTCTATGACCGGCTTTCCATCTGGCCCGATCACGTCAGGTGGAACGACTGTGAACCAGTACTCGTAAGCGAGGCGACGATTTGCCGTGAGTTCGCTCAGATTCTGGCTCACGACGGATGGGGTACCAGCCCCGACGATGGCTTGTATCTCCTTGACCGTCAGGAAGAAGATATCGTCGGATGACTTGAGCCAGCCGCGCTCGGCCCAACGCTGCCCTAATTGGGCGAATAGCATGCGAATGGGCAGAAGAAACTTTGTGACGAAGTACCTGCTATTATCGCGAATAGGCAAGGCCTGCTGCGTCTTTTTCAGTAAGGCCCGAAATATTCTACGGCGCAACGGATCTAGTTTTACCTCAATCTGGGCTACAGCTTGAGTACGCCTCAGTCGTTGACGCTCTTCGGTCTCGCTTGGATTGACCATGTCATCTGTTTGCAAGTAATTTGTCACCAGTTCGATTACCTGCTCCGGAGCCTCTACCCAACGAGGTTTAAGGAATTCCACTTCGTTCGGGCAACGATGACCATGACGCTGTAAAAAGCTGTCCAGTTGCTCATGAAACGGTCTGGCTTCTGGCAAGGTTCGCAGCAGTACTAACGCCTCCTGTGGGCTATGATCACGCACGACATAACTCACATCGAGTGCTTGCAGCGTCTGCGCCATCTGCCAGAGTGCAGGCCCCACTTCCGCGCTATAAATACCTGGCAGCCCTGTTACCAAGTCCGGCACCAGCTTGCTGAGCTTTGTCCACCAGTTAACTATCTTTGTAAGTAGGCTGAGCATCAATCCGGCAGGCGTGCTGATGCGTATATTGGTCGCGAAGACGGATGCTCCTCGTTCGCTCCAGATGGGCAATCCTTCTGCCCATAGTGCCTGATCATTCAACTGGCCCAGGTCTTTTTGTAGAAACTCGTTGACCCATACATCGATTTGCGCAAAAAATTCCTGGGGCGTGAGTTTTGGTCCTTTCGGCCTTGTAGCGCTGAATCCCTGACGGAGCAACATTGGTAGGTTGTGCACGAGACGCCAGGGATGCCATTTCCCTGTAACCTGCGTCTTACCTTTGCGACTACTCCCCCAGATCATACCGATGAACGAGGGAGGTATGCCAAAGTTCTCTACAAGATTATGCAGGATTAACCCCTCATTGAGGTAAAGACGCCCATAGAAGCGTCGTGCTCCCTGTGATGGCGTTTCCCCTTGTGGCACTTTATCGAGTCCGAAAAGCGCAGGGAAAGCTGTTGCCGTCAGCGGTGTGATAGGGAATGGCAGATTTTCTCCAACATTGGTGCGCGTCCACAAGTCGAAGGGTTGAGGCGGCAGAACGTCTTCACTGTCCCACGAATCATCGCCCGGTGGTATGGGCACTTCGTTGGCATGCATCGCTTCAGGTAAGGAGATAGCAGTGACAGGACGTGCTTGTAGCACGAAGACCTGATTATTGGCAATGGCCCATTCGATGTCCTGCGGAGCATGAAAGTGCTGTTCAATGGTTCTACCAAGAGAAAGCAACTGTGAAATTTGCTCTGATGAGAGCACGTTCTTTTGACGTAAATCTGATGGGATTGCCTGCTCGATCACTCCATTGTCCGAAGGAACGGTCATGAGTTGCTTCTCAGCAACCTCATAACATTTGACCTGGCCACTTTCTTTGTCGATGGTAATCATATCAGGAGTAACGTGTCCACTTACGATCGCCTCGCCCAGGCCCCAGGAAGCGTTAATCACCATCTCGTTCTGCGCACCCGTCACAGGATTGCAGGTGAAGAGAACGCCAGCACTGGTGGCTGGAACCATTTGTTGCACGATGACGGCCATACATACGGATTGAGGTGTAATATGCTGGCGAGCGCGGTAGATCAGCGCACGAGCAGTCCATAGCGAAGACCAGCAACGGCGCAATGCTCGTAACAACTCCTCTGCATCAATGATGTTCAGGAACGTATCTTGCTGCCCTGCAAAAGATGCTCCAGGCAGGTCCTCGGCGGTTGCAGAAGATCGAACGGCGACGGCAGTCGCACTCAACTCTTGATATGCTGCGAGTACAGCATCCTCAATCTCCTCTGATAATACCCCTTGCTCGAACAACACTCGAATGGCGAGTGCAGCTTGTTCAGCAGTTGCTGGTTCGGCAAGAGAGACGGTATGTGCGAGCCGTTCGATTTCTGCTTGCAAACCGTTCTCTATAACGAACTGCTCATATGCCGAAGTCAATACAACGAAACCGGATGAGACCGGTAGATCAGCAGAAATAAGTTCACCAAGGTTGGCTGCCTTTCCTCCGATTTTCATCCTGTCATACGAGAGTACGCTTTCTAGCGAGGCAATATACTGCATATGGTGTCTCCTCTCTAAGGAAGCTTGACAATCCATTAGATTACTTCATTCCTGCTGTTCTGCATCTAAAACTGATTGTGTCGTCTCCTCACCAGGTGAACCAGCGTGTGCGAGCGTCAGAATAGCCCAGGCTACTGTATCCGCAGCTTCTATGCCTTAGAGATCAAGATAGTTTTGAAGGCGCGAATCATGGCAGATGAAGTGAGTAGGAGGACTATACGTACCAATCGCTGTCGATCTTGCTCATTAAAGGAAGGCAGGACTGGTGCAAGTGCGTCTTCGATTATTCTGAGGCGAGCGGACATTCCTTCCTTGCGCATCTCCTGCGCAAGTTCGCTCACGGATGCCATGCGAAAAGCCTGGCTCATGCCCTCAGATCGAATATACAATTCACGTGCCATTGCGACCAGATCCTCCGGACTGCGCGGAGCCCCATAGAAGCGATGCCAGCTTTGCGCAAGACATAGACACCTAGAGCTTGAACCAGGTCTTTCTTGGTACGGAAGTAACGGTAGACGGTTGGAACTGAAACGCCTGCTTCACGCGCAACGTCGGGAATTGACCATGTTACTACTCCTTTAGCCATCGTCTTGATGAGGCCCTCCAGGATCAGATCACGTGTCTGTTCTCTATGCCCCTGGCGGAGCTGACTTTGATACGGTTTTCGTTCTTTCATGATATGAATCATATCATATTAATATGAATCATATCAAGTGTAATGAGCAGAGCAATTCATAATGAGTTTGGGGTATACTAGCTTACATCGTCATCTGAGCATGTGTTTGAACTCAAGCATTTATGAGAGTGCAAATATGCAAGAAATCCTCTATGGCGATGAGCAGAGAAAGGAAATAATGAAGATGTCTACTCGAACACTTAACCTTGCTGTGCTGGGCGCGGGTAATATTGGTGGAACGCTTGGCCGCAAATGGAGCATGGCTGGACATAAGGTAGCCTTTGGTGTGAGCGATCCCAACGGCAAGCATGCTCAGTCGCTGCGAAGCGAGCTTGGCAATAAGGTAACTATTGGTTCGGTTGCTGAGGTTCTTTCAGTCAATCCAGATGTGGTGGTGATGGCGATACCGGGTGGTGCAATGGATGCAACGATTACACAATATGCCAGTCAGCTCGATGGTCAAACTATTATCGATACTGCAAATCGCATGGGAGGTGGCCCTATGAATAGCTTTGCCTCCTTCCAGCAGCACACGCCACATGCTCGCGTCTTCCGAGCTTTCAATACATTAGGCTGGGAAAACTTTGCTAACCCAGAGTTTGACGGGGAAAGAGCAGATCTCTTCTATTGTGGTCCTGAAGGAGATGCTTGTGCAGAGGTTGAGCAGTTGATTACAGATATTGGATTGCGCCCGATGTATGTGGGTGGTACGGAGCAAGTTGGCATAGTGGATACTGTTGCGGGGCTGTGGTTCGCACTGGCTCTTGGTCAGGGGAAGGGGCGTCACCTGGCTTTCAAGGTACTTACGCGATAGTAGGCTTGGCTAAGGGGGTGTTCGCAAATAAATTGATCAGGTACCTTGCCCTCTTACTACCCAACACGTATACTGATGATGGCAGATTGGTGTGCAACAATGTGGGAAATATTCTCTCCAGGGAAAGATATAAGCTGAGTAGGCGCGCTTCAAGGATGCAGATGTTGACCCGAAGACAGGTGGCACAGGGAAGCATCCTACGGGGACTTCTAGCTCTGGATGCTAGCCTACTGTCAACTCCTACACTCAGCCTGCTTGCCATCCTGAGCAAAGCGAAGGATCTGGCTCGCCGCACGCAGAGATCCTTCGTTGTACTCAGGATGACAACGAGAATCTCCAACCAACTAGCAGGAGCCTTTCCTTTCTTTATGATTGCTGTGCTTTGTTGTAAAGAGCGTACCAGGTATCATCGTAGTAGGGAGAGAACATATGCCCGTACTGGAGACTGCTCGTGAAGTCGTTATGGCCGTTGACGTACAGATGGTCGCCGATTTGAATGAACCAGGGGCCACCGCTGGAGCCACCGGTCATATTGCAGGGGATGGATACCACGGTACCACCACCATGTTGCCATGAGGTACCAGAAGCAGGTTCGCAGGATTGGCGAGTCTGTCCATCGAAAGGATATCCAGCAGGGTAACCATAGGCGTAGAAGGTTTGATTGATCGGCTGGTTATATGCCCAACCTGCACCGCCGACCAGGTCGGTCAAGTCACCTTGGCTATTGGAAGCGACGATAGCCATGCCGAAGTCATGATGAAGGTCATTCGGCTGGCGGTCTATCCAATCGGCAGGTACCTCTAAATCGCGAGCAGCCCAGCAGCTATACGGCGTGTTGCCCTTATCGTAGAGGGGGCAGAAGATCATATTGCGCACCCAGCCACCATTCCAGTAGAGACAGTGACCGGCAGTGTCAACCACACTATGATTGCTGCTCACGAGCGCAGTTCCAGAACAGACATAGTCTTGTCCAGTGGCACTGGTAAAAAAGACTTTCCCGACGGTCGATAGGGGATAAGAAGACTCCCCACTATTTGGTGGCTGCCCTTCTTGCTGGCTTGCTTTGGCTGAGCTTGTGTCGCTACTCTGCTGTGAAAGTCGATAGCCTGACCGATCAACTGATCACCATCGGTAGCACTACTCATGTTCGCTGTTGTCCAATATTGGATGGCAATGTTGGGGTTGGTATCCACCGAATGCTCAGTAATTGTATCTGAAGGAACTGACAGCCACGGGTTTAGAACATGCCCGGAGGCAACTGCGTAGGCTAGATACGCAATGGCAAGCAGGCAAAGAAAGATTTTGTCAGCCCGGGGTTGGAGAATAAGTTTCTGTAGTAGTCGTAACATGTTCCCCTCCTTCATCAAGCATCAGACGAACTAGAGGCGTCTGGAGGGTGCTGGGGCTGATGTTTCTTTCGACTGAGCGCATTAACGTTCGGCATCGGTGCGGGTTTGGCAGCGCGCTTTTTGTTCGCTGTCCAATATTTAAGGGCGTCCTCGGAAGATGTTTCCACAGAGTGCTTCCTGATCTTGTCCGAATCATCTGATTTCGAACGTCGTTTCCATGCAGCGAGGTATATGCCAGTAAGTAAGCACAGGAGTGTTGTGCCTACTAGAGGTAGGAAGATGAGTCTTTGTTGTCGTGACATGATAGCTCTCTCTTTCAAACAGAGAAGATCATATTGGAGGAACGTGTGCTCAGGATCAGGATTGCGTTTCCTCTTGAGAGAAGTATAGCAGAATTTGGTGATTTTAAGAAGGGCTGTGATGAAACTTTAGGTTACTGTGTGGCAATTGCCGCCTTACCTCCGCGCAGTACATATTTCTGAATTTTGCCGGTCGCAGTTTTAGGCAATTCATCGACGAATGTGACCGACTTAGGCACTTTGAAGTGTGCCATGCGGTCGCGTACGAAGGTGCGCAGTTCCTCTTCTGTCGCGCTTTGCCCAGCCTTGATTACAACAAATGCATGCGGTGACTCGCCCCATTTCGTATCGGGCAGACCAACAACTGCAACCTCCTGTACCGCGGGGTGACGCAGGAGCACGCCCTCAACCTCAACCGAGGAGATATTCTCGCCGCCACTAATGATCACGTCCTTTATACGGTCGCGGATTTCGACATAGCCATCAGGATGGACGACTGCCGCGTCGCCAGTATGGAACCAGCCTCCTTGAAAGGCTCGCTCCGTAGCTTCGGGATCGTTATAATAGCCTTTCATGACGACATTGCCGCGTGCCACAATTTCGCCGAGTGTCTCCCCGTCGTGCGGAACCTCATTGCCTTGTTCGTCGATTACCAGAAGTTCGCCTGAGGTAATCAACTCCACTCCCTGGCGGGCCTTGATGGTTGCGCTTGCCTGAGGGGAGAGCGTGGCATGCTCTGGACGCGGTTCGCATATGGTGATGAAAGGAGCTGTCTCGGTTAGACCATAGACCTGCGTGATCTCCCATCCCAGTTCGCCCTCGATCCGCTCGATGGTTGCTGCAGCAGGGGGCGCGCCTGCAGTCAGCACACGTACAGTGCGTTGCTCCGGCGCTTGAGTGGAAGTGGTTGACCCGGTTTCAGCGGGAAGCAAGATGCGCCGCACATCTTCGGGTGCATTAGCGATGCCGATAAGTACCGTAGGCGCAGCACAGAGCAGCGTTATCCTTTCATCGCGGATCTGTGTAAAGATCGCACGTGGTTCTACCTTGCGCAGGCACACGTGAGTCCCACCGACAGCGGTAACAGTCCAGACGAAGGTCCACCCATTAGCATGGAACATCGGTAACGTCCATAGGTAGCGATCGGCAGGCGACATTGAGATATGGACAAGAGTACCGATAACGTTCATATAGGCATTGCGATGAGTGATCATCACGCCCTTAGGGCGCGAGGTTGTGCCGCTTGTATAGTTAATGGTCAGCAGGTCGTTCTCGGCAATCGATGGGGGGGTAAAAGTTTCTGGCGCATTCGCTAGCTCGGTCTCGTAGTCAAGCCAACCTGTCTGGCGTAAGGGATCGGTAAGACCTTCGAGTGCCACGAAGTGCTTGACCTCTGGCAACTCGTGGCGAATACGCTCAACAGTTTCTAAATAGTCACTATGGACGCAAACGATCTTCGCTCCACTATGCTGGATGATGTAGGTGAAATCGTCGGCGATGAGACGATAGTTGATCGGGACGAGTACTGCCCCAATCTGAGGTACAGCATAAAAGGATTCGAGTTGGGCATGAGTGTTAGGAGCAATGTATGCAACGCGGTCGCCCTTATCAACTCCGAGTTGTTGGAGGACAGCGGACCAGCGATCACAGCGCCTGCCAAATTCTGAATACGTTAAACGCAAACCCTCATCGACAACAGCCTCGCGGTCAGGATAGATGCGACGGGCGCGGCGTAGGAATTCGAGCGGGGACAAAGGTGTTTCCATCGGATAACCTCCTCAAGTGTTAGCGCTATGGCTAACGTATGTGCTCATAGTGATTGCCACAACTGATACTTTTGCAAACGCTCTATCATGGATGCTGCCAGCAAGCTTCGTTGATAAATGTCAAAGATACAACTGAATAGTAGTATAGCATATTAGCGTCTATCTATTCTGTTCTTGCAATGCGGGTGGCCCTCCCGATGAGGAGCAGGTGAACAGCATTGCTGAGAAGTATGGTATGACGTACCAGATGGAACAAATACTACGCTGGCGGCGAAATACCATTTACACGATCCGAGGGCATGAGGAAAAAAAGAGAATGATGAAGGCGTTTGGGGAAAACTCGTATGTGTTTCCCCAAACGTTGGTCCTATTGACCTAGATTGGCACTAGAAGATGATTCAGCTAAACCGAACTTAAATATCATTATATTCGGTTGCAGATGTGTGCAATCATGTGTGCTTTGAACTGCCATCGTATTTGACTAGGCTTTTGAACGGGATGATCACCTTAGCATTCTTCAATGCATTTCATAGTAGTTGGAATCCTAACCTGTGATATACTGCTATTCATGAGCAGATAGCCAGGTCACCAGGCAAAAGAGTTTCTGAAAGAATAGACCAGTTATGTATGATAACAGCGTTGTGTTTCCACAAACGTCGCCGCATGAGCATACTCTTTCCAGGTATCGTCTTCCTGCACCACTCTCCCCACTCATTGGTCGTGAATATGACGTACGGACTATCTCAATGCTCCTACGACGGCCAGATATTCGCCTGTTGACCCTCACTGGTGTGGGTGGTATCGGCAAAACACGCCTTGCTGTGCAAGTGGCAAGCGAACTGCTAGGCGACTTTACAAATGGTGTCTGCTTTGTTTCCCTGGCTCACATTAGTGACCGCAAATTTGTTTTGCCCACCATCGTTCAAACGCTTGGCCTCAAAGAAACTCGAGGTCAATCCACGCAAGAGCAACTGCACACCTATTTCCAGAAGCAACACATCCTGCTCGTTCTTGATAACTATGAACAGGTAGCAGAGACAGCACATCTTCTTGCGGAAATGATGGCAAACTGTTCACAACTCAAGATACTCGTGACGAGCCGCATCACTTTGCATGTAGATGGCGAACACGAATATGCAGTCGTGCCGTTAGCAGTTCCCAAACCAGGGCATTTTCAATATAGTGAGGTCTCCTTGCAGTATGCGAGCGTCACACTGTTTCTTGAGCGTGCTCAAGCTCGTAAGCCCGAGTTTCAGATTACTCCGGATAACGTTCATGCTATCTTGGAAATCTGTGTGCGCCTGGATGGACTGCCGCTCGCTATCGAACTGGCAGCGGCTCGAGTGAAAGTACTTTCAGTGAAGCAAATAGCTGCACGGCTGAATGACGTCTATCATCTGTTAAACAGTGGCAACCGAATGGCAATACCTCGACAGCAAACCTTGCGGGCGACGATGGATTGGAGCTATAGCCTGCTTTCGACACAGGAGCAAGTCTTCTTCCGCCGCCTGTGTGTCTTTGCCGGTAGTTGTACCCTGGAGGCCGCAGAAGCCATTTGTACGGGTGATGGGATCGAGAGGGAAGAGGTACTGGAGCTGCTTTCCCAACTGATCGATCAGTCGCTGGTGCATATGCAGGAGCACGACGAAGAAGTGCGCTATCGGTTCCTTGAGATCATTCAACGGTACGGACAGGAGCAGCTGGAAGCAATGGGAGAGGCGGAGGCCGTGCGCCGACGTCACCGAGACTGGTACCTAGGATTGACAGAGCAGGCAGAGCAGGGACTTGTGGGGAGACAGCAGGCAACATGGCTCCGTCGCTTAGAGGCAGAGCATAAGAACCTGCGAGCTGCACTGAGCTGGTCACTGGAACAGCACGAGGGAGAACAAGCCGCCGGAATAGCTGCCTCGATCTGGTTGTTCTGGTTACTCCGTGACTATTTGAGGGAGGGACGCGAGTGGTTGGATCGCACATTGGCGCAACTGCAAGGTTATACGTCCGTGCGAGCAAAGACTCTGTGGGCGACCGGTATCCTCACGGGTCGGCTGGGTGACTCCATGCGGGCAACCTGCTTGCTCGAGGAGAGTCTGGACGTATGGAGGACAGTGGGTGATAAGAAACGCATCGCTGCTGCACTCTTGAGTCTTGGGGTTGGAGCACAGAGACAAGGTGACTACGAACAAGCCACCGCCCGCTATGAGGAAAGTCTTCCACTGTTTTACGAGGTCGAGGAGAAGCAATCGATCGCCGTCGTCCTCACCAGTTTAGGTCTCATCGCCCTTTATCAGGGAAACTACGAACGAGCCAGGACACTATGTGAAGAGAGTCTGGCACTGTTTAGAGACATGGGCGATACGCGGGGCATCGCCGCAGTGCTCACCAATCTGAGCATCATCAGCCTGGAACAAGGAGACCATGAGCAGGCGTTCAGACTGTGTGAAGGAAGCCTGGAACTGCGACAGAAGCTAGGTGATAAAGGTGGTAGTGCGCATAGCCTCACTATTCTAGGGCGGGTGGCATTCGTTCAGAACTACTATCAACAGGCGCTTGCATATTACAAAGAAAGCCTGGCTTTACGCCAGCAATCAGGAGAAAAAGAAGGGGTGGCTGAAGTACTGGAGGGGATGGCTGGTATATGTGGAGTACAGGGGGAAGCGAGAAACGCTGTAATGCTCTTAGAGGTTGCGGAGACTCTGCGAGAGTCCACAGGTATTGCCATACCACCAAATGAGCTTGCCTTCAATGAGCGTATC
>CAVZTX010000016.1:0-257599 GCA_963778375.1 uncultured Chloroflexia bacterium | reverse complement strand
TTTTTGGGAATGCCCATTTCTTGCGCAATTTGCGTGCGGATGCCATCGTATTCAGCCGGTGTAGCGAGTTCCAGGTAACGTTCCTCGACCTGCTTGATCTGCTCATCTGTTGGCTTAAAAGGTTGAGGAGGTGGAATCTTCTCGCGCTTTGGTTTGGGCGGAGTTGGAGGTTTCTGTACTTTGGCCTTGGCGGGCTTCCCTCCAGGTCTCCCACCTTTTTGACCACCTCCAAAGGGTCGATCAGAGCGCTGTTCTCCTGGACCACCCGGACGTGGGCCACCTTCCATCGGTTGACGTGGACGTTGTCCAAGTGTACCTGCCATACCAGGTCCTCGATCGTGATAGCTGCCAGGACCATAACGTTCCCCTTCGCGATAGCCACCCGGGCCACGATCGCGGTTAGCGCCTTCGCGATAGCTCCCAGGCCCACCTGGTCCTCGTTCATCACGGTCGCGATAGCCAGCGGGACCTCCAGGGCTCCCAGGCCCACCTCGATTATCTCTTGGGGCAGGGGAGGACGGTATTTTCGGATGTGCTGGTGGCTGTTCTGGTTCACTCACTTTAATGTCTGAGATCGAGTCGAACCAACGGCTTCCGCTAGAAGCTGGTTTCGGTTTAGGAGGTGGTGGAACTGCGCGTACTGGAGTAGCTGTTCCTGCCGCTTTGTCAGGAGTGGCTGGCGTCGTTTTGGCCGCCAATTTCTCTTTTCTAGCTTTCTGCGTGCACTCAGGGCAAGTTACTTCTTTAGCATTTGCCGACTGAAACCACTTGCCGCAGGTGATGCAGCGCATCTTAATTTTGCTCATGCGCGAACTCCCCTGTAATACTAGATAAAACTGGACATAAACTGCCCGTGTGTCGGAATGCACTTTCTAGTATAGCAGGTTTAGCTTTTTATCACAATAAGCTCATTAAACGCCCTTCCTACCTTGCCTTATGCTTGATTACTAGTACATGGGTTCTCCTAAGCAAGCCTGGCTCGTATTGTCTGAGCGCGAATATCTAATGCTGCTGTTTCTGTCTCCCGGTTCATTTCCCGTAGCATGCTGGCGTAGTTCTCCAGGACAGTGACTAGACGAAGGTGCTGTGGCCCTAAAGCTTGCTCAAAGATGAGGAGGGCACGTTGGTAAAGTGGCTCCGCTTCAGCGTATTTGTCCTGATCGTGGTAGAGCTTGGCTAAATCACTGAGTGTCTGCGCGACCTCATGATGCTCTGGCCCTAAACTTTGTTCGCGGATAGCAAGTGCCCGTTGGAAAAGCTGCTCAGCCTGCTTATATTTGCCTTGAGCACGGTAGAGTTTTCCTAGGTTGTTGAGTTTGACTGCTACGCGGGGATGTTTCGGTCCCAGTCCTTGCTCATTCATTGCCAGGGCACGCAACAAAATAAATTCAGCCTGCTCATACTTGCCTTGAGCATAGTAGAGTCTACCCAGATTGTTGAGATTGAGAGCTACAGAGGGATGGTCGAATCCCAACTGTCGCTCATTGATGGAGATCGCACGTAGCCAGAGGTGCTCGGCCTGCTCATACTTGCTCTGAGTAAAGTAGAGCCATGCCAGGTTATTGAGACTCTCAGCCACGGTGTAATGCTCCGGCCCCATGATCTTCTCGCGGATCGCCAGCGCCCTCAGGTAGAGCGACTCTGCCAGGGCTTGCTGATCCAACTCAAGGTAAACCGATGCCAGATTGTTGAGGCTTTCAGCCACATTGGGGTGCTCTAGCCCCAAAACTTGCTCGTAGACCGTTACTGCTCGTCGAGCGAGTGGTTCGGCCTGAGCGTATTTTCCTTGTTCATAGTAGAGTTCCACCAGCTTATTGAGAGTTTCAGCCACATCGGGATGCTCTAGCCCCAAAACTTGCTTGCGGATCTCTAGTGCTTGTCGGAGGAGCGTCCCGGCTTCGGTAAACTGTGCGCGTTTATATAAGTAGTATCCTGCGCGATTGAGTAATGCTGAGGCTTCTGGAGATGTTATATTCCATTGCGTAATCAGCGCTGCACATGCTTGTGCATGAGGGAGACACCGTTGGCAGCGCTGCCACACCTGAAAGGTAACATCTGGAAATGCCCGGTTGACAGCACACACTACCCGCTCAGCCCATTGGCGCTGGGTTCGCTCATCCATTCCATCCTTGAGCACGTGTTGTACCAGGCGATGGATCATGAGCAGTTGAGCCTCAGGATCGCGCCGTACGAGGGAAAACTTACGCAGTTCTCGAATGGCGACATCCAACTCTAGCGAATCGGCTGCAATTGGCTCAAGTGTGGTACTCAGTCCAGTTCCACCCTCACTGATGATCTCCTCGGGGATTGCATCTGGATGCAGGAATGCACAGAGCCTCAACAGATCAGCGGCAGCAGAGTTGGCCTGTTGCACTTTCTCAAATGAGAGCGACCAGGTCGTAGCAACCGGCTCAGGGTGGTTAGCAATGGACTCCCCCCGCAGCCTCAACAGTGTAGCGCTTCGTGTCTGATAACGCGCCAGGTAGCCAGACAGACCGCAGTCGGTCTCCTCGATGTAGGCTGCTGCCTGGTCGAGTGCCAAAGGCAGCCCATCCATAATGACTGATAATTCCAGAGCATTAGCGCGATCTCTGGAAGACGCTTGCTCGAGTGGAGCATCGGGAGCGATGCGCTTGGTCCGACGTAGTAGAAACAATGCGCCCTCTTCTGGCTCCATTTTCTCAAGCTCAATACGTTGGGCTGTAGGCCCCGTGGTTTGGGCACGCGTCGTCAGCAGAATATGCCCATTGCTGAGCGAGGGCATGAAGTCGTTGGCCATCTCAACATCCTCAACATTATCGAGAATAAGCAGCCATCCGGCATATTCTTTCAGCCAGCGCTTGACGCCCACAACGGTATGCTTCTGATCCTGCTCGTCCTTCTCAGGCAGATTCAACAGGCTTGCCAGCTCGACACAGTCCGAGATGAGCAATTCGCGTGTGTCCGCTTTGATCCATAGGATAGCCTTGTAATTGCTGTGATAGCGATAGGCGTATTCCACCACTGTTTGTGTTTTGCCAATGCCACCCAATCCACTGATTGCCTGGGTTTGCGTCACTACGGCTGTCTTGCCTTCTTTGATCACATTATGCAACCAGATGAGCACGTCTTCGCGGCCCGTAAAGAAAGGGTTGCGCCGGAAAGGTACATTCCATATCAGCGGGAGGGCGGACGAAGCAATGGCTGTCTGCTCGTGCCTTTCCGCCTCGGAGATCAATCCCAATTCTTCGGGGCTTTTTCCAAAGAGCTCGCACAGCTTTTGACGAAAGTGAAGGCTGGGAGAGGTAATACCACTTTCCCAGCGGTTCACATTGACGGTGGTAGTACCAAGTTGTTCCGCTACCTGGCTTTGTGTCCAATAATGAAGTTTGCGCTGGTTTCTCAGCAACCGGTTAGGGATTGCCTTATCAGGTACTTTCACTGTTGGACTCCTCTCTGCTCTGCTTAAACTCCTCTCAGAGTTTCCATGTTAAGGCTTACATTCCGTAACTGTCTATGTTTGCACTTTTTGGAAAGGGAAGTAGCGGGAAAGAACACCATGTGGTATCAAGGAGAAGAAGAATGACCCTTGAAACCACGGAGGTGTCCGATGCCAGTTCCCATTATATGTCTGGATGAGTACTTGCGACAATTTGCCGAGCGGTTTCGTGACGAGTTCTCCCAGCCCCAATACCAGCACTTCGTGATCGTGCTGCTGGGGCTGATGCTCTGCGAAGGAGCACGCACACTCTCGGGAGTGTTGCGTCACATTGCCGCTGGACCGAGTTTGGCGGGATTGAGCCGATTTCTCGCGCAAGCACCCTGGCAACCAGCAACCATAGTGGCAGGCTGGCTGGAGCATTTTCGGCACGAGATGCAGTCTGTAGTCGCAGCCGAGGTGCAGCGACTACGCAATGAGCAACCCAAGCGTCAAGGTCGTCCCAAGTCACCCGTCGTGACAGGGTACTTGATTGGAGATGACTGAACGATTGAGAAACGCAAAGGCAAGAAGATGGAGGGACTGGGGGTGCATCATTCGACGACTCAGGACAAGCGAGTGAGGGGTCATAGTTTGGTGCAAAGCCTGTATGTGCTGTTGGGACACCGCTGTCCCCTGGCTCCTCAGTTGTATCGGCAGCAAGCGGCCTGTGCAGCGGAAGGTGTGCCGTTCCAGAGCAAGATTGACTTGATGGAAGCCGTGATCCGCACCTTTGAGCCGGTCGCTGGCACGCTCACCCATGTCCTGCTCGATAGCTGGTACAGTGCCAAACGCCTCTGGCGAGCGGCACGCGAACGTGGCTTCTTGATCACCACGGGACTCAAGAGCAATCGCTGGCTGCGGATCGCAGACCCAAGCGCACCCAACGGATGGAGATGGCAACGCCTCTCGGACTATACAGCCACGCTCTCTGCCAGTGACTACGTCCTGCTCAAGTGGCCTAAAGGCGATGAGGAAGTGTATGTGCATGTGGTGAGCACACGTGTGCGCAAGCTCTATAGCTGTCAAGTCGTGATTGTACGCCAGTCGTTGGATGCTCCGCTCTCGCAGGTGCGCTATTGGGCCTCCAGTGACTTGCAAGCTAGTCCCGCGCTGCTGCTTGCCCACATCGCTGCACGCTGGATATTGAAGTGCTCTTTGGCGATGGCAAGGAAGAACTGGCGTGGACCACTATCAACTGATAGCCCACCGCCATCGTGCGTTTCTGACCTTGGCGATGCTGGCCTATGTCTTCCTGGAGGAAGAACGCCATCGCTTGCAACACCAGCGGCAACGCCATGTCACTATTGGTGAGGCCCGCCGCGAGATCCAACGTCGCCATCGTCGACATGTGCTCGATTGGCTTCATGGGCAGTTCCAATCCGGCATTGAACCTGACTCCTTGTATGAACTCTTCTCCGCTTGAGAGGGGTCAACCAAAAAGTGCAAACATAGAGAACTGAGGTCGCCAGATTAAAACACACTTCCAAATGAGTCCGTGAAAAAGCTTGATAAAGAAATGTTAATTTGCCGTTATTCCTTTTACGTTATACCTCGTGTTATGATGACTGGCAAGAAGCTTTGGTATCCTTTTTGGAATAAATAGAACATTGGCGAAGATCAAATGAGAAGAAGATTACAAACGAGAAAGGGGTAAAGCAGACATGAATTATCTGAAGAGGCGCATCCTTTCGTGCACGCTTGGCATTGCATTAATTTCTCTACTACTGACGACAAAGATGGTCGTAGCGGCTCCACTGACCTGCGGGGCTTGGAGTGTCGTTTCCAGTCCTAATGCAGGCACAAGCTCCAACTTTCTGCAGGCCGTGGCAACCGTCTCGGCGAATGATGTGTGGGCGGTGGGCTTTTACTTTGCTATGCCAGGTGCCAGCGTCCCTGCCAGCACACTCACCGAGCACTGGAACGGCACGAGCTGGAGCATCGTCCCTAGTCCCAATGTTGGCACGAACCAGAACTTCCTTTATGGAGTATCCGCTGCTTCGTCGAATGATGTCTGGGCCGTGGGATATGATTATACCGTCGGCGCTCCGGCGAGCACATTGATCGAGCATTGGAACGGTACTCAATGGAGTATTGTCTCCAGTCCCAATGTGACAGGGTCCAATCAGCTACACGGAGTATCCGCCATTTCCGCCACCAATGCCTGGGCTGTAGGATACTCCAACAATAATGGGACAGTGGATACCCTTACCGAGCACTGGAACGGTTCCAAATGGAGTGTCGTCTCCAGCCCCAATGTTGGAACATACGGCAGTAGTCTATCCAGCGTAGCAGGGATCTCTGCCAACAATGTCTGGGCAGTGGGAGAATCTGGTGGTAACCTCGCACATACGCTGATCGAGCACTGGAATGGCAGCAGTTGGAGCGTCGTGAAGAGTCTCGACGCCGGGAAGACCGGATCCAAGAATGGAGGCTTTTACGGGGTAGCAGCAAGCGGAGCGAACAATGTCTGGGCCGTTGGTTTCTACGTCATCACCGGTACCACTCCTGTACAGGCGACGCTGATCGAGCACTGGAACGGCAGCAGTTGGAGCATTATTACCAGTCCCAATGTTGCGTCGGATGCTAATCGCCTGTATGGGGTGGCAACCATCTCTGCAAGCAATGTCTGGACCGTCGGATACTCCACCCCTAATGAGGGCGTCAATCAGACCCTCACCGAGCACTGGAATGGCAGCAGTTGGAGCATCGTCTCCAGCCCCAATGTCGGATCATCAAATAACGATCTGACCGGAGTGGCAACCATCCCTGCAAACAACCAGGTCTGGACAGCAGGTTTCTACGATACCAATCCTACTCCACAGACACTCACCGAGTTCTACTGTTAGCTGGTCTCTTTTTTAGAATGCCGCTTGCTCCGCAGCAAAGAACTGCTCTACATCTTTCAAACTAGCAGTTCGACGAGCAGGCGGCAGCGCATTGATGACAAGCCTGCCATAGCCTTTCGTGTACAGGCGTGTGTTGAGGATAGCCATCACTCCACGATCATCACGGGTGCGCAGCAAGCGTCCCAAACCTTGCTTGAGGCGTAGGACTGCCTGGGGAAGTACATACGTGCCGAACCAATTTTCTCCCGCCGCCTTCATCTGTGCAATGCGTGCCTCGTGAACCGGATCATCCGGTGGGTCAAAGGGCAGCTTATCGATCACCACTAGAGAAAGAGCTTCACCGGCGATATCGACACCCTCCCAGAAGCTCTTTAGTCCGAAGAGTACCGCACCCTCTTCCTCGCGGAACTTGCGTGTCAGCTCAGTACGAGGCATGTCTCCCTGACGTAAGAGGGGATAATCAAGATGCGCTGGCATAATTTGACAAAACTCTTCATAGACTTCTTCGAGCATGCGTTTGCTTGAGAAAAGTAAAAAGGCCCGGCCTCGCGAGGCCTCCACCAATCGCTCCATCTCTCGAGCTATCGCCTTCATATAGCCTGTAGAGTTCGGACCATAAGCAGGTTCAGGCAGATGGCGGGGAACATAGAGCAAAGCATTATGCTCGAAATCAAAGCTGAGCGGCAGAATGCGTTCGATCAAATTCGGGTAATCGGCAAAGTCAAGCCCCGTGCGGCTGCGGAAGTAGGCAAAATTTGGTCCTTTATCGTCTGGTTTCTGTGGGTTGGGGCCGATAGTTGCCAGTGTCGCGGATGTACAGATGACGTTGGACTTGTCAAATAATTGCTTTTTCAGCCAGGAAGAAACCTCTAATGGTGCTGCTGACACTTCTAGCAAGCCGCCTCGCCGCCCCGGAGTATTTACGCGTTCAGCATAGTAGACGAATTCGCCTGCTTTCCCGACGGAGAATACCATGCGAATATCCTGGGCCAGGTTCTCCGTACGTGCAAGCAACTTGTCATAGAGATTACTTTCCTTCTCGGGCATATCTTTCGGACGTAGCTTGCGCAGCGAATTCGCCCAAATCAGAAATCACAGTTGCGAGTCTTAAACCTTCCTGAAGCGGCTCATACAGGTTTGCTCTATTCTTGAAGCCTGGATCAGCGACTATCTCTAGTTGCCTCCATGTATCGGTCATAGCTTTTACCGCCTCATCTTGCAGGCTCACCGAACTATGATCCTTGAGCATTCGCTGGGCAAGCAAAGTGGATATGCGTGCCTGGCTGATGGTAACGGTGAATGCGCGGGTTGCCTCCTCCTCGAGATGATGGGCCTCATCTATGATAATCAGATCGCGCTTGGGCAGCAGATAGCCTTCCATCACGGCATCGATAAGTAGCAGCGTATGGTTGACAACCATTACCTGCGCATTTCCCGCCTTCACCCGCATCTTGCGAACGTAGCAATCCGAAAAGAAATTGCACTTGCCCCACGCGCACTGATCGCTATCGGCATGCACCTTACTGCGTATCTCGGCAGGAAGCTGGAATCCGAGTGTTTCAAAGTCTCCATCGAAGCTTGATTTAGGGTCTTCCGTGATGTTAATCAGGCGCAAAAAATCACGATTCTTGACGTAATATTGGATGCCTTGCCGCTCGTTTTCCATACGATCCAGACAGAGATAGTTAGCCATTCCTTTAATCAGAGCTGCCGGAAAAGGCTTGATATGTTTCTGTACAAAAGGAATATCTTTATAAAAAAGTTGCTCCTGCAAGGCTTTATTAGCTGTGCTGATGATAGCTACCTGGTTAGAACGCACGATAGGAAGCAAGTAAGCAAGCGATTTGCCTGTTCCCGTTCCGGCTTCCACGATGGCAGGTATCTCCTCCGTCAGAGCCTTCGCGACAAGCCTTGCCATCTCAACTTGCGCTTCCCGCTCTTCATAGCCTGGCAGCCGTTTTGAAAGAACTCCTCTTTGACGCAAATCGGCAGAGACGATGTTTTGGAGGTGAAATTCGTCACTGGAAGCAGGCTCGCTGAAGGATGATTCTGTGTCCTGCTCATAAAAAGGGATGTCGTCGATTGTCTTAGTATCCGTGGTTGAGGTAGAAGTGTGGCCTCTACCGTTCTGGTCTATAGTGTTCTGATTGGTAGTTGTCTGATGATCAATTGGAGCAGATACTGGCGTGGAAGATACCATCGAAATATTGGAAACTGTACCGCCTTCAATCGATGCCATCTGGGGAACAGGAGCCTCTATAGTCTCTTCTGAGTGTGCCTGTTTTGTTTGCTGCATCCTTACATTATTATTGCTAACCAGGGGCGTAGATAACGATGGAGCAACTCGCTGCGTTCCTGCCTGGATAGGCAACCCCATCAGCGCACGTAAATAAGCATCGGCAAATGCCTGGGTATGTGGGAAGCGTTCATCGGCTTTATAAGCCAGGGCCTGAAGCAGCACGCGCTCAACGGCTGGTGAAATAGCGCTATTCAAGATATGCGGGAGCGGAAATGTCTCGTGCTCTTGCTGGTGTGACAATGTTTTACGATCAGTTCCCTTATATGGACGGCGTCCACAAAGCCATTCATACACCATCACAGCCAGGGAGTACTGGTCGCTAGCAGCGGTAAGGGTGCCTTGCAAATGTTCTGGTGCTCGATACAGAAGGGCAGGTGCTTTATCGTCAAAAGGCTCGAGCAAAAGCGAAAAGTCGGTCAGCAGAACATCGTTGCGTTCCCCAACCAGCAAATTACCTGGATGCAGATTCCCATGCAGAATGTTATTGACATGTGCGTAATGCAGGGCATCAGCAATCGGAGAAAGCACCCTCTTCACCTCATCAGGTGCATGGCATTCACCTACGGAAAAGCGCTGCAAAATAGTTCCCCCCGGCACATACTGCACCACAAGATAGCCGAGGTCCCCTAGAATACCGGAATCCTGAACTTCAGCAATATAGCGGTGTCGCAGTTTCGTTTTGAGCAGTTTAGCTCGAGCAAGAAAAGTGTCTCTAGCTTCTCTCGTGGTGAGGGGCGTGGAAAAGACCTTGATGAGTGCATCCTTCTTGCGCTGCTGTTGCCTGCTCAGGTAGAGGCGACTGGTAGAACTTTCTGCAAGCGGTCGGATGATAGTATATGGACCGATCTGCTGAAGTTCTACGTCTGCCATGGTGCTACTCTCTTCCCCGATATGTGAACGAATGTTTGTGCCGGATGTAGAGTATTATATCATGTGGGAGAAAGAGGGATTGACGGGAGTACTGTTTCCTTTGAAAGGCATCATGCTTCATCTTTCTTCATGGCAGTAGAATTTTCTGTTTCCTTTTATGTAGGTAGGAGTATTTGGTATTAGGAATATGATGCAGATTTTACCTTTAGAACCTGCTAGATCACCTTCACACCTTGCAAAATCGGTATAGCATCCTTGATATGATAGAGATCGGCCTTGTATTTTTTTAAAGGTTGAGGTAAACTAGATATCGGTATCCCCTTTCACTTCCATGGTTTATCTGTTTTTAATAGAGAACTACATATATGACCAAGAAAGTATGAGGCTGAAATATGTTATTGGAAGGGCATCAAATTGGTCGCTATCGAATCTTGCGTCAGATTGGTAATGGAGGGATGGGGTTTGTGTACTTGGCGGAAGACGAACGTATTGGACAGCAGGTCGCTATCAAAGTAATTCGAATCGAGACAAGTTCGGGTGCCAATGGAGAAGAACTCCGGCTCTTCCAACGAGAGGTAAAAGCCATTGCTCAGTTGGATCATCCACACATCTTACCTTTATTCGATTATGGAGAGGATCATTTCAATAATATAACCCTCGTCTATCTAGTAATGCCCTACCGTCAAGAAGGGTCGTTGCTAGATCGCTTACGTCAGCGTTCCCCAGAGAAATCCTCCTCGACAGAAGAAGTAGCTCATATCGTTCATCAAGCGGCAGGGGCACTTCAACATGCCCACTCCCGTCAGATTATCCATCAGGATGTGAAACCCTCAAACTTTCTCATACGTCATAGACCAGAAACTCCGACTTATCCTGATGTATTGCTAGCTGATTTTGGGATTGCAAGACTTGCAACATCAACTGCGGATACGAGCCAATCTATTCGTGGGACGCCTACCTATATGGCACCCGAACAATGGGAAGGTAAACCCGTACCTGCGACAGACCAATATGGGCTGGCCGTGATGACCTACGAACTCCTCACGGGGCATCCACCGTTTCAGGGAGGATTTGGGCAGATGATGTATCAACATCTTATTGCACAGCCTACTTCACCCAGTACCTTCAACCCACGCCTTTCCAAAGAGATCGATACTGTCCTCTTGACTGCGCTGGCGAAAGCTCCCAACATGCGTTTTGCCTCCATAACCGCATTCGCACATGCCTTTAATCAGACGGTGCAAGCTCTGCAAATTAGTCCTTCGATGCATATGCCACATTTAAATACGTCTACTAAAAGTGACTACTATGCGGTACTTGCTATCAGCACTGCAGAAGCACAGGTTGGCACCTCACGTGTCATATCCTTGTCAGGAGGACGACAAGTCACAGTATTTGTCCCGGCAAATGCCCAGAATGGGCAAGAGATCCGTCTCGAAGGTCTAGGTGAATTGCTTGATGATGGTAGATCAAGGGGAGCATTGATTCTGACTATCGCAGTCAAATCAACCGAAGAAACCGGCATCTTATCGACCATATCAGCCACAGAATCAAGCCGTCTCACAGACAATGCCAGGAATGTCGAAACGATAGGGATATCTGCTAATCCGTATACTGTGCAACCCGCAGTACGTGAAATCCTTCCAATCACTCCACCAACCCCCCTAAATCAATTGCTTCCCATACAGCAACAGTCAGATATGGCACTACCTGTATCAAACTGGGCTGGCCTTCGTCATAGGCCGAAAAATCGCACTCTTGCTCTAATTGGCTTAATCGTCCTTCTTCTATTGCTCTTTCCTCTCTTGTACTTTGCCCTCTCCTCTCTTCACGGTAGTGCTAGCAGTTCTCGGTCTGCCCAAAACGTTCTCTCGCAGCCTCCTACTTGCGTTTGCACGGTGAAGGCACCTACGGGTGAGTATATCGGCATTAGCGATGGAAATTTTGCTTTTGATACGAATCGTCCTGATGGTTCGCTTAAGCTTCAAGCAGCAGCCAAATCGAAAGTCAATGACTTTGACTCTGCCAATTATCTTTGGCAACAAGCAGTTGCCAAAGATACAAATGATGCTGAGGCTCTCATCTATTTGGAAGATTTACGCGTCCGCGAATCCGGTCATCCATGGCTCACCGTCGTTATTGGTACAACCCTCACTGGAAGTGGTATCGCTACTGGGCAAGCTAACCTGCGTGGCGTTTACATAGCGCAAGAAGAGTACAACAGCAAACAAAAGCTTCCTGATGGTGTGCAAGTGTACCTCCTGATTGCAAACTCCGGTAGCGATCCAACATATGCAACATTTGTGGCAAAGCAGATCGCACAATTATCACAGACAGATAAGACGATTGTAGGAGTGATGGGCTGGACCCTCGACGCCCAATTGCTCAATGCGCTAACAGTTCTTGCACCAGCACATATCCCTATGGTCTCAAATACAGGTACTGACGTGTTAACAGGAAGGTCTTCCTACTCCTTCCGTGTCGTTGCAAGTGGCGCAAGACAAGGAAGTCTTGGTGCTCAGGCACTTGAGAAGACTTTGCATGCGAAGACAGCCGTCTTGTTCTCTGATCCAAAGGATGACCAAAGTCGGGGTATAGCCACTGGTTTCACACAGACATTCACAGGTGATGGTAATACTATTATCGCCACGGAGCATTACACAGCAGGGAAACCGCAGACGCTTCCCGCACTCTTACAAGATGCGTTGAGCAAGCATCCTGAGGCAATCTACTTTGCAGGTCGTTCTACCGACGCAGGTACACTACTCGCTCATGTGCAACCTAACGATCCACCAATTATAGGCCCGAATGCTTTATACCTGGTACAAGGATATCCTCCATCAGCGCATCCTGGTCTAAGTCATTTGCATTTTACAGCCGGCGCCTATCCAGATGAGTGGGATTTTCTCGGCCTCACCGCACAGAAACCTCCTTTTTTCGCTGACTTTAAAGCCGCTTACGACCCTCAAAAGCAACATCCCACTGGAGCTTACGAGTACGATCGTGCTTCCGGCAACGATATTCTTCCCTATGATGCCATCTCTGTTCTGTTATATGCATCTGGCATGGCTCTTACAAAAGGGCCTTTCCTGGGAAGTGATCTCCGAGGAAGTGATCTCTGGCAGATTTTAAGCGGGATAACTGGCAAGAATGCCTTTCAAGGAGTCAGTGGAGCAATTTCTTTTGGGCCTGATGGGGGCGTAATCGACAAGGCAACTGTTGTTATGTGCTTTGGTAAAGATAATTTTTTCAAAATGGATGCGGTGCTGGGACAGTTTCTGGTAGGTGCACCACCACTGACGCAGTTTCCTACACATTCTGTGTGTAGTTGATCTCTGATAAAAACGAAAGCGTTCCAGAAGACAGCAAGCGTCAAGGGAAAAATTCTGTCCGGGTACCTCTTCTACCCTAACTGCCCTTGGAAAAGGGATAGGAATACTTCTTGCCAATTACTAAAAGCACCAGATAAAGCCAGCCTAACTCGCTGATGACACCCTTAACCTCCTATAAACGTATCATTACCAAACCGCGTTTTCTAGCAAGGAACAATCCTATGGACAATATTCAGACAACTCGAAAATGGTCGGAACTGCGTGGCCTGGCTGTCGTCACTCTCGCAGGCGGGAAAAAAGAAGGCACATGCGATGATTTCTACTTCGTGCCAAGCTCACAGAATATTTACGCGCTTCGCGTCAAGACGGGACTGTTTGGACATAAAGGGTTACTGGTAGCCAACGTTGACGCGATTGGACAAGATGCGATTACCGCTGCCAGTGAAGAGGCACTATGGAACGAGTCGGAAGATGAGCATGTAGCGACGCTCCCCCTCGGTCAGAGTCTGCTCTCATATAAAATCATGAGCGCAAGTGGAACGCTTGTTGGCAGTATTGGCGATGTGCTGATTGATACTAGCTCACCTAAAGCCCTTCGCATATCCGCCTTCGAGCTTTCCAGAGGTTTGCGCGAACGTATTAGTGGCAATTATTCAACCTTCTCCGCTGCACAGGTGACAAGCTGGGGGCGGGATGTACTGGTCATCCCTGATGATGTGGCCCAATCTCTGCAAGGGTAAGGTATGTAGTCCTTGAGTGCAGTAACGTGCCAGGAATGTAACAGAGAAAGTAGACATGCAATGTTCCATATTTCCCCATCTGATCTGACACATCTACTGACAACCTACGGCTATTGGGCAATTCTGTTCTTTGTTGCCATTGAAAGCACGGGTATTCCATTCCCTGGCGAAACAATACTCCTCCTTGCTGCCATTACCGCGGGAACGACACATAAACTATCTCTTCCATTGGTCATTGTAGCGGCAGCCTGTGGTGCAATTTTGGGTGATAACCTTGGCTTCTGGGTTGGGCGCGAGGGTGGTTATCGTTTGCTACGTCGCTATGGTCACTACATTCGCCTCGATGAGCGCAAGCTGAAACTGGGTCAGTATCTCTTCCGCAAACACGGAGGCAAAGTCGTCTTCTTTGGCCGCTTTGTCGCCGTCCTACGTGCCTGGGCGGCCTTCCTTGCTGGCACCAACCGTATGCCGTGGGGACGGTTTCTGCTCTTCAACGCGCTCGGTGGCATCGTATGGGCAACGCTCTATGGATTAGGTGGCTACATCCTTGGTGACAATGTGCATCGACTGACAGGTACGGTGGGAATCATCGCGCTTATACTGGCAGCACTTGCTATCATCGCAGGACTAATCTTCTTGCGCCGCAATGAGAAGCGACTGGAGGAAGAAGCGGAACAGGCTATGCCTGGACCTCTTGACGACTATCAATCAGAGAAGAAAGATAGCCAGCAGCCTGCACAAGGAAAAGAGTCGCATCGTGACCTCCAGGCTGATAAGGATCCGGCAAACAGAAGATAAGGCGAATCAGTGTAGAAAAACTCATCTGATCTGAGCAAAGCTTTCTAATGCTATTCAGCTATCCAGTGTGTCAGAGTTGTTCGAGCGCCGCTGCCAGCATTTTCACCTCATGGGGGATAGCCTCTTCGTCGGTTCTGGCATAGCCAAAGACCAGCCCCCCGCGAGATAGTGGCTCGAGGCTGTAGATGGAGATAGGCAGGACCCGAATACCTATCTGCGCGGCTAGACTAGCGGCGTGCCGATCATCTTTCCCAGGCGGAAGCCATCCGACAAGATGCATCCCGACCTCGGGAGCGTGAACTTCTAACAGGTCGCCCAGATGAGTTTGCAGCTCGCTCTGAAGCAGATCGCGATGCTGCTTGTAATGGTGACGCATATGACGCAGATGGCGGGCGTAATGGCCCTCATGCAGAAAGTCGAAGAGCGCCATCTGCTCCAACATGGGAAGGTGCACATCGAGAAAGCGCCGCATGGTCAGCAAAGGCTCGATCAGTTCGGTGGGCGTGACCAGGTAGCCCAGGCGCAAGGCGGGAAAGAGCACTTTCGAGAAGGTACCGATATAGGAAGGCCACGGGATGTCCTTGAGCTGGCGCAGGCACGAAGCTATGTGGATGGAAGAAGCCCTCCCCGAGTCTATTCGGTCTTCCCGCTTGCTGCCCTTCTGAGTGTTGAAAAGCGTCGCAGGCAAAGAGCGCGCGACCACCGTCCCCTGTCCTACCCGGCTCTCCAGATAGCCCTCCAACACCAACTGCTCATAGGCCAGAGCAATCGTCATGCGCGCCACGCCCAGCTCACTGGCTAAGGTGCGTGTGGAGGGTAGACGCATTCCACGCTCCAATTGCCCTGTCAAGATGGCACCGCGTAGGCGCTCATAGAGCTGCTTGTAGAGCGGCACCGGTAATGTAGCATCCAGTCTGATCTCTGGCCGATTAATTGGCTGAACGCGCCTGGGCATACTCGCTCTCCTGGTGATCGACGCATGGTGTAAGATTCATGACCAAACGTTTAAATGGCATAGTAATTATTGCAAAAAGTGGCTCTTTGCACAAGTCCATAATGCTGGTATGCTTTCCATAGAAAACGGAGGCAATGCGCTTTGACTATCCTTTGTGGCAGTTTACACCTTGCACCGGCCCTGTGTCGAGGGGACCTGGTTCAATAGTAACGTCTAAGGAAAAAGAACATGGTATCCACTTCCACTCGTTCAACACCCCAAGAAAGGGTGGCGACCCGCAAACTCGTGTGGGTTGGACCGCTGACAATCGTTCTTGCGGTGTTGGTGAATCTTGTCGTTCGTTCGTTCGCGGTCAGCTTCTTCGGCGTGTCTTCGAGCTTTCCGTACTTGCAGGCACCTGTGATCATTATCACTACCGTTGTCTTCCTGGTACTGGCCCTCCTCGCCTTTGTGCTGGTCGATCGTGTGAGCAGCCATCCTGTTCGGAGCTTTCGGATCATGGGAGGTATTGCCCTGGTGGTCTCGTTTCTGAATCCCCTCCTGCAACTGGCTGGTCACTGGCTTCCTGCAACGGGCATGAACCTGCCCATCTTCTGGACGATGATCGTGATGCATTGTGTCTCAGCTCTCATCACCATCAGCCTGCTGACGACGCTCGCCGTCGAGCAATAGGAGGGAGATTTTTGTCATCAAGATTGCACGTCTTCTCCAGATCATCTTTCTCGGGAGGCTAATCTGGTGACAGTGATCAATGTCTGTGAGACGAAACCTGAACAGCAGCAGGAACTGATCGAGCGGTGGATTCGTCTCCTCAAGGAGCAAAGATCGTATGGTAAAGCCTTATTGAGTCAATACTTTCGTGCGTATCAACAACACCATGACCACATCTTTGTTGCGCCTGGGCATTAAGCTGTGGAGTTTCTCACTGCTCGCGGTTCGTGGACGGAAAAGTGGCAAGCTCATCGTGACCCCGGTTGCCATTTTTATTCATGAGCAGAAACGCTATCTGGTCGCTTCGTATGGGATCGTGAACTGGGTACGCAATCTCCGAGCGGCGCGAGGGGAGGCGACACTTACCCAGAGACGGCACAGCGAAAAGATTCGTGCCATTGAGCTTCCGCCAGAAGCCGCAGCCCTCGTCTTTCGGGAAGCGTTGCGCTCTGGTCCCCCAGGCGTTCCTACCGTGATCTTTCGCATGTACCGCTTTCTCTTGGTCCTGCCTTATCTGGGCGTCACCGAGAATTCTTCGCTTGAGGAATTTGAGCGTGAAGTGCTGACCCATCCGGTTTTTCTCGTCCAATCGGCTTTGGAGCAGACCTACGAGCAAACAGGAGAAGAGTCGCCGTGAGCGGGAAAGGGTGGGCACCGTTCGTGAGTCATGGCCCGCTCTTTCCCTCTGCGATAGCGCTTCCGGCGTGAGAGAAGAGGCGGCCTCCGGCATCCGCAGAGCAGTGCGCCGTTACGACAATCGTCAGCCGCTTCCTTCACGCCTCCATTCCTTGACGAGCTTTCCCCATCTGAATGTTCTACATTCGTTTGCGAATTGGTATAGAATTCAATCAGCGCCTCTCTATCCGTCCTCCATCAAAACTTTCAAGATCTCAACGATTCGTTGCGTCTCATCGTCCTCACAAACAATACCAACACTGGCGACAGCACCGCTCCCGCTGTCACAATCGCGGCCCGAATCGACACGATGTTTCCAATCACCCCAATCGCCGGGCCACCCGCAATCTGCCCAAGCGCATCCACCTGCCCACTCATCGAAAGCACAGTAGCTCGCACTTTGGGATCAATACTCTGCGCGAGCCAGGCGGTATAGATGGGGTTGCTCATACTGCGAAGGACGGAAGCGCTCCAAAAAGCAATCAGTGCCACCGGAAAATTTCCAGCCAGCCCAAACGTAACCACACTCGCAATCAGCAGCGCATTCATCGCAAACAACACTCGTGCTATCGCAAGATGATTCGTCATATCCAGTCGCCGACGAACCACCTCCGTCGCACCAATGCTCAGTATCCTCCCTCCGATACTGATGATGCCGAACCAGACAACCGGTTTGAACTGCCACAGACTCGGAAACTGAAAGTTCAACAGAAAGTGTGCCGCCGAGAGACGATCAAACCCTTCGCTGGACATTCCATAGAACCCGGCTATGACGAGAATGGTAATCAGTATTGAGCTACGCCGGACGAGTTGTCCACCTTTGAGCAGTGTGTCTCCCATTGCCTGCCATGAAGATCGCTCCTCTTGGACAGTTGGACGAAAATTGTGTTCTGGCATAACAAATACCAGAAACACGCCTAAAACTATATAGAACACGCCGCCAAGCACAATCGGTAGATTGATTCGTATACTTGCCAGACCGACACTCACAATTGCGCCAACCAGCGCCCCAACCAGGCCCAACTGCGACCCACGTAGATAGACCTGACCCACATGCTCCTCGCCAACTTCATCGGCAATCCAGGCCTCCTCAGCACCGCTGACGAAGGTGTAGCCAAGCCCCCACAATACCTGCGCTGCTAGAATTGTTTCAAAGCGGGGTATAGAACCTTCCAGCACAAAGCCCACACCGATCAGAAACATGCCGATGATTACCGACAAACGGCGACTGAATACGTCGGCCAGCACGCCGGTAGGAATCTGGAACAAGAAGCTAGTGCCCTCTAGTACCGTCCCAACAAGAACAAGTTGCAACGGATTGAGTTTCGCCACTTCGACCTGGTAGACCAAGTTGACGGTTACAATGATAAAAAAGAACAGTGAGGTTGCTGCTTCTATCAGCAGGTAGACGCGATATGCGTCACGATTTCTCATGGTTTACCCTCGTCGTTATATAATAGACAGCATGCAGGTGCGGTCAGTGGACTGAACCCATTTGACCGGACAGTGAAACTTACCAAAAAGGGAATGGAAGTTCGGGGGTGGAACACAGAGGATTGCTGCTGCCGAGGATAGTGTTAGAGGATATTTGGGATAGAGAAACGAACCTTGCACCCATTGGTGAGGCGAGTCGTTTGCTCTATGTAGCTCTAAACGCTCGTGAAGCGGATAGTATCTCAACAATCCTATGCGTTGGTTATTGAGAAGACTGACATTGTGTTTTTCCTTCCGTACTATGAGACGGATTGTCTGTATAGAGTATATGGTATGGTTCACTTAAAAGTCAATTGCTGGCTCCGCTCATGTCATGTAAATGGTCGGATCCGAATATTGGGGGAAATCGTGCAGTTTATATTCAAACGAATGGATGAGGCGGATGCACGTGTTATTCAAACATGGCGCTATGAGGAAGCCTATAGTGTCTATAACTGGGGGGAAGATATATCAGAGATGTTAGATCTATGCAGCCCCTATTATGCTGTAAGGAACAAGGTGCGCTGATTGGCTTCTTTGTTTATGGCTCATCGGCTCAGGTATGGTATAGCGACGAACCTTATCTGTATAGTGAGAATAATACGATCACGGTTGGTCTTGGTTTGCGACCAGATCTGACAGGTAAGGGGCTTGGTCTGGCGTTTGTACAATCTGGTCTTGATTTCGCAAGAGAACGTTTCATGCCTGACCACTTTCGATTGTTTGTACTGACTTTTAATGAGCGCGCTATTCGGGTTTATGAGCGTGCGGGGTTTCAGAGCGTTGGGATACATATACAAGATAGTGACAATGGTAAGAGGGAATTTTTGGAGATGAGAAGAGGTAGATAAGGGAGGAGACATTTCTCAAAGCAAAGGAGCATAGCATGACAACATCATTACCTCCCGGACAGACAATAGTCGTCAACGAAATGCAGATGTACAATGTGCTTGCAGGACAAGGCGAACCCCTCGTCTTACTGCATGGCTACACCGGTGCAAGCAGCGATTGGGCCGTCTACTTTGATGCCCTCATGAAAGAGTACCAGTTAGTGATCCCAGACCTGCGCGGGCATGGCCGATCTACCAACCGATTGAACGAGTTTACCTTTCGGCAAGCTGCACGCGATCTGTCTGCACTACTTGACCACCTTGGAATCGAGCGTTTCAAGGCAATCGGTATCAGTGGTGGAGGCAATCTTCTCTTACACCTCGCCACCCAGCAGCCGAGCCGCGTCGAAGCTATGGTACTGGTGAGCGCTACCCCTCACTATCCCGAACAAGCCCGTACCCTTATGCGCAACTACACTATAGACCAACTTCCAGCCGAAGAGCGATATCTCCTCCAGCAGCGTCATATTCGGGGAGACGAGCAAATTCAAGAACTTTTCAGGCAGGGGCGTGCCCTCGCCGACCACGAGGACATGAACTTCACGGCTGCCACTTTGTCCACAATCACCGCCCATACACTGATCGTCTATGGCGACCATGATCCACTCTACCCTATCCACATTGCCCTCGACCTCTATACCGCGATTCCTCACTCCTATCTCTGGGTCATTCCCAACGGAGGGCACGTCCCTCTCAAGAATGCACCTTTCATTTCAACAGTATTGCCATTTTTGCGTGGGGAATGGGAGCAAACCTCGCCAGGACTCTGATGACTAACCCTCGATGTTTAGCGGAATCCTTATCCTCAGCCTCTTCGATAAGATATAATAGGGTTGGAGGATAACTTTCAGTATCACCCTTTATTGCTGAAGAGGGAGTAGGAGCTACTATGCTAACGAAGTATATCCACGCTGCTATGGGCAAGGCAACATATGAGATTTTATCTGATGGCAGCTTCTATGGAGAAATTGCCGGTTTCAATGGAGTCTATGCTGATGCCAACACACTAGAGGCGTGTCGTGAGCTGTTGAAGGAAGTGTTAGAAGGCTGGATTTTGTTACGCGTTTCTCTCCATTTTCCCGTACCTGCTGTTAGTATCCAGTAGTCCTATCAATCTGTCCTCGTTCCCTTGCCCAATACTCACATACACGAAAAATGCCATAGCACACAAAAGTAGCCAGGATCGTCGTCAGTACCAGCAAGCCCACAATCGCCGACGTATTGGCAATAGGAAATGTAGCTCCAATAGCATCACCAAGCAGCGCACGACGAACCAGCTCCAACCAGTAAGTAAGCGGCATGCCGAGCGCCATCTTCTCTAGCCAACCTGGAAGAATAGCAATTGGAAAGATCGTACCGGCCAGTAGATAGAGTGCACCGCTCATGGCATCTGGCATCACCCAGGCGTTGCGCTTCATCATCAATGTGAGGCCCGCCAGCGCGATTCCTAATGCTACAATCCCTATGAACCCAAGTAGCAACGCGAGCAACAACAACGGATAGTTGACGTGCAGCAGGTTAATGGGAACGCCAAGGATGACGATACCAAACCCAAGTGTGATGACGAACGAGAGGAAACCCGCGAGCATGCGCGGCACGCTGCGCCCAATCAGAAACGTGATGTATGACTGCGGGTGTGATGTAGACGTACTTGAGCATCGCGTATTGCTCGCGATCATCCAGCACGGCACGAGGCAGACCGGCCATGATCTGTTCGACAAAACTCCACGTCGCACTGCCAACAATCAGGAAGCTGAAGAACGCCCCATGCGTCTGATAGCCGCTCACGACCCAATACATGAAAACGAGCACGAGTGCCGCGGTCAGCGGTTTGGCCAAAAGGTAGAGCAGGAAGAGCCAAGGATTGGTCCAGTTGCCCTGCGCCTGCCATTCCAACCAGGTAGCCGTGCGTAAGGTCTGCCACGTCCGTGACTGAGTAATGCGCTGCCGAAATGACATAGGCGCGGTCGATGTTGTCTGCATCATTGTACAATCCTCCCTTATTGCCATTTCAGCGTGAGTCGACCCTCAATCCTCGCCCGTCGTTCTATGAAGTTGAAAGACCATGCTGCGCCCACCAGAAAGATAGCCACCAATGCAATCAGGATGACGACCTCCCACCCGACGGAGAGCAAGGCTGACCAGCCATGCGGAAAGAGCAATTGACGCATAGCGTCCAATCCAAGTGTCAACGGTATCAGTGAGGCCAGGCCGCCTGCATAACCTCCTAATGCCCTCACTGGGAAGTAGGAACCGGTGATGAGTGCTACTGGTTCCTGGATCATCTCCTGAATTGCCCACACCTCGCGGTTATAGAGCAGGTAGAGACTTGCCAGCATGCATCCCAGTCCGTAAAGGGCCACAAGTGTCAATGAAAAGACGAGTACCAGCAATGGCAACGACACGATCCGGTAAGTCACGCCAAAGATCAGCGACCCTGCCAGAACGATGAAGACAGCGCGAATCAGCGTGATAAGTATGCCACCAAACGCCATACCTGCCAGAATCCAGAGCATTGATGCGGGCGCTATCAGGTAAAGTTCCAGGTTGCCTGATACGCGTTCCCAGTGCAGTTGAGCCGCCATCATCCACAGCACATTCAGCCAGAAGGCCATCATGGCCCCCCCGAGAATAACGAAGCCCGTGTATTGCGGCGGCGCTTTCAACGTCTTGTAGACAAGCCCGAAAGCGATCACCCGCAGCAATGGCAACAGGATTTCATAGAAGATCCAATCTGGCTCGCGAGTAGCGCTCATGAGGCGTGGATAGGCTCGCCCGAACATCGTCTTGAAGCCGAGTCGCAAGCTTCCTCTCAACTGTTGCCAGAATCCGTCGCGTACCGGAGAAAGGTCGGAAGTTAGCATCACAATTTCTCCTCATTCTCTTCATGCTCTGCTGCATCACCAACCAGCCGTACGAAAGCCTCTTCAAGAGTTGGCTCAATACGTCGCAAAGTCAGCACGCGTCCACCTGCCTCATTCAATGTAGCCATCGTAGATGCAATCAACTCTTCACGGCTGAGCGCGAGGCGCAGTTCGGTACGCCCCTGCCGCGTCTCAGCCTGCACATCAACCACGCCATCCGTTGCTCGCAAACGTTCGACAAAGGCTGGTGTCCACTCAGCCAGCTCAAGTTGGAAACGAGAGTATGCTTGAATATCACGTTTCAACTCATTGGTTGTGCCCTGCGCAACAATCTGCCCGTGGTTGATAACCGCAACACGATCACACAATTCATCGGCCTCGAACATGTAGTGTGTTGTCAACAGGACGGTGCGGCGTTCGTTCTGGCGCATCCAGTAGCGTACATACTCGCGCACTGCGCGTGCCGCCTCAACATCCAGCCCCACCGTCGGCTCGTCCAGAAAGAGAATTTCCGGGTCCGAGACGAGTGCCCGGCACAGATTCATACGTTGCCGCATTCCGGTGGAGAGGGCATACACCTTCTGGTTGGCCTGCTCAGTCAGATCAACGGCCGCCAGCAATTCATCGATACGTTTATGTGCCGTATGTGAGGACACACCATAGAACTGAGCAAACATCCACAATTGCTCGCGCACTGTCAGGATGCCATAACCCGACTGCTCACCTCCACTCACCATCGCAATGCGCTGGCGAATAGGAATAACGTGTTGAGTTACATCCAACCCATTGACTAATGCCTTCCCATTGCTTGGGGCTAGCAATGTCGTCAAGATTTTGATGAGCGTGGTTTTACCTGCTCCATTACGCCCAAGTAACCCGAAAAGTTCACCCCGCTCAATTGTCAAACTGACCCCATCAAGTGCGGTAATCGTTTTGCTTTTTATGCCACGGCGCGTATGGTATAATCGTTGCAAGTCTATTGTCTGAATAGCCGGAACTTCATCCGAGTTGAATTGTTGGCATAGGGATATCTTGCCTCCTGACTGTTCTAGCGACTATTGGAGTCGCTCCAATAACATATTCGTTCTGGCGCTACTTTAGAAGGAAGTGTAGCATGCGCCATGGGGAGTCACATTGCTCGATAGGCCAGTTTCCTCGCTGCACAAAAGGAGAGTTTTAACCATTGGTTTTAGATGTGGACTTTCTCTGTAACAGAATATAGCATACCCACTCTAATAAAGCAAGTAATCATCAAATAATTTATATTTAATTAATTAATGATGTAATGGGTGATTGGGTCAAGGCTTACGCTGATAAGAACAATACAGTGGATCAAAAAACTTCTCTTGCGCAATTCAGTATACATATGATATATTACCCATACCCCCTAGGAATGGGTATTAAGAAGGAGAGTGTGTTTATGCGTGCAGAAAAGCAGGATGTGGTCAAACGATTAAATTATATTGAGGGACATCTGCATGGGATTCGTAAAATGGTTGAAGAGGATAAATATTGCGTGGATATTTTGCGACAGACGTATGCAGTACGCAAGGCGATTGAGAAGCTTGAAGCGCTTATCCTAGAGAACCATTTACATACCTGTGTCCCCGAAGGTATCCAAAGTGGTAATGCGGAGACGGTTATTGATGAACTGGTGCAGCTTTATAATCTAGCTGCCAATCGTTGATGGTCTTTATTATGAAAGAGAAGTGCTATGTCAGCAATACAAGAAACTGTACTTTCGGTTCCCGATATCAGTTGCCAGCATTGTGTGAATGCGATTAATGGGGCGCTTAAGGAGCTACCAGGGGTAACGATGGTGGATACAGACATCCCTAGCAAGACGGTTCATCTGCGCTATGATCCTGAGCGGGTTTCGATGGAGAAGGTCGAGGAGGCGCTGGATGATGTTGGTTATACAGTAGCGAGGTAGAGGCGAGAGCAAGATCAAGAAGTTCGACGCTTTTTATATTCCTGCGCTATAATACTGCTGTATGGACAAGGAAGATAACCTGGCAGAATTAGAAGCGGTACTCGGGGTTACGTTTCATGACCGTTCGTTGTTGCAGCGGGCATTGACTCATCATTCCACTTGTCCGGAAAGTTCGGTGAGCGATTCATATGAGACGTTGGAGTTTTTGGGCGATGCTATTCTAGGGGCGCATGTCGTCGAATATATCTACCGCAACTTTTCTGGTGCTTCGGAAGGTGAGATGACGGCGTTGAAGTCCGAGGTGGTCAGTCGTCGGGTCCTGGCTCGAATCGGGCAGGACCTTGGCCTTTTTCCCTATATTCGAGTTGATATTGCCAATCTTCGTACCTTTAATGAACGTTCGCGAGATTCATTGTGCGCTGATGTGTTGGAAGCTATTATTGGGGCGATCGAGATTGACCAGGGACCGGAGGTAGTGCGCGAATTTATTGCTCGCGTGATCTTTCCGGTGATTTCACAGTTGAGCTTACAAGCACTCGATACGAATCCCAAAGGACGATTGCAAAAGATTGTGCTGCGGCGTTCAGGTAGCTTGCCGCGTTACCGTGTGATGGAACAGAGTGGAAGTAATAATGATCGCGTCTTCACGGTGGGTGTATTCGAGCACGAGTTATTGCTGGGGCTGGGGAGGGCGTCGAGCATAAAAGAGGCCGGGCGCATGGCAGCCCGCGAAGCTCTGGAGATTCTGCACGAGCAAGAAAATCCTTAAGCAGATGGTGGTTATAATGCTCCAATTATAGCGGCAACGACAGCAAGTATTACTGTTATGATGATCAGTATGAGAATGAGATTGATGCCGAGTACTACAACTGGAAACAGGAACATGGCAATGTTCGCCAGGCCACAGAGAAACAATGCAAATGCTGACCTGTGGTAGAGCTGCTTTCCTTGTTTCAGCCCCCGAGTTACTACTAAAAGCACTACACTGGCTGCTAGCAGCAAGATATCCACCCAGAACAGCCATGCGCTACCTATGAGCCAATTGAGGTAAGCATAGAGCTGGCCTCCAAGTATCAGGAGCGATCTACTGGCATCGTAGCCCATTGCACTTATAAATAGAGCGAGGAGGGTGCACGCTGCAATGACTCCTATGCCGATCCAGGCACCCCGACGTAACAATGGGGTCAGTGGTGCAGGCATGTCTTCGTAGGTGATGGTGTTCTCCATAAATGACCGCAGGCTGATGCCTGGGAATGGAGGAGGCGAGTTGGCTCGCTCGTTGTAAGGTTCGATTGGGTAATGCATGAAATTATCTTTTATGGGTTAAAGCAAGGCCGGACAGGCACAAGGCACTGTCCCTACATTTCGGCTGGTCCCATCCCTAATCTGGCATAAGAAGCGGCAGGTTAGGGGTGGGAATGACAGATTCCGATTTACCAGGCCCATTGGGCGAGGGCGAACCAGGTGCCCATGCCGCGTTCATCTGCGATGGCACCGAAGATGACTGGGTCGAGCAGGAAAGCCACGGCGGTGCCTGTGAAGACGAGAGGAGCAGCGGCTGCAATAAATGCACCTTTGAGCAGGGAAGATGTTGTGACATGCGCGATCTTGCCCAGGCGTTCAGATGTACGGACGGTTTCTGCGGGTGCCGGTGGTTTGATAAGCTCTAAGGGGATAGCGCTTCCCTCAACTACGCTATTGACGGGCACTTCGTGAGCTATATAGGTGTGCAGGAGATCAAAGGGGACGCCTGCTCGTTCTATAGCTTGCAACTGGTTGCTTACGCTGCGGGGCAGGGGAAATTTGCCGGTTGTCAGCAGGGGATCCTGCTCGGCGGGGACGATCACGATGTCGGTAATTTCTCCACGAATCAGCTTGGTTTGTGTGAAGAGAGGATACTCGCCCAATGTCGTGATTGCAATGCCCTGCTGCCTGCATGGAACTTCGACCAGCTCTACAGCTTTGCGATGTAGGGCAGCGTTCTGCATGTGCCACATGGCCACCGTGCCTGCCAGTATTTCTGGTGCCATGCTGAGCCGTCCATTGGAATGAATTACAGGGTTACGAGAAGTGGTTATGATCTCTTCCTGGACAACTGTGACAACTGGTTTGCGTTGCCGGTAATCGTCATACAAGCCGTCTCTCATTACAATTCTCCTTCGCCATTTATTGGCTTGCACTCACATGCGGAAGTAGCTCAGCATGGTTTTTGCGTACTAGTTAATAAGACGCCGATGGTTACTTATAAGACTCAGTACATAATGAGACGGATTACGGGGGCTATTGATAAAAAATTACCTATGACTTGCCTCAGTCCCTACGAATGTCGCATACTTGTGCTAGTAATTATACCACTTGTAAACGAAAACCAGGAAATTGTCTATGGTAACGCGTGACTTGCAAAAAGAGCAATTGAGTTGGTATGAGTCTGACCTGCCGTTGAGAGAACGTAAAAAGCGCGGTCATTTCTCGACTCCGCCTATGCTGGTTGAATGGATATTGGATGCTTGTGGCTATAGCTCAGAAGCAAATCTAACGCAAGTACGCATGCTTGACCCTGCTTGTGGCAGTGGAAATTTCCTCGTGGGTGCGGCTCAGCGTCTTGCGGCGTTCAGCAGACGCACAGGCTTGACGCAAATAGAGCATGCTGCACTTATTTCCCAAAATCTGTGGGGATTGGATCCCGATCCCGTGGCATGCTTTCTAGCGGAGATGCAGTTGCATGCTTGTCTGGGGGACGCGAATATGCGCCTGCACATACACCAGGCGGATGCGCTCGTTTTGCCGTGGGAACCGTGCGTTGACCTGTTCGTCGCCAATCCTCCTTATCTCGCGGTAAAAAACAACGACCTGAGTGGCTATCGATCCGCGCAGCGAGGGCAGTCCGATAGTTACCTGCTTTTCCTCAATGTTGCGTTACAGGCCGTGCGCCCCAATGGCTGGGTGGGATTGGTATTACCTGATCCAGTATTGGCGCGTAACAATGCCTCGCGCGAACGGATGCATTTGCTGGAAAAGTTCACCATCCATCATCTCTGGCATCTCTCGGATGTCTTCGCTGCTGAAGTAGGCGCTGTTGTGATCGTTGCGCAAAAAAATCATCCACCTCGATTACATCAGGTCTCGTGGATGCGAGAACGCTGGCAATCTTTAAGCAAGTCTGAGGAGGGACAGGTAAATACTGTTTCGCAATCGCTCTTCCTGCAACAGCCAGCTGCCGAGTTGCGCTATCTTTTGAGCAGCGAACGTGGCGCAGCTATTGAGCAACTGCGTACCCACCTGGAAAATGTTTCTGATGCTGATCGCCATTTCGCGCCTCTCCAGGAGTTTTTAGCAATAGTACGGGGAGAAGAGCTTGGAAAGGAAAGCGTGTATCTTACTGACAATTGCAGCGATGATAACCATCCATTGTTTTATCCTGTTTTACGTGGTGGGGTCGATATACAGCCTTATGTTACACCGAGTACAGGGTGGTGGATTGCGCGAGAGGGAGTAAAGAAGCCGCTGGAACGATACCTTGCTCCAAAATTGCTGGTTGTGAAGAGTACAGGGCGTTTGCAGGCAACGCTGGATGTACAGGGGCATGTTGCTTTGCAGACCTTGTATTTGCTCCACTTACGGGAGAAAGATATGGGGGAAGATGATCTCTATTTTTTCCTGGCCTTGCTCAACTCGCGCTTGCTGCGGGATTATGTGTATGTCTTGCATACGGCTTATAAGTGGGTGCAGCCTCAAATTGAGCAGCATGTGCTGGCGAAGTTGCCTGTTCCTATAGTTGAGCAAAGTGAGAAGCAGGGGATTATTGAGCGAGCAAAATTGTTGGTACGTGCATACAGTGAGGGAGGTGGCTCTACTGAATGTAGGGAGTATATTGAGGGGATGTATGAGGAGCAGGAATGTGCGGTCTGTAAGCTCTATGGTTTTGTGTAATGGCTGTTAACCCAACGCGGTGTAAACTACAAGCCGCTGGTTGGTTTGGTGCTGGTCGGGAATCCAGTCTCCTGCGCAGGTGATCAATGTGTATGAACCGGCAGGAATGGCTTCGCAAGTGCTGGCCTGTTGATTGGCCAGCCCACTAATAAGCTTCTCTCCACCCGTCATCACAGTTATGGGGCAGCATCTGGAGCAAGGTTATACACGCATAGTTGTGCTTTGCCACCAGCGACCAGATTGTTGTCTGTAAAAACTCGCAGCGAAAGATTTGTGGCTTTAGTCCCGAGCGCAGCTACCGTATAGGGTCCACCTGTACCGACTGAGAGTGTCTGCGTAATGATGGCTGCACCGGGACCTTTGCCAATCGCAGCAATTTGAACCATGGGAGGGCCAGTTGGTACGCGAACGTAGCCAGTAACTGCTCCAAACTGGAAACTGCTAAGCAGCTTTACACCGTCTACGAAAACGTCTGCCGTCCCGATATCAGGTGAGGCGTGAATGACGTGGACGAAAGCTGTGCTATCGGCATAGGCAGGTAAGGCTGTAATAGCAAGGAGTGGAAGAAAAGAGAGGGTAACGAACGTCAAGGATAACCATCGTGTCAAGCGGAGTAACTTCATGATCATATTTCCCTTCACTAGCAACATTTCACCCTCTTCTATAAGAATATACGTCAATGTTTGGCATGGAAACTCAAATAGTACTATTGTATGTAGAGCAAATGTAGTGCGATGATATTTTCTATAGTTGAGCTTGTAAGAATAGGCCCCTGCTTCATATAAGTAATGTGAAGTGCTTCGCCTGAGTCAGCTTTAAGAAGACATTCTTTTCTCCCTGGGGTATAAAGGGCTTTGATGCTTGCGATGCAGATAGGCCCGTTGTAGAATGAAGCAAGATTTGCAATTGTTTGCTGACAAAGGAGTCACTGTATATGGCTGAAACCCGCCCAATTCGCGTACTGGTTGCCAAGCCGGGTCTGGATGGACATGATCGTGGAGCAAAGGTGATTGCGCGTGCTCTCCGTGATGCTGGAATGGAAGTTATCTATACGGGTATTCGACAGACGCCTGAAATGATCGTTGAAGCGGCTATTCAAGAGGATGTGGATGCTGTCTTGATGAGTATCCTTTCGGGAGCGCATATGGCCATCTTTCCACGGGTGATGGAGCTCTTGAAACAGAATGGTGTGGATGATGTGCTGGTGGCTGCCGGTGGCATTCTGCCCGATGAGGATTTGCCTGCTATTCGGGAGATGGGTATTAAAGGCTGCTTTGGGCCGGGTACTTCGACGGAGCAGATTATTGAATTTGTGCGTACGAATATTTCGGCGAATCGCCTGGCAGAAGTATAGGTCAGGTGCGCTTTGCAAAACATTGTTGAACGCTTATTAGACGGTGATCGGCGTGCGCTGGCACGTATGGTGACATTGATCGAGAACGAGACGCCTGTAGTACGTAACTACTTGGCTGAACTGCACCGGCATGCTGGACGCGCGCATATTGTTGGAGTGACGGGTGCGCCTGGGGCTGGAAAAAGCACGTTGGTAACGCACCTGGTACGAGAACTGCGCCGCCGGGAGCACAAGGTGGGCGTGGTTGCGATTGATCCAACGAGTCCCTTCACGGGAGGAGCGATTCTGGGTGACCGCATTCGTATGATGGAATTGTCGGGCGATCCTAACGTCTTTATTCGCAGTATGGCGAGCCGGGGTAGTCTCGGAGGATTGTCGGCCTCAACGCGCGATGTTGTGCGGGCAATGGATGCTGCGGGCTACAATCCCATCATTATCGAGACGGTAGGAACGGGGCAGGCGGAGGTTGAGGTGATGCGTACGGCACAGACGGTGCTTGTGGTGAGTGCTCCGGGTATGGGCGATGAGGTGCAGGCGATCAAGGCGGGTATTCTGGAGATTGCTGATATTTTTGTTGTGAGCAAGGCTGATAAGCCTGGGGCGGACCAGACTGGGGCGGAGCTGGCTATGCTGCTGAGTCTTGATCCTCAACGACGAATGCATGATAAGTCCAAGCCTTACTGGCGTATTCCTGTGCTGAAGACTTCTGCTATTAAGGATCAGGGTATTGCGCAGGTTGTTGATGCGATGGAGCAGCATTATACATACCTGGTGGAGAGTGAGATGCTGGCGAGCCGGGCGCAGAGGCAGGTGCGTAGTGAGGTGCAGGCGTTGGTGTTGCATGCTGTGGTGAAGGCTTTGAAGGATAGTGTGTCGGAGGAGGAGTGGGAGAGGTTGGTGGAGGATATTACTAAGAGGGAGAGGGATCCGTATGGGGTGGCGAGGGAGTTGGAGGGGAGGATTGGGTTAAAATGAGAAGTTTAGGGCGCATTCTCTAACCGAGTTTGGCGGAATGCGGGCAACAGCCAGGCCAGCAAGCAGGCACCTATCATACAAGCGATGCCGCCAGTGGTTGCTGAAATTTGTGCATTCGTGAGTCCGGCCACCACGCCAGATTCCAGGTCGCCTAAGCGGGGTGAGCCGTTCGTTTGTGCTAACCAAACAGCGGTGATGCGCCCACGCAGGTCGTCTGGAACAGATAGCTGCAACATACTGCTACGCAGGATTTCCGAGATGATATCTGCCCAACCCGCGAAAGCTAGCATGGTTAGTGCTACGGGAAGCCAGACCCAGAGGCCAAAGACGGTGATCGCTATACCCCAGAGACCAACCATCACAAGGACTGCTCGACCAGGTCGTTGGATACGTCCGACCCAGCCTGAACTTATTGCGCCAAGGAGTGCTCCTGCTGCCGGTGCGGCATAGAGCAGTCCGACGACTTGCGCTCCTCCGTGAAAAACGGTTAAGCCGAGGGCCGGAAAAAGAGCACGAGGCATGCCGAAGACCATGGCGTCGATATCAATGAGGAGAATTCCTTGAACGATTGGTCTGCCCCGCAAATAATGCAATCCTTCTTTGAAGGAGGCCCAGCCAGCGGACCTGCCACCGCCCAGTGGCGGTTGGGCAGGCAGAAGAACGACGGCGAGAAGTGCAGCACCGTAGGTGGCCGCGTCTAGCCAATAGGCGAGGGACAAATTGAAGGAACTGATAATCAATCCCGCGATGGCCGGACCAACCATTGCTCCGGTTTGACGCAACAGGGCATTGAGTGCAGCCGCAGCAGGGAAGAGGTCGCGCCCGACCATGTTGCGTATTGCGGATGCGCGTGCAGGCCCATCTATGCCTGCAATGCCCGCCAGAAGAACTGCCAGGAGATAGAGGAGCCAAAGTGAGGGATGGGGAAGTAAGGTGACTATCGCTAATGCCACGGTGGTCAGGAGCAGGAGCAGTTGCGTGATGAAGAGCACCCGCCGACGATCCATGGCATCTGCCAGCGTTCCTCCAAAAAGTGTACATGCGAGGGTTGGTACCAGTTGGACCAGTCCGATGAAACCGACGGCAAGCGAAGAGTGCGTTATCAGATATACCTGGAGGGGAAGTGCAACAACGGTCAATTGCGTGCCGAGTAAGGAGACGAACTGGCCCCAAAAGAGGTTCCGATACGGAACGGACTCGCGCAAGGGTGAGATATCAACTAGGAGACGTGATGGCTGCATAAGTGGCTTCCTCTTAATGAAACGCTATTATTTTATGAGTGTAACATACATGTTGATTTATTGCAACGTAAACGTTACATTGAGTTTAAAGGGAAGAAGTGAGGAAGCTATGATAGATGCGTCACTCCTGGATGCGGCGATAGCCGCTTTACAAGAAGTGGGGTGGCAGGGTCTGACGCTCGAACGGATAGCGACAGCCGCAGGTGTTTCGCGTGTGACGCTATGGAGGCAGAGAGTGACGTTGGAGCAGATAACTGAAGGGCTTTTAGTGAGGCTGACGACAGATTATCGAGCGATGCTATGGCCGATATTAACGGCTGAGGGGACTGGGTGTGACCGTTTGAAGGAAGCTTTGAGAGCACTTTGCGGTGTGGCAGATCTGCACCTTCCGCTTCTGGTGGCGACCGATACGATTTTTCACGAGGCCCACATTCTGACGCGGACAGATTTCATCGAGCCGCTGGCACGGTTGTTGCAGGATGGTATGAGTGATGGGTCGATTCGTGCGGTGGATCACCGTGAGATGGCTTCGGTTCTTTTCAATACGGTGTGCTGGACGTATGTGCATTTGCGGGCTAAGCATCAGTGGACACCGGAGAGAGTTCAGGCTTTGCTGCTGGAGCTTGTTTTAGAAGGGCTTACTCCGTGATAGGCTTGCGAAGACAGGCTCTTCATCTGCCCTCCTAATAGATGCGAAGGGTCATTGCAACAGGATACTAACCAACATAAACCGTATCCTGAAAGTCAAGCATCTTTTCAAAGCTCAATCAAGCCATCTCGGATACAAAGATTACGAATATCGCACTTCTTGCAGACACAAGCTTTGGGTACAGTTACAACATTAAATTGTTTTGCATTGATGCGGTCAACAACTTCATCAAATCCAGCCACAACTTGTTCCACTCTCTCAGAATTGTAGGGAAAAACCATCAGGGCTTCCTGCTTATTTGGCTTCTGAGTCCAATAGAGTAGTAGTCTGCCTGGCACTTTTTCCTTCCGTTGTTCTATTGCATAAGCATAGAGACATAATTGTCTTTCATATATTTCGAGTGAATTAGGTTCTGGCGGCCCGGATGTTTTGAGGTCTACTATCTCTAACTCCCCGTTTCGTTCTAACACTAGATCAACCACACCGCTAAGCACATAGCCATTTTTTACGACCGACAGTTGTTCTTCAGCTTCTGTTATGTATTGCATCTCAGCCTGATTGTTACGAAAGTAATTGGCCACTTGCTCGAAAGCTTTTTCCTTTTCATTGACATCTAATATGTGCGGGTTCGTCTGAGAAAGAAAATAGTGTGTCTGATCAAATAACGCTTGTAGTCGGTTTTCGGTCAGAGTAGCAAGGTTGCCATCAAGAGCAATACGATGGATTTTCTCTATTGTCTGATGTATCAGGAGACCTAAAAAGGTATCTTCCGGGCGTGATGGTACAAACTTGTATTCGCGATAAAATTGATATTGTCTTGGGCAGGTCTCGTACATTCTGATATGACCCGTAAAGCTATAGCGAGGCTTTGGTACCGCCCATTTATTTGGTGGAAGCACTTCTATACCAGATAGATGAGGTTGGATAGTGCGCCATTGCGGCAACCCTCGTAGTATTTTCTCAAAAGTAGCGGATGGCCTTTTGTGTTGGTTTCCAGTTAATACCAACAAGTGCATAGCACGGCTGAAAGCTACATAGTAGAGGCGCAGAAAATCAAAAGTTGGAATATCTTGATCTGGTTCAGATAAAATAGATAGGTCTGACTCAGGCTTTGACCGCCGGTAAAAACTTCGTAGCTGTCTATCAATAGCGTCTGAACCTTGTATCTCTTTATCCAGGCTGCCCACAACCACCACCGGAAATTCCAGACCCTTTGCTTGATGGATAGTAATTATAGGCACGTGCCCTTCAGGAAAAGGTTGTTCCGGGTTCTCATACTGATTGATGCTGCCGTCTTCATAAAGGAGGCTTAGGAGCCTATCAAAAAAATCTGAGGCAAGCTTTCCGCAATTTTCGAAGCTAATTTCCTCGTAGTGATAGTAATGCTGGAAGGTTTGCAGGAAATCAGAAAAGATTACTAAATTCCGCATTTTATTCTTATCATCGTTGAGAAAAAGCACGAATGGTTCAATTGCAAGCAAATGGTAAAAGTAATCCACTAATTGCTTATGAAGTTTCTGCCCTTCCGTCAATTGAGCAATTTCCGTCCCAAATTCATGAAGGGTTGTGTCTAACATTGAATATGTCTCACATGTATGCCTTAGTTGTGCATAAGCACCGCTAAGATACTCCTTCATGCGAGAGTTTCCTACAGTATCTCCTAATTGTCCTACGGAATAGTTCAAGATTCGTCCTAAGCTCCCGATCATTAAGCGTACTTCATCCTGAGAGAAATAGGTACCATCACGAGAACAGAATACTGGAATACCTTTCTTCTGAAGCGCTTCTCTATATGGATAGCTTTTATCCTCTTTCACGCTAAACAGCAATAAAGCCACCTGGTTGAAGTCAGTAATAGCACCCTGCTCTTTCAGAAGAGCTACCAATTCCGCGAACTGATCAGCCTCATCTCCAACATCCATCCCCATAATAGAAAGGACTGCTGGATATTCAGGACCTTTTTTCTTGGGTTGAGGTTGAATCTCTTGAGTGAGCCGGGATTGCCCCCAATGGACTGTAGACATCCAGTGATTGTATGTATTGATAATAGCGGAATGGGAGCGATAGTTCGTTTTGAGGTATATAATATCATCTTCGTTGATATGGGAAAGTTTAAGAAATCTACGAATATTCTGAACAGTCGCGCCACGAAATCTATAAAGGGATTGATCTTCATCGCCGACCACACAGATATTATTCGTTTTTGAGGAAAGCATAAAAAGGATCTGCTCCTGGATATAATTCGTATCTTGATACTCATCAACGAGAACATAACGGATACCAATTTTGATGCATTCACCAATTCTTGGCTTATCCAAGAGACCAAATACCATCTTTTGCAGGTGCGCAAAATCTACGCGATTGTATCTTGTTAGCAATGTTTGATATACACGGTAAGCATTTGCTAGATGATATAAGAAGGTAACGCGCTGAGAACGTAGCTCCTTTATATCTATCAGTTCCTCAGTTATCTTATCAAAGTAAGTTCGTAACTTTTTTACAATATTCCACTTTGTTTCCCAACGATCGGCAAAAAATGTTAAAGCAGGTTTACATATCTCATCCAAATGCTCAAAGATGAACAAATATTGAGATAGCTGATCCAAAATTTCATAGTTATTCCCTATAAATGGGTTCTGTTGATCGAGAGAGGAGATGCGGTGCAGATTCTCTGTAATAATCCGTCTACAGATACCATGAATGGTGTCTATTCGCATTTGTGAGATGTCTTTTTTATATTCTACTTTCTTCGCAATTGCAGAGATACGATCTTGCATCTCATATGCAGCTTTTTCTGTGTAGGTACATAAGACAAGCTCAGGAGGTTCTGCTTTATTGAGTAACAACAGGTTCATAGCTCTTAAAGTTAAACAGTGAGTCTTGCCAGAACCTGGACCCGCGATAACTAGAAGTGGCCCACTATCATGTGCTACAACTTTACGTTGTTCTGGGTTCAAGTCGAGGAAATCTTGCTCCAGTGCTGAGGCAACTTCTTCAGCAAAAGGGTTTGAAGCAATTGTCATTGATACACTCCCACATAAGCCCGACTTGATAGTAAAACAAAATATAATGGTGATAAAAAGGAGAGTAGATGACAAGAGTATAAAAGATCATCAATAGAATAATCAAGTAAATTAGTTGAGATATATTAACCACGTTGGTTAAATTTTCTTAACCAAATTTTGGAAATATCTATTTATCTCCCCTTTGTCTTAGAGCACCTGTTTCTTGACTGGTCATCTCTATTAATGATTTACAGCAGCCCATACGTCGTCATTGAAGGCTTTAGAAGAAGGAACTCCCTTTTCACTTGTGTAACAATTGACAATAGAAATACATTCTACTAGAATGCAAATAGTCACGTAAACATGTTCCTAATCTAATCCCATCTTACGTGGCTAGGGAGATTCCCTATGACATTGGACGTTACGCAGCAAACCCAACCACCCGAGCAACTTCTCAAGGAGCGCTTTGGCATTACGACGGGCTTCCATCCAGAGCAACGGGAGATCATTGAGCAACTGGTTCAGGGAAAACGCATCCTGGCAATTCAACGGACGGGGTGGGGGAAGTCGCTGTGTTATCAGATGGCTTGTCTCTATTATCCTCATCTCACGGTTGTCTTTTCTCCTTTGAAGGCGTTGATGAGGGATCAGTGCCAGCGCTGCAATGATGTTTTTGCGATACCGGCGGCCATTGTGAGTTCGGAGTTTTCGCAGGAAGAAAACCGGGCGACTTTAGTTCAGGCTGTGGAAGGTCATTTCAAGATACTGTTCATCGCACCTGAGCGGTTGGAGAATGCTGATTGGCAGGGGTATGTGGCGAGGATGCGGATTAGCATGATCGTGATTGATGAGGCGCACTGTATTTCTACCTGGGGGCATGATTTTCGTCCGCACTACCGGCGCATAGTTCGACTGATATCCGCTCTTCCCAAAAACGTTCCTGTGCTCGCTCTCACTGCAACAGCCAATAAGCGTGTCGAGCGCGATATTTTGCAACAGATAGGGGCACGTACGCGAATTATACGTGGTGCGTTACACCGATCTAATTTGTATTTGAATGTGGTGGAGTTACATGGTGATGCGGAAAAGCTGAGTTATTTAGCGGAAGTGCTGCCTGGGAGTTCTGGAGCAGGCATCATTTACACTGCGACAAGATATCGTGCTGAGATGGTGGCAACATTTCTTAATCCCAACAGGGCTGCAGGCGGAGTACTATCATGCTGGGCGCGAAGAGGAGGTGAGGCGGGATATTGAGCAGAAGTTGATGGGAAATTATTATAAGGTGGTGTGCTCTACCAATGCATTGGGAATGGGTATCGATAAGCCGGATATACGCTTTGTTGTGCATTACCATGTGCCTGCATCTCCGATTCACTATTATCAAGAGATGGGTAGAGCAGGACGCGATGGTCAGGTTGCCTGGTGTGTTCTGCTCTATGATCCTGCTGATTTGGCTATACAGGAGCACTTTATTGCTAAGGCCAGCCCTGAGCTGAAATATTATGAAGCGGTTTTATCTCAAGTACGTGTGCATTCCCAGGGTTTGCATGAGCGTGACGTTATGTTGGTAACGGGTTTCGCGGAAAAAACGGTGGAAATTATCCTGACCGATCTGGAAGAACAGCGGTTCATTCATGTGATAATAAAGATGATACTGGTAGCGAATGTGGGAACGATTTCCCCACCCGGTCTCAGGGGCGCGATAAATCTGGCCCCTACGGACAAGGACAATTCGCGAGCAGTATCAGAGATAGTGTGTATAGGGCTACTCAGCGTGAGGGCCAGGTTGATATTTCGGCCCATGATGCTGTTCGGGTGCAAAAACAGCGCGAGTTGTGTGGTATGCAGGAGTATATCTCGACGAATGGGTGCTATATGGATTACTTGACTGCATATCTTGGGGATGCATCGGGATATCGCTGCGGAACTTGTGAGCATTGCGAGGCAACGAACTTTCCGCTTGTAGTGTCCTCAGCAAGAATACAAGGAGCAGCAGTGCGTTTTCTGGAAGAGGAGTTTCTGCCGCGCATCGAGAGGTATAGTTTTGAGAAGAATGTGATCCACGAGGCTGGTTGGTCGCTTTCCTTTCATGGTACAACTCGTACGGGTAAACTAGTGCGTGCGAGTAAGTATGAGAATGCCGGACCATTTCCATTGGGGTTAGTTTTGCGGGCCGTTGAGGTGGTGCGTACTCGCTATCCGCTGGATGTTATCAATGGTGTAGTGAGCGTGCCGCCAACGAAGAGCGGTTTGATGGTGGAGATGTTCGCTCGCCAAGTGGCGGATATGTCAGGTGTAGAATATTTGCCTGTAGTTACAAAGGTGCGTGCAACGCAGGAGCAGAAATATTTAACGAACTGGGTACAGAAGGTGGCTAATGTGAAGCAAGCTTTTGCAGTGCGGTTGCCTGAGTTGATTGTTGGACGAACGCTGCTCTTGATCGATGATATTTATGATTTGGGTTATATGATACGTGAGGTTGCCAGGACGCTGATGCAGGCGGGAGCAAGAGCTGTGTATCCATTCACGATTACACGTACTGCTCACTCGGATGACCAGTGAGGAAAAGATAATGGATGAACGTTTACGAGAACAGGCATACTGGCTCCTCTTAGCGTTTGAGAGTAAGCTGCCTAAACGAATTATCAATGATATTGTTGAAGTTTGGTGCCACAAACATGGTCGAACGCTAGAAGAGTTCTTTGGGGCTAGCTCACAAGAATGGAATGATACGTGCCAGCTCGATCAAAAGACGGTGGGAAAGCTTGAACAGGCGAAAGGAAAATTTGCTGAACAGGCGAGCCTCGTAGAAAAATTGTCTCAAGAACAAGTTCGCCTGCTGACGGTTCAAGATAACGATTATCCCAAATTACTTAGATCAGCACTCCCATCAAATCAGAAACCTCCTGTTCTTTTCTATGCTGGAGATTTGCATATCCTGGATCTTATAACGATTGCCATTATTGGTTCGCGCAATGCTGAAGAAGCTAGCCTGGCATTCACTCGCTGCGTTGCGCAGTATTTGGCAGAACAGGGTGCAAATGTGATTAGTGGCAATGCACGGGGAGTTGATCGTGCTGCGTTTGAGGGAGCAACCAGTTCTTACGGTTGCACTACGGTTGTGCTGCCAGAAGGCATTCTCAAACTCAGTGGGGCACAAATGCGGGAACTGCGACCGAGGATTGAGGCTGGAAATGTACTCTTGTTGAGCCAATTTCATCCTTGTGCTTCCTGGACAGTGAGTCGTGCTATGGAACGCAATACTGTTGTAACGGGTTTGGCGCAGGTGGTGATCGTTGCCGAATCGAATCTCAAGGGAGGTACATGGAACGCTGCAAACGGTGCATTGAAGCAGCAACGACCGGTATATGTGCGTCAGAAAGAGGTTTCGCAGTCATCCGGTAATCAGGCGTTGATAGAACTTGGTGGTCGTCCGTTGGTCTGGTCAGCAAATGGACATACGGGTAAAGAGGCTGTACTGGAAGATGTAATGTCGCCAGTGCTTGAGGAGAGTGAGATGTTATATCACAGAGAAAACTATGATTTAACGCTTTTGAGTCAACTGTCGCATCTACTTAAAGAACATCGGGTTAGTTTATGACCACTATTGATCTTCGAGGTCGTGACCTTATCATTACTCCGCCTGATGAATGGCTGCAATTGCCAACGCCGGAATTGCTGGATGTTCTCTTTGGAGCGCATCTACCGAAAGAGGTGCGGGCAAATATGGGACGCGATAAACGGCACCGTTTTTTGCGTACCTATCCAATTTACTTCAGTGTGGTGAAAAGTGCTTTGCGACAGCACCAGACTGCGTTTTCGGTGGCTTTTGATGAACGTCCCGAGTTGCCATTCGAGGTGACGCTGAATATGGAGCCTCGACCGTATCAGGAGGAGGCATTGACTCGCTGGCTTGCGGAGGGCAGCAGGGGTGTGGTGGTGTTGCCGACGGGCGCGGGGAAGACGTTAGTGGCGGCGATGGCTATTGCGGAGGCGGGGTTGTGGACGCTGGTGGTGGTACCTACGCTTGATCTGTTGCAGCAGTGGCGGGTGGCGTTAGGGATGGCATTGGAGGCACGAGATAAATCTGGCTCCTACAAAGAGGGTAAGGATGTTGGGGTCTCGACGATTGGGGATCAGATTGGGGTGTTTGGTGGGGGAGAGAAGGAACTGAAGCCGATTACGATTATTACGTATGATTCGGCGGCGATCTATCCGCGTGAACTTCGCCATTTTGGGCTGCTGGTTTTTGATGAGTGCCATCATTTGCCTGCGCCGACGTACCGGCAGATTGCTATCAGTGCTTTTACACCGTTGCGCCTGGGCTTGAGTGCTACACCGGAGCGTAGTGATATGGGGCATGCAGACCTCGATGAGTTGATTGGGCCGGAGGTGTATCGTCGTTCGCCTACAGAACTGACGGAGGGGCGTTACCTGGCGCAGTATGAGGAGCAACGCATTAATATCGCGCTGTTGAGTGAGGATGAGGCGCGTTATGCTGAGCAGCGGCGAATCTATCGCTCGTTTTTGCAGCATCGGCGTATCAGTATCAATTCGCCAGAGGAGTTTCAGCAGAAGCTGATCTTCTTGAGCGCTCGAGACCCGGAAGCGCGTGAAGCTATGTTGGCGTGGCGTGAGTCGCGGGCTATTGCTATGAATACTCCAGCTAAATATGCTGAAATTGAGCGACTGTTGCACCTCCACGCTAACGACCAGGTAATCTTGTTCTCGGAGTATAATCCGGTAGTAGATGAGATCAGTCGCCGATTTTGCTTGCCGAGCATTACCTATAAGACACCGACTGAAGAGCGGCGTACAATACTGGAACGCTTCCGCACGGGCCAATATAGCAAGCTAGTGACGGGCCGCGTACTGAACGAGGGGGTTGACGTGCCGGATTGTCGAGTGGCCATCATTGTCAGTGGCAATAGTACAAAACGTGAATATATCCAGCGCCTGGGGCGTGTACTACGCCCCAAGACTGGACAGGCACTGCTCTATGAACTTGTTACAACCGGTACAACTGAAGAGGAGATTGCTAAACGCAGGCGCTAGCGGGCGGGCACAAGGCCCGCCCCTACAGGTTATGGGGTTAAACGCAGGCGCTAGCGGGTGGGCATAAAGCCGCCCCTACAGGTTATGGAGGTTAAACGCAGGCGGTGTTTGCACTCTTACAGACCGTGACGTTAAAGACCGCGAGGCGTTGGATGCTGCTATAGACCCAGGACACGCCGCCCTGATATTGGCCGGATAGAGGATCGATACGACCGGAGTAGGCATATCGTGCCTGTGTTGCCAGGTCACCCAGGAGGCTTAGGGCCGGAAGCTGTGTCAGTTGGGTGTCGGTCATATCCACAAGTTTGACTGCATCCTGGCGTAATTGTCCGAGCCAGCCCTTCACATTACTAAGGGCGTGGGCAATTGTGTTGGCAGCATCTTGTGTCGCCTTTGTAGCGCCAGGAGCTGCTGCTACGCCTGACATGTGGGCACTCACGTGAGTCACCAGATCAAAGCTACGCCCACAAGTAGAAATCAAGGCCTGACGTGCAATGCTGCCAATGGTGCCATTTTCTGGAGTTGAGACTGACCCTGCTGGAATTTTTTGCAGGTCGGGTGCGATGCATGCAGTTCCATCAAGGTAGTACAGGATATTGAGAAGATTCTGGCGTATCGAAGCTACGCCCTGACTGGCCCAACGATCTTCAGACCCAACTGCCCATTTGAAGATCTCTTCTGTGTTTCGAACTAGCCAGATGCTTAGACCACCACGCAGACCGAGTGCAACGATGGTTTGCTCATCTGAAAGCAAATGACGCAGATGATCGAGCATACTGAAATGGTACTTTGTATTCGGAATCGCGTCAGGTGTGGTGGGAATACTGGCCTCGAAGCGCCATGCGCTGTAGTCAAAGGAAGGAGTTGTTGGCGCATTCTGCGCATCTTCTGTCGTGATCAGAAAACGACTGTAGTTGGTGAGCAGGTTGGTTTGCTGTGCATCGCCTTGATAGAGATAATCCACGCTCCCATCTTTCATGGGTAACGGACCGGTTCCGAGCATGAGTGGTGCCGTAAATTCTTGATTTGCGTCACCCAGCAGCCAAGCGTAATAGGCCTTGCCTGTGGGAGGATTGGGGATGTTTTGCAGATTGATCTGCACTTCATCGTTGATACCATGATTGTTGTTCAGATACAAGCGACCACTGCTAAGGAAACGCACAGACCCTACAACCTGGCTTGTCGCAGGTACAGGCGGGGTAGATTTATGCGAGAGGAGCAGGAAGGTACCCAGACTTCCCCCGAGAACTAGCAGAATCAGTGCAATCAATGCAGCGATCAGCCATGGGCGACGAGTCCGCTTTTGTTTGACCTGCGCAGGTGGCTGCGTTTCCGGAGAGGTTGGAGCTGTCTGGGGTTGGGATGGGGTCATGATTGCAGCACGTGGAGCCTCGGTGTTTCGACTTTCCGCCGCGGTTGATGGGGCTGGAGTTGTTGCTGGATTACCATTGGCGCCCGCGCTGGACGCATTCCATTGCGCTCCAAAAGAGGGCATTCCTGATAAACTGGGGGTTACATTCGCCGGGGTTGCGTTGCCAAGCGTGGGTAAACCACTTGACCCTGCATAAAATTGTGGTGTGGTGAGAGGGACAGATGCCTGGAGGAACGGAGAGCTTACCGAGGGCATTCCGAACTGTTGCTGAGAGGGTGAGGAAGGTGTCATCCCTAGTGGTAAGTTTGGCTGGATTGGCGTAAGGTAGGTTGGCGCATTCATTGCTTCCGTCGGGTAACCTGGTAAGCTCAGGTCTGAGGGAACGGGCATATTGAGCGATTCAGCCAACGCAGCAACCATGGAGGATGCACTGATGAAACGTGCTGCCGGGTCTTTGGCAAGGCAACGCATAATTACCATTGAGAGGGCAGGTGGAATATGCGGGTTAATCAGAGCCGGTGGTGTAGGTAGAGAGTTAATATGCTGTATCATGATGGCTGTGACGTTTTCTCCACGAAATGGCTGGACGCCAGTACAAATCTCGTAGAGAATGACGCCAAGGGAGTAAATGTCGCTGCGCTCGTTACCAGGGGCACCCTGGGCTTGCTCAGGCGCGATGTAGAGGGGAGTACCAAGCCACATACCGCTGAGTGTGCCGCTGGTCGCGCCTAGCAGTTTAACGATGCCGAAGTCGGTGAGGATTGGTTCACCCATGTCATTCCCACCGGCGAGGCGTTTGTCAAGCAGGATATTTGCGGGCTTGATATCTCGATGCACCATGCCTTTCGAGTGAGCATAGTCAACGGCTTTGCCAATAGCGGTAAAGAGACGCATGACATCGCTAACGGGTGGGAATTTTCCCTGACGGGACGTATTGCGAATGTAATCGGCCAGGGTCTGCCCTTCGACATAATCCATGACCATGTAGGCAATAGGGCTATTCGAGTTTTCAGGTTGCGCAATCTGGAAGTCATGGATTTGCACGATGTTGGGGTGGTGCAGCGAAGCGATAACCCGTGCTTCGCGCTCAAAACGTGTGATGAACTCCGGATCGGTCTGTAGGTCAGCATGTAATATCTTCAGCGCCACATAGCGATGTAACTGCGTATCATATGCCTTCCATACTTCAGCCATACCACCACGTCCCAAGCGCTCTCGCAATTCATATTTGCCCAGGCGTTGTGGGCTGGTTTGTGGTCCTATGCTCATAGCTGCCTCAGATTCTACAGATTTGTGCAATCTGTGTGCCGCGGCTCTTGTGGCCGCTCTTACCATTTGGTCTCGTTTGACATTGAGTACTGCCTGTTGAGCCTGTTGAGAGCAAAGCGATAGACGCGCTAGCGTTATTGGAGGCTCATTTTACAACGTTATTTTAAGAGAGCAGTATACATAATGCTATTATCGGGTATGTACGAATGCTTGTCAATGGAATAGCTCACAGTATAAATGCTGAGAGATGCACATTTTGGAGTATGAATTCTGCTTTGGAGTAGCCAGGATTTTGGAGTACTCAGGAGTTGTAGGGCATTACTTCAAAGCTTGCAAGATTTTGAATATCATTGTGAAGCTGCTTAATCCCTGCTTGTGCTTGATTGGTTGATGGATCGATTAAACCATTGAAGGCATTATCTGCTTGAGTTTGCATATCTTGCAAGATTGTTAAAGCGGTGGATTGTAACAATTGATCGTTGGACATCTTTACCAGGAGCCTGGCATCATCCCGCACCCGCCCTAGCCAGCCCTGGACATTTGAAATCGCCGTTTGAGCGTTAGCGGCAAGATTGAGTATGTCCGGTGTAGCGTTAGAATTCCCCTGTATAGTATTAAGCTGGCCAGATGTGCGGTCAAGATAGCTATCGAAATTTTGACCTCGTACGAAGGCAAGCAGTGGAACTCGAGCAAGTGGATCATCAACTAATAAGGGTGTATTGGAGGGTACGTCTTGCTTGACCTTTTGTGATCCATCAAGATAGTCCAGGATACTTACCACCTTATTACGTATCAAATGGGGGTTTCCCGAAGAGTTTTTAGCCATCACGGCTGCTTGCCATACTTGATATGTATTTTTATAGAGTTGCGCCTCTATACCGCCGTGGATGCCATCACTTTCAAGGTCTGTGCTTGCGTAAAGAAGACAACGTAAGTTGTTGAGGATGCTAGTTTGAGCCACATTCTTAGGATCGATGGTTTGGGATAACTGAGCGTAATAGCGCCATGTGCTTTGGTTTGTGAGGGCAGAGGCTGGCGGACTATCCGCATTGTCTTCAGTGATGAGGAAGCGGCTAGTAAGAGCAAGCAAATTAGTATGCTGTGCATCGCCTGTATAAAGGTAACTCACATTGCTGTGATCAACAACCAATTTTCCGAGAAAGATAAATGGCTTCGTGCCTGGAGGGCCGCAGGACGTTGCGAGGCTGGGAGTTTTATCACCTAATAACCAGGCATAGTAACTTTTCCCAGCGGCGGGAGCTGAAATATTGTGTAGATTAATCTGCAATGTATCTTCAATGCCCTGGCTACTATTGTTCAATTGCCCACTACTCATAAAGATTGCTTGCCCTACTATTGGGTTGGTAATGGTGGTGGTAGAAGGGTTTTTATGAGTGACGAAGTAGAGGGTTCCTAACCCTGAGCCAACCAGCAAGAGCACGAGTACGGCTAAGATAAGGAGGCGTCCTCTTCGCGATCGTGTGAATGCAGGAACGGGTGCAGGTGAAGATGCTGAGGGCAGTGACGGCGCTCTACCCGGCGAGGTCTCGACTGAGTTGGTAAAAGGGATCTCTTGAGAAATCTTACCGCCGGATATCATGCCGGGCGTTCCTGTCGGCGTGTTTTGACCTATATCTGAGGCTGTGACGAAGTGTGGAGTAGGTGGTGCTGCCAAATAAGGTGGCGTTGAGGAGCCTGCAATTGGTAGCGAAGGTGTGGATGGCGTCATCGTTGCTGGTAAATCGAACTGAAAAAGACCTGGTCGTGTAGGATCGACGGTAGTAGGTGATGTACTTATGTTTGTAGGAGTGGTCATATTAAGTGCTTGAGCTAGAGCAGCCGTCATGGCGGAAGCGCTAGGAAAGCGTGCTCCGGGGTCTTTAGCTAAACCGCGCAGGATAACCTCCGTTAGAGCAGGGGGAATCCTGGGGTTAATCATGGCGGGTGGAGTGGGAGTAGCATTAATGTGTTGCATGATGATCGAGACAGGGGTATCCCCCTGAAATGGTCGCACTCCGGTACAGATTTCATAGAGAATGACGCCTAGAGAATAAATGTCGCTACGTTCATTGCCAGGATGTCCTTGAGCCTGCTCTGGTGAGATATACAGCGGCGTTCCAAGCCACCAGCCGCTCAATGTTCCAGTAGAAGTTCCCATCAATTTAACAATGCCGAAATCGGTGAGGATGGGTTCGCCCATTTGATAGCGTGAAGGATTGCGTCGATCAAGCAAGATATTGGCCGGTTTGATATCGCGGTGAATCATGCCAGATTGATGTGCATAATCGATAGCATTACTGATGCATCTGAAAAGGTAGATTAACTCGCCAGCAGAGGGAAATTTACCCATACGCGATGTGCTGTGAATATAATCGGTTAATGTTTGTCCTGCTACGTAGTCCATGACCATATAGGCAATTGTATTGGAGTTTGCACTGCTTCCCCCATCGCTGGAAACCTGGAAGTCATGAATCTTGATGATGTTGGGATGGTGTAGAGAAGCAACTACCCGCGCTTCCCGTTGGAAGCGTTTCACAAAATCAGCGTCGCTCTGCAGATCAGCATGCAACAGTTTGATAGCAACATACCGTTGCAGTTGGGTATCCCAACTCTTCCAGACCTCGGCTGAACCACCACGTCCCAGCCGCTCATGCAATTCATATTTTCCAAGACGCCCTGGACCCGTATTCATTACGCTCCTCTATTTTTTAGAGTTCTGCCGTAGCAGTGATGCTGTGATTACTAGTGAGATGCATATGGCTGGATATTAAAAGTGGTCAATTGCTGAATATTATCATGAATCTGTACAACCCCCGCTTGTACTTTGTTCGTAGATGGATTGATTTGACCAAGCAGGACATTGGTCGTCTGCGTTTGCAAATCAACTAAAAGGCTGAATGTTGAAGATTGCTCTAGCTGTGTATCGGTTAAAAGAACCAGTTTCTTGACATCTTTGTAGACGTTCTGTAACCAGACCTTGACATTGGAAATGAGATCAGTATTGATCTGAGCGGCAAGGTTGCGAATCCCTAACGTTGTGCCGGGAGCTATATGTATTTCGCTCAGTTGACGGCTGATACGGGAGAGGTAGCTGCTTGTGGAAGCAAGCAGTGGAACTTGTGCAAGTTTTGGATCCACTCCTAGTGCCAGGCCGAGAGGAGTTCCAGGCGGTACGTCTGGTTTGACAAGTGTTGCACCATCGAGGTAGTACAGGATACGTGCTACCTGGCGGTGTATAAATGCCAGGGTATCCATAGTGGTACTGCTCCCTGCCCAGGCGTTTCTAGCGCTGCTGGCCCATTCCCAGATCTTTTCGGTGTTTCTGAGTAGCCGGATATCGAGCCCCCCATGTATTCCCTTTTGCTGCAGATCCGGACCTTCATAAAGAAGATGCCTGATGTCATCAAGCGCGCTAAAATGAGTTAGGATTTTGGGATTGGGTATCTGAGGAATTTCAGCGTAGTAACGCCACGTACTTTGGTTTGAGGATGGGTGAAGCGGTGTACTGTTTGCGTCCTCTTCGGTAACAAGGAAGCGGCTGGTGCAACTGATCAGATTGGTATGTTGTGCGTTGCCTGGGTAGCGATAGTGAACTGCATTCTGATTGACGGTCAATATCCCGAGAAAAATAGAGGTGGCTGTGCTAGATGTTCCACATCCTGACCCAGCAGTGGGGTGTTTATCCCCCAGAAGCCAGGCGTAGTAGCTTTTCCCGGCAGCAGGAGGTGCTATGTTGGAGAGGTCAATCTGCATTTGATCGTTAATACCCTGACTACTACTTTCGCTCAATTGTCCACTGCTCACGAAAAAAGCATGGCCTACAATTGTGCTCGTGGTGGGGGGTAGGGTCAGTAGATAAAGAGCCCCCAGGCCCGAGCCTGCCAGTACGATAAGCAACACAGCAATCAATGCAATCAACCTCCCTCTTCGTCTCCTCTGCGAGGAAGGAAGAGGTTGAGGTGGCAGAATTAGCGTAGAGGGAGGTGGTGAGAAGGTAGGTGTCTGCTGAGATGCCGCGCCGGACGGCGATAGAATGGGTGTGTTCTGTAAGATAGGTGCTATAGGAGTGGTGGATGGTGTTGTAGCGGGTGGTGTCATAAAGAGATTTTGTTGGTTGCTTACAAGCGGTGTGGTTGATGGTGGTGTCATGAGTAATGATAAGGTTGGTTTGATAGTAGCCGGGCTCTGCATGCCCTCGATTGGTGAGGCGATTGTGGGAGTACTGGATACTTCTGTATGCGGCTGCGATATTCCTGTATTTAGTCGCTCAGGGACGGGTAAGTTAAACGCCTCAGCAAGAGCGATGGTCATAGATGAAGCACTAGGAAATCTCGCTGAGGGGTTTTTAGCAAGGCTGCGCAAAATAACGTCTTGTAGGGCCGGTGAAATGTTTGGGTTGATGCGTTCAGGTGCAGGAGGGTTCGAGTTCACATGGTGCATCATAATAGCAGGTGGGGTATCGCCTTGAAATGGTAGTTGCCCGGTGCAGATTTCGTAGAGAATAACTCCGAGGGAGTAAATGTCGCTGCGCTCAGTACCAAGCTGTCCTTGCGCCTGCTCTGGCGATATGTAGTATGGTGTGCCTAGCCATGCGCCGCTGAGTAGCGCACTGGAAGTTCCGAGGAGCTTGGCAATGCCAAAGTCAGTGAGAACAGGTTCACCTATAGGGTTCTGTGAGTCGGGTACATTTTTTAATCCTCGTTTGTCTAGCAGGATGTTGTCTGGTTTGATGTCTCGATGAATCATGCCGTGTTGATGCGCATAATCTATGGCGCTGCTGATCGAGGCAAAGAGGTGAACGATGTCAGCAGCCGAGGGAAACCTTTTTATGTAAGATGTGCCACGGATATACTCGGCTAGAGTTGTCCCCTCCACGTAGTCCATAACCATATATGCTACGGGAGTATCGGACGGATTAGTAGACTCGAGAGGTAGTACCTGGAAGTCGTGAATTTGCACGATGTTAGAATGATGAAGGGAGGCAATCAGCCGCGCCTCGCGTTCAAAACGTACTATGAAATCAGGGGTAGCGTGTAAGTCTGCATGGAGGAGCTTGATCGCGACATAGCGATGCAGATTGGTGTCAAAGGCTTTCCAGACCTCCGTTACTCTGCCTTGTCCTAAAAGGACACGCAATTCATATTTCCCAAGGTGCCGCGGATTTATACCTGTACTCATGGTTGTTCTCCTCATTTCTTCAGCATGACGAAGCTAGTATAGCTGGATGATCTCTCCATCGTGGATAAGAAATACTACGCCGAAGTGAACGGGGTAATATCAAACGTTGCCAATTGTGCAATATCGAAGTGGATTTGTGTGACACCATCCTGTACCCTGTTTGTAGATGGGTCAAGTCGTCCAGCAAAGGCATCAAATGCTTGGGTCTGCATATCGTCTAGTAATGACTGCGTGGGTAGCAGTTGTAATTGCGCATCGCTTAAGCTGAAAAGCTGCTTTACATCCTGGTGCACTTGCTCCAACCAGGTCTTTACATTCGATATAGCTGTAGTGATTTGACCGGCAAGCTGTCGTACTTCAACTGTTGCGCCGGGAGCCTGGATAAGATCTGTTACGTATGTATGAATCATATCCAGATAACTTGCATTCGAGGATAGCTGGCTTAGTGATTTGTATCCCAGGGCGAGCGATGAGCTGATTGGCATAGGTGTACCGGGCGGCACGTCTGCCTGGACAGATGGCCCATCAAGATAATCCAGGATGCGAATGAAATGGTAGCGCATAAGCGTCAAGGAATTACCTGAACTTCCCCAATAGTCTCTAGCGCTGCCAGCCCACTCCAATATTCTGCCGGTATTTTTGAAGAGACCTGTATTAAGCCCGCCAGTTACATCTGTACTTGTGGTTGTTGGGTCTTCAACGAGCAGATGACGCAGGATGGCAAGCATACTCAAGTGATTGGCTGTATCACGAGGATTAGGTGTTTGGGATAGCGCTGCATAGTAACGCCAGGTATGCTGATCCTGGGAAGGGCTTGCCGGTGGGGTGCTACTGGTATTTTCTTCGGTGATGAGAAAGCGACTGGTGGTTGCAAGTAGATCGGTGTGTTGGGGATCCCCATGATAGGTAATATTCGCTATTCCTTGCTTGGTTGGCAGGGTTCCCAGGAAAATCGAAGTGGCGTGATCCTGATTATTGTCACCGAGTAGCCAGGCGTAGTAGCTTTTTCCAGCAGCAGGATTCGGAAGGTTGTGAAGATTAATAAGCAGTTCATCATCCATTGCCTGGGTGTTATCTGCTCGCAGCAGTCCACTACTAACGAAATATGCGTGGCCAATAATTTGGCTCGCGGGATTCTGATGAGAGAGTAGCAGGAATGAAGCTATGCCTGAACCGATGAGCAGCAGTAACAGTAGGAGAAGCGACGCGATGAGTAATCTGCGCCGTTTTCTAGGCCGCGCAGGCGGAGATGCCGATAGCGAGTGGGATCGAACAGGAAGGGTTGCATCTGATGAATTGGGAGTGCTCACTACTCCTCCGTCTGTGGTTTTTGGCATAGACAGCGTTACAGGAGGAGGGGTTGACGTCCTGATGATCGGCAGCGAAGGGGAGGATACGTTCGGTAGTAAACTGGACTGCCTTGGTTTGTAGTATGTAGGCTCGCTCATAGCATCGGCTGAGTAGGTGGATAAATCCAGGTTTTCGGGTATGGGTACATTAAATGCGTCAGCCAGAGCCGCCGTCATAGTAGAGGCGTTGGGAAAGCGTGCGGCAGGGTCTTTAGCGATGCTGCGCAGAATGACCACCGAAAGTTGGGGTAAGATTTCCGGGTTAATAAGTGAAGGTGGAGTCGGAGAAGCATTGATGTGCTCCATTAGAATCGCAGATCCACTCTCACCTCGAAATGGCGGTATTCCGGTGCATATTTCATAGAGGATCACCCCAAGTGCGTAAAGATCACTCCGCTCATTACCAACGTAGCCCTGAGCTTGTTCTGGTGAGGTGTAGAGTTGTGTATCATGCCACGAACCACTGTCTTGACTCCGAGAAGTTTTTAACAGGTTAACGATACCAAAGTCGGTGAGCATCGGCCCTCCCATAGGAGAGCCTGCTGTACGACGTTTATCAAGTAAGATATTGGTTGGTTTCAGGTTGCGATGGATCACGCCATGCTGATGCGCATAATCAATCGCTATGCTGATAGAAGTAAATAGGTGTACGATGTTGAGAGCCGAGGGGAACTTTCCTGACCTGGAAGTGGTACGAATGTAATCAGCCAGGGTTGGCCCTTCAACGTAATCCATGACTATAGAGGCGACGGTGCCATCTGAAGGAGATGAATTGATGATCTGAAAATCGTGGATTTGTACGATGTTGGGATGATGCAAGGATGCGATCATTCTCATTTCGTTCTCAAATTGTGATACGAAATGAGGTATCGCTTGCAGATTGGGATGAAGAAGCTTGATCACGAGATGTCGTTGTGATTGAGAATCTAGCGCTTTCCAGACCTCGGTCGTACTGCTAGACGCCATGCGTTCTCGCAGTTCATATTTCCCAATACGTTGTGGACCGGTGCTCATTAAGAACCCCCATTCTCTATAGCAGCCCGGGAGGAAACTCTGCCATCAATCATTACACAACCGTCTAATAGGCGGGTGAGGCAGAGATAACAAACATATTATCGGATATATGGTAGTATTTGTCAATAGAATCATTTGATCTTTTGGCGTAGTATTTTTGAAGAAAGTTAGGATAGAAAGCGGCATTTGCTCGTGACCATTATTGCGCCCACTATGAGGACATATCCAATGACAGGGCAACTGTTGAATATGCCGGAACACTGACGGACGCAATATAGCCATTATTTGCCGATGATAGATCGACCTTCTGTGTGCCAATATGCGGATTAGCTGAGTTGAGGATATAGTAGCTAGCAGTAGTTTTGACGGAGCCTGGAGAGGTGACCAGGATGTTCAATTGAGGGTAACTTTGACCGGTAGTATTAACAACCAGGATATTGTCCTTCGTGTTCGTATAAAAACCTGTGACGATCAATCCCTTTTGTGTTGTGGCTGCTGTATTAGCAACATATCCTCCATTTGCCAGTCCTAGGTAGCGGTTGCCTCCCAGCAGTAAATAGCTATAGTATGGTGGATATGGCTGCTGAGCATTCGAATCAAGTGCGCAATCTAAGGCTGCATCAAGCTTACCGAACATACAATACTTTTTACTGCTCCACGCCCAAAAAGCAATTCCAGCAGGTACAGATGATGCAGCACCAGTTTGTGAATGCGTATCAAGGACGCTATTCAACAAGTCTGCAAACATGAGCGAGCTCCAGAGGGGATAATAGGTTGTGCTGTAGCGGCACACATCGGGACAATTGAATTCGCTGATATAGATGGGTGTCGCTTGGGCATTCGGCTGTTTTCCCTGACGAACATATTTGGACACCTTCTCATAGAGAGCAGCATATCCAACCTGTGGGTCCTGCGTTGAACCAATAACAGATTTTGTGCTGTGCCTGGCATCATCCCAGGTCTGGCCTACTGCATACTGATGATAGGTGACAAAATCGATGTAGGGAGCCATTTGAGGATCGTTCAGCACCTTTGGCATCCAGATATCGATGCGGTTATGGGTAATCGTTGGTCCACCAATGCTGATCTGTACGTGATCTTTCTGCGCCTGGGCTGTCATGCTAGCTGCACTGGCAACAAAGATCGCTTTATACCAGTTAAAGCGGGTCGAATCAAATTGCGAGTTGAACTGGCTGGCGCACCACGAATTGTATCCATCAGGTTCATTCCACAATTCGTAGTTCGGGTGGATGTTTGGAAAATATTTATCGATATGCGCAACAATCAGTGCTGGCATTTGGCTGTACAAGGACAAACCATCATCTCCCTTTGCAGTTCGATGCGTCGGAAAGGCATGAAACGGGTATGCTGTCCTTTTTGGATCCGTAAGACAGTAGTTTGGTGACGGGGGAGTCTGATTCTGTGGTTGCAGCCACGCGGGAGTTCCTTGGAGTGTCAGAAGTGGCTGTGCTCCTAACGATGTCTGGACCTTTGACAGGACTGCATTGAGGGTTGACCAATCCTGTTTGGCTGGATTAGTAAGACTGCTAGGATTGGTGAAGATGTTCTCCATTTGTACAATGTAGCTCTCAAGCGTCAGATCGGCGGGGGCAAGGTACTGCGAAACCGAGTCGATGACACTTAAAAATCCTTGACCAGCAATACCAAATTGAATATGGATGGGGTGGCTATGGTTCTGCCGTGAGCCAAAATCTACGGTAATGTCGGCTTTGCGCTGTGGATGCGAGAGTTGAAGAATAAGGAAAACAGAGATCGATGCTAGGATCAGCACAATGATAACCGCAATGGCAAACCATCCGTACTTCCGGGGTATGCGTCGACGCGGAGAAGGCGAAGAGGTAATGGGCGTACTCATACTTTGTCTCTCTTTCCTTGTACAGGGTTCGTCGGAAATAGGTGTCTCTGCACTTTTTCTTTTTTATAAGAAAATGAGTTGAGGATGCAGTAAATTACTAGATCAATCATAAATGAAAAGCGTAGATCTGACAAGATTCTCTTCAGTAACATTTCTATCTGACTAAACATGTCCAGGGAATTGCCAATAGACAGTTTCATGGGACAAGTTCTAGTGATGCAATTTTTAGATTCAGGAGGGAATAATCCGCCTTCCTTAGCTGGATTACCCTACACCCTAGCTACATACCTCAACTATAAGGCAATCAGACCGCAAAAATGAAATGGATGCCTATTACTATGATAATCCGTGTAAGAGATAATTGTTAACGAATTTATATATTCACAGTACGCTTGTTGTTTTATAATGAAGAGAAAATCTGAGTGGTTATGATTGCGCTTTGAAGGGGACGACATCAAAGGTTGCCAAGGATTGCATAGTGCTGTAGATTTGCGCCATCCCAGCATGCTGCGCTGCATTGGTAGAAAGATTATTCTGGCCATTGTATGCGTCGTTTGCCTGGAATGCCATATCATCCAGTAGAGACTGCGTCTGAGGTTGTGTAAATTGTTGATCGGTCAGGTTGAGGAGTTGAAGGGCATCCTGATGAACCTTCTGTAACCAGTTTTTCAGTTGCACGAGTTCTCCCGCTAGAGTATGCGCACGTGCTTTCGCATCCTCGGTAGTGGTCGAATCCGAAGCGATTGTATTGAGACGGGAGAGCGCGGCATCCAGATAATCGGAGGTCAGTGTATTCGATTGGAGTAATGCGACACGCGCAATTGGAGCATCACGTGAATCGATTTGCTTGCCTTCGAGCACATCCACGATATGCACAATCTGGCCGCGAATAAAATTCACAGCGCTACTATTGGTACCCGTTCCTTGCCAGTAATCCTGAGCATTGCTGGCCCATAACCATACTTTTGACGTATCTCTCAATAACCATTGAGCAAGGCTGCCTGATATGCCTAATTTGTTCAGTGTTGAATCATTGGAAAGCAGGTCATGTACAGCGTTTAGCGCGCTCATCTGATTCACACTGCTTGGATGAACAGCCTGAGCAAATGAGACCGTATATACTTCTTTACTGGAAGGAAAACTTGGTGTTCCACTCGCATCTTCCTCGGTAATCAGCAGATCGCTCACGCTTGCTAATAGATCACTATGGTGGACATCTCCTGCATAGAGAAAATTGACCTGCCCAGAACTGATGGGCAACTTTCCGAGTAACATTGGTGTTGGCGTATTCTGCTGGTCGTCAATCACCAGCCATGCATAATAACTTTCCCCGGATGGAGGATCGGGGATGTTTTGCAACTCAATACGTAGCATATCGTTCTGACCGTAACCATCATTCTGGAAGGAGATTTGCCCAACTGCTGCATGCGTAGAAGTTGTTGGCTGCCAGCGGAGCCAGTAGAGCATGCCAACGACGCTTCCTATAATAACAAGCAAGAGAGCAACAGTAAGCCAGATGTAGATAGCAGGCAACTTCTTCACCTTCCTCGGTGGTGGTAGGGATAGAGGAAGCTGTGGGACTGAAGGCGTGGTGGACAATGATGTTGTTACCGGTGAGAAGGGTATAACTGGCATAGCCGGCGGAGTTTCAAGGTCCTTCTCGCTGGTAGAGAAAGCTCTTCCCATAGGATCAGGAATAGTACTGAGTGGAGTGACTAGCGGCCCAGAAGTAGAGGGATTATGATGAATTTGCCTCATATGTACGGGAGTAGTATTGAGAGGGGTAGTGCCCTCGCTGCTCGCGTCATTTCTCATATGTTGTGGAAGGCGATTGAACGCGTCCATTGCAGATGTACCTGTTCTTATAACTGCACGCGCCGGGATCTGGCCTGTTGTGACCATATGAGGTGATGTGCTGACGCGTTCAGGAGCGCCTACGGTAGCTGGTCTAAGGGGGATCACGGGTAATGATCGTGAGGTGTTGAAACGCGCTCCGCTAGCTTCGCTGAGTGCGTATTGCAATTGTGCCAGTTGTGAGGCATGTGCCGGTAGGGTAGAGACGCCGAGAAGTGTAGAGAGTGGTCTGGTGCTTTTCCCGAGGGCTTCGGTAGAGCGCGTATCCATCCTGTAGCCTTTAGGGGCTATAGCGTAAGCTGGTTCTCTTGACTCAACGATAGCATCATTTAACACCGTATGCACGGAGCAGACATCCGCAAGAGCGGTTGCCATTTGGGATGCACTAGAAAAGCTGGTCGAGGAATCTTTTGCCAAAGCGCGCAAGATCACCGCGGAAAGTTCTGAAGGGATATTGGTATTGATCAGCGTAGGTGGAATTGGCTGCATATGCATATGCTGCATCATCAACACGGCCGGACTTTCGCTGCGGAAAGGTGGCACTCCTGTGCAGATTTCATAGAGAATGATGCCTAAGGCATAGATGTCACTATGACGAGTAGGTGGAAGGCCCTTAGCTTGTTCAGGAGACATATAGAGGGCTGAATTTCTCACACTCCCATTTGTTGACCTGGCGATCCCAAAATCCGTGAGTACAGCCTCCCTATAATTAAGGGGCATAGGTGATGAGCGTGTGATGCGGGATTGCTTCATTTCATTAGACGGGGGTAATCTTAAAAGAATATTGGCAGGTTTGATGTTCCCGTGGATGATACCTTGCTCATGTGCATAATCAATAGCTGCACCAAGCTGGGTAAAAAGAGACACAATGTCGGAAACTACCGGAAAAGCGCGTTTGCGAGATGTATTTTGAATAATATCAGCGAGAGTTGGTCCTTCGATATAGTCCATCACCATGTAAGCAATCGTGCTATTTGCTTCCTTTGGACGGACCATATTAGCATCCAGGATTTGTATGATGTTTGGATGACGCAATGAGGCAAGCGATTGTCCTTTAGAGAGCAGGCGATTCATAAAATCGGGGTCAGATTGCAGATCGGAATAGAATATCTTGATAGCCACGTCGTGGCGATGCTGCATATCGTAGCTCTTCCAAACTTTACCGACACTACCGGAGCCAAGCAACCTTTGCAGCTCATAGTTTCCAAGGCGTTGTGGAATTGTGCTCATAGATATTTCCATTCATCAATATTAGGAATGCCCGTCAAAGGCACCTTAGTATACTGCACTACATCAGAGCACTACGCTACGTCATGAAACACTACGACACGGAACTGCACCAATTAGCATACCAAATTACAGCCAAGAGTTCAGGGAAGTAGGAGAAAACTCCTATATTTCCGCTTACGCTGCATTTTTGGAGAAAAATATTGTGATACTTTTCACAGTTGTCAGCCCAACTTTTCGGATATAATACATGCGGCATCATACATACTGGGGAGAAACATGTGCGCTTTAGCCTGCAAGACGTAAAAAAACAAATACATCGACGTGGTGGAGAACTGCTTGTCTCCCTCCATTTTTTGCGTCCCGGCGAATTGCGTACCGAGATAGGACGCCTCGTAGACTATCATGAGCGCCAACTCAAACGACCACAGCGGCAATTTTCCTATGATGATGCCCGTGCTTGCATAGGCGACTATCGACTGGCGCATTGCCTGGTTGCTACCCTCAGCCACTGGTATATTTGGCAGCCGAACGATTGGACTCAAGTGTTAGAGCAGATAGGAGGTGAAGCTAACGAGCGTCTTGCTGTAGAAGGCATAACTTCTCCCATGCATCTACGCCTTGCACTTTTCAACTACGTCAATGAACATCACGCGGGCTTCCTCGCGGCACAGGGTCGAACACAAGCTTTGCAGGCATTTGGCGAATCTTATGCACTGAGTCTTCCTGATCTAGAATACTTGCTTGCACTAGACAGCGAGGAGGAGGCATTACTTGTACGCAACGTCGCTCAGCCTCCCAGCGTTGACGAAGTTGCTACTCTTTACAACCAGTGGGTATTTGAAGCAGCGCTTTTCAATGCCTCTGATGTCCATTTCGTCATCGATTGCAACGCATTTGGGAACGCGCAAAGTGCGGCTTTAGATGTGGGGGATCAATTGATTGCTCCTACTGGCGTCGGAGCGATCATTAAGCGCTTGTGCTTCCTTGCGCGTAAGCTGGGGGTCTATTACGATCTTGCCTATGACGCCAGTGCACCCGTGAACCTTCCTTTGCTACATCTCACACTCTATGGTCCGCAGGAGATGACGGGTGCGCCGCAGCAATATGGCTTGCGCCTGGCCAGGCTCTGTCGCATGCTGCTCGGCTATGGTACTGGGCCGCAGGGTGTTAAAGGCGCAAGGTCGGGGCAAAAAGGGATGCTATCACGCGCTCTGCTGGAAGCGGATGCGACGGTACATTTTTTGCAGCGTTCTTACCGTTTTGTGATGGACAGCGAACTCCTTAACCTGCTGCCTTCAGCACGGGAAAGTAATGCAGATGTCAGAACGACAAGTGATGCATCAGCGCTATTTGATAGCAGTATCGAACAGTCCTTCGCGGAAGCTTTTAGCGCATTGGAAAGTGGCCAGGGCGTCGATGGTTGGCGACTTGAACGCGAGCCAGAGCCTTTGCTGTTGAAGCCTGCTCAAGGCGAGACGACATTACCGGGGATTTTCATTCCTGACTTTGCCCTTACGCGTGCTCACCGGCGTATCTATGTCGAGATTTTAGGTTTCTGGACACCGTCATATCGCGAACGTAAGCTTCAGAAGCTGCAACAACTTGCGGGGCGTAATGACTTGTTGTTAGCTATACCAGAGGAGGCACGTACTGCTTTTGCCAGCATTGCGAGTATGTTTCCTATAGTCTGGTACGAAGGGCAGTTGTCGGCGACGGAACTTTTGAGCGTGATGCGCAACCATTATGATGACTTTTCTGAGCGGCTAGCACAGATCGATGTGGAGTCGGTGCGCAAGTGCGTATCAAATGAAGGTATTGTGCTCGAACAGGCCTGCTATGCGCTCTTGCACTGTTACCGCCGTTCGGAATTGCAGATTGCGGCCGAATGCATCGTTGAAAAGGATATTATTTTTGTTCCTGGAATAGGTCTCTACGAAAGCAATTGGATGGAACGTCTAAGAAATTCGTTCGTAGAGTGGATAGAGGAAGTGGGAGCCTTGCCGCTCACGGATGTATTGCGCGCAACAAGAGAGCGATGGCCGGTGCTAAAAATTGCTGAGGATGCTACAATAGAAGCGCTCATTGCTCTCTGGCCTGAGGTCTGCGTCCGGCGTAGCTCAATTTTTGATGCCGTAGTAGAAATGTCGAACAGACAAGAAGTATATGATGGCAAAGACGACGTAGGAGCGGAATTTATTGCTGTGCCAAAGAAGGTAGTGCGAGAGAGGCGAACTGCATATAAGAAACGTACGACGAATGAAACAGCCCAAGGAGATTTGTGGGGTTCAGGCGAAATATAGCCATATTTCAATGGTTTTATAAAGTGAAGTTATCAGTATCGAACTATGTTGGATTGATCTATGAACATTAATGAACTTATTGGCGTGACACTCGGCACATGTACCATCGAACGGGTGATTGGACGCGGCGGAATGGGCGCAGTCTTTTTAGCACAACAGTCGAGACCAATGCGTACCGTAGCCGTGAAGGTACTGCTGCCTGGCTCCGAATATGATCCCGACCAGCAAAAAATCTTTTTAGCGCGTTTTCGACGCGAGGCCGATACCGTAGCAAAGCTTGAGCATAAAAACATACTGTCCGTATACGAGTATGAAGAGGCTATGGTGAACGGGGAGCCGTTGGCCTATATTGTCATGCCATATATTCGTGGTGGTACCTTGCGTGAGCGTATGGACGACATGCGCAGGCGAGGCGCGCGCTTTGATTTGAATGCCGTTACCAGTTACATCAGCCAGGTAGCGGATGCCCTGAGTTACGCGCATAGTCTTGGGGTTGTGCATCGTGATATCAAGCCGGCCAACTTGCTCTTTCATCAGGATGGACGATTATTGCTGAGCGACTTTGGCATTGTGCGATTGAATGCTGTACCTGGATTAACGAGCGTAGGCAGCTTTGTTGGTACGGCAGAATATGCTTCGCCGGAGCAGATAGGCTCAAATGAGGTTGATGCTCGATCAGATATCTATTCGCTTGGCATCATCCTGTACGAACTATTGGTGGGTAAAGTTCCCTTCACAGACACGAATCCCTTTGCTGTGATGGCGAAGCAACTCAACGACCCTGTACCCCCAGTGAGAACTGTTCGCCCCGATCTTTCGCCCGCCATAGAAGCGGTCGTGATGAAGGCGTTGACGAAGAATCCTGCCAATCGTTATCAGAGCGCGACCGAGATGGCAAATGCGCTACAATCTGCCATCTCTTCTCTCCCGGCCTCCCAAGGTGCCTTGCGTTTGAGCGGTGATGCCGACAATTCGGATATGACTGTGCCTGAGCGTCCTCCATCAGCATGGCAGCGGCCAGCGCCACCTGTATCGCTGGTTCCCGTTCCGAGTGCGGTAGGTGCAATTCCGCCGACAAGTCCGGCTGGCGTAGCGTCACCCGCGGGAAATGCTCCATGGCAGCAAAGTCCACGACCATGGCAGTGGCCTTCCCAGGCGCAGGCTCAAGCTCCAAGTCAAGCACAAGATCAAGTTTCGAGCCGCTCAACTACGGGAGATTCCACTACACCTGCCCCCTTGTATCATGAGGGACGTCGGCTATTCTACTATGGAGTAGCATTGATTGCGCTGCTCCTGCAATTTCTGGTATTAATTCTTGTCAACGTGTCCGCGCCACTGCGGACCGGAATTGAGTCTTCAGCTGTGCTGGCTATCCTGCTAGGTAGTAGTATCAATCTGCTGGCGTTGGCCGCGATAGGTTTTACCGCAGTGACGCGCAGCCGTACGAAAGCTATGCGCAGATTTTTCTATCGCTGCCTGACTATTGCTATTCTAGCGCCACTGGTAAGTGGGTTTTTCATTGACTATGGTGTTACAGGTCACATCAATGGCTTGCATCTGCCCTTTGTAGCGTATCTTATCCTGTTGGTGAGTAACATTCTGGCCATTCGCGAACTTGGTTCAGTTGATGTCCCAAAGGAGCGGATCGAGGATGCATCTGTTCTCTGGCGTCCAGCCATAGTAGGTGCCTTGACTGGGCTGCTGCCTTTAACGATCCTGCTCATTTTCATTTTAGGGGCAACGCCAAATCCGGCCGATTTACCGCTGGGGCATTTGTTTGGTGTCTTGTTTATCGCATTAATTGGTGCACCCACGCCAGGAGCGATGATGGCGGTCAAGCTCTCGCAGAAAATGACCTTTGCGGTGTTGCTGCGTACCAGTGCGATGGCTGGCATGCTGATGTTCTTTGGTGCTTTCCTGCTTGTCATTTTGTGGGGATTGCTCCCGGCGAGCCATGCATTGTTTTTCCATAACTTTGCTCAGCCCTTGCTGGCGTTACTGATCGGTGCGGGTTTACTTGGCTTGATTGGAATCTTGCGAGGTATGCTGGATGCGTGGGTGTATAAACGGATTGTACGGCAGTAGACCAAGCGTTATGATTTCCAGACTGTATAAGTCTGTTGTTACAGTGGTACGTATGGTACAATGAGCAAGGAGCCTATCAATTAGCCAGCGCATGAGCAAGGAGTGAAGATCATGGTAGCCGATCGATCACAAGTGAGCGATGGCATCTATATGACCGAGGACCAGTATCTTGTCCTGGACGATGCGACGGATGGGAAATATGAGCGTCTGAATGGAATGGTCACAATGCTGCGTCCGCCCTCCGACCTGTCTGGGGCTGATGCGGCGCTCCTCGATCTGGCGGGTGGCTCGGATGTCCACGCGGCCCTCGGCGCACGACTAGTGACGATCCTGAGTAGCCAGTTGGAGGATGCACCATGCCTAGTCTATTCCAGTGATCGGCGGCTGAAACTCCCACAAGGAAATCATCTCTTTCCTGACCTGACGGTTGCCTGTGGTGAGGATAGCGAGTCCTTGCCGACGAACCCAATCGTGATTATTGAGGTTCTCTCTCCGTCCACCGAGAAGCGGGACCGTGGTGAGAAGCTAGCTATCTATAAGACGCTACCCTCTATGCAGGAATATCTTTTGGTTGGCAGCGTGGTGCAGGAAATCATCATCTATCGGCGTGAGAGTAACTGGCGACCTTACCACTACCAGAGCGGCGACATAGTTGAACTCAGAAGCGTGGGTGTGAGCTTTCCCTTTGATGCGGTTTATCGCCGTATCCCCCTGTAGTTGGCAGCTACTAAAGATTTCCTGTTTTACAGTAAGTAATTGACCTCGTATCAGAAGATAAGTTCATGACACATCCCCTCGTTCTGCAATTACGTTTTACACGCAACGAGTTCCAACGTGCGCATTGCGGCCAGATTTCAGTCCTGAGAATGTAAGCATTTTGCTGAAATCATGACAATAGATGACAGGAATAGGGTACTATACTCTCAAGGAAACATTTGATGAGAGGAAGAAATGCTTATGCAATTTGCGATCAACACGCCAAACTTTGGCTGCTTTGGTGACGCGCGCCTTCTGGCGGAATTAGCCCATGAGGCTGAATTTGAAGGATGGGACGGCTTCTTCGTGTGGGATCACATTGGAGGGAGTCCTGAGCAGGCTCAACCAATGGTCGATCCATGGATAGCATTAACAGCGATGGTCATGGTCACCAGTCGCATTAAGCTTGGTCCTTTAGTCACTCCCCTGCCACGACGCCGACCCTGGAAACTGGCCAGAGAGAGCATAACCCTCGATCGACTCTCACATGGGCGGCTTATCTTAGGTCTGGGAATCGGGAGTGATAGCTTCTTCAAAGAGTACAGCACCTATGGCGAAGCTATGGATGATAAGCTGCATGGCGCGATGCTGGACGAGGGATTGGAGGTACTCGTGCATCTTTGGTCAGGGATGCGAGTGAACTACAGCGGGCAGCATTATCAACTCCACGATGCACTTTTCCTTCCAACTCCACTCCAACGACCCCGCATCCCGATCTGGATAGCGGGATTCTGGCCTTTGAAGAAACCTTTTCGGCGTGCTGCACACTGGGATGGCGTCTGTCCAATCAAGCAGACAGGCCAGCTAATGCAACCGGAGGATATCCAGGAGATGCTGGCCTATATGCGGCAGTTTCGCACGAATGACGACCCATTTAATGTGTTGGCATCCGGCAATACCAGTGGAAGTGAGCACCAAAGGGATCTGGAGATGATCATGCCATATGTCGAGGCGGGCGCTACCTGGTGGCAGGAGACTTTTGCTGGCAGCGATGCCGAAGAACTGGAAGCTGTACGCACGCGCATCCGGCAAGGACCACCCAGGCTCAAATAGATAGTGCACAGGTATTTCTTAAAATTCTGGTGGTTCCTACACTGCCCCTGCTAGCAAAGGAACGCTCACGTCTAACGTATTTTTCGCTGCTCGCCCGGCTTTGAGTACGAGCTGCACATTTGCAGGATCGGCTAGCTTGCTGATGTCACTCAGCACGTCGCCATCGACGATAATGACGTCGGCCAGTTTTCCGACTTCAAGTGTACCTAATCTGTCATCCAGGTGCAGCAGTTGAGCGGCGGTAGAGGTGCTGGAGAGGATGGCTTGCATGGGAGTCATGCCGTTTTCGACCATCAGTTGTATTTCCTTGCCGTTTACTCCATGGCGACCTACGCCTGAATCGGTACCCATTGCTATCTTGACTCCGGCCTCTACTGCTTTGTGGAAACTCTGCTGATGAGCTTTGACGACACTGATGGCTTTGGCTGCCATCATGGGTGGGAGTAAGTCGGGATGCTCTTGTGAGAACTCTACGACCGCGAGAGGAGCGATAAGGGTTGGTACTAAATACACATCTTTTTCGAGCATCAGGTCGATCAATTCGTCGGTGAGGTAGACGCCGTGTTCGATGGAGGCGACTCCGGCGAGCAGGGCGTTCTTGATGCCCTCGGTTCCCTGAGCGTGCGCCATGCAGCGTTTCTCCTGGGCCGCGGCCTCGTAGACGGCTGTGGCTATCTCCTCAATGGTGAGTTGCGATGAGGTGGGGGCGTCTGCCGTGGAGAGAACTCCGCCTGTAGTTGCCAGTTTGATCCAATCGGCTCCTGCTCGCAGTATCTCGCGAGTGGTTTTGCGTATCTCCTCGACTCCGTCGGCGACGCCGTTGGGCACGTCGGTAAAGTGTATGCCAAAGAAGCCGAGATCGGCACAGCATGGATAGTAACCATCTCCGTGACCCCCCGTCTGAGAGATCAAACTGATGGCGACCTGCATACGCGGCCCAGTGATGATGCCCTGTTCAACGGCCATCTTTAGTCCCGCGGGCGAACCTCCAGCATCACGGATGGTTGTGACGCCAGCATCAAGCGTTGCTCGCATGCGTGGGATGGCCTGCAATAAACGTAGAGAGGGTGGTGTGAGCACTGAACGTAGCACGTCGGGGTATTCTAACATAAAGTGTACATGTGTATCGATCAGGCCCGGTAGGATGGTTCTCCCTCCGGCGTCAATCACTGTTGCCTCACGCGGAATGTTGACCTGGTTCTGACGATCCAGGGCTGTGATTCGCGTGTCTTCAATCAGTAAGGTCATGCCTGTAAGTGGATTCGGGCTATGCCCGTCGATAATGGTCCCGTTGGTTATTGCTAGCGTCATGTTTTCTGCTCCCTGCTTATTTGTGGTTAGTTGCCTTGATTATATCCCGTTCACAGGTAAGATGCCAGAAAAGAAATAGTACACTTGTACTAATCTAGCCTCAAAACCTCTTGTAATTCCGTTCTAATCAATGTATAATAAGCTTGACTTAGAACAAAATTTCTTAGCGCGGTAGCTCATTTTGTTCTCACCACAACTTCCGAGAGGATGGTAATACCGTGGACCGATTTACCAGGCAGCAACGCAGTAGACCTCCCTCTACCTCGCAGCGAGTGCGCTTACATGATGAGGGAACGCTTGATGACAGTGAGTATGACGACGACGTATGGCCAACACGCATGCCTAATAGTGCGCTTCGTTATACCGGACAGGGCCGGCCTGATGTTAGAATGGAAACCGGGCGTTCTCGCCCTGATGTGCAACCTCTTTCAATACCTAAAAACTATCGTCCTTCCAATGGCGATCGGCAGACGAATGTTCCTCCACGCCGAACCGCAACCTCTACGGATATACCTGCCATTCATGTTCATCGAGGGCGAGGTGTACGCACAGATGACGTAGATACGGACATTGGTACTCGCTTAGGAGGCTCTCCAGGGGGCGTCAGAGGTGCAAGGTCCGAGGAACCTTCACGCAGAATACGTTTGCATTGGCTGATATTTGTTGGAGTAGCGGCCATCATCATGATTATTGGCTGGATTGCATTTAGCGCCCTGGCTAGTTGGTGGCAGGTGACGCAAGATGATTGGCACTATGGTCGGCCGCGCACATTCCAGATCGATGCAGTGGTCGGTCATAACGACTCGGCTGCCAATCCAAGCCATTTTATTGCGCTGAACTTAAACCGCCACATACAGATTATCGAGATTCCAGGGGGCGATGCGACAAAAGCGAAAATATATGCTGGGCCAATGTTAATTGGGCAGGGCCAAGACCTCACACCTGTAACGCTAACTTTTAAAGATGTCAATGGCGATGGGAAACCCGATATGATTGTCAACGTCCAGGATAGCCACTTTGTCTACATCAACGAGAATGGAGCGTTTCGTCCGGCTCGACCGGACGAAAACATACAAATATAGGGCGCGGAGGAATTAATAGATGCTTCGCAAGCTTCGCTTCTGGCCTCTATGAGCGGACTACCACTTCGCTCGGCAATGTAACTTCGGCGTTCACTGTTTCAGCAGGTTGTGATGCGATCATATGGAACTTTGAAAGTATGGTGGAGATTCTAGAAAAAGGCTGAGGCCGTGCAGTCAAGTTTTCCTGTACAAACGTTTCGCGAGTATGAGAACGGATGGCGAGCACAGCAAAAAAGATCATCCAGGTCAATAAAAACCCAAGGAGTGTCCAGACAAGAACCAGTTGAGTAAGCGAAAAATTGGTAGATGGATCCATGGGTTTGTCCTTTTTATGTGAATGCTATTATGATTTATGACGAATAGGAGCGAAGATGTTAACGTTGCCTGCCTGCCGCATCCCCTCCAGATGCGACAAATCCTACTCCAATAGAGATGACGCAACAGGCGCGAAAAAAGTTTCGGTGTTTTACATGAAATCAGGAACTATTGCGCCTATTTAAAAAAATAGAAAGCAAAGCGTTCAATTACTAGAGAGCGAAAACCTCTTGTTCTTTTAGCTGAAACCTGACACAATGTAGGGGCGATTTTCGGGTCGTCTTGAGGAAAGAGCATAGTGTGATACACAAGAGGCAAAACGCAATGGATCGGGTGAATTGGGAGCGGGTACGCGATATTCTGATTAGCGCGGTATGTATAGGCATTCTGTTCTGGGGTGCCTGGGCGATTGTCGGGCAATTTGTGCACGCTCTTGTTATCCTCCTGCTCGCGATGGCTGTCTCATTTTTGCTCACTCCCGTAGTTGATCTCCTCGACAGGTATATGTGGCGAGCACTTGCATGCCTGCTTGTCTATGCAGTTGTCCTGGCTTTGTTGGGTGGAATACTTTCGGCAGTTATTTTCTCATTGATCAAGCAGGTACAAACGTTCTCTCAAACGGTGACAAACTTCTTTACCATTCTGCCGACTCAATTTGTACAGTTCCAGAACTGGCTGGCGAAGCAAGGCATTCCCCAAAATACTATTGACACAGCGGTCATTCAACTGCGCATTCAGGCTATCAGCTTCGCGGAGTCGCTGTCGTCGAATGTGCCGGGTCTTCTGCTTTCAATAGCAGATGGCGTGGTTAATATCGTACTGGTTGTTGTGCTGAGCATCTATTTGACACTGGATGGCAAGCGTATTCGCAATAGTCTGATTGGTATTGTACCGAAGCGATCACTTGAGCATGTCCTGCTATTTGAGGATGCACTGAATCGCGTGGTGGGCAATTATATTCGTGGGCAACTGATACTGGCGGGAATTATTGGCGTGATGGCTGGGATAGGGACCGCCATTCTGGGGTTAGGACAATTTTCACTGATTATAGGTGTTCTGGCCTTCCTTTTTGAGATGATACCAATGGTAGGACCGGTACTGGCTGCTCTACCCGCCGTTCTGATCTCGCTGCTCTTGCCAGGCCCTTTTCCACGTACGTTCTATATCATAGCGTACTTCGTGGTTGTGCAGGTTCTTGAGAACAATGCGCTTGGGCCTCGTATCGTAGGACACGCGGTTGGCCTGCATCCAGTTGCCTCAATTTTTGCCCTGATTATTTTTGTCCAATTATTCGGACCCTTCGGTGCATTGATTGGCACGCCAATAGTTGCGGCTGCCTGGGTTGTCATAAACAGTATCTATCGTTCCGCTCGCGGTGAAACTGCTGAAGAAATCCTAGGGAAAAAGCGTTCTCCCTGGATTCTACGCCGTCCGATTACTCGCCATCTTCGACTGCGAGGCATAGCTCATGGAGAGAATACCGCGAATAAGGAAGTGCCTGCTGCTACCTCCAAAGTCGAACCTTTTAAGACCAGGAAGATAGAGCACATTGATCTGCTACGCCCTGTCCCCGATGTTCCACAGGAATTTACAACTGAAGATTCTCGCAATGATGCTGAGCACGTAAGTGAATCGTAGGGAATCTTACACAGGTAGGTTTTTTAGGAAAAGTGCCAGCAGACGGGAGCCGTCATCCTTCGCTATTGCTCAGGATGACAAATCCTGATTTGATCAGGTTGTGCCGAAGGCACTGCGCAATGCATCTTCACCCTCGCGATTCACCAGCGCGAAGATTTCATCATTGGACATGAGCTGCGTTTCAGCCGTGGGAGTAATAAACTGCTTATCTCGAATAATTAGAGCGATATTGCCGGTGCGGGGTAGATTGATATCGCGCAGCATTTTTCCTGCAATCGGTGATTCTGCTGGAATGCGCATCTCGATGATTTCCAATCCGGCGCTTTTCAGTGTCATGAGCGGCACAAAACGCGAACTTGGGAGTTCTGCCTCGATTAGCGAGAGGATAGCCCTTGTAGGGCTGACCGTAATGTCTATGCCAAGCTTTTGAAAAATCTCCGAATGTTTTGGATTATTCAGGCGGGCGATCGTGCGTCCGACTTTGAAACGCTTCTTAGCCATTTGACAGATGACAAGATTATCTTCATCATCACCGGTGACAGCGATAACGACATCTGCACGGGTTGCTCCCACCTCTTCCATGGTTTTTGCTTCACAGGCATCGCCTCGTACTACTGCTTGGCCGAGTTCCTCATTCAAGCCCTGATAGCGAGTGGCACCTTTTTCTAGCAAAAGAACTTCGTGACCCTGGCTCAATAAGCTTTTCGTGAGATAGTAGCCAATGTCACCGCCTCCTCCAATAATAATATACATATCGTTACCTCGCTTCCCTAGCCCTTTACATCTTGCTTCTTACCAAGAATAGCGTCGAACATGAGTTGTGCTCCTACTATTGTAGGAGAGATTGTCTGAAGGCCAAGCTCGTGATAGGTTTCCTCACGAATAGGATCGTAAATCCTACAAACGACCTTTTTGACTTGAAAAAGCTCTTTTGCAATCTGGCTGGCCATGATGTTACGATTATCACCATTCGTGACAGCAGCGAATGCATCGGCATCTCGAATGCCAGCACGTATAAGTACATCTTCATCGACCCCATTACCTACAAACGTCTCCCCACTGAATTGAGGGGGGAGACGTTGGAAAGAATCACTACTCACATCAACTACAGAAACTTTATGTCCTGCTCGATCCATCATCATTGCCAATGTCGAGCCAACGCGGCCACAGCCGAGGATCACAATCTTCATTGGTTGCCTCCTGTCTCTCTAAGAGAGTCTTGGGATACTACTTGTTGTGCCCCTCTATGTAATCCCATTCGTTTAATTGTAGGGGCGCTTCGTGAAAGCTTTTCGCATCCCAACGTATTGTATCATAGGAGTCGATCAAATGCCGCATCGCTATATGCTACGTTCCATTCCCGCGACCGAGCGAGAGCAGTGGAATCATTTTGTCTGTGGGCACCCATGCGGACACCTTTTACAGAGCTGGGAATGGGGCGAATTGAAGGCAAGTGCTGGTTGGTACCCACTTCGTCTCGCCTTATGGGATGCTGAGCAAAAGAAAATCCTCGCTGCCGCTCAAGTACTGCGCAAAGGCTTCGGCAGTATTCCTTTGCGGACAGGTCATCTTGCCTATATTCCTAAAGGGCCGGTAATGGACTGGTCACAATTTTTGCCATGTAATGACAACGAAGAGGTCCCCTCTATAGACGGGGTGAGGACAAGCCTTGTCCCCACATTGCTGGAGTTCATCAATGCTAAATTACGTAGAGAGGGTGCGGTTGCGCTACAAATGGAGTTGGGGCAAGAGAGGGGCACTGCTGAAAGTGATGAAATTGTAGATGTTTTGGGAAGCTTGCAGTTTCGTTCGGTGCAGGCTATCCAGCCAGTACGGACAGTTCTGCTGGATCTCACGCCCGATGAAGAGACCTTGTTGGCGCGTATGAAAGAGAAGTGGCGTTACAATGTGCGACTCGCCGGGCGAAAAGGTGTGCAGGTGCGTATTGCCGAAACGGCTGAGGATGTGCGGGCGTGGTACGCGCTTTTGCAAACGACAGGTGAGCGCGACGAGTTTGGCATTCATACGCTTGACTATTACCTGCGAGCATGGCACATCTTTGCGCCACGCAATATGGCGCGTTTATTCCTGGCTGAGTACCAGGGACAACTGCTGGCGGGCATCTTTGTCGGCTTATTTGCAAAACAAGCTATCTACCTGTATGGTGCATCGAGCAATGAGCAGCGTCACCTGATGCCCAACTATTTACTGCAATGGGAAGCTATACGCTGGGCCAAACAAGAAGGCGCAACAAGCTATGACTTGTGGGGTATTTCTGAAAGAGACAACGAGGATGACGCCCTGGCAGGCGTCTCACGCTTTAAGAGCGGCTGGGGCGGCGAAGTAGTGCGTTTTGTTGGCAACTACGAGCACGTCTACCGTCCCTTGATGATGCGCCTGGCGAGAAAATTGCTGTCTTAGTTAAAGGAGGTTGGTCGAATGAATGGCATACTTACAGACCCTACAGGATTGCTGGCTGCAATGGAGGCCAACTACATCTCTTATTTTATAGGCTTTGCTCAACTGCCCTATCTGAAGCTGTACAGCGATGCCGAAGTAACCTGGATAAGCAGCAATCTCCACAGTTGGAACACTGTCCTACGCGCTCAGCTAGATCAGAACAGAATAATAACGCGCGTCGAAGCCACGTGTGCATACTTCAAATTGTTAAAGATGCCGCTCCTGTGGCAAAACTTGCCCTCAACTCGACCTCGTGATCTAGGAAGCTATTTGAAAACGTGGGGTCTGAAGTCAGTTGGAGGACGACCCCATATGGCTGCCAATCTCCAAAACTTGCCTGCTGAACTACCGACTCCATCCGGCCTGGTAATTGAGCGTGTCTCCGATGGATCCAGCTTCGATAAGTGGTTTCGAGCAAGCGTTGCAGGCTTCGAGATGTCCCCTGATAATGCTGCAATCTATGCTGATGCCTACACAATTCATGGATTTTCGCTTGATGGCCCATTCCTCCATTATGTTGGTTACTTGAACGGTGAGCCAGTCACCTCTTCCACTCTGTTGCTGGCTGATGGCGTAGCGGGTATCTACGATGTCAGCACTGCTCGTGGGTTCCGTGGGCAAGGTCTAGGTGCGGCAATTACGCTTGTGCCCCTGCTTGAGGCGCGAGTGCGAGGCTACCACTACGCCATTTTGCAGTCTTCGCAAGAGGGCTACAATGTCTACCGCAAGCTGGGCTTCGAGGAGAAATACAAGGAAGATAATTATTTGCTGGAAAATTAGGACTTCTCGTCTCCCCTCCATTCATTTCTTTGCATATTCGCCGATAAGCATATGTGGAATAATTATGCATTTGCGTCGAAGAGGAGAATGGAGGCTGAAATGCGACATTGTTCGTCAAGATATTTCAAGCGAAACTTCTGTGTATTATTGTTTCTGTTGGTACTGGCCGGGGTTGGAGCGATATTGGCCACAAACGGCAACCTCTATGCCCATTTCTTTTCTCGCTCAAGCGGAAACCTGCCTGCGAACGCGTACATCTATTATACTCTTAAACAGTTGAGCGGTTTTGTATTAGCGCGTGCGCCCAGGGAGCGAATAATCAGCCGTTGGGTACACCCCTTAACCTTGTTCTAGGAGGGACGCCTCGCTACTGGTCGGCCCGTGTTGGAGATTTTCAAGCGAGACCATCGGTCGTGCCGTTAACGCCTGCTATTCAGCATGTGGTTGCTGTGGGGTAAATGATGGTAAGGGAAATAGATATCATGAAAACTCGACTACAACACATTTTCCATAAATTGATACATTTAGCCCCCTCTGGAACGCGCAGGGTTCGCAACCATTACAGCTCGTTTATCGCTGGCTCGATGCACAGGGACATGCTGTTGCTACTGGAAACTCTACTGCCTTGCCACAAAATGTTGCCATCAACGCCAGTGCATCGCTGAGTGTGCAAGTGCAGACCCCAGCACAACCGGGCGCGTATATCCTGCAATGGGATATGCTGCTAGGCACAGATACGTTTTCTCATCATGGTGCACAGGTTATCAATGATCAAGTTGAAGTGGTCCACTATGCCCAGAATTTTGCCAAACCGGTGCAGCCAACCTTACTTCCGCCCAGTACCACAATGCAAGTCAATATAACCGCGCAGAATCAAGGTGTGATCACGTGGCCCGCTACAGGGAATGCGCAGGTTACGCTTGGCTACCATTGGCTCGATAGCAATGGGCAAACCGTCAGTTCGCAGGTCGTCGACACGAGCAATGTAGGTACGCTCACTGCCGATGTTCAGCCTGAAGGAAGTACGTCTATCTCACTTGCTGTTCATACTCCGGTATTGGCAGGTAGCTACAAACTCGTGTATGATCTCCAGCAGCAAGGTATATGGTTCTCTTTGCAGGGTACGACACCACTGACGGTACTTATGACGATTACGCCAACACTGACTAGCGTCTACTACTTTGCCGAGGGCTATACTGGCGCTGGTACAACAGAATACTATCGTTGGCCAATCCATCTGCCACCTAGGCAACTATTACCATCACCTACCTGTTTTTTAACGGTGCTCCATTGACACGTGTCTATCATGTAGCCGCGCAGGCTCAGAGTATACTCAATATCAACTCAGAAATGGGCGCAAATCATGCTGTGAGTATGATCATGATAGGTTTTTGATTGCAACATACACCCTGTCCGCTTCGTATATCCTGATAGAAAATCGATAATGTTCTGGTTCTCAGTGTTGTAGGATGATTATCGTCTCCTACAGCGCTTGAGGTCAGTATCATAGCTAGAGGAGCGACTTTACGATGTCGGGAAATCGTGGCTGTATCGCCAATTCGTTACTGTTCCTGGTGTGCGTCTTTGTCCCGATACTGGGACATATTATAACGACCGTGATGGTTTTTGAAGATGATCACTCACCTGCTGGCACTATACTATGGTTAGTGCTCATCTGGCTGCTACCATTCCTCGGTAATTTCTTGTACCTGGTCTTTGGCCAGCGTCGCCAGCGTGTGATGTTTGGTCGATCCAGCTATGGATTTCCTCAGTACCAGCAGCAGAGATATTACTAATGAAAATGCTCGCCTTAGAAATAGTGAGGCGGGCATTTTTGTTTACATAACGTCCATGATTTACTGCTGGCGACTCGCATGCTGAATAAGTTTCTCCAGAGCAAGCTTCAGCGCGTCTATCAACTGCCTATTGGTGCCAACATACAAGCCAAATGGTTGCGTTGGCGTGGACTGGCCAATTTGCCAGACGTAGAAAGGCTGACCGGCATCGTCGATTTCCATTTTCAGAATGACGGGGATGGATAATGAGGTCAGCATCTCGATTAGCGTTTGCTCCAATCCAGCAAATGCTGTATTGCTACTAGCATGCACCTGTTTATTGTGTCCTGCATCGATCAGAATATTGCCAGGCCATATTAGGTCGGGACTCTTTGCACTCTCATCGGGTTGGACAATATAGCGCACTGAGCGTAGCTTATTGGCTTGGTCTGCAGGGGCACAAATCCAGATGATGGTGCCTGTACGGATTTGCCCTTCTACACTGTAGCTAATGTGGTCATGCATCTGATGCTCTGCATGGGTGGCAGCAACTCCCCAGGTTTCTTCCATATTGTTGTTTGTCGCCATGTGTTTTTCCTCCTATCTGTTCGGGAACATCTCTTGTGTCAGAAAAGTTCAGCATTTCTTTCTGATGTGAGAAGAGTACCCGAACAGGGAGGACAAAAGAATAGCATCAGGCTATCACGCAGCTATCAACATGTGGATGGTAGCTGCATCTTGAGGCTTCTGAAAGAAGATTACTTTACAGGCCAGAAATAAGCGAGATCATCTGGAACATTCCAGTGAAATTGACTGTAGTACTCAGGATACTTCCGCAGTAAGTTCGACTTATGTGAGTCGTGGAAGCGGGGATCACCAAACCACTCGGGATATGTAATTTCAGCTCCTGCCAGATCGTAGTAGAGCATTGTATTCAGGTAACCCCGGCGCTTCCATTCAGTAATCATCGTGTTCACATACAGCTTTAGCGCGTTTTCGTAGTCCCTCCACATCTTCACCGCCGGGTGATGTGCCCATGCTCCGACGTAGTCAGGAGTTGTGATAATCCGAATAATCTGCATGCCCTCGAGGCGCTGTTTTCCCAAGCGTTTCCAATCCAGGGTGGTTGCCGTCTGCTCAAATGATGCATATGGAAGAAATGTCTGCATATGCAGATTATGAGGGGAACTGGCAAGAGGTTACACGTCTCAGTGTACGCAAGAGCATGTATGGATTCCCTGGATGAGCAAACAAGCCTCATCCAGGGAATCCAGTCACTTTCATTTAAGCTACTGGTAGGTTGCGTAGATGGATATCTGCTCATAGTCAAGGCGAGAAGCTGAGAAGGAATTGGGTGGTCCGCTGGAGTAGGTTGCCGGGGCGACAGCGCCACTGTTAGCAGTGCTTTCGTCGTAGCTTAATCCGAATACATCGGTATTCGTGCCATCGATGAGTCCGATCCAGTACGTTCCGGCTGAGAGGGATACAGGTGAAGCAAACGGCAGATCATACCAACCGGATGCCGCCGAGGTACCGAAGGTAATCTGATTCGATACAGCGATCAGAGTGCCGGGTGATCCACTTTGATCGGAGTAGATAATGCCCTTCAGCACCTGTTGTCCACTGTTTACGCGTTGGAGATAGATGGTCAGCTTTGACACCAACGCCGCTTGTCCAAGGTTGAAGGTGTCGGCGCGCATATAATTGGCATCAGCCTGATCGGTGGAACCTCCTATCGTTGTCTTGCCAAAGGTATTCGTCGATGGAGAAGCTGCCTGAACAATCATCGTAGGCTCTGAGGCTGCGGTTGTTGAACCGTTGCTGTTCGTCGCGGTTACTGCGACCTGAAGAGTTGACCCTATATCAGCGCTGTCTGGTGTATAGCTTGAGCTATTTGCTCCAGCAATGTTGGTGCAACTGACGCCTGTATTGCTACAACGTAACCACTGGTAAGCATAGCTGGTCGGACTATAATCCCAATCGCCGGTGGTTGCTGCCAATGCCTGACCCTGCTGTGGCTCCGGGCTGGGATGAGCAGGCTGACTCTGGACGTTACTCGCGGAGGGCGGAGTTATGCTGAATGGTGCTGCCGGAGGTGGGGGCGAGGATTGCGTCGTGTATGTGGCGTAAATCGACATCTGCTCGGAGTCTATGGTGGCAGTTCCAAAGGGGTTACTCGGTCCGCTGGTGTAGGTGTTCGTGTTGTAGGCTCGCGCATTGGACACGCTTTTCCAGCGAAAACCGGTAATATTGCTGGTACTACCGCTAATTACGCCTATCCAGTAGGTTCCCGCAGAGAGGGCAACAGGGCTTGAAAAGGTCAGGTCGTACCAGTTGGCTTTGTTTGTGGAAGAGAAGGTGAGCTGGTTGGTGACACCTAGTAGTGCACTGGGTGACCCACCCTGATCGGAGTAGATGACACCCTCCAACACCTGTTTGCCCTTTGTACCGGTTGGGGCGAGGTACATGGTGAGCTTCGACACATTGACAGCGGTAGATAGCTGGTAGTGATTGACTTGCTTTCGATTTGCGGGTAACTTTCCTGAGTTTGACCCGATGCTGGTAAGGCCGAAGGTACCGGTGGTCGTTGAACTGCATCCAGGAAGCGCCTTACAGACATCTAATCGGCCACCTGTGCGCACGAGTCCACTGAGACTGGGAATCTGGTCGACGTTTTCAAGAATATCGGCTTTAAGCTGACCTGGAGACATATCTTGTTGGGTTAAGATAAGGGCAGCCGTCCCTGCTACCTGTGGTGAGGCCATAGAGCTACCGTTGATGAAGCCGTAGCTGTTGTTGCGGAGGGTAGAGTAGATGTTATTGCCGGGAGCAGCAAGGTCAACAGTGGTTGGTCCATAGTTCGCCCAGCTTGGTAGATTATCGTTTTGGTCGCTGGCGGCTACACAGATTTCATTCGATAGGTCGTAACCGCACGGATAACGACGCACGGCTGGATTGTCATTGTTGTCACCAGTGTTTCCGGCTGCTGTTACAAAGAGGATGTTATTTTGTCCCAGCAGGGCAATCTCGTCTGAGAGCGCCTGTGAGTATGCCGTGCCTACGAACACATCTGAGTCGTTCACAACCCTGATGTTGACCCCGGCCTGTTTCGCCTTGAGCAGCCAGTCGAGGCCCGTGATGAGGTCGCTGGTGGCACCACTCCCCGACGCGCTGACCCACTTGACGGGTAGGATGGTGGTGGTCCAATTCACTCCGGTGACTCCAACGCTGTTGTTGCCAACAGCCCCCATAATGCCGGCGACGTGAGTTCCATGACCACCATAAACCGTGTCGTCGTCCATTGGGTCGCAGCTTGCGGCAATCACATTGTAGCCGTGGGTTCCGGCTGCGCAACCGCCGATTCCCCCCGGATTCGTCCAGATGTTGGCAGCGAGGTCCGGGTGGGAGTAATCTACGCCGGTATCTACTTCTCCGATGACGATGGAACGGCTTCCCGTCGATACGTTCCAGGCGGGTACAGCATGCTCGTCATCGCCCGGAGTGCCCGCTGTGCCATTTACTGTTTGACCAGTATTCTGGTAGGCCCATTGTTTTGGGAAGGAAGGATCGTTGGGAGTTGCTGCCTCCTGTTCCAGGTAGTCGGGTTCAGCGTATCGCACGCCGGGAGAGGAGTTGAGGAGTCGAACGGTGTCAAGGACGTGCCCGCTGGGTACTCTGAGCAGGTGGACACCCACTCCTAGTGTGCGAACCTCTTGAGCCTGTGCCGCCATTTCTACTTTAGATGGCATCTGATTAGATACTCCGTTGTCGAATCTCACCAGTACATAGCCATCACGGAACGGCATACTTTGTTTGTTTGTCTTGCCGGCCGGGGTTGGTGATACCGCGTGGGCTGTCAGCTCTAGTGAGAGGACCGATGTTCCGATCAGGATTATTAACACCAGCATCTGTGCCAAGAGGGGCAGCGTCCGGAACAGCCGCCATCCACGCTTCACTCTGGACTCCATAATTGTTGCCTCCTGCTATTACGTAACTCCTACTGCCTGCTAGTTTAAGGCCTGACGGCGAGTGAAACAGTTGAGTGTTGGTTAAGATTGAGAAGTTTTTCTGAGGAATGGAGTTGTAATCTCTCTACCTGTTTACCTTATGTTTGAGGACTTGAGAAATCTAACCTATAATCGAAAAAGCAAAACAATAGTATAAATTAAACGAAGGTCACGATGACAGAAGAAAAGGGAACAAAAGAACAGCCTTAGGAGCTCAAAACCCCGCCACGAACATCAGAATACATGATGTATAAAGATGAGGCGCACAATCCCCAATCCTGGTTTGTACGGTCGGAAAAACAGTCTTGCAGTATGATCGTCGTAACATTCATGACTTACATGAAATGCTTAAACAGCCCGTCACTGTATGAGGAAGCGAGCTGCTGCGTGCGACGAGTAGTTCTGACTAGTTCCAATGAACATTGGAAGAATCAAATATATATCCAATACAGATTTCATGAACCGATGCTACCCTTATGAGTGTCAAGAGAGAAGACTCTCTGCTAGTGAAAACCAAAGAAAACAGAAGGACGCCAATAAGAGGTTACAAATCATGAATTACACAGCAACCGTTGAAACGTATGAGCCATTGACCAGTGAACAGTTAGTTGTTGAGCAACTGCCGGTACCCGCGAAGCGGACACTTCCCGCATCTCCGTTCCCTCGTAAGTATGTCCATAGTGTGTTTGTCGATCTGCAAGACGCGAGACGAGCAGCGCTCGCATTGCGCGCTGCTGGTTTTGACGAACGGGATATCTACATTCTGCCGAGCCGTGATTTTGTGGAAGCGGTCTCACAGGGGCAATCGCCCTTCGACTTCCTTACCTCGATGGACTATGATGTATACCTGCGCGAGACTAGCCGAGGACGGACTTTCGTGTCTGTGCGTCCTGCCAACTACTCACAGTTGAGGCAGATCGCAGATCTGCTCGCTCCCCATCACGCTCGCCTTGTCAATTATATTGATACGTGGACGACGAGTGAGCTTCTTCCGTAACTATGTTGGCTTGCTGCAACCCTTGACATTCCAGGGATTTCTTAAGTATACTTACTAAAAGTTAGAAGTACATACACAACTGCATATGCGTGGAAGCATCCGTTGAGGATGCGAATTTGCTCTCATCAAGAGAGGTGGAGGGAAACGGCCCTATGAAGCCCGGCAACCCGCCTGCAACGTCGCAGGAAGGGTGCCAATTCCGGCGGGTATCCGCAAGATGAGGGGAATGAGCAATGTTGCGAAACCCCTGAGATGCAGGGGTTTTTTATTGCCCGCGCATATACATACATCATGATAACGACATTGATGAGGACGAGTAAGCGTCATGGACGGCTACAGAGAGTTGGTGATGATGAGATGCCAGCGTCGCACCTGCGTTGAATATGCCCCTCGGAGTTGCAGGTTGAACCCCCTTATCGGGTCAGTAGACTGAGCCGGTTGGCATCGTTAAAAGCCAGAGTGTTTTGAGAGGAGATATAATACGCTGCTCACAACACTCATCAAGGTTGATGCCGTGAGACGTCAACAAATCAGGGTGGTACCGCGAAACCTATTCAACCCTCGCCCCTGCCAGGTAGAGGGTTTTTTGTTCCCATTTTTTGAAAAGAAGGAAGGAGTGACAATGGTGACACAGATGAAGCACACTGCCGTGTCAAATACACTTTTTGTCCCTGCCAACCCGCTGTCCACCTACACCTTCGACTCCCTGCCGTTGCAGTACGGCGGTCAATTTGGTCCTGTCATATTGGCATACGAGACGTGGGGCACACTCAATGCCTCGGGAGATAATGCCATTCTGATCACGCACGCCCTCACGGGCAGTTCGCATGCATATGATCCCGAACGTCCAGATGATGCAAAGGTGGCATGGTGGAATCCATTGATCGGGCCGGGGCGACCCTTCGATACCTCGCGTTATTTCGTGATCTGCTCGAATATCCTTGGTGGGTGCTATGGCAGCAGCGGCCCTTCTTCGGTAGATCCGCAGACAGGAAAACCCTACGGCATACGCTTTCCTGTAATTACCATTCGCGATATGGTGCGTGCGCAGCGTATGCTGATTGAGCACCTGGGAGTACGCCAACTGGCAATGGTTGCAGGGGGGTCGATCGGTGGACAGCAGGCGCTGGAATGGGCTGTCAGCTATCCTGAACTGGTAAAGAAGGCCATTGTCGTAGCAGCGACGGCGGCTCTCACCGCACAAGCAATCGCATTTAGTGGGGTTGGGCGACAGGCAATTTTAGCGGATCCACGCTGGCAAGGTGGTGATTATGTGCATGGACAAGGACCAGACGCCGGACTCGCTATTGCACGAATGTTGGCAATGATCACTTACCAGAGCGAAGAGTCTATGGAACTACGCTTTGCCCGGCAACCCGCACCCAGGGACCAGATTTATCGCGCCTCCATCCCTTCGCCCAGTGGATTTCCCGATCTTGGTAAGCGCTTCGATGTGGAGAACTATCTGTATTACCAGGGAGCATCCCTAGTTAAGCGTTTCGACGCTAATAGCTATCTCTACATTAGTCGCGCAATGGATTTGTATGACGTCAGCGAGGGCTATCCTTCGCTAGAGGATGCGCTGCGTCGCATACGCAGTCACACCCTGTTCATCGGTATTCGTTCGGACTTCCTCTTTCCAGCAGCACGAGTGCGCTGGTTAGCGGAACAGGTGCGTGCTATCGGTGGCGACGCAACCTATGTCGAACTCGATTCACCACACGGTCACGACGCCTTCCTCAAAGAATGGCAACAAATGACTGAAGCACTCAAGATGTAGGGGTGTGTATCGTATTGCGTATCGTATATAGTAGGGGCGACCTTTGCGGTCGCCCTGGCAAATGACCCAAAAGGAGCAGAAACAACAATGGCACTTAACAGTAATCGGCAGTATGGTTTTGAAACGCTTTCATTGCATGCAGGCCAGGAGACGGCAGACAGTGCAACAGGCGCGCGTGCAGTTCCAATCTATCAGACTACCTCGTTTGTCTTTGACAGCCCGGAACATGCTGCGAACCTCTTTGCGCTCAAACAGTTTGGCAACATCTATACGCGCATTATGAATCCTACGCAGGATGCCTTTGAGCGTCGCATAGCTGCTCTGGAAGGCGGTGTAGGAGCGCTTGCTACGGCATCCGGTCAGGCGGCCGAAACATTGGCGATTCTCAATATCGCACAGGCGGGCGATGAAATTGTGACCTCGGCCAGCCTGTATGGTGGAACTTACAACCTCTTCCATTATACGCTGCCCAAACTTGGCATCACCGTTCGCTTTGTAGATAGCCGCGATCCGGAAAACTTCCGAGGAGCTATCAATGAGCGGACAAAGGCGCTCTATGCCGAAACCGTAGGCAATCCACGGCTGGATACGCTTGATATTCGTGCAGTCGCCGACATTGCTCATGAGCATGGTGTGCCGCTAATTGTCGATAATACGCTGCCCACTCCTTACCTCATGCACCCAATCAAGCACGGTGCTGATATCGTCGTCCACTCGGCCACCAAGTTCATCGGAGGGCACGGCACAGCTATTGGTGGCGTCATCGTCGATGGAGGTACCTTTGACTGGACGAGCGGTCGCTTCCCTGGACTCGTTGAGCCAGATCCTTCATATCATGGCTTGCGCTACGTTGAAGCACTTGGTCCTCTAGCTTACATCATCAAAGCGCGAGTGCAACTCATGCGTGATCTCGGTGCTGCTACCACCCCGATGAATGCCTGGCTCTTCCTGCAAGGGCTGGAGACATTGCCCCTGCGTATGGAGCGTCACAGTCAGAATGCCCTGCGTGTAGCCGAATTTTTAGAGAACCATCCTTCCGTCAGTTGGGTCAGCTATCCAGGTCTTGCGAGTCATCCACAGCACGAGCAGGCTGCGAAGTACCACACGCACGGCTATGGTGCTATTCTCGGATTCGGCATCAAAGGTGGCTTAGAGGCAGGCAAGCAGTTGATTCGTCACGTTGAACTGTTCTCGCATCTGGCGAACGTTGGTGATGCCAAATCACTGATTATTCACCCGGCCAGCACAACCCACTCGCAGCTCACGCCCGATGAGCAATTTGAAACAGGTGTCACGCCCGATTTCATCCGCCTCTCCATCGGTCTCGAAACCGTCGATGATCTGATTGAGGACCTGGATCAGGCTTTGAAGGCTGCAACGTTGCAGCCCAGCGAACCTGTAAATGCGTAATCCATAAGTAAACGGAAACGCGCCCGATAATCTATTGTTAGGAGCGAGGGCCTGGGCCTGCCCTCCCTCTGTCATCCTGAGCGAAGCGAAGGATGACAACAGTCCTTAAGTTAATGCCTATGGGGATACCTTTGCGGATACCCTGAAAATAATCAACGGTCAGGTGACATATGCATACTCCTATACGTGTTCTCAAATTTGGTGGAACCTCTGTTGGCAGCGGTGAACGCATTCGCCGTGTTGCAAGCATCATCGCACACTCGGCAAACGATACAGCAGAGGCTTTTCCTGTCATAGTCGTTTCGGCTATGTCGGGTATAACCGACCAGCTATTGCGTATTGCACGGCTTGCCTGTACCGACTCAGAAGCAAAGCTAGACTCTGCTCTGAATGAATTGGAAATCTTAAAGCGTAGGCATATCGAGGCCGCAGAGAAAGCAGTGCAGAAACGCGATATTCGTGATGGCTTGCTGCATGACCTGAAGATTGCGTTCGCTGCTTTGGAGAGCGACATCAATCTGACTCCTACGGATGCCGCTCACTTGAATCATTACACTTCTGCAATCGCTGCATGGGGTGAGCGTCTTTCGGTGCTGCTCGTGGCTGCTACGGCACGAGATATTGGCGTGAAGGCTGCGCCGGTACGCCAGGAAGTGATTATCACCGACCTCCCTTCTGATGATGTATATCAACAACCTGGAACGGTACTCGGTGCCAACCCCTTGCCGGAAGAGACGCGTTCCAATGCTCAGGCGCTTATCTTTCCACTAGTCGAGCAGCATGCGGTACCGATTGCCGCCGGTTTTATTGGTCGAACGCACGATGGTATCGTGATGACGCTTGGCCGCAATGGCTCAGATTATTCTGCCACCGTAATTGGTGCAGCACTCGATTGCACGGAAGTGTCGATCTATACCGATGTCGATGGCGTTATGACGGCTGATCCCCGTGTGGTCATGAATACTCGCCTCGTACCGAGGCTTTCTTATGCTGAGGCTGCCCGCCTCTCCTGGTTTGGTGCAAAGGTGCTGCATCCCCGAACACTTATTCCCGTGGCGCATCGCAACATTCCTGTTCGGGTACGCAATACCTTTCGACCTCACTTACAAGGTACCATCATTGGCCCGAATGGCGTAGGTGGTAGTACACATAGATGGGTATCTTCGGGGCACGACGCATCTTTACAGGAGCAAAGTGGAGCCGCCGCAATCAGCGTTCGCCGTCACCTGGCGCTGGTTACTGTAGAGAGTACCGACCTTTTTGGGGCACCTGAGAATGCTGGGCAGGTTTTTGCCCTCGCGGCTCGTGCGGGCGCTGCCCCTGTTGCCATTTGCTCCTCGTCCGGCCATCACCTCGCCTTTATGGTGGAGGAGCAGGCGGTTGAATCCGTTGTAACGCTCTTCGAGCAATGGCAACAGGAGCAGCACGACCTGGATACCTGGCGAATTCGTTATCGTGATGGACTGGCTGCCTGTGCCTGCATTGGATCAGGATTTACGGTTGATCCAATGAGTCCGGCGCGTGCGATCACCGCTTTGGCACGCGAACGTATTCCGCTGATAACGCAAGGTGCCTCGGAACTTGGGATCACATTGATTGTCGAAGATGCCGACAGTGAACGTGCGCTCCGTTGCCTGCACCGGGACCTCATTGCCCCGGTCATCCCATTAGTTCGTTCTGATAAAGAAGGCCGTAAGGGCGCAATCAATTCATAGGAAAAAACACATGCACACACAATCACGTATCCCTGTTGCGGTCTTAGGTGCGACCGGCATGGTCGGTCAGCGCTTCATCGAATTACTGCAAGGACATCCCTGGTTTGAACTGGCCGCCCTGGCTGCCAGCGAACAGCATGGTGGTCGTCCTTACGCTGAGGTAGCGCGTTGGCGGCTCGCGGGCGAAATGCCTGCCGAAGCTGCGACTCTCCCTGTAGTTGTTTGCCGCCCGGAAGCGCTAGCAGGTGTGAAGATCGTCTTCTCTGCTTTGCCAGGGGAGGTAGCAGGTGATGTTGAGGCCGAATTTGCCAGAGCTGGCATGGCCGTCTTCAGTAATGCCAAGAACTATCGCATGGCAGCCGATGTCCCTTTGCTGGTTCCAGAGGTCAATTCCGATCATGCTGCTGCCATCACAGTGCAGCATACGCGAGATGCTCGTTCCAGTGAACATGGATGGCCTGGCTCTATCGTCACCAACCCAAATTGTTCTGCTACACCGCTGGTAATGGCGCTCAAACCGCTGCAAGAAGCTTTTGGGTTGCGCAAGGTGATGGTCACCACGCTGCAAGCTATCTCAGGAGCGGGCTATCCAGGGCTACCCTCCTATGACATACTTGATAACGCCATCCCCTACATCAGCGGGGAAGAGGAAAAGGTTGAGCATGAGACGCGCAAGATACTGGGAAGTTGGGAAGCAGGCCATGGTTTCATCGATGCACCGATCACGATTAGTGCGCAATGTAATCGTGTTGCAACACGCGAGGGTCATTTAGAGTGCGTAAGCGTCGAATTAGGGAGTGAGGTAAGTCAAGAGGATATCATTGCTGCCTGGGAGAACTATGTACCTGAACCGCAACGCCTCGGTTTGCCCAGTGCTCCCGCACATGCTCTGATCTATCGTAGAGAACGCGATCGTCCGCAAACACTGCTTGACCGTGACGCGGGACGCGGCATGACCACCACCATTGGCAGACTCCGAACATGCCCCATCCTCGGCTATAAATTTGTCTTGCTCGCCCATAACACCATCCGCGGCGCAGCAGGTGGCTCCATTCTGAATGCAGAGCTATGTGTAAGTAAAGGTCTGGTCTGATAGCGCAGGCTTGTCGCTGGCATCCTGAGCGGAGTGAAGGATGCCAGCGTTCCGTTCGGGATGATAACGTTATGCTCAAAATGACAAATCCTGTGATAAACAGGCTACAATGAAACTCCATTAGCTCATAAAGCGTGCTCTAAGTGAACTTTGGTAATCACTACATCACTAACTATGGCTTGAAAAGCCAGGTAGGAGCTAGGAAGCTCTGCCTGGTGAGCAGGCAAAGAGGTTTGTCTCAGAGCTTGCAGATGTATAGGATCGAAAGGAAGAATATCATGAGCAAAAAGGTTGATGTAACCCAGATGAATGGCACGATGGTCGCCGATAAAGCCAAAGAAGTTGCGCAAGCAGGCCTCTCAACCGCACAAGATACTGTGCAAACTGGCCTGGCCAAAACGCAGGATGTGCTGCAATTGGGCCTTGGCGTGGTGCAGGAGTTTGCAAAATACGGGACAAAGCGCACTCAGAGGAACCTGAAAAAGGCTCAGAAGAGCGCTAAACAGGTCCAAGGTACTGTGCAAGATGCAGCTCTCTCTGGCCTTGCCGCAACTCAAGGTGCGGTGCAAACCGGACTGGGAGTAGCGCAGGACGCCTGGGAAAAGAACATGAAGCGTGCTAGCAAGAACATGAAGAAGGCACAGAAAAAGATGAAACGTGCCCAGGGAACCGTCTCGGATACAGTGCAGTCAGGTCTCTCACAGACCTCGGATGTGCTGCAAACGGGCTTAGGTGCAGCACAGGATTTCGTGGGCCAGAGCGTCAAAGGCGCTGGCAAAGGTTTGAAGCAGGCTCAGAAGAATTTGCAGGAAACCCAGAAATCTATGCAGAAACAGGCGGCTCGTACTGCACAGAAACGCAAGAGGACCAAAACGGTTTTCCGTTTAGGCCTACTCTTAGGACTTGTCTTTGTGTTGCTCTATGCACCCTGGCCTGGCTCAGAGACACGCCAGCGGCTCGTAGACTATTGGCAGGGACTTTTCTCGAACCAATAATAGGCGGATAACGTCCAACGTTTATGTTCTTGCATGTGAACCTTAAGAGGCGATTTAGTCGGCGCTAAGGTTCACATGCAAGAACGTAAACCCAATGTCCAAATTTCTCGCTCAAGAGGCAGTGAGTAAGAATGGCAAAAAAGAAAAGTCCGAATCCCAAGGACATTGAACCCGGTATGGTTGTGGAAGCAACCAAAGGTGACCTTGGCGAAGAGGATGTTAGTAAGCCGAAAGTGACCGACATTGTCGAAGATCAGAACGGCAATGTCGAAAAGCTGGTCGTTGAGAAGGGTGTTGTCTTCAGGAAAAAACTGGAGATTCCTGCTGATCGCATTCAGTCTGTAGAGCAGACTGAGGACAATAAAACGCCGGACAAAGTTACGGTTGAAGTCAGCAAAGAAGAAACCATGGCCCTGACAGCGGTTGGATCTGAGGAGCTTTCTGCTGAAAACGGGAGGAATCTCCTCGGGGAGGTAGAAAAGAACATACCAACTGCTGAGGGCTTACGGAGAATGGAGGTTGCTCGCCAGGTAATGGATGCGGGGGTCGAAGATCCCAAGCTCAAGCAGGCTGTTGAAGCACCTGGCCCTTGGCTGCCAGGAGAAGATTTACAGCAGACCACTCAGGAGATAGACGAACAGCAAGGTCTACAAGAGCTCCAGGCCCGGCCTCCTTCATCTCAGAAGCTCAAAGGCTTCCTGCGCATACTGGGACCTGGCCTTTTAGCGGGAATGGCAGGGAATGACTCCTCGGCGGTAACTGCCTACTCGGTGGACGGAGCAACGAACGGCTATAGTCACCTCTGGTTGATGCTACTCTCAACGCCTCTTTATCAATCCGTCCAGTTTGCCTGTGCCAAAGTAGGGCGCATCACTCAGAAGGGCCTCGCCGATATACTGCGCGAGCATTATGGTCGCTGGGTAGCAGTGGTAGCTTCACTTGTACTTATTATCGCAAATGTTGCGCTGATTGCTGCTGATCTGGTTGCCGTTGGTAGTGGTCTGGAATTGATTACGCATATATCCTGGATCTGGTTTGTTATTCCGGTGGCAGCCATCTTGTGGTATCTCACGGTATATCGCAGCTTTGAAACAATCAAAAAGATCTTCATCGCGATGAGCCTGGTCTTTATAGTGTACCTGATCACGGCCATTTTCTCAGGCGCAAATTGGGGACAGGTGCTAGTCCGTACATTTGTGCCGAAAATAGATTTCAGCTTTGCCAGCATTAGCAGCGCAGTAGCTTTGTTGGGCGCAACCATTTCGCCTTACACGATGTTCTGGCAGGTGCAAGGCGAAAAAGAGGAGAAGCGCCCAGGAACACGCAAGCAGCAACTTCACATTGCTGCCCTCGATATTGCAAGCGGAGTGCATTAGTGGGAATCTGGTTGCCTACTTTATTATTGTCTGTACCTCAGCGACCCTCTTTGTGCATCATGAGCAAATAAACACAGCAGCCGATGCCGCAAAATCCCTGCAACCTTTGCTTGGCCCGTTTGCTACATACCTGTTTGCTGTAGGATGGATTGGAGCAGGCTTGATCGCCATCCCTGTCCTGCTGGCTAGCACCTCGTATGCTGTTGCAGGAACTTTTGGCTGGCCCAGCGGACTGTCGAAGAAACCCTGGCAAAATGAAGGTTTCTACCTGATTCTGACAGGTGCGTTAGGAGTGAGCCTTGTCGTAGCCCTGCTTCGTTTCAATCCTGTTCAGCTCCTATTCTGGGCCAATGTGTTGGGCGGTGTTCTCTCCCCGATTATGGTTTTCTATGTCTTCCTCATTGGAAATAACCGCAAAATCATGCGAGGCCAGCGGCTCGGCATCATTACAAACATTGGGATGGTGCTGACTTTCCTTGTTATGACTGCCGCAGCCATACTGCTGTTCTATGGGCTAGCAACCGGGCAGGGAGGTTAATTATGCCTTTTTATATGAGCAAAATCGTTCAATACGTACAGCACGCGCTGTTTGCCGGATACACGTACAACCGTGATTGAGGTATTGGCGGCTGGAAAGAAGAAGTCCTTTTCCAGCTCCAATACCTCAGCAGCATACGCATTCACCACTCCACCATGAGCGAAGGTTAACACACGTTCCCCCATATGCTTACTTGCAATTTCGGTGAGCGCCTCAACCACACGTCTGCGAAATGCTTTGGATGGCTCGCTATTCTCGATACTATCCCAATTCCCTGTACTACCCACCATACGCACGATTTCTTTCTGGCGGGCTTGCAGCGCTTTCGTTAAAGCTGCAAGATCGTTGCGATCTTCCGGCAATGGATTCACTTCACCCAGCCGAACTTCCTTCAGTCCTTCAACGATAATTGGCGTCAAGCCTAAACGTTCAGCCAATGGAGCGGCTGTCTCCCGGCAACGACGCAGTGGACTGCTGTAGATAGCTTTGAAGCCTGAAGCACCCTTGCCCAATCGTTCGGCTAAAGCCTGTGCCTGCTCACGCCCCAACCGACTGAGCGGCAGGTCATCATAGATGCCGCTGGGAATGATCTCATCCTCTTCCGGGATGGCATCGGCATGTCGCACAATAAAAAGCTCGGCAGCCTCACTACGTCGAAACAAAAAAGGGTCTTCCATGAATTATCTCACTACTGTGTTAACTGACGAATAACAGATCGCGCCAATGAACGCTTATGCACCTCGTCCGGCCCATCGGCAAGATGCAGCACGCGACCATGTGCCCACATCGAAGCCAGCGGAAAATCATCGCTCAACCCCGCACCACCAAAAACCTGCATAGCACGATTGACCACATTCGTATGCACTTCAGGAGCTACAATCTTAATCATCGCAATCTCTTTCTGCGCTGCCCGTTTGCCCAACTGATCGATCATCCAGGCTGTCTTGAGTGTTAGCAGGCGTGCTTGCTCAATCTCTAACTCCGATTGCGCAATCCAATCCTGTATCACCCCCTGCTCTGATAGGGGCTTACCAAATGCGACTCGCGATGTTGCTCGCTGGCACATCATCTCTAATGCTCGCTGGGCTGCCCCAATCGAACGCATACAGTGATGGATACGTCCTGGCCCCAATCTTGCCTGTGCAATCGCAAAGCCATCGCCCTCTTTCCCCAGCACATTGCTCACCGGAACGCGCACATTCTCAAATAGCACCTCGCAGTGGCTCTCATTATCAATATAGCCCATCACCGGCAGATTGCGTACTACTGTCACCCCTGGAGTGTTTTTCGGCACCAGCACCATACTCTGTTGCCGATGCTTATCAGGCGTATTTGGGTCGGTCTTGCCCATCACAATGAAAATCTTACAGCGCTCGCGAGCCGCTCCTGAAATCCACCATTTGCGGCCATTCAACACATATTCATCGCCATCGCGCAGGATCGACATCTGAATATTCGTTGCATCCGAACTCGCTACATCAGGTTCCGTCATTGCAAATGCCGAGCGTATCTCACCATCTAATAAAGGAACAAGCCACTGCTGTTTTTGCTCCGGTGTGCCGAACTGTGCCAGGATTTCCATATTTCCCGTATCCGGCGCGGCACAGTTAAATACTTCCGATGACCATGCCACTCGCCCCATAATTTCTGCCAGCGGCGCGTACTCTAGATTGGTTAACCCTGCGCCATAGTCTTTATCCGGCAAAAAGAGGTTCCATAAGCTCTCTGCCTTTGCCTTCACCTTCAATTCATCTACAATCTCGGCATGATGATGTGGATCGCCTGAAGCGGCAATCTGGTCGCGATATGTTTGCTCATTGGAATAAATAAAGCGATCCATAAAATCGCTCAAATGCTTGCGCAGTTCGTTGACTTTTTCTGAGTAGGCAAAATCCATAGCTGTTCCTCCTGTAGTGTAAACATCGTCCTTTTGACTATATCACATCGACAGGTGTTCACAGACAGAAAATCATCAGCCATGAACGATAGGGCATGGCTTTTCTACTCTATTCGGGCAGCGATCAATCGGAATTAACCCTGAGGCTGCCGGTAATTTGGATATTGAGGACTCGAGGACTGAGGATTTGGATTTGATGGGTATTGTGGGTATTGTCCAGGGTACTGTTGTGGCGGAGTTGATGGATACTGAGGTTGAGGAAACGATTGATATTGGGGCTGCTGACCCGGGAACTGTGAATTTCTTCCTACCTGCTGCCGTAAGTAATTGAGTTCTTTGTGGATAGGCCATTCACCGAAGGCAAGGATTAATAGAACGATCAAGTTTGCTATTGGAACGAACATTAAGAGGCCCATTGCGCCGCTGTATCCTGCCTTTGAAAATATCTTCCACCAAATTATGACAGCAAAAACTATAGCTGCTATTCCAATAACGAAAATTATGAGAGCAGCACTACTTAAGCTACTGTATGCATCTGCCAGGACATTTGCCATTGCGTTACCGTTCATTTCTGCTTGCCTTTCTTGCTAAGTGATATGTAAAGTCATATAAGATTTCTATTGAACTGAGGCGCTCTTTACATATACTAAGCCCATCAAAAAATCTTGACACCATAATAGCATAGAATTGCTCATCAGGAAAGAGCCAAAAATATGTATCTCTTATCCAATCTGGGTTATGAATATGCCGAACAATAGGAATAAGCACGCTTTCCATCATGTTATACCTATTGAAAAGTAATTTTACCTGCGCACTGCTAGGCATCCATTCCTCGTGTTTGTTCTCTCCTTTGCTAATCCCACAGTTGTTTTTGGGAATAATGACTTTGATCCCCGTGTTTTAATGGGTGATTAGCACTCACAATGTGCGAGTGCTAGACAAACAAACAGTTGTGTGTTATAATCTAGCAATCAGCAGGTGAGACTGCTAAAACTTAGTCGCGAAATGAACTTTGTATGGTAAGGTCCGATGTATCCGGTCGCGCACACAAGGTTCTGATCGTGCCTCTCAAAATAGTGAGGAGCATAGTAATCCTATGAAGTGTGAACGTTGTCAAAAGAATCCCGCTCGTGTGCGTGTTGATCAGATTGTTGACGGACGGCGTGAGGCACACTACCTGTGTCAGTCGTGCGTTGAAGAACTGATGAGCTCGATGAACCAGATGGGCGATCTTGATGGTCAAGGTATGCCCGGTAATGGTCCCTTCGGTTTCGTTCCCAACGGTAACAATCCCGCCTCTGCTCCTGGTAGTGCAAACACTGCTACTGCTGAGCAGCGGGCTAAATATAGCAAAACACCTACCCTGGATCAGTATGGACGCGATCTCACTGCTGATGCTGTGGAAGGTAAACTCGACCCGGCGGCAGGTCGTCAGCGCGAGCTACGTCGCGTGATTACGGTACTTGGACGCCGTCAGAAGAATAACCCTGTACTTATTGGTGAGCCAGGTGTCGGTAAGACCGCCATCGTTGAAGGATTGGCACATCGTATCGTAGAAGGCAATGTCCCGGCTCCACTGCGTGGCAAGCGTATCGTCACCCTTAATATTGGTGGCATGGTTGCCGGAGCAATGTTCCGTGGTCAATTTGAGCAGCGTATCAAGTCTATCCTTGAGGAACTGCGCGAGGCCAAAGATGTGATCGTCTTTATCGATGAATTGCATACGGTCGTTGGAGCAGGAGCGGCTGAAGGCGCTGTTGGCGCTGCCGACATGCTCAAGCCAGCCCTGGCTCGTGGTGAGCTGCGTTGTATCGGTGCTACAACCTTAGATGAATATCGCAAGCACATTGAGAAAGACGCCGCCCTGGAGCGTCGCTTTCAACCCGTGATGGTCAAAGAGCCATCGGTGGAAGAGGCTATCGAGATGCTGCGCATTGTGCGTGCCAACTACGAAGCGCATCACGGCATCAGCATTACTGATGAAGCGATAGATGCCTCTGTCAAACTGGCCGATCGCTATATTAATGATCGTTTCTTGCCTGACAAGGCCATCGATCTGATGGACGAAGCTGCATCGGCCTTAAAGCTGGAAGCGACAGAGAAAGGTATTGTTAGTCCGACACTCATTGCTGATCTGGAAGCGGAGTTAGCTGACATCCAGAACAAGAAAGAGGCTGCTGCCAATTCCGAGGACTATGAGCGTGCCGCGAAGTTTCGCCAGCAGGAACTGGTGATACAGGGCAAATTGGACAAAGCCCGTGCGGAATCCGGTGGTTCGGTCACTTTAATTGTCACGCCTGAGCATGTCGCTCAAGTTGTTGAGAACTGGACAGGTGTACCTGTCAGCCAGATGCTGGAGAGCGAACGCCAGAACCTTGTTAACCTGGAAGGGGACTTGCGCAAGCGTGTCATTGGACAGGACGAGGCGATCAGCGCGGTTGCTCGGTCTATCCGCCGTTCGCGTGCCGGTCTGAAGGATCCCAAACGTCCAATTGGATCATTCCTCTTCCTTGGACCAACGGGTGTAGGTAAGACGGAACTGGCGAAAGCCTTAGCCGCAGAACTGTTTGGCGGTGAGGACAACCTGATCCGGCTTGATATGTCGGAGTACATGGAGCCACATACCGTGTCACGTCTGTTCGGTAGCCCTCCAGGCTATGTTGGATACGATGAAGGCGGTCAATTGACCGAGCAAGTACGTCGTCGCCCATATAGCGTGATCTTGCTGGACGAGGTTGAGAAGGCGCATCCAGAGGTCTTCAACGCGCTCTTGCAGATCATGGATGATGGTCGTTTAACAGATGGTCAGGGCCGTACGGTAGACTTCAAGAATACCGTCGTGATTATGACCAGTAACGCCGGTAGCATCGACCTCAAGCGTGCCGTGCGTCTCGGCTTCTCGACCCGCAAGGACGAGGAGGACGAGCGTGATGAGCAGCACGAGGTGATCCGCTCAAAGGCTATGGAAGGTCTCAAGCGCATGTTCCGGCCTGAGTTCATCAACCGTATTGACCAGATCGTGGTCTTCCACTCCCTGGGCAAAGCGGAACTCTACCGCATCGTTGACCTGCTCCTGGCTCAGGTACGTGCTCGCCTAAGTGAACAGAATATCGACCTTGTCGTCAGCGACGAGGTTCGTGACCTGCTCCTGCGCGAAGGCTTCGACGAGGAGTATGGTGCTCGCCCACTGCGCCGCACCATCCAGAGATACGTCGACGACACCCTGGCCGATGCTGTGCTGACCGGTGAACTCGCTCCTGGTCAGACTGCGCACCTGATTCTGCGCGACGGTCAAGTCGCCGTTGAAGCCAGGGAACTGGTCAAGGCTGCGTAATACATAGAAACTGAAAACCTGTTAACTGCTGTTTACACAGTGGTTGGGCGGGTTTTTTGTTGCTCATTTGTTTACATAAGCGAATCCTGGATCACTCCCACACAATCCTCCCCAGATGATCCAATCCTCGCACCTTCTCGATCATCTCCACTCGTCTCTCCCGATCCTCAATCACTGGAGCTACCAACTCGTGAAAGCGGGCCTCAAGTTGCTCCCAACTCAGTGGATTTTGTGGATCACCAAGCGGATAGCGTATTGACGCAGAAAACTTCTGTCCATCGGCCATCTGCACACTTGCCAAGGCGCGCCACTCAGTAGGATAGTAATTGTCAAGCTCAGGTGAAGAGTAACACTCAACCTTCTGCATCAGTGAGCGTACCGCGGGATTCGCGAGCCATTCCTCTGTGAAGACCGAGAGGCCAGCACGGCCTGTGAGTAAAGCAATAGCTGCTCCAAAGGGCATACTGAACTGACCTTCGACCACATTTTGAGCTTGTCGTTTCTGTTCAATAGGATCTGCTATTAATCCGCGTCCGCCTGTGAGCACGCCACAACGTATGCACATAATCTGTTCCGGGTCAGGATCGTGGACGCGCTTAATCTCGAGAAGGCAATCAATAGGGCCATGCATGTAGCGACAGCAGGCATAGGGCTTGAGCGAAACCTGCATGATGGCAAAATCGTCATCTGCAACCCGTACCAACTCTGCCACATCGCCTTCTGAAGAGTAGGCGTGGAGAAAGCCGTAGCGACTTTCTAGAATAGCGGACGGCCCAACGAAACCTGCCGATGCCAGACGTGCCGCCATAATGCCAGCATGACTTGCCCAGCCTGGATGCAAACGCTTAGTCCATGCCCCCTCATCCAGGTAAGCCATCGAGCCTGCCGCCATGCTCCCAGCGATGCCAAGCGCCATATTCGTCTGCTCTGCGGATAATCTCAAAAGGCGGGCACTTGCTGCCGCTGCACCCAACGTTCCACACACCGCTGTTGGATGAAAGCCGCGCTCATATGCTGAAGCAGGATGCAGCGCTGCACCTACACGCAGCGTCACCTCGTATCCGGCCACAACTGCTGCATAAAAGTCTGCTGGTGATGCATCCATCTGCTCAGCAAGTGCAAGCGCCGCCGGAAAAACGACCACTCCAGGATGCAGTGACGAACGATTCTCAACATCATCCATCTCCAACCCATGGGCTGCTACACCGTTTACTAACGCAGCCCATGCCGCCTCTGCTCGCCCTTGTCTGCCAAAAATTGTAGCACCCTGCGTATCTTCTCCTACCATCGTTGCAAGCATTCGATAACTTGCCAGGCTAGACGGGAGCATTGAACCCCGTAAAGTGACTCCAAGATGATCAAGTAGCAAGTAGCGCACGCGCTCACGTACCGTCTCTGGCACGTCCTCGACTCGCAAGGTCGCACAAAATCGAGCAAGATCAGCAGTAAAATGAGTAGTCATCCATGCAACTCCTTTGATAAATCTGTCATAACGAAAAATCTTGCAGAGATTTTTCCTATAACCACTTATACCCAACAGTAAAATATAGTATAATCTAAGAAGGATCAGTTAAGTTCCATGAACAAGTTCCAGAGAAGAGCAGAATTTCTCCGCCTACTATATTTTACAAAGGAGGGATAGTTTGCATGCCTGCTATTGATTCATCTTTCTCATCAGCTCAGTCCATAAAAAGCAAATCTCGCCACCACCCTCTTGAGATCGATCGCTTTGTAGATCACTTCTTATCGACCATGTGTGATCATAGCCGTCGGCAAATCCTGGAACTGCTTACTCTGCCACATGCCGATGAAACAACTTCTATTGTGGAATTACGCTCAGGTGACATTGCAAAAACGCTTGGACTCTCGCCTGCAACTGTATCAGGTCATCTACGCCAGCTCTCCAATTCAGGACTCCTGGTATCGCGTAGAGAGGGCAACGTCATCTATTACCGAGTAAGTAATCATTTGCTTGTTCGCGCATTCCAGGAACTATTGCTTGTCCTCCACAAAGAGTATGATATACGCTCGGCCAGCTAGCTAAGCTATTCAGCTTGACTTGCATTTCTGCCCTTGCTACAATGCAATCATGATGAGTGTCAAGCGTGAGCAGGAGCCAGTGAGCTGGTCACACAGTAACATAGAAAAACAGCATCTGAACATACAGTACTCCGTCAGTCGTGTGTTACTCGAAGCCACCAACCTGAATGATGCCGCTAGAAACATACTGCAAGCCATTGGAGAAGGTATGTCGTCGGAAGCGTGGGGTATCTTTTGGAAAGTTGGTGTGTGCTGGATCATTGACCCTCATACCTCCATATTACGTTGTCTCACAACCTGGCATGCATCGACTGTTGCCGCATCTGAGTTTGAGAATGCTATTCGCCAGATGACTTTCCCGTCTGGTCTTGGATTGCCAGGTCGTGTCTGGGCGAGTGGCGAACCTGCCTGGGCCTCTGACGTACACACTGAAAGCAACTTCCCTCGCCAGCGTCTCGTAAGCAGTCAGGACTTACATGCTGCATTCGCCTTTCCCATCCGGGGCACAAGTGGCATTCTGGGCGTCATTGAATTTTTCAGTCCACAGATTTCTTCTCCAGAAGAAAACCTGATCCGTGCCGCAATTACCATTGGCAACCAGGTTGGTCAATTTCTCGAAAGGAAGCGTGTGGAAGAAGCACTTCAAGACTTGCTGGCTCGTGAGCGAGAGGCGCATGCTACAGCCGAAGCTGCTACAAAAAAACTCGAAGCACTACAAATCGTGACCGATACGGCACTAGCGCATTTAGCTTTGAACGATCTGTTACGCGAGTTGCTCAGTCGCATTCACCAGATCATGGCTGTCGACAACGTCGCTATCTTGCTCATCACAGACGACAACCAGTATTTAACCTTGCGCGCCGCCTTCGGACCGGAAGAAGAAGTCGCCGACCAGGTACCCGTCCCCATCGGCAAGGGCTTCGCAGGCACCATTGCAGCAACGGCAAAGCCACGTATCATTGAAGACCTCTCCACGGTGGAAATCATGACCCCCATTCTGCGCGAAAAACTCACATCGCTACTCGGCGTCCCCCTTCTCACTATGAACCCAACGGCCCCATCTGCCACAAGTCGTGTTATCGGCGTTATACATATAGGCACTATGAGCTCGCGCCACTTTACCGAAGACGATGTGCAACTGCTCCAACGGGTCGCTGATCGCGTCGCTCTCGCTATAGTGCAGTCGCGTCTCTACGAGGCTGAGCAGCATGCGAGAAATGAAGCAATCGTGCGCGCCAATGAGCAAGAACGTTTGGAGCGTCATACCCGCAATTCACTCAATGCTCTTCTAGCAATGGCTGAAGCCCTCGTTCTCGTCCCCGATGATGCCGATATCACCGCACATACCGGTGATAACTCATCTTCGGGTTCCGATGTGTCCATGCTCGCCTGCCGACTCGCCAACCTCATCCGTGATGTTCTAGAATGCAAACGTGCTGCTATCACCACGTTAGATCCCGAAACCAGGCAACCACGTGCAGTCGCAGCCGTCGGCATCTCGCCTGAGCAGGAACAGAAATGGCGCAAACGTGAGTCTGGTTCTGTCCTTGCCCACATGTTTAGCGACCCTACCTCTACCGACCGTTTACATGCGGGCGAAGTCCTTACCATCGACATGACCCAGCCGCCATTCCGTGACTATCCTAATCCCTATGACATACGCAACATGCTCCTCGCTCCTATGTCCATCGGCGATACCCTCGTTGGCTTCCTTGTAGTCGATCAAGGTGGTGCTGAGCACTCGTACACTTCCGAAGAAATATCCATGACCAGCGCCGTTGCCAAACTTGCTGCCCTTGTTATCGAGCGTGCTCGTCTCCTACGAGAACGTGCCGAGGCACGCGCCAGCGAACTTGCTTTACGTAACGCTAATCAACGTATGGACGAATTCCTCGGCATCGCCAGCCATGAACTACGTACACCCCTTACAACCATCAAAGCTAGCATCCAAATGGCTGAACGACAACTCCGGAATGTAGGGACGCAATTTATAGTGTCCTCTATCGATCCATCATCTTCGTCCGTGGCCTCTGCCCGGCTTCCAGTCATACTGGAACTCCTGGCTCGAGCAGATCAGCAATCGGGCGTACTTAACCGCCTCATTGGTGATCTCTTGAACGTCTCTCGTATCCAGGCCAATACACTAGCAATGCATATTCAGCCAACACCTTGCGATCTGCTTACCATCGTCCAACATGCCGTCCAGTATCAGCGCAAAGTCATGCTTAAACGCAACATCCTCCTGGAAGCAGTACCATCGGAAATCATACCCGTACATGCCGACCCTGATCGCATCACTCAAGTTGTCATGAACTTCCTTACCAACGCCCTCAAATATTCATCCGGCGATCAGCCCGTCACGATTACACTTGAGATCCTTCATCCTGTAGGTGACTCGCCGCTTGATCGGCAATTTGTCCGCCTCTCGGTCAGCGACAAGGGTCCTGGCCTCACCCTCTCTCAACAAGAACACATCTGGGAACGCTTCTACCGCGTCCCAGGCATCGAAGTCAAAAGTGGCTCGGGCGTTGGCCTTGGCCTGGGCCTCTACATCAGCAAATCTATTATCGAGCGCCACAATGGCCAGATCGGACTCTCAAGTACCCCTGGCAAAGGTTCCACGTTCTGGTTCACGCTGCCTTTGGCAGAATAAAGCAGCAGAAAAGAGAAAGATACCATGAAACTAAGAAATTGGAGTATATTTGGAAGTTTAACGTTTGGCACCCTCGGCCTTGGACTCGCTATAAAAAGCTTCTTACCTCAACGACTCTCCAAGGACTCTCCAACCATTCATAAGGGCGGATTGGAGGCACCTTACATCATGCCCTTGCTTCCTGCAATAGACGTAACCTTCTTGCTCTGTGGCAGCACTACCATTCCAACATGTATCGCGGTACGCGGTGCTTCACCATTCACTTCCTGCGCCATTGCCTATAGCGCCGTACTTGTACGTCACCCTAAAGCCACCTTTCTCTACGATACAGGTCTCTGTCAGAACATCTTCTTCTACCTTGCCGACCAACCACTCATCTTCCGCAAAACACTCGCGAACTTCCGATTTGAACAATCACTTGTCGGCCACCTGCAGCATCTTGGCCTGCGTCCATCCGACATCGACTTTGCGCTCCTCTCCCATCTGCACTGGGATCATGTGAGCGGCATCCCTGACATTCCAGGTGTCCCTTTACGCGTCAATCGCATAGAATATGATGCTGCTTGCCTCGGACTTCTTGACGCAAATCTTGGTCTCGTACGCCACCTACTTTGTGACAACCCCATTGAATACTTTGACTGCACCGACCCTAGCTACCTCGGCTTTCGCTCTTCCCACGACCTCTTTGGGGATGGCTCCATCGTCCTCGTACCGCTCCCTGGTCACACCGCTGGCAACACCGGTATGTTCATTCATCGCTCCAATGGCTCACCCCTCTTCCTGCTTGGAGACGCTGCCTGGGTCTCGCAAAACTACCTTCGACCAGCTACCATGCACCCCATAGTCTGGAGACCCGTCACCAGTGATGACGCAACCGCTCGTCAAACCCTCATCGACCTGCATTACTTCTCGCATAGCCACCCAAACATCCCTATGATAGCTATGCACGATGCCGCAATGCAAGCACATTTTATGGCCCAGGAACATACCAGCAGAGCAGCCATTCAATGAGTCTCTCGGGACATCTGTATTGGGGAAGGCAGCATGTCAGGAGATGAGCAGTGTGCGTGGTTCCCTTCTAGTGCACGTCTTCAGCCGAAACAGATCAGTTTGTCACAACTCAACCAAAATGCTATACTGACAAGGCAATCATCGCCTGAAGGAACATCACCACAACTGGAGAGATCATCTCAGCATGAGGCAAACCAAACGTAGGGGCCAATTTATCGTACCTACCGTTGATGTATCGGCTCGCGACCAGCGAGGTCGGAGGCTGCAACATATCACTCTTGAGAAAAGAGTAGAACTACGCAGGCTCTATGCAGCCGAAATTCCTCGCTGGCGTCATCCCCTCGTCGGCTATCTCGCCAGCGTTCCACTCGTAGCCCTCGGCATACTTGCAGGTCTCCTAGAGCAGCAACTCCTGCCCAAATTATACTTTCCAAGTATCGCCATGCTGCTCTCGGTTCTCATCGTCGCCTTATTTTGGGGCGTTGGGCCAGCACTCTTCTCCGTCCTCCTAGCTACCCTCGCCCTCGATTACTTTTACTTCCCGCCGTTTCTTCAGTTCAGCCCATTCAGTTGGAATACCCTTCTGCAACTCCTGCCCTTCATCATTGGCGGCATCATCATCGCCATCATCATCGCGCAACGCGAATCCGCCCGCTATCGCGCTCTTTATGCTGAACAAATCGCTCAGGAGCACGCCGACGAACTCGCCCTGGCCAATCAGCAGCTTGAAGAGGCCAATCAACTCAAAGACCAGTTTCTCTCCATGGCCTCTCACGAACTCAAAACACCCATCACCACGATTCGTGGTCAGGCACAAGTTGTCTTGCGTCGCCTTTCAAAGCAACAAGCGCCATCATCTGAACAAGCAATAGTGCAGACCGCCTTGCAGAAAATCGAAAACCAGACCCATCGCCTCAGCGCCCTCGTCGACGACCTTCTTGAATTGAGCAGTATGCGTACTGGCAAAATTTCCCTACGGCTACAACCATGCGATCTAGGGGAAGTGTGTCGCGAAGCAGTTGAAGATCAGCGCTTGCTCCACGTCGCAACAGGTCGTACCATAGAACTGGAAGTTCTTCCTACTCCGCTCATCTTGCAAGCCGACCCTGATCGGCTAAGCCAGGTCATCTCCAACCTCGTCAGTAACGCCATCAAATATTCCCCTGAAGCATGTCCCGTAAAAGTCAGCATCACTCGTCAAGATCAAGCAGCGCTCATTTCCGTACAAGACTTTGGGCAGGGCATTCCAGAGGGCCAGCAAGAGCTTATCTTCGAGACCTTCTACCGCGCCCCTGATGCCCAAACCTCATCCCAAGCTGGCTGGGGCCTCGGACTCGCCATCTGCAAAAGCATAGTTGAACGCCACAACGGACGCATCTGGTGCGAATCAGAACCTGGACACGGTAGCACCTTCTTCGTCGAACTTCCCCTGCGTTAACTCGTCTTCATCTTCTCGATCAATTGCAGCAGCGTACTCATTTTAAATGGCTTGCGTAACAAAGGAATATGCGGTAGACGTGTTGCAACCTGCTCCAATTCCTCCTTCGCTGCCGCCGAAATAATAATCATCGGTAGCTTCCCAGGCGCGATCACCTGCTCAAGAGAATAAATAGTATGTAAGCCAGACATAGTGCCCGGCAGCAAAATATCTACAATCACCAGATCATACGGCAGCGAATACTGCGTCCCTGGACCCGTAAAAATTGTCTCTAACAATGAAGAACCATACGTAAAAGCAGAAACCTCATGTCCCGCCATCTCCAGCGCAATGGACATGTAATCAACAATCGCTGGATTATCTTCCAGTAGTCCAATCTTCATTCCACGCCCTCGTTTTAGCAACAAAAATAGGCTCTTTCTATTATAGATTATCGTCTATGTGTCAACGGGAGTAGCGCCTGCCTGGCCTCTTTCCTTGATTTTCTAAAGAGAAAACTTGAATTCGCATGTAAAACAGGATGGGTAACAAAAAATGGTAGTTGCTTTGAATTCAATACAGTGTCTATCTCCGCGGGAAAGCGTGGTAACTTAAAGAAGGGGTACGCCGGAAAGGCTGAATTTTTCGCAGTGTACTTACCGGAGAATTAGGAAGGTCTACATGATAGCTGTCAACGAGGCACCAAAAAGCACTGATATGACATTGCGGTTCAAGAGTGTGAGGTTGGTGCGGGGAACTATTAGGAAGACGACATACACCGTACCTTATGAGGAAATCAATGATCCGCGGTTCCATTGGGCTGAAGATTATGAAATTTAACAGGGGAGACAGGAATTGAACCCGCAACCTGCCGTTTTGGAGACGGCTGCTCTGCCAATTGAGCTACTCCCCTAAAAGTTAAATCAGTACACGCCAAGGTGTGTACTGATAGCGGAGAGGGAGAGATTCGAACTCTCGGAGGCGTTTCCACCTCAGCGGTTTAGCAAACCGCCGCACTAGGCCACTATGCGACCTCTCCGGACTATTGCGTAAGCATTATGCCATAGGTGGGGCGGAAAGTCAAGCAATTGCGGGCACAATTTCAAGGAAATGCCGCCCCGAAACCTCATCAGCAAGCAATCATGGTACCGCCGTTACACTGGACTCCGTCGTCTCTGCGGTTTCCACTCCTTCTGCACCACGGCGTCTTCGTAACAACATTGCTAGCGCATAGAATACTATTACCGGGACCAGCAGGAGATGATAGCCAAACAACATACTGAAGTATTCCAGCCCACCGCCGATCATAATTCCCAACAGATTGGAAGCGAACGCAATATCAGAGGACTCACTGTCCCGAAACGAATTAGCGAAAATGATATTGGCCAGAAACACTGGCGCAAATGCCAACGCACTCGCCAGCACATAGCGCAGTACAGGGTTACCTAGCAGCAGTGCCTCGGGCGGCAAGAGCAGGTTCAGCAACAGTGTACCAAACAGCAGCAGGTAATACGGCGTAATGCGCCGGATCTTCAATCGCCGGTTCACCAGCACCGCCAGCAGCACGCTGCTCAGGATAGCAAAGAACACTAACGAATTCACCAACCATGTGCTGCCAAACAGTAGCGAGAAGGTCGTCAGGCTCTTCACCTCCAACACCATGAAAGCCACACCCAGAAAAAACATATGCCAGTCGAAGCGCCTCAATGTCTTGCGCGGTGCCAGAATTGCTGTCCCGCCCAGCGCGAACCCCAACACCATTAACAGCCCCCAAATATACAGCACTGGAAAGCTCCGATCTTGCAGGTACAGAAACGGCCAATCGTCGGTAGCTGGTGTAATATTTGTCAATGGATAATAGCCCTGGCCAATGATGCTCAGCTTCGCAGCATTTGGTGCAACTTGCGACTCATGATACGGCCCAAACTCACCTGCTGGCAGCGTTGCCAGACGCGGTCCCGCCATAATTACCGCCGCTCGTCCCCATCCACCGTACGTAAATACCAACGGGTTCTGGTTAAATGTGTGCCCAGCCATATTCGCGAGCTTCTCCACTAGCCATGCATCGCGATAATAGTTGTACATCACCAGTAGCCCATTCGGATTCAGCCGTGCCTTTGCCGCTGCAATCGCGTCTTGCGTCAGCAGAAAACTCTCCAGGCGTAAACTCGTATTGCTCGAAGTCAATGTCAGCGAATCGGGCAGTGCAAAGATGATCAGATCGTAATGCTGCGTCGTATTCTGCAAAAACGCACGTCCATCATTAATCACCACATGCACCCTCGAATTGCTATAGGGTTGATCTGGGTTCAATCGCGCACCCAATTGTTGAATCACCGGATCGATCTCCACCGCTGTAATTGAATTCACTCCATAGGCTAGAGCAGTAGAAACATCCGAACCGGTACCTGCCCCAAGTATCAAAGCCGAATTAAATGTGTGACCCGGGAACAACTCATATGCGCGCCGGTAGAACGGCTCCTTATTTTGCCACGGCACCATCTCCTGGTGGCCCACATTGTTCACATTCACAATATAGCCACTTGGCTTAGCAGGCTGTAGTTCAATTTTATAATACGGGGACCAGTAGGCCCCAAGCTGCATCTGCCGCACAAACACAAGGGTTATCCCCAGCACAACGGCGGTCGCCACAACTATCCATCTTCTGCTCAGTAGTAGGACCAATAACGCAAGGATTCCAAACCATATAATCGGATGCAGGCTGAAAAATGAAATCAGCGAAAAGCAAGCAATGCCCAGCAAACTCCCAATAATATCAAACGTATACGCTGTCAGCGGTGGCACTTCTCGGAACAAACGACCAAAGGTGCGACCCAGCGGTATAAAGCACGCCGCCACCATTCCGAAAACAATCGGCAGCACAATGAACGTCTCTTGCCGCCCACTCTGCTCGGCAGCAGCCCCAAAGTAGAGCACTTGCGTCGAATCGATGCTCAAGTCGAAGCGGTTCAACTGAATAACCACGACCATCAGCAGCACCAACAAAGGAAAGGGTGGGAACCAGAAGCGCTCACGACGTGCCGTCAGCATTCCCAGTCCAATACCTAGAAAAGAAGCCAGGACCAGGAAATTGTTGAAATAACTCAAGTAGCGCACATAAGAGGGTACCCAACGGATACACAACAGCTCGAAAAACAGCATCGTGAAAGAAACTAGGAAGATACGCACACGGGGGTCTCGAATAAAGTATTGCTTCGGTGTAGCAGGTCGTAACCACGACTCCATCCACGTGTACATGCGGGACCGCCTCTTACGGTCGTCCAGTCCTCCTTGAACCTCTACAACTGACCGGGAACTGCTCATGAAAACCTCCTCGTATATCTACAGGAACTACTTTTGATACCTTGAAATGCGAGCTTGCAACGACGCTAGCGCGTCTACCCTTTTTCTCCATAGGATAAGACGTATTGTGACAGAATTTGGCAACCGAATGTGGTAATGAGGAATAGTTTACCTACATTTCATACGTTCTTGGGTCTTGAAATGTCTCATGCTGCTTACTTAACAAGGGGTGAGGAATCATAGTGTGCCAGTAGATCGGCTGGATCATTATAAATAGCAATCGCCCCGGCCAATCCAGCACTATCCCAACCTCCACAACGTACAGCAATCGTACCGATGCCAATTTTCTCTGCTGCCTCAATATCGTAAGGAGTGTCTCCAAGCATAACTACCTCGTCCGCCGAATCGCCCATCTTCTTCAGCGTCGCCTCCACAATATTTGGATCGGGCTTCGTCTCCTTTGCATCCTTTGAGGAAGATGTTTCCTCGACAAGATCGGAGGCTCCTACGATTTGCAGTGAAGCTTTGAGTTCATCTGGTGGAGCGGAACTGGCAACGGCCAACTTCAAGCCACGATGGTGCATCTCTTCCAGCAACTCTTTCGCACCGGGAGTAGGCTTTAATGTGGGTAGATAACGCTGTTTGAATATTTCCCCTCGGCGATTGCTGATTTGTTTGCCCTCATCACTTTCCGAGGAAATGCCAATAGTCTCCGGCAGCACTTTATCGCCGCCTTTGCCAATCAATGGTCGGATTTTCTCATAAGGAACGGAATAGCCATGTTCCGCCATCGCCTCAACCCAGGACTGAGCTTGCTTATCATTGGTATCAATCAATGTGCCATCAACATCAAGAATAACGCCACGTATATGTGCCAATGTTTTATCCTTCTTCTTATCAATTCATTCGCTTCAATGATTGTCTTGTTTCGCTAACGGCAACGTGAACCAGAACGTAGACCCCTCACGGGGCACACTTTCGACACCCACCTGCCCAGCATGGCCCTCGATGATCATCTTGCTAATGTATAGCCCCAATCCCAGTCCCGCCGTCGAACTGAGCGGAGTCCCACGTACCTCAATACCCGGCACGCGCTGAAAACGATCCCAGACGCGCTCTTGATCTTCAGCAGAAAGTCCAGGTCCCTCATCGTGTACCGCAACATACGCCTCTTCTCCCTCTAACTCCAGGTTGACCTGCACAGGTTGATCGTCATCAGAATACTTTAACGCATTCGTCAGATAATTCACGATAACCTGCCCAATCCGATCCGCATCCGCATTGATATACACCGTCATCTCTTCAGGCACATCAAACGTAATCATGCGTTCAGGCCATACCCTGCGCTGCTCCTCAACGCTCTCTCGGACAATTGCAACCAGATCACAAGGAGCAAGGCGCAATTCCAGATGACCTGCACGAGTACGTGAGACATCGAGCAAATCATCTACTATGCGATTCAAGCGCCGACTCTGGTGTTCTGCACTCTCCTGGAGTTGCAATAGCTTCCCGAAAGTTTGTATGCTATTCTTCAGTTGGCGCATCGCCAACTGCGTGTTGCCCTTGATGCTGGTGAGAGGAGTCTTCAGTTCGTGGCTGATCATGCCCAGGAACTCTTCCATCTGTGTATTGGCCGCTCGTAAAGCAAGCTCATTGGCGCGAGCCTCTGCTCGTTCACGCAGAAGACGCTCGCGTTCAAGCACCAGCGCTCCTAATTTGGCGACAGCTCCCGCGAGCGCAATCTCCTCCGGTGTATACTCATGCTCATCGTCGCCATAATCCACCGAAAGAATGCCGACAAGCTGGTTGCCTACATTCATGGGAGCAAGCAGCATCACACGTATATCGTAGGGATTTGGCTGTTCGCTAAACGGAGGCTGGGTCATGTCAATAATACGCGCCTCATTTACTGAGAGAGGGCCTGTAGAAGCAGCATTCACAAACATATTGCTCAGGATAAATCCTGGTCGCCTGGCTCTCCATTCATGCTCTTGTTCCGGTGAAAGGCCAACGGCAGCTATGGCCTGGAGTTCGTTTGTTTCAGATTCCACAGAGGTGATAGCGACTCGCTTGCATCCAAGCACACTGCAAGTCAGTTCCATCAGCCTCTGCGCAACCCTGCTTGATCCCGTAAACGATAATTCTCCTGTTGTCGAAGTAGCGGGATCGGGTACAAGCACAAGTGCCTCTGCCATCGTTAGCAGGGCTTTGAGAGCATCACTGGTCCGGCGCTCCAATATACGGCGTTCTGTCACATCTCTACAGATACAGACCGCGCCGAGAATATGGCCTTCATGATCAAGCAAAGGTGCTCCGCTCACGCTTAGTTCAACTTTACGTCCGGTTCCAGTACGCACCCTCATATCGAGCGCATTCCCACTCGTCAACACCTCCCCTCGTACAACGCGAAAAAGTGGCCACTCTTCCTCAGGTAGTGGTGAATCGTGCTCATCAAGTACCACCGTTTTATATCCGCGCTCCTGCAAGGGCTGCGAAAGGTTAATGCCCACATCCAACGCAAACAGTTCGCGAGCGGCCGCATTCATACGCTGCACCTGTCCATCGCTTCCAAAGACGAATACCGCGTCAGCCATCGTCTCAAAGGTAGCTTCGAGTTCACTCGCCCGTATCGCTACTGCAAACTCGGTTTGACGCAATGCCGAGATATCACGTGTAATAGCAACGACGCCCTCAATCTTCCCCGAAAGATCGCGCATAGGTGCGGCACTTACCAGCATATACCTCTCATTTCCCGCAGCGTCACGTTTATGCATTTCAACGTTCGAGATGACTTCGCCTTGCAGTGCTCGCGCGACAGGTAAAGCTTCGGCGGTGAAATGTTCGCCTGTGATTGTTCGCAATCCATATGTTCCCCCGCTTACCTGTTCCAAAGACAGGATATCCGCTAAGGATTCGTTGCCTTGGTCTCCCACTTTCTCCTGCATCGCACGGTTGACACGCACAATCCTTCCTGTTGCATCATGAATAGAGACTATATCGGGGACCGTTTCAATAACGGCATCAAGGCGGGCGCGCTCCGCTGCCAGCGAAGTAGCTAGCTCCTCTGCATTACGGCGTGCTAGCTCAATACGAGTAGCGATGATACTAATAGCGAGACCAACGGCCAGGAACAGTACCGCTTCAACGATATCCTGGGCGGTAGCAAAGGTCCAATGAAAGTGTGGCGGCAACACAACATAATCTAGCAGGGTGATACCCGCAAGTGTTGCAATCACGCTTGGCCCTGCGCCCCAGGTCACTGCTACCAATATAATTGTAAGAAACTCTAGCGCTCCTGGATAAATGAACGTAGGGAATAGCTGGGTCAGCAATAAGGTGGCGAGAACCGCGATAACCTGCAAGAGCACTGCGGCCAGATACCCACTTATCGGATAACGCAACCCCTTCGGTAGCCAGGTAGGATGGAATGTATTCGCTCGAAACCAGCGATAGATCGCCTTAGAAGGATTCCGAGCTACACGAGGAGTTTTCTGATCTTGAGAACCTTGAAAGGAGGTGTCAGACGGAGTATTGAAATGCGCTTCACCGGTCCCGTTCCCATGCGTTTCTACCTGTTGCGTTCCTACTTGAACATCCTGTGAGGTCATCGAATTTTGAACTTGCGCAAGACTGTCCCTCATCAACTTCGTCCATGAACGCTTACCAATCTGATTAGGCGGTGACGTTGGTAATTCGTTCTCCTGTTCAACACTCATTAGGGCCTCTGCATTTATTAAAGCAAAATTAATCTCTCATTAAGGTATCTCTAACTGCTTACACGGTTAAGCGAAAATAAAAGTTGCAGAGCTAAGTGACGTTTCCGTAATATCTTCACTCGTTTGCATAAACGAGTTCTCCGTTTCTCTGCGCCTTCATTGAGAATTTTGCCACAGTATTGCATTCTTAAAGCAATCAAGTCAAGCTCATCTAGACCTTCGTGGTATGGACTAGTATGCGAAGGACTCCTTGAAACCTTTCCCCTTTTTACACTGTGTCTCTTTCAGGGAAGGTAATGAATGTTTTATTAAGAAGGAGCAATGTATGAATTGTAAGAAAGCTTGTCTGGTCGTTGACCTCAGAGATGGCGAGCATCTGACAAAAATCATTGACCTGATTGCTGTATTAGCAGCAGTAGGATGGACTACCGATATTGCTTTAAAGGAATATGGCGGGGAGACCATGAAGCTCGCGGCCAAAGCCGCGAAGAAAGGCTATGATATCGTCATAAGCTATGGTGGCGATGGAACATTGAATCAGGTAGTGAATGGCGTGATGAGTGCTAACGGGAAAGGACAGAGCATAGTGGGTGCTATCCCGGGTGGCACCGCCAACGAATGGGCCGGTGAAACCGGTATACCTCTTGAGCCGATGCAGGCTGCACTTACACTCATTAATAGTGATGTCCGGAAGATCGACCTTGGACACGTGGGAGTAAAAGGGCTGGTTTTTCCAGGTCAAGCCCAATCAACAGCACCCTCCAATGGCAAGAAAGTAAAAGTGCCATCCAAAATAAAACAGCACTTCTTGCTCATGGCAGGACTGGGCATGGATGCCAGCGTAATCGCCCATATCTCCAAATCGCTCAAATACCGTGTTGGTCGCTTGGCTTTTGATGCCGCCACAGTCAAAGAGTTTCCTTCACAGCGACCGTTCCCGGTTGAAGTATGGGATATGAGTGACGGAAATGCTGGAAAGTTGCTCTGGCAAGGTGAGGCCTGGCAGGTGATTCTTGCCAATGCCCGGCGTTATGGCAATACTGTAGATATAGCGCCTGATGCCCACCTCGATGACGGCATACTCGATCTCTGCGTGTTTACAGAGGGCAATGTTCTTACAACGATGGAACAGGTCGCCTCACTCATGTTCCGGCATAAGCCCGATCAAAGGACAGCAAAAATTTTCCGGAGTGCACATTTCTCTATTCGTGTTCCTGTGTCTATCGGTATGCACCTGGATGGCAGTCTTACAGAACTGAAGGATTACCTGAACAAATCAGAACGCGATGCGCTCGCACATGCAGAAGATCGGGAACATATCATGGTCGACTATCGCTTCGATGCCGAGCCGCGTGCCCTACAGATAGCTATTCCTCGCAGCTATCACGGCCCCTTGTTCGAGAAACAAACGACTCAGGAGCAATCCAATGCAGCGGGACAACAGCAGAATCAAGGCAATGATCGCTCTGCGGAAATGCCGAAGGGACCCCCAGAAATGGTAAATGAACTCCTGGAACATGGAACGAAGGTGACCGTGGTCGGCGTTGGCCCAAATCCTGATAAGAAGGAAACCTATATAATAGCGGGTACCACACAAAATCCTAATACTGGTGATACGCACTCCGTAGCCATACGTGTGAATGACCGTGTGACTATCCTCAGACGTAATGGTGAACATGCAACTCCCGCCTCCATACAGGAGTTACAATCGGGCACGGAGATTGTAACTGATGGGAAAAAGAGCAAATGGGGTGCGATTCGCGCGACGCATCTCGTGATCTAGAAGAGATGAGGTCTCTGGCATGCCAATGACCTCTTCGTAGGGCCGATGTATCGCGTTCATCCCTCATACATCGGCTCTAGAGTGTATTTGTTGCCTTACACAATTACCGCCGTTGTTAGCGAATAAATCGAGGGTAGAAAATCAGCAATCAAATGCCAGTTGTCACCTCGATCATTGCTCGCAAAAATCTGGCCAGTATTGGTACCGACATATACACCACACGGGTCTTTGACATCAGCGCACATCGCGTGCCTCAGCACTCCCAGCCGCACTCCTGCGCCCGCTGGCAGACCTTCCGTCAGTGGTTCCCACTGCTCACCGGCATTCTTGGTGCGATACACCGTGAACTGTGGGTCAACATTATGACGGCCCATTGGGTTTTCGACTACCACGAATACCGTCTCGGGATGGTGAACATCGAGCGCAATGGGGAAACCAAATTCTGAGGGCAGATTTTGCTGGATATCGATCCAATTCTCGCCTGCGTCCATACTCTTATAGATACCACAATGGTTCTGCTGGTACAGCACATCAGGATGAGTCGGGTGCTGGACGAACCGGTGAATGCACTGTCCAAATTCAGGATACTTGTCAGGCAGGAAATCGGCCCGTGTATTCTTGTTGGCAAAGACCCAGCTTTTCCCACCGTCATCAGTGCGCATACAGCCTACGGCAGAGATACCGATCCACATACGTGATGCGTTTGATGGGTCAGGGATGATAGTATGCAAGCACAGTCCGCCTGCGCCTGGTTGCCATTGATCCCGAGTAGGATGGTTAGCCAGTCCTGCATTGATCTCCCACGTCTTACCGCCATCCGTACTCATCCATAAGCTCGCAGGATCAACCCCTGCGTAAACCACTCCCGATTCATCTCTGCGACCTGGCTCGATTGCCCAGATATTATTGAGTTTTTGCCCACTATTTTGTGTGAATTGAATACCCTGTTCCGGCTCATGCCAGGTCTCGCCAAAGTCATCACTGTAGCGCAGAAATGAGCCAAAAAAGTCACCATTATCGGCTGCAAACATGCGATGACCATTGCGCTGATCGAGAATAGCATTGAAAACCCGCGACACATTCAACCCGGTTGTTTCAACCTCCCACTTTTCCCGATCTTTCGAACTCAAAAGGAACAGTCCTCGCTTGGTACCAACCAATACCAGTACCGTACCCGGTGTGTAAGTCTTTTGCTTGCTCATAAGGTTCCCTCCTATAAAGAAGCTATCATGTCATTGCCCGCCAGCAACCGACTGCAAAATATGAATAGTAGTTCCAGCAGGCACCGGAGTATCAAGACCCGAAAGATAACGAATATTTTCGCGCTCCAGAAAAATATTTACGTAAGGACGCAGTTCACCGGTTTCGTAACAGAAATTGAACCGCAGACCTGGAAAATCAGTATCGAGGGCATCAATAATCTCACGAATATTTCGACCAGCAACCATCACAGATTTTCGATTGCCGATCCTTGCGCGTAGCACGTGAGGCAGAATGACAGTAGCAGTAGGTATGGCGATTGGCGAGTCCAATGATAACCTCGTTTCAGTCTTACTTCTAAGTTAGAACAAGTATACCAAATTTGAGAGTGATTTACAAGAGTTTATCTATACCAGGACAGAGTTCATTTTCTTATATGGCAGAGCTAATAGGTGTACTGAGACATGAATTTCTCTAAATTCAACGAAGCGGGTTTTGTGTTTCGAGTGGCGTACCAATAACTGAAAACTTTCAAGGATGATTTTAACCTGTAAAAGCAACTTGACGGGTTATTCTTTGCGCTGTATAATATAACTATCAAAATTACTTTAGATAGTTAGTTGCTTTGTTGAACATAAATTGTAAGTGTTTTGGTAAGGAGAAGTCTCTATGATAAACCCTTTACTTCTTGATATCCTTCTCGCCTCAGGTACTATTGTGCTGATGATTTCGTTCGTTGTCTATCAGATTTACAAGATCAGGTGGCTTCCTCAGCATGGAAAACGGGTCACTGCCGTTGTAACCTCGATTCGCCATGAAACAGGCAAGACCGCATGGGGCCTTTCACGGGACAACTATTACCTTACCGCTACCTGGACAAATCCGCGTACCGGGAGAACATATGCATTTTGGATATGGATCATGAACTCTCGCCCAATCTATACGATTGGGAGCCTAATTCCAATCTTGATTGATCCCAACCATCCAAATCGATATGCACTGGACCTCTGATGAGAAAATTCCCCTCACTAAAATGCCCCTTGTGATAGATATCTACCACAAGGGGCATTTTCACTAAACACCATTCATTACAACAAGCATTTCACAGGTGTGTACTAACCCTATTCACCACCGACAGCGCCTCCAGCAGACAGTTCTGACATGGTCTCCAAGTTCAACTCGACCACTACATCCTGGTTGCGCTTTTCCATGTGCCCCCACACGTAAAAAACGATGGCCAGCAGGAAAATGATACCCAGGGCCACAAACTGGGTGACGATGTATGTCGTTTTGCTAATGCCACTCACACTGATCGTGGCTGGAAGGAGAATGAAGTAGCTACCAATTGCGGCATAGGCCAGCGGCAAGAGCGTGACAATCCATGCCCCTACCATACCACCTGGCACCTTGTAGGGACGATACACATTAGGGTATTTGTAGCGCAGGATCAGGAATGCAGGAAAGATGAACAGGTACGAAAGAGTCGTCGTCGAAATGGTGAAGCCGAGTACCACAGCAAAGAGTGACCCGATATTGCCTCCAGAGGCAAACTCAGAGATCAAAATTGCTGCTGCCATCGCTATGGTCGCAACTATGCCGGACATCGTGTTGACAGCGATAGGCGTCCCATATTTGCCACTGAAGCGTCCCAGGAATCTTGGAGCAGTACGATCAAGCGAGGAAATCGCGTACGTACGGTCCGCCCCAATGATCCAGGTTCCACCACTGGAAGCATAAGAAAGCACTATACCGAGAGCGATGAGCCAACCAAGGGGAGTAGCGAGAGGCCCTAATACACTGGCGACACTCTGATAAGCACTGATGAAGCTACCTACATTACTGAGTTGACTCTTGGGAAGGGCGAGCAGAATGAAGAGGAGAAAACCGGTATACGCAACCACTGCTATAAGGCCCGCCCGAATAATCGAGCGCGGTACATCACGCTGTGGGTTGTGCATCTCTTCGCCAGCACCGTTCTGCAGTTCAAAACCTACGAACTGGAAAATGATGATAGGCAGAATGACGCTCACAATCAGATTAAAGTTGGATGGGACAAGGTTAGCGGGGTTGAGGTTCGCGCCTTTAGAGTGGCCGCTGATGATGAAGACTAATGCCAGAATGACAAATAAAGCGAGGAGCGCCAGTTTAACATATGAGCCAAAGACGGAGAGCCATTTGCCGAAACGTAAGGACATAATGGCACACCAGGTGGTTCCCCAGATGAAGATCAGAGCAATTACCATTTCGGTGATGGCATCACTCGCAGTACCACCACCAAATTTGTAATTCAAGCTGCCAAACCACAAGAGCTTGATTGCGGCGATTGCGCCCACCGACAATGAACCACCTACCCAGAGCGGATTGGAAATCCAGTACAGCATGGCACCAAGGGCAGCGAAGAGGCGTCCTCCTGCTAATTTACACCACTCGTACATACCACCTTCCTGGGTAAAGGTGCTGCCGATTTCTGCGGTGAGCAGCCCGTAGGGCAGTAGAAACGTTACAGCAGCGATAATAAGCCAGGTGAGGGCTTGCTCTCCGTTGGCGGAAAAAGCGCCAAGGGTATCGAGGCCGATAAGTGCGGAGACGGTATAGAAAATCATGTCGAAGTAGTTAAACTCCTTGCGGAGTTTCTTTTTCTCCTCAAGAGTCGCTGAACTGGTGACTTCGCGGATACTTGTTGAAGCCATGAAAGATATCCTCCTTTACGTCACGGAGTCTTGTGACGTTTTTTCAACACGGAGATGAGTTGAAAGGTCGCAGTTACGATGTGTTAAATAGACAACGATTACAGCGGACGGTACGAAGATACCTATGTGTCGATTGCTTGCTTTAGTATAGAGAGCACCTCCTTACGTCACACTAATGGATGATATAAAAAGGACAGAGGAAAGCAGATGACTATCTACCTTATGCGAGAGTATAACATACTCTCAGGAATTTTCAATGTATCGATCAGGCAAGCTTTCCATAAACACAACGAAAGTGTACGGAAATGCTGTTTATTGTCTACAGATGAATTTGCTCCGGCACTCAGTATTTTGATATTCCGGTAAAAACCCATCTTGTGAGGAGGTCATAGGAATTCCTGTAAAGAATGCTCCTACATTTCTCTATAAAACCTTCTCATGGACCTTTTTAAACCAATATTGGAGGTTCACTATCTATATGTCTCGTTCTATTCTACGATCTACTGTTTTCAGCACCTTTGTAATTGCTGCGCTTGTCATCGGGATCATTACCAATTATTTGCTGCCACGAGTTGGTGCGCATGCCAACCCTGTGCAGCCAGTGTTTAATCATTTTCTGAGTACTCACTATGACGATGACGGAATGTATGATGACAACAATAATGGTCCAGCTCAGGAGCAGTATGACAATCGTGCCTATCCCCAAACGACCGTCTCCTATGATCAGGTCATTGGCTCGTATGATGCCTATCAATCTGTAGCCAGGCATCCCTCGGTATTTGGTGCATCAAATCAATACTGGCATCTCGTTGGTCCCACAACGGGCAATGTGCCTGCTCCGGTCACCTATACTGGCAGTGCCACTACCGCCTCTGGACGTGTAACAGCGATTGCCGTTTCCAATTCCTGTGATGCGACTTTGTGCCGTGTTTGGGTTGGCGCAGCGGGCGGTGGTATCTGGACAACCGATCATGGGCTTGCGCAAACGCCCGACTGGCATCCATCTTCCAGTGGCCTGGCCTCCAATGCCATTGGCTCAATTGTGCTCGATCCAAACGATCCTACGGAGCAGACCCTTTATGTAGGCACGGGTGAGCCAAATGGATCAAGCGACTCCGAGGCGGGCGTTGGTCTTTACAAATCGACCGATGCCGGTCACAACTGGCGACTCGTTTCCGGCAGTGTTATGGTTGCTAAAGATCGCTCGATTGGCGCAATCGCTATTGACCCACAAGACCCTCAGCATATCTACATCGGCACCGATGTAGCTCGTCATGGCTCCTCCTCGGTCAATGGTGGGCGTTTCTCGCCGCCTCATGCACCCGTAATTGGTCTTTATGAATCGACCAATGGTGGCGCAACTTTCTCACTCGTCTTCAGTAAGGAATCCGACGTAGTCAACCCGACTTCGCCCAACGGTAGCGATTTCTTCCGAGGTGGGATCACCAAAATCCAGTTTGACCGCACAGGATTGTCTGCGAACCAGCCCTCAGTCGTGTACTTCTCAGTCTTCGATTACGGCCTCTATCGAACCACCAATGGCTCCTTTGAGCAGGTCTTCGCCTCCGTTGGTGGTGGAACCGTTGCCAATAGTGCTGGAGCACGCACGGAATTTGCCCTAGCGCCCAATGGCAGCAAACTGCGCATTTACCTTGGTGACACCGATGGCAACGTCGCCGATTTCTATCGTGTTGATGACGCAAGCGTTCCCGCGTCGAAATTGACCGACGGAACAAACAATCCAGGCTGGCTCAAGTTATCTAATGCGACCAAGGGCACACCGGGCTATGCCTCCTATGATTTCTGCAACGGCCAGTGTTCCTATGATATGTGGGTCGCTTCCCCTCCTGGTCAACCTGATACGGTATGGATTGGTGGCTCAATGCAGTACAACGAAATCTTCACTGCCAATCCACCCTCCAACGGGCGGGCTGTTCAGCGCTCTACCGATGCCGGTGTAGACTTTACCGACATGACCGATGATGCGCAGTCCTCTCCAATGGGGATGCATCCAGACCAGCACGCTGTTGCCTTCGCATCGAGCAATCCCAACATTGCCTTCTTAGGCTCCGATGGTGGATTGGTTCGTACGAGTGGCGATTTCACGGATACATCCAGTAGTTGTGCCAGCCGCGGCCTTACAGGTGCTGACCTGACGGATTGTCAGAGCTGGCTGAAGGTTGTCCCCACACAGATAGTGAGCCTGAATGCTGGCCTTGCTACCTTGCAGTTCCAGAGTCTCACCGTCAATCAGCAGAATCCACAGAACGATATCATCGGCGGCACACAGGATAATGGAACGTTTGCCTATAGCGCGAATCCCGCCAATTTGTTCGAGTCAGTAGGTGGCGATGGCGGCCAGTCCGTCATCGATGTGGGCAACCCCAACATTCGCATGCACACCTACTACGGCCCTAACGGAGATGTGAATTTTAAAGGCACTGATCCAACCGGTTGGGATAGCTTTAGCGATCCGTTGACTGCAAGTAAAGAGGCCGCGTCCTTCTACGTTCCGCTGATCGGTGATCCGCAGGTAAGCGGCACTATGTTCGTTGGTCTCGAGCATGTCTGGCGCACGCAAGATAGTGGTGGTCCACAGGCCTACCTCGATCAGCACTGCAATGAGCTTACTGGCGACCTCAAAGCTCCCTGCGGCGATTGGGTACCACTTGGCCCCAACCTGGTCGATAACACCTTTGGCACCGACAAAGGCGGCAGTTATATCGTAGCGATCAACCGGGCACCAAGTGACAAGAGCACGATGTGGGTAGCTACTCGCCTGGGACGGCTCTTCATCTCGACCAATGCCGGTGCAGCCGCTGCCAGCGTGACCTTCACTCGCGTTGACACCTCGGCGCAACCCAGCCGCTTCATCAGTGGCATCGCGGTCGATCCCGCAAATCCCTACCACGCCTTTGTCTCGTTCTCCGGCTACAACGCCTACACGCCTACTACACCCGGCCACGTGTTTGATGTGTTGTATGACCCAAGCACGGGCAAAGCTACGTGGACAGATATCAGCAATAACCTTGGCGATTCACCAATCACCGGCATCGCCTACGATAGTCAAACCGGTGATCTGTACATCTCGAACGACTTTGGTGTCCTGTTGTTACCAGCCCAAAGCAGCACCTGGACTCCCGCTGCACCTGGCCTACCAATGGTCGCCGTCTACAGCCTGACCATCTCAATCTCGGGTCGTGTCCTCTACGCTGCTACTCACGGTCGTGGCGCATGGAGACTCAATCTGCCATGAAAAATAGAGGGGCACAATGATTTGTACTGTGCCCCTCTATTATCTTCTACCTACCACCGTGCTCGCTTCCTGGCTTGATAGACCAGAAACACCCAGCCGCCTATACCTACCAGAACGACCAGCCCAAACAAAACCTGCGGTGTTCCCAGCGGCAACCTGGGCAGCCAGCTCGGAAGCTGATGAGATATCTGCCCATCAACAACCGCCATCGGCGGCGTCCCAAAATGAGCCAGCCGGATCACTCCATTAGAGCTGATTCCCATATCGTACGTCACGGTCGTATCAGGAGCATCCAGGCTCAGGTAGGTCAGCCAGCTATCCGAACGCACCCAACTCATATTGCGGTCGGTTGACAAATCATGGTAAAGGGTAGGAGTCATCTTTTCCTGGAATGCAAGTGTGAAGCCAGGCGCACCGGGTATATCAGTACCGACCGCCGACTGCCCGACTAATGCCCCAAAATCGCTGGTATTGACGGGCGAATCGGTCAGCAAGTAAACATCGGCCTGCACTTCCTGCCCATCGAGCGCCAGTATTTCCAACGGAACCCACAGGTGCTCAGTCTTCATAGTGATCAGCACCGGAGCACCATCTCCTTGAAACTGATGGCGTGCACGGGCTGTGGCGACATCATACTTCGCAGCCATAAAGATCGGACTTCCCTGTGCATAGGCTAGCAAATGGTCACGAGTCTCATCATCCACGGCAAATCCATTAGCGGTAGCCCAATTCAGCACCGCCTGCCCACTCCCTCGCACAACCGTGATATTAAGCGCTTCAACCTTCACCTGTTGCAGTACTTGCACCGAACTAGCCGCTACAGAGGCTTGCGCAGCATTGTTCGCAAACTCATGCACGATTGGATGGGTCTCGCGGAACAGGCGCTGAAGCGTCCATGCACCACCCTCCTGAATCTTGATCGGCACTGCCGGGAGGGGGACGATCCAACCAAAATTGGAGGAATCTCCCTGGTACGTGAAGCTAGTCATATACTGCTCGATTCCATTATGCCAGGAGACGAGGGTAGCGGCACGTGCCAGGCGCACAGAACCATTCGGAGCAACTAATCCACCGCACGCGAACGCGGGCAGCGCTTGAAAGACAAACAATCCAATAGCGACAACAAGAGCGGCAACCATACGAGGCATTTTAAACATAGTGGACTCTCCTTTTTTTGCTTTCCTTCCTCTTTCTAGGGCTTCGTCCACTATGACGGTGCCTTCGAGGGAAAAGTTCCCAACACTTTTCAACTCATCGACATTGACAGATGCATAGTTTGCTGGTATTCTACTGTAGAGCAAGGAAACGCACTTCAGGCGTGTATATAAGAGAAGGTGAAGGAGATGCAATCTCCCAAAACGTGGCGCGAACTCCTGAGCACATGTATCGTAGACACCTCAGAGCGACAACGGATTGCTGAATTTCTGGGTATTGCTCCAATCACACTTACCCGTTGGGTCAGCGGTGAGTCGAATCCACGTCTGGCGAATCTCCGTAAACTGCTCATTGCTCTGCCTGATCAGCGTGAGCGCCTCCTCATACTCATTCACGAAGAATATCCTGGCTTCTCTACCGCCACTCAAGATGAGTCAGCACTAAGTGAACTTGCGACCATCCCCTCCGAGTTTTACAGCAGAGTGTTGTATACCCTGACCAGCACGCCTAAGGATATCCTCTTCCAATTGCTCTCTGATTTGATTTTGCAGCAAGCTCTCAAGCAACTGGATCCAGATCGCCGGGGTATGGCGATTATCGTGGCAAGCTGCATGCCTCCCTCACGAGAAAACAGGGTGCGGACCTTACGTGAAAGAACTGGGCGAGGAAGTCCACCTTGGGGAGATAACCTAGAGCAACAGGCTATCCTGCTGGGAGCTGAGTCCTTGACAGGCCACGCGGTTATGTCTCTTCACCTCGAAGTGAATCAAAATCTTCGGGATGAGCACAACCATGCAGCAGGCTATCGAGGTCCCTTGGAGGAGAGTGCTGCCGCTGCTCCTATCAAGCGTTGTGGTGGTGTTGCTGGCAGCCTGCTTGTCTCGAGTACACAACCTGATTACTTTGTGCCAGTTCGCTGTATGCTCGTCGAACAGTACGCAGCTTTACTTGCCCTGGCCTTTGACTATGAGGATTTCTATGATCCACAGCGCATTGAGCTGGGTCTCGTGCCTTCTGCACAAGAACAGCGACCATATTTTTTCAGGTTTCAACAGCGCATCCTTCAACTTATGAGGGAATCAAATCGAGAGCAGCATCGTATGACTTACAACCAGGCAAATCAAAAGGTCTGGCAACAGATAGAAGAAGAACTATTACGAGCCTCTTACCATGGAGATGAGTAAGGAATTACTAGTGTGCAACAAGGAAAGGATGCTTAGCAATGTCCACTCAGGAGCCACCTCAAAACGAAAACAAGTATTTCATTGATCATGAAAGTGGAGGCGAAATGGCGCGTCTGCTGGATCATGACCGTCATATCACTAAGGGTATGGGCGGACTGCTGTCCGAGCGTTCCAACGACTTCTCAGGCTTGCATCGAGTGCTGGATCTAGGGTGTGGCCCCGGTGGTTGGGTGCAGGAGGTGGCATTTGCCAATCCAAAAATCGAAGTGGTCGGCGTTGACATCAGCCAGCAGATGATCTCCTATGCGCAAATGCAATCCAAGGTGCAAGGCTTGACCAACACTGAGTTTAGAGTGATGGACATCCAGCAGCCGTTGGACTTTCCAGATGACTACTTCGACCTGGTCAATGCTCGTCAGATTGCCTTCCTCTCACCAGCAGTCTGGCCATCATTCTTGCAGGAGTGTATGCGCATTACCAAATCCGGAGGAACCATTCGCCTCACAGAGACGGAGGGAAACATCAGCAACAGTCCAGCCGATGAGAAAATGGGCCTGATGTTCTTTCAGGCCCTGAGACGAATTGGGCAAAGCTTTTCTCCTACAGGGCAACACCTTGGCATCTCACCGATGCTGCCTCAACTCCTGCGTGAGGTGGGCTGCCAGAATGTGCAGATCAGGGCGCATGTAATTGACTTCTCTGCCGGAACAGAGGCTCATGCATCCTTCTACAAAGATTTGCAAGCCTTCTTCAAATTGATGCAACCCTTCCTGGTTCAGGTAGGGGTAGCTTCACAGGAAGAGGTGAACCAGGTCTATGAGCAGATGTTAGTTGACTTGATGCAGGACAACTTCCGGGGAGTGCACTTGCTCTTCACTGCCTGGGGCCAGAAGCCCTAGTACGGAAGAGCCCTGCGCTTCTACTTGTTTGCAAAATTTTCTCTTTTAATCTGGATCACGACCAAAGAGCGGCTCGACCATCGGACGCATGCGAATCTCGGTAATGCGTCCGTGTGGGGGCTGTGTAGCCATAAGCAGAGTAGCCTCGGCAACATCCTTGGCTTCCAACATACCTGATGTTGCTACGCCCTCCTCAGTTCGGCCTGTTCCAATCGCGAATTCGGTCTTCACTCCTCCAGGACAGACGACACCTACTTTGATGCCACGTGGACGTAGTTCGCGATCAAGCGCCTGGGTGAAACCGACCTCGGCGAATTTGGTTGCACAATAGACTGCCTCACCTGCGAAGCCCGTCACGCCAGCCATTGATGATATAGTGATGATAGTGCCCTTCCCACGCTTAAGCAGAACCGGGACTGTATGCCGGGTAAACAAGAATGTGCTGCGCATATTTGTATCCATCATCGCATCATAGTCATCAACGCTCATCGTGATAAGTTCGCCGTACCTGCCAATACCGGCGTTATTCACCAGAATATCCAGTTGGCCCAGTTGTTGGACAGCCGTCGAAACAGCCCGCATGGCAGTCTCCTCTTCGCGCACATCCCCCAGCACAACCTCGCATCTCCGGCCGCTCTTCTGTGCCTCCTCAGCCAACTTCTCCAGCCGTTCTGACCGGCGTGCTACAACGACGAGGTTCGCACCCTCATTGAGGAATGAGCGAGCTATCGCCCAACCAATTCCCGAACTGGCTCCGGTAATTAACGCAACCTGCCCGGCGAGCTTTCCATCTGTTGTTCCTACCATAACCATTCTCCTCTCTAAACGCGCCTCTTCGGGCGCTCGGATCTAAAGAACGTACTAAAAATAGAGGTAACTTCTCGGAAAAATTTGTAAGACAAGTATACAATGCAGGAACCTCCGTGGCCCTCAGTGTATTGGCTTACCGGATGCCTGTTATCAAGTGCAGCAAGAAGTAGATAACCCAGCCCAACGCGATACACGTGGGGATTGTTAGCACCCATGCAACGACGATGCGCCCGGCAATTCCCCAGCGGACGGCTGATAGCCTCTTGGTTGCGCCAATGCCCAGGATAGCCGAAGAGATGACGTGGGTGGTGGAGACAGGTATCCCCAGGCGGCTGGCAGTCTCGATGATCGCGGCTGCCGCTGTCTCCGCGGCGAAGCCGTTAATTGGACGTAGTTCAACGACTTTCAGCCCTACCGTCCGCACAATGCGCCAGCCTCCGATAGCAGTGCCTAAGCCCATTGACGTCGCAGCTGCCAGGATCACCCACAATGGTACACCCCACTGGCTGCCTGTCCAGCCAAAGTAGCTTGCCAGTGCCATCGTAATGACGCCCATCGTCTTCTGTGCGTCATTGCCACCATGACTGAAGGCCATCCAGGCAGCCGAGAAGATCTGCAAACGACCGAAGATACGGCTCACCAGTTGGGGACGTGCTCGAGCGAAAGCCCACAGCAGAGCAAGCATCACGAGAAAGGCACCTAGAAAGCCGAGTAGTGGTGAGAAGGCTAACCCTTGAAAAGTCTTAGCCAGTCCCCCAAACTCGATAGCTCCCCATCCTGCCGCAGCCGCACCTGCTCCGACAATGGAGAAGATCAACGCGTGACTGGAACTGGAAGGGATACCATAGCGCCAGGTGATCAGGTCCCAGGCGATTGCTGCTAGCAATGCGGCGATTACCAGGAGCTGGGTAGTAGCAGTAGGAGGGACGATTCCCTTGCCAATGGTAGTGGCAACGGCGGTCCCAGTCAAAGCGCCTACGATGTTGAGTATACCTGCCATGAGCACGGCGGTACCAGGTTTGAGCACCCTCGTCGCAACCGAGGTAGCAATGGCGTTGGCAGTATCGTGGAAGCCGTTTATGAAGTCGAACGCAAGCCCGATGGCGACGATCAGGATGAGCATGAGGAGTGCGGGATCAGGCATTCTTCACCACAATCCTTTCCAGCGTGTCGGCAACGTCCTCAGCGCGGTCGGTAGCATCCTCCAGGTCCTGGTAGATTTCTCCCCAACGGATACCCTTAATCAGCCCATGAATATCATTGACGCCATCGAACTGCCCCATGAGTGCCTGGTTGAGTACGTCGTCAGCCTCGTTCTCAAGCCGTTGGATATCGACTGTACATTGGAGCATATGATCCCATTGTCGCTTATTTTCCAGATGTGGTATTGTACTGGCGATGAGTTGTGCCTGGTCAACAATAATACGGGCCAACAGTTGAGCATGCTCAGTTGGCTCGTCTATGCGGTAGAGCCAGATTCGCCGGACCGCCTGTTCGATAGTATCGACAAAGTCATCGAGCCGACCGGCCAGATCACTGATATCCTCCCGGTCGAGTGGTGTCACGAAGGTACGGTTAAGCGCGTCGAAGACCTGATGAGTAATCTCATCACCACGGTTTTCAAGGTCCCTCACTCGTCGAGCTTTGCGCTCGATGTCGCTGTAGTTGTCCAGTAGATCACGCAAGGCCTGCGCGACCTCTTTGGCGTTCTCAACGGCCTTGCGGAAATAGTCGAAAAAGCGCTCGTCCTGGGGAAGGAAGCGTGCTAGTACCATGATATCTCTCCTCTGCTCACGTCTTCGCGACATGGCTTCTTTCTTGTTCCTGGTATCTATACGTAGAACTTACCATATGCGTGTCACTCCATGTTTGTGGAGGACCTTACGAATAGAGAGTGCGCTTAGACATATCATCTACAAAAAAAACAGGGTATCATCGTCCTATAGAGAAAGTCACTTAACAAGCATGTACACAAAAAAGGAGAGACAACATGCAACCATCTAGGATTCCTGGTCTTCGACAGTATGTCATTCGTAGCGGCGTTTTTGTGATTGGCCTTCTTCTGATGATCCTGTTTAGCGCGTGTTCAGGCGTCACTAGCACAACGAATCCAGCTAGCACGGCCCGATCACTCACTGGCACAATCGTGTCGGTTAACCCGGCGCAACACACAGCTGTCATCAACGTCAATGGGCAGCAAATCACAGTCGGTGGCCTGACTGACCAGGAAGTCCAGACACTTCTAACCCAAATCGGTAAGACCTCCACCGTGCAGGTTACTGGCAGCGGGAACTCTGTCACCATTGATCCCAACTCCACGCCAGAGGTAGATACTACTCCTGGCTCAGGAGAAACGCCCTCTGCCAGTGAAACTCCTACTCCTAACCAGCCTACAACGAGCTTCCATGCAGGTGGCATCTCATTCATTGGTCCGGTGAAGAGCATCAACAGCACCAGTCTTGTCATGAGCGCCCCTAACGGGCAAACATACACGCTGGCGATCAATCCTCAAACAGATCGTTCAGCCTATAATGGAAGCCTTCCGGCGGTAGGTAGTTCGGTCAATATGGATGCGGCTATCAACCCTGATGGCAGTTTCACAGCAACCATCTTGAAGCCTGCTCAGGCAGGTGATCCCGATCTGAACAACATTGCGTATATAGGTATCACAACGAGCGCTGTCGGAGCTGATCGCGTTCTTCACTTCGCGGTCGGCACCAAAAGTTACACCTTCCCCATTCCGACGACGGCTGATCTGAGTGATTTCAATGGGAATGCCCAGGCCATTGGCAACAATCTCTCTGTGAAAGTCAAAGTGCAATACCCCTCCAACATGCTCGTCAGTGTCGGAAACAACAGCGGTAGCTAAAGAGAAGTAGCTGATACGCTAAAATGGAGGGGTGCAGTGAACTGCACTCCTCTCGCTTGTCTCACCCCAAATGAGCTACACCTTCCAATATGGCATAATACATCCAGACAAACTGAATCAAGGAGTAACATATGTCTGTTGGAAGAATTGCAGCCATACTTTTCTTAAGCATCATCGCCTTATACCTTGCGGTAGTCAGCTATCAGTTTATTCAGATATACCCTACCATGACAAACGCGAATAAAACATATGCCCTTTGGGTTAGCATCGTAGGATGGTCGATTGTTGTTTTAGGGGTCGTAGCTCTTCTTGCTACACGTAAGCGTCACAAATAAGTACTTCAACTATCTTTCTCTTGTATTATAACGTAAGTGACATTGTTCAGTATCGGCTCACAGGGTGAAGGAGGTGGCTTATGCAAACGGAAGGAAAAGTACCATCTCAAGGAGACAGGTATCGCTCAAAGGTCGATACCTGGATAGTAGTAGTCCTGGCTGCAGCTTTGCTGATAACGCTCCTGGCGATGATTTTGGTTGTGGCGGTTGCCTTTGCCACAGCCTGGTGGATCGTGGTCCTGGTTCTAGTTATCTGGGGAGGTGTTCTTAGTCTTATCTTCCCTTTGTACTATGAAATCACTCCTTCTACCTTACTAGTGCGTAGTGGATGGATTCGCAGAGAAATCCCCCTGACCTCTATCGAACGCGTATTTCCGACACACAATCCACTGTCTGCCCCAGCTTTATCACTCGACCGGCTGCAGGTTGACTACAGGCAGGGCAGCTTGCGCCGATTTGTGCTCATCTCACCCCGTGATATCCCTCGCTTTTTACGTGACCTCGCGAATTGTACAGTAGATCTCGAAGTGCGAGGTGATCAGCTCGTTCGTCGCTGAGCAATTCAGCTAGTGAAACCATTTCAAACTGAAAAGATTGCTGATGATGCTCATGTAAAAATGCATCTTTACCCCAAGTACTTCTCAAACCACTCCCGAATATGCCTCAACCGTTCCAACCGCAATTTGGGATGACCACCACGCGAAAGCCCATGGCTCTGGCCCTCGAAGCGTACAAACAGCACCTCGCGTCCCATGTATTTCAGAGCGGCAAACATTTGCTCCGATTGTTCAATATTGCAACGTAAGTCTTTTTCGCTGTGGATAATCAACAGCGGAGTGTGTATCTGCTTGACGTAGGTAATGGGAGATGTGCGCCTGTAAGGTTCTGGATCATCCCAGGGTGCCACTTCCAGGTCATCATCGGTGAAATCCCAGCCAATGTCACTGCTACCAAAGAATGAGAATTGATCGATCACCGCCCGATCACTCACCGCTACTTTGAAACGATCGGTATGACCCACCAGCCAACTTGTCATAAAGCCGCCATAGCTGCCACCTATCACGCCCATGCGCTGCTCATCGATATAACCCTTTTGCAGCAGAGTATCCACACCCGCCATAATATCCAGCGAATCCTTCTCGCCCCATGCCCCCTTCACTGCCAGGGAGAAGTCTCGCCCGTAGCCAAGGCTACCACGTGGATTGGTATACAGCACTACATAGCCCTGAGCCACAAGCATCTGCATCTCATGCATAAACCCATAGCCGTACTGCGTAGCAGGTCCGCCATGAATCTCCACAATCAAGGGATATTTCTTCTTGGGATCAAATCCCTCTGGTTTGAGAATCCATCCATCTATCGGCCAGCCATCAGCACCTGTATAAGGCATATACTCCGGTGTCGCCAATGTCAGCTCATTGAAAAGGGCGTCGTTGAAGCTAGTAACCTTGTGCAATTCTCCTGGGGAAGCAGTTGAACACATGAAAATCTCAGCTACATGGGTAGGATTCTCAATAAGAGTTGCGACCTTGCTTTTGGATGCGTCAACACTGAAATCCAGCACATGTATATTCCCGGGCGTGAGTGTTGATGGCTGTTTCCCTGCACCTTGAGCAGGGATAGCAAATACACGCGAGGCCCCGCGCTGTGCTGCTAATACATAAAGGGTCTTCCCGTCGGGGGACCATACAGGAGGAGGCAGGATATGCTCATCGGTCACGTCGCTGTTCGTCCAATCCGAACAACTCCCTTCAAACTCGCTCGTTAAGCCACGAGGGGCCGCGATAAATCGGGGCCCTACAGTTGCATCAGCCGCGATGGTGAAAAGTTCCATATGATTGCCCGAACGAAGTTTGGGTTTCGCCAGATATGCAATCGTCTTGCCATTCAGGGGACCACGAGGGCGAACGCGAGGAAAGCGTTCCATCCGTCAAGCATACTAGCTCACCTGACTTGACGGTCATTGAGAGACAGTGTATAGATATCAGGACAAGGATTTCGCCAGCGGTCCTCGCCCCGACTGGAGGAAAAGGCGATACGTGTGCCATTTAGGTGACCAGGCTGGATCCGCATCGTCCCAATCACCATCCGTAAGCTGCACTGGTTCCTGCGCTTGTAACTCACTGCCAGCAACATCGATCAGGAACAGGTGCTGTCGCCGCTCATAGATAAAGCCGACGCCATCTAGGCGATAGAAAAGCCTATCGATCACTCGGGCCTTAGGCAACGGTTTCCCGTCCTCGGTCTCCTCATCAAGTGGGCCAACCCCTGCGCAGAAGATCAGCCTCTTGCTATCAGGCGACCAGGTCGGATGAGAGGCTCCATGCGGCATAAAGGTCAGTTGATGCGCCTCACCGCCATCAGTTGGCAGGAGCCACACCTGTCCCTTCCCCTTACCACGCTGTTTTTGCCACTTATCACCCTTATCCGGCTTCGCACCCGAATCTTCCCCTTGCCTCTCGCTTACAAAAGCAAGCCAGCGTCCATCGGGGGACCATGAGGGGGTATGAGCATTGGCTAAAAGCCGTTTCGCCTCCCCACCTTCACTTGGAACCACCCAGATCGAAGAACGATACTCATGCTTGCGCTCATCAATAGTCGTGACAACAAAGGCCACACGCTGGCCATCCAGTGAAATACGCGGCCTGCTCAAAAACTTAAATTGGTACAAATCTTCAATTGTGATAGAACGTGACATTATTGTTTACTTATAACCCCTTCACTTGTCTCTGTGATCAACTGGTCGACCACATCCTTCAAGTCGCCCGTACGTTGATAGGTAGCTATCTGCCGATCGGCGCTTGAACCTTCTCGCAATATACGGTAAACATACTCGATTTCGTGACGGCTGCCCAATTCGTCGATCACGTCACCGATAAACCACTCGACCAACTCGCGGATCAGGTCACGAGCCGGTAGTTCCTCCTGCTTGCCAAAATCAATCAACTTGCCATCCAGGCCGTAGCGCACCGCCCGCCACTTGTTCTCCTCGATCAAGTCTAGAGGATAGACGCGGAAGGTCAAATTGTCGCGGCGCAGCTTCCAGAGCTTCGCGATAATGGCCTGGAAGATAGCTGCTATACAGATTGCCTCATCGACACGCGTACATACGTCACAGATACGAAATTCCAGCGTAGGATACGACGAGTTCGGTCGAACGTCCCACCATATTTTACTCCCATCGGGAATGGTATTCGTACGTACTAAGGTATCTACCAGGTAGGTGTACTCATCCCACGAATTAAATACACGTGGGATACCGCTGCGGGGGAAGTTGCGAAAGATAATGCTGCGATAGGACTTCAGCCCGGTGGTGCGTCCCATCCAGAAAGGCGAGCTTGTGGTCAGGCAGAGTATGTGTGGCAGCAGATAGCGCACAACGTTCATGGCATCGATCAGGAACTCACGGTCTTCAATACCGACGTGCACATGTGTGCCGAAGATCAACAATCGCTGGGCCAGTTCCTGCATATCCTGCTTTACACCCGAATAGCGATCCATAGGTGTGATCTCCTGCTCCAACCAGGAGGAAAAAGGATGCGTGCCAGCGGCAGCAATCTTCAGGCCGTTTTTGCCCGCCAACTCAATAATGATGCGTCGCAGCCGTACCAGTTCTTCCCGTAGTTCAGCGGGTGTTTGACACACGTTTGAGCCAATCTCGACCATCGCCTGGTGCAGTTCGGGTTTGACCTGCTCGCGCAAGATCATGCGACCCTCCTCCAATATTTCAGTAATGTAGGAGCGCAGCTCCCGCGTCTGCGGATCGATGATCTGGTACTCTTCCTCAATACCGATTGTGAGTGATGGTGCTTTCATTGCTCTCTCCTCCAGGGCGCGATAAATCTGGCCCCTACAGTACGGGCGTGATAAATCAAGCCCCTACATTGATCTAGCGCTTTTCCACGACAAAGGTTGCTACAGCAGAGCCGCTACCGGCCGAAACGTTCAAGAGCGCCTGAGTCGAGAGGCGCGAGAGACAACCGTCTACATAGTCACCATAGAAGACGAGCGGGTTGGTATCCAGCATACGATCAATTAACTCGACATGGCCATCAATCACGCTCGGATAAGGTTCGCTTGGAATGGCCACCCGCTCCTGTACAATATACGGCTCGGTCAATGCAGTTTGTATTGCCTGCATCCATTCGCCGGGATTGGTTTCCCAGCCCAATACAATACCTTTGCCACCATATTCATCGTTCGGCTTAAGCACCAGCCGCTCACGATGCTCAAGTATGAAAGGAATCAAGTCAACCGCTGTGTCGCGATAGCGTACAATGCGTTCTTCGACGCGGCGCGTCCATGGAATGTGCGCCTCAATGGCCTCCAACTCTGAAAGAGTGAATAGGCCTGCATTGCGTTCATCACTCAAAACGGCCAGGCTTGCCTTCTTATGCAAGATTTTGCAGCGGAACGGATTCACCATACACACCGCTCCATCAAGTACTGCTCGAATCACTGGCGAATCCAGTCCGCTTCGTTCGACTAACTCACTGAGAAGCACACGCTTATAGATCAGCGTGATATGGAAATCACCAGCCATCAGCCGTCCATTCGTGTACTCTACCTCGCGTGGATCAACAATCGCACACTCCACGCCCTGCGACTTGAAATAGTCCTCAAATAATACGAACTCACTGTAGCTTGGCACCTCGCGCCAATCCAGAATGGCAATGCGTGGAGCCTCGCGGCGACCTGCCCACTGCTGATAAGAGTCTATCAACGCGTGAAGCACACTATGGCGCGCTGGCAATGTTCGTACCTCATGATCACGCAAAAACTCACGCATCACCGGCATTCCGTAGAATATCTCCGCGAGCGCATCGTTATAAGCCGGACTGGCCGGGGTTTCTGCATTGTACTCAGTTAAGCGCAGCCCACCCCGCTCCGTCACAAAAAACGTATCTACACGTGAAGTCGGACTAGGCGCACTATAGCCAGGATCATGTCGCACCACTGCCTCCTCCCAGTCCAACAGACCGAACTGGGCGCGGAAATCAGTATCTGCTATGGCAGCCGCATAGATCTTATCGAAAGCGCGCAGCAATATCCGCACTCGTGACTGCAGGAAGCGGTACTGTTCAGGCGTCATAAAACGAGGCCGCAAAACTGAGCACAGCGGTCTATCGCCAAAGAACAGTCCACGCAACTTCTGTTGCTCATCCAGCCACTCTTGCGACGCTGCAGCTACGTCGTCCGTCAGCAGATCGTGATAGCTTCCAATAGCTTCTCGCAGTGACACGTTTCAACCTCCTATCAGCTTGGAGCCGAACCAGCTTTACCACGACGGCCGCCAGTTGCCTTACGTGAACGTGCTGGCGTCGATGTTGCAATTGTTTCTAATGTTGCAGTTGTTTCTGATGTTTCCGATGTTTCTGCGTCTTTCGAATTGCCCTCAAGCCGATCCCTATTCGCTGTGAAAAAACTATTCCAGCGCAGATCACGGTTTTGGGGACGAGGTTGCTTCGCCAAACGAATCGCCATATCGGCCATATGTTTGACCACCCAATCGAAGTAAAAAGGCGTCAGCGAATTCACATCCATGTCGGGAGCGGGGTTCATGAAATCAATCGCATAGGGAACGCCATCACGAATGGCCCACTCGACCGAATTCATATCGTACCCTAGCGCACGCACAAGCTTCAACGAATCCTCCACGACACGTTGTCCAAGTTCAGGACTGAGATGTTCATGCTCGACATAATATTTACGCTCGCGAGGATTGTACTTGATCGGCATGACCTCCTCTTGTCCCAGACAGATGCAGCGTACGTACTGATCCCACTCAATAAATTCCTGCACAATTGCTGTGCGCAGGCCAAGTTGAGCATAGTCATGTAGCAGTTCTTCCAGGGAATGGCAGATGTACACATCCTTCCACCCACCTCCAAGCGCATCTTTCAGTATGCACGGTAGGCCGACGTAGTCAATAATCGCCTGCCAGTCCAGTGGATATACCAGGTTACGCAGGCTCTCAGTATGCACGATGTCCGGAATATAGTCCTTGTTTGGCAACGCCACTGTCTTCGGGCTGGCAATACCCAACTTCGTAGCCAGTGCTGACTCGAAAAACTTGTCGTCCGCAGTCCACATGAACGGATTATTGATTACCGTCACCCCTTGTAGCACCGCATATTTAAGGTACAGCCGATAATATGGCACCTGATGAGAAATACGATCAATAATTACTGCATAGGGGCACGGTTCGTCCATACGCGTGCCGCCCAACTGGACGAATTCAGCCACAACGTCCTCGTTGCGGCGATTCACCTCTTCAATGAAAGCGGGAGGAAAAGACCACTCCCGTCCAACAAGTAAACCAACTTTTAAAGTCATAAATATGTTCCTTTCGGCCTCCTATGCCACACCGGACAGGCACAAGGCTCTGTCCCTACATTTATTAATCGTGACCACCGATGTACAGGCGAACCATCTGTTGCCACCATGGCCAGTCGTGTGCCCAACCATCCCACAGGCGCAGAGCATGCCCAATACCCTTGCTCCAAAGAATGCCTGATAGGTATTCGTTATTAGAGCACGCGGAATCACCGCGACCGATGGCAAGAATAATGTCCATATGCTGCAAGGCTTCCAGCCGCGCCGGATCATTTTCATTTTTAATGAATTCACAAGGATTATTAAAATACACATTGTCGTCGGAGTAGCCGCCCGTAAAACGCCGGATATCATAGAGACCACTCATGCCAATCACGCGGTTCACAAGCTGCGGGTAGCGGAAGGCAAAATTGACGGCGTGATAAGCGCCAAAGCTTGTGCCAGTGCTGATCAAAAAAGGATTGGAGTTATGATGAACGCTAAATGGCAATACCTCATTCAGGATGTAGCGATCGTACTGCACCTGCCGCCACGCGCGTTCAGCCGGGGGTCGATGCCTGGCGTACCAGCTTTCCTCGTCAACGCTGTCTACACAGAAGAGCTGAATCCAGCCTTGCTCCAGGTGTTCACTCAAAGTGGTGACCATACCTGTATCTTCCCATTGAAAGAAACGGCCCATTGAAGTCGGAAAAACCATGACACGAGCGCCGCCGTGACCAAGGACCAGCAACTCCATGTCTCGTTCCAGGGAAGGACTATACCAACGATGATACTCACGATTCATTTGATTACACACTCACATCCGGCCCTAGACAAGCCGTAATTACATTGCGGGGCGGCTGCGGAGATGCAGGCCGCGCACTAACCAGATTCCGCGACCATTGAGGAATTGGGGGATATGACAATTATCAGAAATATAGAGCAGTTTGGTAGCTACCAGAGCAACCGTAAGGCATACTCTTAACCATGACACGAATAGCGAATTGATCTTAGTTTCATGGTAAGGATTGTCTCTTGCATATGTTCTAGTGGCTTTCTGCTTGGAGAAATCATATCACGCCGATTGTAGGAGTGTCAACGAAGCTTGCTTCGGGACATTTGCGACAGTTATTTTTTCTTTGTCTCTCGTACAACGAATACCTGTTTGTCTGGTTGGGACGCCGGGGACATTTGCGACATTGTATTTTTTATTTGTTTCTCCTCCTATGGATGTGTGCTTTTCTGGTTGGAACGGCAGGGACATTCGGGATATTGGAGAAAAATTTGTTGTGTTGATTTCTTTGCTGGAAAGGACAATTGCTTGTGTGGAACGGCGGGGACATTCGGGACATGGATGTGATTTTCCTCGTTTTGGAGATGTATATCTAGCCGGTTGATTGGAGGGTTGGGACATTTGTGACATGAGTTTTTATCTTTCGGTGCGAACATTGAGCGGTTGATTTGAGCCTTGAGACAGTTGAGGCGGTCGGGACATGCGATGTGGATTCCATTTGTTTGCTGTATGAATACCGTTTGCTTGGCAGGGACATTGGGACATTTGTGAGTTTTTGATTTGAATGCTGTCTGACAAGATAGATGGGTACGATCGGGAATGGGACCAGGGACATTGGGACATTTGTGAGTTTTTTGCTTGTGGTTTGATTCTGATAAGGTGAAAATGGACGATTGGGGTTGGGGACATTGGGACATTCGTATTTTTTTGCTTGTGAAGAATAGACGCTTGTTTGCTTCGGGACATTGGGACATTGTGATGATTTTTGTGTATTCTGCTGGCTGGGTGTATATATTGCCTGGTTGCTTCGGGACATCGGAACAGTTGTGACATGGGAGATGGAATGTGTCATATTTGGTTTGTAAAGTGGAAGCAAGACGGTTGAGGGAGAGTCGGGACATAGAAGTTTACTCCTGAAGTGTGAAGGGACGGTCAGAGGTAGACGATAGAGAAGCGAGGTGTGCTCCTTGTTCTAAGTATACGGTGAAGCAAGCTAGCTGTCAAGTTCGCGATTTGACATCCACTCATAACGGAGTCAAGCAACTTGGATGGCTTAGTCGCCGCCCTGCCCCACCCCAGCGGGTGAAGATCAACTTCACCCCTACGGACAATCTCAGCAGATCGATGAATTAGGAGAGGATTTCAGCCCCAGTACCTGCAATACAATTCCCCTGAATTGCGTAATGTAGTATGGCAGATCTATTTCGCAATGAAAGGGGTTGCAGATGTGGCATTCCGTTTTTCTTTTGTTCCGGCGGCAGCCGGGAAAAAGTGCGCTGGCGAGTAGTGGCTTTCTGCTGGCTGCCTGCGCGCTGATTCTCTTGAGCGCGACGACGCAGACAACGGTTGCGGTGGGCAACCAGATCATTAGCCAGAGTTGGCGTTCCAGTTATGATCTCGTTGTTCTGCCGCCGCAGGCGAAACTGGCCTCGCAGAGTATTATTCCAGCCGACCTGCTCGAAGGCTATGATGGTGGGATCAGCCTCCAGCAATACCAGCAGATCAAAGACCTGCCAGGGGTGGAAGTGGCCGCGCCCATTGCCTACCTCGGCTACGTGCAGATGCCTGTCCCTCGTGTCGCCTTTTCTCAGCAAGCGCTGACCCCTGGCTATTATCGGCTGGATTGGACCCTATCCGCCTTTAATGGACAACGCGACATCATCGAGCGCAAAGAGACCACCTACTACTATTATTCGCCAGATTGTGATGCGAGTAATCCAACAACGGCCTCCCTGAACCTGGGAGATGCCCTGGGTAAGGAAGGTATCGAATTAGATTGTAGTTCTCCCCCAGTGCCCCAGGATGAATTTCCTACCGTTGACAACGGAACGTTCCTGCTTGCAGCGATTGATCCCGCCGCCGAAAATCAGCTTGTGCATCTGGATAAAAGTATTACAAATGGGCGCATGCTATCCTCCCAGGATGGCATACAGCCCGACCCAGATCCAAATCTCGATACTGAACTCGCTTGTCCCAAGGGGACAGTAAACCCGTTGAAATGCAAGAGAATCCCCAACTATGACATCCCTGTATTATTCCATACTCAGGTTCCGGGTCAGATCACCCTGCGAGGCACCTTTGCACGGATTGCGCCTCCCACCCTTGATCCCAAGATGGTACTTGCTCGTGGAGGCGCGGTATATTTGGCGAATTTTCCCCCTGTGCAAACCCTGTTTGATGGCGTCGTGCCTCTGGTGCAAAACGATCCACAGCGCTTCTCCACACGAGAAATCCTCTGGGATGGGCACACCTGGCAGCCATTTGTGGCCTTTCTTGGGAAGAATCCGATCTATTACAGTATCAATTTTTTATACACACCATCAGGTCTTACCTACCAGCCAATGCAACCACCTCCGGGACAACCAGGGTCTGCTTATGTGGTCCTTCCCCAGGGTGTCCAGAAACCAGAAGTCGGGTTCCGACAATTGCATGCGCTGCACATCGCCCAGGGTGCTACCCCCAATACACCGCAAGCCTGGTATTTTTTAAACTTCGTTGGCCAATTTGCCGGTGATAACCTGGCAGCGCAATTTAGCAATCCCTTGAACTGGCTGCCGGAGAATACCTATACCTCACCACCGGCTATTCTGCGCTACGATGCACAAGGAAATCCAATTCATCCGACGAACCTGCTGCCGACAACCAATCCGGCCGGTTATACCCTTCAGCCGCCACTCGCGCTTACTACGCTGAGTGTGGCGGCACGCCTGCGTGGAAATACGATTATTAGCGCCATACGCATTCGGGTCAGTGGCGTCGATGCGGCCAATCCGGCAAGCTGGAAGCGTATTCAGCAGGTGGCAGGATTGATCGAACAACGGACGCATCTGCGCGCTCTGATAACGCTCGGTTCGTCACCTCGGCCAACATTGGTCTATGTGCCAGGGATAAAAGTGGGGCAGTTCGGTGCGAAATTGAGCATTGATCCTATCGGGTGGATAGAGGAACGCTGGATCGCTGTCGGCGTCTCCATTCTGTATCTCACGCAGCTTGGCCTGACGCGCCTTCTGCTGATTGGAGTTGTTTTAGCAGTCTGTCTTGGCTATCTGGTTGTGTCTTTTAGTTCGTTGGTAACAGCACAGCGTCCTGGATTTGCGGTACTCAGCGCATTGGGCTGGCGACCCTGGCAACCGGTGCGGCTTTTCCTGGTACAGACCTTGCTGTTAGCACTGATAGGTGGCGCTTTAGGTCTGGGCATCGCTTTGCTTATCGCGACACTCTTGAACGCGACACCTATCTGGCTGATTGTGATTTGGACATTGCCAGCGATGTTTATGCTGGCCCTGTTGAGTTCGCTCTATCCGCTCTGGCTCATCTGGCGTATCCGGCCTGCGGAAATTATGCGGGCAGGCGCACCAATCGCTCCTGCTAAAGTGAGGCTATGGGCAGTTCCACTCGAGTCATTCATCTCGCCTATCTGGGCGCTGGTTATGCGTAACCTGGCGCGTTCGCGTCCACGGACACTATTGACTATAGCCAGCCTTTTCTTGTCCACCATTCTGTTGGTACTGATGTTTAGCAGCATCCTTGCGCTACGCCAGACATTAACCGGCACACTCCTGGGCGATTTTGTACTGCTGCAAACGGCTATTCCACAGATAGCCGGGTGCGTTTTCGCCGTGCTGCTCTCATTTCTGAGTATGACCGACCTCTTGCTGCTCCAGGTACGTGAACGGCAGCATGAAATTGGCCTTCTAGAGGCTCTGGGCTGGCGGGCGAGACTGGTGCAGCGTATGTTTGTACAGGAAGGAATCACCTTAGCCTTGATTGGAGCGGTGCCAGGCGTGCTGGTGGCAACATGGCTTCTTAGTGTACAACACATCGACCAGAGGCTTATTTCACCACTGCTGGTCGCGCTTGGGGCTGTGATACTGATGGTTTTGGTGGCGGCGCTTGCGGCACTCCCTGCTCTGCGTGCAATTCATCGCATGCAGGTCAATGATATACTACGGGCGGAGTAAGGATGAGAGAAAAGGTGTGGGAATGAGAAGCATTGCCATCCCCGCGGCATGGACATCACTAACGAGGCAGAGGAAACAGCTTGACCGCCTTGTCTCCTGGCAAGGTGAGTACTTCAATGCGCTCTATCAGCAGTATTACCCTTCTATTTGCGCATTTTTACATTTTCTTGTCGGTACGCCCGAAGTTGCGGAAGACCTGGCTTCGCTCGTTTTTGAAAAGGCCTGGACACATCTAGATGACATACGGACGCAAGATAGCGCCGGTCCCTGGCTGTTTTGCATCGCCCGCAATTGTGCAACTGATTATTTCCGCCGCTGCAAGCCTACGCTTTCACTGGAGCATCTCTCGACTACCCAACATCCCCAGACTGATTCGGTAGAAGATGCCGCGCTTGCGCACGAGGAAGAACGTATACTTCTGGCACATCTCGGCCAGCTATCCGAACGCGAACGCGAGATAATTGGTTTGAAATTTGTAGTGGGAATGACCAATAGAGAAATTGCACGTATACTCTCGCTACCAGAGGGGACGGTCAGCTCATTGCTCTACCGTATACTGCGACGGTTGCGCTCCGCTCTCAATGAGGAAAGGAGGTATGATGAAGCATCAGCAAGATGATCATGGTGCTGATTGGCTGGACAACCTGGATGCAATCATTGCGGGCGATGTTCCTGCATCGAAAGAAGACGAGGAACTGTTGCATGTCGCGACACGCCTTGCTTCAGCGCTTGCTCCCCTACGCGAAATAGCTCGGACGAACGCAAGCAGCAGTTCGCATGCGGCCTCACCTATGCAATCAAGACAGAGTCGAATGAAGCTGCCAGCCCTGCAAACACTTTCACGAGCAAGCCCACTTGTTGCTGCTTTGCTGCTCCTGGTCTGTATCATGGGTATTATCAGCACGATAGGTCTGGCAAACTTCTGGCACGAGCTAATCAAGCACTAGACGCTTCGACCTCTTTGAATCAGATCAATGGCGTATCCATAGCATCGCTGGAGCCTCCACACGCCGGTTTAAGGCCACTGCCCCTGCTGCCAACAACGCTGCCTTCCAATACGCAGGCATCATTATATGGTGTACTTACCGATGCGTCGAATCCAGACATCATGACGACGTTTGTCGCGGACTATCGAATCAAGGGCCAGGATCTACAGCTTTTCGAGCAGCCATCCGATGTCACGTTTCTCTCAACAACAGCGCAAAGCGTGCAGATTGGAACACGAGAGGGCCAATTGTTTCAGGACGATGCAGGTAATCATGCCCTCCAATGGTATCAAAATAATATGCTGTGCCAGCTTACCAGCAAACTACCTACCGCATTGTTGATAGAAATTGCCGGTGTCTTCCAACCCATTAAAAGTTGGGACCTACTTCGTTGACAGTTACGAGGAAAGATAGATGATACAGGAACAAGCTAGCCTACTTCTGCGCGTAGAGCATCTCAGCAAAACGTATGGCATCCCTAATGGGAAACTCCAGGTACTACAGGATCTAGATTTACAAGTGCAACATGGCGAATTTATCGCCATAACCGGCCCTTCAGGTTCTGGCAAAACGACCCTGCTCTCACTACTAGGCGCCTTGGATAGCCCGGATAGCGGAGAAATCTGGCTTGACAAGATGGCAGTGCATCGCCTGCGAGGGCCTGCAGCGGCGGATTTCCGGCGTGAGCAGATCGGATTTGTCTTCCAACTCTTTTACCTGCTGCCTAATCTGACGGCCTTAGAAAATGTGATGGCCCCGCTCCTACCTTATCGGCGCAAATTAAGCTTTGATCTGAAGAAACGTGCGCAGGAACTGTTGGAACGGGTTGGTCTTGCTGATCGCCAGGGACATCCACCCGCACGGCTCTCAGGAGGGGAACAACAACGGGTGGCAATCGCGCGTGCCCTCGTCAATCGGCCCAAGATGGTGTTAGCCGATGAGCCAACAGGCAATCTTGATCCCACCTCTGGCCTAGAGGTACTGGAAGTGCTGCGCGAATTGCAGCGCACCGGGAATCAGACACTGATAATGGTGACGCATAATCCCCAACTCGCAGCATTGGCGGATAGGCTGGTCCAGTTAGAGCAGTTACGCCATATTTAAAAGGAAATATTAGGGACAACCTATTGTGTAGAGCAAGCACACAGACGGCAAAAGTTACGCAAAGAATACGAAGCCTTTGTAGATGGTAAAAAGGTGACAAGTGAGCGCTGGTGATGCAAGACGAGACCTGGGAAAACCGCTCTCCATCTGGTATACTTCTTTTGAGCACTGTACATTGTGTACTTCGTTGAGAGACGGTACTTCCCGTTGGAACACTCCATAGACTGCTCTTGCGGGAGGGATGCTGATGGTTGCACCTGCTGTCGAAGGCATTGATCTGTTCAACATTGCGGGTCGCTCCATTTCGGGGTGGAAAAAACGATCTGGAAGGTCGTTGGAGGAGAGAGAAGGTGACATCCATTCTCGCTACGAAACTGTATATCCCTCGACCTCGACCGAACGTTGTCAGCCGCCCCCGCCTGATCGAGCGGCTGAACGAGGGTCTGCACTGCAAACTGACCCTCATCGCTGCCCCCGCTGGCTTTGGGAAAACCACGCTGGTCAGTGCATGGGTTGCCTTACTCGAGCGACCGGTCGCCTGGCTGTCGCTGGACGAAGGGGACAACGACCCCGCACGCTTTCTGGCTTACCTGGTCGCTGCTTTACAGACGATTGCAGCGAATATTGGACAAGGGGTGTTGGATTTGCTCCAATCCTCTCAGCCGCCGCCAACCGAAGCAATTCTGACGACCCTGCTCAATGAGATCACTACGCTCCCTAACAATTTCATTCTCGTTCTTGACGACTACCATGTGATTGATGCCAAAGCGGTTGACGATGCCCTCACTTATCTCGTCGAGCACCTGCCGCCGCAGATGCACCTGGTCATTGCCACCCGCGAAGATCCACATCTTCCCCTGGCTCGGTTACGCGCCCGAGATCAATTGATCGAACTGCGCGCCGCCGACTTGCGTTTTACCCCCTCTGAAGCTGCCGCATTTCTCAACCAGGTCATGGGCCTCAACCTCTCAGCGGAAGACATTGCCGCGCTAGAAGACCGCACCGAAGGCTGGATTGCCGGCCTGCAATTAGCCGCGCTTTCCATGCAGGGCCAGCAGGATGTTCCCAGGTTTATCCAGGCATTCGCGGGAGACCACCGCTACATCGTGGACTATCTGGTCGAAGAGGTCCTGCAGCGTCAGCCCAAGCCTGTCCGTAACTTTTTACTTCAGACCTCCATTCTCGACCAGTTGAGTGGCCCGCTCTGCAATGCCGTTACGGGCCAGATGGAAGGCAACGCGCGGTTGGAGGCTCTGGAGCGCGGCAACTTCTTTGTTGTTCCGCTCGATGACACGCGCCACTGGTATCGTTATCATCACCTCTTTGCCGAAGTGCTCTCCGCGCAATTGATGGCGGAGCAGCCCGATCAGCTAGCGACGCTGCATCGGCGCGCGAGCGCGTGGTACGAACAGCATGGCTCAGTGGCCGATGCGATCCGCCATGCGCTGGCCGCCTATGATTTCGGGCGAGTGGCGGACCTGGTTGAGCTGGCAGTGCCAGCTATGGCCCGGAGTAGACAGGAGGCCACGGTGCTTGGCTGGCTCAATGCCCTCCCCGACGAGGTGGTGCGCGCCAGGCCCGTACTGAGCGTTCACTATGCCGGGGCGTTACTGCTTCACGGCAAGCTCGAGGGCGTGGAGGTCCGACTGCGGGACGCCGAACAGTGGTTGGACACGACGACAGACAGGGGTGAACTTACGCTCGCCTCATCGGCTGAGATGGTCGTCGTGGATCAAGAGGAATTTCGCGGTCTACCGGGTATGATCGCCGTCTACCGTGCCGCAATTGCCCTGGCTTTGGGCAATGTGGCCGACACCATGAAATACGCCCGACGGGCGCTTGACCTCGTTCCTGAGGATGACCATCACCGGCGCGGATCGGCAGCGGGGTTCCTGGGACTTGCATCTTGGACGAGTGGAGATCTCGAGGCAGCGCACCGATCATATGCCGAATGCATGGCTCTAGTGCAGAGGTCCGGGCACATCTCTGACGCCATCGGTTGCTCTATCGCCCTGGCTGATATACGGATTTCACAAGGTCGTCTGCGCGAGGCAATGCGCACCTATGAGCGGGGATTGCAGCTTGCGGCAGAGCAGAGCGCGCTTCCGCTGCGGGGAGCGGCAGACATGCACGTGGGCATGAGCGAGCTCCATCGTGAGCGTGACGATCTGCATGCCGCCACCCAGCATCTGCTGAGAAGCAAGGAACTGGGCGAGCACATGGGTTTACCACAAAACCGGTATCGCTGGTGCGTTGCCATGGCTCGCATACTGGCGACCCAGGGAGATCTGGCCGGTGCGCTCGACCTGCTCCAGGAGGCAGAACGCCTGTATATGGGTGACTTCTTCCCCAACGTGCGTCCTATAGCGGCGTGGAAAACGCGGGTGTGGGTCGCCCAGGGGAGGTTGGGTGAAGCCTTCGACTGGGCGCGTGAGCGTGGCCTCTCCGTTTCGGATGACCTCAGCTACCTGCGCGAGTTCGAGCACATCACCCTGGCCAGGGTGCTCCTGGCCCGGTCTAAGAGCGACCGTACAGAACACTCCATGCTTGAGGCAATGGAACTCCTGGAGCGCCTCCTGCAAGCGGCGGAAGCAGGGAAGAGGATGGGAAGCGTCCTCGAAATCCTGATGCTGCAGGCGCTCGCCCACCAGATGCAAGGCGACCTCTCTGCTGCTCTCATGCCGCTGCAACAAGCCCTGACGCTCGCCGAGCCAGAGGGCTATGTCCGCATCTTTGTGGATGAAGGCCCACCCATGGCGATCCTGCTCGCAAAGCTCCACGAACACTCGCGGAAACGACCTCATGCCACCTCGACGAACGTTCCCCTGGCCTACATCGAACGACTCCTCGCATTGCTGCGCGGAGAACGGGTTCAGGAAGGTATCTCCCCTGCTGCACCCTCCTCACCCTCTGCACCAACTCCGGCCCAGCCGCCGCTCGACCCGCTGACCGAGCGCGAATTGGAAGTACTGCGCCTCATTGCGGCTGGCCTCTCCAATCGTGAGATTGCAGCTCAACTCGTCCTGGCATTGAGCACCGTCAAATCGTATGTCAATACCATCTATAGTAAGCTCCAGGTGGAGAGCCGCACCCAGGCGGTGGCACGCGCCAGAGCACTCCACCTGCTCTCTGAGTAGCCATCTCCCATCCTTGCCTGCATCCACCCCCTCGTCAACAGCACGGAAAAACTTCCACCCCCCTTACCACCTTTTGATGGTTCCAAACCTCCCTCCTGTCCTGGTACACTTCCTACAACAACGATGAAGTGAGAAAGACATCGTTGGCAATGAGGAGAGAGCATCACCTATGCGTTCATGGAGAAGAAAACGAGCATGGCACAGGAGTTCTACCAGATTACCGTCAAGGGCCACCTGAACCCGAACTGGACCGACTGGTTCGATGGATTGACCATCACTGCGTTGCCCAATGGGACCACCGTCATCTCCGGCTCGATGGTCGATCAGGCTGCATTGCATGGCTTGCTCAGGAAAGTGCGTGATTTAGGGGTGCCATTACTCTCGGTCACCCGCGTCAGACCCGGCCAGGCCGGTGCGTAAAATGTCAAAGACGGAGTTGAGGCAAACGGCTGAGAAAGGAGAACTGCCCTTGCATTGAGCGTGTCAGTATTAGAAAGAGTCAGAAAGAAGAAAAAACGATGGCTACCAACGAACGAATGAGTGCAATTCAGCAGACCGCAACCCTGAAAGGAGACACACAGATGAATACCAATCGCGAGACCTCAATCATGAAGGAGAGCAACATGAAGATAACACCTTCGAAGCTCATCCGGTGGACAGGTGTAGCAGCGATCGTGGCAGGGCTCATTTTCGCAGCATATCAGCCAATCCAGCCACCTGAAGTGCTTTCGTCCGTCACTACCAGTGCCTGGGCCATCATCACCCCCTTGAAGACGGCCATGTGCCTCCTCTTCCTGCTGGGCTGGACAGGACTCTACGCCAGGCAAGTGAAAGAGGTTGGTTGGCCTGGTCTGGCAGGCTTTCTCCTGTTGAGCTTCAGTTGGGCGCTTCAGTTTGCCTTTGTCTTTGCCACAGCCTTTATCCTGCCGCTGTTGGCGACCACGGCGCCCAGATTTGTGGATAGTCTCCTGAGGAGTGCCTCTGGGACCGTGAGCGTCGTGAACCTCGGAGCCCTCCCAGCGCTCTATACGCTCGTCGGAATCGGGTATATCCTCGGCGGCCTCCTCTTTGGCATTGCGACGCTGCGCGCCGGCATCCTATCGCGCTGGGCGGCCGGTCTGCTTGCCGTCGCGTCTGTGCTGCCCCTCGCGTTCGTGCTGCCCTCCGTTGCTGCGTTGATCCCGCCCCAGATCCAGCATTTAGCGGCGATGCCGCTGGGGATAGCGGTGGCCTGGCTGGGCTATGCGCTCTTAACAGAACGGCGAGAGCAAGCCTCGGAACCCTTACCTGGCAGGGTAAGCCCCGTCCTCCCCTCTCATGTGTGAGGAAGACACCGCATGTTGTGAGCCTTCTCGCAGCATATTCACGTCGGATTAGAAATGTTGCTGCACAGGAAAAGTGACCTGGCAGCGGTAGAAAAAGGAGCATTGCTATGACACAGACCAATGTAAAGACCTCACAAGGAGACCAGTTTCAAGCAGACCATGAAGCGTTTCAGACGAGTCCACGTAGAAAGACCGCACTTGTCGCGGGCGTGCTCTACCTGCTCACCTTTGTCTCGATCCCGACCCTCTTTCTGTACGGTTCGGTGAAAGGTGCGAACTACATCATCGGCGCTGGCCCGGATACTGCCGCCATCATCGGCGCTCTCCTGGAGATCATCGTGGCCCTCGCCGGCATCGGCACCGCCGTCGTGCTGTTCCCGGTGCTCAAGAAGCAGAACGAAGCGGCCGCGCTGGGCCTCGTCGCCTCCCGAGTTCTGGAAGCCAGCACCATCTTCGTCGGCGTAGTGTTCCTTCTGTCGATCGTGACCTTGCGGCAGACCGGAGCCGGAGTAGGGGCGTTGGTCACCGGCCATGCGCTGGCCACCCTGTATGACCGCATCTTCCTCCAAGGACAAAGCTTCATGCCGGCCGTGAACGACCTATTGCTGGGCTTCCTGCTGTACCAGTCGCGCCTGGTGCCCCGAGGCCTTGCCCTGATCGGCATCGTCGGAGGCCCCATCCTCCTGGCAAGCTACCTCGCTGTGATGTTCGGTCTTCTTGGGCAACATGCCGCTCCAGCGTCACTCGCCGCACTTCCGGTCGCGCTCTTTGAGTTTTCGCTGGGCGTCTGGCTGGTCGTCAAAGGCTTTAAAACACCGGAAGCGCCCGAGCGCATCGTCGCTGTGGAGTGAACGCTCCTGCACACCGGTGGCCAGGCGCGGGGCCGCCACCGGTGTGTGGAGAGCCGACTTTCTGACAAAGTACACTGAAAAGGATCGGGCCAGAATTTGACCCATATCCGAAACAATGCTGGAAGTCAAAAGCAAATAGCCATAGCTCCGACATAAAATCTTGACACCAACAGAATTATCATGTAATATATCACTAACGGATATATCCGTTAGTGATATATCCGTAACCAATACAATTATATAAACTTGTATAGCTTTCTTCAAGAACAATGGGGACTTTATGAAAAAGACAGAACGCAGCCCCGAGGCGTTGCTTCCACTAACACCGGCGGTGTTTCATATACTGCTGGCACTGGCGGATGGTGAGCGTCATGGCTATGGGATCATGCAGGAAATTGCTGGGCGTACTCATGGGACGATGCGTATGGGGCCGGGAACACTTTATGGGTCGATCAAACGCATGCTGGCCGATGGATTGATTGAGGCGTCGGAAGAACGTCCTGATCCTGAAGCGGACGACGAACGGCGCCGCTACTACCGTTTGACCAACTTTGGACAGCGTGTTGCGCAAGCGGAGGCTGGGCGACTCGAACAGATCGTGCGACTTGCCCATGTCAAGAAGATTCTGCCAGGTGCTGAAGCGGTAGGAGGGGCATAAAATGAAGACGGTTCCTTCACAGCGCTCAATGATCATTTCAGAACGCTTCTATCGCTTGCTCCTACTCGCTTACCCTGGGGCGTTTCGGCGAGCTTACCGCAGGGAAATGATCCAGACTTTTCGCGATTGCTGCCGCGAGGCTCATGCAAGCGTAGGACAATGGGCTATGCTGCGATTATGGGGCCTGGTGCTCTACGATCTGGTTAAGACAGCTTCTAGCGAACGTATTCGAGCATGTATTGCTCTGTTTAAACGTGTGTTTCTCAATGCTACAGATACACTATTGACTACGGAAGGGAATACAGCCTTGGTTACCCAATTTCATCTCAATGTTGCACAGCACAGCGATATCGGTCGTGAACGTCAAGTCAATGAAGATAGTATGATCTCTATTCTTCCCGAAGACCCGCAGGTAATGGCAAAGAAGGGCGCGTTGTTTGTTGTAGCGGATGGCATGGGAGGACACACGGCGGGCGATGTCGCAAGTGAGATGGCCGTCAATATGGTAAGGGATGCCTATTATGCGGATGAGAACGATGATGTAGACGCCTCCTTGCTTCAAGCAATGAGACAGGCAAACACAGCCATTTATCAAGCGAGTCAGTCGCAGGAACCTCTACCGGAAAAAAATAGAATGGGCACGACCTGTGTTGCAGCGGTACTCATAGGTGACACGGTCCACGTCGCGAATGTGGGAGATAGTCGTGCTTATATTGTACGTGGGGATCAGGTAATACAAATATCACAAGATCATTCTATGGTTGCGGATCAAATGCGAGCCGGATTGCTTACTCTCGATCAAGCCCGTGAGCACCCTCAGCGCAATGTCATCTACCGCTGTTTTGGAGCGAAGGCCGATGTTGAAGTAGACCTGTTTTCTGAAATGGTGCAGGAGGGTGATTTGCTCGTGCTTGGCACAGATGGTCTCTTCAATCTTGTGACCGATGAAGAGTTGCAGGAGACCGTACACCGTTTTGGGCCGCAAGAGAGCGTCTATCATCTGGTAGACCGGGCAAACGAGCAAGGTGGACCGGATAATATCACGGCTATCGTTGTACGAGTCTCGCTTGAAGGCAGCGAGGAGTTGCAAACTGTATGACCATCCGAGCGGTTGTTTTTGATATCGGTGGCGTGCTGGAGATCACGCCTGATACCGGAATGGTTGCAAAGTGGGAGGAACTTCTCCATCTGAGACCAGGAGAACTGGATGAACGGCTAAGAAGGGCGTGGGGTAGAGATGGCGACCTTGGAAGGCGTTCGGAAGAGGAACTGCAAAAGAGCCTGGGCGAGAGCATGGGGATGGATTCGATGCAGGTAGATGCATTTATGCTTGATCTCTGGCAGGAGTACCTGGGCGAACTCAATGTTGAGCTTGCCGTCTACTTCAGGAGCCTGCGCCCGCGTTATAAAACCGCCCTACTGAGCAACAGCTTTGTCGGCGCCCGCAGCAGAGAGCAGGAACGCTACCATTTTGATGAAATGACCGACCTCATCATTTACTCTCATGAGGTGGGAATTGCCAAACCTGATCTGCGCATCTTTGAATTGACCTGCGAACGCCTTGACGTGCAGCCAGAAGAGGCCATCTTTCTCAACGACTTCGAGCCGCATGTTATGTCCGCCCGTGAGTTTGGTATCCATGCCATCCTCTTTCAGGAGAATGCTCAGGCTATCGCCGATATTCAGGCGGTGCTATCTGCTCATTCATCCTAAAAAGGAGGCTCAGAAAGGATACGCTCTTGGAGCCATTGACTGCACATCTTGTACTTGCGCCTGACGCTGCTATTGATCTGCAAATGCATACCACTTGTAGTGATGGTGTTTGGACGCCTGAAGAACTCGTGGACTATCTGGTGCGCGAACAGTTTGGCTTAGTTGCTGTCACAGATCATGATCGTCCCGACTCGGTTGCTCATATTCAGCAGCTTGCTGCACAAAAGAACCTTCCCGTCCTGGCAGCAGTTGAGATGACTACCTCGTGGCAAGGAAATATGGTCGATGTTTTGTGCTATGGATTTGACCCGGAACAGAACGAATTGAATGACTTAGCACAAGATGTTTTGCGCCACCAGCGAGAGAATACAAGGGCAGTTTATGAGAACCTACGCCGGAGGGGATATACATTACTGCATCAAGATGAGCTAATGGTGGTCTTAGAAAAACCCAGCGCACAGCAACCTCATGAATTAATTGCATTCTTAGAAAAACATGGCTATAGAACAGGAGAGACATCTCTCGGGGATTTGATAACTGATGCAGGTTTCTTTTTTGCCATGAGTGACATTGCTGCTGTGGTTGATGCTGCTCATCGTAGCGGAGCGGTCTGTCTGATTGCCCATCCTGGCCGAGGAGGAGAATTTCCTAAGTTTGATCCTCCCTTGCTAGATCAATTACGCAGCGAAGTGCCCATTGATGGCCTGGAGGTCTACCATCCCAGTCATTCTCCGCAGCAGGTTGAAATGTACCTCAATTATGTACAGACGCATCACTTGCTCCAGAGTACAGGATCGGACTCGCACGGGAAAGCAGGGCAAATGCCGATAAAGTATCGTGCGGAGATCAGCCGTCATCTTTTAGAGCGTGTTGGGATTCATATGAAGTGAGAAATGGTCCGATGATTATGCATAAGTCCACTTCAGATCCTTCGCTTCGCTCAGGATGACAATCCGAAAGCTGTCATCCTGAGCGAAGCGAAGGATCTGTGGCACGAAATCGTTCAGCAGACTTGACTCATGCCGCCTTGCAGACTTAAAGGTAATCACCAGAGAAATGGCATATAATAGAGAGCAATATACAGGGTAGTTTTCCAGGGAGCTGCAAAAACAAGTATCTCAACACTTAAGACAACGAAGAGCATCCGAGAGAACCATTGGCGATGCAGAACAACATCTTCTCATTGGTACATACTCCAAGTTCATCCAATGCTAGCCATCAGCGTCCCATTCAGCGGATACTGCCCACCGGCACAATTACGCTGCTCTTTGTCGACATTGAGAATGCCATGGAACTCTTACAAGACCTCAACCAGGATCGCTATGCCGGGGTGCTGGCTGATTATCAGCGCATACTGCGGAGCACGTTTCAGGCGCATTCCGGTCACGAGGTTGACTTCGAGGGCGAGTCTTTCTTCATAGTGTTTGTTCATGCTAGCGATGCAGTTTTGGCAACAGTAGATGCACAACGTGCATTCGCCCGCCATCCTTGGCCTGATGGTGTAGCGCTACGTGTGCGCATGGCCTTGCACACGGGTGAGCCGCAGAGAATCAGTGAGGGCTATATTGGTTTAGACCTGCACCATACCGCACGGATTATGAGCGCTGGACATGGTGGACAGATACTTCTCTCACAGACAACGCATGGACTTGTAGAGCATACTTTGCCAGATGGTGTAAGCGTGCGAGACCTGGGGAAACATCGTCTCAAGGACTTACAGCACCCCAGTCACCTCTTCCAACTGGTCATCGCAGACCTCCCCGCCGATTTCCCGCCCCTCAAAAGTCTTGATACCCACAATCACAATCTGCCGATCCAGCCTACTTCGCTTATTGGGCGGCAACGCGAGATAGCGAATATCTGCCAACTCTTGCGCAGGCAGGATGTGCGCCTCGTGACCTTAACAGGTCCTGGTGGCACAGGGAAAACGCGCCTGGCGCTCCAGGTGGCGGCCGAACTAAGCGAGTTCTTTACCGATGGAGTCTTTTTCGTAGACCTGGCCCCTCTCAGTAATCCTGACCTGGTTGTACCAACCATCGCTCAGACCCTGGGTATTCGTGAAGTTGGCGGCGTAGCTTATTTGCAGCGCCTTAAGGAAGAGTTGCGTCAGAAGCAGATGTTGCTGCTGCTGGACAATTTCGAGCAGTTGCTGGACGCAGCCCTCGATGTGGTTGAGTTATGTAGCACCTGCCCGCGGCTCAAGATATTGGTTACGAGCCGACAGGCACTGCATGTGCGGGTCGAGCAAGAATGTATTGTACTGCCGCTCAACCTTCCCGACCCTAAAAATTTGCCCACCCCTGTCGCACTTGCACAGTATGAGTCGGTGGCCCTCTTCATCGATCGTGCCCAAGCAGTCAAGCATGATTTTCAGTTGACCGCTGCCAATGCTCTTGCCATCGCGGAGGTCTGTAATCGCCTGGATGGGCTGCCATTAGCTATCGAGCTGGCCGCGGCACGCAGCAAAGTATTTTCTCCACAAGTTTTGCTCGCACGATTACATCAGCGATTAGAGGTCTTAACGCAAGGGCCGCGCGATGTACATGAAAGGCAGCGTACCCTTCGCAATACCCTCACATGGAGCTATCAACTGTTAGATGCAGACGAGCAAAAACTTTTCCGAAGGCTCTCAGTCTTTGCGGGTGGTTTTACCTATTCGGCGGCAGAAGCTCTATGCGCTGCCCTTGGTGTCCAGGACGGCCAGGAAGGCGTTGTTGAGGGTCTGACCTCACTGATTGAGAAGAGTTTGCTGCAAGGGCCGGTGCAGGATGATGAAGATTCACGCCTGGGAATGTTAGAGACGATTCGTGAATATGCATGCGAATGTCTGGAAAAGAGTGGAGAACTACAGCAGGCTCGGCGGGCGCATGCTGAACTTTACTTGGGACTGGCGGAAGAAGCAGATCCGCAATATGGTGGGGTACCCCAACCCCGCGAAAGCGAACGATTGGATCGGGAATATGATAATCTACGAGCAGTGATGGGGTGGTCGCTACAACAAGATGGAAATGTGCATGCGCTAGAACTTGCCTTGCGCCTGGGATGCGCACTGTCCTGGTTCTGGCAGGCGAAGGGATATCTGAGTGAAGAGTGGAAGTTTATGGAGCTGGCCCTCACGAGAAGTGAAGGGGTTGCAACGGAGTTACAGGCAAAAGCATTTGGCACTGCGGCATCTTTGATTGGGCGGCTGGGAGATCTTGACCGTGCCGAGATGTGCCTGGAGAAGAGCCTGTCCCTTCTACGAGAACTTGGCGATACTGATAGCATTGCTGAACGCCTCCGTGTGTTAGGATATGTAGCCCAGCAGAAGGGTGATTTTGAGCGCACACATGCACTTTATGATGAGAGCCTTGCACTCTTTCGCACCACAAACAACCAGGAAGGCATCTACAAACTCCTGCACAACATGGCATTCCTGGCTCAATGTGAAGGAGATTACGAGAAAGCCAGTGGCTTATTTCGCGAGAAATTGGCACGAGCGAGAGCAAGGGGCGATCTGTGGGATATCTGCGATACAATCTACAATGTGGCGCAGGTGCTCTTTGTAGGGCAGTTCAATCCACCTTTCGGTGAGATACATTCCTTGTTGAATGAAGGTATCTCGCTTGCGACCGGGCTTGGTTATACGCTGCGGGGTGTCGATATAAAGGCACTGCTGGGGTGGGTCAGTCTCCTTGAAGGAGATATGGTCACTGCGCGTTTGCTACTGGATGAATGTCTCCTGTTCTACAGAAAATCGGGGAGACGGCCGTTCGTTGGTCTCTATCTCCCTGTTGTCGCGAGAATCCAGATGCTTCAAGGAGATTACGTGACAGCATATTCTCTGTTTGAGGAGGCTCTGGTCATAGGTAGAGAGGTAGGTGATATCGAGATTATTTCTCCCTGCCTGCTCGGCATGGCTGAGCTGGCTATAGTACAGAAACACTATGCCCAGGCGGTACGCATCCTGGGCGCGAACGAAAAGCAGCGTGAAACTGCTGCAAGAAGATCTATGCCTCCTATTGACCGCGTCAGCTATGAACACTCACTGACGGCAGTCCATGCAGTCTTTGAGGAGGAGACCTTTGTTAGCCTATGGGTAGAAGGGCGGGCTATGTCACTTGATGATGTGCTTGCAGTCTGGAAATGATAGACTGCAAGCAGTTCCTTGAAGAAGATCAGCGAGATTGACTTACCCTTCCCTGAGCTTCCGATACCTCCTTATAAGCGTACTCGTCGAGCTATCGTGCTCCAGCTTTGGCTCCTCCTTGCTCTCCAACTCGGGCATGATGCGATTGGCGAGTACTTTGCCAAGTTCGACGCCCCATTGGTCGAAGGAATTGATATTCCAGACCGTGCCTTGAACGAAGACTTTGTGCTCGTAGAGCGCAATGAGCTTGCCCAACGTCTCCGGTGTCAACCGCTCCGCGAGGATCGTATTTGTCGGGCGGTTGCCCTCGAAGGTGCGATGGGGTACCTGGAATGCCGGAACACCGTCTGCCGCAACTTCCTCGGCTGTCTTGCCAAATGCTAGCGCCTCCGTCTGCGCAAAGAAGTTCGCCATCAGCAGATCGTGATGTATGCCAAGTGGATTTAGGGTCTGGCAGAAGCCGATGAAGTCACAGGGAATCAGCTTGGTCCCCTGGTGAATGAGCTGGTAGAAGGCGTGCTGGCCGTTCGTGCCAGGCTGTCCCCAGATAATCGGGCCGGTCTGATAGTTCACCGTCCTGCCTTCCAGGTCAACATGCTTGCCATCGCTCTCCATATCAAGCTGCTGGAAGTAGGCAGCCAGGCGCTCAAGGTACTGGTCATAGGGCAAAATTGCCACCGTCTGCGCACCGAAGAAAGTTGTTGTACCAGATGCCAATCAACCCCAGAATCACCGGCAGGTTGCGCTCAAAGGGGGCGGTACGGAAATGCTCGTCCATTGCATGGAAGCCCGCCAGCATCTCACGAAATCCATCGGGACCAATAGCGATCATCAAAGAAAGGCCAATGGCCGAGTCGTAAGAGTAGCGACCTCCGACCCAATCCCAGAACTCGAACATGTTCTGGGTATCGATGCCAAACTTCTCCACCTCTTTCGTATTCGTCGAAACGGCAACGAAGTGTTTTGCCACCGCCTGCTCACTTCCCAGCGCCTTAACGCACCAGTCGCGAGCCGAACGTGCGTTGTTCAGCGTCTCCTGCGTCGTGAAGGTCTTGGAGCAGACGATGAAGAGCGTTTCAGCGGGATCAAGGTCGCGAGTGGCTTCCACGAAATCAGTACTATCAACATTCGAAACGAAGCGCACCGTTAAGTTCCGATCGCTGTAATACTTCAATGCTTCGTAAGCCATGTGCGGCCCCAGGTCGGAGCCTCCAATGCCAATGTTGATGACGTTGCGAATGCGCTTACCCGTATATCCCGTCCATGCGCCGCTCCGCACGCGATTGGAGAAATCGGCCATCTTGTCAAGCACCCGATGTACCTCCGGCACCACATTCTCCCCGTCAACAACGATGGATGCATCCCTTGGTGCTCGCAGGGCCACGTGCAGCACCGCCCGATTCTCGGTAACGTTGATCTTCTCGCCCCGGAACATCGCATCGATACGTTCGCGCAAGCCCGAAGAATTTGCTAATTGCAGTAGCAGTCGCAGCGTCTCATCTGTAATCCTGTTTTTTGAGTAATCCAGATAGATATCCGCCGCCTTAAGCGCCAAACGCTCTCCACGCCGGGGGTCATCCGCAAAAAGCTTTCGCAAATGTACATCGCGTATCTTCTGATAATGCTCCTCGAGGGCCTTCCATGCAGGCCGTTGTGTCAGTGGTGTTAGCGTCGTAGACATTTTATGCTCCCTTTAAAGGGGCGCGATAAATCTGGCCCCTACGTGTTTTATTCGGTAGCCGCTGGCGTCGTATCCGTCTCAGCATGATGCGTCTGCGCAGTATCTTCCTTTGCCACCGCGGATTTTTCTTCATGTCCGCCAAACTCAAAGCGCATCGCCGACATCACCTTATTCGCAAAGTCTGCCTGACCGCGTGAAGTGAAGCGCTCGTAGAGGGCCGCAGTCAGCACGTGCGCAGGCACAGCTTCATCAATAGCGGCGGCGATAGTCCAACGCCCTTCTCCTGAGTCCGCTACATGGCCCTGGAAATCGTTGAGTTCGGGGCTTTTGAGAAATGCGCTGGCGGTCAGGTCCAGCAGCCAGGAACCAATAACACTGCCGCGACGCCAGAGTTCCGCGATATCCGCGAGATTGAAATCGTACTGGTAGTATTCTGGATCGCTCAACGGAGCCGTCTCTGCATCGACTGTTTGCTGCTGCTTGCCGATATTGGCATGACGCAAAATATTCAGTCCCTCGGCGTAGGCCGCCATAACGCCATACTCAATACCATTGTGAACCATCTTGACAAAGTGACCTGCGCCGTGCGGGCCGCAGTGATAGTAGCCCTGTTCGGCAGTTCCCCCAACTTTCTCGCGCCCAGGAGTGCGTGACACCGAGCCGACGCCAGGAGCCAGGACAGATAAGATCGGGTCGAGACGCTGTACAGCTTCATCATCGCCACCAATCATCAGGCAATAGCCGCGGTCGAGTCCCCAGACGCCGCCGCTTGTTCCAATATCAAGGTAGTGGATACCCTTAGGTTGCAGTTCCTTAGCGCGTCGAATATCGTCGTGGTAGTAGGAATTTCCGCCATCAATCACAATGTCATCAGGGGATAGGAGCGGAATGAGCTCGTTCAAGGTTGCGTCCACCGAAGCTGCCGGAACCATCAACCAGATAGCACGCGGCGTGGAAAGCTGCTTGACCATATCCTCCAATGAAGTTGCTCCACTAGAGATCGAGCCATCTTGTAGGCGTGTCTGCACCGTGCTCGAGTGACGGGCATAACCAACGACGCTATGTCCAGCTCGTAATAGTCGCTTCGCCATATTGGCTCCCATGCGACCAAGTCCAACCAATCCAAGTTCCATGTTGTGTACTTCCTTTCTCTTTACTTCTGTTCTGTCTGTATACGGGTAAGACGTTGCTAGTAGATATCTGCTGCTTAGTATAAGAGTTGGAGCGCCGCCGTGCAAGTTGAGCAACATGTGCGTGGACATTTGGAGATAATGCTTGTCATCCTGAGCGAAGCGAAGGATCTAGCTCGCTGGACGCCGAGATTCTGAGCGAAGCGAAGGATGACAAGTTGAACCTCTCTCAAGCCCGCTCATAGGAAGCCTAATCTCCAAATGTTTGGCATATGGGCATGCCCAATAGGTTATTTTACCTACACCTCCTTACTACGCCTCCTTATGTCCTTACTCACAGATGAGTAATCATAATGAGTTCTTTCACAGATGTGCGGAAGCTCCCAGGCAGGTAGACTACAAACAGAAGTTCACAACGTTGACCCAAGTGAAAACAGGTAGGCTATCAAGGAAATCATATCCTTTCAGGAAAGGAATTCTATTATGCAGAACCCACACTTCAACCAGCAGTTGGCTCAAGCTCATCGTCAGACTCTGTTGCAAGAAGCTCAACAGGAACAGTTGCTCGCTCAAATACCGCCTTCCGATTCCAATCTGATACCTTCCCTCACTGTAAAGCTAACAACGTTCTTGCTCGCGATCAGGACGAGACTGAAACTGCTTATGTCAGGTCGGCAGCGCATCCTGTCCGATTTATCGTCTAAAGGAGAAAAATCATGAGCACATCTCGCATTCGCTCTACGGGATGGTTTCTTGCCGTCGGCTGGCTCATGTTGCTCATGACGGCCTGCGTGACTATCGAAGGGCCAACAGTCGCCGTTCAACCTGCTTCGGTCGCGCGTATTCGGCTGGGAACGACCCTTTTAACTGCTCAGACTCCTGGCAATGTGTTTAGTGTGGCGTGGTCACCCAATGGCAAATACCTAGCCCTGGGAGGTGCTGATGGCCTCATGCAGGTTCGCGATGCAGAGACCGGCAAGGTCCTCTTCACGGTACACGGCACTGCCTGCTAATGTCTGGGCAGCTGGCCTGGTCGCCTGATAGTACACGCCTGGCTTCGGCCTCCTGGGATCATACCGTGCAGGTCTGGGATACTGCCACAGATCAACCTGTTTTGAACTATCGTGGTCATACGGACCTGGTACTCGCTGTGGCCTGGTCAGCGGATGGGACTCGTCATCGCTTCGGCAGGTAGTGATGATACAGTGCAGGTCTGGAATGCCGCCACCGGCAAGACGGAACTCACGTATCACGGTCACACCAATACGGTGGAGGCCCTGAACCTGGTCACCCGATGGTACACGCATCGCCTCTGCTAGCTTCGATCATACTGTACAAGTCTGGAACGCCTCTAATGGCGACCATCTCTTGACCTATCGTGGTCACACCAATCGTGTCTGGACTGTGGCCTGGTCACCGGATGGGACGCGCATCGCCTCTGGAAGTGAAGATAGAACTGTACAGGTCTGGCATGCAAGCACCAGTCGTATCGATGTGATCTACCGTGGGCATAAGAACAGCGTACAAGTCGGTTGCCTGGTCGCCGAATGGTAAGTATATCGCCTCCGGTTCCTGGGATACCACGGTGCAAATCTGGGAAGCGGCCAGCGGCCAGCATGTCTTCACTTATCGTGGTCATTCCGACATAGTAGGTGCTCTGGCCTGGTCACCGGATGGCACGCGTATCGCTTCAGCGGCTAATGATGTGCAGGTGTGGCAGGCAGGCTAACCGGGTGATCCATGCTCCTCAAAAACGTTATGGCGGGGCTTTGTCTGTCAGGCCCCGCACCAGTGGCTCGTGCACCGTCAGGTGATAGGTGGTGGGGACCTGGCCACACAGTCCCCAGACCTGGCGACCGCAAGGGATCGCCACTACATTTCATCCGTCAACATTCAAGCCCCTTTGAATGGGAATCCTGCACGGACCTGGCGACCGCAAGGGATCGCCACTACATTTCATCCGTCAAGACATGCTGGACAAAGCATCAGTATTTGGTAGAAGCTGCACTTCCTTCCTAGCCTCGTCTTCAACCTCATCTTACACTCCTCCCTGACTTTGACAGGTGCATAAGATAATCCGAATGTTGAAATTCTGTCCTTACTAGCGTATAGTAAGTGTGGCAGGATTTACCACATCATTGCCGTTATGCAGCGTTGAGGCACCCTTTGTGGGGCCAGGCATCTCACTTCCAGGAGACGCGAGGATGGTTGAACGTATAGGACAGCGGCTTGGCAACTATCGCCTGCTTCATCTTATTGGGCAAGGCAGCATTGCCGATGTCTACCTGGGAGAGCATTTACATCTTGGCAGTCAGGCGGCCATCAAAGTACTGCACGCGCATCTCAGCAGCGAAGGCAGTGAGCAACTACGCAATGAAGCGCGCACCATGGTCCGTCTCGTGCATCCGCATATCGTACACACCCTCGATTTCGATGTACAAGATGGTATCCCTTTTCTTATTATGGAATATGCTCCCAACGGCACGTTGCGCCAGCGCTATCCTAAAGGCTCGCTAGTGCCACCAGGCACCATCGTCTCCTATGTCAGGCAGGTGGCCCCGGCATTACAGTATCTCCATCAGCAAAAACTGATCCACCGTGATGTTAAACCAGAGAATATGTTGCTGGGGAGCAACGATGAGATCTTGCTCGCCGAATTTAGCAGCGCTATCATCGTCCAGAGCACACGTTCTCAACCCACTCAGGAAGCTGCCGGTACCGTTACCTACATGGCACCTGAGCAAATTCGGGGGAAACCACGCCCTGCCAGCGATCAGTATGCCCTGGCCGTTGTCGTGTACGAGTGGCTTTGCGGTGAGCCTCCTTTTTCCGGCTCAATTCGTGAGATCGCAACCTCGCATATGTCGGCTCCTCCACCATCCTTGCATGCAAAGGTACCGGCTATCTCACCTGCCGTTGAGCAGGTCATCCTTAAAGCACTTGCCAAGGACCTCCAGCAACGCTTTGAAGATGTGCAAGCCTTTGCCTTGCCCTGGAAGAGGCAGTTCAGGCGCAAGCCCCTTCACAAACACACATCGCTGCTCGTGCTGAATACTTAATAGGAAGTGGTCAACGCGGCGACAGATTGATCGTGCCAAACGCTGCTACGTCGGCTGGCCTCCCGACAGGAACGGTTACTCTGCTCTTTACCGATATCGAGGGATCCACGCGCCTACTACAACGGTTGGGCGACCGCTACGGCGACGTGCTGGCAGAGTGCCGCCAGTTGATGCGTGCAACCTTCCAGGAGTGGAACGGTCACGAGGTCGATACGCAGGGCGATGCCTTCTTCGTGGCCTTTGCTCGGGCTACTGATGCTGTATTGGCAGCTGTGGAGATGCAACGCGCCCTCGCTGCACATCTATGGCCGGATGGTGTAGCTATGCGCGTGCGCGTTGGCTTGCACACCGGCGAACCGTCACTGACCGCCGAAGGCTATGTTGGCCTGGATGTGCATCGCGCGACCCGTATCATGAGTGCCGCTCATGGTGGACAAGTGCTTGCTCTCTCAAACGACCGCTAACCTTGTCGAGCAAGAGCTACCTGATGATGTGAGCATACGCGACCTGGGAGAATATCGCCTGAAGGACCTGGGACGCTCTCGGCATCTCTTCCAGCTCGTCATCTCGGACCTGCCTCACCGACTTCCCGCCCCTTAAAACGCTCGACATTGCTCCCAATAACCTGCCCGTCCAGTTTACTCCCTTCATTGGACGCGAGCAGGAATTGACAGCCGTCCAGCAACTCCTGCTGCGTGAGGATGTGCGGCTTGTCACACTCACAGGTCCGGGCGGCACGGGCAAGACCCGGCTGGGCTTACAGGTGTCGGCGGAACTCAGCGACTCCTTCGCGGATGGCGTCTTTTTCGTGAACCTGGCTCCTATTAGTGATCCGGCGCTGGTTTTGCCTACTATTGCCGAGACACTCGGACTGCGCTCCATCGGAGAGCAATCGCTCCTGGAACGTCTGAGGGAAGAACTGCGACAGAAGCAGATGGTGCTGCTGCTGGATAACTTCGAGCAGGTGGTGAACGTGGCAGAGCAAGTGGCAGACCTGCTGGTATCCTGCCCGCATCTCAAAATCCTTGTGACGAGCCGCGAGGTGCTCCATGTGCGAGCCGAGCACGAGTTTTCTGTACCTCCGTTACCGCTTCCCGATGCCAAAAATCTGCCCGATCTTGCTACATTATCGAATAATGCTGCGGTTGCACTCTTCGTCCAGCGTGCCCAGGCTGTCAAGTCTGACTTCCAACTGACAAATGCTAATGCCCACGCCATCGTTGAGATGTGTGCTCGTCTCGATGGGCTGCCGCTAGCGATAGAGCTGGCGGCAGCTCGCGTCAAACTGTTGCCACCGCAAGCCCTACTCGCACGCATGAGTCAGCGCCTGGCGGTGCTGACGGGCACCTCACGGGATCTGCCGACACGCCAGCAAACCCTGCGCAACGCAATTTCATGGAGCTATAACCTGTTAGATGCGGCAGAGCAGCGACTGTTTCGACGACTCTCTGTCTTCGTGGGCGGCTGTACTCTGCAAGCAATCGAGGCTATCTATACAGTCCTTGACAATGAGGACGAAGCAGGACAGGTGCTGGATAGAGTGGCATCGCTCGTCGATAAGAGTTTGCTGCAACAAGTAGAGCAGGAGGGAGAAGAGCCACGATTTGTGATGCTAGAGACGATCCGGGAGTACGGGTTGGAACGACTGGCCTCGAATGGGGAGATGGAGGGTGTAAGGCAGGCACATGCTATGTACTACCTGCAGCTTGCGGAGGAGGCAGAACCTCATCTTAAGGGGGCCGAGCAGGCCGGGTGGTTCGCTCGCTTGGAGCAGGAGCGCAAGAACCTGCGGACGGCTCTTTCCTGGCTGCTCGAGGGCGTCCGCATGAAGGCACAGGCCAAAGAGGGGAGGGAGCAGTCGGAGCATGCTTTGCGGCTGTGCGTCGCCTTGTTCCCGTTCTGGTATAACCATGGGTACTTCAAAGAGGCATGGAGCTTCCTGGAGCAGGCCCTTGATCTCCGTGAGGACGTGGTGGCAGCGCTACGGGCCAGACTGCTCTACAACGCTGGATTTCTGCTTTGGCATCTGGATGACCTGGTAGGGACAGAAGCGCTCACCGGGGAGAGTCTGACACTGTACCGGGAACTGGAAGATTCAGCGGGTGCGGCCCGCGCGCTCACCCTTTTGGGGGCGGTCGCCTGGGTGAAGGGACAGTATGCTATAGCGCGTGCCCTAGACGAGGAGGCGGCAGCGCTTTGTCAGCAAGTGGACGACACCTGGGGCAGAGGCCGAAGCCTTATCGATTTAGCCCGCATGGCTACCGCACAAGGCGAGTATGACCGAGCCCGCGGGTTGCTAGAGGAGAGTCTCGCGCTCTATCGATCCCTGGGCGACAAACAGCGCATCGGGTGGGTGCTCTGTCTGCTAGCGCGCGTGCTCTTTGAGTCGCAAGGAAACCTGACCAGAGCCGCTGGCCTGGCCGAGCAGAGCCTGGCGCTCGAGAAAGAGGTGCGGTGCCACCTCCTTCATTATTGAACCACTTCGGCTGCTCGGAGAAATACGCCTGGTACAGGGGCAGCAGCCCAGAGCCCGCGAACTCGCCGAAGAGTGCGTGGTGCTCTGCAGAGAGGTAGGATATGGGTGGTTCAACGCTCAAGTGCTCATTAGCCTGGCGCGCGTCATAGCATCCCAGGGTGACCATGCGGCAGCCTATGCCCTCTACCAGGAGAGCTTTACGCAACTGCCGAAGGGAGGTAACCATGAGGACATCGCTACCTGCCTGGAAGGCTTGGGAGCAGTGGGAGCAGTACAGGGAGAGCAGGGGTGGGCAGCACGGCTGTGGGGAGCAGCAGAAGCCTTGCGGCAGCAGATTGGCGCTCCACTGCCACCTGTCTACCGCGCTGACTATGAGCACTCTGTAGCTGCCGCACGCGCCCAGCTTGGAGAGAAGACCTTTGCCGCCGCATGGGCCGAGGGCCGCACTATGACGCCGGAACAGGCTCTTGCGGCCAGGAGACCAGTAACGCTTCCTCAGCCACTTCCAGCGGCGTCATCACCGGTTCCACTGACAAAGCCGGCAGCAAGCTATCCTGACGGATTGACCGCCCGTGAAGTTGAAGTGCTGCGCCTGCTGGCACAGGGAATGACCGATACGCAAATCGCTGAACAACTCGTAATCAGCCCGCGCACGGTCAACAATCACCTGACCTCTATTTATAGCAAAATCCGGGTTTCATCACGTAGTGCCGCCACCCGATATGCTATCGACCACAAACTCACTTAACACTTTCTATGACTATTTCCCTATCCATCAATCAACTCCTCCTCCTGCGCATGCGTGCTCAGCATCTCACACCGCAACCGCCAGGTGCGACTCCAAGTGCTGCTCACATTGTCAAAGAAATGTGCGGTATCCAGGCGCAAGAGGCACCTGCCGCAGCCCTCGCTCTACGTGCTCGCAGTACGGGATTGGTAGCCGCCGATGTCGAACGGGCACGTATTGAGCAGCGAACCATTATTCGTGCGTGGGGACAGCGTGGCACACTGCACTTGCTGGCAACAGAAGATTTCGGCTGGCTCCTCCCACTCTTCGGTCCCATCTTTATTGCAGGAGATCGGCGACGGCGTGAGGAACTTGGCCTGGACGAGGATACTTGTGCGCGAGGTATTGGCATCCTCCGCGACGTGCTCGCCAACCACGGGGGCGCGATAAATCGGGCCCCTACACGCGCTGAAATATTTGAGCAGTTAGCGGCTCACGGTGTACATCTTGAAGGACAGGCTCGTCCCCATCTCCTGGGTAGGGCAGCGCTTGAAGGCGTCATCTGCTTTGGCCCTGATCGTGGAACGCGAGCCGACCTATGTCCTCCTTAGCGATTGGATCGGCCAGGAGCATATGGGTCATCCTCTACCTGAAGATGCTGCCTATGTAGAACTGACGCGTCGCTACTTGAATGCCTACGGACCAGCTACACTCAAGGATATGGCAGCGTGGTCGGGTCTGCCTATGAGCAAGATACGGGTAGCATGGCGACAAATAGCTACTGAACTGATCGAAGTGGAGGTCGCCGGTTCCTCCGCCTGGATGCTCAAGACACAAGTAGCATGGCTGGACGAGCTAGTCTCGCCTATCCCTATCGTTCGATTGTTGCCACGCTTCGATATCTACCTGCTTGGGTATCATAATCGAGATTTGGCTGTGCCAAGTGAGTACGCAAAACTCGTGAATGCCGGTGGAGGGATACTGCATCCAACGGTAGTAGTGGATGGTCGTGTGGGTGGTATCTGGAAGAGCAGGCGGCAGAAGGATCATGTTGACATAATTGTGGAGCCATTTGAGGAACTTGCGTCTGAAGTCTATCCAGGACTCGAAGCCGAGGTTGCGGATCTCAGTCGTTTTCTGGGTGTGCGAGCCAAATATCATATTGAAGAAACGCTGGAGGATCAACTATGAGCAAACCTACGACAGGAAAACAACTCACCACACTTGATCTACGAAAAGAACTCAAACACCTCTACCAACCATCGGCAAAAGAAGCCGCGATTGTTGACGTTCCCGCTATGAATTTCCTCATGGTAGACGGCACAGGTAATCCGAATACAGCGCAGGAGTATCAAGATGCTCTCAGTGCCCTGTATAGTCTGGCTTTTAGCTTGAAATTCATGATCAAAAAGGAAATGTCCATCGATTACCCGGTTATGGCTCTTGAAGGACTGTGGTGGGTACCGGATATGCGAGGATTCAGCGTGGACGACAAAGATAGCTGGCTATGGACCATGATGATTATGCAGCCCGATATTGTGACACAAGCACTCTTTACAAAGGCCCTGGTGCAAGTAGAGCAGAAAAAGCCAACACCAGGACTTGAGAAAATACGCCTGGAACGCTTCCACGAAGGTCTTTCCGCCCAGATTCTGCATTTCGGCCCATATGCCGCAGAAAAACCTACGGTTGACAAACTGCACGCCTTTATCCAGGAACACGGCTATGCATTGAGCGGAACGCACCATGAAATCTACCTCGGCGATCCTCGGAAATCCGCACTAGAAAAATTGCGAACAGTTATCAGGCAGCCGATGAAACCTTGATACCGGTTCCCAGTGGGCAAACTTGATCGAGCATTGATGACCTTGCTTGCTAATTTTTAAATTCAGCCCAAATTGGTAAATGGTCAGAAGCTTTCTCAGCTTCTCCTCCTGTAACAACATCGCACTCATATAAGCGTTTGGCAAGTAGCGGAGAGGCAAAAATGTAATTGAGTCGCAACCCAGGAATAGGTAATTTGTAGGTATAACCTGGAGTCATTGGATGCAGCGTACGATAGCAATCAACGTACCCGGCCTCTAAAAGAAGAGGGATAACCAATCGAGGAAATTGAGGTACTGGCTCATTCTCCCCCTTCTTCCCACTACGCGTAGCAAGATACGCGGAGACATCCACCGAATCTGCGGGATGAATTGTATTGAAATCTCCAACCAGCATATGCGGTCGCTCCTTAAAAGATTGTAGAATACCAAGGATTGCTCGCATTTCCTTAGCGCGGTATGCATCGTTCTCCTCATCCTGCCCCGCCTTCAAATGAGTCGCAAACAAAGCCAGCGGACTGCCTTCCCACAGAATTTCAATCTTCAACAGCGTCTTCGCGAAGACAGGTAAACGATAGTTTTCATTGTACATAACAGGAGACCTGCTCAGCCACGCCACATGCGTCTGACTCCTCTCATTAGCTTCGCCAAACGTCAGATTCATATTTAATTGTTGGGCCAGCACCTCCGCATTTGCGCGACTATTCGCTTCCAACAGCGCTACTACATCTGGCTGCTGCCTCTGGATGACGCTAGTAATCAGAGGCAGCCGATCTTCGCCGCCAAGAAGAATATTATAGCTGAGTACGCGTAGTGCTTTAGGCAATCTTCTTTATCTCCTTACCTGCTGTAAACCACGCGTAGATCACGCCGAACAACGACCAGAACAGGGTTCCTGCCTCATAAGGAAGCTGCCAGGCGGTTGAGTCCGCATTTTTGTCTGTTCGTTTGTCTGCGTAACGCATTAGCAAATAGCCCATAGCGACGTTGATAAGGCCCCAGAGCAGATTGACCAACGGCGATGAGTTGCGTCCGAATGGAGTGATATTCCTTCTGCCAGTAGCGGCTACGACAAAATGTGGTACACCGTTCTTGAGAAAGGCTCCCGCGAAGAAATAGCTGATAAAAGACGGTAATCGCAAAGTAGAACCTCCTTCACTGTTTGAATGTATCCTTTAGAGGCAGTATAGCCGCCTCGGATTTTGGCGTCAAATGTTGTACAATGAGTTGCCGAGAAGATCGGCAAAAACAATACAATAGAAGAGGAACTATGGCTGATCGAAACAATTGGAATCAACAGACTATTGAAGCGTTCCGTGCAAACGGAGGCAAGGTTGGTGGAATGTGGGAAGGCAGGCCCCTACTTTTACTTACAACTACCGGCGCTAAAAGCGGTAAACAGCATACGGCACCAACGATGTACCTTCGCGACGGCGACCGTCTGCTTATCTTCGCTTCCAAAGCTGGCGCACCAACCAACCCTGACTGGTACTATAACCTGGTAGCCCACCCTGAAGTAACCGTAGAGGTTGGACCCGAAACCTATCAGGCAACCGCAACCGTCCTCACTGGTGAGGAGCGGGATCGGCTGTACGCTAAACAATCGGAACTGTACCCGCAGTTCGCGGATTATCAGAAGAAAACAACCCGGAAGATTCCGGTGATCGCATTGGAACGCAAATAGGAAACTTTTTCCAATTCCCTTACTTTTCTTCAGAGACATTCCGGCCTGTCACCAAGCAGGCCGGAGCCACATTTAATGTCTGCGCTGCACTTGACATACTTCACTTTTTATAGTAACTTACTTTTGTAAAGAAAAACATCGTGCTGTTCAGTACAAGGGAATTATTCTGGAAGCACGGAATAGGTAGAGACTGCCTTCTTCCTTTACGCACACTTAAACATACTTTTTCCGAGAATTGGAGAACCAGTATCTATGACTGCTGAAGAAATGCAAACAATCCTCTCAAAACCAAACAACGCTATTGTCGGCGTTAACCGGGTGGATGGAGGGCCTCAACTTACGCCTGTGTGGTTTGGATGGGATGGCACATCCTTCCTTTTTACTACCACGAAAGATCGTGTCAAGTATCTGAACATCAAGCGGGACCCGTCCATCTCCCTGATCGTCGATGATCTTGAGGCCCACAAATATATCACAGCTTACGGACACGCCGAGATTATTGAGCACAATGTTGGCGAACTCGCACGGCCCATTATCCAGAAATACGTCTCTGGAGACCGATTTGAACAGATGGTGAAGATGGTAAATAACGATCCAAACCGTGTGCTCGTCGTACTGCGTCCAGACAAGATAGTTGCCAGCTAATTGCCTTTTGTGAAGAGGGGCACTTTGGATGAATGTATTCTTTCCAAAGTGCCCCTCAGCTTATGGCAAGGCTTTCGCATCACCGCTATTTCCAATCCACGAGACCTAGAAGACTATTTGCGAACAGCTCTTTCGTTTCAGCCCTTACGGATTTGGGCTGGGAACAATGCGCCACTGTGCACCGTTCCATGCCTCAACCAGGGTCACAAATGAACTGGTCTGGTCGATTGCTCTGCCTACTGTCCAGACGTCTTCATCATGGTGCACGGCGGCGACGGCGTTCAAAAAGTTGTTTGGCCCATTGGTGCCGGGGACATTGGGGCTCGGCACAATCTGCCACGAGTTGCCATTCCAGTGCTCGATGAGCGTGTCAAGTTCACTCCCACTGGCCGGATTAGTGCCGCCTACTGCCCAGACATTGCTATCGGAGACAGCCGTCACTCCTTGGAGAAAGGAACCAGGTGATCCAGCGGGATTGAGGCCAATCGTGGCTTCCCATGAAACGCCATTCCAATGCTCCACCACCGCCTGATCCGTATTCGTACTGTCGAAGAAATTCCCTACCGCCCAGACATCGTGGGAAGAGGTGGCGGTGACGGCATTCAGGCTCGTGAATGATCCGAGATTAGGGCTGTCAACGGTGCTCCAGGAGGAGCCATCCCAATGCTCGATCAGTGGTAGCTCATTGAAATTGCTATCTCGATAATCACCCACTGCCCACACATCATCTGCGGAGATAGCGACAACTCCCTTCAGTTCATTGCCATTTGATCCAGGATTAGAGCCGGTAACGACGCTCCAAGAGGAGCCATCCCAATGCTCGATCAAGGTGCTTGCATCGCTCGCTCCCACTGCCCAGATATCATGGGCAGAAACGGCCGATACTCCAGTTCAAGAAGTTGTCGGTCCCTGAGAAAACAGGGCTGGGGATGACCTGCCATTGGGTTCCGTTCCAGTGTTCAATGAGTGGTTGAGCACCGCCACTCGGTGTGGAGATGTCTCCCACGGTCCAGACATTGTTGCGAGAGATGGCCGCGATTCCTAGAAGTGCGCTGAAAGATGCACCCGCTGGGGTAGCACTTGGGGAGATTTGCCAACTGTGACCATCCCAATGCTCGACGATGGCCTCAGAGACATTGGAACTGGTTAGCACATCGCCGGCTGCCCAGACATTATTAGCAGAAACGGCTGAGACTGCCGAAAGTTCAAGCGGACCACCCGAAGCTTGTGCGACCTTTGGAGAGATGGTGAGCATAGCGCCGAGAATCACAGTACCAATAAACGCGAGTAGAAGAAAACGCCTCAGCATAATAGGACCTCCTTTACGTTTGGGCACACGTCCACTGCGAACAATTCGCAGAGACCCTAGAGGATAGACGCTAGAACCGAGGGAATTTTGCTACGCGATTTGGCTCTAACTGAGCGAAAAGCCTGTGTATATATATGTAACGTTGCATTCAGATAGGCTGTAATGTCGAAAATGAAATGCTTTACAAATGAAAAGCTAGACAGTATTATAAGCCGCAACATCGTCTCTGCCATATTCAAGAAGCGACGGAGACGCAGGAGCCGCAAATCATTTGTTCATTAGGGTTGTTTGAAGCGAAGAGTAATTAGGCAAATGATCCTGTTTTGACTTCTCCCGCACGTTTGAAGGTAGCAATAATCACTCCACTTGGTGAAGATTGAGATTCAACCAAGGTATAGGAAGCGGGAAGAATCCCTGTATCAAACAAGCGTTTGCCCATCCCAAGTATCACAGGAAATATTTTAAGCCAGAATTCATCGACCAAATCATGCGCGAGTAACGTCTGAATGAGATTGCCACTCCCATGCACTTGTAAGTCAGGACCATCTTGTTGTTTGAGCTTCTTAATTTCATCCACAATGCTGCCCTTTAAAAAGACCGACTTATTCCACTCATGTGTGGTAAGCGTATTCGAAGCAACATACTTTGTTGCTTTGTTGATGCCAGCTCCTTCATCTTCATGATGTGGCCAATATGATGCAAATATCTCAAATGTTTTTCTCCCTAATAACAGATCAAATGGCATGTTCATTTGCTCAGTCATTACCTTGCCAAGAAAATCATCAAAGTACGGAACTGTCCATCCTCCATACGTGAAGTTATCACTGGTATCTTCTGTTTGCCCTCCAGGTGCCTGCATGATGCCATCAAGCGTTATGAAAGAGAGGACGATAATTTTTCTCATCAAAAGTACGCCTTTCGTTTCCTTTCTGAAGTTTCGGTCAGGGTAAGAAAGCGCTTACCCTGTCAAATAAACGATGAAAGGTCTTCCATAAAGCAGTATATCATGCTTTGAAAATACATTAGAGAGAAGACTTCCTGTGGGCACTGCCCCGCTGTATCTATCATCCTGAGTGCAGCGAAGGATGACAGATAGTATCTCCGAATATCTGGGATTGCTTGCTCCGCATTGACTATGGAATGTGTGGTAACAATCTCGCCTTCCGCCGGGCCTTCGTCCCCTGCTCATAGGCGTAAGCAAGCTTAATAAGCGTCGGCTCGCTAAAAGCCCGTCCCATGAAAGTGATACCGACCGGAAGTTCAAACGAGAAACCGGCAGGGACGCTGATCGCTGGATATCCAGCCAGGGCAGCGGGTTGCGAACTACCACCCATGTGGTGATCACCATTGATCAAATCGATAGGCCATGCTGGACTGCTGGTAGGCATGACCAGCGCATCCAGGTTATACTTGTCCATTACAGCGTCAATTCCTTCTTGACGGGAAAGGCGCTGGTTTTCAGCAAGCGCTTGAAGATAAGCTGGGTCGCTAGCGAGGTCGTTTCCTGTGCCTGCAAGAGGAGTTCCTGCCCGAAGTATTTCAACTCTTCATCGGCATGCTCATTGTTGAAAGCGATGATATCTGCCAGCGTGCGTACAGGTGAACTGACAAGCTCGGCCAGATACTCATTCAGATCGGTCTTGAATTCAAAGAGGAGCACTGTATGTTCCGATTTGGATGATGACATTTGCTCGGCTGTCGGAATATCGGCAGGATCGATAATCTCCGCTCCAAGTTCCCTCATCCGCTTGATAGCCGCATTTGCGATTGCATCAGCCTTGGCACTATAGCCGAAATAAATCTGGCGAGCAACCCCGATACGCGCCCCTTGCAAACCATTAGGGTCCAGGAACTGCCTGTAATCCGTGTAGAGCTTCCCCGCGCTTGCCGCAGTAGCAGGATCACGCGAGTCAATGCCCGTCATACCCCCAAGCAGGATAGCAGCATCAGCCACGGTGCGACCGAATGGGCCGATAGTATCCTGGCTGTGCGCAATGGGGATAACCCCGGCGCGACTTGTCAGTCCCAATGTCGGCTTAATTCCAACAACACCGTTAATCGAAGCTGGACAGAGGATTGAACCATCTGTTTCCGTTCCTACAGCCACCGCAGCGAGATTCGCTGCCACCGCTGTTGCCGATCCTGAACTTGATCCACAGGGGGAGCGATCTAGAACATAAGGATTGAGTGCCTGCCCACCGCGACCGCTCCAGCCACTCGATGAGGCAGTTGAGCGGAAGTTGGCCCACTCGCTTAAGTTCGTCTTGCCAAGCAGTATCACTCCGGCCTCGCGAAGTTGGTGCGCCACAAAAGCATCTCGTGGCACACGCGATCCCAGCAGCGCCAGTGAAGCTGCCGTCGTCTCCATCCGATCAGACGTCGCGATGTTGTCTTTGAGGAGAATGGGGATACCGTGTAGAGGTCCGCGTGGGCCTATAGCCTTGCGCTCCTGGTCCAGCGCATCGGCGATTGCTAATGCATCGGGGTTGATCTGCAGAACGCTATTAATTTTCGGCCCTTGCTTGTCAATATCCTCGATGCGCTCAAGATACAGCTCGACAAGCCGACGCGCGGTAAGTTGTCCAGAGTCCATTGCGGCCTGCAGGTCGGCGATGGTTACCTCTTCCAATTGAAACGATGTGTTGTTTTCGTTAGCCATGATAATTGCAATCCCAGGGTTCATCTCATATAATGCATATGCTTCCTATTGTAGCTGAGATCGTACGAAATCACCACTGGATCGGGATATTAGCGTATGATTGAAGTTTATCCAAACCTGTTTGTGGGGAATCGGCACGACTACGAAACCATCGTCTCAGGACAAACCGGCTGGGCAGTTGTGCATGCCTGCAAGCAATATCACCGCAAAACCCTTGGTTACAAAACCTGGCGCGTCCCTAAAACTCATCCCGAGTACCTTGTCGCACGCAGGGAAAACCGCATCATGCTCTGCCTGCTCGATCTACCTATCCCTTTATTCATCAGCAAAGAGATGATAGATCAGGCCCTGGATTTCATGCACTCGATGCATACCAGCGGCTTGAAGGTTATGGTCCATTGTATGCAAGGTCGATCACGCAGTGCGTCCATTACTTTGCTTTACCTCGCCACCCGCCTGCATGTCCTCCCAACCGACTCATTCGAAGCTGCCGAAGAGCAATTTCGGCAACTCTACCCAAGATATCGACCTAGCGGCGGCATTCGTAGTCACCTCCGCCGCTACTGGCAACATTATTGTGCCGATGGCAAGCGAGGGGCGGCAGGACACCCGCTATGATGCGGTCAGTCGGTCAGTCAGCAGGGCACCCGCAAGGGATGCCCCTACTATGACGCGGCTTCATAATTGCCTGCATGTCATGATAAGGGCATTCGTTGAGCATGCCGTGCGGCACTTAGCCCAAAATTACACGGATGTAATTCTGCGTCTCATAGGGCAGGTAGTATCTCCAATTCCAGCCACCTAGAAAGACTGCCCATGCCACTGTACCGGGGCCAGCATTATAAGCCGACAGCGCCTTGGCATAATCTCCACCATATTGGCGAACATAGCTTGCCATCAATCTCGCGGCACCTTGAAGCGAATCAACCGGGTTGTACGGGTTGACACCGAGTGATGCTGCCGTTGCTGGCATAAATTGCGCAATACCAATCGCACCGGCAGGAGAGATAGCAAAGGGATTAAATCCACTTTCCTGGTTAATCTGGCGCACAAAGATATTTGCCGAGATGCCCATATTCCACGCATCCTGCTGGGCCAGATTCACGTATTGGTTTTGCGACATCGTCCCACCCGAACTTCCACTCCCACTCCCACTCCCGCTCCCACCCGAGCTTGGAGAAGCAGAAGGAATGCATATCGCCTGGCCCGGGAAAATAAGGTTAGGATTGTACAGATGGTTGTGGGAGGCCAGTCGCTGCCAGGTCGTATTGTAACGACTGGCAATGCCGCTCAGCGTATTGCCCCAGGTCACAATATACGTCCGGTCACCACTCGCACATGGAGCGTGAGCAAAGGCACCGAGTATTCCACTAGTGAGAATGCTGCTCACCAATATCACTCCAAGCATCGCCAAAATAATCGCATGTCTACTAACAAGATGCACTACTTGCCCACGCCAACGCGAAAAGTGGAAGAACTTTGGCATTCAGATACGTCCTTTCATCACACCGAAACAAATGTGTCTTGATGTTTCATCGTGTTTCACTACGTCACATTGTTCACTTTACGTGATCTACCAAGAGAAACTGCCAAAAGCTCTGTTTTTCTCGCTGGGTGAAGGGAGACGTAACCCTAAAGTACTATTTCCTATGTTGAAGCAGCTTGCTACATATCCCTTGCTTCCTCGTTCGTTTTAGATGTGGAATGCATCTCTACAACAAATAACAGGGGGGAACATGTCACAGGTCCAGCCGTCAGAGCACAATACAGATGATTCGGAATCGTCACTAAAATCGCAATCAGAAGCGCAGCCACTTCCACCTCAGCAGTCGTTATCTCCACGTCATATTTCCAAGGTGCTGAAACCACTCTCTCTGGTCTCACTTGGTATCGTCATCGGACTGATACTCGGTATCCTACTAAGCGTGAGCTTCATCAAGCAAACAACCGCAAAATCTCTCATCCGACTACCACAGCCGCAAGCAGCTCAGTCGCTTGCAATCGGTAGCATTGGCAAGCCCCTCACGATAGCCCTCTGGCAAGTCACCGTCAACAGTGTAAAGACGAGTTTGGGCGACAAGGCCTTCGCACCACATGCAGGCAATAAATTCCTGATTGTCGATGTCACTGTGCTAAATGACTCATCAGACCCACAAATTATCTCAAGCGGTCTCATGTTTATCCTCAAAGATAGTACCGGCCAGGCCTATAACGAAACCATCACCGATATCGGCAAACCCCTCGATGGAACCATCCAAAGTATTGACAAATTGCGCGGCCAGATTGTCTATGAAGTTCCTGCTGGTGAGCATAGTTTTACGTTCCAGTTCCAGGATAGTACGTATTATGCTAATGTGGGGAAGTGGAGCTTCAACGTATAAGATACTCGTCACGAAATGCGTTTCAATGGCAAGCGAAACGACTCCACGTGTGTAGGAGTGGGATTTATCATGCCCTAGAGACTTCATTTCGATTACAAATTTGTCATATTTCGATTTTTGATACACGCTGCTACATTCATTCTGCTCCTTCGCTCGTTTTAGATTTAGAACTCATGTATTTATGATCAATAAGAAGGGCAATTATGATAGCAAAGGAAAACTCATTCCTGACACTACTCAACGGGAAAAAACAGTTCATCATTCCAATCTATCAGCGCACCTATAGCTGGACTCGTGAGCAGTGCGAACAACTTTGGAACGATATTATCCGTGTAGCCACAAGTAAGGGGTCGACAAAACACTTTGTTGGCTCTGTCGTTTACATTCAGCAGGATGTGGTTATAGCCGGGGGGATTATCCCACTATTGGTTATCGATGGACAGCAGCGTCTGACCAGCCTTTCCTTACTTCTTCTCGCTTTAGCCAAAGCTGCAAAGGAATCGGTAACATCTCTGAATACAAGCCACGAAGAGATCTATGACTCCTACCTTATTAATAAGTGGGGTAAAGATGACCAGCGCTATAAGTTGTTACTCACGCAAAGCGATAAAGACACCTTGATAGCACTTATTGATGATCCCGACCGTGCACAGTCTACTTTGCCAACAAATCGAGTGCTTGAAAACTATCTCTACTTTGAGAATCGAGTGCGTCGGGGCGATGTTGATCCGCTTACCCTATACGAAGGCATTGGCAGATTGATGATCGTTGAGATTTCCCTCGACAAAGAGCATGACAATCCTCAGCTTATCTTTGAGAGTCTCAACTCTACAGGTATGGCTTTGTCGCAGTCAGACCTGATTCGCAACTATATTCTAATGGGGTTAAATAATTCGGAGCAGATCAAGCTGTACAAAAAGTATTGGTATCCTATGGAGCAAAGCTTCACGCATACCGATGATTCCAATCTGTTTGATCGTTTCATGCGTGACTACCTGACGCTTAAAGAGGGAAGCATTCCTAATATTGGTCAGGTGTATGTCAACTTTAAGGCCTATCATAAGATGAATTTGGAGTTATCAATTTCCGAATTTTTAGCAGATATTGATCGTTACGCCCGATACTTTGTGAAGATGGCTTTCCTTCGTGAGGAAGATCCCCAAATTCGGCATGTGCTAAATGATATTCTTACGCTCAAAGTGGATGTAGCGTATCCCTTCCTGTTAGCGGTGTACGATGACTATGCAAATAAGCTGCTTTCCCGTGAGGACTTCATTGCTATCCTCAAGCTGGTTGAAAGTTATGTATTTCGTAGAGCTATCTGTGGCGTTCCCACAAACTCAATGAACAAGATATTTGCTACCCTTGCTAAAGAAATAGATAGGGAGCATTACCTCGAAAGTGTGCAGGCGGCTTTTCTGCTAAAGACGTCAGGTGGCAGATTCCCACGTGATGAAGAGTTCCGTGCAGCATTTATGGTGAAAGACATATATAACTTCTCTCGCCGCAACTACCTGCTCAGGAAGCTAGAAAATTACAAACGAAAGGAATGGGTGAATATCGACGAATATACCATTGAGCATATTATGCCGCAGAACGAGCACCTATCCCTAGAATGGCAGGGGGAGCTTGGTCCCAACTGGAAAGAGGTCCAGGCGCAATACCTCCACACCATCGGCAACCTGACGCTCACAGGTTATAACTCAGAGCTGAGCGATCACTCGTTCCAACAGAAGCGCGAGATGCCGGGAGGTTTTAGGAATAGCCCTATCGGGCTTAACAGAGGACTTGCCGAAGTTGAGCATTGGAACGAGGAAAAGATCAAGGAGCGAGCTGGAAAACTGGCAGACAGGGCCATGGAGGTATGGTCTATACCTCAAATATCGGCTGAGCGGCTTATTAACATTGCTAGGCAGCTACAGAAACCACCTCTAGCAGAGGTGGTTGGCCCGGTTGACCATCCACAAGCTGGCTTTATTCCAGAAGGCTTCAAGATTCTTCAAGTCAGGGAACATCATTTCGATTACTTTCGACAGGTCAATGGCGAATGGATTCAGTATGGTAATGGCAAAGATGGTTGGTATGCAATTTCGTGGGATACTGTTGGTAGATGGCTCAGGGCCTTTTATGAGAGGAATACGATGCCCTTGGGCGTTGAAGGAACGCTCGCTCCAGAGTATTCAAAAATCATAAGTGATGCTGAGAGCTGTACCTTGGAAGACCATATCAGAAATATGCCCTTTGATATTCGTGGCATGTTTGAACGACTTCGCAAGCGCATCTTGAACCTCGACTCATCCATCAGAGAAGAGGCCAGGAAGCAGTACATTGCCTACAAGGCCACAACGAATTTCGTGGATATTGAGCCTCAAAAGAAACGCCTTCTGCTCACCCTCAACGTCAGGTTCGGTGAGATTGACGACCCGGCAGGGTTATGTAGAAACGTTACGAGCATAGGTCATTATGGCAATGGAGATGTTCAGGTAAGCATTACTTCACTCACTCAGATTGAAGATGTGATGCATCTTGTTCGTCAAGCCTTCGAGAAGTATGCGGAAGAGGTCGCGTGAGTATTGTTCTATCTATTTTATTTATAGGAAGTAACATATGGCAAAAGTAATAACCATCATCAATTTTAAAGGTGGGGTGGGCAAAACTACCATCTCCGTCGAGCTATCCACCTCGCTTGCCAGATTCTATGGCAAAAGAACGCTCCTTGTCGACCTTGATCCGCAGGCAAGCGCAACATTTTACGTTATGGAGCAGGAGCATTGGGCAAGGTGGAAGAATACCAATGGCTCAACGTGCGATTTATTTGAGCGACATCACAGGGATTTTTCCATTCGCAATGCGATTGTGCAGGATGTAGTGAAAGGCGATGCTCCAGTCTTCGAGTTCGACCTGCTCCCATCCAACCCCGACCTCATTGATGTCGATTTACGTCTAGCCGACTTTATTGGCTACACCGTTTTACAGCGCTACCTTGACCAGATTCGAGATGAGTACGACTATATCATCTGTGATTGCCCACCAAACTTTAACCCGGTCACAAAAAATGCGCTCTGGGCTAGTGATGCCTACGTCGTACCAACTATACCAGACTTTCTCTCAACCTATGGTATTGGACTACTCCAACGCTCCGTACGCAAATTATTTGCACCAACGAACCAAACAGCCGCTTTCACAGGCCCAGCTCTTGGGGGCATCATCTTAACCCGTATTAAGGCCACTAATTTACATAACTACTACTGCAATCAGGTACGTTTTGATTATGAGGGGCAGGTCTTTGACCAGGTGGTTAGCGATAGTATTACCATCGCAGGTGCCGCCGATGAACGTACGCCTATCAGCGCCCTGAATCCACCAAAGGGTCGCATAGTCGAGTTACAGAACCAGTTCCAAAGCCTGGCAGGCGAATTTATCAGCCGAATCTATCATCTCCGTTCGCAAAAGATACAAGAGATGAGCCTCGTTGAGTAAGTTTAGGAGAAAGTAATGACAACTCACATGACTATTGAACAGCTTGAAAAAATGAAAACGCACGAACTCGCAGACCTGCTTGCCAACGTTGTCCTGTTACTAAGGCGCATGCCCAATGTTGAATGCAAACAACTTATTGAGCAGGTTCCAGCTAATGGGCATAGAGAACAACACTCATCAAGACAGCTATCAATGCCCAGGTCAACCTTTACCAAAGAAGAGCTTTCCAAGCAGACAGTTGCTAATTTGAAAATACTCGCCAAAGAATTGAACGTACTATTACCTGCCACAATCAAGAAAGACGACCTGATCCATAAAATTCTTGCCAAATCCGCAGATGGCCGCAGCGAACAGCGGGCTATTCTAGACCTGTAGCAAAACTGCATATCCTTGCGCAAGAAAAATGAACGGGAACTTTTTCGTCACCTCCAACGACATAACCTTTGCAAGCATGAAAGAAGGGAGAACGTTTTCCTTGCTCACCCGCATAAGGAAACCCCCAATTCTCCCTTCGCTCTGTGCTACCGCTTCCGCCACACCATCGCGAAAGTGATCGGCCAGTTCATGTAACGCTCCCAATTTGGCTTGCTGGCAACACATTCCTCGTCGACAATCCCTTCATGCATCTCGGCCAACGACCAACCTGACTCAAGAGCTGCCTGAACATGATCACTGAAAAGATGCACGTAACACTGGATGGTCAAAGGCTCACCCGTCGCACGATGAAAATGCGTCGGAACCCCATTCAAAAGGAAGAAGGGATGATACCCAACAATAACGAAGTATCCCTGTGAGCGCGTAATGCGTGCCGCTTCCCTATACAGGGGGCGCATATCCGGCAAATGTTCATCCGCCAGTGCCATTGTTATTCCCTCATAGCGATCACTTTCTAACGGAATATCCAGTACGTTCCCAACAAACAATTGCCGGTAAATCTCCTTGCCTCGTGCAACATCCAGCATTTCAGCAGTCAGATCTACCCCGTCAATGGCCTGCACTCTCTGTTGCTTCAGCCACGCACCGATGCGCCCCGTTCCACACGCTAAATCCGCGACTTGCTCTAACTCACCCCAGTGGATCGACCGGATGCGTGCCAGCAAACGTAGATCCATCACATCCTGTACAGTATCCTCGTAAGTCTGTACCCACTCTCCGTATCCTTCCTGAACCGAAACCGTCGGATACTTGCGCACATCATACCTTGAAAAATCCATGTTATACCTCCTTTGATGGCAGGTTAGATCGTCAGGAGACCACCTGCCAGAATGATACAGCCGCCGATCACTTGCAAGATAGTCAGCGATTCGTGCAGCAGCAGCACAGCAAAAACGGTTGAGAACAACGGCAAGGTCTGCGTGATTGCTGAAACCTCCCAGGCCTGCAACAAACCAAGGCTAACCTGCAGAAGAATATACCCTACGCCAAAATTTGCTACGATATAAATGACCAGCAGGCCGATCAGAGACCACGAGAATGGCATGAGTAACCCGTTTGCTTGCAAAGCCAGAAACGGTACAAGAAACAATGAGCCGATCAATAGGCGTAGCAGGTTAATCTGGAAAGTATCACCGTGCTCAGTGAGACGTTTGCCAGGTATGTAAGCGAAGCCTATCCCCACGGCCGCAATCAGCACGAACAGGTCGCCTTGACCGCCGCTAATCTCAATTGGCCCACGCACATCGCGCAGAATGACCAGCAAGCTGCCCACAAGCAAGAACATAATGCCTGCCAACTGCTTCCAGGAGATTTTCTCCTTCAGAAAGAACAAAGCAAAAATGAGAGCCACGGGTGCCTGTAATTGCAGCAGAAAGCTGCCCGTAATGGCGCTGGTCAAGGGCAGTCCTACAATCACACATACCAATGGTAGCGCCGTCCCAATGCTGGCAAACAGCAGCAAATCAATCCAACTGCTACGCGTCAAAGGGGGCAGCAATGGTTTGCGCCGGAAAATCTGGCATGCAGCGACACACAATCCGCCACCCAACAAGGCAAGCCATGAGACAAAGAACGGAGTAAAGGCTTCACCGAGTAGTTTGGCCAGAACAGCGCCCAGGCCGAACATACAGGCCGTTATCAGGGTAAAGAGAAATCCGCGCAGTCGCACAGAAGTTGCCTTTCATTAGCTTCGCAAAGCATCCTCTTGTGGAGGAGCCGTCGATTCCCGCACTACAAAATCTAGAGGAACTGTCTGCACGAAAGGGGCAAGCTCGGTTTCCAGGCCTGTAAGCAGTAGCTCCATGGCTCGTCGACCAAGCTCCTGCATCGGTATCGCAACCGTGGTCAAGGGTGGGTCTAACAAATGCGCCACCAAACCATCGCAGAATCCCACAATTGAAAGATCATCTGGCACGCGCACATGCAACTTCCGAGCAGCTTGGTAGACGCCAGCCGCCATCAGATCATCGTCACAAAAAATTGCCGTCGGCGGCTCTGATCTACCTAGCAGGTCAAGTGCGGCCCTACAAGCCTCTTCAATATTGATGCCCGCTGTCGTCTGGTACTCCGCACGCGGCACAATCCCGGCCTCATTCAACATGCGTTCATAGATACGCTGGCGCACACGAAATGTTTCCACATCGATATGCGCTGCCAGATGGGCAATCCTGCGATGCCCCAGGCCCAGTAGATGCTCCATAGCCGTGGATGCACCATATTCGATATCCAGCAGTAGCGACGGAAACTCTGGTGAATATCCATCAACGATTACAGCATTGCCGCGCAGCAGTTCCAGGTGAGTGCTTTCCAGAAGGTCTAGCGAAAAAAGAATGAAGCCATCAATCGAACGGGTAGCAAGGGCATGGACGATGCGTAGTTGCCAGTCGGGGTCGTTGCCTGTACTGACCTGGACAACTGTATAGTTGCGCAGCCGTGCGGCCTGTTCAGCGCCCAGAAGCACAGTCGCGAAAACCGGGTTACTGACATCAGGAATAATCAGCGCAGCGACATGGGTACGCCCGAGACGCAGCATGCGCCCTGCCATAGAAGGCTGATATCCAAGTTCCTGCGCTACCCTCAAGATAGCCTCCTGCGTCCGCTCAGATACACGACCCGCCGCCTTCCCATTCAGCACCAACGAAACCGTCGATTGTGACACCCCAGCCCGCTTTGCCACATCAAAACTTGTCGGCAACTGTGTCCCTGGCCGCTGGCGTATCTGTCGCTCCTCAGGCATATCAGTCTCTCACTCTTTTTATATTTCATAAAATATCTACTGGGTCATACGTATGACTCTGTATATTCTACTTGATATTTGAGAAAAAGGGAAGTGTTTGAAGTTTTGGCACGAATTCCGTCCAAATAAGTGAGGTGAATTATTGCAAATACATAGGAAGTTCAGTAAAGCGATTTCGAGGTAAAAAGGAGAAGTTTTACAATAAAACCTGAGAAAAAGTGTCGTTTTACTTATCGGAATTTTCTGATCACACCGTGAATTGATCCATTGTGAGACAAGAAAGGTGCTCATGGAAAACCAACCGAACCAGCTTCCCTGGAACGAGCTAATAAGAAAAGAGCGTGAACAACGCTCGTGGACTCAAGCAGAAATTGCGGAAAAAATCGGGGTCGGCGTAAAGACTGTGGGAAGATGGGAAAGTGGCGAACGCTTCCCTCTTCCTCTTTATCGTCGCAGTCTGTCTACAATCTATCAGAAAACCCTGCATGAACTGAGGTTAGATCAAGAGCCTTCAGACAACAAAAGCCTTCAAGAACTCCCACAAGCAAATGAGGGAGGGTTAGAGAAAGGGGATGAGCATTCAAAGGTTGAGGTCGTAACACTCCACCCATGCCCACCCCTCCGTCTCACTTTCCGAATAATCTGGCGAACCTCGAAAACTACTTGATCCCAGGTCAATCTACTGAGCTATCTAATAGCCCAGTAGACTCTGCAATTCCTTCTCACTTTGCTTGCTGAGGGGAATCATCGTTTCTTGCTGATCGTTGAGTTGCAGAGTATAACTATTGCGCGTATATTGAATCACTGCTTTTATATGCTGCAAATTAACCAGATAAGCGCGATGTGCTTTGAAAAACCCTCGTCCTATAAGGCGAGTTTCGAGTTCCTGTAAAGTGAGACTGGTGGCTGCCTCTTCAGCGGCGGTGCGCAAGTAGGTTTTACCCTCGCGACTGCTGGCATAGAGGATGTCACCGGGGTCATAGAGTATGATACGATCCTCTTTGCGTGCCGGTACTTTATAGGGAGTAAGGTGCTCTGGTGCCGCCGGTACCACTTGCCCTGATTCTTGTTCGCGCACGCGCTTACTGATGATGCGTCCATCTTCCAATTCCACAATGTGTGTGCAGAACCTACCGGCCCAAGTCAGATCCTCTTCGGTCAAAAGAACGCTAGCGCCTTCATTTGCTGCCTGCGTAATCAGCCGTGCGAACAATGTCTGAGTATCCAGGTCCGTGCGTAACGTAGGCAAATCAAGGAGCAGAATAGAAGGACGCCCGATCAGAGTTCGTGCAAAAGCCAGCCGACGTTGGGCGCTCGGAGCGAGCTTGGAAACGCGCTGACGAGCCTGATCACTCATCCCCACTTGCTCCAGTACTTCACTGGCGCGGCTCCGAGGCAACTTATGGAGTTGGCAGTAGAGTTCCAGGTTATCTTGCGCCGTCTGTCGCTCGTAAAGCAAATCCTCTTGAAAAAGCACCCCGGTGCAGGCACGTACTCTCGGAACCTGGTGAATATCCTGCCCGTCAAGGAGCACCTTGCCACCACTGGGAGCCATCGTCCCAGAAAGCAGCCGAACCAACAGCGTCTTACCGCTACCGGTCAATCCAACGACAGCAACCACATCACCAGCCTGAATATCAAGCTGCTCAATATATAAAGCGCTGCGGTTCTCAATGATTTTTTCTAGCCGTCGTACCTGTAACATCCCGCGAGAAACTCCGCATTATCGAGTAAATAAAACAGCACAACCTGTATCGTCCGCAAGTATTGTAGCACAGGTGCCCATCATTCAACCCTCAATTTACTCCATTCAACGGATCATCCGCTCACTCACCCCTACAAATGCGCCTCTTACCATTATTTTTACTCCACTCAGCCAAAATTTATAGCGCCCCATTTCATCCCATGTTACAGTTTCATCAACGCGATACAACGACACCCGTAGAACTCAATTGATCGCAACCATCATCGACATATCGGCCATATTGGAGGAAATAATCTATGATAAACTCTGAACTCATGATCGAGGCCCACGACCTGCGGCGCACCTTCGGCAACAAAGAAGCTGTAGCAGGCATCAGCTTCAGCACACGCCGAGGCGAAATCTTCGGGTTACTCGGTCCCAACGGCGCAGGCAAGACAACCACCATTCGAATGCTTACCGGACAAATCGATCCCAGCGGTGGCAGCGCCATTGTTGCCGGTTGTGACATAGTCAAAGAGCGCGCACAACTCAAAGAGCGCATCGGAGTCGTCTTCGAGGAACAAAACCTCTACGAGCGACTCTCAGCACGGCTAAATCTCGAATTTTCCTGCTGGCTCTATGGACTGTCAAAAAGCCGCGTAGACGAGGTCCTCGATCTCGTAAAGCTGCGCGACCGCGCCAAAGATCCCATACGCACCTTTTCTAACGGCATGAAACAACGTATCATGATCGCCCGTGCCCTATTGCATCGTCCACCTATGCTTTTTCTCGACGAACCGAGTCGTGGTCTGGACCCAATCTCAGCGCGTGAAGTTCGCCAAACCGTCAAGCAGCTCAGCCAGGAAGGCATCACCATCCTGCTGACCACTCACATAATGGAGGAGGCTGACCAACTCTGCCAACATGTAGCCTTCATCGTCAATGGACGACTCGTCGCCAACGACACACCGCGCAATTTAAAGCTCGCGCACGGTCGACGCTCACTCTCTGTAACGCTGGAAGAAGTCTTGCACACTCAAAACGGCAACGGTCCATTCAACGAGACGACCTTAAGTCTCGACGACCCTACTGATCAGCAAAAACTGGCGCAGTGGATGGCCCAGGGCAAAGTACGCGCCGTTCACTCGCGCGAAGCCACATTAGAAGAAGTCTTTATCGAAATTGCTGGCGTACGCCCGGCATAAGGAGGATGCTAACATGCATATTCGTTCAATTCTCGCTATAGCTCGCAAGGACGCGCTGGACATTCTCTTAAACAAATCAACGTTAACTATGCTGATGACCCCGATTTTCCTCGCGGTGCTATTCGTTGTAATAGGCATACTACTCGGCGGTCATACAACCAATGCTCTGATATACAATCCCGCCAAATCGGGTGTGGAGCAGGTCGTAGACGGTGCATTTTCCGACATCAAAGTGACCTACACCAACTCACCTGCTGATGTCGCTGCCGCCTTTGGCCCGGATGGATCGCATAAAAACACTGCATATGCCCTCGGCTTAGTAGTTCCCGCCGACTTCGATACCAGCCTGCGTTCGGGCGCTCATCCACAATTGAGTCTCTATGTCGATGGTAGCCAGATCGCTAACCAGCAGCGCCAATTGTTGCAAAGCGCACTCGCCGACTATTCGCGCAGCATCGCAAATCCACAACCACCCGCCAATATTACAGTTGCCACAGTGAATCCACCATCAACTTCAAACAACGCGCTCCAGGATATTGGAGTAATATACACGGCAGCCGCACTGCTCGCTTCATTTCTGGTAGGAACCTCGCTTGTTCCAGGTCTGCTAGCGGAAGAGAAAGAGAAGAAAACATTGCGCATGCTGATGGTCGCGCCAGCATCCTACGCTGACGTAATAGCTGCCAAGTTGCTGGTTGGCCTGGTCTATCAGTTGATACTGGCATTCATCGTCCTGACCATCAAAGGAGGCTTCGTCGGACAGGTTCCACTGCTGTTGCTCTTTGCGCTGATTGGCTCCATCTTCAGCGTCTCGCTTGGACTGCTGATCGGCAGCATCTTCCAGACGACGACCGCAGCAGGAGCTTTCTCAGGCATGCTATCCTTCATCTACATCCTACCGATTTTCTTCGTAGGGCCATTCGCGCAGTTGTTGGGGAACAGCCCATTTTCACAGGCCATCAAAGCCCTGCCAACCTACTATATAGCCGATGGAGCAGCCAACGCCATACAGGCACAAAGCACCTTCAGCGGGACCTTGCTGGACATAGGCGTAGTCTTCGCCTCCATCGTTGCCCTGTTCCTTATCGCCGTCTGGTCGTTCCGTCGCCAGGCAGCGGTAGTCAGCACAATTTAATGCGGCTCTTCCAGACTTCTCGCCGCCTGCGAATGCTCACAAAATCTCTTACAAACTGTCGAAGGCAGCGAGGAGTCAGGGAGAAAAACCACGTCCCATGTTACAATAGAAGAGAAGCAAAAAAGAGCCGAGGAGTCACAAGTAGCACGTAATATGAAGACAAAACTCACAGGTATCGTCACCGGCATCTATATCAGTCAGTACCAGCATACAATCGAATCGTCGCGCGTTCCAGGGGTAAAGGCTACTTTCGAGGGATTTGAAGGGGACCTGCACGCGGGCTTGACGCGTCTCTCTGATGTGCGCGTGCCACATTATCCACGCCGCACGGTCATTCGAAACACACGTCAGTTCTCCATGCTCTCGATTGAGGAATTGGCCGAGATCGCACAAGCGATGCAGGTACCTGAAGTATTGCCTGAATGGGTGGGGGCGAACCTTGCGATGCAAGGCATACCTAACCTGACCATGCTTCCACCATCAACTCGCATCTTTTTTCCGGGTGATGCTGTACTTGTTGTGGATGCCGAAAATATGCCCTGTACTGGCCCTGCCAGGGCCATCCAGCAGCACTATCTCAGACCTACCGAAACTGGTGCAAAAGTTCCCGAAAGCTGCTATGCATAAACGTGGTGTAGTTGGCTGGATCGAACGCGAGGGATATCTCTCGGAACAAGATACCGTCCGACTACTCTTACCGCCAAAGGTAACGTACAGCTATTGAAAGAGGTTTTGTACCTCTCACGAAGAATCTGCTGGAACCCTATGACCAGATCATTCGGCTGCTGTACTTCATTAAGAAGGTTAGCCACGTAAAAAGTGATCAACCAGTCCGTTAAACTCACCTGGTTTTTCCATCACCAGCGTGTGAGCAACATTTGCCATCGTCACCAGTTCTGCCCCGGCCACCTTTTCATGTAGTAGCTTTCCAATCGTCTGTACATCGGATGTGTCTAGCTCTCCCACTATGATCAGCGTTGGGACATGGATTTCCGTAAGCCGACCAACAGCGGGAGGATCAAGATACTGTACGTTGGAAGCAAGTCGGCTCAGTGGGAAAGCATGGGTAACCATCTCTCGCACGCGCGCTCTCACAACCGGATCAACCTGCTCGGGAGTACGATACGGTCCATCCACCCACATAATCAAAAACTCCTCAACTGCCCCGGCCAGATCTCTTTGCTTCAGAGCCTGTACCATCGCTTCCCCATGTTTGAAGATCCATTCGTCATGATACTCAAAACCGCTCACCGCGGGAGAAACGACAACCAGCTTCTGCACCATTTCGGGATATGCAATAGAGAAATCAATGGCCACCCGACCTCCCTCTGAAAGGCCCACGATCGTAGCCCGCTTGATATTGAGCGCCGAGAGCAACTGATGCAAATCCCGATGATGAGTATATAGCTCTAATGAAGGTGTCGTTTCGCTCTTGCCTGCACTTCGCCGATCATAGCGAATCACCCTATAGTGCTGGGCGAAGAATGGAAACTGTTCATCCCACATTCGCCTATCAAGCAAACCGCCGTGAAGCAAGACGAGAGGTTCCCCATCTCCAGCCATTTCGTAATACAGGCGAGCACCAGGGATCTCGACAAAACCATCTGTCACGGGTTTACATCCTTTCATATCCCTCTACACACTCCTCCAGTCGCACACAGCTACATCCCAATAACCCTTCCAAAAGCTGTTTCGTCTGTTGCGCATGCACAATCACCGCCTCAACTTCCGCAAGCTTCTTTTGCACCAGCACCTGCCAGCGTTCCGAGGCTGGAGTTTCCGACGGAAAGCCCGCTACCAGCAGATGCATCTCCGCAATACTAAAACCTGCCTGCTGAGCCATCCGCAAAATACTCAGGATTTCCAGCACATGTTCATCATAGCGCCTATGCCCTCCATAAACACGACGCGGTTGCGGCAGCAGACCCACGCTTTCATAGTAACGCAAAGCAGAAGTCCTTATGCCAGCTCGACGCGCAACCTCCCCAATCGTCATCTCTTCCATAGATGCTCTCCTTTTTTCCTTGACTTCAAGTGCACTTGAAATTGTACGCTTGAAGCATGAAAAAACGCAACCACAAAGGAGAAAATATCCAATGACATCTCAACAATCTGATATCGTCCTGGCCTGCAACCTGCAAGCCATACCTCGCGAGTTACGACCAACCCATCAAGCGAATGCACAACGTATCTTTGCCTCAGTTCAAGAAGTGCAAGAACTCCCAACTGGCTATGCCCTGCGCTTGCCAAATGAAACGGATCTCTTGCAAACCATTATGGCCTTTATCAGCTACGAACGCCTCTGTTGCCCCTTCTTCCATTTTGGCCTTGAGATTGACCCTGAACTCGGACCTGTCTGGTTACGCTTAACCGGCACCGAGGATGTCAAACTCTTCTTACAGAGTCAGGAATGGTTTCGTTCGTAGACAACCTCCCTGAATCTAAATATGATATGCTAAGAAGAAATCCTCCTACTAAGGAAAAGGACAAACATGAGTAGCAATGGCCTGATCACTGTTGCAAGCAGGTTCAGCGTTAGCGAGACGCTCGATCGATTGACGACCGCTATCATCTCAGCCGGACTGCTGGTCTTCGCTCGCATCGATCACGCCAAAAATGCTGAAGAAGTCGGATTGAAACTTCGCCCAACCGAATTGCTCATCTTTGGTAATCCTAAAGGTGGCACCCCACTCATGCAAGACAAGCAGACTGCCGGTATTGATCTTCCGGTCAAGGCTCTTGTCTGGGAAGATGAAGAGGGAAAGGTGCGGCTGACGTACAATGAGGCAGCATGGCTTGCCGCACGGCATGGATTGGGAGCAAGCAGCAAGAACGCCGTCGAGGCTATCGAAGCCGGTCTTGCCACTCTTGCTTCAAGCATCTCTTGACTGATTACCAAAAAGGAGATATACTATGCTTGCTCTTGTAAATACGCCTTCAGCCTCAATTCCAGTCGAACTACGTGAAGTTGCTGAACCCGAACCAGCTCCTAATGAAGCCATCATTGAAGTCCACGCGTTTTCCTTAAACCGTGGAGAACTTGCCTTACTGTCCAATCGACCCGAAGGCTGGCGTCCCGGCCAGGATATCGCCGGTATTATCGTAAAAGCGGCCGCAGACGGCAGCGGACCGAAAGAAGGAACACGAGTCGTCGCGCTTGCTGATGGTGCAGGCTGGTCGCAGCGTGCCGCCGCTCCCACAGCTCGCATGGCCATCTTACCCGACAACGTCAGCTTTGCCAGCGCAGCCACCCTCCCCGTCGCGGGATTAACAGCACTACGTACCCTCCGTCAAGGTGGTGCCCTATTGGGACAACGCGTACTCATCACCGGTGCCTCAGGAGGTGTCGGTCACTTCGCCGTACAACTGGCTTCACTGTCAGGAGCCGAAGTAACGGCAGTAGTTGGTCGACCCGAACGTGCCCAGGGCTTGGTCGAACGAGGAGCGGCAGCAATTGTCACAAATATCCAGGAGGCAGAAGGATTATTCGACCTGATTTTGGAATCGGTCGGGGGACAATCGCTCGCAGGAGCAATCAGTAAAGTAGCCCCAGGCGGCACCATCGTCATGTTTGGCTTCACCTCTCGCGAACAGACACCTATCAGTTTCCCCAACTTTGGTGGACACGCCGGAGCGCGTTTGCTCGCCTTCTTCATCTATGAATCAGGCACCCCAGCCTCCATGGGCGTGGACCTTGCCAAACTCGTCTCCTTTGTCGCTGCTGGCAAGCTCACCCCAGATATCGGCTTCGAGGATAGTTGGCGCAACCTCTACCGTGCTACATCCGCCCTTCGCGGCCGTAACGTCAACGGCAAAGCCGTCTTCCATGTTGATTAATGGGGATGTCCCCATTAATCAATGTGAAGCCTGATCTTACCCAATTTCCAGTTTCGCCAGAACATCATCAATCGCTCGTTTCAAACGACCGGGATGAGGGCCAACAAAGCGAGCCACCTCTTTCCCATCCTTAAAAAGGATCAGGGTAGGTACACCCTGAATCCTGTAACGTACGTAAAGCAGGGGATTTTCATCAATATCCACACTGGCAAAACCAAGTCTTCCCGAATACTCTGCACTCAGTCGGTGATAGATAGGCTCTAACACCCGGCATGGTGGGCACCATTCAGCCCCAAATTCAACAATCCCCGGAAGTGTCGCTTTCAGCACCTTCTGCTCAAAATCCCCATCACCAACAGCAAACACATGGTTCGATACGTTTACATCTTTCATAATGTCCATTTAAATCTCCTTCCAGAATAGGTTCTTTTCTTGCAAATCTTTTACATCAAAGGCTAGAATAGAGTATACTTGTTCAAGTTAACTTGAAGTCAAGAAGGAAATGCCTACATATTATGCAAGAACTGACCATCACTGAAGTAGCCCGACAGGCAGGAGTACGCTCATCCACTTTGCGCTATTATGAAAGCATTAACCTGTTGCCTCCGCCTCGCAGAATAAGCGGTCGCAGGCGCTACGATCCGACCATACTCAATCGCCTGACCTTTATTCAGGTCGCCCAGAAGCTAGGATTTAGCCTGGCTGAAATACAAATCCTCTTTCATCATCATGAAGGGTCTACTTCGCTTTCAGCAAACTGGCAGCAACTCGCCCGGCAAAAACTCACCGAAGTGGAAATACTCATCCAACGCTCCCATGAGATTAAAACATTGCTCTTGCAAGGATTAGACTGCACCTGTTCCGATCTCCCCGATTGTATCGATTGCGTCCTGCTCAACTGCGCTGGCACAAACAACAGATAAAGCAGGATGCAGACAACCTGCTCCTTCTAGTGTTGCATATCATCCTTCTCAGAAAATTTGAGGCCTCACTTGTCTTATCGCATGAGATAAAAGGAATGTTACATTTCTTTCTATACCAGTATTTCTACCTATGCCCTTTTAAATTGTTTCCAATGGGCCATGAGAAAACAGGTAGTGTAACAGGTAATTCTACAGGTCTCTTCTCGCTCCCTCCTAAGTAAACTGAGAACAGTGATTAAACAAAAAACACAAACACAAAATGAAGGGAAACCTATAAGGAGGACGAGATGAACAGCATAATGGTCCGGCAGACTGTCTTCGTAGCAACCCTTGCGGCAATTCTGTGCATCGCTCTGCTGACGGCAATCCTCCTGATGCTTGGCAACATTCCGGGAGCACATGCCTCTCAGACTGGCGTTATGCTGATCGCGCCTTCGTATATCGCACCTTACCATCAGTTTGTTGACTCAAAAGTAATCATATCGACCTAGATTTGAAATCAGTAGGATCTCTCAATCTGGAGGATGTAGCAAAGATTAGGACAGCCTGACGGAATTACCCGGGCAGCGTACGAAAGGGAGACTGAAATGTATACCCGTCTAGCATCACAACCGAATCCATTATCCAGGCAGCCAGCCAAGTATACCCCCGAGATGCTGAGACACATGGGGACCCAGGTCGAGGCTTTGGTGAGCCTGCACAGCAGCCTGAAAATTCACAAGCGAGCGATCGAACGCCAACTGGTCGCCATTGCTGTTCGCATCAACAAGCAAGATGTCGTTCTCGTCCCTCACAACGTCTTCCTACTACTGGAAATGCGTGGGAGCGGTGGAGTGAGCGCTCAACTCGAGCAGATCGCCCATATCGTGCATGAGCAGGGCTACTGGAAACCCCAGACACGCGTTCAGAACTACCATCGGCAGGATGTCTATCATCTAGGCAAGAGCGCCCAGAAGCTCTTCGATGATTATGCGGCGTTAGATTGGCGCGTCGAACAACTGCGTGTTCGGCTCGGACACATCAAGCAACTCCGACAGATGGCATCTGAGATGACCCCACAAGAAGTCTTTGAGCACCTGGTCGTATCCACAGAAATGCTATCGGTCCAGAGTGAGATCGATACAATTGTAGGACTGCTTGAACAATCCAACCATTTTGGGTGGTTTTGGTGGCTCTTCTTACACCAGGACAGAGGAGGAAAACCATGCTAAAAATTAATGCCAATATCGATCTCACAATCACCGATCCCTGGCATGTCCCCCATATCGTAAATGAACTGGTCGAGGGCTTTGATAAGCTTGCTCATCTTCCTCCATCCGTAGCCATCCTCGGCTCTTCACGTGCGAAGCCCGAGGAGGCGGTCTACCTCGCAGCCGTAGAGACAGCGCGTCTGCTCGCACAGGCAGGCTTTGGTATCATCACAGGTGGTGGCCCCGGTATCATGGAAGCAGCCAATAAAGGCGCACAAGAAGGCGGGAATACCTCGATTGGCTGCAACATTGAACTACCCTATGGAAGAAAGGCCGAATCCCTACCTCGATATCTCACTTGGGTTTCGCTACTTTTTTGTACGGAAAACGATGTTTATCCGATACGCCAGGGCATTTATCGTCTTCCCCGGCGGCTTTGGCACCATGGATGAACTGTTCGAGATCCTGGTACTCATTCAAACCAGGAAGGTGCTGCATTGCCCCGTCATTCTCTATGACTCTCGCTACTGGGCAGATCTCATAGCCTGGATTTGCAAAACGATGCTTGCCACCAATAAAATTCAGCCTGAAGATGCCGACTTACTTCTGCTCTCCGATGACCCACAGGAGATATGTAACATCGTAACTGCCGCCTTTCAACCCGACTATTGTCAAGAGGATACGCGTTCAATGAACCATCTAGATCCCCTGTTTCGCTGAAAGGAAGGTGTCCCATGCTTCTAGGCTTATGTATCGTACTCGCGATAGTCTTTACCGTGGGTTTCAACATCATCTCACGCTTCAGCTTGTCAAACACCAAGTACGAGGCTGCCTATACGATCTTATGGCAGGTATTCTGCGGCTTACTCGCCCCGCTTTTCCTGCCATTCGACCGGCTCTCCATCTCGCTCAACCCACATGTGCTTCTGCTCTTTGCAATCTCGATTGCATTCTGGGCACTCGTCGATGCATTTTTGTTTTCGGCCTTTAAGTATGAAGAGGCCAGCGTCTTGTCGGCTATTCTCCCACTGAACTTTGTGTTCACCTTTGTGGTCAGCGTGGTGTTCTTCAAAGCAGCGCTAAAACCTCCGATCGTAATCGGGTTCCTCATCATCATGGCTGCCTCATTGTTGATTGGCGTTTACCACACCCGCTTTCGACCATCAAAAGGCGTCATCTTTGCCCTGCTGTGTAGTTTTTTTACTGGAGCGGCGTTAGGGTTTAATAGCGAGGTTGTCAAAAGCTTTTCCATTCCGCCCTATATGCTTGCATCGTTTCTCTTTCCGGCAGTCGTGAACCTGTTTGTCTTCTTACGACCGAAAGTATCAGAGATGCGCTATGAGCTTAAGGTGCAATGGAAAGCGATTCTACTAAATGCTGTGGTCATGGATGCCTCTTTCTTTTTCCTGATGAAAGCATTTCAGCTTGGCAATGTCCCTCAAGTTGTAGCACTATCGGCAAGCTCAACACTGTTGACCGCCTTAGCTGGCATCGTCATCCTGAAAGAAAACAAGCACAGAAACCTGAAAATTATTGCCGCCGCCCTGGCCACCCTTGGTGTTGTGCTTATACAACTGTAATCATTTTTTGTAATCAATTTTCCTCGTCGAAAAGGAGGAGAGCATGTCACAGCAAACACCATTAGAAAGAATTTTTGGTGTCGGGCTTCTTGCAAGCGTGATTGCTAGTATTATTACTAGCATCAGTGCCCGCATCATCATGCGCATCGTCGCATTAATCGCCCATCAGTCTCCTGGCTTCAGCATTGAAGGCACCCTTCGCATTGTCTTTATAGGGCTTTTTGTAGGGTTCGTCCCCGGGCTTGTCTACGCTCTCTGCATTTTATTCCTCAGCAATGCCCCGAAAGTCAACAAGCATCTTCCCAGTTTCATATGGAGAGGCCTTGCTTTCGGTCTACTTCTTGTAGTGATCGTCGGACTCCCAAGTATACTGATATCATCGCCTTTGCTTCCTCAGGAGGACCTGAATCTTGGAAATCCGGTGCTCAACAGGATTATGTTTGCGGCGCTGCCTCTCCTCTATGGTCTAACGCTAGGAGGAACTGAAGCCATCCTCAACCGCTACCTTCCTCGCGGACCATTATCTCCTCAGGAAAAAGGTCAAGTCCTTCACTGAAAAAAGAAAGGAGATTTCTTATGACATCCAAACACAAAGGATACAATATAAACAACCATCCTTACTTGCTCGTCATAGTAGCCTGTGCTCTGCTTCTGCTGGCGGTTGCCTGTGGCCAAGGTAGCCCGACAACTCCAGTTCATGTCGCCAATGGAAGTCCAACGACTACAACAACTACTCCAACCACCTCGTCAGGCAATACTTCTCCTCCCTCCGGGAAGCCTGGAACGCCAGCCTCTGGAGAGGTTTCGACGGTTTCGATGCCACCTACTCAGACCAATTGTCCCCAACCATCGACAGGACGACCGGCTGTAATGCGCCCGTTAGCGCTCGGCAGCCATGCCAACATTGCATACATCTTCAATGAAGGCACACAATTTCCAGTGCCCACCTTTGGCGAGTTGAAACGCTATGATGTCACTAGCGGCAATAAAACGGTGATCGTACACCAACCGAATACAACCATCTCTTCGGCGCAGGTTTCAGGAGACGGACAATGGTTACTTTTTGTCAGTGATATAGCCGAGGCTGATGCTGGAGTGGGAGGTTCACATCTCCAACTGGTACGCATGGACGGTCAGGGATTACAGACATTGTTCTGTGCCCCACTATTTAGTTTGGAAGATGTCCAATGGTCCCCGGACCAGAAATTCGTCATCTTCTCGCGCCTGTTCTCTCCTGAGGAACAACAGATATATCTGCTGAACCTAGCAACCGGAGCGGTTCAACGCGAATTCTCATCTACCGATACGAATTTCAGCTATTTCCCCCGTACCTGGCTTGATAATACACGGATCTACCTGGAAAAGGCACCTATCCATACACAATACTATCAAGGTCTGTATATCCTCGATACAAAGAAGGGTGCAGAGCAACACGAGAATGATCTGCTGCCTGTAATCCAGTTAGCGCAGCCGGAACTCTGCTGGGATTTCGATAGCGATTATGCTGCCACAAAACTTATCACTGGTCAGTGCTCAGCAACCTTCTTCGATGGAGCAGAGAGTGGAATTCGGCAAGTAGGCCCAAGCAACATTGCTGTCCAATCTATCACGGGTAGCTCAGCGCATACTACATATACCAACTCCAAGTATGCAATAACCCAGGTACGGATGCTCGGCTATACAAGCAACAGTTTGCTGCTAATTATTGAGAATCAGAGCCCAAGGAATGGCCCAACCATCGATACGAGCGAGAATGGATTATGGAAGATGAACACCGACGGTTCCGGTTTCACGCGCCTTACCACCGAGTCGCCGGGCAACCAGAGCAACTTCAACAGCTATACCCAGTATCCCTGGTCCAATGTCTCATTTGATGGCACAATGTACGCCTTGCAGGTAACCAATACCTCAGGCAATGACCCAATCACAAATTTGTATTATGGCCCACTGAGCGGCGGTTTACCCACAAGCTTTGCTTTTGCGCACGTCAACTCTGAATTGGTAGAGGTGGCAGGCTGGACGCTCATGTAATGAACCATAACTAGGAGGAACAAACCATGAAAGCACTTTCTGTCAGAACCCGTACATCGCTGTTGCTCGTTTTGAGTTCATCGCTCCTATGCCTTTTGCTTCTGATGCTCTCCGCTTGCGGAAATGGAGGAAGTGGTACAACCGGCGGAAATACAACGCCAACTCCAAGTAGTACAACGCCAACCTCTAGTAGTAATACTCTCTCGCCGACCGCGACATCTGCCCCTGCTCCTGTCGGCACACCGAGCACTGCTACCACTCCTGGAACTGATGCGCTTACATCGCCTCCAGGAGTGGTATTGGGAGTGCAGCCCTGTCCAGATGCCGTCAAAGGCTCGAGTTATTGGACATCTATCATTCACCCTATGGACGGTACCCATGTAGAAAGCGTAAGCTGCGCTAACCTTATGGGAACTCCCACATTACAAGCGTTAGTCACTGTTCGCACTGAAGGCAGCGGTGCATTCCTTGATGTCTATGTATTCAACAACATCACCAGTGCTAACCCTACACAGATCTTTCAACTCCAGCATCTTGAGCGAGCTGATGCAAAAATCAGTGGCTACAATACCGTCCTGACCGGTGAGTGCGATGAGCTTTCGAGCGTCAATAAGGGGGCGCAAGGAGATGCCCAGCTAAAGCAGGACCTGTATCGAGAATTTAAATGGTCTGCTCACGATAACGCTTTTGTTCCGGTTGCTTTTCCGGGTCTGTTTCCCGACCTGACTCGTTTCGAGGCTGAATTTGATCAGACTCAGGTCGATGCGGGACACTCGCCCTGGAAACTAAATCCGGTGATGACGGCTCAGGCGATGGCCGCAACACTCCTCAAATGGAACCCTAACGCTCCAGCAACACTTTCGAAAGGTGGCGGAGCCAACGACGTCAAAGCGGAAGTAATGGTACAAAATCCCGCTACAGGTGTTGGCAGCATTAAAGTGACCATGTATCGCCTCGAAAGCAAAACTCCCAATGGAATTTGGGAGGTCACAGAGGTGGAAAACGCCGGTGCAGATATCGCGGCTCCCGATGATCAGACCTCTATTACCTCACCCACCACAGTCCAAGGGACGAGCGATGCAGCGGCAGGTAAGATCGGTACACTGGTGGTTCTGGATCATACCTACGCCAATATTGGTCAGGCAGATGTAATGGCGACGACGAGCAACGGGAATACTACCTTTACCACCACCGTCCCATACGTTTCTACTGCGACAACTGGAACCATTTCAAAAAGCCCAACCGAGGAGGGCATGGTCGCACTCTACACCTACAATCCCACCGATGGTTCGATTGCTACTGTCGTGATGGTGAAAGTGCTGCTGTATGCTTAATGTCTATCAAAGTCCGTGAGGCCAGAAAGAAGGTGCTGTACCATGAAAAAGCCTAACAATTTGTTCCCGGCACAATGGTTCATACGTGGAATTCCACTTTTGCTAGTGGCGATCATCTTTACATCCTGTGGTGGGAGTCCGAGTAGTACAGCATCGACTCCAACACCGGGCGCAACTAAGAGCGGTTCAGGCTCAACATCCGCAACGAGCATCGCGGGGACGAATCCCACTCCGACTGCGACACTGGCTCCTGGTGTCAAACTCGGACCACAACCTTGTCCTGACGCTGTGAAAGACCCCTCACACTGGGATCCGATCATCCCCACTCAAAATGGTGTAACGCAGGTGGGAACGGTGGCTTGTGGTAATTTGCTGGGAGATGCCTCCTTACAGGCCCTGGTGAATGTCTACCATCAAGGGACCGGCCAAATTCTTGATGCCTATGTCTACACAGACATCACCAGTGCCAGTCCAAAGCAACTTTTTAAGCTAGAGCAGCTCTACAAAGGTGATGCCAGGATCAGCGGCAACAATACGATTATCACAAACGAGGTCGATGAAAACTCTGTACTCAACAAAGATCAAGGCAATGCCGCGCTAATTGAAGACCTTGCTCGAGAGTTTGCCTGGTCCACGAGTGCGAACACTTTCGTCCAGGTTGTCTTTCCGGGCATATTCCCCGACCTGACGCGCTACCAGGCCGAAGCGGACCAGAATCAGGTGGCTCAAGGTCATCAACTCTGGAAACTCGATGCCACCATGACAGCTCAGGCCCTGGCTGAATACTTCCTTCAATGGTTCCCCAATCCTGCGGCGAGAATACAAAGCGGCGGAGGCCCTCATGATCTCAATGCAGTTGTCCTGGTAAATAGTCCTGATGCCGATGGTGGAACGATTCAAGTAACGCTCAGTCGTTTAGAAGGCAATACCAACGGCATTTGGGAGGTAGTAGATGTCACAAGCCCAGATATCTCTATGACTACTCCCCAAAGTGGTCAGTTACTGACAAATCCCGTATCTATTAGGGGAACTGATATGGGCTTGGGAGATACGTATGGTGCCGCCACAATCTTCGACCACCTCTATATTCCAAGTGGCTTTGCCTATACCTATGCATCGGATCAAGGTTCGGCAGGCTCGGCCAGCTATTCTGGATTCATTACCTACACATCAAGCTTCCAGAATGGGGCTCAAGAAGGAATTGTGGCGAACTACATGTACAAGCGCTTCCAGGGCACAATTACACGAGCGGCAATGAGGAAAGTTTTGTTAAGTGCGACGGGGAAATAGTCACAGTCTATACTGCTTCGGCTTTCATAACACTAGAGTTTCGGCTAACCTGCATTATTAAGGAGCATGAACATGCACAAGTACAACACTCATTTCAATATATTGGCCATGCTGCTGCTAACCATGCTCATCCTCCTATCAGGATGTGCCAGCCAATCAAATGGCCCTGCGGCAAGCACTCCTACAACTGTTTCTGGAGGAAATACACCTACAGCAGCACCCGCAACAGGTACTGCCTCCTCAGGAAATGGTGGAGGTACACCTACAGCAGAGCCTACATTAAACGAAACCATTGAGACCATCCATATGATCGACGCTACAACGGGTTGGGCTTTGACAGACAATGGTGTTATGCGCACTACTAATGGCGGAATGCACTGGCAAGACGTTGCTCAACAGGCAAATTTCAAGCCTGCCTTTCCCCAAGCAACCTACTTTGATGCATCAGGCAGCGCAGTTTTTCTCGACGCTTCCACAGCCTGGGTGTTGGCAGGGGATTACGAACCAGCACAATATCCTACACTTCCAGTAGCGAAGCAGCTCTCTATCTACCATACTACTGATGCTGGTCAGACGTGGCAAAAGCAGACAATTCAAATCAATGATGGATCTGGTTGCATAGGCGCAGCACAACTCACATTTCTTGATACCCAGCAAGGTTGGCTCCTATGTACGATCAAGGCAGGTTCTGGCACATTGATCCAGACCATCGATTTGTTTCATACTACAGATGGAGGCCAGTCCTGGAACAAAGTGAACAGTCCTTTCACGATAGGTGGCTATCCACCAGAACTTCGCTTCGTCAATGCTTCCACCGGGTGGATTGCAGGAAGCGATTATACCCACAAGATCTATCTCCAGGTCACTCACGATGGAGGTATGACCTGGCAAGCACAAACTATACCACCGCCAGATCCAGAGTTAGGAGATGAAGTCTATAGTATGGCTCCCCAGTTCTTCAATGCACAGGATGGTATCCTTCCCGTTGCCGAGATTCGAAACTATGAAACCGTCATCTATGTCACACATGATGGTGGAATGACCTGGAGTAAAACCAGTGGAGTCTATGCTTGTGCGGGATGTGGCACGGATTTCACCGATATGCAGCATGGGTGGATCCTTGATAGAGATAGTAAAGTATTGTATGCGACGAGTGATGGTGGGCAACACTGGGCAAAACAATATACTGCTTTCAACATAGATGTCCCTCAGTTCAACTTTGCTACGCCTGATACCGGCTGGGCAATAGAGATTCAGCCTGATAGCACTCGGCAATTGCTGAAGACGACAGACGGTGGACACACCTGGGAACAAGTTGCTTATACGGTCTCTTGAATCATGATAGAAGTAGCCTTCCCCTACTGTTCGTGTACCACTCGTGTGGAGAGGATCCCGAGAGCATCACGCTCTCGGGATCCTTGATAGTTACCGCAGCTTCCTCATTTGATTTACACTATCTGGCTACAGCTATTACTTCTTCGTAGCTAAGCTCCTCATTTAGTTTTCGTTAATCCCCCTATGCAAATTTATCAGAAAATACAGTATAATAAAAAGCAAATATATACAAGACCTTCTATAAAAACTTTCGCTGAGCTTATCACCTCTTGAGAGACAAGGTGAGGAGTAATCGGCTATGGAACACAAACTACTCATATTTCCAGCACGAAAAACTGAAACCGAACAAACAGTAAAGCCCAATCTGCCCCTGCAACTCATCCCCTTAATTGGCCGTGAGCGGGAAGTGGCTGCTGCCGTTGCTCTACTGCGTCGACCAGACATACGCCTGCTCACCCTTACCGGTACTGGCGGCGTCGGAAAAACACGCCTGGGTCTACAAATAGCGAACGAACTCCTTGAGGACTTCGAGGACGGTATCCTCTTCGCCCCGCTCGCTCCGATCAGTGATCCCAACCTCGTCATCCCCACCATCGCCCAGATGCTTGGACTCAAAGAGACCATCGATCAATTACCACACACCCTGCTGAAAGCGTATCTACAGGGAAGGTACTTCTTATTATTCCTCAACAACTTCGAGCAAGTGCTGGCAGCAGGACCATCGTTGATAAATCTGTTAATGAGTTGCCCAACATTAAAAATCATGGTAACGAGTAGGGAGGTTTTACGTCTCTATGGCGAACAAGAATTTCCTGTTCCTCCTCTTGCTCTCCCCGATCTTAAGCAACTTCCAGATATCAAGACACTCGCGCAGTATGAAGCGATTGCACTCTTCATTCAGCGTGTACATGCAGCCAAGCCCGATTTTCAACTCACAAAAGCCAACGCTCCTGCTGTTGCCGAGATCTGCGTCCGCCTTGATGGACTCCCACTCGCGATAGAACTGGCTGCATCTCGTATCAAATTGCTACCCCCGCAGGCCCTCCTGACAAGGTTAAGCAATCGGCTCAAGATCTTAACTGGTGGAACCCTCGATATGCCTATACGTCAGCGTACACTGCGTAACACCATTGACTGGAGCTATAACCTGTTAGATGCCCAGGAACAGCGACTCTTCCGAAGGCTCTCCATCTTCGTTGGTGGCTGCACACTAGAAGCAGCGGAGGCAATATCTGCTGCTCTTGAAAACAATGACGTAGGGCAGACCATGGACAAAGTAACCTCGCTCATCGATAAGAATTTGCTGCAGCAAACCGAGCAGGGGGCCGAGGAGCCATGGCTGTTAATACTGGAGACCCTGCGTGAGTATGGACTTGAGGTTCTCACTGCCAATGGGGAGATGGAAATCACGCGTCAAGCCCACGCTGACTATTATTTGGCGCTAACAGAAAGGGCAGAACCGGAGTTTGGAGGTCCTGAGCAGGCAATGTGGTTCGAGCGATTAGAGCGAGAACATGATAACTTGCGAGCAGCCATGCAATGCTTGCTCGAGCAAAGAGAAAAAGGGCGAGAAAAGGCTTTGCGTTTGGGAGGTGCTTTGCGAAACTTTTGGGCAATACGTGGGTATCTTAGTGAAGGGCTGTCCTTTCTGGAACGGGCGCTGGAGGGAAGTGAGAGAGTCCCGAGATCTGTGCAAGCGAAGGCACTCAGTTGCGCTGCTCAAATAGCTCTTGTCCAGGGCAATTACGAGCTTGGAGAGAAGCTAGCTGAGAAGAGTCTGGTGCTGTATCGCGGCCTGAGCGATACCAAAGGCATCGCTCTTTCCCTTCATCATTTAGAAAGGGTAGCTAGAACAAAGGGAAATCGTACTGCGGCACGCTTGCTGATAGAGGAATCCTTAGTGCTCTGGAGAAAGGTGGATAACAAGGAGCGTATTGCCTGGTCGCTCTTTCGCCTGGCTCGTCAGGTCACCGATGAGGGCGAGTATGATAGAGCATATGGCCTGTTCGAGGACAGCCTGGCGCTCTTCAATGAGATAGACAACAAGGAAGGGATTGCCTGGACATCCTATCGCCTGGCCGAGATGCTCTATATTTCCCAGACTAATCTTGCGCAGATACGCCCCTTGCTCACGGAAGCTCTAGTTCTTATGAGAAAGATAGGGGAGAATCAAGGAGCAGGCCAATGTTACTTACTCTCAGGTTGGATAGCCGTGTATCAAGGTGATATTAGCACCGCACGTCCATTAATTGAAGAGAGCTTAACCAGGCAAAGCGGGTCGGGCAACAAAAACGGTGTTGCGGAGTCGCTCTTGTGCTTAGCAAACCTGAACGCTATCCAGGGCAACTATGCTACGGCGTATGACTTGTATAAGGATAGCTTGGCGCTGTTTGAAGAGCTAGGTGTAAAATGGTTTATCGCTTTATGTTTAGAGGGATTAGCGAGTGTGCTCGCGCTGCAGAAACAGCCAGCCTGGGCAGTCCGCTTGTGGGGTGCAGCAGAAAGCCTCCGCAGCAGGAGTGGTGCTCCCCTTCCACCTGTCTATCGCCCTAGCTATACACGTTCTGTCGAAGCCACGCGCTCCGCTCTAGGTGAGAATGCCTTTGCCGCTGCATGGGCCGAGGGGCAGACCATGACATCAGAGCAAGTGCTTGCCGCGCTTGACCTCGCGATGATATCCTTAGTCACCCCTGGGTCAGCCCAGCCAGCATCAACATCAGCTCATCCACCTACCTATCCTGCTATACTAACCACCCGTGAGGTCGATGTGCTGCGTCTGGTAGCACAAGGCATGAGCGACGCTCAGATAGCCGAGCAACTCGTCCTCAGCACCCGCACTGTCAACTGGCATCTCACCTCGATCTACAGCAAGCTTCAAGTATCCTCACGCAGTGCCGCCACCCGTTTCGCTATCGAACACAAATTGATCTAAATCCTCTCTGAAACCATTCTTCCCTTGGAAACGTACACCCAAAAAACAGAAACACAGAAAGGAACTACTATGGAACTCACAGGGCTTACAGGGAAAGTAGCATTAGTCACCGGAGCAGGCTCTGGCATAGGCAAAGCCACAGCCGTACTACTCGCACAGCAGGGAGTGAAAGTCGCAGCGCTCAGTCATACCGCTGATGAGGTGAAGCAAACTGTTGCGGAAATTACTCGTGATGGTCAAGAAGCCATCGCAACCGTCGCTGACATAACTCAAGAAGACCAGGTGCAGCGCGCCGTGCAGCAGTTGGTTGACCATTGGGGTCGCATCGACATCGTCTTCGCCAATGCGGGCATCAACGGCGTCTGGGCACCGATTGAAGAACTCTCACTCGCTGATTGGTCGCGCACGCTCACCAACAACTTGACCGGAACCTTCCTGACCATCAAGCACACAGCACCATACCTGAAGAAACAGGGCGGAACGATTACCATTACCTCGTCAGTCAATGGCACCCGCATCTTTAGTAACACAGGAGCAACCGCCTACTCAGTCACAAAAGCTGGTATGGTCGTCATGGCGAAAATGCTCGCCGTCGAATTCGCGCCTCATAACGTCCGTGTGAACGTCGTCTGCCCTGGAAGAACAGAAACCGAGATTCAGGACAATACACAGCAGAAAGACCTGGACCGCATCAAATTTCCCGTTCAGTACCCCAAAGGCCCGATCCCTCTGGGAGAAGGGAAACCTGCCACTTCCATGGATGTTGCCCAGCTTGTTCTCTTCCTGGCATCTGACGCTGCTCGCCAGATTACCGGCACCGAAGTTTGGATTGATGGTGGTTCCTCGCTTGTCCAGGGCTAAGGGATCTCTTATTGACTTTGTGCTCTACAATAAGACAGGAAACACAAAAGCATCCTTCCCAATGTAGAAAGCAAAGAAAGGGTCAAAAGCAATGCCAGGTGAAGCCAGCCATTTTGCGATTGTCCTTGAACGCATTGGACGCCGTTCGCTTGCACAATTTAGGGATATCTCCGATGCCGATCTCAATCGTCCTCTCGAACTTCCCGAGAGCAACACCGCCTTTGCGCTTGCTACGCATCTGATCGGCTCCGCTGAATACTGGGTACTACAGTTGGCAGGCGGTCGCGATGTACATCGCGACCGCCCTTCAGAATTTCGCGCCACCGGCACAGGAGCAGAGTTAGCAGCACGCTACGAACGCTGGCTGACCGCCATGCAAGAACTGCTACCCACACTCCTCGACGAACGGCTAGATCAGCCCGTAAGTCCACGTACTGACTATCACCCATCATTCGGTGATGAGTCGATGACGGTGCGTGATGCTCTATTGCACGCCGTCGAACATTGTGCCTTGCATCAGGGCCACCTTGAATTGACCCGCCAACTGCTTGGTTATCCGCCAGCCGGAGCGCAATGAAATGTAGGGGGCGCGATTGATCGCGCCCTTGGCAGATTGTTTCATCCTAAGGAAGGAACACCTCCATGAACACCCCACTCACTTCTAACCTGAACGATATTTTCACCTACATTGACAACCACTCCCAAACATTCTTAACGCGGCTGATCGACTATCTTCGCCGCCCCAGTATCAGCGCGTATGGTGAAGGTATTGCCGAAGTCGCGGAGTACATCGCCAACGTCATGCACCACATGGGTCTCACCGTCCAGATTATGCCCACCAACGGCTGGCCCATGGTCTTCGGCCACTATCACTTCCGTGACAGCGCCCCTACCGTCCTACTCTACGGTCACTACGACGTCCAACCGCCTGACCCGCTGGACGAATGGACAACTCCACCTTTCGAACCAACCATCCGCAACGGTCGCCTCTATGCACGCGGTGTTGGCGACAACAAAGGCCAGCACTTCGCCCAACTCATGGCCCTCGAAACCCTTCTTACCTGCAACGGCACTCTCCCCTGCAACGTAAAAGTCCTACTCGAAGGCGAGGAAGAAGTCGGCAGCCCTCATATGCCTGAATTCATGCGTGAGCACCGTGACGAACTCCAGGCCGATCTCGTCATCGTCAGTGATGGACCCGTACACGAAAATGGTCAATCAACCATCAGCTTCGGCGTGCGCGGCGTCCTCGATATCGAATTGCGTGCCCAGGGAGCCAATCGCGATCTCCACTCAGGCCACTGGGGTGGCATCGTCCCAAATCCCCTCTGGACGCTCGTTCATCTGCTTGCCACCATGAAAAACGAGCGCGGCGAAATCACCATCGACGGCTTCTACGACAACGTCCAACCCCTGACCGAAATCGAACGCCAGGCCCTCTCAAACCTGCCCATCAACGTAGACGAAGTCAAACAATCGCTAGGCATCCAACGCCTCGACGAGCCCCAGGAACGCAACTACTTTGAACGCCTTGCGGGATGGCCCACCCTCACAATCAACGGCATCCACGGCGGCTACGGTGGCCCCGGCTCCAAAACCGTTCTTCCGCACGAAGCTATAGCCAAGTGCGACATCCGTCTCGTCGAAGCCCAGACCTCCGAAGAAATTCTCGCCAAAGTCAAAGCCCATGTCCAACGCCACGCCCCCGAAGTCACCGTCACCAGCTATGGAGGCATGGATCCCTCGAAAACTCCGCTAGACTCACCCTTCACTGAACCGCTTCGCCAGGCCATCACTGCTGCCCAGGGCGCTCCACCACTCCTCGTTCCCGCCAAAGGAGCCAGCCTGCCCAACTACGTCTTCACCAAAACCCTCGGCATGCCGGTCTTCGGCGTCCCCTACGCCAATCCCGACGAATCCAACCACGCCCCCAACGAAAACATGGAAATTGCCCGCTTCATTCTGGGCATCAAAACCGGTGCTGCCATGCTCACCTACCTGGGCAATAGTGAAAAGAGCAACTCATGACCTCCCAAGATTTACCTCAAGGCATGACCGAAAATACCATCTCCCTCATGCTTGGTCATCCCGACCCTACAACCCTCCTCACACCCCGAATTTCGTCAAGCCATGCAAAACGTAATCAGTTCCTCTCAAGCCTACACTGCTCTCCAATACGGCCCCGAACAGGGCACGCAAAGCCTCATTAACTTCCTCGTCGAAAAAATCAACCGCGAACAAAACCTCTCCATCTCGCCCTCCAACCTCATGATCGTTGCAGGCTCAACCCATGCTGTAGACATGCTCACCCGCCTCTACGCCAAACCCAACGGAGTAATGCTCGTCGAAGCCCCAACCTACGCTGACGCCCTCTCCATCTTCCGTGACCACCACATCGAACTGCACTCTATCCCCATGGACGAATCCGGCCTCATTCCAAGCGAACTAGAAAAAAAGCTCACCCAACTCCACGCCATCGGCAAATCCCCCAGCATCCTCTACACCATCCCCAACTTCCACAACCCCACTGGCATCACCCTATCAGAAACTCGCCGTATTCAAATTATCGAACTAGCCCACCAGTACAACTTCCTCGTCCTCGAAGACGACGTTTACCGCGACCTCTCCTTCGAAGGCACCATCCCACCCAGCTTCTATGCCCTCACCAACGGCAACCACGTCTTAGGCATCGGCAGCTTTTCCAAAACCCTTGCTCCCGGTCTGCGCCTCGGCTGGCTCCTCGCCCCAGAAGAAATCATCCAGCGCTGCATCAACTCCGGCACTAGCCAAATGGGAGGTGGTGCCAATCCCTTCACCGCACAAATTGTGGCTGAATACTGTTGCAGTGAACATTGGGAGACGCATCTTACCCATCTGTGTTCACTATACAAAGCGCGGCGCGATGTGGCTCTATCTGCTCTGAGCCGATACATGCCACCCGATGTACGATGGACCCACCCGCTGGGTGGCTTTTTCATCTGGCTCACTTTGCCAAAGAACATCTTTGCTCAAGATGTTAAGCGTTTGGCGCTTCAAGAGGGAGTATTGGTGGCAGCAGGGGAAGGCTTTTTTGTGAATAGCTGCCGAGGGTGAACATAATTTGAGGATTGCTTATAGTCGTGCTGTGCAGGATGATATTGAGAAAGGGATAAGCATTTTGGCGGGGGCTATTAATAGATCAAGAATGCTTAAGTAATGATGACAATTTGGTAGAGCCCGTTAAACAACAGAACAAAGATGCCTTGCAGCTCGCTGTGCTCGCTCTCATGTTTATGAATGCCTCTTCAGTTCCTTCAACTCTTCTAAAATAGTTTCCCTTACCGCATCCACAAATCCAGAAGAGATACCAGCAGCAATAGCTTTAGCGCGGAATTCATCAGTAGTAGCTGCCTCCACAGCTTCCATAGTGTTAAAGGCTTCAGAAAGTTTTTTGGAAACTGCATTACTAAAACTGAACTTCTTTTCCAGGTAAAGAGGTGAAAGGTAATGCGCCTCCTTGTTTTTGTTTAAGTTCTGCACATCATTACGTTTGTCGAAATCCTCTTGTAAAGCATCAGCTATCCTTCGAATATCATAAACATCGCCACTATTGACAGAGGGATAGACGGTATACATAAATCCGGCTAGATCTGATATAGTACGGTTGGTACCGGACCGCCGTAACACGATGAGAGGCTGATCGGGTTCTTTTGTCCAGAGCATATAGCCAAGTTCCATCATCACATTGGGATTCTCATCGGAGACATCGGCAATGTAAACCTGGACACGTTCCATCCAGGTACGTACGTTATTTTGTATAATATCTTCGAAGTACCGTTCGTCAGCACGTACCACTTGCCAATAGTAAGGCTTCAATTCTAGAACTTCCCGTAATGCAGGTAGCAACACGGTTTCGTATTTGAAGGTATCACTGTCTTTAAAAGGTAGAGCAACAAAACAAACAATATGCTTAGGGCGCTCACTAGACTGCTTCCGATATCTGCTTGCCATGTTTGTTCCTCCTGATTCGCTAATGAAACCTTTTCTTGGATGACAATCAGCCCGTTGCTCAAGTACCCTACTTATTCAGTTACACCTAAGCACGCTATTATCTTTGATCTTACTTCGTTAACAGATCCGGAGTTAAGACCAGTTGCCTCAGCCCGACGCCGAAAAGCATCTTCACCCGTTTTCTGTACAGCTTCTTGCATAGTAGTGAATTCACGAGAAAGTTTTCTAGCAATGTCCTCATTCAAATTCAAGCCGGCATCCCCTCCTTGCATAAAAAATAAGGATGAAAGGTAATGAGCTTTCTTCCCTTTATTTAGCTCTGAAATACCTTCATGGTTATGAAAATGCTTTTCCAGTTGCTCAGCAACCCTTTTAACGTCCCACTCATCACCCTTCTGGGTTTGAGGATACTCAAAAATCAAACCAACCATTCCTAGCATATCAGCAAAGTGTTGTGTACATTTCTCTTCTTTCAACACAAGTAAGGGTTGGTCAGGGTTTTTTGCCGAAAGCATAGCACCCAACTCGATCATTACTTTAAAGCTTCCAAGCGTGATATCAGCAATATAGGCCTGTGCTCGATTCAGCCATGCAAGAAAGTTAAGCTGTTCAATACTTTCATAAATTCTTTCATCTTCGCAAACTACTTGCCAGTAGTAAGGCTTCAATTCCAAGACTCGTCTTAATGCCGGTAGTAACACCTTATGAAATGAATCGTCTTTTTCTGAGGATGGCAATGCGACTAGACAGACTATGTGTTCAGTACAAGATTTAGGTAGCTCTTCTTTTTCACCTAGTGAATTGGTTAATGGAACATTGTGAAGCACCGGTATCTGATTAGTGGTGCCTATGCTTGCCTGCACCACAGTTTGCCCTTGTAACAGCTTGTTGATGCTCATGGCTTGTTCGTGTACTGACTCACTCAGAACTCTAGCTTGCTCGATCATTGACTGGTTAAAATTCCTACTTTGTTCATCATGCGAGGCTCCAAGCTGGTCAGTCGCAACGTTTGTCGGATTCTCAACCGATACTTTCTGAGATGGGCCTCGTTGCCCGGATCTGATGGGATCAGATGTTACCTCATATTGTGCAGTACTCATATAACCCAATTGCCTATCCATAGAGCGCAACTGTTTTAGAATATGGTTCTCTACAGTTTCTGTACTTTTTATCGAGGTATCTAAAGGCTGATCTTTGAGCGGAAGAATATGCATCGCAGCCATATCCCCTTTTTCCAGTTGAGCATAGATAAGGATTTTATAAGCTCGCTCCCGTTCATTCATGTTGCTATCTGCTGTAGCTAATACCTTCTCTGCTAGATCAATAGCTTTGGCATAAAGTCCTATATCGCAGCATAAGTCTGCTAATTCAAGTTGGTAGGTTACGAAGGTATAACCAGGTGCACCTGTACTTTCACCCGCATAATCTAGAGCTGTTTGAAGTTTTTCATGAGCATTTTTCAAACATTCTGTGCGGGCTATTTCCATCTCTTCCTGGCTTGCCTGACGCTTAAATAAAAGTCCCCACTGTAAGTACAAACCAGCAGACCAATTGCGTTTTTTGATCTGCTGTAGCCAATGTAGCCCTTCTGTTATTTTGTTTTGGAAAATCACTATCGCCTTTGCGAATATCTGGTCCTGAAGCGTCTTCAGTTCTTCTTCAATGAAAAGGTAATTTGGAGCTTTAAGACCGCATTCCACAAAGTATATATATGCTCCAGCGAGGTAGTAGAGGTCGTTATTATCGGGTGGTTTCTGATTATCATCATGAGATATCAGGCCAATGAGCCAATCATATTGACCTAGAGCGTCTTTGTGCTTGCCTTGTATTCGTTGAGCATCAGCCAGCCAATAACGCTCTTTGATGCGAAGGGATAATGATGCATCTAATGGCCCCGCTAATTCCACTGCCTCTTTGAGGGCGGCTTCCTGATCAGCATGCCTCCCTTCGGTGCGGGCATCTATTGCCTGATGATGCAATTTTCGCACCTTATATGGGACATGAGATTGGAAGTCGTTGGCATCGCTCATCAAGTTGTCTCTCCAGCAAGATAGTTAACTGGCCAGACTTCAAAAAAACAATAGTAGCTATCAAGTCTACATCAGAGCATCGCTCTATTATGCAATAAGTACATCTGTTCTCATAATGTAATCTATAGGTAAGAAGTGCCCTTTCCTCAATAGTTAGTGTAACGTGCATAAGTTGCTTCGTCAAGTAGGAGGCAGAAGAAGTTATGCATGTACCTGTTCATGCTATAATACCCCCAAAAGGAGCACACATCATGCCAACAACCCAATCCACCGACACCCTAATCATCGGCGCAGGCGTCATCGGCTGCTCCATCGCCTACCATCTCAGCAAAGCCGGTATCCAGACCACCATCCTAGAACGAGCTGAAATTGCAGCCGAAGCATCAAGTGCCGCCGCAGGACTACTTGCACCAGCTGGAGTGCTCACCGGACCCAAGGCAAGTGCCAACCTCTTCTTAGCAAGCTGGTCCATCACACCCCAACTCATCACAGAAATCGAAGCGCTCAGCGGAGTGCAGGTCGAATATCATCGTACAGGTTCCCTTCACGTTGTCATGGATAATAATGACGAACCCCGCTTACGCAGCTATGCCAAAGCCTGGCAAGCGCAAGGAGCCGACGTAACATGGTTAACAGGAGATCAGGTTCATCAGTACGACCCCTTGCTAAACCCTGCAATAGATACCGCCCTCTACGTCCCATTTGCCGCGAGTATCAAGCCACCCTTGATGACTCAGAGCCTATGCCGAAGCCGCTCGCAAACTAGGTGCCCAAATTTATGAGCATACCGAAGTAACCGGCCTCCAGCACTCCTCCGGCAAGGTCACAGGCGTACATACAGCGCAGCAAGAAACCATCACCTGTAATCGCCTTGTGATCGCCACGGGTGCCTGGTCCGCGCACATCGGCAGTTGGTTAGATCTGACCATCCCCGTTTTCCCCGCACGCGGCCAGATTCTCTCGCTCGAGCAACCATCTACTCCGCTCACACACGTCATCTTTGGCAATGACCTCTACCTCGTCCCTAAACTTGATAATACCATCTATGTTGGCGCTACAGTTGAGCAAGTAGGGTTCGATAAAAGCAACACCGCGGGTGGTCTTGCCTGGCTGCTCTCTCATGCCATCCAACTCGTGCCCGCATTTGAACATGCCGCCATAGCAAATATCTGGGCAGGCCTGCGCCCCATGTCGCAGGACACCTACCCCATTCTTGGCAACGTACCCGGCTGGGAGAACGTCATCCTAGCTACAGGGCATGGCGCAGGTGGCTTCGAACTAAGCGCCATTACCGGCAAGACTATAGCAGAATTGATCACCACTGGACAAACCCCAGACCTTGATTCAGCCATTCGGTATTGAACGCTTCATGTGACAACATGATATAATCCATTATGGAACCGACCGGCCAACCGCCACAACCGCAAAAAACACAAGCAAAAGAAGAATTCGATCTCGAAATCATCGACTTGCCCGGCATAGGCGAGACCGCGAGCAGTCACTATGCCAGGCTCTGGCAAAAAATCGTGCAATGGCAGCGTTCCCTCCACCCGCGCACGTGGCGCCTCGTACGCGCATCTTTCACACTATTCCTCGCCCTCGTAGCTTCACTGATAATACTCAGCAGCACACTTCACTCCATCATATCCTCTCCAAACATCGCACCGAATCATAATGAAATATTTGCCTCGTCAAATCCTATCGATTACGACCAGAATCCTCTCAGAATCTATCGTGGTCAGGTAGGTCCTGTACACAACGTGGCCTGGTCGCCCAATGGCAAACTGCTGGCAGCAGGTGGTCAAGACGCCACGGTCCAGATATGGGATAGACAAACTGGAAAAACTGTCCTGATCTATCATGGACATAGCGACACAGTCACAGGCATCGCCTGGTCGCCCGACAGCACGCGCATCGCTTCAGTAAGTCTTGATGGCACCGCTCAGGTCTGGGATGCCCAGACCGGGAAACTCCTCTTCATCTATCACAATTCCAACCCGGTCAGTTCCATCTACAGCGTCACCTGGTCGCCTGACAGCACCCGCATCGCCATTGGTGAAGGTGATGGTTTAACGCAGGTATGGAATGTAATCACAGGAAAGCGCCTGCTTACCTATAATCCCACTTATTCAAGTGCTGTGCTAAGTGTCGCCTGGTCGCCCGACGGAACCCGTATCGCCTCAACCAGCGCTGCCACCATTGTGCAAGTCTGGGATGCAACAACTGGGAAAACCTTCCTCACCTATACAGACCATTACGATGTAGTGAGTGATATCAAATGGTCTTCCAACAGCTTCTACATCGGCTCTGCCAGTTTTGATGGGACCGTCCAGGTCTGGAACGCACGTACCGGGGAATTACTTTTAATTTATAGTGGTCGCTCTGGTTCCGTTAATAGTCTGGCCTGGTCTCCTTATGGAGCAATTATTGTCTCTGCGGGCGAAGATGGCACAACACAAGTCTGGAATGCTGTCATTGGGCAACCCATCGTCACATTTCTCAGTCAGGCCACCAGTGTCGCCTGGTCTCCCGGCGGTGCCTTTATTGCAACCGGCGGGAAAGATGGCCTGGTAAAACTCTGGCCTATCGCCCTCTACGTTGCTGGCAGAGGCGCTAATAGCTAATCTGCCGTTTGACTTAACCTTGAAGTCTCTACAACACTCCCCAGCGCCACTTCTACAGGTTCACTTAAGAGGCTGCGCCGTGCAGCATGAAATTGCCGTGCCAATCCAGGGAGAAACAGCACAAGACAGGCGCAAAGACAGATGAGACCGGTGATAAGGAAAGGAAGACCCGGCGTGTAGCCGTAAAGTAAGCCGGCCGCCGTCGCTCCGATTAAATTTCCGATAAAGTTTGCCGCGCTATAATTCGCCTGCACCTTACCCCTGGCACCTTGCGGCATCACATCAGCCAGAAACCCATCAAGGGCGCTGCGCACTATAGCGGATGCGCTGCCTTCCAGTATCGAGATGAAAATAATTGCCCAGGCAGTAACAGATGGCAAGCTGTACAAGCAAAAGATCCCACCTATAAGAGCCATCCCTGTTAAGAATAACCAGTAGCGTCCGTATCGATCCGATAAACGGCCAACCAATGGAGCAATGAAAATGATTGGCAGGGCAAACGTGGTGAAAGAGAGCCCGATTAGAGGCAATGATGCACCGCGATCCAGCATAAAGAGACTCCATATGGCCATTACCACTCCGTTAGTCGTCATTAAAACGACCTGAAAGCCATATGCTATCATCAGCGAGCGACTGAATAAGCGACTCGATACTTCCCCTCGAGACTCTGGAGATGAAACGCGCGGTTCTCTATGTATAGGCAAAAAGATCAGGCATACAAGTGATGCCAGTACAAGTGGTATGCTAGCAATTACAAACGAAAGTATGTAACCCGTTTGACTTGCCAGTAGCGCCCCAACAGCGGGACCAATCAATATGCCCACTGTCTGTGCCGAGCTTAGCAATGATAACGCTTCGCCCTGGCGGGTTCTCGGAGCAATGCTGTTCATCATGGCTCTTGTTGGGGGCAGCACGCTTATTGAGGCGACACCCTCGCATGCACGTAGACCTATCAGCAAGAGAGGATTCTGCGCGGGAATGTAGGCCAGCATCAGCGCTGCATGGAGTAGCAAGCCAATCCATAATACATTCTTATAGCCAAAGCGGTCCGAAAGCCACCCAATGCCAGGCGAGGCTAGAAATCCTGCCAGTAGATAAGAGGACGTCATCAAGCCAATCTCTGTACTGGATGCCCCGATCTGTCTTCCATACAGCGCCCGTAGCGGCATAACGAGGCCCAACCCCAAAAAGGAGATACCTACAATCATGATCAGTATGAGAGCAGTAGGAGTATAGAGAGTATTAGGTTTTCCATTAGTCAGTTGATGCATATGAAACGTTTCTTTAGAAGGTTCTTTATGTCTACCTACGGATGAGTGGTAGCAAAGCTTCCTTTATTAATCTAAGCGGCTCTATAGCGCCGTACATCTACTTGTACGCCTTCACTCACGGCAGTTTCCGCAATCTGTGAAAGTCGCTTGCCCGTAGCCGCATCCACATATTCCTCTCCGCAAGTCGTGCAAATTTGTGCGGGGACATCACGAATGACAACCGTCGTTTCATCTCTAGTAAGCGCGACTGTTGTGGTTCCTGGTTCAGTTTCTCCATATTGGCAGATTACACACTGCATCACTGCACCCATCCTCTCCTCTATACATTTTCCTGTACTATATCATAGAACAGAGAAGTATCATAGAGCTTAGATGCAGACTGTTCCACTTGTACGCCTTCACTCACGGCAGTTTCCGCAATCTGCAAAAGTCGCTTACCCGATACAACATCACTAAAGCCCAATCTATCGCATCTTTTGTGATATTATGAGAAAGTCGTTCTTTTGATTCAAATCCCTTCAATACTCGCAATTCATGTATAGTCGGACAGATTGGTAACCCTCGAGAGGAGATATCTAAATGGTAGCGGTAAGACCTACACAAACAGCGACAGCAACCACGCAACCGCGACTTCGACTTCACACGGCATGGAAAGTATTGGTAACAGTGTTCTGGATAGCCATAGTGATAGGAGTTATAGGAGCATATTTTCTCCATTGGAATTGGACGGGATTTAAAGCCAATGGAACCCTCTGGGATTGGCTGCAACTGCTAAGTGCCCCAGTTTTTGTATCGGTGTTACCGCTCGTATTTACGGGACATCTACGTTCAACAGACCGCGAAACGAGCGGGCAACAAGGTCAGCCTGCTGTACCGGTTGCGGATGACCAGAAACAAGAAGGTGCCCTCAAAGAATACCAGGACCAGATGATCGACTTGTTACTGAACAAAAACTTGACGAGATCGCAGCCAGGAAGTGACGTTCGAGATGTAGCTAAAGCCCTCACCTTAGCAGTACTGCGCCGTATAGCAACAAACAGTAAGAAAGACTTGTTACAGTTCCTCTATGATGCAGGTCTCATCTACCGGGGCAAAGCGATTGTTGACCTACGTAATGCTGATCTCAGTGGGGCTGACCTCAGTGATGTCAAACTGAATGGTATCGAGTTGAGCGGGGTCAACCTCAGTGGAGCCAAACTCAACAGAACCGATCTTACCACTGCTAACCTGAACAATACTAGATTAACAGCAGCTGATCTCACTGGATCCAACCTGAGTGGGGCCAATCTCACTGGAGCTGATCTCAACAATGCAACTCTTACTGGCGCTATCCTAAAAGAGGCAACCTATACCAACGAACAGTTGAGTAGGGCACGATCACGCCAATAAAAATAATGGTTTCTAATAAATAACCAGGCCATGTAGGGACCCGAATTATCGCGTCCCTCTAATGGGACTGTGTGACTGGCTTACAACGTGAATGTGTTCATCTCCATCTCATATCGGCTCATCAATTGACGCCGTAAGCTCCTCAATCACCTCAATATCAGCCTCTTTCAGAGCTACCTGCGTCTGGGCTTCCTCGAGATCTCTTTGCCTCACCTCTACCAGAAACATCGCATCGTAACCGCTCAGCCCACTCATCATCTGAAACCGCATCACACTTACCACACTATGCTCTGGATCACCCGGTACCTCCTTACCAACCAGACCATTCCCCCATGCCGCGATCTCTTCCACACTTCCTGCGTGCTCATACGCTAATAACCGTGTCTCCACAAATATCCCCTTTCTTTTCGCGAAACGATGCCCTCAAATAAAAACAAAGCAACCGGCGGTTAAGCCAGTTGCTTCGCAAGATTAGCGAGAAACTCTTCATTAGTGCTGGTCCTGGACATCTGCCCGAGTAAAGCCTCCATCGCCTCCAAACCGCGTTGCTCAGTCAGCGCCGAAAACATGCGCCGCATCGTAATCACCGCGCGGTACGTCTTATCATCGTAAAGCAGCTCCTCACGACGTGTCCCAGAAAGCGTAATGTCAATAGCCGGGAAGATACGCCGTTCAGCCAGTTTCCGGTTCAGCACCAGCTCCATATTGCCTGTTCCCTTAAACTCCTCGTAAATCACATCATCCATACGGCTGCCAGTTTCAACCAACGCCGTCGCAATAATCGTCAAGCTGCCAGCCTCTTCCAGCTTACGAGCCGCACCGAAAAAGCGTTTCGGCCATATCAAAGCAGCAGGATCAAGTCCACCAGACAAGCTGCGCCCGCTCGGTTCCACCGCCAGATTGTAAGCCCGGCTCAAGCGTGTCAGACTATCCAGAAGTATCACCACATCCCGTCCATCTTCAACCAGGCGCTTCGCCCGCGCCAATACCATCTCCGCCACATGCGTATGTGCCTGTGTCGGCTCATCAAAGGTCGAACTGACCACCTCAGCATGGACCGTTCGCTTCATATCGGTAACCTCTTCAGGTCGCTCCCCAATCAGCGCAATCAGTACATGCACCTCCGGATGATTCTGAGTGATAGCGTTAGCGATAGCCTTCAGCAGCACTGTTTTGCCCGCCTTCGGCTGAGCAACAATCAATCCACGCTGTCCACGCCCAATTGGCGCAACCAGATTGATAAGGCGGCCCGAAAGATTCGCTGCGCCAGTCTCCAAATTGAACTGCTCGGTTGGAAACACCGGCGTCAAGCTATCGAAATGCGGGCGACGCCTCGCTAATTCAGGATCACGCCCATTCACAGACTCGAGCCGCACAAGCCCGGCGTACTGGTCATGTTCCCTGGGCAAACGAATCGGTCCCACCAAAAAATCACCTTGACGCAATCCAAAACGCCGGATGTACGAGGGAGAAACATAGATATCCAGCGGACCCGGCAAAAACCGCTCTTTCCTGAGCAAACCAAATCCATCCTCAAGAATATCAAGCACACCCTCTCCCACCAACATGTTTTGTGACTCAGCAACCTCCATCAGAGAGCCACCCTGGTCATCAGTACCATTGCCCTGCTCCAAAAATTGAGCACCTCCATGAAATTCTCGCATAATATTTGTTGCTGATCTAGTATTTGTCATAACAAGTAATGTGAGGCGAACTCATTCCACATAAGAGGAAGTCCGCCTCATCTCCTTTTCGTTTCGTAATCAATAAGCCTATCTTCGAGGAAAAGCATTCTCAATAATGCCAATGTGCAGCGATAGCACACCAACTACCGCTCAATCAACTGTTCAGAATCAACCCGTAATTCTTTAATAATCCCCTCAACACGCGCCCTAATAACAACGCGATCCGCCTCCTCGCGAACCACAACCGCCGCTATAGGGATAGCATACCTTCTATGAGGATCACGCCATATAACCAGGTCGCCCGAGTGAAACACCCCTCCGCGACTCGTCGTATTTTGCATAGTTGTCATATCTCAATTCCAGGTGACCGTCCAGCACGCTCTTCTCAGCAGACTTTGTTCCTATGGAAAAGTGCAAACGGAAGGAAGGAAGACACCGGGAAATACCCGTGCCAGAAACAGCCCCGGATAATTCAAAACGTAATTGGGATAAAGGAGGAAAAAGTATCAATCCACACTCTAACAATGGCAAGGTGCCACATCGAGTAGTAACTCCAAGGAAAGAGATTCACCTCTTTTCCTTTTCATGAAGTATAACGTTTTCTGTCCCCTCTTTATTCCCTCAAGACTCCTCTTTCTTAGGCTGCGACCCCGACTTACCCGTATCCCCACTCGGCTCCGGATTGTACCAACCCCCATCTCCCTCGATAAGCTTATCAGCCTCAGTAGGTCCCCACGTCCCCGGCTCATACTCGAAGACAGGAGTCACATTTCCCAGAATCGGATCAACGATCCTCCACTGCTCCTCTACCGCATCCTCGCGCACGAAAAGTGCCTCTTCGCCCTTCATAGCACTGCCAAGTAGCCGCTCGTACGGCGCCTCCTCGCTAGGGGACTGGTGTACAGCCACAAGCTCCACCTCCTCACCGCGCATCGCCTCCCCTGCAATCTTAGCTCGTGCACCGGCCGAAATCTTCACAACAGGACTGATACGGAAGCGATAAAAATTAGCATTGGCAGGTTGAGGCTCTCCAAACACAGCCAGCGGTGGACGCTTCAAATCAACCTGAACTTCCGTAGCCCTCACAGGCAAATTCTTGCCTGCCCGAATATAAAACGGTACACCCGCCCAGCGCCAATTATCAATATACACTCGCACCGCCGCAAACGTCTCCACTTGCGAATCCGGCGCTACCCCATTCTCCTGACGATAGCCACGAAATTGACCGCGTACTACATCCTTAGGATCAAGCGGTCGCACCGACTTGAGCAGCATTGCCTTCTCATCGCGAACCGCATCCGTATCTTCATTCGAAGGTGCATTCATCGCCAGGATCGAGACCAATTGCAGCATATGATTCTGCACGACATCGCGGATCGCCCCCGCCTCCTCGTAAAACTTTCCACGGCCCTCTACTCCGAAATTCTCCGCCATCGTGATCTGCACATTATCAACATAGTTCCGGTTCCAGATTGGCTCAAGAAACGAATTCGCGAAGCGGAAGTACAGCACGTTCTGCACCGGCTCCTTCCCCAGATAATGATCAATGCGGTAGATCGCCGACTCAGGGAAAACAGAATGCAATATCGAATTCAACTCCTGTGCAGAGGCCAGGTCTCGCCCAAACGGCTTCTCCACAATCACCCGCGCATTCTTAGCACACCCCGACTTCCCCAATCCCTCAACAACCTGCCCGAACATACTCGGCGGAATCGCCAGGTAATGCAGCGGTCGCTGAGCCGACCCCAGCGCCGTGCGCAACTTTTCATACGTCTCCGGCTTACCATAATCCCCGGAAACATACTGCAACAGCGAGCTAAACTTATCGAACAACGCCTCATCCACCGGCCCATGTTCCGCCAGACTCTGACGCACATGATCCCGCAACTGCTCAATCGTCCACGGCCTCCCCGCCACCCCAATAATTGGCATATCTAGCTCCCCCCGTTTAATCATCGCCTCCAACGCCGGAAAAATCTGCTTATACGCTAGGTCACCCGTCACTCCAAAGAAAACAAGCGCATCTGAATGGTTCTCTGCCATGGTAAATCCATCACTTTCCGAAAATAATGGCAACCATTTCCATCTGGTCGCAAAACACCTCTCTCATTTAAGATCACGTTTCTCACACCTAAAGGTGTTTCACACTTTATCCTCAAATTCACGCTCAACTGGTAGCGTGAAACAAAATGTAGCGCCCTGCTCCTCCTCACTCTCCACCCAGATCCGTCCCTGCTGCCGTTTAATAATTTCCGCCGAAATGTAGAGACCCAGGCCAAGCCCAGGCGTTACTCCTTGTTCGGTATGCTCAAAGCGATAAAACGGGTCAAACACCTTCGTATGAATCGCTTTGGGAATACCCGGGCCAAAGTCCTGAACGCACAGCGTGACTGAATCCGCATCAGCACTCGCTTTCACCACAATACTCTCCGACGAAGGTGCATACTTCATAGCATTGCTCACCAGGTTGGTAATCACCTGCCCTATCCGTAAGCGGTCCCCCCATATCGTCTTGTTTGTCTCCCCTTCCCGCACAATCCTTTGCTGGCTATTGAGCAGTTGGAGTTCTTGTACACTTTCCTCGATCAGCTCATCGAACGAAAAGTAATCTTCGCGAAACTGGAGCTTGCCTCCCGCTATCCTCGATATATCCAGAAAATCATCGACCAGATCGGTCAGCTTCTTGATCTGCACGTCCATGCGAGCAACTAATTGTGCCGATTGTTCATCTCCCATGCCACGCGCATACCGCCTGAGCAACAATTGTGCGAAGCCTTTGATGCTCGTCAGCGGCGTCTTCAGCTCGTGCACTACCATCCCAATAAATTCCGTACGCCGCTGTTCCAACTCTCGCGTAGCAATCTGCTCGCTGAGGAATTTTTCTCGCTCATGCTCCGCCTTCTTGCGCTCAATAGCGTAACGCATGACACGGTACAGCAATTCTCCCTGCAACTGCTCCTTCGCAATATAGTCATCTGCCCCCGCCTGAAGCGCCCGAATATCTATCTCATCTATCCCCGCACCTGTCAGTAGAATAATCGGAAGCCGGTACCCCAGGCTTCGTGCCTCCCTCAGCAGTTCAATACCGTTGCGAGCACCCAATCGGTAATCCAACATACAAAGATCATGCTCACCTTTGAGCATACAGATCAGGCCCTCTCCATACGTTCGCTCCCACAGCAACTCATAGCGTTCATTGGGAATTTTTGCCAGAACCTTTTGCAAGAGGATATAATCATCCTCATCATCCTCAATGAGCAGCACTCTCGTTGGACGTTTCTCCATAGAACCCCTTCTTCGTATCGGTTGGCAAGGTCACAATCTCAAACCAGTATTTTCCCAATGCCTGCATCACCTCGATCAGGCTGTCGAATGTCACCGGCTTGGTGATAAAAGAGTTCACTCCCAGCTTATACGAACGGTAGATATCTTCTTCCGCTTTCGATGTACTAAACACCACAATCGGGATATCTTGCAGATCTTCGTGCGATTTGATCTCTTTCAGCGCCTCGCGCCCATCTTTCTTAGGCATATTTAAGTCGAGTAAGATAATACCCGGTCGTGGAGCTTGTGAGGCATCAGTATAATCCCCACGATGGAGTAAGTAATCAAGTAACTCCTCACCATCCCGCACGCTATAAAGCGTATTGAGCAATTTCCCTTTCTGCAACGCTTTTTGGGTCAGTAGAATATCATCCTCATCGTCATCTGCCATCAGGATCACAATTGGTTGAGGTTGTATCATACCTTTTCTTCCTCCTTCACTTTCTGCTGTACGAGTGGTAGCGTTACGATAAAAGTAGTCCCTTCTCCAACAGCACTTCGTGCGGTCACCGACCCGCCATGACGCTCTACGATTTTGCGAACCACCGCCAGGCCGATGCCGGTCCCTTCATATTCATTTTTCCCATGCAGCCGTTGAAATACAGTAAAGATGCGATCCAGATATTTCTCATCAAAACCAATACCGTTATCTTCGACAAAAATTATACACTGCTGCTCACTAGCAGGCGATACTATCCCAGCATCATCGATCTCTTCCGTCTGTATGTCGTCGTTCCCGTCCTGCCGCTCAACAACAAAATCCTCTTCTCCAGGCAGAGGACGCACTTCGGCAAAAATCCTGACCAGCGGATCAATCCCCGGCCTATGAAATTTCAGAGCATTGCCAATCAGGTTCTGGAACAATTGGTACATCTGCCCGGGATCAGCCTCAATGATAGGAAGCTCATCCACGATAACCCTGCTTGGTATGTCTCCCAAACGCGACTCAAGGTCATCGACAACTTGACGCACAAGTGCGGTCAGATCAACCTGCGAGAATGGAGCCGCCTTCGTCGTAACCCGCGAAAAAGTCAACAAGTCATCGATCAGCGTACGCATACGAGCCGCCGCATTGCGCATGCGATCAAGATACACCTTTCCACCTCCCAGCGCCTCTCCATATTCCTCCTCCAGCAGATTCCCAAAGGCCTGAATTTTCCGCAAAGGCTCCTGCAAGTCATGCGATGCAACATAGGCGAAATCCTGCAGTTCCTGGTTACTCCGTCCCAACTCAATGTTGAGCTGATTGAGAGCCTCCGTACGTTGCGCCACCCTTGCCTCCAGCGTAGCATTCAAATCCTGCATCTCCTGGTACGTAGCTGCTAGCCGCTGCTCGGTCTCCTTACGCTCAGTAATATCGATGTTGACGCCAACTAAGCGTAACGGACGGCCCTGCGCATCAAATTCTGTAACCTCCCCTTTGACGGCCAACCAGTGCACCGTCTCATCCGGCCAGATCACACGGTATTCGATGGCATACGGCACATTGCTTGCAATCGCCGCCTGAAGTTGCTCTTGAGCCTGTTGAATATCATCAGGATGGATACGTCGAGTCCAGTTCTCGGCGTTCCCCTCGAAATCCCCCCGGTGGCACTCCATACAATATCTCGAGTTCGGGCGTCCAGATCAGTTGATTGCTTACGCCATCCCACTCAAAGCTGCCAATACTACCTGCTCGTTGAGACAACACCAAACGCTCGTGCGCAGCCTCAGCTTCGATACGTGCAGCCTTCTCCCTCGCAAGCCATTGTGCCCGTTCCTCCTGCATACGCAGGCGCTCGACACCCAAAGCGATTCCATTGGCAATGGCCTCCATCGCTTGCAAAGCAGCCTCGTTGAGCTGGTGACGAGCGAACATCGCCATCACGCCAATCAAACGCTTCCTCACCAGAAGCGGATAGCCCGCGAATGCCACCATCTCCTCGCTTCTGGCCCACTCCTGATCGCTGACGCGGGGATCACCAATAACCGTATTGGTCAAATGCGGTACGCGCTCAGCAGCAATCAAGCCGATCTTCAAGGCACCCACAGGCACCCGTCCATGCTGACCATTCAAATGCGTATACATACCCGAACTCGCCTGCAACTCCAGCACATCCTCCGCCTCATTCAGAATCCAGATACGAGCGAAGGCCGCGTCCAGATGCCGCACCAGCGCATCCGTGCAAGCCGAAAGCATCTCATCTAGCGTCTCACGCCGCGTCAAAGCAAGGCTTATCTCCATGCTCAACTGACCCAAACGCGCCTGCTCCGAGAGAACCGCCGTTACCGGCACATCCTCCTGAGCGTCCTCCCAAGCAACGCGAGCAGGATCGGGGCTTTGTGTCATACGGGTACTCTCCTCCGTCTCCAATAAGTATCGTCAATCAATACATTCGGGGTATCAACCAGGGTATCACCTGCGAGGAATAGATAATAGCATGCCTGCCTGAACGTTCATGTAGCTTCCGCTTAACCTGGCACCGTCTAGAGCAACTCACTTCAGCCCAATCTCGTGCCATTTCCTTTCTCTCATGTTCGTGCTATTTTAACGCATTACCCTAAAATACACAAACTCATACATTGAAGAGACTCCTCATGGGCAAACTCTAGGCAGAGTAAGCAAATCGCTAGAAAGATCTATGCAATTTGTAGCAACTTTTATAATGTTGAAAACTAAATAAAGATTAGAATTTCTATTGTTCACTTGATGTGTAACTTCGGTATAGGCTACACTGTCCATGCTGAAACCGATCAGCCATTCTACCTAAGAATGAACGAAAAAGTTTGATAAGTTGATTTACTGCTGGACTCGGCGTTCACAATCCCCCCATTTCCGAAAACGTCCTAAAACGACGGCTATGAGTCGCTCTTCAGTTATAGAGATCTGAGGAGTATCATCCAGTAAATCAGGCGCTAGAGTCCGTAGCTTGCATGCTACACACTTTCTAGCAGCCTCTATACAACCAATTGGAGGTAACGTACTATGGCACAAGACCCCTACCAACAAGGCAATCAGGACCCCTATCAACAAGGCAATCAAGGTGGGAATTAACAAGGGAATCAGGATCCTTACCAGCAGGGTAATCAGGGGCAGTGGCCTAGCAACAAGGGAATCAGGACCGTTACCAACAAGGCAATCAGGATCCTAATCAGCAAGGGAACCAGGATCCGTATCAACAGAGCAATCAAGGTGGGTATCAGCAAGGGAATCAGGATCAATGGTCGCAACAGCAAGGCAACCAGGATCCTAATCAGCAAGGTCAGCAACAAAGCCAGGGTGGTCAAGACCAATTTGGCGGAGCACGGCAAATGGCGGAGAATCAGATCGATTCAGCTATTGATCAGTTCGCCAACAAGATTCCTGGTGGAGCACAACACGCTCAACAGGCCAAAGATGCTGCATCCGGCATTCTTGGTAACCTCGAGAACGAAGCCGAAAATCGTTTAGGTAACCTGGGCGGTATGTTCGGCGGTAATCAAGGCAACCAGGGCAACCAATAGTAACTTGCGTTGCGTGAATGCGTATGATAAGGGGAGAGACTCTTTCCCCTTATCCAATCAAATTGTCCAGCTAAAGGGGTTGATTGTCCATCTCTATGGCGGATACAGAGTACGCTAGCCCACTCAAGTCTCGATTAGCTGCAACAACTCCGATGATCCTTCCAGTACCATCTTTTATCACAGAGGCGGATGACAGAACCGTCACAGGGATTCCATCCTTCCGTTTTTGAATCACCTCTCCTTTCCAGTACCCTTTGCTTTGTAATTGCTCGCTTGCTTCACTTCCTTTAGTAGCAAAAAACGTCGTGGGGATGATATCGTTGACCAATTTTCCCAGAGCTTCCTCTGGTTTCCAGCCGTAGAGCCTTTCTGCTGCCTCATTCCAACTCAGAATATTGTAATTTGTATCCGTCGCAATCACCGCATCCAGGTTACTTTGTGCAATCTGTGCATAATACAGGAATTGCTCCTCTGCTTGCTTACGCTCAGTCGTATCTGTTGCTATACCAATGTACCCAATCGCTTTCCCCTTGGTGTCACGCAGCAATGTAGTCTTAATATCAAGCCAGACCGTTGATCCATCCTTTCGCCGCCCTTTCCAGACACCGATATAGTCATTGCCCTTCATGATTTGCTCTAGGTCATGCGCCAGTTGTTTCTGCTCAAGTTCAGGATAGAGCAGTGCTGGCGTTTCCCCAAGCATTTCCTCTGCACTATACCCAAATAACAAACCGGCCCCTTCATTCCAGAAGATAATCTTTCCCTGGAGGTTCGTCACGATAATACTTTTGCTCGCATCCCACACGGTCTTCTCATGAAACTGCAGTTGCTCTTCCGCTTGTTTCCGTTCAGTAATGTCTTGACAAAAGCCGTAGAGACCATCATGGAACGGATAGAGCCGCACAGAAAACCATTTGTTGAGTAGCGGATGAAACTGAGAAAACTCAAGGCTAATTTGCTTATTCATGGCCTCATGAGCATTGAGGTAAGGCAAGGAATCAGCTGCCAAAGGAAAGACTTCCCAGACATTCCTGCCAAGCAGTTCTTCCCGTGTTTTTCCCAACATCTCTTCTGCACGTTGATTGATATGCGTAACCTGCCACTCGGTATCAACACTGACAAAGGCATCCGGGATACTTTCAAGCAGAGCTACCCTGTCTTGCTCCTTCCCATGCCCAACATGTTTCAAAGGAGAAGTCTTTTGACGCTTCCTTTGATGCGATGTACGTAATTTCTTTGGTTCACTACCTGACATCGAGAGATCCCATCCTCCCTAGGAGACGAGTCTACATATGTGCCAAATACTCTGTATTAATGGATGAGGTCATTTGATATCACGTTCTGGATAAGAAAATGGTTTCACAAGAAATTAAGTGCCAAATAGCGTTATGTTCCCATTTGAAACTTTTTCTATATATGCATAGTGTTAACATACATTGAACAAACCTTATACCTCTGAAAGGAGTAACCCAATGATTAGTGACTGGGGAACAGCTATCATCAACGCCTTCGCTAATGCGTTGAACCTGGTGCTGACCTTCATTCCCAAACTGATTGGCTTTTTAGTGATTTTACTGGTCGGCTGGATCGTGGCCACGGCGCTGAGCAAAGCCCTGACCTTCCTCTTACGCAAGGTCGGCTTTGATCGCATGGGCGATCGCATTGGCCTGACTCAGCTGGAACAGCGCATGGGCATCAAAATGGATGCCGCCGGCCTCTTAGGCAAGATCGTCTACTGGTTCATCTTCCTGATCTTCCTGGTTCCTGCGGTCAATGCACTTGGTCTGACCACAGTTAGTGCCCTGCTGGGTACGATCATTGCCTACATTCCCAACGTCTTTGTAGCCATCCTGGTGCTCTTCCTGGGTACCCTAGCCGCCACCTTTGTCGCTGACATCGTGCGTGGGGCAACCGCGAGTGCCAATATCGGCAATCCCAGCATCTTTGCCAACATTGCGCGCTTCGCCATCCTGGGCTTTGTTGCCCTGGTGGCACTTGAGCAGTTGCAAATCGCTCCCTCCCTCATCAACGAACTCTTTGGAGCCATTGTTGCCGCTGCCGCCATTGCCTTCGGCTTAGCCTTTGGTCTGGGTGGACAGGACACCGCTCGCAAGTACCTCGCTCGTGGAGAAACCACAATGAGCAATGCAGCCACCCAGATCAGTGCGCAGCAGAACCTCAATCAAGCAGCTTCTAGTGCGCAGATGCAAACGGATTCGATGCGCACGAGACGGCAGACCCGCTAGTTCCATAATGAATAAGAGGGTGGAGTGCCAGTCACTCCGCCCACTGAATAGATAAGTAGAAGGAGAAACCATATGACAACGAATGCAAGCGCCCTTGTAGTAGGAGTTTTTGAAAAAGACACGCAGGCAAAGAAGGCGATCGATGATCTGCTTGATGCAGGCTTCAGCAAGGACCAGATTGGCTTTGCCTGGCGTGAGGGAGGACTACTGAAGACACATAAACTGCATGATGACTTTGTTTCCCAAGGCATACCAGAAGCTGAAGCACACTACTATCAGCAAGAATTTGACGACAACCACGTCATCGTCTTCGTCGATGCTGATGGTCACCAGCAGGAAGTCGCTCGCATCCTCCGTAATTATGGGGCTGGCGGTACCAATATTTCTTCCACTCAGGCAGTCGGCGAGGGAGACACGGCTAATACCACTGCACAGCAATATCAGACAGACGCCGGAGACGTTGAACGCATCCAGCTACGGGAAGAAAAACTTCGTGCTACCAAACAACCTGTACAAACAGGTGAAGTTGGTATCCGCAAAGAAGTCGTGACCGAGCAACAAACCATCAATGTCCCCACCACACGTGAAGAAGTGGTCGTTGAGCGTCGCCCTGCCTCTGGCCAACCTTCTGATACTCCCATCGGTGAAGGCGAAACCTACCGCGTACCAGTCCGTGAGGAACAGGTAACGGTCGAGAAACAGCCTGTAGTGCGTGAAGAAGTCAGTCTAGGCAAACGCCAGGTGCAAGAAACTCAACGGGTCACCGACACCGTCAAGCGGGAAAAAGCCCATCTTGAACGTGATGGCAATGTGCCTATTCACGACACCAAAACAGACCCCTATCATCCTAGCCAGAAAGACGTAGAAGACCTCTTAGAAAATAGATAGACAAAACCAGCTAGAGAAGTCACAAGCGTGAAAAATAGAAAAAAGGAGATGTATCTGCATCCTCCTTTTTTCTATTGTAGAAGCCGCAGCCTAAGACCGGCTCGGTCGTGCGAAAATCCTCTTCCACTCCCCAGTACAAAAGTACCTCATCCATCTTCCTTCGCGAACGAATCTTTCCCGCTAAACGAGTTCAATGAAACAACATGAAATAGTATGAAATATTGACGAACATCTATACGCTGCTACAATTGAAACTATCTTTACCTGGCGACCGGTGATAGTACCGTCAAATTCGGCTCGTTGAAAAGGAACTACCTATGGCACAATCTCGTCGTATTCATTTGATAGGCGTACTCCTCTTACTCACCCTCTGTACCAGTATCTTCTGGTTGAAGCCCTTTGCCGCCACTCTCACTCCTACAAGCGCACAGGGCGTACATCCTGCTCACGCGGCATCATCCTTGCCTTTTCACCAATATGCCGATGGGCCGTATACCGTGCATGGCAACCAGATCATCGGCGCAGATGGTAAGCCCTATCTCTTTCATGGAGTTGGACATGACGGGCTGGAATTCTCCTGCACAGGTGGTGGCCTCAATCTTGATGCCGCGCACCTGGCCTATATGGGTCCCGGCACCAGCGGCGCTGGCGGCACCTACTGGTTTTCCAATACGGTACGCCTACCTCTATCCGAAGGGCTTTGGCTAGCTGGAGATAGTACCCAATCCTGTACCGCTGCGTCCTATCAGAGTCTTGTCAAACAGGTAGTCGATACCCTAACCGGAATGAAATTAAACGTTATTCTTGATCTGCAATGGACCGATGCCGCCAGGCAGTATAACTATGGTACAGGTGGTGGTGCTGGTTTCGAGTTGCCTGACAGCGACAGTGTCACGTTCTGGCAGCAGGCAGCCGCTATCTACAAGAGCTACTCGAATGTGCTCTTCGAAGTCTACAACGAGCCGCATCCTGCAAATCCTACCAACTCTAAAACGTCTATCTGGCAATGCTGGCAGCAAGGATGCCAGGTAGCTGATGGTGATACATTAACAAATCCTCCAACGATACTCACCTACAAGGGCGTTGGTGTACAGTCCCTCGTCAATGCTGTGCGTAGCACAGGAGCCACCAATCTCGTGCTCATTGCCGGTATCAACTGGGGTTTTGACTTGAGCCAGTTGAGTCAATTTCCTATTACCGATAGCGGTAAGAACCTTGCCTACGATACCCACCCCTATCCCTACTCGAATAAAGATACAACTCAGCAATGGGACGCCGCTTTTGGCTATCTCACTTCGAGTGTGCCGGTCATGTCTACCGAAAGTGGCGAGTACGATTGTGCCAACACCTTCATGAATACAGTGCTGAACTATTTTGATGCGCACTCAATGGGTTGGATAGGCTGGGCCTGGATTGCCATAGGCCCCCCCTGTGGCTATCCCCAGTTGATCACCGATTATCAGGGCACTCCTGCTGCCAGTATGGGCACACTCATCTATCAACGTTTACTGAGTTATGTTCCCGCATCTTCAACTGACCCCATCAGTTCGACCTGGTACTTTGCCGAGGGACGGGCAGGTGCGGGTTTCAATGAATGGCTCACACTTCAAAATCCCTCCGACGCCGCCTGTACGATCAATATCCAATACCTCGCACAGCCAGATGGTCAGCCGACCTGGAACAAGCAGGTCCCGGTGAACGTCCCGGCCCAAACACGGGTGACCGAATGGGTAGATGGAGACCTCGGCACCTCTCCTACGGGGCCTGGTATCTCCGACTCTGCTATTCTGACCGTCAACACTTCAGCAACCCCTAACTGCCAGGGCATTGTAGCCGAACGTCCCATGTACTTTAATGCCCTCGGCACCAATAGCGGCAGCGATGTGATTGGCATGACCCACCTGGGGAAAACCTTCTACTTTGGCGATCTGGCAACAGGTAACCAACCCGGTGGTGGCAGCTACGCCTCCTTCCTTGCCATCTTGAACCCGCCTGGCGGTCAGCAGGCCACGGTCACGTCCACCTATTACGCCAATGGACAGCAGGTCACGCAGCAGCAACTCAACGTTCCTGCTGGCTCGCGTGGCACCATCTTCCCAAGCCAGGTCAGTTTACCTGCACATGTTGCGGCCGTAGTCACCTCGACCCAACCCGTTGCCATCGAGCGACCCACGTACTTTAGCAATATCCATGCAGGTAACGCGGGCACAGTCTCCGGTGCAGCCGATGTGATCGGCGTGCAAAACCTGACGAATGACTGGCTCTTTGCCGAGGGCTACACCGGCGGACAATTTCAGGAGAATTTCGTCATCGCGAACGTTGATCCCGCCAATGCCACGGCCAATGTCACCATCACCCTGGAATTTTCCGATGGCACAACTCATAACTTCACTCTCAGCATTGCTCCATCCAGCCAAACCACCTGGAACGTCAATGCCAACGCGCCGGGCCAGTCTGTCTCGGCAGAGATCACGTCATCAGGTGCTAAAATTGTCGCCGAACGCGAAATGTTCTTCCATTACACCCACACCAACTCGAGCGATGGACGCAGCCTCAGTGCCATGGGTGGAACTGACGTACTGGGGCAGGTTGGGCCAGTCACTTCCAGCAACTACAGCTTTGCCGAAGGCTACACCAACATCGGCTACGATGAATGGCTGACCATCCAGAACCCTACCTCCAACCAGGAAACTATCACCATCACCCTGGTCAACGGCAAAGGTACCGTCTATACCACCTCCATCCCGATCGGTGCTCACACTCGTGCCACGGAAGACATCACGGCCCTGGTGATTTCAAACGTCTACCACACCAACGACGGCTTTGCAGGCTATGAAGTCTCAATGCTGGTCCAGTCTAACAGCGGCCCCTTCGTTGCTGAGCGTCCTATGTACTGGAACACATCCGGCACCCAGGGAGGCTCCGACGCCATCGGCTATACCGGCGGCTAACCTGTGATCCCTTCGCTTCGCTTGATCGTCATTCTTAGTGAAGCAACAAGTTCCTCTTCGGTGTCTTTAAAACCGGTAGCATAGATATCGTTATCTTTGACGGCGGTCACCGTTAAGCCTCCTATGGAAGTCGTGTGAGAGATGAACTCAATCACGACTTCCACTATAACAGACAACAACTCACCCCCATGCTTGTTTCCCCATCGTATTTCTGATAGACTGAAGCGTACAGACAACTACTACCAAATATGTTTAGAAGAGGATATGAAAGAGCTACAGCGGGCGCAGCCTTCCGATACATTTGAACTCTTGAGCACCAAGCTTGCTCCTCCACGACCACGCCCATCACTTGTGGTGCGTGAGGCGCTGCTTGCACGGCTTGACGAAGGACTGGAACACAAACTCACCTTGCTGTCTGCCCCTGCGGGATTTGGCAAAACTACGCTCGTGAGTGAGTGGATTGCGGCTCACAACGAACACCAGGATGCACTTAGTGTTGCCTGGGTGTCGCTCGATTTGGGCGATAACGATCCTGTGCGCTTCTGGCGCTATGCTATTACCGCCTGCCAGGCATTGCACGAGAATGTTGGTGAGTCTGCACTTGCACTGTTGCAAGGCTCACGGCGTCTTCCCCTGGAGACCCTGCTCACGACGTTCATCAATGATCTGGCTCAATGTACCTGTCGAGGCGTGCTCGTTCTGGAGGATTACCACGTCATCACCTCACAGCAGATTTCTGAATCGGTAACATATTTTATCGACCATCTTCCTGCAACGCTGCACCTGCTGATGCTTACACGCAGTAATCCGCCGCTTCCCCTGGCACGCCTGCGTGCTCATGATGATTTGTACGAACTGGATGCCGCTGACCTGCGCTTTTCTTCGGAAGAGACGCGGGCCTTTCTGCGGCAAACTTTCCCGTTCCCCCTCTCTAACGAGGCAATCTCGCGCCTCGAAGCACGCACAGAAGGTTGGGTGGCTGGGTTGCGCCTGTTAGCGCTCGCGTTACAAGGGCGAAAAGATCCGCAAGATCTCGAGCATATGCTGGTCACCTTTACCGGTAGTCACCGGCACGTCCTGGAGTATCTCGTTGCCGATGTGCTTTCTTCCCAGCCGCAAGCAATGCAAGAGTTCCTGCTACAAACGGCCTTTCTCACTCGCCTGACGGCTTCCCTCTGTGATGCTGTCACCGGCAGGAACGACAGCGAATCCATGCTTGAACAATTGGAGCGTGCTAATCTATTCCTGATCCCGCTCGATGAGGCAGGTCGATGGTATCGCTATCATGCACTGTTTGCAGAAGCTATGCAGCACGAAGCACGGCGTCGCCTTGGAGAAGACCATCTGCATTTGCTATATGACAGGGCCGGTCGCTGGTATGAAGAACATGGACTTGTTGCCGAGGCTGTGGAAGTTGCGCTTTCTGCTCGGGACTTTGTACGCGCTGCCGCGCTTATCGATGCTATTCTGGGGCCTCAGAGCATCGGTGAAGAGCTGTTTACATTGCTGCGTTGGATTGAGCAACTGCCACAAGAGGTGCTCTCGACATATCCGGCACTTTGTCTCACCTATGCGATGGCACTGCTGTTCATACGGGATCGTAGCGATCCAATGATAATGCCGGTCATTCAGAGACTGCTCGAGATGGCTGAGCGCTTCTGGCAGGCCGAGGGCAATCGTCCCAAACTCAGCCAGTTGCTGGCTGCCCGCAACCAGATTGCCTGGTGGCAGGGCGATTTCCCCCAAGCGTTTGCTGCTGCCAGACAGGCGCTTGAGCTACTGCCCGAGCAGGAGGTGTTCTGGCGTGCGACCGTTATACTTCCCATTGCAATAGAGGAATTACTCGCGGGCAGAATAGACCTAGCACAGCAGGGGGCTCGTGAAGCCCAGGTGTGCTTTGAAGCTGCAAAGAATCCCTATGGAGCGCGGGCTGCAACCCAGGCACTAGCCGAAATATACTACCGGCAAGGAGAATTGCACACGGCATCACAGCTCTATCAGCAGTTGTTCACCGAGGCTACAGATGATCCTGTCGATATGGCGAGTGCGCGCATCGGCCTCGCTGCGCTCTCCTATGAGTGGAATGAACTGGAGTCAGCAGAACAGGAGTTAGCTCAGGCGCTTGACCTCGGCAAGCGTAATACAGAGGAACTTGGCAAGTATTATATGGAACAGTTCCTCCTGATTCCTGGTTCGCTTGCATTGGCTCGCGTCCTGCATGCCCGTGGCAAGACAGCAGAGGCACAGCAGTTGCTGCAAGACCTCGTTGTCCTGACACAGGAGCGCAAATGGATCTATCTGCATAGGGAAGTACTCGCGTGCCAGGCGCGCCTCCAGCTTTCGATCGACGACCTGGCGGCAGTGCAGCGCTGGTTGACCACTATTGCACAGCTCGGCAAAGACTTTCGTCTCCTCCAACGAGAACAGGAGGCGCTGATCACTGCCCGTTTGCACATCGCGCAGGGAGAGACCGAGGAGGCCCTACGCCTGCTCGAAAACTGGCAAGCGGTAGCGCACACTCAAAAGCGTACACGAAGCGAACTTGAGATCCAGATTCAAATCGCCCTGGCCGAGTTCGCTCGCAAACAATGGCCTCAAGCAAAGCAGTCGCTTCTAGAAGCGCTTACACTCGCGCAAACGGAGGGCTACAAACGCATCTTCTTAGATGAAGGGGAGCCGATGGCGACATTGCTGCGTGCTATTTTGCCCGAAGTGCGAGAGGAGCCGCCCGCCACCTATGTACGGAGCTTACTGCTGGCCTTTACTCGCTCGCAGCCAGAGCAGCATACCTCTCCTCCTTCTCATACTGCTGCTGCCCTACTCATTGAGCCGCTGAGTTATCAGGAACAGCGCGTGCTCCGTCTGCTCGCCGCCGGTCGCTCTAACCCTGAGATCGCCCAGGAACTGGTCGTCTCGGTCAATACCGTGAAAACGCAGGTGCAAAGCATCTATCGCAAGCTGAATGTGAGGAGCCGCTGGGAGGCTCGTGACGCAGCGCGTCGCCTGAAGCTGATTTGAATCATTGGGTCAGGGCAATCATCCTCACTCCTTCCCTGGAGTCGGAGCCTCATACCCGCGTGCAGAAAGATAGCCATGAAATGCAAAGCGCCAAAACCAGACTGCCATTTGTCTGGGCGTATAGCGTTTTTCGCTCTCTAGCCACCAGACGATGGTGCCGATCAGGACATGGGAGAGTTGCATAACCGGCAGTTCGTGGGGCATGGCTGGATCGATCTGTTGTCCAGGTCCCACCGGTTGTTCCCACCGTCTCTCGTTCTCAAGCATGAGCTTGATGATGTGTTCACGCATCCTGGCTGCAAACCACGAACTCCCGTTTTTCCCCAGCATCGCTTGGTACAGCCGCGTATGTTCAGCGACATGCTCAAAGACCTGTACCCAGACCTCTGGTGGGTTCTCCGTATCCATATGATCAGGGTCTTTGCGCAAGGGCTTCATATGCTCCACCAGGTAATCGGCGGTTTCTTCAAAGATCTTGGCCACCAGATCGTATTTATCCTGATAATGGCGGTAGAACGTGGCTCGGTTGATCATGGCCCGTTCAGTAATATCACCCACCGTAATGGCCTCGAATCCTTTCTCGGTAATCAGTTCAATCATCGCTTCTTGCAAGAATTTATGCGTGCGCCGAATGCGCAAGTCTGTCTGTGCTGCGTGCGACATGTTTCCCTCAGTGTTGCATATGTAACAAAAGACAAGCATTGATGCTTGTCCTGTGTTCCAGTCCAGGGTACACTATCTATTGTAACAGGTTGATGCATTTGCAACAATTTGTCGCTATGAGAAACAGAAAAAATGAAAGGAATTTCCTATGAAAGTTTTCGTTACCGGCGCGAGTGGATACGTCGGCTCCGCCATTGTTCGCGAGTTGATCGAGGCGGGGCATCAGGTTCTCGGTCTCGCGCGCTCTGATGCGGGTGCTGCGAAAGTAGCCTCTGCTGGCGCAGAGGTACATCATGGCTCGCTTGATGATCTTGACAGTCTGCGAAGCGGAGCGGCTGCATCTGATGGCGTGATTCATACCGCCTACATGCACGATTTTTCCGATTTTGCGACAGCCGCTGAAATGGACCTGCATGCCATCGAGACGATCGGAACAGCACTCGCGGGCTCTGGCAAGCCGTTCGTGGTCACCTCAGGGATATTAATGCTCACATTCTTGCTCCCATCGGGGCGTCTCGGCACAGAGGAGGACGTGGCCGACCCTGGGTCGGTCGTACCCCGGATCGCATCGGAGAATGCGGCACTCGCGCTCTCTCGGCGCGGCGTGCGCTCGTCAATAGTGCGATTACCTCCGTCGGTGCATGGCGAGGGCGACCACGGATTTGTCCCGACCCTCATCAGCATTGCTCGCGCGAAAGGCGTGTCGGCGTATCCAGGTGACGGATCGAATCGCTGGCCCTCCGTGCATCGACTTGATGCTGCCCATCTGTTCCGCCTCGCGCTTGAGAAGGCAGAGGCAGGATCAGTGCTGCACGCGGTTGCGGACGAAGGGGTGCCGGTGCGCGGCATCGCAGTAGTCATTGGCCGCCGCCTGGGCGTTCCGGTCGTCGCTCTGCCTGTCGAGGAAGCAGGCTCACACTTTGGCTTCCTCGGACAGTTCTTCTCACTGGACAGCCCGGCATCGAGCACGCTCACCCAACAACGGTTGGGGTGGCATCCCGTGCAACCTGGTCTCCTGGTGGATCTCGACCAGGAGTACTACTTCACGAACGAGGCATGGTCCAAATATCGTTGAGAAAACACGAGTCAAAAGACTGGCATATTCACCTCTCATGAGGCAGGCCCAGGAGAAGTAGAAATGCTATCACGAGGAAGATTTCATGACTGAGAGAAATAACTTGAACGATTGGGATCGCCAGATCATCGAAGAGTTCCGTGCCAACGAGGGTAATGTCGGTGGTCAATTCGCTGGCGCTCCCTTACTTCTGCTGACAACGACAGGGGCAAAAAGTGGCGAACCTCGTACCCGCCCACTGGCATACTTGTCCGAAGGCGGTCACATTTACGTGTTCGCAGGGAATAGGGGCGCGCCAACCAATCCCGCCTGGTATCACAATCTGGTCGCGCATCCAGATGTGACGGTCGAACTTGGTACGGAAAAGTTCGAGGCCAGAGCCACCGTCGTCGAGAACGCGGAGGGGCAGCGACTCGGGAGCATCCAGGTACAGAAGATACCTGCTTTAGCTTCGCTTCAGGCGAAGATCACACGCAAGGTCCCCGTTGTGCTGCTGGAACGCACAAAGTAAAGAGAGCGCACATTTTTTGCCGAACCGTAACATTGCTAATAACAAGCTAGCATTGGCCTCTAATCGGTCCAATGCCTCTTTCCAATAGGATTTCATCTGCTCCACTACACTAGCATCCGCCAGTTGACCGTGCAACACGGTCAACTGGCTTTTCGACTCCCCTTTTCATAAAAAGCGACTGAGACGATGGTATAACCATCAGGAATGCCAACCAAACTCTTCACCATAGTGATCAGCCAGGTATTCTGCCATCTGCGTGATTCATCCCATCGCACCGGCCGCATCCAAGATAGCAAACCATTCCTGATACGACTGCCTGTTTTAGCTTGGATCGCAGCATCGCTGACTTGCCTTGTATATTGAGGAACTGTTTTGACCATTGTTGTCCTCCTGAATCTCCTTCTGCCTGTAAGCAATGTACTCATTGGTCCGTGAGAAGTCAAGCATTAACGTGCGGGTGATATCGCCTATTTCCCTGCAAAATCATCCACCCAATCACCCGCCAGGGTGATGTTAGATCACCCTTTCGTGCCTTAAACTTCCCAATAGTTGGTAAGAACATTTTGATGAAATCTTTTAATCAATGAACTGTGCAAGAAAGGTTACCAGTACATGAAAACGAAACTCAATGTCAAAAATCAATCGACCTCACCCACGCAGGAGCACTATACAACCGGCTTCGTCACCTCGAAAGACGGCACCACCATCGGCTACCGCCAGCTTGGTCACGGCCCAGGTATCGTGCTGGTGCAGGGTGCCATGGGGTCAGCCCATAACTTTATGCAGCTTGCCGGCTTGCTGGCTGATACCTTCACCGTTTACGTGCCCGACCGTCGTGGGCGTGGCCTTAGTCCCCTCCCATACAGCAAGGATTACAGCATCCAGAAGGACGTTGAAGATTTGGATGCGCTCCTTACCAAAACGGGTGCGCACTTTGTCTTCGGACTTAGCTCAGGCGCTATTATCTCGCTCTCGGCGGCACTCACTTTGCCCGCCATTTCCAAAGCTGCCGTCTTCGAACCCCCACTGTTCATCAACGGCGCGCCGTCTGCTGCATTGCCTCGCCTTCAAAAGGAGATAGCCCAGGGCAAGTTAGCCGCCGCGCTCATCACTGGCATGAAAGAGGCGCAAATGGGTCCGCCGATCTTCAACGCCATGCCGCACTTTCTGCTCGAACCCCTCGTCAATATGGTCATGAAGAGCGAGGACAAGAAAGGATCAGGCGACTATCTACCCATGAGGGAACTCGCTCCAACGCTGCTCTATGACTTTCAGCTAGTCACGGAGATGAGTGGGAAGTTAGAGAGCTTCAGGGATATGCATGCCGAGGTGCTGTTGCTCGGCGGTAGCAAGAGCCCTGCTTACTTGAGAATTGCCCTTGACGCCTTGGAGAAGGTCTTGCCACATGTCACACGGGTTGAGTTCCCCGGACTAAGTCATGGCGCTGCATGGAATTACGACAAACAAAGAAACCCAGACGGCCAGCCGGAGCCGGTGGCGCAAGCACTGCGCCGATTTTTTGCCGAACCGGAATATTAGTTTTGCATTGCTCTCCGTGAAAGGATGATAACGACATGAGCGACAATTTCAAAAGCACATCTTCTTATGACGAAAATACGTCAGTTCTAATTGTGGGAGGTGGCCTGATTGGCCTCTCGACCTCCCTTTTCCTCTCCTGGCATGGCATTTCCTCGCTGCTGGTCGAGCGCCATCCAGGGACCGCGATTCATCCACGTGCCGTCGGCTTGACCCCGCGCACGATGGAGATGTTTCGTAGTGTGGGGATCGAGGATGCCATTCGCCGGGTCGAACCACCTGTTCTCCTGGCTGGCAAAACCCTGCTGGTCGAGAGCCTGGTGGGCAAGGTGTTTGACAGTTACCTGGAAGATATTCGCACCCTCTTCTTCACCGATGCCAGTCCTGTCCAGGGCAGTCCCATTGCTCAGGACATGCTGGAGCCGGTGCTGCGAGCGCGAGCCGAACAGCTTGGCGGGGTTCTGCGCTTCGGGACTGAACTGGTGTCCTTCGAGCAGGATGAAGATGGCGTCACCGCGACGATTCGCGAGCGGGCCAGCGGGAACACGCGTACGGTTCGCGCAAGTTTCCTGGTGGCGGCTGACGGCAGCCAGAGCAAAGTCCGTCAACAGCTTGGCATCGGTGTGCATGGAGAAGGCAGCCTGTTTCATTGCGTCAGTATGATCTTCGAAGCTGACCTGATGGAGCTGTTTCGCAAGCAAGATGCCGTCATGTGTTTCCTCAGTAACGACACCATCTCCGGTGGAGCGATGGTTCCGTACGCAGGCTCTTCCGCGCGGCCAGATCTCTTTCGACTGGATATCTCTTATGACCCGGAGGCAGAGACGCTCTCCGACTATCCAGAGGCACGCTGTCTCTCACTCATTCGGGAGGCGGTCGGCATTCCGAATCTGCCAGTGCAGCTCAAAACCGTGTTGACCTACGAAGCATGCGAACTCGTGGCGAATCAATTCCAGCAAGGCAGGGTCCTCCTGGTGGGGGATGCTGCTCGCACCCAGCCACCCAGCGGTGGTCTGGGAGGCAACACCGGCATCGCCGAGGCCTACAATCTGGCCTGGAAGCTGGCTGAGGTCATCCGTGGGGAAGCGGGAGAGGCGCTGCTCGCCACCTATGATGCTGAGCGACGCCCGCTGGCGGACTATACTGCCGAGCAAAGCGCGTTGCTTTCCCGGCAGCGCCAGACCGAGGGATCGGCAGGGATCACAGTAGATCTCGTCATGCTCAATGCGGGCTATCGCTACAGCGCAGGTGCCTTCGTGCGGGAAGCAGGCGATGAGAACCTTCCCCTGGCCCAACGCCCGGATCAGTGGAAGGGACAGCCGGGGACTCATGCTCCACATCTCTGGCTCCAACGCGAGGGCAAGCAGATTTCGACGCTGGACTTGTTCGGTTCCCACTTCGTCCTGCTCGTTGGCCCGGACGGACAGAAATGGAAGGACGCCGCCCGCAACACACAAGAAGCCCTTCATCTCCCGCTGGATAGCTATCAAATCGGTGGTGAGGCAGGAGATCTCATCGATGTCGATCACCGATTCTGTGATGCGTATGGAATCACTCCCACCGGGGCTGTAATCGTCCGCCCCGACGGCTTCATCGGCTGGCGCAGCCGGTACGCAGAGGGGAACGAGAAAGAAGCTGAGCATGCCCTCTCGACGCTCCTCTTTCGTTGAACACTGGTGCAAAAATACAAAATTGATTCGTGGAGGGATGCAGCGGCCGAGGATGACCCAGTTTCTCTCCCTTTCCCAAAAGTGTTATGCAGAAAGGAATAGTAACATGTTGACCGTCGAATACACTGACACCTTTGACTCTCCGGCAAGCGACGTCTTTGCCCTCCTCAGCGACCTGGAGGCACGGCCCAAATGGATAGAAGGTATCCTTGAGGTGCATGTCACTCCTCCCGGATCGGCTCGCCTGGGGACGAGCTACTTCGAGTCTGGTAAGTTCTCCGGGTTCAAGAGCGAGAAGACGATGACCGTCATCGAGTTTGAGCAGGATCGCCTGTTGACCCTGGCCACTCCTGCCGAGGTGCACAACTCTTTCCGTGAGAGCTATCGTATTGAGCCGCTCTCTGAGGGAACCTGCCGTGTACATTTCACCATTGAGGTTGGTGGCGCTCCAAAGGTGGCTGAATTCTTCATGCAGCAAGCGATGAAGAAAGAACAGCCGAAGCAAGTCGCCCGTCTCAAGTCCATTCTTGCCAGCCGGGTCTGAAAGCGGGCTGACCTCATATATTGAGAAAGGATGATAACGATATGAGCGACACACTGAGAAGCGCATCCTCCTATGATGAAACTCCGCCAGTACTGATTGTAGGAGGTAGCCTGGTTGGGTTATCCACTGCCCTCTTCTTATCGTGGCATGGTGTTCCCAATCTGCTGGTGGAACGCCATGCTGGCATTTCGCCTTTCCCACGGGCCGGTGGCTTTAATCCACGCACGATGGAACTGTATCACGAGGTCGGTTTAGAGCCTGACATTCGCCAGGCTGAGCCGAAAGAAATGCTGGATAGCATCATTGTGAGGGTGGAGTCACTAGCAGGTGAGGAATTTGCCAGATTCGCGCAAAATATGAACCAGGCTTTTACTTTTCCTGCCAGCCCTTTTCAGGGAAGCATCATCACTCAGAACTTATTGGAGCCAATCTTACAGACGCACGCGAGGAAGCTGGGCAGCGACTTGCGTTTCAGCACTCAATTTGTCTCGTGTGAGCAGGATGATGAGGGAGTGAGCGCTATCATTCGGGATCTAAAGACCGGGCAAGAGCGCACCGTTCGTGCGAGTTACCTTGTAGCTGCCGATGGCAACGATAGCCCCATCCGACAGCGCCTGGGCATCGCGGCGCATGGCCCAGGTTCGCTTGCGCACCAGATCAACTTCCTCTTCAACGCAGATATGCGCGAGGCGTTACGCGGTCGCCGCATACTCGTTGGATATGTTAACAATCCAGTCGTGCAGGGAGGGGTGATCGGCACTGATCTAACCGGCCTGCATGGACTCCTGTCCATCCCTTATCATCCAGAGAAGGGCGAGCGCGAGGAGGATTTCGCCGGAGAACGCGGCGTTGAATTGATCCGCGCTGCCGTTGGCGTACCAAATCTACCCGTCCAGGTAGTGGAACTACGTACCTGGGAAATGGCTGCTTCGGTAGCCGAGCGGTTTCAGCAGGGGAGGATTTTCCTGGTCGGTGACTCCGCGCATGTCATGCCACCTACTGGTGGCTTCGGTGCCAATACTGGCATCCAGGATGCGCACAATCTGGCCTGGAAGCTTGCTTTCGTACTCAAGGGATTGGCCGATCCCGCGCTGCTGGCAACCTATGATGCTGAGCGGAAGCCGGTGGATCAGTCCACGGTGGACCAGGCATTCAAGAACTATGTCGAGCGCATGGCTCCTCATCGCGCCAGCGAGAGCATGGCACCGCAGGTGGATTATCAATCTATCACACTTGGCTACCGCTACCATTCGGCGGCAATTGTCTCGAATGCTGACGATGGCGAGTTGTATGAGGACCCGAACCATCCTACGGGACACTCAGGCACCCGCGCTCCGCATGTTGCCCTGGAACGTGGTGGGAAGCATCTTTCCACGCTCGATCTCTTCGGTCAGAACTTCGTCTTGCTGGCTGGCCCAGATGGCGATGCCTGGAGAGAAGCGGCTCCGCAAGCTGCGCAACAACTAGGACTCGACCTGGAAGCCTACCGCATCGGGGGGAATGATGACCTGTTCGATAGTGATGGTCGCTTTCTTAAAGTCTACGGGTTAACGCCCACCGGAGCTGTGATTGTGCGCCCCGATGGCTTCATCGGCTGGCGAGCCTTGACAATGGAAGAGTGGCCAGCGCGTATATTGGAGCAGGTGCTCTCGTACTTGCTCTGCCGGGAAAATAAGAATAGATGAATCGTATTGACTATATTCCTATGTTATCAATAAAACCCAAAGGAAAAAACAAATGGAAACAATAACTTCGACACAGCCAGAATCGCAGGAAAGTGGCCGCCGCCTGCATGGCACAGCACTCTTCAGCGTCATTGCTGCTCTAATGCTCACCCTCTTGCTGGAAGCATTGGATCAGACCGTCGTCGGAACGGCTCTGCCTAAAATCATTGGCACGCTGCAAGGCTTTGATCGCTACACATGGGCGGTAACAGCATACACCCTGGCGTCGACGACCATGATTCCTGTAGTGGGCAAGCTCTCCGATCAGTTTGGGCGAAAATGGTTTCTAATAACCGGAACTGCCATCTTCTTGATTGGTTCAGCTCTTTCCGGTGCTGCACAGACAATGAATCAGTTCATTGCCTTCCGTGCCCTGCAAGGATTCGGCGCTGGAATTGGCATTGCACTTGCCTTCGTCGTGGTAGCCGATATGTTCCCTCCGGCAGAACGTGTAAAGTGGCAGAGTTTGTTTGGAATCGTCTATGGCTTTTCTAATCTTGTTGGCCCAACGCTCGGTGGCTTCCTCACCGATCATGGCCCCCTACTCGGTAATCTGGTAACCGATACCACGCGCTGGCGCTGGGTCTTTTACATCAATATTCCAATAGGGATTATTGTGCTGGTAGCCCTCCTGATCTTCCTGCCTGCCAATATCTCGGTGCGCACGAACCAGCATAAGGGTTGGGCTGCTTTCCGCCGCATCGATTTCCCTGGTGCGATATTGTCCGCCACTGCCACCGTCTGTCTCTTGCTGGGACTGACCTGGGGCAGCAATGGCAACTACGCCTGGAATTCACCGCAGGTTATCGGTATCCTGGTCGTCGCCGCCATCCTTTTCGGAGCATTTGTAATAGCCGAGCGCTTTGCCGTCGAGCCCATTCTGCCGCTCGACCTTTTCCGCAACCGGGTGTTCGCTGTTGCTGCGTTTCTCTCGCTGACCCAGTTGATGGTACTGGTAGGACTGATCGTCTACCTTCCGCTCTTCTTACAGGGTGTGTTGGGAGTTTCGGCAACCAGTTCAGGAGCGGTGATTACCCCAATGACCGTAAGTTCTGTGATAGGTGCTATGCTGTCGGGCCTGGTGATTAGCGTCTTCAAACGCTATCAACTCTTCACCATTCTTAGCGCGCTCGTCATGACTGTCGGCGTGTTCCTGTTAACACGCTTGACGCCAACGACCAGTCTCTTTGTTGCAATCATATTCATGGTGATTGCAGGCATTGGCTTAGGCCCCTTCTTCTCTGTGCTAACGATAGCCGCACAGAATGCCCTGCCGCGTAATCGGCTAGGCATTGGCACAAGCGCCATACGTTACCTGAGCCAGCTTGGTGCCGTCCTGGGTGTAGCCATCGTCGGAACTGTAGTGAACAATAGCCTTGCCAGCGATATCGCTCAGCGTGTCCCGGCATCCGTCGTAAAGCAGCTTACTCCCGCGGGATTCAAGGCTGCAACCAGTCCGCAGGCGCTCGTTAATCCTGCGTACCATAATACGATCATCAGCACAGCCCAGCACTTTGCGGTACAAAGCGCGGTTGCTCAAGTGCCTCCTGGCCCCCAGCATGATCTGATTGCTCATCAGATAGCGGCCCAGGTGATGCAGCAGGTTCAGCACACGCTCGACTCTGTATTCGCCGCGCTCAAACTCTCGCTTGCCTACGCCATCCAACATGGCTTCATCGCCGTTCTGGTAATCTGCGGAGTAATTATCGTCGCGACCTTCTTCCTGAAAGATGTGCCAATGAGGCAGCAGGGGAACAAAGTGCCTGATGAGACGGAGGCGGTGGCTGATAGTGAGGAAGGGATGACAGTGCCTTCTTAGTGACCTTTACTGCTTCCCGTAGGAGCCAATTGATCGGTCCTCTGGGAGCCTCACCACCTGACACGTTGCGGTATGATACTTGAAAATGGCAAACAATCTGGATACGATTGACGCATCAATCTCTTTCATCGTGATCCTATGGAACTGCTGGCATTATTGTCTCCAACCACGGCGGTCGCCAACTCGACAGTGTCGTCGCAGGCATAGAAGCCCTGCCCGAAGTGGTCGAGGCCGTTGCTGGTCGCTGCGAAGTGTACGTGGATGGGGGCATTCGTCGCGGGACAGATGTCCTCAAGGCCTGGCTTTCGGCGCTCGTGCTGTCCTCATTGGTCGCCCTGTTCTCTGGGGCTTGGCGGTCAACGGGGAAAGCGGTGTATACCACGTCTTACAGTTGTTGCGCACCGAATTCGAGCTTGCTATGGTTCTTGCTGGCTGTCCTACTCTGGGAAGCATCACTCGCTCTCTGGTCAGATAAGAAGAGCGACGATTACGAAGACTGCCAATCCTTGTTCAGCTTACTATGGCTTCATGTCAATGGCTTTGGCAGCCATGAATACAAGCCTGCTAGACGGTACTACTGCGGTAGTAGGATCAGCACTAGAATCCGTGCTTACGCACTCATAAGACGCCTTCCAGTCAGAACAACATCCAATTGTTCTCCCTTGAGGTGATAGTAGCGCCTGCCCCATTCCTCAGCAACCGCGTCAGTTTGTCGCTCCACCCACCGTTTTGTCAATACCCGATTCTCAGGTATCGCGATCTGAAGATGCTTAAGCACATTTCGCACTGTGCCCTCATACGTCTCTACCAGATCTTCATACACCACGGTATATGGTTCAATGCCACATACATCGAAATACCTCAACCAATCCAGCTCATCCGCCATGATCTGCTGCAAGAGGTGATCAATAACCTCAAAGTTAAACACAAGCTTTCTGGGGACAGACCCGTTGGATTGCCACGTACGTCTCTGGAACGCCTGCCAGAAAGAAATAGCCTGCTGTACTTTGTCACGGCGCGTCACCCAGATATAATGCAGATTGGGGAAGACGCTTGATAGAAGATCACGAACCGGCTTCTCTTTATAGGTGGGAATTTGACGCAAACCACAAATGAAGTCATCGAAATAGCTCCACATGATCTTCGCGCCAAAAACGCCATTGGATGTGCTTCCTACCGTGAGCACCCTTGTTAGGTACTCAACGTAAGTGGCTGATCCAGACTGTATAGGCAAATTGGGTTCATGAGTAAATTGAGAGTACTCGGCCAGTTGTTCAGCGATGGCTGTATGCTTCATATCTTCAAAGTATTCTTCTGGCCAACCCGCAAGGCCGGTATTTTTCAAAGCTTCGCATAGCAGCGTGCTTCCATTATGAGGGGTTGCGCAGATAAGAAACGAACAACGTGGTTGCATAGCGCCTCCTGATAAGTATTAGGAATAAGTATTGTGCTTTGCTAAGAGAGCCATTATCCAGAAACAAGATTTTTTGTGAACAGTTACTTTTATGTCTCGAACAATCACAACCTTAACGGCAACAATAACATATTTTATACATTCCTTCAAGTTATTTTATACATTCTTATATTTTATGATAGATTGCTATAACTTAAGCGCGACCTATTCGTTGGAGTTATTTATTATGTTCCACGATTGAGTAGAAAACTTTGTTGGATGCTTAAGTCAGATGTATAAAATGCGGAATGCGCTTTCAGTCAATCACAATCTGATGCTCCTGTGCAGCCTCTTTAAGAGTCTCATTAAGGGCTGAAAGTGCGGTATGAGGATCGATTGGCTCCTGCATAACTTCGGCCTCGGTGTCAAGACGATTCGTCACCGAAGGCAGGTCTCTGCGCAGCTCCTCGATCAATTCGATCACTTTGCTCACTTTCCGTTCAGTAAGTAACGTAATTTGGAGATCCAGGTGGCGTCGCTGTTCGGTCATCTTGGCCTGCCGGTTTTGCGTAGTGAGAACAGCGACAGTCATAATTAAGGCACTCAGGCTTATTAACCCTTGCAGCCAGGAAAATGGAGGAGCGTCGAAACGAGTTAACCCCAACGGGCTGTGCAGCCCGTTTACCGTGATCCACAGTACGACGAATAGAATGATGGTATACACCGCACCTGGTCGCCCCAGTATATTGGACACTTTTTCTATGATACGCTGGTGACGGCTAACTTTGCGCTCGGCATGCATACGCATAGCTACAATCGTCTCAATGTCTTTATCAAGAATATCAGTCAATTCGGTAATCGCACCTTGGTTATCTAGCATGCTCTTCTTTCTCCTTCTTCCTCATCTCTCGACATTGAAAAACTCAATGCCACCCCATAATCAGACGAAACTGTACTTGTCTGGTATACGTCCGCCATGATTTTTAGTTTCCCTCTAACCTTGATAGCTCGCTTGTTTTTAATTATAATTAAAGTAAGCTTGCTTAAGCTTTTTCCCCTTCGTCCTCTATCCTCTTCCTATAGTCACAAACATATTGATGCCCTACTAGGCACCAATGATTTCGAGTCGATCAAATTGGTCGAACGAGAGCAGGCTGCAAGTCGCCATCTCATGATTACATTACGCTTATTGCAACTGCGCCAGCGGTATGCTGAGGCGGGACCTTCGGTGGCCGAACAGGCTTTATTGGATGCACTCTTTTACTCTACTAGTGAGGATTCACAGCCCTGGTAAGTTCACCAAACGATTGATAAATTGACCAACATTCTGTTGGCTCACATGGCTACCAATCCGCGCCAGCAGGATGTTCGCTGGGTCCATACGAATGTTTGGCTCGGATGTCAGGTATTCTATGAAACCGAAGCCTGCGAAGATCTGCGCAATCAACTGGCGATAGCGGAACGGAACCATGTCCAATCCCTTAATATCCCAATGCCATGAGAGGCCTATTGCCAGCAGGATCAGATTCTCCAGCACATCCAATTCTAGCGCAAAGCTTAACAACTGCTGAGCAATACCCAACCTGCGCCACTGTGCGCTCACCTCAACCGCTATCTCATAGGCATTCTCTACGCCCTGCATCCATTCATCACAAGTCGCTAACGTCACTTGACCCACGATTACTCCTGCCGGTGTATAGGCCAGCGTCAGCACACTTTCAGGGCACTGGGCAATCTTGAGCAAGAGTTGATGCTCGCGCTCTCCTGTGCGTGCAAAAGCGCACAGCCCGGGATCGACTCGCAGACCTTCAACCAGGGACGGCGAACAGAATTTCTGCAATATGAGTGTTCCTGCACTTGTCTCGATAATCTTCCTTTGAGCGACCGCTGCGCCTTGCTGCAAAGATCGCCCGGTTATAACTTGTCTTTCTGTAATCATCGCATAGGCTCCTTCTTTCGGCACACTCCTCGGTGCCCAGTTCATCTCACTTCATAAGCGAGACCTCTTACTCAAAGTCTATGCGCCGGAACACTATAACACGCCTGTAGAACTACCTGTTGTGATTACCTGTCCTTGCGGAGGAGTATACATACGACGGGTTACGAGAACAGGTAATTCTACAGGATTGAGCGACAGGATGATAGCTCCGTGATAGCTCCGTGATATCTACTTTCCTCTCCACTTCAGTTATGCTTGTCCTATAAGGCGAAACTGGATACATAGAATATGTCCTGAAAAAAGGAGGGAATCTCCTATGCAAAATACAGTAATCGCTCTCCCAGAGAGAGAGTTAGAGCTTTCATTCGCTGCAAGCAACTTTTCATTTCAGTTGATGCCGCTGATTGGACGGGAACAAGAGGTAGAGGCAGTTTGCGCTCAATTGAGGCATCCAGAGGTACGTCTTTTGACCCTCACGGGGATGGGTGGCATTGGTAAGACACGTCTGGCAGTGCAGTTGATGAGCGTGCTGTTCGAAGACTTTGCCGATGGTGTCTACTTTGTCCCTCTCGCACCTATCACCGACGCTGAACTGGTCGTACCTACGATTATCCAGGCGCTTGGCTGTGGCGAATCAATAGGGCAATTACCAGTAAGCCCGTTAGAGCGTTTGAAAGCATATCTGCGAGACAAGCAAATGTTGCTCGTGCTGGACAATTTTGAGCAGGTGCTGGACGCAGCATCGCTTTTAAATCAGCTATTGATGGCATGCCCATATCTGAAGTTAGTGGTGACCAGCCGCGCCGTACTGCATCTTTGTGGTGAGCATGAGTTTCAAGTGTCTCCACTGGCAGTGCCCGATATGAAGGATCTCCCAGATATTGATGCTCTCTTGTGCTACGCAGCCGTTACGCTCTTTGTCCAGCATGCTCAGGCGGTTAAGCCCGATTTTCAGATAACACAAGCCAACGCCCACGCTATTGCTGAGATCTGTATTCGCCTGGAAGGTCTGCCACTGGCAATCGAACTGGCAGCCGCTCGCGTCAAGCTCCTGCCCCCACAGGCGCTGCTATCACGACTTGCACACCGGCTCTCGGTATTGACATGTGGAGCACGCAATGTACCGGATCGCCAGCAGACGCTGCGCAAGACGATTGCGTGGAGCTATAATCTGCTGGATGCTCAGGAACAGTGGCTTTTCCGGCAGCTTTCCGTTTTTGTAGGTGGCTGCACCCTTGATGCGCTAGAGGCCATTTATAAGTCCCTTGATAATGATCGCGCAATACAAATGCTGGATGAAGTGGCCTCACTTATCGACAAGAGCCTGTTGCAACAAACGGAGCAGGATGGAAATGAAGCACGCTTCGTAATGCTGGAGATTCTTCGCGAGTACGGGCTGGAATGCCTGGAGGCCAGCGGAGAGATGGAAACTGCCCGTTATGCTCACGCGCTGTACTACCTGGCATTGGTGGAGGAAGCCGAGCCGCATCTCACCTGTGCTGATCAAGAATCATGGCTACAACGTCTGGAACGCGAGCATGATAACCTGCGAGCCGCTTTGAGCTGGTTCTTAGAGGTAGAAGAGGCTGAATTGGCCTTACGGCTGAGTACAGCATTGCACCGGTTCTGGTTGGTGCGCAATCATTTCGCTGAGGGACGTCGCTGGTTGGAACGCGCGCTGGCTCAAAAGGGTGAGGTAGAAGTGCTGATACGTGCGCGAGCGATCTCGGCTGCTACTGCGCTGGCTCTGCATCAGGGTGACTATCATCACGCTGCTGCCTTGTCTTGTGAAAGTCTAAAGCTGTTTCGGGAACTAGGAGACAAACAGGGCATCGCCACATCGCTCAACGGCCTGGCGTTTATCGGCTTCATAGCTGGCAACTACACAGAGGCGCATACCTACTATCAAGAAAGTCTAGCCCTGTTACAGGAGTTAGGCGACCAGTGGAATACTGCCGATACACTCTTCTATGATGGGCTGGTAATGTTCTTGCAGGGCGATTGCACACTTGCACGCACCCTACTCAATTCATCTCTGACACTCTTTCGCGCACTGGCAGATAAGCGCGGCATTGCCTATTCGCAGAGCATCCTGGGTTATGTGGCCCTTCAACAGGCCCACCTTACAGAAGCGCGCCTGCTGATACAGGAGAGCCTGGCGATGCACAGGGAGTTGGAAGACCAGCGCGGCATCGGCTGGGGAATTACCGGTCTTGGCTGGGTGACCTTCCTTGAGGGCAATTATACGGAAGCGCAAGGGCTTTTCGAAGAGGGCTTCGCGATGCTCAGGGAGTCAGATCAGAAGTGGTTAATTGCCTTCTGCCTGGAGGTATTGGCCGGTGTAGCAGCGGCACAAGGGCAGCCAATATGGGCGGCGCGTGTATGGGGGGCAGCCGAGACCTTGCGCGAGACCATTCATGCACCAATGCCACCGGTCGAACGTGCCTTCTATGATGACATGCTCACCATGGCGCGTTCCCTCACCAACAGGAAAGCTTTTGATGCAGCCTGGCTAGAAGGGCAGGCGCTGACGCCAGAACAAGCGCTGGCAATGTCAAAGTCAGAGTCGAGGTCCAGGCAAGCCGTCTCAGGAGTAATCTCAATGCCTCCTACGGTAGTTCCTGTTTCCAAGATGTCTGCCTCCAATCCGGCTGGCCTTACGGCACGCGAGATAGATGTACTTCGCCTCGTCGCGCAGGGCATGACCGATATCCAGGTAGCTGAAAAGCTAATCGTCAGTCCACGTACTGTCAACTGGCACCTGACCTCGATCTACAGTAAGCTCCAGGTCTCCTCGCGCAGCGGCGCGACCCGCTACGCCCTTGAACAAGGCTTAGTGTAAAGCTTTTAAATAGCTCTATTAATGACAAAGAGTATAGTACACCAGGGCGATCCCACACAGGCTCTTCCTCAACGCCCGCAGAGCCGCTTCGTATATGGTAGGGGCTTCCCTTGCGGGTGCCCTGCTGGGGCGGGGCGGTGGCTTCAGTCAACGCCTATGGAGGCACCCCCTTGCGGACGCACTCTGGGGGACTGTGTGACCCTGGTAGGGCGAGGGCGGTTTGCCCAGCATATCACCCCGTAATTCTACTGGTATCCCCCCAAAACTGCCTCTTTCACTCACCCACAATTAGGTAATCACGACAGGTGATTCTACAGGTGTGCTATAGCCATTTCTCACTTAAACTAGAAACAAGAGTTCGGGAATGCCTGAACACCGAGATAAACATTGTGAGGTGAACCATGATCTACTATCGCGTTGCATTGCAGGAGAAACAATCGCCTACATGGAAATGGAAGTCAACCGTCCTGACATCTCTTGATGCACTCTTACTCTTCCTGCGAACCTACAGAACCATTCCGAAGGAAGATGTGCGTGTGTTCTTCTCTTCGTCGGCTGAAGGGATGGAGGAGATGCTGTGTCGCCAGAACCAGGGCTTGGTCTCCAACTCTCTCAGTGCAGATCAACTCATGACTGGCAAGAGCATGAATTCTTCAGAGATTAAGCGCTTAGAATTCGAACTGCTGAGCTCCGGTGATCATGACGAACCCTATACCTTCACCCTGCCAACCTATATGCCGCAGCTTCTGGCATGGACAAAGCTGCTTGCCAGAGTACAAAGCGGTGAGTTAGCACCCTAGTGCAGTCTCTAGTAGCCCGCTCAGCGGGTTATTCAACACAATAGAACAGGACATCTTCAGGAGAGGTCCTGAAAGGAGCAATCAAATGGTCCCAAACACCTATAACCAGGAACGCTTAGCATTTGACCATCGCAGCCAACTGCTGCGTGAGGCAGACTATGAGCGCAAGCTAGCTGAGCTTCCTCACCAACAGGTTAACTTGATGCGACTCATCGTCGGAAAATTGGGCGTACTCCTGGTGACGTTAGGCTCAAGTATGCAACAGTTTGAGCAACGCCGTCAACCAGTTTTAAATGATCTATAGCCAATACAGTAGTACCGTCTCTGCCACGATTTTAGTAGAATCGCAGTAGATAATCAGTTACCTTTTTTACTTGACATCTACTCGTAAAACATATACACTTCACCGTGGCAGACCCCGGAATTTCATTGTGATCCAATGAGAGGAGAGACAACAATGACAGACCATTCGCCAACATCTTCGAATTCCCCAGCACCTCAACAGCAGTCGGCATGGTTACAACGAGCAGAATTTTCGTGCCCAATCTGTAAGCAAGTAGTAGTGAATATATTCGGTAACGAACTACAATACCTGGCTAACCATACGCATGTTCAAACGCCCTCTGGCCATGCCGCTCCATCAACAACTCAGGCTGAGTACGTCTCCGTGAAAATGTATCATCCAGATGAACCGGAGGTTGGACCCGGAAATATTCTCGCACCACCAGAAGCCTTCCTCATAGTACAATTGTTGTCGATAACGCCCAATGAAAAATAGATGTAACAAAATAAGATTGGGAATAGGTGAGGTAAATCAGTAGCAGGAGAGATGAACGCTGGCTGACGAAAGTTTTTCTTCGTCACCACGTTCTCTCACCGCCTTCGTGAAAACCCTGGTAGGGAGGCCAAGTGCTCCGAAGCCCCCTGAGGTCAGAACCAACATGGCAGATACCTATCACCTTCAGCCCTCTCATTGGGCGCGAACAGGAGGTGACGGAAGTTTGTGTGTTGCTCCAACGCCAGGACGTGCGCTTGCTCACCCTTCTAGGTACGGGCGGTATTGGCAAAACCCGCTTAAGTATCCAGGCCGCTATGATTTTACAGGAGCACTTTGCTGATGGCGTCTGCTTCGTTCCTCTTGCCCCAATCAGCGACCCTAATCTGGTCATTCCTGCCATTGCACAGGAACTTGGCATTCAAGAGCTTGGAGGGCTGCACCTCTTCGAGCAGGTGAAAATGGCGTTGCAAGCCAGACATGCTCTATTGGTACTCGATAACTTTGAGCAGGTCGTGGGAGCGGCACCCTTACTGGTTGATCTGCTCGTGACGTGTCCTGCATTGAAAATCCTGGTGACCAGCCGTGCTGTACTGCGCATCCAGGGGGAACACGAGTATCCAGTTCCCCCTTTGAATGTACCCGATCTTGAGCATCTTCCAGCTCTAGAAGTTCTTTCTCACAATGCGGCGGTCACACTATTCATTCAGCGAGCGCAAGCGACCAGGCCCGACTTCCATTTGACGCAGGCCAATGCGCGTGCGATTGCCGAGATCTGCGCTCGTTTGGATGGATTACCCCTTGCTATTGAACTGGCTGCTGCTCGCATCAAACTGCTTCCTCCACAGGCCCTCCTGGTAAGACTGGAACATAGACTTTCCGTGTTGACGGGTGGAGCACGTGATGCACCAACAAGACAGCAAACACTTCAGAATGCAATCAAATGGAGCTATGACCTGTTGGATGCAGAGGAACAACGACTCTTCCGCATGCTCTCGGTCTTCGTCAATGGCTGCACACTGGAGGCAGTAGAGGCTGTAGCGATTGGAACGAATGCTGTTGCCCCATCTGTATTGGATGGAGTAACTTCTTTACTGGATAAGAGCCTCTTACTCTCGGTTGGACAAGAGCCAGAGGAGCCACGTATTCGTGTGTTACAGACCATCCATGAATTTGGGCTTGAACACCTGCACGCGCATGGAGAGGCAGAGGTATGCCAGCACGCACATGCGCTGTACTATCTGGCACTTGTAGAGCAAGCAGAGCCACAGCTCAAAGGGGAGCAGCAAATCATCTGGCTGACACGCTTAGAGCGCGAGCAAGAGAACTTGCGTGCAGCGCTTGCATGGCTCATCAATCAAAAGGAGGCGGAACTGGCGATACGCTTCTGTGCGGCGCTTGGCTGGTTCTGGTTCCTGCGTGGGCATTGGAGCGAGGGGCGGCGTTGGCTGGCAACCACACTTGGACTGCCGCAGGCTGAAAGATCCACTGTAGCGCGAGCAAATGTCCTCAATCATGCCGGAACTCTAGCCCTTTACCAAAATGATTACGTGGCCGCCCGTCCTCTACTTGAGGAGTCCGTAACGCTTTGTCGTACATTGAACGCTCAAAGGGAACTGGCCAACGCCTTGAGCTCCTTAGGGTGGCTCCTGCACCTGCAAGGTGAAGGTGAATCTGCACGCCCCCTGCTGGAAGAAAGCGAAGCCCTCTGCCGCGCATCTGCCAGCATCTGGGAGCTTTCCTATTTACTGCGTCAACTAGGGCTGATCGCCTGGAGTCAGGGCGACCTGATCCAGGCTGCGGCACATGCTCAAAAGGGCCTTATGCTTGCCCGAGAGCTTGGCGACAAGTTTCTTATTGCCAGGACACTCTCAATTTTATGCACCGTTGCAACTCGCCAGGGCGAGCTCGCCCTGGCTACCACCCTCGCTCAAGAGGCCCTTACATCTGCACAGGAAGTAGGCTACAAGTCGATGACCGCCACAATGCTACAGAATATAGGTTACCTCCTGGCGCTCCAGGGTAATCTTGAACAAGGTGCAGTATTGGCTCAGGAAGGACTTGCCCTCTTCCGCGATTTAGGTGATAAGTTATACATCACCTATGCATTACAGAGCCTTGGCTTCATCTCATCGCTTCAAGGCAATCTAACGCAGGCAGCTGCTGCATTTCAGGAAGGCTTAGCCCTCTCGGAGGAGATGGGCAATCAAACCCGTGTAGGCTTGCACCTTATCGGGCTGGCAGGAGTTGCTGCCGCCGAGGGCCACTACCAGCGGGCAGCACGTCTATTAGGAGCAGCCGAGACAAGATACAATGTCGACGTCAACCTGAATTCATTTGAACGCGCGGAATACGATAAAGTGGTAGAACGAGTTCGTACCCAGTTGGGTGACCAACTCTTCGCCTCCACATGGGCAGAGGGACGCAATATGACTCCTGAGCAAGCCCTTACGGCCCCCGAACAAGCCCAGCCACATCCCCTAGGAAAGCCTTCATCTACTACCTATCCTGATGGATTGACAGCACGCGAGGTAGAGATACTGCGGCTTGTTGCCCAGGGCATGAGCGATGCCCAGGTAGCCGAGAAGCTTGTCATCAGCCCTCGCACCGTCAATTGGCACCTGACCACGATCTACAGCAAGATACAGGTCACCTCGCGTAGCGCTGCCACACGTTACGCCATCGAGCATAAATTGGTTTGATTCGCTTTTTGGCTATTCCACGCTGCAAATCAACCCCAACCCGTGAAATGCGGCACTGCGTACCGCCTGCAAAAACTCTGCCGCGTGTGCTGGAAGTACCTCATCCACTAAACGTGATGGGTCTGCTATCCCTGCATTCTGAAGGCGAAAATTGAGGTAATCCTCCTCGGCCTCGGCCTGACCAGGCGGCTTCACATCATGCAGGCAAGCGGCCAATTGCCACACCTCGTCTGGCGTCAAATAGCCTATAAACGTGCCGAATGGTTCAGCAGGCTCGTAGCCAAAGGGCATACTGCGGCGACCACACGCCAGATACTCGAAAAGCGCCATCGCCCTCACCGCAATGCCAGCCAGCCAGCCACGCAGGTGCAGCGTATTGGGGTGAGCGCCTATTTCTATTCCTCCAGGTGGACCCTCCATGCCATCCTCATCCTCGAAGGCGTCAAGATCATCTGTATTGACATCATTCAGATCACCGGAGATTTCATCGGCTTCCCAATCAAAACGCTCCACCTGTGTGTCCGGTGCATCTACCTCTCGCGCCAGTTCACCCAGACCGGCCGCGTGCAGCAGAGATACCAACTCACTGCGTACCTCTTCCCCTTGCACATCGGCTGGTGTTGTACCTTTCTGTGCTTCCTGCCCAGACCCTTCCTGCTGCATAGTATGTGACCACGGTAGGCAATATTCTTCCACAATCGCTCCCCAGATAGAGCGCACGGCATCGGAGTTCTGGTAAAGCTGTGGAGCATGGCGGTACATATAGTGGTCGCTGAGTGCGGTAAATTGATCCGCCGAGCACAATTTTGCATACTCACGGCGGCTATGTGGACCTCGTGGCAGTGTCTTGAGGAAGGCACATGCTCGCGGCCAGACACGCAATCGCTGCATCGCCTCTGGTAAGAATTGCTCCTCGCGGGCGCAGCGAGTCTGTTCAAAAAGCTGGTACACGGCGTTTGCATCTTCGTCGATCAACCAGCTAGCAAATGCAGGCATAACGTGCTCTGCATAGATTACCCAATCAAAACCATGCAGCCGTACAACCATCTCGCTCTCACACGATTTTTAGGACAATAATCGGTTTCAGGCCCTCTTTAGGATTGTAGCACATGCTGTGGAGATGGTTATCTTTCTTCGTTCCCTGACCGCCCTCGCGCAAATGCATATAACCCCATCTGCGCCTGCCGCATCTTTTCCTGCAATAATGCATCTGCTCCGGGTCTGCCTGCCTCCATGTCAACAGGAGTATTTGCTACTGCCTGCGTCGGCCTGCCATTCGCATTACCACCTGGCAATGATTGCGTAGACTGCACCGCTTGTTCCTGTCCCCCTGAATTACCCATTGCTGTTATTGGCCCAACCCCAGCGGCGGTCATCAATTGTCCGCCGTTCATGGGAACGTTGCTTGCCGGATTGCCATTCATAGGCATTAACTGCCCACCATTCATCGGGATCGGGGAAGCAGGCGGTAGATTCATGGAGTTATTCATGTAGCTAGCAATCAGCCCATTGTCACCTACCCACGGAGGAGCATTATTGGGAGCCAGTTCCTTTTCGATCTCCGCCGCTCGCTTGCGCTTGTTCCTCGTACGCAAGACACTCAAGAGTACAGTCAGTAAGAACAACACGAGAACTGCTCCAAGCGCGAAGGGCAAGGGCGAAAACGTACTTTGCCCATTTGCCCCACTTCCGGCGCTTGTCCCTCCAATAGTATTCTGCGTCGTATTTGGGGGATTGGCCGCTGTTGGCGTCTGATCTGACCCCGTATTCTGGGTAGCAACGGGGGTCGTTCCGCTCACACTCGTCGGTGCCTTGGCAATTCCTGTTGCCGTTACCATTGCTGTTGGCAGTGCGGTTGGCGTCGGAGTGACAGGCATAGTCGGAGTAGCAGTAGGAGAGGGAGTAGGTGCAGTGGCGTTACTTACAGTAACCATTGCTGAAGCACTCAGCGTCGGCTGCTGCCCTGGCCCTGCATTTGCCACTATCGTATCGGAACCAGGCGAGTTACCCGGTAAAGTTTTCGAGATCGAAAAGGAGCCATTGCTGTTAGAGACAGTCGAACCAAAACTTTGAACGCTCCCACCATTCGCCGGTTGAAATGTCAGCGACACGAATGTTCCGCCGGGAAGATAATTAGATCCTGTCACCGTAACCGTTTGACCAGAATGGACTTGCGCTGGATTGATGATGACGCGTGGCGGCGACATCGATAACACCGTATATGCGTTGGCGGGTGGTGCCGCGATATTTGCTATAAATGCGCAAACCGTGTAGGTACTTAGCGATGTATTGAGCGGCCAACGAAACCAACCACTGTAGCTGCCTTGCTGCATTGTCCCCTGCTGACCGCCCTGTACAATCATGTTGTTGGAACCACAATTGGGATCTGTACTATATCCAAAGGAAACCGGCGTCCCATCAGCTATCGATGTCCAGCCTGATCCGCACACCGCGATCACCGCTCCAACCGGCCCCGCATTCGGACTGCTCACCGCGCTCCCACTACAACTGGCTGCGTGCGCTACATGCTCGCTATCTCCGTGCTCAGGCACCAGCGCTAACCCAACCATCCCCATACACGCAAACAACAGCGCCACTATAGACGCTGCTATGACAGGTTTCCTTCCTTGTAGCTTCATTTCTTGTTTCCCCCAGAACTTACCCAAACACAACACATCCACCCCTCCCGCTCTGTACTTCCAGCACACTCCTTCTAACCCATCCTGGCTCTTCTTTGGAAGTTCTTACGACCATCATTACCCCAATTAATGGTCAAAATCACCAGGGCGAACACCTTTACTCCTCATGCCCTTCCTTAAAGTGTAAGAGTGCAACTCCAGGCAGTCAAGAAAGGGGGTAAAATGTACTGTAAAAGCAACTGATATACCTACGCCTCAACCAACTCTACATGCACCTCATATGATGAAAGTCCCGGTGTGCCCGCTTGCAGCCCAACTTGCTGCACGTGTAGATTCAGCACCAACTCTGTGTAATCGCCAACTCGCTGCATCAACGCCTTGCGCTATTCTAGCCGATCTCCAACCTCTTGCGCCTCTGCTAAACTGACGCCCGTCGTTTCTATGACCACCTTGCCCTTTCCCATAACATCCAAAAATTTCAGAAATGCCCGTTTATTCCCAATAGACGTGTGAGGGACCATTGGAAGGTCGAAAATATTTCACTTTTCGCCCTGGCTGATGCATGATCTGTAGAGGCAAGCCAGGACATGCAAGAAGCGTTGATGGAAGAAATAAGTATGCAGACAGATATTTGGCTGACCCAACCCGCTCAGCCCACTCAATGTCCTCTTTGTAGCAAGCCACTGAAAGCTTCATCAAAAACATGCTACGCTTGTGGATTCTCGCTGGAATCTCCCATGAGTACAGGTTCCTCTGTTTGGATCGACCCGGCCATCTACACCTACCAACCACCTGATCCACAACCATCGTCAGATGCACAGGCATCTGAGCACCCACATAGAGCAACAAAAACCGTCAAACCCGCCGCCTCGGTCGTTTGGGAAGGCACGCCAGATCCCCAACCGCAGTCGCAGACCCGCCAACGTACTGGCGGCATCAGCATCCCGTCCACCGGCAAGCACGCATCGCCCGTCAGCAAATCCGTGGCCAGGCCCGTTCATATGCGACGGCGCACCTATACCCGCTCCCTTTCCCGGGTCCAGGATGCCAATCCATCTACCCGCACTCCTGCCCCTCAGCCACCCATGTGGCAATACGAATCTCCCAACTTTGAAGCCGGCAGCAGCCTTCCCGCGCTCTCCTTGCTCGTTGCCGAAACACCTACTCAACCCGGCGTAGCCCTACCCGAAGAAGACGCAATCGATTCAATCCCTGCCGAAGACTCCTGGATCGTTGGAACCGTCGAAGCCCATCCTTGGACGGACACGAAGTCCCCTGCCTCATCCCAAATATCTTCCACTCCTACAGCCATCCCGGACTCACCTCCTCGCTCGGCCCCCCGTACCCGTCGTCTATCCGACCTTGCAGGCGTTGCGGACATCGCCGATGCCGCTGCTATCGACGAAATCGATACCCTGCCGCCATTAGTAAAAAGCCGTCCGCACAATCTGCCCGCGGATAATTCCTTTCTCATATCGGGTTCATCTCTGCTACCCAATGCATTTTCTATTGCTGAACCTCTACAGGGTCTTCAAAGCAAACACGAGCAATCCTCCCAGACCCCAGCATCTCCTACGGACCTCGCTGAAGTCGATACCGCTCCCGACCATGTAGGGGTACAATTTCTTGCACCCTCTCAACTTATTGCGCCTTCGCAGGACGCGCTGAATCAGGCACCTACTCCCGTAGACCTCGCCGAAATCGACACCGTTCCTGATCACCTGCGGGTGCAATTTCTTGCACCCTCTTCTGCGTCCTCTACTAACCGTGCCTTAGTACCGCTCAACCCGCAAGTCGCTGCGATTCCCGTAACCAACTCATCATCATGGACGGCAGGAATTAGCGCAGGCTCACAACGTGCTCGCCAAATCGCAAGTCGTACTGCGTACAAGAAACGCCACTCTACATTCTCACTCAATCCATTCGATTCCATTCGCTGGTGGTTGCTGCGTCCTGGCCGCATCGAATTTATCCTCTGGCTCGGCGGTACCATCCTCTTAATTAGCGTTACCTGTGTACTCCTACTGGTCACAGCCTTTAGCCTCAATTGGATCACGCCCGGCGTGCGCAACACCGTCACATCTTCAGCACCTAGTTTAACGAGCAGCTCTCCTCATGGCCATCCCTTGCCCACCGTCACCGATACTCCCGGCCTCGCCCTTACATTGCTAGACAAAGAACCCTTCTTGCCAGGAGGGACCATCCACGTGCATGGTCAGGGCTTCACACATAATAATAAGGTTATCTTTACGCTCGATAGCCCACAGCTACCTTCCAACGTGCCGCCCGTCTCAGTGCAGACAGATGCGCATGGAGACTTTACCACCACCTTATCTTTAGGCTATGGGCTGGTTCCAGGTCTCCATCTCTTGATTGCGCATGATGTCAAAACCGATAGCTTTGCCGCGCTTCCCTTCAGGATCGAACCGGGCGACTTCGGCAAAGCCGCGACCGCGACACCCGCATCAGCCGTCCCTGGTGCCACCGTCACACCCACACCGGGCCAACCCGCCGGTGGTGGCGGCAACCCTGCTACACCAACCCCTACACCTTTCACCACGCCAGTACCGGTAGGATCGACGCCGGTTCCCACGCCAACGTCTATTCCGCCGACACCCACACCCGTGCCGACGCAGCCTCCTACGCCCACACCCACACCAACCCCGCTACCACCCACCCCAACTCCCGGCACAACTCCAACACCGGGTGTCAGCCCAACAGCGGCTGTGCCACCTCCACCCAGCCCAACACCGGGCACCACCCCCACGGCTGCTGGACCACTATCCTCTACGCTTTCAAACGCCGGACCAGGTGCCGGGCTAAGCAACGCCCTCGGCAGCAATACCCCCGCGTTCAGCGTCCAGCTCACACGCTTTGCTCCCTGGCTCTGGCTCCCAGTATTGTTCTACACCCTCTCCATGTTCATGCTTGGCATCGCCGGTATCCTTCACAAACGCAGAAGGTAATCCCAACACTATCTATGACCTATTGACTCACAATCTTGATACCTTTGTGTCTTGCCCCATCCATCCAAACAAAAGATAATTACAATAAGAAGTCTTATTTTATGTCAGGAGTTGAAATCGTTGTATGCACGGAGATAGAGTTTGGCGTATCCTTTTAGCACTACTTACAACACTTGCCAGCGTCACATTTGCCCTGGTCCTCCTGGTCAGTGTACATACAAACGCACACGCTGCTCCAACCATTTATGAAGCCGGTGTCCCATCTCCTGACCCCTGGGGCATCGCCTTTGACAATAATGGCAACGTCCTGGTCGCTGTACCGGAATGTGATCCTACCCCTGTTTGTAATACAGTAACCACTGGCGTCATCGCTCAATATACCCGTCAGGGCTTTTCCAACAGTTCCACCCCCTCCAAGGTGTTTAAAGAGCCATCCAATTACTCCAGCCCCGTCTTCCTCGCCATCGACGGCAGCGGCAATATCTGGTTTACCGAGCCAATGACCAATTCCATTGGTGAGCTTGACCCCACAAACAACACCTGGAACCAGTGGACGGCCCCCACCAGCAATGCCGCCCCATTTGACCTCACCATCGATAACAATGGCAATCTCTGGTTTACCGAAATCTCCGCCAACAAGATCGGCGAATTTGACACGACCGCGCACACATTTAACGAAACACCCACCCCCACCCCTCAAAGCAAACCCTATGGTATTACTGGCCCCGACCCTACCACCGGAGCCATCTGGTTTACCGAGAACAACAGCTCTGTAGCAAAAATTGGCAGCTTCAAGCCACCCGCATCCGGTGCCTTGAGCCAGAGCGCAATCAAAGAATATTCCACAAATTCTGGCAGTACCAGTACAACCCCGCACCTGATCACCTACGACCACTCCGGCAATATCTGGTGGACGGAGGGCTTTGACGGCGATATCGGCAAACTGGTAATCGCTAACGCCTCACCAGGTACGCATAACGGCGTGACAGAGTATGCCGTCCCTGCTCCCGGCTGCCCGAAGCCACCCGCGGGCTGTGGTACACACATCTCAGGCATCAGCATCGATAGTAACGGCCTGGTCTGGTTCGACGATTCACTCAGCTCTCGCTTCGGCTCCTTTGCTCCCGGCAGCAATACCTTCACTATCTATGTCATCGATCACGGGCAAGGCGTTGCCAGCAACACCCACCCACATGATGGACTCGCCGTAGATAACAAAAACAACGTCTGGTTTAGCGAAGAGTTCGCCTCAAAACTTGGTGAAGCCGTCCAGAATGGCGTGCCCACCCCAACGCCTACCCCATCCCCATCTCCATCACCGAGCCCGTCACCCTCACCAAGCCCGACGCCTTCGCCGAGTCCATCTCCCTCGCCCAGCCCAACGCCATCCCCTACCCCAAACCCAGGCAACGTGCCCGTCAGCAAAACCTGGTACTTCGCTGAAGGCAAGGCTGGAGACGGTTTCACCGAATATCTCACAATAGAGAATCCCGATACCATCAATGACTGCTCAGTAAACATCCAGTACCTGCTCGGCAGCGGTAGCCCCGTCACAAAATCGGTCACCGTCTTGCACGCCACCCGCTTCACCGAATCGGTCAACTCCGACCTCGGCAGAACTGCTAGCGGAAGCTCCTACCTCACCGACTCGGCCATCATCTCGGTTACTAACGCCAAATGCGCCGGAGTCGTCGCCGAACGTCCCATGTACTTCACCAACTTCAGCGGCGTCAGCAGCGGCAGTGATGTCCTTGGCTCGACCTCAACCGGCAGCACCTTCTACTTTGCCGATGTGCCAACCGGGGGCGGCTTTGCATCCTTCATCACCATCTTGAATCCCGGCTCAACAAGTGCCAACATCACCGCAACCTACATTGCGGGTGGCAAGCAAACTACGACACAAACCATCTCGGTTCCTGCTGGAACGCGTGGTACCATCATTCCCAACAATAGCGGCTCGCTCAATCACGAGGCTGTTACCGTCACCTCCGATCAGCCCGTCGTCGTCGAGCGTCCCGACTACTTCAGCAACGTCTCTGAGGGCAACGCACAGAAGGTTTCAGGCGCGGCATCCGTCGTTGGCGTCCAAAACCCCAAAGCTGACTGGCTCTTTGCCGAGGGCTACACCGGCGCTGGCTTCCAGGAATACCTCGCGCTGTCCAACTTCAGTCCATCGTCAACCTCAGCCAGCGTCTCCCTCGAATTCAGCAACGGCCACACCGAAACGCTTCCCGAAACCGTTGCGGCTCAAAGCCAGAATCTTATCGATGTCAATGCAGCCATCGCAAGCCATCTCGGCACCTGCGACATCAACCCCTGCCAGCCAACGCAAGACGTCTCGCTTGAGGTAACCTCCGGCTCGCCCATCGTCGCCCAGCGCGAAATGTTCTTCCACTATAACCACACCGGCAGCGTCGAAGCCCTCACCGCCACCGGCGGCTCCGATGTAATCGGACAACCCGGCCCGGCCAGCGCTACCGCCTACAGCTTTGCCGAGGGCTACACCAACACCGACTACAACGAATGGCTTACCCTGCAAAACCCAACCGCCAGCCCAGAAACCCTCAATGTCACCCTCGTCAACGGCGATGGCCGCACCGTCAGCCAATCATACACCGTCGGTGCCCACAGCCGCTACACCGTTGATATCACCGGCCTCGTCCTCCAACGCCTGATCCAGCCCGGCGATACCTACCTCGGCTACGAAGTCTCGCTCACCGTCCAATCCACCACCGGTCCCTTCGTCGCCGAACGACCCATGTACTGGAACACCGGCCCCTCCGCCACCCAGGGCGGCAGCGACGTAATCGGCTTCATATAAAAGGGTGCTCACGAATCTGTAGGGGCGGGCCTTGTGCCCGCCCGTGGGGTGGCGCTGGGATATCGCAAAAACACCAAAAGGGGAGAATAACAAATCCTGCTCACTCTTGTAGCCCTGGCAACCCTGCTCGCCAGCATCACCATCCTGCTCGGAGCCGTCGGCAACCGCCCGCGAGCAGCCTCCGCGCAGGCCGCGGGAGTCACCCCAACCGACAACTCCCTCACCTCCGGCTACTGCGGCCTCCGCCTCCTCGACCAAAGCAGCGCCATCATCACCTACACCTTCTTCCTCGCCACAACCTCCTAATGGTGCGGGATGGCTCTTGATGATGTGGAATGCTTTCACCCCACCTCCATAATGGCGCGGGATGCTACACCTCCGTAGGGGTGATCTTAATGATCACCCGCCGGGGCTGGGCCGGGGCGCGGCGACTAACCATCCTCCCCATCCTCCACCAACTCACTCATCTCAACCGGCACAAAAAAGCATCATCCTGATCCGCCTTATCGCAAGTCACCACCACATCCGGCGTAAGCCGAACCACACGATCAACCACATATGTCGGCAATTCGTATCCTCACCTAACCCATCATCCAAAGCCCGCCACACATTAGCAGAAATCGCCGCGTGATTAGCGCTACTGCCAGCCATCGCATAGATTTCGCCATGATCAAACTCAAGTCGTTGTTCACTATTCCGCAACAACCTCATATACTGCTCAAAGCTATAGTCTCGCCCCTCTAAATGAGCCATCGCAGAAATCATCTGCCTCCCCAAAAAAATCATTCCAACACATATCGAAAATTATATTGTCGCCCCATTCTCACAAAACGAAAACCATCCCCCACCGAAAAAAGACGAAAGATCAACCATTCAAAAACCCATCCCAAATAAACTGCTCAGCTTTGCGCGGGGCTCAGTGATGGACTTCCTGAGCGTAGACCCGCGCAACACTCCCCAGGCTCCTTGACACGAAATAAGGGCCAATATCGCCCTTATTTCTATCGAAAATAAACTCTTCCCTAAAGAGCCTCGCGGAAACGCTTGCATAAACTGGCTTCCCATGCTATACTAGAAGGGTAGCAGGCTAAATGGCCTGGGAAGCCCATTCGGGATTGAAACTATGCATGTCACTGGCATCGATCAGTATTGCATCGACGGCTAAATGGCCTGGGAAGCCCATTCGGGATTGAAACTGCACATACATCGTAGTCGCAATGCTGTCATGCACTAGCGGCTAAATGGCCTGGGAAGCCCATTCGGGATTGAAACCATGCTACCAGTCACTGTACTGACTAGTCGATTAGCATCAGGGCTAAATGGCCTGGGAAGCCCATTCGGGATTGAAACACTATACTGCAGTCGCTCGAGCAGCATTGCATGCTTGATAGGCTAAATGGCCTGGGAAGCCCATTCGGGATTGAAACCACTGACATGCATCATCGTGAGCTGCTCATGGGCTAAATGGCCTGGGAAGCCCATTCGGGATTGAAACGTCTAACAGGCTCAGCTCGCCTTGACACGGGCTAAATGGCCTGGGAAGCCCATTCGGGATTGAAACTCCAAGTCGATCTACGACATGTATCTGCCTGTCGATGGCTAAATGGCCTGGGAAGCCCATTCGGGATTGAAACATGAATACCAGCATGGCGAATAACGTCACCTCGGGCTAAATGGCCTGGGAAGCCCATTCGGGATTGAAACTCAGATTAGCAAGTCTACCTTAGCATTACCTCCATTGCATGGGCTAAATGGCCTGGGAAGCCCATTCGGGATTGAAACTACTAGACATGCAATGCTGCACGTTGACTGAACGCTTAGCGAGGCTAAATGGCCTGGGAAGCCCATTCGGGATTCCTACGAAAATTCGGGGAAAGGGGTGGGGAGGGAAACAAGGCGCACGAAAGTAACCCAGGGACATGTCGCTGGGAGCAAGCAGACGATTCTTCAGGAAGCCGAATGATTACGCACACACCTCCTGTTGCTTTTCCAAGGTGACCGTGTAGCCCAAGGCTTGCAGTCGCCGCACTGCACTGTCGCGTTGGCGGGTGCTGTCGAGGCGCTCAAAGTAGTCGGGACCCAGGTCGTGATAGTCCGGCGTTGTCAGCCAGCAGATGGTAGATGATGACCAGCACGCTGTGGCTGACGGCCACAATCGCTCTTCTTTTTGCCAATGCGGTGAGCCAGCCGATGGTACTGCGCCGAGAGGTAAGTAGTCATGGGTATGGGAGATGACCCAGACGACTTCGGCCAGCACGGCGCGCAGGTAACGATTGCCCTTGGTGGTCGGAGCATGCAAGCGTTTGCCGCCACTCTGCTTGTTGCCCGGAGCGACCCCCGCCCAGGAAGCCAGGTGCTTGGCCGAGGGGAAGCGGCTCATATCGGTGCCGATCTCGGCCAGGATGGCGGTAGCGGCGAGTGCGACCTATGCCAGTGATCTGCATCAGACGCGCGAGCAGCGACTCGTGGGGAGCCAGCTGCTGGTCGATGTCCAGCGAGAGGCTCTCGATCTGAGCCTTGCAGGAAATCGATCTGGGCGAGCAATTGGCGCAACAAGCACGCGATGGGTGGGTTCCACGCGGCCTTCCAAGGCTTCGCGTAAGCGCAGGCAGCTTGGCACGTAAGCGCCCACGAGCCAAATCGGCGAAGGATTCAGCATCACTGATGCCAGCAATCAGCGCCTCGATCATCTCGCGCCCGCTTTTGCCCAGCACATCGCTGGCGACCGAGGAGAGCTTGATGTTGGCCGTCTCCAAGCACCTTCTGGACGCGGTTGATGGCTTGGGCGCGTTGCTGCACGAGCGTCTTGCGAGCACGCACCAGGTCGCGCAGATCTCGGATGGGCTTGGGAGGAATGAAGCTGGCGGACTGAGCAAGCCATGTCGCAGTAACTCGGCAATCCATTCAGCTATCCTTGATGTCGGTCTTGTGACCAGGCACCGCTTTCATGTGCTGGGCGTTGACCAGGAGCACCTCAAAGCGCCCTTCCAAGCAGATTGAAAACGGGGCGCCAGTAGATGCCGGTGCTTTCCATCGCCACCTGGGTCACGCTTTGGCTGGCCAGCCAGTCGGCCAGGTCCTGCAAGCTGGCAGTGGTGGTGGCGAAGGTGCGCATCTGGTGTGCTGACTTTGCCAGTGGGAGCGCGTGAGCAGCACACAGGCGACCACCGTCTTCTTGTGGACATCCAAGCCAGCGCAGCAGGCATACAAGAGAGGAAGAGCCATTGCCAGATCTCCTTTCTGATCTGCTATACTAGCAGCAGAGCGAAGCGGCGGCGGGGAGAGGCGCGCAAGGAACAACAAGTTTCCTACTCGTACTCACGGCATAGCCGTGGTGACACTCAGCACTGCTGGACGCGCCAGGATCAGCTTGAAACACGGGCTTGGGAGCACCCAATCCCGACGATCTCGTCTCGTAGCCGCCTGTCCTATTCTACCGCACAGGTGCCGGGAACGCACGAGAGTTGGAGCAAAGCCATTTTCATGCTCTTCACTGACACCCCGTGTCATCGCGCTTGAAACACTTAGATACCATACGACCATAGCTAAGGCTTCGTGCTACGGGCTAAATGGCCTGGGAAGCCCATTCGGGATTGAAACATTGGCTTGATACAGCACTAGCACTAATCCTATTGCTGCGGCTAAATGGCCTGGGAAGCCCATTCGGGATTGAAACACTGCAGTTTGATCGTCAGCATGTACCATCAGCTCGATTGCAGAGGCTAAATGGCCTGGGAAGCCCATTCGGGATTGAAACGTTAACAGGCATGCAGTGACTAGCCATGTCGATCAAGGCTAAATGGCCTGGGAAGCCCATTCGGGATTGAAACGCTAGATCTGGTCACGATCAGAATCCAGCTATCGCGGCTAAATGGCCTGGGAAGCCCATTCGGGATTGAAACGCATAGATGAGATACGCATGCTGAGGCTAAATGGCCTGGGAAGCCCATTCGGGATTGAAACCCGATTAGCATCCGATTCACTGCATCAGGCTAAATGGCCTGGGAAGCCCATTCGGGATTGAAACATCTGTGTTACTGCATACGCATGGTAGCTTTGCATGCTGCGGGCTAAATGGCCTGGGAAGCCCATTCGGGATTGAAACAGTCACTGCGCCTATGCGCTCGGTTCAGTCCGTTGAGAGCGGCTAAATGGCCTGGGAAGCCCATTCGGGATTCCTCCGAAAATTCGGGGAAGGGGGTAGGGAGGGAAACAAGGCACACGAAGGTAGCCCAGGCCAGATGGGCTGGGAGCAAGCAAGCGACTGCTGAGAGGAACGCGTATGACTAGGCGCTCACCTCCTTCAGCTCTTCCAAGGTGACCTTGTAGCCCAACGCCTGCAGCCGACGGACCGCACTGTCGCGTTGGTGGGTGCCGTCAAGCCGCGCAAAGAAGTTCGCCTCCAGCTCGTGATAGTCCGTTCTATCCCCCGCATACTCCGTAGGGGCCGATTTATTGGCCATCTCTCAACTTGTCGCCCCCAACGTGGTACAATGCCTTGCGGCAGGCTTCCATCGAAACCACCTATCCCAATCCTTAATTCCATCAAGGAGTGAACGTATGCCACGAGGACGCAAAGGGCCTCCGCAAGACAGCATCGACAGCATCCTGCTCGCCATGAGTCGACGCGACGATATAGACGAGGACACCTTATCTCATTATTTTGATCGCTTGGATGAAGAATGGACGGATGGAGCGCGAGATAAAGTCCTACATTTGCTGCGCACAAATGATACCTCGGCACACTCCGCCGCCGTCCTCATCCTCTCCGAACTGGCCACCGACTTTGACCTGGAAGAACTCGAAGACTTTGTCGCCGACCCCACCGTCAGCGACCTCGCAAAACTCACACTCTCCCCCGTCCTCAAAGAACTCGGCTCAGAAATGGCCGACGATGGCATCATCGAGTACCTCAACGACCCCGAAGCCGCCATGCTCCAGATGCAGATGCGCCTCCTTGAACTCGTCGGCCAGAGCGAACTCGGCGTAGAATCGGTGCTGGAAGATGTCCTCTCCATGCCTATGGATCGCCGTCTTGGCTTCATTGGCTGGCTAGGCAGTAGCAATGACCCACGTGCCACCAACCTGCTCATCCCCTTAATAGAAAATTCCTCCAGCAAAATTGCAATCGCCGCCATCGAGGCTCTGGAACAACTCGGACCCATCGCCGCCCAGCAGTCCATTCCCGCCTTAACCTACCTAGTGAACACCAGCTCAAATCGTCAGCTCAAACAGCATGCCCGCGCGACGCTTGGGCGACTCACTATGCAATCATCCCCCGGCATAGCCGATGCCATCGCCGAGAGCCAGCAGTACCTACCCCTCTACGAAGCTCGCGTCAGCTTCATCGACGGTACCGGTGCGCAAATGATTATGCTCTCCTGGAAGCGCCCCGATGGCCTGCTCAAGGGAGTCAATGTCCTCTACCAGGACACCTGGGGCATCAAAGACTGTTACGGCACAGACGAGATGGAAGCAGACCGCTGGTCCGAACTCGTAAGCAACATGGACGACCAGGGCTTTGGCAGTTTTGAAGTCTCCCTTGAATACTGTCGTGTCTTAATCGCCGAAGCCCGCGCCCTCAACAAGCGCACCCGCCGCAAGCTACCCGTTGCCTACTCCGTCTGGCGGCCCTTCATTGAAATGGATGCATCATCCCATAGCGCATCCACCGTCTCACCCGCTTTGGAGTCACGCCCACTGACTCCCGACCTGATTCACCTCGCCCAGCGCGGTGACGAACTCTATAACATGAAGGAATTTAAATCCTGGATGTTCGAACCATTAGCCAGCATCCAACCATATTTCACAGGCTATCTCACCCTGCTTAACACTATTGAAGCCGCCCAACGCACCCGTAAGCGTAAAGCCAAACAGAACGATCACCAGCAAAAGCTACAGGAGCAAAAGGCCAGCCTCGAAGCCTTAGTCAGCGATGTAATCGCCACAGTCATAGACAACAAATGGCGTACCCTCTACGAGGCCCGTCTCAGGCGTCAAGGTGCCCTCTTTCAATTCGTTGGACGCACCAAAGATGCCGACCTCGTAGGAGCCGTTGCCGCCGCGCTCGAACCCAACTCTTCCATACCCGTACAAGAACAATCCTTCTTGCGCGCCATGATGCACCGCTCCCTCGCGCAAGGCTTCTTCCGACTCATGGCCCAGGCCATCGAAGACGGCAGACTCGGTTCCATGCCCATCGACCTCTTCCCCGACGACAACGACTTCTATCCGTAACCATTGAAAGGATCACACCCATGTACCCATGGTCCATCACCTATCGCGGACGTTACGAAGAAACAACATTCGAAAGCCAGGTCCTCAAAGATAACCCCCTGGGCGACCCATCCACCCGCCCTTTATGGATCTACCTGCCGCCCAACTACGACCAGGAACCTACCCGTCGCTACCCTACCATCTATCAGCTCCAGGGCCTCACAGGCCAGCTCGACATGTGGCGCAACCGCGCAGCATTTCGCAAAAACTACCCCGAACTCGTCGACGAACTCTTCGCCGAAGGCAAAGCACCCCCATGCATCCTCATATGGGTAGACTGCTGGACCTCATACGGTGGCAGCCAGTTTCTCGACTCCCCCGCCACCGGTCGCTACCACACCTACCTCTGCGACGAAATCGTTCCCTGGGTCGACGCCCACTACCGTACCCTACCCGACCGTGAGCACCGGGGCATCGCAGGCAAATCCAGCGGCGGTTACGGCGCAATGGTCACTCCCATGCTTCGTCCAGACCTGTGGGGCGGCTTTGCCACCCACGCCGGTGATGCCCTCTTCGAAGCATGCTACCAGCCAGAATTCCCGAAATCCGTCCGTGCCCTCCGCGACCACTATCAAGGCTCCTACGAGAAATTCTGGCAAGACTTCCGCAGCCGCCCCGCCTTCTCCAAAAGCAGCGACATCTACTTACTCAATGACTGGTGCATGGCCGCCTGCTACTCCGCCGACCTCGACGGCACCGTCAATCTCCCCTACGACATCACCACCGCCCAACTCATCCCCGAAGTATGGGAACGCTGGCTAGCCTGGGACCCTGTCCGCATGGTCCCCCTTCACGCCGCCGACCTCCACACTATGAAAGCCATCTACATCGACGCCGGCAAACGCGACGACGTCTTCCTCGACCTCGGCGCCGAAGCCTTCCGCCACGCCCTCGCACAGGTCGGCATCACCGACATCTTCTTCGAACTCTTCGACGCCACCCACTCCGCCATCGAATACCGCTACCCCCTTAGCCTCCAGTACCTCGCCGAACGCCTCTCCCCCACCTGATACCACAAAATCACCAATATGGTTG
>CAVZTX010000015.1:0-56940 GCA_963778375.1 uncultured Chloroflexia bacterium | reverse complement strand
CGGCTGGTGCTGTGTTATCGCCGGTGTTGGTATTGTTTGTAAGGATGATGAAGCGCCGCGAAGCAGTAAGCTCTTGAAAGCTATTATCTTCTGTTTGCCGGATCCTTATCAGCCTGGCGGTCAGATGCGACTCTTTTCCTTGTGCAGGCTGCTGGCTATCTTTTTCTCTGATTGATAGTCGTCAAGAGGTCCAGGCATAGCCTGTTCCGCTTCTTCCTCCAGTCGCTTCTCATTGCGGCGCAAGAAGATTAGTCCTGCGATGATAGCAAGTGCTGCCAGTATAAGCGCGATGATTCCCACCGTACCTGTCAGTCGATGCACATTGTCACCAAGGATGTAGCCACCTAATCCATAGAGCGTTGCCCATACGATGCCACCAAGCGCATTGAAGACCAGAAAACGTCCCCAGGGCATGTGGTTGGTGCCAGCAAGGAAAGCTGCCCATGCGCGTAGGACGGCGACAAAGCGGCCAAAGAAGACGACTTTGCCTCCGTGTTTGCGGAAGAGATACTGACCCAGTTTCAGCTTGCGCTCATCGAGGCGAATGTAGTGACCATAGCGACGTAGCAAACGATAACCACCCTCGCGCCCAACCCAGAAGCCAAGGTTATCACCCAAAATTGCACCACAGGCTGCCGCTACAATGACCAATGGAAGAGATAGTTTATGTGTCGTTCCCGCGGTAATGGCAGCAAGGAGGAGTATTGTTTCGCCAGGGAATGGAATACCCGTGCTTTCAATGGCAACAAAGAACAGAATTGCCCAATAGCCGTAGGTTGTTAGTAGATGTGTCAGATCAGATGGGGAAATATGGAACATTGCATGTCTACTTTCTCTGTTACATTCCTGGCACGTTACTGCACTCAAGGACTACATACCTTACCCTTGCAGAGATTGGGCCACATCATCAGGGATGACCAGTACATCCCGTCCCCAGCTTGTCACCTGTGCAGCGGAGAAGGTTGAATAATTGCCACTAATACGTTCGCGCAAACCTCTGGAAAGCTCAAAGGCGGAGATGCGGAGAGCTTTAGGTGAGCTAGTATCAATCAGCACATCGCCAATACTGCCAACAAGCGTTCCACTTGCGCTCATGATTTTATATGAGAGCAGACTCTGACCGAGGGGGAGCGTCGCTACATGCTCATCTTCCGACTCGTTCCATAGTGCCTCTTCACTGGCAGCGGTAATCGCATCTTGTCCAATCGCGTCAACGTTGGCTACCAGTAACCCTTTATGTCCAAACAGTCCCGTCTTGACGCGAAGCGCGTAAATATTCTGTGAGCTTGGCACGAAGTAGAAATCATCGCATGTGCCTTCTTTTTTCCCGCCTGCGAGAGTGACGACAGCCAGGCCACGCAGTTCCGACCATTTTCGAGTTGTCTGAATATTGTCCATAGGATTGTTCCTTGCTAGAAAACGCGGTTTGGTAATGATACGTTTATAGGAGGTTAAGGGTGTCATCAGAAAAACACGCGCAAGTTGAGGAGTTCGCCAGAATTATCAAAGCTCGACAAAGCCCTCAACTTCCTCTTTCTCCCACATGATATAATACTCTACATCCGGCACAAACATTCGTTCACATATCGGGGAAGAGAGTAGCACCATGGCAGACGTAGAACTTCAGCAGATCGGTCCATATACTATCATCCGACCGCTTGCAGAAAGTTCTACCAGTCGCCTCTACCTGAGCAGGCAACAGCAGCGCAAGAAGGATGCACTCATCAAGGTCTTTTCCACGCCCCTCACCACGAGAGAAGCTAGAGACACTTTTCTTGCTCGAGCTAAACTGCTCAAAACGAAACTGCGACACCGCTATATTGCTGAAGTTCAGGATTCCGGTATTCTAGGGGACCTCGGCTATCTTGTGGTGCAGTATGTGCCGGGGGGAACTATTTTGCAGCGCTTTTCCGTAGGTGAATGCCATGCACCTGATGAGGTGAAGAGGGTGCTTTCTCCGATTGCTGATGCCCTGCATTACGCACATGTCAATAACATTCTGCATGGGAATCTGCATCCAGGTAATTTGCTGGTTGGGGAACGCAACGATGTTCTGCTGACCGACTTTTCGCTTTTGCTCGAGCCTTTTGACGATAAAGCACCTGCCCTTCTGTATCGAGCACCAGAACATTTGCAAGGCACCCTTACCGCTGCTAGCGACCAGTACTCCCTGGCTGTGATGGTGTATGAATGGCTTTGTGGACGCCGTCCATATAAGGGAACTGATCGTAAAACATTGTCACACCAGCAAGAGCACGAGACATTTCCGCTCCCGCATATCTTGAATAGCGCTATTTCACCAGCCGTTGAGCGCGTGCTGCTTCAGGCCGTGGCTTATAAAGCCGATGAACGCTTCCCACATACCCAGGCATTTGCCGATGCTTATTTACGTGCGCTGATGGGGTTGCCTATCCAGGCAGGAACGCAGCGAGTTGCTCCATCGTTATCTACGCCCCTGGTTAGCAATAATAATGTGAGGATGCAGCAAACAAAACAGGCACACTCAGAAGAGACTATAGAGGCTCCTGTTCCCCAGATGGCATCGATTGAAGGCGGTACAGTTTCCAATATTTCGATGGTATCTTCCACGCCAGTATCTGCTCCAATTGATCATCAGACAACTACCAATCAGAACACTATAGACCAGAACGGTAGAGGCCACACTTCTACCTCAACCACGGATACTAAGACAATCGACGACATCCCTTTTTATGAGCAGGACACAGAATCATCCTTCAGCGAGCCTGCTTCCAGTGACGAATCTCACCTCCAAAACATCGTCTCTGCCGATTTGCGTCAAAGAGGAGTTCTTTCAAAACGGCTGCCAGGCTATGAAGAGCGGGAAGCGCAAGTTGAGATGGCAAGGCTTGTCGCGAAGGCTCTGACGGAGGAGATACCTGCCATCGTGGAAGCCGGAACGGGAACAGGCAAATCGCTTGCTTACTTGCTTCCTATCGTGCGTTCTAACCAGGTAGCTATCATCAGCACAGCTAATAAAGCCTTGCAGGAGCAACTTTTTTATAAAGATATTCCTTTTGTACAGAAACATATCAAGCCTTTTCCGGCAGCTCTGATTAAAGGAATGGCTAACTATCTCTGTCTGGATCGTATGGAAAACGAGCGGCAAGGCATCCAATATTACGTCAAGAATTGTGATTTTTTGCGCCTGATTAACATCACGGAAGACCCTGAATTAAGCTTCGATGGAGACTTTGAAACACTCGGATTCCAGCTTCCTGCCGAGATACGCAGTAAGGTGCATGCCGATAGCGATCAGTGCGCGTGGGGCAAGTGCAATTTCTTTTCGGATTGCTACGTTCGCAAGATGCGGGTGAAGGCGGGAAATGCGCAGGTAATGGTTGTCAACCATACGCTGCTACTTATCGATGCCGTGATGGAAGGCTATCTGCTGCCCAAGCGCGATCTGATTATCATAGATGAGGCCCATCATCTCGAGGAGGAGGCAACCCGCGCATTCACCGTTACCATCAGCCAGGCACGCATATCCACTTTGCTTGCCCAGCGCATGCTCAAGGATCATAGTTCGGTGAGCCTGCAAGATGAGGCGGTAAAAGCTATGACCGATACATGGAGGCAACTAGAGATAGTCGCTGATCCAGGCTTCAAGAATAGAGCAAACCTGTATGAGCCGCTTCAGGAGGGTTTAAGACTCGCAACTGTGATTTCTGATTTGGGCGATTCGCTGCGCAAGCTACGTCCGAAAGATATGCCCGAGAAGGAAAGTAATCTCTATGACAAGTTGCTTGCACGTACGGAGAACCTGGCCCAGGATATTCGCATGGTATTCTCCGTCGGGAAAGCAGGCGAATTCGTCTACTATGCTGAACGCGTAAATACCCCGGGGCGGCGAGGCGGCTTGCTAGAAGTGTCAGCAGCACCATTAGAGGTTTCTTCCTGGCTGAAAAAGCAATTATTTGACAAGTCCAACGTCATCTGTACATCCGCGACACTGGCAACTATCGGCCCCAACCCACAGAAACCAGACGATAAAGGACCAAATTTTGCCTACTTCCGCAGCCGCACGGGGCTTGACTTTGCCGATTACCCGAATTTGATCGAACGCATTCTGCCGCTCAGCTTTGATTTCGAGCATAACGCCTTGCTCTATGTTCCCCGCCATCTGCCTGAACCTGCGTATGGTCCGAACTCTACGGGCTATATGAAGGCGATAGCTCGAGAGATGGAGCGATTGGTGGAGGCCTCGCAAGGCCGGGCCTTTTTACTTTTCTCAAGCAAACGCATGCTCGAAGAAGTCTATGAAGAGTTTTGTCAAATTATGCCAGCGCATCTTGATTATCCCCTCTTACGTCAGGGAGACATGCCTCGTACTGAGCTGACACGCAAGTTCCGCGAGGAAGAGGGTGCGGTACTCTTCGGACTAAAGAGCTTCTGGGAGGGTGTCGATATCGCCGGTGAAGCTCTTTCTCTAGTGGTGATCGATAAGCTGCCCTTTGACCCACCGGATGATCCGGTTCACGAGGCACGCATTGCACAGATGAAGGCGGCGGGAGAAAATTGGTTCGGCACGTATGTACTTCCCCAGGCAGTCCTACGCCTCAAGCAAGGTTTGGGACGCTTGCTGCGCACCCGTGATGATCGTGGAGTGATGGCTATCCTCGACACACGCCTGTACACGAAAGGCTATGGCAGGCTTGTCATCAATGCGCTGCCGCCTGCTCGTAGAACTGCTAGTTTGAAAGATGTAGAGCAGTTCTTTGCTGCGGAGCAAGCGGCATTCTAAAAAAGAGACCAGCTAACAGTAGAACTCGGTGAGTGTCTGTGGAGTAGGATTGGTATCGTAGAAACCTGCTGTCCAGACCTGGTTGTTTGCAGGGATGGTTGCCACTCCGGTCAGATCGTTATTTGATGATCCGACATTGGGGCTGGAGACGATGCTCCAACTGCTGCCATTCCAGTGCTCGGTGAGGGTCTGATTGACGCCCTCATTAGGGGTGGAGTATCCGACGGTCCAGACATTGCTTGCAGAGATGGTTGCCACCCCATACAGGCGATTAGCATCCGACGCAACATTGGGACTGGTAATAATGCTCCAACTGCTGCCGTTCCAGTGCTCGATCAGCGTCGCCTGTACAGGAGTGGTACCGGTGATGACGTAGAAACCAACGGCCCAGACATTGTTCGCTCCGCTTGCTGCTACCCCGTAAAAGCCTCCATTCTTGGATCCGGTCTTCCCGGCGTCGAGACTCTTCACGACGCTCCAACTGCTGCCATTCCAGTGCTCGATCAGCGTATGTGCGAGGTTACCACCAGATTCTCCCACTGCCCAGACATTGTTGGCAGAGATCCCTGCTACGCTGGATAGACTACTGCCGTATGTTCCAACATTGGGGCTGGAGACGACACTCCATTTGGAACCGTTCCAGTGCTCGGTAAGGGTATCCACTGTCCCATTATTGTTGGAGTATCCTACAGCCCAGGCATTGGTGGCGGAAATGGCGGATACTCCGTGTAGCTGATTGGACCCTGTCACATTGGGACTGGAGACAATACTCCATTGAGTACCGTTCCAATGCTCGATCAATGTGCTCGCCGGAGCGCCGACGGTATAATCATATCCCACGGCCCAGACATCATTCGACGAAGCAGCGGATACTCCATAAAGGAAGTTCTGGTTCGTGCCAACATTGGGACTAGGGACGATGCTCCAGCTCGTGCCGTTCCAGTGCTCGGTGAGTGTGCTGGCAGGGACGCTGGCACCTGGCATAGCAAAGTAAAAGCCCACCGCCCACACATCATTCGCCGAGACGGTTGCCACGGCCTGCAGAAAGTTGGAGCTTGTGCCTGCATTAGGACTGGAAACGACACTCCAAGCCCCGCAGGTCAGTGGAGCCGCTACGACCATCTTTGTCGTCAGTAGTAGAGAAATTAATGCAATGCCAAGCGTGCACGAAAGGATGCGCCTCTTCAGATGATTTATGTCTGCTTTACCCCTTTCTCGTTTGTAATCTTCTTCTCATTTGATCTTCGCCAATGTTCTATTTATTCCAAAAAAGGATACCAAAGCTTCTTGCCAGTCATCATAACACGAGGTATAACGTAAAAGGAATAACGGCAAATTAACATTTCTTTATCAAGCTTTTTCACGGACTCATTTGGAAGTGTGTTTTAATCTGGCGACCTCCAGTTACGGAATGTAAGCCTTAACATGGAAACTCTGAGAGGAGTTTAAGCAGAGCAGAGAGGAGTCCAACAGTGAAAGTACCTGATAAGGCAATCCCTAACCGGTTGCTGAGAAACCAGCGCAAACTTCATTATTGGACACAAAGCCAGGTAGCGGAACAACTTGGTACTACCACCGTCAATGTGAACCGCTGGGAAAGTGGTATTACCTCTCCCAGCCTTCACTTTCGTCAAAAGCTGTGCGAGCTCTTTGGAAAAAGCCCCGAAGAATTGGGATTGATCTCCGAGGCGGAAAGGCACGAGCAGACAGCCATTGCTTCGTCCGCCCTCCCGCTGATATGGAATGTACCTTTCCGGCGCAACCCTTTCTTTACGGGCCGCGAAGACGTGCTCATCTGGTTGCATAATGTGATCAAAGAAGGCAAGACAGCCGTAGTGACGCAAACCCAGGCAATCAGTGGATTGGGTGGCATTGGCAAAACACAAACAGTGGTGGAATACGCCTATCGCTATCACAGCAATTACAAGGCTATCCTATGGATCAAAGCGGACACACGCGAATTGCTCATCTCGGACTGTGTTGAGCTGGCAAGCCTGTTGAATTTGCCTGAGAAGGACGAGCAGGATCAGAAGCATACCGTTGTGGGCGTCAAGCGCTGGCTGAAAGAATATGCCGGATGGCTGCTTATTCTCGATAATGTTGAGGATGTTGAGATGGCCAACGACTTCATGCCCTCGCTCAGCAATGGGCATATTCTGCTGACGACGCGTGCCCAAACCACGGGGCCTACAGCCCAACGTATTGAGCTTGAGAAAATGGAGCCAGAAGAGGGCGCATTGTTTCTACTACGTCGGACCAAGCGCATCGCTCCCGATGCTCCACTCGAGCAAGCGTCTTCCAGAGATCGCGCTAATGCTCTGGAATTATCAGTCATTATGGATGGGCTGCCTTTGGCACTCGACCAGGCAGCAGCCTACATTGAGGAGACCGACTGCGGTCTGTCTGGCTACCTGGCGCGTTATCAGACACGAAGCGCTACACTGTTGAGGCTGCGGGGGGAGTCCATTGCTGACCACCCTGAGCCGGTTGCTACGACCTGGTCGCTCTCATTTGAGAAAGTGCAACAGGCCAACTCTGCTGCCGCTGATCTGTTGAGGCTCTGTGCATTCCTGCATCCAGATGCAATCCCCGAGGAGATCATCAGTGAGGGTGGAACTGGACTGAGTACCACACTTGAGCCAATTGCAGCCGATTCGCTAGAGTTGGATGTCGCCATTCGAGAACTGCGTAAGTTTTCCCTCGTACGGCGCGATCCTGAGGCTCAACTGCTCATGATCCATCGCCTGGTACAACACGTGCTCAAGGATGGAATGGATGAGCGAACCCAGCGCCAATGGGCTGAGCGGGTAGTGTGTGCTGTCAACCGGGCATTTCCAGATGTTACCTTTGAGGTGTGGCAGCGCTGCCAACGGTGTCTCCCTCATGCACAAGCATGTGCAGCGCTGATTACGCAATGGAATATAACATCTCCAGAAGCCTCAGCATTACTCAATCGCGCAGGATACTACTTATATAAACGCGCACAGTTTACCGAAGCCGGGACGCTCCTCCGACAAGCACTAGAGATCCGCAAGCAAGTTTTGGGGCTAGAGCATCCCGATGTGGCTGAAACTCTCAATAAGCTGGTGGAACTCTACTATGAACAAGGAAAATACGCTCAGGCCGAACCACTCGCTCGACGAGCAGTAACGGTCTACGAGCAAGTTTTGGGGCTAGAGCACCCCAATGTGGCTGAAAGCCTCAACAATCTGGCATCGGTTTACCTTGAGTTGGATCAGCAAGCCCTGGCAGAGTCGCTCTACCTGAGGGCGCTGGCGATCCGCGAGAAGATCATGGGGCCGGAGCATTACACCGTGGCTGAGAGTCTCAATAACCTGGCATGGCTCTACTTTACTCAGAGCAAGTATGAGCAGGCCGAGCACCTCTGGCTACGTGCGATCTCCATCAATGAGCGACAGTTGGGATTCGACCATCCCTCTGTAGCTCTCAATCTCAACAATCTGGGTAGACTCTACTATGCTCAAGGCAAGTATGAGCAGGCTGAATTTATTTTGTTGCGTGCCCTGGCAATGAATGAGCAAGGACTGGGACCGAAACATCCCCGCGTAGCAGTCAAACTCAACAACCTAGGAAAACTCTACCGTGCTCAAGGCAAATATAAGCAGGCTGAGCAGCTTTTCCAACGGGCACTTGCTATCCGCGAACAAAGTTTAGGGCCAGAGCATCATGAGGTCGCGCAGACACTCAGTGATTTAGCCAAGCTCTACCACGATCAGGACAAATACGCTGAAGCGGAGCCACTTTACCAACGTGCCCTCCTCATCTTTGAGCAAGCTTTAGGGCCACAGCACCTTCGTCTAGTCACTGTCCTGGAGAACTACGCCAGCATGCTACGGGAAATGAACCGGGAGACAGAAACAGCAGCATTAGATATTCGCGCTCAGACAATACGAGCCAGGCTTGCTTAGGAGAACCCATGTACTAGTAATCAAGCATAAGGCAAGGTAGGAAGGGCGTTTAATGAGCTTATTGTGATAAAAAGCTAAACCTGCTATACTAGAAAGTGCATTCCGACACACGGGCAGTTTATGTCCAGTTTTATCTAGTATTACAGGGGAGTTCGCGCATGAGCAAAATTAAGATGCGCTGCATCACCTGCGGCAAGTGGTTTCAGTCGGCAAATGCTAAAGAAGTAACTTGCCCTGAGTGCATGCAGAAAGCTAGAAAAGAGAAATTGGCAGCCAAAACGGCGCCAGCCACTCCTGACAAAGCGGCAGGAACAGCTACTCCAGTACGCGCAGTTCCACCACCTCCTAAACCGAAACCAGCTTCTAGCGGAAGCCGTTGGTTCGACTCGATCTCAGACATTAAAGTGAGTGAACCAGAACAGCCACCAGCACATCCGAAAATACCGTCCTCCCCTGCCCCAAGAGATAATCGAGGTGGGCCTGGGAGCCCTGGAGGTCCCGCTGGCTATCGCGACCGTGATGAACGAGGACCAGGTGGGCCTGGGAGCTATCGCGAAGGCGCTAACCGCGACCGTGGCCCGGGTGGCTATCGCGAAGGGGAACGTTATGGTCCTGGCAGCTATCACGATCGAGGACCTGGTATGGCAGGTACACTTGGACAACGTCCACGTCAACCGATGGAAGGTGGCCCACGTCCGGGTGGTCCAGGGGAACAGCGCTCTGATCGACCCTTTGGAGGTGGTCAAAAAGGTGGGAGACCTGGAGGGAAGCCCGCCAAGGCCAAAGTACAGAAACCTCCAACTCCGCCCAAACCAAAGCGCGAGAAGATTCCACCTCCTCAACCTTTTAAGCCAACAGATGAGCAGATCAAGCAGGTCGAGGAACGTTACCTGGAACTCGCTACACCGGCTGAATACGATGGCATCCGCACGCAAATTGCGCAAGAAATGGGCATTCCCAAAAAAGCTGTCAAGAAGATCATTAAAGAGCTTCGTGATCGACAGGGTATCCCAAGCTGGTGGGAACTTCAAACCTATAAGGGCGACGCGGAAGAGCTTGAGAAGATTCGCGCCCTCTACGAGCCGTATCTGCCTCTACCGAATGTCGGCGTGCACAAGTCGATTGCCGACGAACTGGGAATTAAGCCAGGGGAAGTTTACCAGGCTATCAAATTGATCCGTCAGGAAATGGGCCTGCCTCAGTACAACGACCCCGCCCTTCATGGCATCGAACTCAGGTCCTCTAAAAAGAAGGAGGCTGCCTCGCAAGGCTCGACGGCTCAGGAAGATCAGAGCAGCGAGTCTAAAGCGGAGCATGCCGAAGTTCCCCCGATAGCTGCAACAGGAGCCGAGATAAATCTCGGTCCTACTGAAACACCGCCAGATCAGGTAATTGAGGCACTGACTTCGACAACGGATACTGCTTTAATCTCAGACGAGGCAACCGAAGCGGCGGCTACCACCACAGAGACACAATCAGCGCCAACCACTGAGACCACAGAGGTAGTTGAAACACCTGAAGCAGTGGCTGTTACGAGAGTTGAAGGGAATACAAGCGCAGAAGAATAAGCTCAAAGGGGACGTATGGAGAACTATCTGCTCTCCATACGTCTTTTTTTATGCCCTTTTTGAAGCGATTTACTCTTGACTTTTGTCATAAAATCAGCTATAAATATGACCAGATAAGCAAACTTAGTCACATATTCATTTAGTCATACGGTCATAAAGTTGGAGGTTGTACATTGACAAGCCAACGCAGAAGTGAGCGAAGGCAAACCGAGGAGCGTTCAAAGCGGGAAGAGCGTGCAGATAGGATTTTAGATGCAGCAGCAGAGTTGATGTTGCGCTGGGGATACAACAAAACGACAATCGATGACATTGCCCGGCAAGCAGGTGTAGCGAAAGGCACGATCTACTTGCACTGGAAGACACGCGAGGACCTGTTCACGGCGCTCATGAGGCGCGAATATGACCGGCTGGTGAAAGACATCCAGCAGCGCATCGCTGTCGATCCCGAGGGTGGGACGATACAAGGTATTATGAAACACTCTATGCTGGCTACCATGAAGAGTCCACTCACGAAAGCGGTCCTGTTGCGTGATACAGACCTGCTCGGTGAATGGACGCGCAAGGAATTTGCCAGCGCGACCTACTCCGAACAACTCGCTCAATCTCTCGGACTCATTGAGCTTCTGCGCAGTCATGGAGTCGTACGTAATGATATAGATGCTCGCAGACAGGCGTATATGCTCGATGCAATCACAATGGGTTTTTTAGTGATTGAGCAGTATATGCCTGACGATTTCAAATATTCCGACGAGGAGGTTGTGGAGATGGCGACCGAGACAGTCCAAAGAGTATTTGCGCCGTCAAGTCCGCCACCAGATGAGAAGACAAAACAAGAGACAACGAACATTTTAATTTCGTCCCTCGATAACGTCCTGGCTATCAGACATAGAATTGATTCGGAGGAGGTCTCATCATGACAACACAAGAGCCGGTATTCGTGATTGACAATTTGTACAAATCATACGGCAAAGTACAGGCCGTCAAGGGCATCTCGATACGTGTTGAGCAGGGCGAGATATTTGGCTTTCTCGGGCCGAACGGCGCGGGCAAAACCACGACCATTCGCTGTATGCTCGATGTTATCCGCCCCACATCGGGAACACTGCGTGTGATGGGGCTGGATGCGCAGCGCGACAAAATGGAACTCCACCAGCACATCGGCTATCTGCCAGGAGATGTGCGCCTCCCAGGCCAGATGACCGGCAAGCAGGTCATCAACTACTTCTCGCGCTTGCAAGGACGCGAACCTGTGCTGCTGGATGACCTGATAGCCCGCTTCAGTGTTGAGATGAAGCGGCCATTGAAAGGCTATTCCAAAGGAATGCGCCAGAAGATCGGTATCGTATTGGCGTTCATGTGCGACCCAGATGTGTTGATCCTGGACGAGCCAACTTCGGGCCTCGATCCACTTTTGCAACGCACATTTAACGAGTTCTTGCTGGAAGAACAAGCACGCGGGAAGACTATCTTCATGAGTTCGCATATCATGAGCGATGTTGAGAGGGTTTGCGGGCGCGTGGCGGTCATTCGCCAGGGCGAAATCGTCACTATTGAGGAGGTTGAGAAGCTCCGCCAGAAGGCGGGTCAGCGCGTGACTGCCGAGTTCGGTGATGCGGTCAGTACGGAAGAACTGGCGCGAATTCCAGGAGTGAGCATGGTGACAAGCAACAGTCATGGCTACCATTTTAATATAGGCGGCAGCATGGACGCGCTGATCAAGGCGCTTAGCCGTCATGAAGTCCTGCGCCTGCAAGCTGAAGAAGCCCCTCTTGAAGAAGTGTTCCTGAAGTTTTACGAAAATCCGCAGGCAGAAACAACTACGCCTGCCGCCCGTTAGAGCATTTCCAGGTGAAAGGAGAGCTGCACATGGCTACCACATCCATCTCAAAAAGCATCGCAACGCCGAAGAAACGCGCACGCGGACTAACAATTACACTTGTCGTCGCTGGGTAACGACAAAGTTATCCTATCTGCGGGAGTGTTCTATGCCGTCTTCGTCGCTGTGGTCGTCGGCATCTTATATCCTTCGTTACAACAAATAAATTTCTCCGCGTATACGACATCAAGTGCCGCGGCCGGGCTGCTAGGCGCGAAGCTTACCAACGCTAACAGCTTCCAGGCACTCATGGCGCTTGAAATGTATAGCTCGCTCTACGCGCTGATCTGGGGCGGAATTGTAGCCTATATTGCTGGTGCATCCCTGCCTGCCACCTACGAGAACGGCACGCTCGACCTGGCGCTGGCAAGGCCCATTTCTCGCACGCGCTACTACCTTGAAATGTGGCTGAGCGCAGCCCTCGGTGGGCTTATCCTGAGTATAGCAACTGCAGGGGCGGTAGCGATCAGCTCACTGTTCGTAAAGAATGCCAACCTGGATTGGAACTGGCTGATCATCGCGCAGTTGATTGAACTGGCCTTTATGTTCATGGCAAGCGGCATTGGGGTGCTGTTCGGTTCATTCATGAATGCCAGCCGGGCGGCAGGTGGAGCGGCTATTGGCGTACTGGCGTTGTTCTATCTGATGAACACACTTGGCGGTCTTTCGAATAACCTGTCCTGGATGCAGAAGATTCAGCCGCTGTACTATGCACAGAGCTTACTGGCGCTTGCCACACACAACATCACCGGCTGGTATCCTATCGTGCTGGTTGTTATTGGTCTGGTCTGTGGCATTGCCGGGACTGGTGATTTTTAATCGGAGGGATTTGCCAACGACGTAGGCAACTTTCCTGAGCAAAGCTGCTTTTGGGTTTTCGCAAGGCATTTAGGCCAAGGTTGATAGCGACGTGGCAGAGCCAGACGCGTTGTTGTACTTCATTGGTGGCATGGGGTGGGAGATGGTAGAAGCGCAGGAAAACTTCTTGACTGATTTTATGACGTTTTCGCTGGCAAATCGCCTGCTACTCCTCTCTGCTCCTGCCTGTGAGCATTTGCATGATATGGTATAGTAGTGCGTGAAATCACCCAAAGAGAAGGGGCACGATCAATCTGGCCCCACTGAGGAGGTAACGTACTGCCGTGGTTGATGAGAACTGCATATTCTGTAAGATTGCAGCCGGTCAAATACCGAGTAAAATTGTCTACCAAGATGAGGATATTGTCGCGTTTGAGGATATCAATCCGCAGGCACCGCACCATATCCTGCTCATTCCTCGAAACCATATTGTTTCGATGGCAGATCTGACGGTAGAGGATGGGCCATGCTTGTGTAGCTTGTTTACGACTGCCGCAAAATTAGCACGTGATATGGGCATTGATCTGAGCGGCTATCGTTTCGTCACGAATGTTGGCCCTGATCTGGGCAGAGTGTTTTTCATTTGCACTTTCACCTGTTAGGAGGGCGCAAGTTCAGTGGCCACCAGGATAAGGTAAGGTGGTCATGCGTATCGCGATTGACTATACAGCGGGCATTCGCCAGGGAGCAGGAATTGGGAACTATGTGCGCAATTTGGTGAATGCTATGCTTGCGCAGGATGCCGAAAATCAGTACGTTTTGCTTACCAGCGGACGCCCCACACGAGAGCATCCGTTTCCTAAAGCCGAGAATGTGCGGAGCCGCAGCATTATTATTCCCGACCGCTATCTGAATATCCTCTGGTATCGCTGGCGCTTGCCCCTGTATGCAACCTATTTTACGGGTCAGGTGGATATCTATCACGGCCCGGATTTCGCCTTGCCCCCGCTCAGCACGAAACTACGTAAGGCGGTCACCGTTCATGACCTCGCCTTCATCGAACATCCAGAGTACGCGGTTCCCTCGCTGGCAGCCTATCTAAACAAAGTTGTCCCTGAAGCAGTTGCCTCCGCCGATGTGGTCGCGGCTGTCTCACAAGCAACGCGGCAAACATTGATTGATCATTTCAAGACCCCAGCAGAGAAGATTACGATCATTCCCAATGGTGTTGGACCGCACTTCCGGCGCATCACCGATCCGATACTACTGGGAGCAACACGCAATAAGTTTGGTCTGAAACATCCATTAGTGCTCGGCGTTGGCACGATGGAGCCGCGCAAAAACCACTTCGGCCTCATCAAAGCATTTTCTATCGCTCAAAAGAAAAAGGGAGGACCTGCGATGCTCGCTCTGGCAGGGGGCAAAGGTTGGCTCTACGATCAAACGCTGCAACTCGTGTCGGAACTAAAGCTGGAGAAAAAGGTGCGTTTTTTGGGGCGTGTCAGTGAACTTGAACTCATCACGCTGTATAGCATGGCTGATGTCTTTGCCTTTCCCTCGTTCTCCGAAGGTTTCGGCGTCCCACCCATCGAGGCGATGGCATGTGGTGCCCCCGTCATCACCTCCAATACCTCGTCTCTTCCAGAGGTTGTCGGTGATGCGGCGCTCTTGATCGACCCAAATGACACACATGCACTGGCGCGTACCATCATGCGCTTACTTGAAGATGCACAATTGCGCGAGGAATTGCGGCAGAAGGGCTATGAGAGAGCACAACACTATACATGGGCCGAATCGGCACGTAAAATGCTCAATGTCTATCAAAGGCTCTACGCAGGAGCAACAGATTTTTCGGATGAGGTTGTGGTTGCATGAAAATAGGCATCAATGCGCTCTTCTTTCAATTTCCAGCCAGTGGCAGCGGGCAATATCTGAAGCATCTACTTGAGGGACTGGCAGAGGTTGATACCCAGAATCAGTATGTCTTATTAGGGCCAGAACCGGTTGATCGGAGCAGCATTCCTGATGGGTTTCCTTACCAGGTACAGCCCGTGCCTGCCTTTGCAGCACGCAGTGAGAACATCCAAAAGCTGGTATGGGAACAGTTTATAGGTCCGACAGCAGCGCGTAAAGCCGGTGTCGATGTGTTTCATATTCCGCACTTTGCCCCCCCATACTTTCCGCGCACACCCTGCGTAGTGACCATCCACGACGTGATTCCGCTGCGTATGCCACTCTATAGCGCTGGTGCTAAGACGAGAGCCTATACCAAATTAGTTGCCCGCGCTGCACACAAGGCCACCTTGATTATCACGGTCTCGCAGCATGCGAAGCAAGATATGATTGATGCGCTTACATTGCCTGCTGAGCGCATTCGCGTTATCTATGAGGCCGCGGGAGATGAGTATCGCCCTATTACCGACCCCGCAATACTTGCGACAGCACGAGCACGCTATGGACTTGGCGAGCGCTATATTTTCTATCTAGGTGGACTCGATCAACGTAAAAATGTGCCGCAATTAGTTCGAGCCTTTGCGCATCTGAAGCGGCAATTCGATGATCCTGGCCTGCAACTGCTCATTTCGGGTAATCCCGATAAGCAGCATGGGCCACTCTTTCCTGACCCACGGCCGCTTGCTGCCGAACTGGGCGTGACGGAACAGATTCTGTATCGCTTTATCGAGGAGGAGGACAAGCCTGCTATCTACAGTGGAGCCAGCCTGTTTGTCTTCCCATCGCTCTACGAGGGTTTTGGGCTTCCTCCGCTAGAGGCGATGAGCTGCGGTGCGCCCGTAATCTGCTCAAATCGCACATCGCTGCCAGAAGTGGTGGGAGATGCGGCCATTACCCTTGATCCCGACAATACATCGGCGATGGTGGAAGCCATGCGCAGCGTTCTCACAAATAACGAACTGCAGGTCGATCTGAAAGCACGTTCATTGCAACGCGCCGCTCTGTTCAACTGGCGTAAGACGGCCAAGGAGACTGTTGCTGCTTATGAAGAAACCCTTTCGCGGAGTAAGAAATAACTATTCGTGTACTGGTGATCTCAAAGACCTTCGTTTCAAGCACATCACAGTGCAAGCTTGAGGAGCTAGCGAACTTTTAATGAGAGTTGAACAGAGCGAAGAGAAGGTAATTACCTCCTCCCTGGTTATTTTTGAGACGATCTTTACTCTACAAAGCTTCTACAAGGTATCACGGCAGCGCATCAAGGAACTCATCTTGCCTATTATATCTTTACGAGGTCTGCATCTTCCAGACAACAAGCTCTTGACATCTATACAACCAAAAATATTTCTTTTGCTGATGCTTATAATGTTGCCTATTTGCTGTCTGAACAAATATCTAGCATCTACAGTTGGGATAAAGATTTCGACAAGATTGAGAGTATCGTGCGGGTGGAACCATAGGATACAATAGCTATTAACTAATCCTATTTGATGTTTGCTCCGTTTCGTCATTATAGACGGGCTGATACATCGGAGGTGAACGCCATAGAGTGGTTTCCCAACAATGCATACACCCAGGAAAAGCAATGGCAATGACATTCACGGCTGAATGATGTATAATAGCCGCGAGGAGTAGGCTATCAAGAGGAGTAACTTTCATGAGCGGTGACGTGATCGGTCATGTCATCAAGGGGCGATATAAGCTCATCGATGAACTAGCACGAGGCAGCTTTGGCACCGTCTATGTTGCGCGTGATACCGAAAACAATCATATCTATGCCATGAAGGTCATGCACTCCGAGCTTCTAGATGATGGTGATCTCCTGGCGCGTTTCCAGCGAGAGGCACACATTCTCTTGCATCTCAGGGATCCACATATTGTGCGGATCGTTGATTATGGGAACGAGAATACCCTCAACTTCATCGTCATGGAATACCTTGATGGCCAGAACCTGAAGTACCATACCCTTACACAAGGGCCGATGGACCTGGCACGTGCGCTGGATTATACGCGGCAAATCGCTGAAGGTCTGGACACCGCTTTCAAACATGGCGTTGTACATCGCGACCTCAAGCCGCAGAATATAGTCATTAATAGTAGGGAAGAAGTAAAGATCCTCGATTATGGGTTAGCACGCAGTCGCGAAACTGTGACACTGACGCAGTCCAACGTATTTATGGGCACCGCCTACTATATCTCGCCGGAACAGGCAGAAAGTGGGCGTTCGGCGGATATTCGCTCCGACCTCTACTCTGTTGCTGCCATTCTGTTCGAAATGTTGACGGGTCATCCTCCTTTTGAAGGAGAGACAGCGGTAGACATTGTTGTCAAACACATGCATGAGAAAGTGCCTTCCATTTGCCGGATACGCCCGGACCTGCCCGCCGAAATGGATGCCTTCATGCAAAAAGCCATGGCCAAGTCCCCGGCGGACCGATTCAGTACGCCACAAGAATTTATTGCCGCGCTTGATCAGTTGCAGCAGCGTATCTCAACGTCGCCGCAAATCGAGCGAGTGCAACCGCCAGGACCCAACCAGAAGCCAGGACCTGTCCCACGCGCTCAGGAGTCACCCGGCGTCAATAAACCTGGAGGATATCCAAAGGCCCAGGCGATTCCGCAAAAATCGGCTCGACTGGTGGTTATCTCAAGTGGACAGATTATTCCCCTGACGGGTGAGTTGATGGTCGTGGGGCGTCATGACCCGGTTCTGGGCATATATCCGGAGATTAACTTGCCGGATAAAACGGTTGGACGGCGTCACGCTTACTTGAGGTATCAACAAGGACAGTACACTGTAGAAGACCTCAATGCCCTGAACAAAACACGTTTAAATGGTGTAATTTTATCGCCACACGAAGAACGTACGCTCAAAGATGGCGACATTCTACGCTTTGGCAGTGTTGAGGTACGTTTTGAATTGCGCTGAGTATGAAGCGCAGTTGTAGGGGCGCTCTTGCCGAAGTACGGAGCTTGCGGAGCGCGTTTCAATTATTCCGCGTGCACAGAGAGGGCGCAAGCAATTGCGCTCCTACAACTCGGAGGGGTGAACGACATGAGTGAAATGCTCACACTAACAGTTATCGTTGCTACAGTTTCGGTGTATGCCGGCAATGTTGTCGGCTTGTTATCCAGTTTACCCGTGCCTGTGTGGGTCGCTATCATCGGCCTGGTCGTCGCGGCGCTTATTCTGGTTGGAGCGCTGGTGTATTTCCGTGGCAGTGGGAAAAAGAAAGCTACAAATGCCGCAGCCGCAAGCGGCACGACGGATTGGCAGCGCCAGGCGCAGGCGCAACCGGGGGCACCCGGCACGATGAATGCGTGGAACTCGCAGGGCATGCCAGCAGATAATGCCTGGGCGCAACCGGGGCAACAGCAAGCCAATGCTTGGGGTGCGCAAGCGCCATCCCCACAACAACCCGGCGGTTGGGATGCGCAACAACAGGCCAATCCTTGGGCGACACAAAACGCAGCACAGCAGCCACAGGGTTGGGGCACACAAGTTCCTGCCGCGCAACAACAGCAGCAAACGGCATGGGGTGGTCAGAACGCGGGACAATCCCCGAGTGGTTGGGGCACACAAACTCCAGCACCACAACAGCAGGGGGGGTGGAATGCGCAAAACCCGGCGCAGCAACAGCAGCAACAACCGGCGTGGGGCGCACAAGGATTTGGGCAACAACCGGGTACTTGGGGAAACTCAGGAGCACCACTTGCGGGGATGGAAGCAGGACGAAACGCGCAAGCATGGGACCAGACAGCTTTGCCCTCCTCTCAAGATGCATGGGCACAGCAACAAAGCGCACCAGCATGGGGCACATCCGGGAACGCAGCAGCACAGCAAATGCCGGGTCAACAGCAAAATAATTCATCAGCATTTGGTAGTGGTTCAGGACAGTCGTGGGGACAAGCAGCGCAATCTGCCGACCCTTGGGCGCAGCCACAACCTGTGCCGCCAGCTCAACAAGCACAGCAGGGCGGCCAGGGTGGATGGCCACAAGCGTACCAACAACCAGTGCCCGCCAGTCCACAAAACCAACCGGGCAGTCCTGCTGTACCATCGTGGCAACAGCAGGGTCCAGGTGTGGGACAGGCGCAACCGGGCTTCGGTACCCCCGGTCAGGCTGGTTTCGGCTCTCCTAATCCATTTGGTGTTGAAGAGGCCGATCGAACGATGCTCCGCAATACCGGCGCTCAGACGCAGAATTGTACGGGTATCGTACGCATCGAGGAAGGCAAAGAGCCAGGACGCGTCTATGAAATTCGCAAAGAGTCGCTGAGCATTGGACGGAGCCGCGAAAGCGATGTGTTCCTTGAGGATCTGGCCGTCTCGCGCCTGCATGCCTCTATCATTAACATGGGCAATGGAAATTATGCACTACGGGACGAAGGGAGCGCGAACGGTACCAAAGTCAATGGCCAGACAGTGAATAAATACCAGCCCTTTACTTTGAGTGAGGGAGATAAGATTCAGCTTGGCCAAACCGTGTTAGTTTTTGCCAAACGATGATGCGATAGGGCATGCATCGTGCAAGCAGATAGCCTAATTGGGGCAGCGCTAGGCAACTATACCATCCTGGCTCCGCTCGGCCAGGGGGGCATGGCTCGAGTGTATCGGGCTCACCAGGAGAACCTTGATCGTGAAGTGGCGATCAAGGTTCTCCCACCTTGGTATGCAGCAGACCGCAACTTCGTCGAACGTTTCAAGCTGGAAGCCCGGCTGGTGGCCCGACTCTCGCACCCCAACATTGTGACCGTTCACGATGCCAGCGAATATCAGGGGCATCTTTATATTGTGATGCAGCTTGTCGATGGTGGGACGTTGAAAAATCGCCTCGATGCATTACGCGAGCAAGGCATGTTGATGGAGGTAGCGGAGGCCAATCGCACATTCCAGCAGGTCGCGAGCGCCCTCGGCTACGCGCATGAACACGGCATTATCCACCGCGATATTAAGCCGGTCAATGTGCTGGTGGACCGGCTTGGGCGACCTATCCTCTCTGACTTCGGCATCGCGAAGGCGCTTGAGGGAACAAAAGAGCTGACTCGTCCTGGTGCTGGCGTAGGTACGCCCGAATATATGTCACCGGAACAGTGTAAAGGGGAGCCGGTGGATGGCCGGGCGGACATTTATGCGCTTGGCGTGATGCTCTTTGAAGCATTAACCGGTCGTACCACTTTTATCGCGGATAACTACCCTGCGCTGGCGCACAGTCATATCTATGAAGAACCACCCGACCCACGTCTCTTTAATCCAAACATCTCTTTTGAGATGACCCAGGTGATTTTGACAGCGCTCCGAAAAACACCGGAGCTTCGCTATCAGCGCGCGAGTGATATGGCTACAGCTCTTGAGCATGCCGCGAACTACGTAGAGCCTATTACTGGCATGCGATCCGGCAGCACTGCTCCTCTCGTGGACCAGCTCACTGTCCTATCCAGCACCGATACGCAGCCGGTTTCACCTTCCCCTCAACCTATTTATCGCACTCCCACCACGCCTATTTATGCCTGCCCCAATTGTCACCACCCCAATAAGCCGGATGTGTTCTACTGCATTCGCTGTGGTAGTCCTCTCAATCGCTGCAGCACCTGCGGCAAACAAAATCGAGCGAGAGATCGTTTTTGCACACATTGCGGTCAAGCGCTTGGCAAGTGATGAACACAATGCTCTGCACCCTTGCATTTTAGAAGAGGAATTCGTCGGGCTGAGGAGCGGTCAGGCGCGAGAGGAGGCTGCGACGCTCGTCGATCCACTTGCGTTGCAGCAGGGCACGTTGCTCTACGCTGAGAGCAAGCAGGGCATGAATGCGCTCGACGAGTTTGCTTGGCTGGGTGGGTTTGGTCATGTACTCTACGGCACCTGCTTCCAGTCCATGCACTTGCTCTTCCAGTTGTGTGCGGGCAGTAAGAATGAGCACGGGAAGCGGCGGAGTGATGGAATGCTTACGCAGCCAATCCAAGACTTCCCACCCATTGACCGGGTGCATCATCAGGTCCAGGACGATCAGATCAGGAGCATACTCCGGTATCATGTGTATTGCCTGTCGCCCATCGAGTGCCTCACGCACCTCGAAGCCTGAAAGATGCAGGAAGAGGGCGATGACCTGGCGGATATCAGCATCGTCTTCAATCACCAGAATTTTGGTTGTATGTTTCTCCTCCGGCTGAGAAGATAGGGAGGGTACAATCAATTGCTCCCCTACATTTTTTACTGTCATAACCTACACCTCCACGAGTCCTGTTCGGCCCCTACGTTACTTCTCCTGCACGGCCCTGTAGGTGATACGGGCAGGAAAACGTACTTCGGCAATCGTAAGCCCACGTTCTCCATCCCGCCGCAATACAAATTGACCACCTACATCGCCGATCAAATTGCGGATGAGCGAGAGGCCTAATCCTTCATCAAAGGAGAGCGCGAGCAATTGCTCCTCTCCATTGGTTGTGCTCTTTTGCGGCCCTTCGGATGACTCGACTGGGCCGCTACCATTATCAACAACTTCTACGATAACCATGCCATCCTCTTCACGGCCACGAATCGTGACGGTTCCTTTCACCATGCCGACCATGCCGTGTTTAATTGCATTTGAGACCATTTCGTTGAGTACGAGGGCGAGGATGGCGACAGCCCGCGAGGGAATGACGATGGGGCATGGCTCGACTTCAAAGGTAATGTGCGTCTCGGGCGGGCGCAGATTGGCGTTTGCTACACCCACAATCTTCCGCGCTATATCGTCGACGCGTGCTTCGCTAACATCTTTATGTGACAGCAGGTCGTGTGTCGCCGCCAGACCCTGCACGCGATTGACGCTTTCCGCCAGGGTATAGCGCACTTCAGATGACTTGGTGCGTCGCCGCTGCAAGGAGAGGATGCCTGCAACCGTTGCGAGATTATTTTTGACACGATGATGCAGTTCCCGCAGAAGGGCTGATTTCAGTTCCAGTCCACGCCGGGTCTCCTCATACAGGCGAGCATTGTCAATAGCGATGGCGGCTTCGTTGGCAAAGGTGATGACGAGTTGCATCTGCTCCTGGCTGAGTGCGTGCCGATGGCTGCTGTAGATACAGATACACCCAAGCACTTTTTGCTTGACTTTGAGCGGCACGCATAAGACGGAATGAATTTCGGAGGAGATGAGCGGGTCGTCGCGCAGAAAGCATGGGTCGTCGTTGTTCTGGAAACAATCGACGGCCATGCTTGGCTGCCCTGTTTCGACGGCACGTCCCGCGCAACATTCCCCTACCGGTATATGTATACGCCGTACATCAGCGCCGTTCATGCCATACTGTGCCAGGACGTGCAGGTGCTGTTTTTCGGTATCCAGGCCGAAGATACACGAGCGTTCTGCTCCACTCAGATGGACGGCCTGGGTGCCGATGATTTGCAGGACTTCATCCAGGTTGAGCGTCGAGGCAATGATCGAGGAGACGCGGTGGATGGTTGCCAGTTCGTGTACCTTTCGCCGGAGTTGCTCGTCGGTCTGCTCGTAGAGTCGCCCATTTTCGCTATTGATGGCGATGATGCCCGCGACGACTTCCACAAAGTTCATTTCCTCTCCCGCGAAGTCGCGCGGATCGATTGATTGGACGCTGATGACGCCGATGAGCCGTACGACGTTGCCAAAGAAGATGATCGGTACCGCCATGAGTCCACGATACGCCTGGGTGTAGGCACTGGCTTCGCTGGAAAATTGCGCGTCGGCACCTGCATCGCGCACGAGCAAAGGGGTGCCTTTGTCAGCTACCCAGCCACTATAGCCTTCGCCCAGGCGCAGAGTATAGTGCATGCCGCCGAGTGGGCGCGGGCCATTGGTGGCGCGCAGGGTGAGCAGGCGCTGCAATTCGTCATAGAAGAAGATGGAGCAGAGTTCGACGTTCAGTTCCTCCGCGACTCTTTTGGCGGTGACTTCGAGGGTTTGATCCAGGTCCATGGTGGAGTTACTGATGCTGTTGATGCGCTGTAGGACCTGCAAGCGTTCGCTCAGATGCAGCTCCAGTTGCTGACGCTGCAAGGAGATGGTGTCCATGACTGCCTGGTACCCCCGCGAAAGTGCGAGGACGCAGGCAGCTTGCAGTTGAAAGAGGCGCTGCAGGACGAGCGCCTGCTGAGATGAATTGGGTGGTTGCGCTGCATTGGGTGAGTCGGGTATGTCTATAAAGATGCGTTGACATTCACTGGCAAGGGCATGGATGTAGGATTGCAATCCTTGTAAACGCGCTTCTAATTTGCCGCCCTGTTCCGCAAGGGCACGACCAGATTGCTCAAAACGCGTGACAAGTGTGGGGAGTTCGGCTTCACTCGTAAAGGCATTGAGAAGTAACCAGGCATCACTACCTTCTTCTGGCCCAGAGCTATCACCTGAGGCCTGTTGGAGGGCTGTGCGTAGTCGGGCTGCGTGCTCCGCCAGCACGTTTTCTATTTGCTCAACCAGATCCACGACCTCTAAAGAGCTTTCAATAACGGTATCGCTACTTGCTTTCTCCAGCCTGATGTATTCGTATACCACGTGTCTATCCTAAGAAGTCCCTACATCTTTCCACATACATTTGATACTTTCTATGTATTCCATTTCTTGTATTGTAGTTAGGCTAGGAGGTTCTGTCAAGGGATTGGACTGATGGGTCTGCGAATTATTGCTGGCCTCGTTCCAGAGAAAACGCCTTCTAAACCTTTTCAAAGCCAGCCTTTCCCCAGGCTTCCATACCGCCAACCACGTTGAACAATTCCCTGAAGCCGTCCTTTTGGAGGAGGGAGCAAGCAATCGCGCTGCGCTGACCGCTTCCGCAAATCACGGCTAGGGGACATTCTCGGTAGGTATCTAATTCGTTGTGTTCTTTTCGCAGGCGCTGCTCTATAAAGTAGTAAGGAATGTGCAAGGCACCTTTGATGTGCCCCTCATCCCACTCGTTTTGGTCGCGTACATTGAGGATAGCCAGATTGGAATGCATCGCGTGTAATTCTTCGACGCTGAGTTGCCCCAATGACTGCATAGGCAATTCGGCTTCTACCCAGGCAGTCATACCACCTTCAAGGTAACCTACAACCTGGTCGAACCCTACCACAGCCAGTTGCCTGACCGCCTCGTGCACATCATGTTCATCCTTGACCACGAGCAACAGGCGATTTTCCGGGGAAGCAATAAAGCCAACGCGGGTGGCGAAGGCAGAACCGGAGAGCGAGACATGCAATGCACCTGGAATATGTCCTTCGGCAAATTGGTGGGGCGAACGTGTATCGATGACCAGCGCGCCATTCTGCATCTCGCGTTGAAATGTGAGGGGATTTAGTGCCATCGGAGTCAATGGAGATTCGGTGTGGGCGTAATCTTCACGGTTGCGTTCCACAATAGTGAACATATTTGGTGGGCGTTGCGGTAGATTTTCGTTCATATCGCGGATAAATTCGCTACGTGAGCGGGGTGCAGCTGCCAGATTGTGTTTGCGTTCAAAGCCGATGGTCGAACTGGTTTTGGGGTTCATACCGCGCCCACACAGCGACCCTGCCACGTGCGCGGGGTAAACTTCAACGCCATCCTCCAGCTTCAGCAGGCGATCAAAGATACTATCGTACAATGCGTTTGCTCCCTCTTCGCCAGGGACAGCAAGGTCGGGACGCGCAATATCGCCAATAAAAAGCGAATCGCCGGTCAGCACGAGCCAGGGGTCATCGCTGCGACTGGTGTCGGAGACGGCCAGCGCGATATGCTCCGGTCGATGGCCCGGTGTATGAATAACATGCAGTTTGGCAACCCCGAAGCGCAGCTCATCTCCATCCTTGAGATTCTTGTGGGGATAAGTAACCCCAGCCTGCTCGTGCACATAAATTGCTGCCCCCGTACGACGCGCAAGTTCTCCATGACCGGAGATATGATCGGCATGGTTGTGTGTTTCGATCACTGCCTTGATCTGCATGTCTTTGGCGGCAGCAAGTTCTAAGATGTCGTCTACCATGTCCAGACGTGGGTCAACTACGGCACAAACTCCTTCATTGATACAACCAACAATATAACTAGCACATCCCAGGTCTTCTTTGACGAGTTGTTTGAAGTACATCGTTGTGCTCCTGTTCTCTCAACATTGAGATTTACCGTTTAAATGCACTCGTGGCAGGCCGATAAGGACTCAGCATCCACAGTGGACGGCGCAGCCCATCAGGTCGCTCCGTCTGTGGACGTGTCATAGCCAGCCACTCGGAATATACGTTATATGCTTTACACGTATCGACATACACATCGCCGTATCGATCTTCAGGGTGAGCGGCTTCAACGGTGACTTTTTGATGCCAGCAGTGCATGCCGCTCACGGGGTCGGGATGGACGGGAAAGGTCAGGTTTTGATGGACTCCACCTTCGCGCCAGAAGATGCGTGCGGAGTCGGGGTCTTCGCTCTCAAAGGGGACGATGCCCTGTACCTGACGCATACGCCATGTCCCCTCGGATGCTCGACTCAACTCGACGAGCGCTGAGGCCCAGCGGTCGGTTCCCTGGCCCGTTTCCAAGCGCCAGCGACCGAGGTGATGCGAGCAGGCAACAATACCGGGACGAATGCCTTCGGTGACCCAGGCGCGATTAACGTAATAGCCGATATCGGTCGTCACACGCAGCAGGTCGCCCGTCTCCACACCGATGCGTGCCGCGTCGATAGGATGCACCCATACCGGATTGGCGTTTGATATCTCATAAAGCCATTTGGCGTTGCCTGAGCGTGTGTGAATGAGCGTGGGCAGGCGAAACGTGGGGATGAGCAGGTACTCGTGACGATCCGAGTCGATTTGAGAGGGATGGACATGGCTGTGAGTATAGCTCGGGATTGTGTATTCCGGCCAGCCCCATTCCTTCATTGTGGCTGAGTAGAACTCCAGCTTGCGCGAAGGCGTGGCAAAGCCTTCGTACGCTTTGCCGTCAACCTGCACACCGATGACGGTTCCACTGCGCACAATCTTGCCGCTCTGCTCATCAATCTGTGCTCCTTCCAGTTCAGGAGATTGCAGTTCGCGTTCATTGAGTGTGTAGACGGGCGCTTTATCCTGCGGAATTTCAAAGGAGCCGTACTTGCGCATGTATTCAAGCGGCGAGAGATTTTCTTTGGCCGCCGCCTCGGGCAAGCCAGGCACGCTGTGCTCAAAGATCCAGCGATAATACTCTTCGATGGTGAGCTTTTCGCCTGATCGATAGGGAGACTCGAAGTATTTGCGAATGCCCAGGCTGCCGTCAGGATCGATGCGCCAGGAAAGTTCGATCCAGAACTCGTCCTCTTCCCACACCTCTCCAGGATTGGCCTCGTACGTATACACTACCGGATTTCCATTGTGTTCCTGGTAGACGCGCAGGACGGGCTGGCGAAAACCTATCCAGCGGGCTGCGTGTGTTTCCTGGCTCATGAGGTCATGTCGCTCGCTGCCAACTCCCATAGGCAGGATATAGTCAGCATACCACGCCGTCTCGCTCCACACGGGCGTTAATGCGGCGTGTAACTCGATCTGCTGCTCATTTGTCAGCATCTCGATCCAACTGGTACCATCTGGATTCGTCCAGACGGGATTGTAGACACGGGTGAAGTAGGCTGCAACCTTGCCACGTCCCTCTTTCAAGAAGTATGGCAACAGGATGCTCATCTCGTAGTTCGCCAGTGGATACTCAGGCGGGAAGAGCAGTTCATTCCAGACCTGCGAAGGTGCTGGCTTGAGGAAGGGTGCGGGCACAAACTTGTTCCAACTATTGAGGGCGGTTCCTCCGGGCGTTCCGATACTGCCGGTGAGCACAGAAAGGAACTCAAGGGCACGCGAGACCTGCCAACCGCCCAGATTGCCGGCCGTAGCAGCGCGCCAGGTATGCGCGGCGAAGGCAGTGCCAGCATAACCAATCTGCCGGGCAATATCTACGATGATCTCCTCTCTCAGCCCGCTTTCTTGCGCCGCAAAGGCAGGCGTAAATTCGGCATACAGATCGATCAGCAGTTCGATAAAACGCTCAAAGGTCAGAGGTTCGTTGGGGTACTCAGCCGCCATATATTCCTGCCAGTTGACCCAGCGCCGCACGTAATCACGATTGTAGAGCTGCTCAACCAGCAGAATTCGCGCCATCGCCAGCAGCACCGCAGCCTCCGAACCTGGCCACGTGGGAAGCCAGTAATCGGCCATGCTCGCCGTGTTCGAGAGGCGTGGATCCATCACCGCCAGCTTTGCCCCTTTCATCTTGCCCTCGATGATGCGCTGCGCCTGCGGATTGAAATAGTGCCCGGTCTCCAGGTGCGAACTGATCAGCAAAATAAAGCGAGCGTTGGCATGGTCTGGCGAGGGCCGATCGGCACCACACCAGATATGGTAACCGAAGCGTGCCGATGATGAGCAGACGTTGGTATGACTGTTATGACCATCTACACCCCACGCGCCCAACACGCGTTCCATGTAGCCGTCATGCCCCGGTCGCCCAACATGATACATGACCTCATCCCGACGGTCTTCCACTATAGCGGCACGAATTTTATCGGCAAAGGTATCGAGCACCTCGTCCCAGGTGGTGCGCTCCCATTTGCCTTCTCCACGCTTGCCAGCACGTTTCAAAGGGTACAAAATACGTTCAGGGTCGTTGACCTGGTTGATGGTGGCTGGACCTTTAGCACAGTTGCGGCCACGGCTGCCTGGATGATAGGGGTTGCCCTCAAATTTCTTGACTCGTCCCGTTTCCTTATCTATGTAGGCAAGCAGACCACAGGCCGCCTCGCAGTTGAAGCAGATGGTAGGAATAATTTCATAGTGTTTTTCTACTTTGCGTGGCCATGCCTTCGCGTCATATTCAATCCAGTCGTTCCAGCGATCAGGAGGAGGACATGATGCCAGGTCTCGCACGGTCATTTGCTCTCCGCTTGGCGCAATGTGTTGTTGTAAAGGAATCTCTGCCATATCTATCTCCTACCTAACTCAAAGGAACAGATTGTCCGGCCACGACGAAGCAGTGTTCGTATGCAAAAAGGCCTGCCAGCGCAAAAATACCTGCCATGCCGAGCAGCGCAGCCTGGGCTGATGGCTGGCACGAACAGCGCTATACATAGCATGACTATAGGAATTAGCGAACCCACGATAAAGAATGGTCCCCAGAATGTATCGCGTAGTGGACCTTCGGTCATGTAGCGTGCGGCAGAAGCCACGTGGTTATTTGCATGTGCGCCAAAGACCTCTACAAAAATCAGCAGCACGTGCAGGACAATGCCAATCAACAAGATAGTTGTAAGGAAGGTGCTCATGGTACTCCCACCATTAAGTGCCCAGGAGAGTAATCCTAGCGCTGCAGACCCCGCTAATAGGGCCTGCACAAGCAGTATAGGCAGAAACAGCGGACTTTGCCAGAAATCACGTCCTTCTGCTTGCCCGAAAAGAAAGGCTGAATAGCCTGTTGCCGCGGCTCCGAAGAGTACCGCCGGAATGAGCAATCCAAGCACAACACCGGTTAGCCCGAATATCGACGCTCCAAACCATGCAGCTTCGATCAGGCCAAAGATACCCAGGATGTACCCACCCCAGACAAGCCACGAGGTAGGATTTGCCTTAGTGATGAGAAAGAGCGCACGGTCGGGCCGCTTCAGGTCGGCAACCAGCAAGATCAGCGTAACGGCGATGAAAAGCCCGCCAATCACAGGTGCGCCAATGCCGAGCAAGGCATTCATCGTCGTGCTAAGTGGTCCTCTCAATCCATAAAGCGCCAGAGCCAGTGCCGCGACGATCATTACTCCAGCACCGATTGACTTTGTACCTAGATAGGTTGATACCTTCGGCCCCCACGGACGCGCTATTCTTAGGAGTGTCGTAGACGAGGTGCGCATTCACAGGTACGTCTCGCGCAGGCTCAAGAGGCGAGTAGGGCTTGAGCGGATTGATCGTCTGAGGAAGCCGCGCTGGCCTGCTTCTTTCAATTTCGCTTTCACTGGATACAACTGATACATCCGATACAAGTGATACATCTGATACATTAGATACAAGTGATACATTGGAACCCTGGCGTAGGGATTTGCTTCTATCAATCGCGCTTTCATCCTCATGACCCGGTTTCAGCAGGGTACCCCACATCGTCATGTGCGGAAGTTCCTCAACTGCTCGTTCGGGATTGATAGCAGCCTCATCTGCACCCAGATAGTAGACTTTGGGCAGAGTTCCCTGCTCTGGCTTGCGTACGCGCACAGGCTCATGCGCCAAGATGTTTGCAATTTCGGAATGTGGATTGTGCAGATCACCTGCGATAATAGCATGCTCCGGGCAGACTATAACGCATGCTGGCTCCAGGCCCATTTCGGTGCGATGCGCACAATAGTTGCACTTCGCGGCAGTATGGCTGTAGGGATCGATGTAAAGAGCGTCGTATGGACACGCCTGCATGCAGGACTTACAGCCTATACAGCGACTTGAGTCGAAATCGACTATGCCATCCTTGCGCTGATAAAAAGCTTTAGTCGGACAAATAGCGACACAGGGAGCATTGTCACAGTGATTGCAGCGATTGACAAGAAAATAGCGGCGAGAGTTCGGAAACTCTCCCCGTTCGATATATTTGACCCAGGTGCGGTACACACCAATGGGTACATCATGCTCAGCTTTACAAGCAACAGTACAGGCATGGCAGCCAATACACTTGCGCTGATCAATGACGAATGCATATTTGGTCATTATAGCTTCCCTCTAGCTGATAAGTGGAGGCATTTCGTGGGATGCCTTGTTTCTATAGGGGAATATATCCATTACTTTAAGTGTACGAGAGGAGCAGGCATTTGTCCAGGTATCTTGCATAGTTGCCTTTCCGAATGACAAGTAAAAAACACAGCTTTAATGGGAACAATACCATACTTCTCACTATTCTTTCAAGTTATCTATATCATTCCATTTCAACATATGTAAACATAAATTTCGGTAGTTCTACCTAAAGCCCCTTTCACCTCTACTGTATTGTCCGCTTTTGCGGGCTTGCTTGATTAGTAGTAGTAGGGAAATCAGATACTTACACAAGATCGAAGGAGTGAAGTTGTATGGTCAGGCTCAATATTCACCTTGCTCTAGATGAACAAACAATACAGTTTTGTCGCCAGGTGAATGCAAATATAAGGCGTATTGCAAAATCGGCTATTGTCTTCAATGATACATCTCCTATGATTCCTCATATCACACTCGTGATGGGAGATTTTGTTCCTTCACAACCCTTTAAAGCATTGCTTAAAGAAACGGAAATATTTGCTCGCCAGATTGAAGCCACTTACGCTCGAACTGAGTCAGCCATACATTGACCCGTTAAAAGAGAGATTTGTTCAATGCAATATTGAGGAAAATCTTGCTCTTACGGAGCTAAGAAAGATGATGCGTGAAAACGTTCTTGGGAAATATCTGACAACACCCTATGCCCGTCCACGTGATCCACATATTACGCTTGCCCATATTTACGCTCGCCGGGAGAAGGTACGTTCTTATCTACAATCGATCAATGAGTTACCTCAGGTTGTATGTTCTCACATCGAGATTTCTCATGTTGGATCATTGGGGGCGTGCATCGATCGCCTTTTTGCTTTAAATCTAGCATCGGAGGATGATCGCAAGGTACCTCTGCGAATGTATCAGTTGAATTTAGCAGGTATGCCAGGCTGGTAAAAGTAGAGTCTACGGTGCAGTTATCAGGAAAGAGGCGGAAATTTGTAAAAAATGTGTAAAATCATAGGAGCTAGTCAACGCAATGTTCCTTAAATGCGTGAGGGCGTTGGAAGCCGGGAAAGCCATACCTGCGTATCACGAGGCGTCCTCAGATGTATTATATCGAGATGAGCGTACGCTGGATCGACCTGAGCAGCAAGATAACGCCTACGTACTTTCGAGTAGCTTGTGATTGCCCAGACAATGATGGAATCGCGTGTAAACAAACCCTTAACCAAGGATTTGCGATTGCCATTCCAAAGCTCCTCACGCGTAAAGATACGTCGAAGGGTCCGCCGCACCACGCGCATCAGAATTGTCCCAATCCATAGTCCAACCAGACAACAGTATCAGCTTGTGACCAGGTAAGATCACGCACCTGGTTGTAATTGCCATCCACTACCCAGCGATCGGCACAAAGCGCTTGCGCCACACGTTCCCGGAATACCTCAGAGGTAACCTGCGTCCAGTTTGCTTCCCAAAAGAGGGCATTGAGTTCAATGTGAGATAAATCCAGACGCCGAGCTAACAGCCGGGCAAGTGCAGTTTTTCCAGCCCCCGAAACCCCGACGACCACAATACGTTTCAGATGGTCAGTAGGAGCAAGCGAATGTTGCTGTTCTTCAATGGTTTCATTCACTTGTGCTGCTTTTCCACGGTATCCAGCATTCCTTCTTAATTCAGCGCCACTCTTTAGCCAATCAATAGCAATTTCTTCAGTGATACAGGGATTCACCCAGATAATATACTTTAAAGCAGGTACGTGCTCGCTAGTCACATCGAAATACTTTCTCACAGTTTCGTCCAAAGATATAATGATTTTATCGGTATAATACGCTGCCTCAATGAGAAGCATGTCTTTCAGCATGGCATCACTGGCCGTTTTTGTTTCAGCAGCACGCTGCACCTTTAGTCGTAACTTTCTTTGTGTTGGCATTCCTATATGGAAAACTCTCCTTTTACTCTCCATTGCAATCAGCCAGCGACGAGCAAAACGGGATTGATGTCTACTCCACTCCAACTCAAGTGCATCAGACATAACAATCTGGTGCTTTGTATTATCCCGCAGTGTGAGCAGAAACTCACGACAGCTTATAGAGGTATCATCTTGTGCAATCCCACCACCTGAAGCGCGTGCGACACTGGTATCGACAACCAGGCGCTTCGCCGCTTTCCTACCCATTCACATATCCTTTCTTCATATGGGTCTGAGCATTTAAAAAGCGATCTTCTGAATATAGGGCTACATCGTCAAAATCTTCAGCCCAATCACCATATGTGCCTCGTTCATCCAGGTCAGCGCTATCAATCTGTGTAGATCCATCCTCTTTTCGAGTAAACCAGTGCAGCTTAACCAGTTCAGGGGAGAGTTTACCTTCCGCTACCAATGTCTGGATACCCAACAACAGCAATGAGCTATGCGTCTCAATAATTAGCCGCTTCTCTTGCTTAGCAGCATCTGCTAAGACTTCAGCCATTGCATACTGAGCGCGCGGATGTAAGTGAATCTCTGGCTGTTCAATGTAAAGAATTGTCCTCGAATGCATTGGCAACTACTACAAGATACTGTTTCCATGGCTAAAACGTTCCCATTCTTGAGCATTTGATCTACTGTAGTCTCGTCACTGTCGTATTTTCTCTTCAACACCTCTGGAAATGATTTCTCTCTATCATCAGTATAGATGAGTTTTATGGCAAAGAAATGATTACGGATATGTTCGGTCAAAGAGAGTATAGCAGAAGCATTAGTGGGATTAAAGGGTGGCTTCTCTGTTTCCCTCTTCAATCTCCCACCATTCTAATACAGTTTGAAAAATAGAACATCGCCATAATTAAGTACAAATATCGTTAATTTCCCCTTTTTTTCGTTTATTCATGTGAGAGGCAAACAGAGTCTCTCTTAACGTCGGATATTTAGGCAAATAGATGTAGTTCCGCTTGTAGTGCGACTTCGTAGTGCGGTGTGTAATGCATTTTTTAGCGCGAAATCCGTAGTTCGTTTCTTTGTAACATATGTATCATTTGAGTGGGGCCAGGTCTCCTGACTCCACTTTTTAATTTCCTTTTGAGTGACCCGTCAGTTTCAATTATGGCAGGATAGGGTGGGGAATAAGCAATCCTCAGATACAACCAAGCTGGCTTCCCTCTTCAATCTCCCCCTATCCTAATACGTTTGAAAAATAGAACATCACCATAATTAAGTACACAACTATCGTTACATTTCCCCTTTTCTTTCGTTTATTCATGTGAGAGGCAAACGGAGTCTCTCTTAACGTCGGATATTTAGGCGAATAGATGTAGTTCCGCTTGTAGTGCGTCTTCGTAGTGCAGCGAGTAATGCATTGTTATAGCGCGAAATCCGTAGTTCGTTTTTTTGTAACATATGTATCATTTGAGTGGAGTCAGGTCTCCTGGCTCCACTTTTTAATTTCCTCTTGAATATAGCCTCTCAGTTCCATCTATGGCAGGACGGGGAGGGAATAAGTAATCCTCACAGAGTGTTTTCATAATTGGACAGCACACTTTCCCTATGGTATACTACCGTTCGAAACGATGCGACTCTATGGGTCTCGCATTGGAGAGTATGCCAATACTCTAGAGAAGTCAGAAGAAGATAGCCGAAAGGGGGCCACAACTCATGCCGAAAAAGGGTGAACTTTCAAAGACTGCCCGTGCCTCGCTGGCAAATCGTGAAGAGGTCAACCACATGACCGACCGCATCTGCGTAAAATGCGGCGAAGCGATTATGCTTAAGGAACTCCAGCCCGTTAAGGTGCTTGGGAAGGGCATGGTCTTTTACCATAAGTCTCACTACAGCATGCAATAATCGCAATGTTGTCAAAACTACAAGCCCTCGAATGATCGGGGGCTTGTTTCTTTTATGGTGGAGAAATTTCTACCATGATCTTTCTTCTTTTCAACGCGACCACCCAATTGCAACGCCACATCTACCCTAAAGACACTTGCGTGTGGTTAAATTATCGGGGTGGCTTTTCTTTTGATGCGAAGTTAGCGGTTATTCTTCTAGTCTATCACCCTACCTTATTCTTTTGGCCCTTGTAAAGCGGATACCTCGTAGAATCGTTACTCCGAAGATCGTCCATCTTAACGCTCAGTATTTGATTCTTTTCTAAGGAGGAAACAACGATGCCTTTTCTATCCCGGTTCAATTGGCAAACCCGCGTCTTGCTGGTTCTCGTATGCTCTGTCCTACTGATCTTCTCATCCAGTGGTTTTGCCCTCGCGTCGGTAAAACTGGTCCAGATCAGCAGTGATCCATACACCAATAGCACCAGCCAGCACCACACCCAGGTTGAGCCAGATATTTACTCCTTTGGCTCAACTCTCGTAGCTGCTTTCCAAACCGGTCGCTTTTTCGATGGTGGAGGTTCGAATATTGGTTGGGCAACTTCAACCGATAAGGGTAATAGTTGGACGCATGGTTTTTTGCCCGGCACAACTATCTTCGCCACACCTCCCGGAATTTATACCCGCGATAGCGATCCCGTCGTTGCCTATGATGCCGCTCATCACATCTGGCTGATCTCTTCCCTAGCCGTCAATAGTGCCGCCATTGGTGCAGCCGTCCTGGTTAACCAATCTCTAGATGGCGGGCATACCTGGAAAAATGCTGTAACAGTGAGTACCGTTCCCTCCGGTCAGTTCTATGACAAGGACTGGATCACCTGCGATAATACACCCAGCAGTCCATTCTACGGCCACTGCTATGTTGAATGGGACAATGCAGCATCCTTCGGCCAGGGGCAAATCTTGATGAGCACATCTACCGATGGCGGCACAACCTGGGGACCGCCACTAAGTCCTGCCAACCAGACATTCTTTGGTATTGGTGGACAACCGCTTGTCCAGCCGAATGGCACAGTCATCGTTCCCATCACGGATGCTTCTGACGGCACGATGGTTTCTTTCATTTCCATCGATGGCGGTAATAGCTGGAGCACCCCTGTCACCATTGCGACCATCAACCTTTTCTTTGAAAATGCCAGCATTCGCGATGGAGGTGGTCTCGCATCTGCCCAAATTGATGGATCAGGCACAGTATATGTCGTCTGGCAAGATTGCCGTTTCGAAACGAATTGTAGTGCCGATGACCTTGTCATGAGCACCTCCAACGATGGCGTTACATGGTCGGCAGTACAGCGCATCCCCATTGATGCCATTGGCAGCGGCGTCAACCACATCATCCCCGGCATTGGCGTTGATAGAAAGACCTCCGGGAGCCATGCTCACCTTGCGCTGACCTACTACTACTTCCCGAATGCAGCTTGCTTCACCTACAATTGTCAGCTCGATGTTGGCTTTGTATCATCAACCAATGGCGGGGCAAGTTGGAGTGCGGCACAGCAACTTGCTGGCCCAATGAAACTCGCCTGGCTGGCGGACACAACCTCCGGCTTCATGGTCGGAGACTATATCGGTACCACCATCGTTGGTGATGATGCCTTCCCCGTGTTTGCAGTCGCGACTCCACCAAGTGACGGATTCCTCAACGAAGCCATGTTTACCGTCGGAGAACTAGACCTGAAAGTGACAGAGGGCCCGATTACGTCAAGTGGTAATGCTACTGTGGCTTCTAAATCTCAGTCACATGGGCTTTCCTTGCGAACTGCTTTTTAACTGAATTCGAGGATCTTCAGTAGTCTCTAAAGCAGAAGATGACAGAGCAAGATGTGCCTTCTCTGTCATCTTCTGCTTTATGGGAAACATTACTTTTGCCCAGTCTTGACAATCCCCAACCAAACTGGCACAATCGCCACAAGCTTTCATAGCGAGGAGATGCCAGATATGACGCAATCAGTAAATCACCAGTCAGAACACTCATTACTTATACAAAAGACCATCAGCATCGCTTTCCAGGGTGAACGCGGTGCTTTTGGTGATGAGGCCGTCAGGGTTTATTTTGGCAAGCAGGCGGAGCCGCTTCCTCATCTCAGCTTCGCCGATGTCTTTCGAGCAGTGGCAGCAGGCGAGGTTGACTATGGACTCGTGCCTGTAGAAAATTCACAGGCAGGCAGCATTAATGATGTGTATGATTTGCTGCGCCAGCATGATCTGTTTGTAATAGGCGAAATCAGCCATCCCTGTCAATCACTGCCTGCTGTGCTTACCGGGGCAGCAACTGAGTGATATTCGAGCGAGTCATTTCGCATCCACAGGCATTAGCGCAGAGCGATGTCTACCTGCGAGAGTTGGAGTGGAGATTGTTGCGACCTATGATACAGCGGGCAGCGCCAGGATGATCCGCGAGGAGAATCTTTCGGGAGTCGCAGCGATAGCGGGCGCGGGCGCGGCTGAACTCTATGAACTTGAAATTCTGGCACGCAATATCCAGACCATCAAAGACAACTATACGCGCTTTATTGCTCTAGGGAGAGAACCTGCGCCGAGACGTGAGGGGGAATATAAAACTATGCTGGTGATGGCTACCGCACATGAGCCTGGTTCGCTGCACAAATGCCTGGGGGTGCTGGCGGCAAACAACATTAACCTGCTTAAACTGGAGTCTCGTCCATCGCGCCAGCGTATCTGGGAATACATCTTCTACCTTGACTTCGAAGGCCATCGCGATGACCCTGCGGTGCGAAGTGCTCTGGCAGATTTGGCGGGTCATACTATCTTCTGCAAAGTGCTTGGTTCGTTTCCCAGGTCAACGGCGATCTTTTAGCCCATTACTCCTATAACAGAAACTCCACTGTTGTACTTTAGAAAAATGTGCGGTTATACTTCCAGAGATCGATGTTAATCAATTTAACGTAACTATCTGGCACACTTGCATCACATATATTCGGTTGCCACTTCTCGCAGATAGCCTATTATTTTCGAACCGGAGGTTTTTCATGAGTACACATGCTGCTTCAACGTCTACGATACCTACTCGCGGAAATACTCACAATACCAAGTCGCATGGCTCGCTCGATGCTGATATCATCATCAAAAACGCGCCTGATCCGGTCTTTGTCTCTGACCTGGAAGGCAAAATCCTCTCAGCCAACGACGCCGTCTATGAGTTGTTAGGCTTCCGTACGGACGAAGTGTTGGAGCAATCCCTCTCACGCTTCATCAGTCCCGAAGAGACGCGAGAGTTTACTGCTGCGTTGCGCGAGGTTATCGAGCGGGGCGCAACGCGTAATGCCCGCCTCAATCCCCGCAGTGCTTCTGGTGAGATTATTCCGACGACGCTGAATGCTTCTGCCTTGCGGGATGCGGATGGGAAGGTGATTGGTGCTATCGGTATCCTGCGTGATATGCGCGAATTGGATAAGGCGCGTGCATATGCCGATAGCTTGATTAAGAACGCGCCTGATCCAGTCTTTGTCTCCGACCTGGAAGGCAAAATCCTCTCAGCTAATGACGCTGTTTACGAACTATTAGGCTTCCGCACTGACGAGGTGTTGGAACAATCCCTCTCACGCTTCATCAGCCCCGAAGAGACGCGGGAGTTTACTGCTGCTCTTCGTGAAGTTATCGAGCGCGGCGTGATTCGTAACACTCGTCTGAATCCGCGCAGCGCTTCTGGCGAGATCATTCCCACAAGCTTGAACGCTTCTGCCTTGCGGGACGCCGATGGGAAGGTGATTGGTGCCATTGGTATTTTGCGTGATATGCGCGAACTGGATAAAGCCCTGGCCTATTCAGACAACCTGATCAAGAACGCACCTGATCCGGTCTTTGTCTCCGACTTGGAAGGCAAAATTTTGCAGGCGAACGACGCGGTCTATGAGTTGCTTGGTTTCCGTCCAGACGAAGTGTTGGAACAGTCCCTCTCGCGGTTCATTAGTCCTGAGGAAACACGTGAGTTCCTTGCTGCCCTGCGTGAAGTTATCGAACGTGGTGTTACTCGTAATGCCCGCCTGAATCCGCGCAGTGCATCGAGTGAGGTCATTCCGACCACGCTGAATGCCTCCGCCCTGCGCGATACGGATGGGCGAGTGATCGGTGCTATCGGTATCCTGCGCGATATGCGCGCTTATGAGAAGGTGGTACGCGACTTGCAGGAATTGAAGACCGAGCTACAGGAAAAGATTTTAGACCTGGAGAAGTTTGAGGAAGTGGTAGTGGGCCGTGAACTCAAAATGATCGCCCTGGAGAAAGAGATCGAGAATCTCAAACGCGAACTCGAAAAACTCACCCGGGGATAGCATCTATGCAAATTAACACTAAACCGGCAACTCACCGTAGGGGCCGATTCATCGCGCCCACCGCCGATGAATCGGCCAACTGTCGGATTAGCTCAGATCATTTTGTTAAATCGTATAATCTGGGATAACATAAATGGATCTAACGCTACAAGAAACACCCGTCTCTCATAAACAGACAGAACTCGAATGGCTTCAACAAGAGTACATGCAGCTTCTGGAGCAGAAGCAAGCCTTGGAGATGCGTGTACTCAAAAGTGAGGAGCGGCGGCGTGCCTTCATGCACATTCTGAGTGACTTGAATACGCTTAATCGGAAGCTCGCCGATCAACGTAAGGCTATGATCCACATTCTGGCTGACTATGAGAAGGATCGAAGCCGCCTTGCCGGGCAGACTGAACGTCTAGATAATTCCCGGCGTGCCCTGATGCATATTCTCCAGGACGCCCATCAGTCCAATCTGCGCTTAGAGAATAGCCGTAAAGCCATGATACATATCATGAGTGATCTGAAGGAGACGACGGCTGAGGTTCAACGTCGCGAGCAGGAGTTACGGGAGAAGCAGGAACAGCTTGTACAGGCGGGTAAGCTGGCGACGCTTGGAGAACTTACTACCGGCGTCGCTCACGAGTTGAATAATCCGCTGAACAACATCGGTCTGTTCATAGGCAATGCCATTGATCTGATTGAGTTAGGCGTTGGGGACCAGCAACATATCCTGCAAGAATTGCATAATGCGATGCAGCAAGTTCGCAAAGCGACCGAAATCATTTCACACCTGCGCACATTTGGGCGAGCCGCCTCGGTAAGCTATGAGCCTGTGGCAGTAAACCAGGTCATTCAAAATTCAATTTCACTTATCCAGGAGCAACTGCGTCTGCGGCAAATCGAGGTAGAGTTGCATTGCCCTATAGAGGATGTAATCGTCGCAGGCAATGCAATCCAATTGGAGCAAGTGTTTCTTAATCTACTGACCAACGCACGTGACGCGATGGCCAATGCGACACGCAAAATTATTACCATTGCGTGCACACCGAAGGGTAACATGGTGGAGATTGGTTTTTGCGATACCGGTCCAGGTATACCGGCGGGCTTTGAACAACGTGTCTTTGATCCATTTTTCACAACAAAGGAAGTTGGTGCGGGAACCGGTCTTGGTCTCTCTATTACGTATGGCATTATCAAGGAGCACCAGGGCACGATTGCGATCCAGAATCGGCCCGATGCCGGTGCTTTTTTCTTAATCCAGCTTCCACGCGAACGTTCATAGATTGTAAGGTGGTTAGTTCATGAATGACTCACAAGTTCTTATTGTTGACGATGATACGGCACTCTTGCAGGCGCTGCCTCAGGCGTTGAATCTGCGGATGCATGGCATTCAGGTAGATACGTCTGATTCGGCACCCAAAGCGCTTGAGTTGATACAGGAACATGATTACGACGCCATCGTAAGCGATATCAAGATGCCAGGAATGGATGGGTTGGCGCTGCTGGGAAAAATACGGGAGATGCGACCGGATACGCTTACGCTGCTGATAACGGGGCATGGAGAGCACGATCTCGCTGTTCAGGCTCTACGCGCCGGAGCGTACGACTTCATCCAGAAGCCGATTGATCGCGACTACCTTGTAGCAGCACTGCAACGCGCCATTCAAACGCACCAGTTGCGGCGGAAAGTAATGGAGCAGCAGCTTGCCCTGGAACTTCATGCCCGCTCGCTCGAGCGCATGGTGCAGAAGCGAACGCAGGAACTTGTGGAAGCCAATGTCGCCAAAGACAACTTTCTCAATATGGTTTCGCACGAATTGAAAACGCCACTTACCAGCTTGAAGGGCAGGACGCAACTGTTGCATCGCCAAATTGAGCGAGCAGAGACGGTGAACGTTGTAAAGGTGGGCCTGTCGGACATGGAACGCTCGATCACTCGCATGGAAGTGCTCGTGAATGACTTGCTGGATGCCTCACTTGTTGACACAAACATGTTCGTGATACATCGCAGACGACGCGACCTGGTCGAACTGTGCCGACAGTTACTGGACGAGTACACCGCAGGAGCCGGTCCCGCGCTTATATTTGAGGCTACAGGTGAACCTATCGAAGTCGAGGTGGATGCAGACCGAATCTGCCAGGTGATTATGAACCTGCTGTCGAACGCTCGCAAGTACTCCTCGCGGGGATATCCAATCACTGTGACGGTGCAGCAAGTGGGATATGAGGCAATCATCTCGATACGTGACATGGGAGCTGGCATTCCACCTGAGGAAATTCCGCATATCTTCGATCGCTACTATCGCGTTCCAGGCGTTGAAGCACAACCCGGTTCACATAACGGATTAGGGCTTGGGACTGTACATCTCGCGTAAACTGATAGAGCGCCATGCTGGGCGCATCGATGTACAAAGCACCCCAGGGGAAGGAAGCACATTCTCTATCGTGCTGCCACTCTTCGTCGATCCCGCAACAGAGGCGATGAACGCTGAAAAGCTGGCAGCGCATACTCAGGCGGTGTGGACGATAGCGCATTAGAAGGCATAGCACCCGCAAGGGGTTTTCTCCCCGACACTTGTGGGAAGTCCAGGCGGAAGGCACACGCAAGGGGCCCCCATCAACCTCCACTCCGCCCCTGTCTCTACATGATTCCATGCAGATTGTTGTAGGGACAGGAGCAGACAATTCCATTTAGATAAGAGATTACGCAAGCAGGCGCCTTGCGGTCCAGGGCGGAAGGCACCCGCAAGGGGCTCCCATCAACCTCCACTCCGCCCCTGCCTCTACATGATTCCATGCAGATTGTTGTAGGGACAGGAGCAGATGGGAGATGGAGGGCGGCCCCTTACGGGTGTCCTCGTTGCCGCGCTTCTCGCCCTCTCAAAAAATTGTCTCAGGAAGAAAGCCTCTTTTAGGTGCCACGAGCTTTCACAGACCCTAGCGTTTAATCTTGAGCGTATTGACGAAGTTTGCGGCTAGCGTCTCATAGGCGTCGGCACGATACTCTTCAATGCGGCCAGCGTCGCACAAGGCGGTCAGGCCGGGGTCAATGGGCAATTGCGCAAGCAGGGGAGCGCCTGTCATATCAACAAGTTCCGGCCCGTTAGTGGGGCCGAAGATCTCGTAGCGCTCACCATCAGGCGTGACAAAGTATGCCATATTCTCCACGACTCCAACAATGATGCCCTTAAGCTGGCGTACCATGTTGATGCACTTCTTGACCACCATCGTTGCCAGCAACTGTGGTGAGGAGACGATGACGATGCCATCAACCGGCAACGATTGCAAGACGGTCATGGGCGCATCGGATGTGCCGGGAGGGAGGTCTACCAGCAGGTAGTCAAGCTCGTCCCAATCAACATCGCTATAGAACTGCTTAATCGCGCTTGAGACCATCGGCCCGCGCCAGACAACCGGATCGCTCTCATGTTCCAGGAACATGTTCATCGACATGACCTTGATGCCGCCCCTGCTCGTCAGCGGATCGATGCCCCCGCTGGCAGACTTGGTAGGTTGTCCCTTCGTCCCAAACATACGCGCAATGCTCGGTCCCGGTAATATCGCCGTCAAGAATGCCAACGCGCAGTCCCTGACGCCGCAGCGAGACGGCCAATAAACCAGTGACGAGTGATTTGCCAACGCCGCCTTTGCCGCTCATGATGGCAATCACCTGCTTGATCTTGCGCTCTTCTCCAGCGGGAGCCATCATCAATGGAATACCCCGCCCAACCGGTGCTTTCTTGGGAGCGACCGAGACCGGCTGGCCATGAATAGAAGCATTCAGGTCTTGTATCAACAACGCCTGCTTTTCTGGAGTAAACCGATGCGTGCGTGCGCCACCCGCTATGCTTTCTCGTGAGCCGACTGCGCACGCCGTGCAAGGCAATCCATGCCCATGAAAGACTTTTACGGTTGCCGGGTACCGTGTGACCACGTCGTGAATAATCATATCGGCAGTTATAGTTTCCGCCATGTCCGTTAACCTCGTAAGGCCCGATTTTTCGGGCCAGTTGATTTTCTTCAGTCAGATAGATTTGTGTTAGATAGATGGGTGCGAAATAAGATGTTTAATTCCGACCTGTGTACTAAGGTATTATAGCATATTTTGACGGTGTAATAGTAGCGACTTGCGTAGCAACCGCGAGAAGTACCTTTATTGTCACTTTTGACTTTCGTAGCACTGGTTTGTGGCTTTCGTATGCACTGACGTTGCGAAGCGCCAAAGTGTTTGGACGTTAACGCTGAGACACGTTGGGAAGCTTGTGCGAGCAGGAAACGACCGATACCAATCCAGGAAAATGAACGGCCACAAGGTATGTTCTTCATAGAAAAAGGCGAGCAGAGAATAGGTGCATAGGACTCAGATTATTCATTCAAACTCATTTCACATTCGCGCCAACATTGAAACTTACACATCTAGCTCATTTATAAAAGTGTTTTCTTGTCGATGCTGTCTTTATCTGAAAATAAACAAGCAAACACACCTAAATTGGAGATGAGCCAAATTTAGATAGTCTAAACATCAAGCCTTAAAACGCTTGAAAAATATGATAGTAAGCGAGTATACTTATGAAGGTGAGCAATATATTACAGCCACGGAGCTGGTGCATCAACTGGACAGCATTTAGTGCGGCCCTCGTTGTAACTTCGTATCCTTCTTTTTGTTCCGTTGTCCTCGATAGTCTGTTTTTGTAAGGAGTCTGACGATTACACTGATTTTGTCAATTTACCCTTGCATAGAGCGTTCATCCATCCGATCTCGCCAACACCGCTTCAACCTACACGCAACAGATGAGCACAACAGAAGGAGGCACAATTTCTCTGTGTACAATTGGCAGAGTGGTCTCTTAAACGACGAGTCTATTACTATATGTTTATTTAAGGAGTAGTATATGGTTGATCGTGTAGGGCAACAGTTTGGCAACTATCGTTTGATACGTTCACTGGGGAGTGGGGGATTTGCAGACGTTTACCTTGGTGAACATATATACGCTTTGTGCTAGTGGCTGACAAGAAAGGAGAACTGTAGTACGCTACTGTTTGTAAACAAGACAGACAAACAAGGAGCGTACTCAATGCTAGACAAAGCGACAGTTCTCACTACCATTTTTACCATAGTCGATGACACAATGAAAGGGTCAGCCATGATCCAAGCACGCTTTGAAGCGGCCTGGTCCCGCTCCGCATCTTTCGGACAGTGAGGTGATCACCCTTGGCCCTCTATCAGGAACTGATTGGGGAACCGCGAGAGGATCACTTCTTTCGACTGCATCAAGCCAGTCTGCAGCCGTTCTTTCCCGGACTCAATGAACGCAGCCGCTACAATCGCCGCAAGCGCGACCTCTGGTCAGTGATCCTGGCCGTGCGCGTGAGCTTGCAGCTCGTGCTCGATGCCTTCGAGTTGGAAGAGACGGCAGCCATTGACTCAGCTCCGGTGCCTTGTGTGAGCTACAAACGGGGCAAAGCAGGCCAGTGATTTTGTCGGCACGGCTGACTATGGCGTCTGTAGCAGCAAGGCCATGAAGTACTTCGGCTGCAAATTGCACAGGTGGTTAGTCTGACAGGCCTTATCATGGGCTTCCTGCTCACCCCGGCCAGCTGCTACGACAACCAGCCGGTGGTCGAACTGCTGGACTCCTTTTCCCATCACCTGAAGCGGCTGCTGGGAGATGGGGCCTACAATGACGCGGCTCTTGAGAGCTATCTGTAGCAGTCTCGCTCGCTGCACCTGCTCTCTCCTGCCAAAGGCAATCAGACTCCAAAACGGTCGCCGTCGGCTCAACAGCAGCTCAACCGCTTGCGCTTGATCTGCGAAACGGTCAATGCCCAGTTGCAAGAGCAATTGCACTTGTCCAAGCACTATGCCAAAAGCACCTGGGGCCTGATGACGCGCATTGCCGCCAAGGTCACCGCTCATAGTGTCGGCATGATGGTCAACACCCTTTTGGGCAGACCAGCCCTCCAGTTAGCTGATCTTGCTGTCTAAACCACTCGCACAAAGCGTTCTTGTGTCGCCTTTGGTATTTCGATTGTTTGAATAGGCTTACTATCTTCAATTTGCAAATGTTAGCCAGAGTATAGAAGCAAGTGAGACTTGTCACCCCTGCTTCTATCACCTCTTGCGCCCACTCCACTCCTTACCCAAAATCCCTTCATCATCCACGCCTAATTTCCTCATCGGTCATCCCTAAAATATCCTTCAGCACACGCTCAGTGCCCACGCCCAAGTACGAGCAGGACGATGAATATACCCTGTGTCTCCGACATCTTAAAAGGTACCCCTGGATAAAACTTCTCACCTACCACTTCCCTCACTTATAAGTTTAGCTCACTTAACAAGGGCTTAACAGAAATTTAAATCATTGCAACTATACTTCTTTTGGAGATACCCGGCTTACTTATTTATGAGTACGGACGTGATAAATCGCGTCCTTATGGAAGGAGACACACCCGTGAGAAACATTGCTCGCAGAGGCAAACTGGCTTTGATTGTAGGTATCTGTACAGTCGCTCTGATTCTGATTGGAAGTGGGGGCAGGGCGCTCGGTCTACAGTCCTCGGCACATACTGCCACATCATCAAGCATGGTCGGGCTACCTGGCTATGACATCGACGTATTTGCGCAGGGCACTACATCCTATTTCAATCCTGATTCGGTGGAAGTGGCTGGCAAGTATGTCTACATCGGCTACCAGAACATTACCGCCAAGGATGGAAGTGATGGCAAGTCGAGCACCGTGGTGCAATATACCCTGCAAGGTAAAGTGGTACAGACGTTTTCCGTGCTTGATCATTGTGATGGGCTACGGTTTGACCCTTACACCAATCTACCCTGGGCCACTTGAGAGTATGGTGGTTCCATTTGCCTAGACAAAAGACGAGCAAAACTAAGATAAAACGATAACTGTCCCCGGGAAATTTTAACCGTATCTCAACCGCGTGTGTATGAAATTCTTCTCCCCTTGCCTTTATTCTATCTAAAGATACTGATGTATTGCGTATATGCTTAATTGCCTTGTTGTCCTACTAAGGACACGAGGTCTCGAAGTGAGGTTCAGCTATGCATTTCCTTTCGGGTAGAAAGAGACACCTCTTCTCTTCACTTCTCGTACTGGCTACTCTAATCATTGCCTTTTCGGTAAATAACATACTTTTTCAGCACAAGACACATGCTACATCTGCAAGTCGTTCCACTGTTACTACAAGTGGTCCCAATGCAGCCTCCCTTACTGTTTACATTGGTTCTAAAGACTACAATGTCTATGCTCTCAATGCCAAGACTGGGTCCAAGGTATGGAGCTATACTACCGGAGGAGCTGTTTACTCCTCTCCTGCTGTGGTTGGAGGTATTGTTTACGTCGGTTCTCAAGACAGCAATATCTATGCTCTCGATGCCAAAACAGGAGCAAAAGTATGGAGCTACCGAACTGGGAATCACGTTTTCTCATCACCCTATGTGTCGGGTGGTATTGTTTACGTCGGCTCTGAGGATCACAATGTCTATGCTTTCAATGCCAAAACAGGGACAAAGGTATGGAGCTATACCACAGGTGACATAGTTGACTCCTCACCAGTAGTTGCAGGGGGCTTGGTCTACATCGGTTCTAATGATGGGAATGTCTATGCGCTTAATGCTACGACAGGAACAAAGGTATGGAGTTACACAACAAATTCATATATTGTTTCTTCTCCGAGGGTCGTGAATGGTGTAGTTTATTTCGCCGTCACTGAAGAGGTTCTGTATGCTTTCAACGCGAAGACAGGTGCTTTGCTTTGGAGGTTCGGTACGCAAGATACTATTACTTCCTCACCTGCGGTGGCAGGGGGCATTGCCTATACCGGCTCCGGCTGGGATGATAGCAACCTCTATGCAGTCAATGCCAAGACTGGAAAGTTGATCTGGAACTTCTATACAGGTGCAGATGTTGGCACACCCATAGTCGTTGGCAGTGTGATCTACGTTGGTGTCGGTCCTTATACCGATAAGATGTATGCTCTAAACACCAGGACGGGAGCTATCATCTGGAGCTTCAATACAGGAGGAGCATACTACGGCGGAATTTACGGCTCACCGTCACTAGCCAACGGCATTGTATACATTGGGTCCAATAACCACAAAGTCTATGCGCTCAATGCTACGACAGGTTCCTTAGTCTGGAGCTATACCACCGGAGGTGTCATTTACTCATCTCCTGCAGTAGGATAAGATCAAAATAAACTAAGAGTAATTTGATATCCATTCCTCGCAGGCCAGCTACTACTTTCTCCTGGCCTGCATTTTTATTGTTTATCTCTCCCAATGCTTTAGTTGAGAACGTAACCTTATCTTAACCATATCTCAATCGTTCCACCCTCCTCGCATACGATATTCTTTTCCATATCTCCACTTGACTCCTCATCGCCAGTCTAATAGCCCATTTTGGCTTCTTGACAGTTCGCTTGCTTCATAGTATACTTTCCATAGTAGAATCACAAGCTCTGTCTAGTGACTGTTCTCTCTTCACCTATTCCCTCTCCAGGAGCAAGCCTAATGTCCCGACCCTTTCACCACTACTGTCATCCTGAGTGCAACAAAATATCCCGCCTGAACCCATCCGCAATCGCTACAGATAACGGTACCCTCCACCTCTGTCATCCTGAGTACAACGAAGGATCTCAAATGCCCCACACACAACCAGACCATCAGAAATGTCCCATGTCCCAACCGTCTCAAGCAAGCAAATTTATTCAACAAAAAAACACTGACAAACCAAAATGTCCCGACAATCCCAACATCACAAATTGCACACGCAAAAAAATCACAAATGTCCCATGTCCCAATACCTCAAATCAAGCGGGCAAAGAAAAAGTCGATCCAAAAATATTACTTCAATGTCCCGATGTCTCATCCAGCAAAAGAAACAGACAAAATACCATATATCAAATCTGGCAAACGGCGACATGGGAGAATCGAAAATCTGATGTCCCATGTCCCAATGTCCCATGCCAAGCGGACAGTATTCTCAGGAAAATTGACAACCGCAAGCATACTGTTCCAATGTCCCGAACTAAGCGGGCAAAGAAAAACCATTATGTCCCATGTCCCAATCCTAATCGTTCGTAGGTACCAGTTATGAGCGATGTCAATCATAAGCTATTGCATGATAGCTGAAAGTGCGATAGTATTGGTATCTCAGAAGTAATCTGGTTAATATTTAAGGAAGCTGAAAATGGAGACAGAGAAAGAAACCTTATACCTCAAACAGGTACCACTCTTTGCCGACCTTGCTGATGAAGAAGTTCGTGAACTGATGACCGTGGCACGACGGCGTACCTTTCGTGCTGGGGAAGTTATTTTCCACCGCGAGGACCCTGGCCAGGTGCTTTACATGATTAAGGAAGGCAAAGTTAAGATCTGCCTGATCAGCCCCGACGGTCAGGAAATGACGCTGACCGTTCTTGGGAAGGGTGAGTATTTCGGCGAATTTGCCCTGCTTGATGGACTGCCTCGCTCCACGGATGCTATTGCCTCCGAGCGAGTTGAATGTTACACCTTGCAGCGCACTGACTTCCACAATGCCATCGTGAAAAATCCGCAAATCGCTATCCAGGCAATGGAGGTACTCTCCAAACGGCTGCGCAACACTAACCAGATGGTGGAAGACCTGATCTTTCTTGATGTGTACGGGCGTGTGGCTAAAAAGCTTGTGGAACTGGCTGATGCCCACGGCACTAAGGCCGAGGATGGTGGTATTCGCATTGAGATGCGCCTGACGCAGCAGGAACTGGCATCAATGGTTGGTGCCTCGCGTGAGAGCGTCAATAAAGTCATGGGCTACTTTAGCGAGAAGAACTTTATTAGCACCGATAAGCACCGCATCACGCTACACCGCATGGCAGATTTGAAGCGGCGCATCTATTAATCATCCATAGCGGACTCATGGTTACCTTTGTTACTCCCTATCATCGCTAAACGTATAATAGGGAGAGGCAGACTATGCCTTTTTGACGTTGAAGGGACCTGGTATTTTTGGAAAAGACTGTCACAGCAACAAAACAAACCGGACAAGAGATAGATTCTTCGACCCTTGATGGGGGCGCGATCAATCTGGCCCCTACAAATGTATCCACCGCTCTTGGAACTGGGGGACGCATTCTCGCGCTATTAGCGGCTCTGCGGCCACGGCAATGGACAAAGAATTTTGCCATTTTCGTGGGTATTGTCTTTGCTCAACGATTGCTATCGATTGCCTTGGTTGAACGGGCTGTTGTAGCTTTTATGGCCTTCTGCCTGGCTTCGAGCACTATCTATTTGCTGAATGACTTGCTCGATCTAGAAAATGATCGGCAGCATCCCGTGAAACGCAATCGCCCATTGGCTTCCGGTAAATTACCGACCTCCTGGGCAATCGTGGCGATAGGGGTACTGATACTGCTCTGTGCGGCGTTAACACTGCTGATTTTCTACATTCCAATGGGTCATCAAGCCAATATTTTTGCATCGCTCGGTGGAGGAAGCGTTCTCTTCGCGATCACTCTCGCTGCTTATCTTGTCTTGATGGTACTGTACAGTGTGCGGCTGAAGCATGTTGTGCTTCTGGATGTCTTTATTATTGCGAGTGGTTTTGTCTTACGTATCCTGGCGGGAGCTGTGGTTATTCCGGTCTCGATCTCTCCGTGGCTCTATTTGGTGACAATTCTCCTGTCGTTGTTCCTTGCCTTGAACAAGCGACGACATGAGCTGGTACTTTTGCAGGGAGATGCAAGTAACCATCGCCAGATTCTGAAGGAATACAGCGTGCCCCTGCTCGACCAGATGATTACGATTGTCACCGCAGCTACGATCATGGCCTATAGCCTGTATACATTTGAGGGTCCAACCGGCAATTCCCGGCTGATGATTACTATTCCCCTGGTCTTATACGGTATGTTCCGCTACCTCTACCTCGTGTATATGCGGATGGAAGGTGGAAGCCCTGAAGAACTGCTCTTACGTGACCGACATATGCTGGGAACCGTTGTGTTATGTACAGCCATCATCATTATCGTGCTGTATGTCTTACCCCAGTAGGAGGAAGCCCACATTTGCCTACTCGAAAAATACGTACTGGAATAATATTTTCGCTAATATTCGCGTTCATTGTCATGGCGGCTATCGCTCTTTACGCCGATTTGCCGCAGCTGTTCCTGGCATTAGCGCACTTCCGCTGGGAATTTCTTCCGCTGATCCTGGGGCTGACACTTTTCAACTACTTCTGGCGCTTTATCAAATGGCAGTACTACCTCAAACGTTTGAAAGTGAAGATTTCCTGGCAAAAAAGTTTGTTGATCTTCATTTCTGGCCTCTCTATGGCGATTACTCCTGGTAAGGTAGGTGAATTATTGAAATCCTACCTGCTAAAACGTTCGACAGGTGAGGCAATCAGTCGCACCTCACCAATTATCATGGCGGAACGACTGACTGACGGAATTGCAATGATTGGCTTGGCGGCAATCGGCCTGGTACTCTATCGTGCTGGATGGGAATTGATGCTGGCATTGCTAGTCATCGTGCTTGCGGGTATCTTTGTTATACAAAACCGTTCGCTAGCGCTCACGTTGATAGGCACTGCACAGCGCTTACCAGGGGTGTCACGAATAGCTCATTTGATTCGTGCGTTCTACGAGAGCGCGTATACGCTCTTACAGTGGCGACCACTGCTTCTAGCTATTCTTATCGGCCTGGTTTCATGGCTGGGAGAATGTGGTGCCCTGTACTTCATTTTCGTGGGATTGGGATTGGGTTTCGGTCTAGACCTATTTATCAAGGCGACATTTATTATGGCCGTGTCTTCATTGGTAGGTTCAGTTTCCGGTCTACCGGGAGGACTGGGTACAGCCGATGGTAGTATGTTAGGATTGACTCTTTTACTGACGAAAACGTCAGCAGCACTCGGAGGAGCAGCGACATTGCTCATTCGTCTCTGCACCTTGTGGTTTGGTTTAGGACTTGGCGTTAGTGCTCTACTGGTTTACCGGCTGTACGAGCGTGCTAACCCCTGGGCCGAGATACATCAGGCCCCCACGGATACAGAAGGACATGTAGAGCAACACGATGATATTCACGGTTCAGTGCCTTTAGATGCAGATGCATCAGATCGACATTTGCAAACGGCGTCGGCAATAGGGGATCGCCAGAACACGCCCGATGGAGACAAAACGGTATGAAAACGTTAATTATTATTCCAACCTATAACGAAGTAGATAATCTCCGTCCACTCTTACAAGAGATTTTCTCCTATGTGCCTGAAACCGATGTACTCATCGTTGACGATAACTCGCCCGATGGTACGGGGAAACTTGCCGACGAGATACACGCCCAGGATCCACGAGTACACGCGCTGCACCGAGCGGGAAAGCTTGGCCTCGGCACTGCCTACATCGCAGGTTTCAAATATGCTGTAGAGCACGGTTACGACGCCGCCTTTGAGATGGATGCCGATTTCTCGCATGATCCCAGGTATCTTCCCGATTTTCTTAAAGCTATTGAGCACGCGGATCTGGTGATCGGTTCGCGCTATATGCCAGGTGGTGGTACTCCCAACTGGTCACCACTGCGCCGCTTGATTAGTGGCAGTGGTAATATCTTTGCTCGCTTCATGTTGAATATTCCGGTTCGTGATTGTACGGCAGGATTTCGCTGCTATCGTCGAAGGGTTCTGGAAAGTATCAATCTAGATACCGTTCAGTCACAGGGGTATGCGTTCCAGGTAGAGATGGTCTATCGTGTGCTATTGCAAGGCTTTAAGATCGTTGAAACGCCGATTATCTTCAAGGATCGACGCGTCGGTAAGTCCAAGATGTCGCGCAAAATCATTATCGAGGCCTTCACTTACGTTATACGCACACGCTTCAGCAAACATCCCTTATTTCCCACATCCCCCAGTTCACAAAGCCACGAGGAAGAGCCTGGGACGCAAACTTTGAACTCTGAAATAGGGGCACCTTCGGTCGCACAGAAGTAAGTTAAAGGTATCGATAAACAGGATAGGACAAACCCCGCCGGATTGCACTTTCATCGGCGGGGTCTTTTTTTCTTGCCATGAGGTGAACGAGGAGGATCCGACTCATCATCAGCGTCGTAGCCTGGGTCAAGGCCGTATTTACGGCGCATGGCTTGACGGTGGCGATAGCGACGAGCAACGTCACGAGGCGCGGCGTTCAAAGAGTCGGTGAGTTGGCCCGAACTATAGACATCCCCTCCCTGGCGAGTAACTGCTTGACGGACTTCCGTATCATTGCTGTACATTTCTACTGCTCGCCCCGCGGCTCGTGCTTCGGCAGCTAAACGAGCAATGACGCTATCAGCAGTTTCACCGTGGCGAGAATAAATGATGCGAATACGTCGATCATAGCTTGTCTGCTCGACCGCGCCATCGCCATCAAAGACGACGATGACGTGATGCGGCGTATGGCGATAGCGATTGACGAGTTGGGTAATGAGCTGATTGCGAGCAACCTCAAGATTCCTGGTTGCCGATACACCTGTGGCAGGTGCGCTTAATCTGCCCCGATGTTTGATAACATTGTAGCCATCCACCAGGATATCGCGTCCCATTGCATTAACTTTCCGGGCTTGTGCCCAGCATGTTCAATCTCGCTCAAAGGTGTTGCTGTATCAGGTGCAAAAGATAGGCTATTTCGGCTCGAATGTCAATATGTGAACTTGGCAGGAAACGCTTATACCGAAGCGGTCGAAATGACAATATTAGTTCATATCCGAGCAATTCTTTAAGAAAGACGAGCAAACTAAGAAATTGGTATCCCTAATGGCTTGACAGGGCTATAGCTTGTCTGGTAATATCCTATTTGCACCGGAGTTATAAAGTCACGGTGCACCAGGAGCCGTGGTGTAGTGGCCTAACATGTCTGCCTGTCACGCAGAAGATCGCGGGTTCGAATCCCGTCGGTTCCGCTCGACTATTTGTACAATTGTTCTAGATATAGTAGAACAAAGGTTCTAAAACCTCGCCCTCTGCTTCTCACCGTCTGCCCCTCATTGATGTCTGACTGATCCGTCCTCAGTTTCCGTCTCCCTCTTCGGCTTCGCTCCCTCAGCCCGGTTGCTTCTGCACAAGTGATGGGTTAGCCCTACTATTTCGGGTCTCCATAAAAGCGGGTGAATTTCACTACATTTTTACAAACCACTTTGCTCTTGTAGAATGAAAGTATATGGTATAATACAAGAAGAAACTTTCACTTTTATGGAAGGATTTGTATAGGTCTTGCATTAGAAGCTTTACGAGTTATATCGTTTCAGTACGTAAGTAAGTCTGTACCACTTCAAGCTCATGTCTTGACGATAGCCGATTATGAGCAACGTAATGACATGAAGCATACGCAAGAAGCCACTTCTCACTTCCTTCGTACGATGTCTTAAGCAGGAGGAATGACCTATTACACGTGAGCAATATTTTATCTGCTATGAACTTGTATGTTGAGCTGATGACATTGGCTTTGCCTGTATTGTACGCGCGATGTGGTATGAAGCTTCTTGCAGCCATTTACTCTTCAGAAGTCCAACAGGTATATCTTACAAGGTAAAGCAGAGTAGACTATCTCTTAGATCGGTTTGTTAGACATTACTACTCACGGTTCGCTCATTTTTTCGGGCAAAAAATAAATTGCTTTGCCCATTTGGGGCCAAAAAACGATGACAAAACACTGTTTTTGCCCACTTGGTCACCATGGCTTAGACCAAGGCCAAGCATTTTTCACCAAAAGGCAACCTGATTGCTCTTCGACGACTCGAAATATCCCTCTTTTGGGGGCAGTTCATTCGAATCTCTGGGCAATTGAAGCACATCTGTTCGATCTTTCGGTTTCAACAGATGTAACTTACGGGACAATTCTTAAAAACCGCCTGAAAAATGAGCGAACCATGAGTTACTAAGATCATATTATCGAAATTTCGATGGAGCTGCTTTCCACCAGGGCAATCTATCGTAAACTAGTACTAGAGTGCCGCTTAAAATGGAGTTGGAGGAGTAAAACGGCTTAGGAGGCTGATTGGCGATTTACATTAGCGAATGGACAAATGCCCTCTAGAAGCCATCTCATTTGCTAAATGGCACTGTAGTAGTAGTCTAAGTAGTAATAAAGCCTACAACAAGGTGCAGTAGTAACCTGAATTCCCGCCTTTGTTTAATATTAACAGTAGAATAAGGAGTTAATAGATGGCAAACCCGATGGAACCAGTAGAGCACGAAATAAAGATTGATCTTCCAGGGCTCATTCGACTGCTTGCAAAAAATCTGTATGCAGAAGTCGATGTATTTGTGCGGGAGCTCATCCAGAATGCTCATGACTCGATCAATCGTCGCAGTGTGTTGGAACAATATGGCCCTCCGGGCCTTATTCGTATTCGTATAAGTGAGCAAGCGCGAACAATTTCTGTCATAGATAACGGTGCAGGTTTAACCGAGCAAGAAATACATAATTATCTCGCTACCATTGGACGAAGCGGACAGAAGAGTTCCGCCGGGAGTTGGAGCAGAAGGGTCGTCATGCGGATGTAAATCTATCGGCCAATTTGGTATTGGTCTGCTTTCAGCTTTTGTTGTAGCTTATCGTGTTGAAGTTGAAACATTGAGCTGCAACCCTGAGAGTCAAGCATGGTGTTGGGTTAGTGAGGGACAAAGCCATTATACTTTACAGCATAGCACACGTCAAGAAATCGGAACAACTGTTACATTGTATATTACGGAGAATTATTATGACATGCTTAATCCTATAGAACTTCGTAAAGCAATTAAAAAATATGCTGACTTCATCCCCTACCAGATTTTTTTGAATGACGAAATAGCCCCGACCAATGTAGTCAATGCTCCCTGGCATCTCACCTTTGCAAATGAATATGAACGACTGCATGAATATTTTTCCTTCGCTGATAAGCGTTTTACGGACTATATATTAGAGATAATTCCTGTTGAGTTGAAGGTTCCCTATCAGGTCAATGGTGTCCTTTTCATTTCAGACCGCCATGTTCCGGATGTTAATACTACTGGAATGCTCGATATCTATCAATCTCGCATGTTTGTTACTAACAATAACCGCGACATGCTGCCGCCCTGGGCAAAGTTTGTGCGTGGATTGATTGACTCGCCTGCTTTAAACTTGACGGCCTCCCGTGATGCAATACAACTCAATACAATAGCACGAGAGATCAGGGAGGCTTTGGGAATGGTAGTAATAGAGCATCTTATACAAATGGCAAAAAATAGTCCGAAACGTTTTGAAGATATCATGGAATGGCATTCGTATCATATTAAGGGTATGGCAATTACCTATGATAGCTTCTTTGATGCGATTGCTGATCTGGTGCCATTTGAAACCAATCGTGGAAAGATGAATTTGCAACGCTACGGTGAAGAGTCACCTCATCTTACAAATGACATACAGAGAGATATTTTCTACTTTAGTGAAAGCGGAAGTGCAGCTCAATACTATATGCTTTGTGACGCTAAGCATTGCTCGTCATCAATGCCAGTAACATTTTTGAAGAGCGATTTTTAGAGAAATATGCAAAGCGTCATACAGAGGTCCAACTGCATCAGATTAGTGGTGCAGGCTCGGAATTTCTTTTCGAACGATTATCTTTAGAAGAGAAGGATAGATTTAGCATTTTAGTGCAAGATTTTCGTCGTTCTCTCCCGACTCTGCGAGCCAGGTCCAGGCTGTGCGCTTTAAACCAATCACGCTGCCTGCAGTTGCGGTATTATCAGCAGATGCAAAATTGCGTAGGCAACTCAAGGAGGTCAAAGGAAACGTAGTGTTGCCTTCATCTGTACGTGACCTAGTAGGTCGTATTCTTGAGGAGCATCATTTTACTGTTCCAGTATCACTCTATCTCAACGCAGACAATCCTACGGTGCAACAACTATCTACAATGGCAACAATACATACTAGCGATAGTGCAATTTATGAGAGTGCTCTTCGCGCTCTTTATAATAATGCCATTTTGCTGACCCAACAACTGATAACCCCTGACAATGCTCAAGCTATATACAGCTCTGAACCAAACTATCACTTTGATAATTGACCAAGCTGAACAATTGAATGCATTGCGTACCAGGCTTAGCATTATCGAGTTGAAACTGCAAGAGAAAGAAAAAGAACAGAGCGAAGCTGCGAAGGGAGAGCTTCTAAACTATAGGGATCATATTATCTGTATGGTCGCGCTTCCTTTCAGAGACAATCAAACTTTCCCTTATGAAACAGTGCTGCTGCCCGCGATACGCCGCGTATTAGAATTGAAACCATATTACTGGCAGGTTGTGCGTGCAGATGAACAATACTTTGAGGAAACGATAGAGAGGAATGTAGGAGTATGGATGCAGCGAGCGCAAGCATATATTGCCGATATTTCTGACCTGAACTCGAATGTATTAATGGAATTGGGCTACATGAGATGGGGCAGGAGAGGGGGGAAAGAAAAGCAACCAGTTGTAGTACTAGAACGTATCGATGCTACCAGCCATAAAATTTCAGACCTTGCTGGAGTTATTCGCATAACATATCCACTTCCCAGTGCTGAGAAAATCGGTATGCCATAAAAGAGATTGCTGAAGCATTAAAGTCTGAGTTGGCGAAAGTTGAGCGTATTCAAACACTCAATCGCTCAAAATCTGCACATTATCTCTCGCCTCTGCTAATACATGAACGAATGCACATAGATGAAGATCAGCCAAGAAATTCTCAGAAATATATCTAACCGTAGAGAATGTTGTGCAGACGGATGTCGAAGAGATTCACCGGAAAATTCCCGAATTGCCACGCAGTTTGGTAGTAGCAGTAAAAGCAGAAGCAGATCTACTTTTTAAAGAATTGTAAGCTAATGGATGTATATGACTTCGATGATAATGAGGCTCACCGTGAGGTAGCAAGCTTGTATCAGCTTGCTATGGATTTTAGCGATGATGCACTATTTGCTACATCGGAGCGGCTACTTTCGCAGGCTTATGTGATTGCTGAACGTCTTAATGATTTGTCCTTGCTCGTAAAAGTAGTAGGCGACTAGCTGCATCTCTACGCCTGCAGGGTAAATTTATTCAGGCTATTGCACACTATTGGTTGGATAATTGGAGTAATTGCAAGTTCTATGAATAATCCATCAATTAATACAGAAAATTTTGAGTCAGATGCTTTATCAGCTTTTATGGATTTTGTAGAATGTGGTCGTTCTCTACCAGAAATGACTACCGCACAATTACATCGAGTTGTTGACGACGGCCTGGATTACTCTTGATAGTACTGGTCGATATGAATGGGCGGACTGGACTACATATACAACGTGGCCTTTTGTTCAAGAGGGAAAGGAGATTTTTCAAATGCCTGTCGGGAGATGGGAACTTTGCTTTAGCTCTTGTTCGCAGTTATCCTGATACTTCCTGGCTACAGTTGGCCAATGTATCGAGTTGCGCTGGCGGATGTACTTCGTCTTGATCTAGCCAAAATTCGCTAAAGCGAAGTTACTGGTGGACGAAGTTCTAACTTCCCACTCGGCTAATATCTTTGGACGTCAATGGGCATATAAGACACTAGCCTATATCTATCTCTTATATGGAGAACTAGACCAAGCTCTGAATGCAGCAAACTGGTGTCTTACTATTGCCTTGTCAATCCAAAGCCATGCAGCTCTTGTCCATGCATATAGAGTTCGGCTACATATATATCTGGCCGGTGGGAATATTGCTGAAGCGAAAGATGCAGTAGTACGTAAATAGAAATATGCCCGCCGTGATGGAGAGAACGGGAGTTCCGCAAGAATGCCCTCAGTGAATTCTATTCGTGTGCGGCTAATGGGTCAGATACGCAAAGTCAGTAGCCTGTCTTTAACTGAAAAGACACTTCCCACCCGGATGCCAGCGCAGGCTGACGAGATTCCTTGCTAACAAATATTTGCGCTCAGTACATCAGTTGTTGGATCGCACTATGCCCACTCTCAAGCAATACTTTTAGAAATTCGGCAACGGGAAGGCATCTCGCTCAGGACGAACTAACAGCACTACGACAAGAGGCTGAACAGATGAAAAAGGTGGCTCTGGCTTATATACTGAGGCCAAAGGGTGAAGTGCCCCTTTTAAATAGGATAACCTGGCGAAGTGAAAGCCAGAGGGTATACAATCACCAAGAAAGGGGTACAAGATGACACAACGACGACGATTTACAGACCGAGTTTAAAGCGCAAGTGGTTCTCAATGTCTTGACTGGGAAGCAAGAGCCCTG